>DASYPQ010000016.1:0-41272 GCA_036006425.1 Planctomycetota bacterium
TGGGACCTCCGACCTGGGGATCGGTCCGCAGCCCTTCTTCGCAATGGAGCTGATTCGTGGCGAGCCCCTCATCCTCTACGCCGAGAAGCACGAGCTCGGCACGCGGGATCGTATCGAGCTGCTGGCGAAGGTCGCGGATGCCGTGGAGCACGCGCATCAGAAGGGTGTGGTCCATCGCGATCTGAAGCCCGCGAACATCCTCGTGGACGAAAACGGAGCTCCCAAGATCCTCGACTTCGGGATCGCGCGGGCCGCCGCGGAGGGATCGGGCGCGCCGACGCTCGTGACGCGGGCGGGCGAGGTGCTCGGGACGCTTCCCTACATGAGTCCCGAGCAGCTCGGCGCGGATCCCGCGCTCGTGGACGCGCGCGCAGACGTGTACGCGCTCGGAGTCGTCGGGTACGAGCTCCTGTCGGGACGACTGCCCGTCGACCTCCACGGGAAGAGCCTTCCCGAGGCGGCGCGCGCGATCCGCGAGCAGGAACCCGCGCCCCTCGGCGCGCTCTCGAAAGCGCTGCGCGGAGACCTCGAGACGATCTTCGCGCGCGCACTCGAGAAGGAACGCGACCGCCGGTACGCGAGCGCGCGGGACCTCGCCGACGATCTCCGGCGCTTCCTCGACGAGGAGCCGATCTTCGCGCGGCCGCCGAGCACGATGTACCAGCTCGCGAAGTTCGCGCGGCGCAACCGCGTGCTCGTCGGCGGGATCGCGGGCATCTTCCTCGTGCTCGTGCTCGGCATTGCTGGCACGACCTGGCAGGCGATCGTCGCCGACCGCAAGACGGCGCAGGCCGTGGAGGCGGTGAAACTGGCCAACGCCGAGGCCGCTCGGGTGCGCTCGTCCTACCGCTTCATCGAGGACACGCTCCAGTCCGCCGATCCGAAGGAGCTCGGTCGCGACGTCAAGGTCGTCGACGTGCTCGAGGGGATGGCCGCGAGGATCGGCACGGCGTTCGCCGCGGACGCCGAGTCCGAGGCGACGGTGCGGCACACGATCGGCCTGACCTATTTCGTCCTCGGACGCAGCGCCGAGGCCGAGCCGCATTTGCGCCGGGCGTTCGAGCTCTTCGGCGACGTCGCGGGCCCCCGGGCCCGGCGGACCGCACAGGCGGAGTGCCTGCTCGGCCGCGCGCTCATCAATCTCGGCAGGCTCGGAGAAGCCGAGCCCCTGCTGCGCGAGTCGCGCGACGTCTTCATTGAGATCCAAGGCACCGCCGGGATCGACACGATGAACGCCTCGAAGTACGTCGCGCAGGTGCTCGGGAAGCGCGGCCGCCTACAGGAGGCGGAGACGATGCTGCGCGAGGCGATCAGCTCGCTGCCGGAGACGCATCCGATGCACGCGGCCTGCGTCGCGGATCTCGGGATCGTGCTGAAGAGCGAAGGGCGATTCCCGGACGCCGCCAAGGAGCTCGAGCGGGCCGTTCGCCAGCAGGAGGCCGCGGCGGGAGCGGAGGATCGCGACGCGTTGCACTACACCGAGGAGCTCGCGAGCGTCTACTCCGCGCAGGGGAAGCACGCCGACGCGGAAGCGATGATCCGGAAGGTCTGGGACGGGAAGAAGAAGATGCTCGGCGAGGAACGGGCGGACACCCTGACCACCTTGAACAACCTCGCGACGGAGATCGCGTACCAGGGCCGGCTCGACGACGCGGTGGAGCTCTGGAACCAGGTTCTGGCGATTCGCCGGCGCGTGCTGGGGGAAGCCCACCCGAACACGTTCGCGACGAAGCACGCCTTGATGAACGTCTCCGTCGCAAGGCGACGCCTCGAGGACGCCGACGCCTTCTCCGAGGAAATGCTGCACGACCTGCCGAGGATGGTCGACGGCGAGTGCATCGAGACGATCCAGGCGCGGACCGACATCGCGCACCTGCGCCTCGACCAGGAGCGTGCTGCGGAAGCGGAAGCGATCGCGCGCGAAGCCTACGTGCTGGGCCGCGACCGGCTCCACCTCGATCCGCGCGTCCTCTCCGAGCAGGCCGAGCTGCTCGGGATGTGCCTCGTGCATCTCGAGCGGTACGAGGAGGCGGAAGCGCGGATCGTCGAGTCCGCGGACGTCCGCTCTTCCGCGTACGGCGACGCCGATCCGCGCACGCGGAACAGCCTCGCCTTGCTGCGCGATCTCTACCAGCGGTGGAACAAGCCCGAGCAGGAGGCGGCGATCGCCGAGCGGCTTGGCGAAGGCCGCTGATCCGATGGGCGAGACGAGGACCACGTGAACGCGGCGCTCTATCGGCGGGCGCGAGAGGTCTTCGTGCGCGCGATCGAGCTCGATCCCGCGAATCGCGCGCAGCTCCTCGATGCCGAGTGCGCCACCGATCCGGATCTCCGCGCCGAGCTGGAGTCCCTGCTCGCGGGCATGCAGCAGGATCGGGCTTCGAGAGCGTCGAGTCCGTGTCGATGCCGCGGAGCGCATCGGCGCCTACCGCGTGCTCGACGTGCTCGGCGAGGGCGGCATGGGCGTCGTCTACCTCGCGGAGCAGGACAACCCGCGGCGGCGTGTCGCGCTCAAGGTTCTCCACGCCGGGATCGGCGCGCCTTCGCGCATCCATCGCTTCCGGCACGAGGCCCAGATCCTGGGTCGTTTGCACCATCCCGGCATCGCGCAGGTGTACGAAGCCGGAGCCGAGGACTCGGGCGCGGGTCCGCAGCCCGCGCTCGGGCGCGAAGACCGCGCCCGCGAGCTGCGCGCATCGCTCCCCGCCCCTCGGTAGCATGTGCGCGCGCCGGGCCTCTAGCTCAGTTGGTTAGAGCAGGGGACTCATAATCCCTGGGTCGCAGGTTCGAGTCCTGCGGGGCCCACCATTCCTCCGAATTGGATCGAGCGGAGGATTTCGTACTCTGGCGTGCTCCCGGCCCTTCGCCGCCTCCCGAACTCCCGTGTCCCATCCCGGCGACGAGCAGGAACCGCATCATCCGCACGCTGCCGAGAGCAGTCTGCGCCAGCTGACGCCGCTGCTCGTCTGGGCCGTCGTCTTCTGCGACATCGGCACGTCGGTCTACTACGTGCCCGGGATCCTGTACGGGTCGATGGAGCACCGGTACGGCGTCGGCAACGCGGTTCCGCTCTTCGTCGGCGCCGCCCTGATCGGCTTCCTGCTCCTCGCGTCGAAGTACGTCGAGATCTGCTGGCGGAAACCCGACGGCGGCGGCGTCGTCAGCATCGCCACGGCCGCCTTCAGTCCGCTCATGGGCTGCGTCGGAGGTCTCCTGATCTCCGTCGACTACTTCCTCACGTCCGCGATCTCGTCCATCTCGGGGATCCACTACCTCGGGAGCATCTTCCAGGTCTTCGACAACCACATCGTCAACTTCGCGGTCGCGACGCTCCTCTTCCTCGCGATCGTCAACACGATCGGCATCCGCGAGAGCGCGGCGCTCTCCCTCGTCATGGCCGCCTTCGCCCTCGCGGTCGACGTCGCGGTGATCGTCGCCATCGCGTTCAAGGCGAACTCCGAGCACTGGCACGCGATCCTCGACAGCCTCTCGTTCGCGAAGCACCTCGACGTCCAGACCTTCGTCATCGGGTTCTCCGGCGCGTGGCTCGCGTTCTCCGGGCTCGAGAGCATCAGCCAGCTGAGCCCGGCGATGCGCTTCCCGATCAAGGACACGGCGAAGAGGGGCATGCGCTACGTCGTGCTCACGATGATCGCGACCGCGCCGCTGCTCACGCTGTTCTCCGTGGCGCTCCTCGACGCCCAGACGAAGCTCCAGGAGAAGGAACGTCTCATCTCGGAGGTCGGCGGCGCGTTCGGCGGACAGTGGGTGAAGATCGCCGTCGTCCTGACCGGCTCCTCGCTCCTCCTGTTCGCGGCGAACACCGCGATCATCGGCTGCTACCACGTGTTCGTCGCGCTCTCGGAGAGCGGCTTCATGCCGTCGGCCGTCTCGCGCCGCAACCGCCGCTTCGAGACGCCGCAAGTCGCGATCCTCGTCGCGACGATCATCCCCGTGCTCGTGATCCTCTTCACGAGGGGGGACATCGAGACGCTCGGCGACCTCTACGCGTTCGGGCTGCTCGGAGCGTTCGTGCTCAGCTCCGCCGGGCTCGACGTCATCCGCTGGCGCGCGAGCGACCGCGGGCTCAAGTTCGTCGTCGGCCTCTTCACGACGCTCCTCGTGCTCGTCGCGTGGTCGGTGAACCTGTACACGAAGCACTACGCGACGCTCTTCGGTGGCACACTGGTCGCCGTCGGCCTCGTGATGGCCGTCGGGACGCGGCGGAAGTGGTTCGCGGACATGTTCTACGGCATCCCGCTCGTCGCGCGATTGACGCCGCAGCGCATCCTCGAGTCCGAGGCGAAGCTCGAGACGTCCGAGAAGCTCGAGCTCCTCAGCCTGAACCAGGCGACCGCGATCTCCCAGCTGTATCCGTCGGGCACGCTGGTCGCCCTGCGCTCGCCAAATCCGGGCATCGTCGCCGAGGCGATCTCGCGCGAGAAAGGTCGCGGCGGACGGACGATCTACGGCCTCTACGTCGAGGAACGGACGGGCCTCTTCGTCCGCACCGCGAACTGGAAGCCGAAGGCCGAGGGGATCGAGGCGCTCGCGAACGCCGCGCGCGTCGCGGAAGGCGAGGGTTCGACGTTGATCCCGATCTACACCGTGTCGTACAACGCGGTCGAAGGGATCGTCCGCGCGGCCGAGGCGCTCGGCGTCACGGGCATCCTGATCGGATCGACGCAGCGCAGCGCGATCTACCACCTGCTGCGCGGCCACGTGGTCGCGGGCCTGACGAAGCGGCTGCCGCCGGGGATCCGACTGCTCCTGTACGGTTGAAATGGAACACCCGATTCTCTGGATCGTCTTCGGCATCGTCGTCCTGGCGACGATGACGATCGACCTCGGTCTCCTGCACCGCACGGCGCGGGAGATCACGACGAAGGAGGCGCTCGCCTGGACCGCGGTCTGGGTCGCCCTCGGTCTCGGCTTCTGCGGCGTCCTCGCGCGCTTCGACGATCCGGGCCGGGCCGCGGAGTACCTCGCGTGCTACGTGACCGAGTACGCGCTCTCCGTCGACAACATCTTCGTCTTCCTCGTGATCTTCACGTTCTTCGCCGTGCCCCCGGCGAGCAGACACCGCGTGCTGTTCTGGGGCATCCTCGGCGCCGTCGGGATGCGCGCCTTGTTCCTGTTCGGCGGCGTCGCGCTCGTGCAGAGGTTCCACTGGATGGTGTGGCTCATGGGCGGGATCCTCGTGCTCACCGGGATCAAGCTCCTGTTCCAGGGGGACACCCACACCGACCCGTCGAAGAATCCGGTCCTGCGCGTCACGCGCAAGCTCGTGCCGGTGACCGAGACGTACGAGGGCAGCCACTTCTTCGTGCGCCGCTCGGGGAAGCTGTTCGCGACGCCCTTGTTCCTCACGCTGCTCGTCGTCGAGAGCACGGACGTGCTGTTCGCGGTCGACTCGGTCCCCGCGGCACTCGCGCTGTCGAACGACCGGCTGGTCCTCCTCACGTCGAACGTCTTCGCGATCCTCGGACTGCGCTCGCTCTTCTTCGCGGTCTCGGGCGTGATGAAGTACCTGCGCTTCCTCAGGTTCGGCCTGGCCGCGATCCTGATCTTCGTCGGCGTCAAGATGTGCCTGCCGGAGGAGTACAAGATCCCGACCGGCGTCGCGCTCACAGTCGTCGGAGGGATCCTGGTCTTCTCGGTCCTCGCGTCGATCGTCGTTCCGCAGAAGAAGTAGGACGTCAGCGCGCGCTCTTGCGCTCGAGCGTGAAGCTCTTGCGCGCCGTCTCGCCCGCGACGAACGTCACGTGGTGGATGCGCATGCCGCCTCCGCCGCCCGCCTCCGCGATCGGAAGGTCGAGGTCGGGATCCTCCGCGCCGATGCCGTGCTCGCCCGCGGGCACGTCCTCGATGCGCACGAGCCCGTTCGAGTCGCTCTTCCCCGACCACGACCGGTCGTCGAGGAACATGCTGCACGCGTTGATGCGCCAGCAGACGTTCGGCCACGCTTTGATCGTCACGCCGGCGGCGGGCTTTCCGTCGGGATCGACGAGCGAGAGCTCGAGAGCGGCCGTCGGCTCCATGCGGAGCTCGTAGAGGCCCTCGAAGCTGCGGACGTCGAGGCGCGGCGCCATCCAGCTGTGCTCGTCGGGCACCGAGCCGGCGCTCGCGGGTCCTTCGTCGCGCACGCGCGCGGACGCCCAGCCGCGACAGAGCCCGACGATCTGCGCGTCGCCGGGCGGGAGTGCCGTGAACTCGAAGTTGCCGTCCGGCTGGACGGCGACGCTGCGCCGGTGGAGCACCGACGCGCGCCCCGCACCTCCCTGGATCCCGATCGACACCTCGCCGTCGACGACGGGTCGCGGCACCTCGTCGCCGATCTTGCCGACGAGGTGTTGCGCGGGCCGGAGCTCGAGCAGGAGGTCGAGGTCCTCGCCCTGGACGAGCGTGAACTCCGTGATGTCGCTGAAGAACGTGCCGAGCTCCTTCGATTGCCACTGGAGGTACACGACGTGCGTGCCCGGATGGACACGCGTCGTCGTCAGCCTGCCGTCGCGGCGCGGGAACCAGTCGTCCGCCGAGAGATCGACGTCCCACGAGAACAACGGGGTGACGTCGGTGACGACGTGCTCGCGCGCGCCGATCCAGCCCGCGATGACGAGCGTCGAGCCGCGCTTCAGGACGATGTCGACGACCGGCGCGATCTTGCAGCCCTGGTCCTCGAACGTCGCGTAGTCCGGATGGCGCACGTACAGCACGATCTCGCCGGTCTCGTCGTCGAGGTTGACCCAGACGGGGTAGGGGAGCTTCAGCGTCCCGTCGGTCGCGGTCTTCCCCGATGAAGGCTCGCCGCGCCATCCGAAGCAGGAGCCGCGCTCGCTCTTGCGGCGCAGGCCGGCGAGTTGGATCTCCGCCGCGGCGACCGGAGCCCCGTGGTCGTCCTTCACGCGGAACACGATCCACTCGCGCGCCTCGAGGTCGGGGCGCCGCGCCGCCGCCGGCTCGTCGCTCGCGGGCAGGGCCGCCGCGCGGACCTCGGCCGTCCTGCGGTCGGCCTCGGGCGCCGCGGCGAGGGCGCGCGGCGCGGCGCCCTCCGCGGAGAATCCCGCGGCAGCGGGCGCCTGCGCGTCCACCTGGTGGCTGATCGGAGCTCCGGATTCGCGCGCATGGAGCGCGAACCACAGCACGAGCAGGAGTGCAACGAGGACGGCCGCGCCGGCGAGCAGGATCGGTGTGCGGGTGTGCATCTGGTGAAATTGTCCGTTCCGTGTGGCATCCTGTTTCCGTAGTCGGGCGGACGCGGCGCCGGCTGCCCATTTCCGCATACCAACTCACGAAGAGAACCAATCCATGAGAAAGAACCACACCGATTCCCGCAACGCGAAGAGCCTGCTCCTCCCGATGGCGGTGGCCGGCATGATCGCGGGCTTCACGATCGGCTGCTCGGAAGAGAAGCCGGCGGCCCCGGCTGCTCCGGCAGCCTCGACGGCGAAGCCCGCGGCCGAGAAGTCCGCGGCAGCGAGCACCGAGAAGGCTAGCGACGCAGCGGCCGCGGCGAAGCACGCCTGCAAGGGCATGAACGCCTGCAAGGGTCAAGGCGGATGCAAGACCGGCGACGCCGGCTGCGCCGGAAAGAACTCGTGCAAGGGCAAGGGCGGCTGCGAAGTCCCGGTCAAGCCGCACTAGCTCGAGCGCATCGACGACGGCGGGGCCTGCGGTCCGGACGACCGCGGGCCCCGCTCCTTTTCCGGTTCAGCTCCCGAGGTGGAACGCGTTCCACGGGCTCGCGAAGACGTCCGCGGTCACCGCCACTTCGGAGACGACGGCGATCGCTGCGGTGATCGCGAGGAGTGCCCACGTGCCGACTGCGCGCGCGCGCGGCGGAAAGAGCTGCTCGATGCCCGCCGCGTAGAGCGCGAGGAACGGCACGAGCGAGCCGAGCACGAGCCTGCCCGAAGTGAAGTACGGCGAATCCTTCGACGGGTAGCGGCTCGCGCCGAAGTCGAACGCCATCGAGAGACCGGCGAGCAGGAGCACGGAGAGCAGCGGCGACGCGCAGCAGACGATCTCCGCGGCGCGCCGCGTGCCGCGGAGCAGCGCGATCGCGCCGAGGCACGCGAGGACGAGGCTCGAGCCGACGTAGAACGAGTCGGCGAACGTCGATGCGACGCGCTGGCCGTGCCAGACGAACTCGCCGCGCCAGGAAGTCCGGACGAACTCGGAGAGGAACGTCCAGCCGCCCGCGGGCGAAAGGATCGGGTGGTCGAGCACGCGCGCGAGCGGCTTGGCCGTCCAGCCGAGCGCCTCGATCTTGCCGCCGGCGCCCGTCGCGTCGCCGCCGAGGAGGAGTGTCCGCCCGAACCACAGGGCGACCGGCAGCGCCGCCGCGCCGGCCGCGACGGCGAGCTCCCGCGCGTCCGAACGCCGTTTGGCGAAGACGAGCACGCCCGCCGCGAGCGCGACGACGACCACGTTCGTGTACTTCGTCAGGAATGCCGCCGCGACGAGCAGCCCGACCGCGGCGTGGAGGCCGAGGCTCCTGTGTTCGCGCGCCGCGGCGACGAGCGCGAGATCGAGTGCTCCGAGCGCGAGCGGTGCCAGGAGCACGTCGCTGTTGATCGAGTAGAAGACGTCCTGCGGGAGGAACGCGAGCAGCCAGGGAACTGCCAGGTGCAGCGTCGGCCGGTCGGGGAAATGCCGCACGACGAACCGGTACGCGAGCCAGACCGTCAGCGCGAGGAGCGGCGCGTTCAGGAAGCGGATCCAGTAGACGAGCGCGACGCCGCGGATCCCGAACAGCCTCCCGAGGTCGTACCAGACTCCAGCGACGGCGTAGTAGACGGGTGGCGACTGCGACTCGTGATTGAGTCTGCCGCTCCAGCGCTCGAAGTGCGCGGCGACTTCACGGCTGCGCTGCGGCTCCGGCAGCTTCCAGCGCGGCGTCGCTTCCGATCCCGCCGGATCGGGCGGGAGAAGGAATTGCGTCGAGCGGCCGAGGGCGATGATGCGCGACGATTCCGGCGCGTACCGCTCGAGCCCCTTCCCGGGGATCTCGCCGTGCGCGTACTTGCACACGAGATCGAAGTGCGGCTCCTCGTCGATGTTGTCGAACGGCGGGAACGCCGCCGCGAACAGCAGGACGCGGAGACCGGCGACGAGCGCGAGGAAGAGGACGAACCGGCGCACCGAGTCGACCTAGTAGCGCCAGGCCTTCGAGCTCGCTTCAGCCGGCTTCGTCTTCTCCATCCGCTCCGCCATCGCGCGGATCACCGTCGGGAGGTCGGGCCCGTAGCCGTGCGGCGCGTTCGCGCCGTACTCGACGCTGCCCGCGTACGGCGGGTCGGTCTTCTTCAGGAACGTCTCGAAGTACCGCACTCCGTTCTCGAGGTAGTAGCTGTCGTCCTCGCCGACGTAGACGTGGAGCTTGCCGACGAGGCTCGCTCCGATCTCCTTCCAGCGTTTTTCGAGCACCGCGCGCAGGTCGTAGCGCTCCTTCCACGACGCGGCGACGGCGTGGTCGATCCTGCCCGAGCGCTTGTCCCAGATCCGCTGCGGATAGCCGTCGGCGCCGCAGGGGCTGAACACCGCTTCCCAGCCGTCCCATTGCCCGCCCGAACGCGACTTGTCGCCGACGGCGAGCTCGTAGCGGTTCTCGTCCTTCATCATCTCGACGACGTTCCCGTCGACTTGCCGCCTCGTCGGACGATCGATGCGCATGAACTCCTTCTCGATGAAGTACGCGTTGTCGTCCTTGTAGACGTCGACGATCTGGTGCGCGCGAAAGTCGAGCGAATCGGGGCACAGCGCCCAGCAGCCGTTGAAGAAGTCCGGATGGAAGATCTGGAGCGCGAGCGCTTCCCAGCCGCCGGTCGATCCGCCGGTCAACGCGCGCGCCCACGGCTCGCCGATCGCGCGGAAGCGCTTCTCCACCGCGGGGATCAGCTCCTCGACGATCGCGTCTCCGTACGGCCCGTTGTTCTCGGAGTTCACGGCGTAGGAGTCGTCGTAGAAGGGCGTCGGGTGCTGGAAGGTCACGAGCAGGACGCGCGGCGCGTCGTCGCCCATCCAGAACGCGTCGATGCGTCCGCGTCCGAATCCGCCCGGAGGGCGCAGCGAGAAGTGGTCCTGGTCGTACACGACCGGGTACTTCGCGTCGGGATGCGCGTCGAATCCCTTCGGGAGGAGGACCGTCGCGGCGATCTCGATCGGCCGGCCCCAGAACTTCGAGAGGCGCGCGCTCTCGAGGCGCAGGTGCTTCACCTGGTCGGTGTCCTTGGGAAACTCGATCGGAGGGATCGCTTCCGTGCACTCGAGCGCGACGACGCCGCCCTTCCTCGGATCGATCGAGAGCTTCACGGGCTTGCTCGAGAGATTGCCGGGAGAGCGCTTCCAGTCCTGGCCTTCCCAGCGATCGGCGTGCGCCCAGATCGTCTTCCCGTCGCCGCGTTCGAAGCGCGTGTAGACGTTGAAGAAGCCCTGCGCGAAGTACTCGCCCGCCGGCAGATCGGCGAGGGACTCGATCGGATGCCCGAAGGTCGACGCGTCGACGACGGCCGGCGCGCCGGGTGCGAGATCCGCGACGTCCACGCCGAACAGGGGAACCCCGTTGCCGTCGGTCGCGTCGATCGGCGAGGGATTGTCCTTCCGCGCGAAGGCGACGTAGGCGCGGCCGGTCAGCGGCTCGGCGCGCGCCGATGCGGCGAATCGCACCTCGACGCGCAGCGGTTCCTGGGACGCGACGAGGCAGAAGAGGAGCGGGAGCATGGCGACATCCTACGGAGGCGGGAGCCGCGGGTGGAAACGGCGCGCGCCCAGCATCACGATGGGCGCCGCCATGGCCGAGTCCCCGAAGGCGCACTTCTCCGACCACTTCTCCGTCGTCGCGAAGGGTTACGCCGCGCACCGTCCGACGTATCCGGAGGAGCTCCTCGATTTCCTCGCGAGCGCGTGCGCGCGCCGCGAGCTCGCGTGGGACTGCGGTTGCGGGTCCGGTCAGCTCTCCGTCGCACTCGCCTCGCGCTTCGAGCGCGTCGTGGCGACCGACGCGAGCGAGAAGCAGCTCGCCGCCGCGACGCCGCGTCCGAACGTGGAGTACCGTCGCGCCGGAGCGGAGGCGTCGGGGCTCGAGAAGGAGTCCGTCGACCTCTGCGTCGCGGCGCAGGCGGCGCACTGGTTCGATCTCGCGACGTACTACGCGGAGGTGTGGCGGGTGTCCCGGCTCGGAGGGACGATCGCGCTGGTGACCTACGCGACGCCGCTGATCGACGAGGCGGTGGATCGGGTGATCGCCTCCTTCTATTGGGGACCGCTGGACAAGCACTGGCCTCCCGAGCGGCGGCACACGGAGGACGGGTATCGATCGCTGACGTTCCCGTTCCTCGAGATCGAGGCGCCGAAGCTCGAGATCCGGATGGACTGGAGCCTCGCGGAGTTCCTCGGGTACCTCGAGACCTGGTCCGCGATCCTCGCGATGCAGAAGGCGGAAGGGCGCGAGCGGATCGAAGTCTTCCGAGCGGACCTCGCGCGCGCGTGGGGAGCGGAAGGGACCGTGAAGACGGTCCGCTGGCCGATCGGGATGCGCGTGGGGCGCGTGGGCTAGCTAGCGCGCGCGCTCGAGCGCGATCGTGAACGTCTCCTCGGGTCCCACGAGAGCGAGCGTCTTGTCGACGTCGCGATAGCCCGGATGGTGGAAATAGACCCGCACGTCTCCGCGCGGCGCGACGAAGTCGAAGAACCCCGTGCGCGGATCGCGGTAGATCGGCACGTGCTCGAACTCCTTCTGCCCCTCGAGACGCGGACCCTCCCAATGGACCCTCTCGGGATCGATCTTCGCCCCGCTGTCCGCGTCGACGACGTCCACGCGGACCTTGACGATCGGGGGGATCGTCAGATCGAACTTCGTTTCGCCGGGTCCGGGGGCGTGGATCACGGCGCGGAGCTCGATGCCCTTCACGGTCAGGTCGTAGTCGCCCGTGCGCACGAGGCCGGCGTCCCAGTGCAGGTGCCTCTCGTCGCCGCGGTTGAACGACATTTCGCGGAGCTCCGCCCGGAAGTCCCTCTCGCCGCTGCCGACGCGCTTCAAGCGCAGCGTGCACCGTCTGGTATCCAAGCCCTCCGGAACCTCGATGACTCCGGAGAGATGGGTGCGCGGCACATCCAGGATCGACGGATCGATCGACACGGCGACCGCGGCCGTGCCGCCGATCGGCACGTCGACCGGTGCTTCCCCGATCCGCATCGTCTCCTCGTACTCGCCCACTTCGACCGCGGCGACGTACTCGCCGCCCTGGAAGTCCTCGATGCGCACGGGCCCGCCTCCGGATGCGCTCACGTTCACTGCCGCGAGCCAGTGTTCCGGGCGCTCGGGCATGCGGAACGTGAACCCGCCCTCCTGGAAACTCTCTGCCCGCGTGTACAAGCGGACGCGGGCCTTCTCGGGAGCAATTTCGCCGACGATCGTCACCACGACGGAGGAGGGACTCGGGGAGAGCTCGACCGTGCGCTGACCGTCGACTCGATGATCGACGTCCACACGTCCCCATGCGTAGCCGGGTGCGTGTACCCAATATTGGACGAGTCGCTGCGCGTCGGGGAGTTCGACCGGCGAGACGCCTCCCGACACGACAGTCTTGATCAGCGCATCGTCGCCGGGGTGGGTCCACTGCGGAGCCGCTCGGTAGTTTCCGGCAGTGCGCACTTCGACCCCGCTGAGCTCCTGCTTCGTCGTCGCGTCGACGACGCGCAGCCAACCGTGCGCGAGCCACTTGCCTCGTACCGCGATCGGATCGCGTCCCGCCACGAGCGGGCGAGGTTGAGGGAGCAGAACTTCGCGATCGCCAGCGACGAGCTTGCCCACGATCAGGTTGCGACCGGGCGGGATGGAAGTCGTCCACGCGCCGTCCTTCACGGCAACTGCCTGGAATGCGGCGTCCTGCTCTGTGTTGTAGTGAGCGATCGTCAGCGTTCCCGACTCGTTCGCGTGCTCGACGCCTTTCTCATCCTCGATGACGACCGTGCCGTGCACTTCCACGGACGCGGAAGTCCGAGCGCTCGGCGTCGGCGCAGGAACGGCTTCGCGCGTCGCAGCGAGCGCTCCGCTGATCCGCGTGCGCAGCTCGGACTCCAATTGCGCCTGCTTCTGAGGTTCCGTTTGGGCGCGCGCCTCGCTCGAGCGCAGGCGCGACACGCCGAACAGAAGCCCCAACGCGATCACGACCGCCGCCGCTCCAGCAACCATCAACTTCGTGCTCATGATCGCTCCTGTTGCGGCGAGGACTCCGCCTGTCGTCGGTCCGGTGCGGGCTGCGAGCGGCGCGAGCGCGAGTGCCCACGCTTCGCGGCGGCCGTGCGTCTGGTCCATCCGTTGACGCAGCGTCGCGAGGCCGCGCCGCAGTCGCGTCCGCACCGTCTCGACGGGGACGCCGGCGGCGCGCGCGATCTCCTCGGGCGAGAGATCCTCGAAGTAGCGCAGGTGGATCGTCGTCCGGTACGGCTCCGCGAGCCGCGCGACTTCCTCGGCGACTCGTCGCGCCACCTCGAGCCGTTCCGCGACTTGCTCTCCGCTCGGGATGCGCTCTTCGCGCGCGACGTCCCTCTCCGTGCGCTGCTTTCGCCCGCGCTCGCGCATCCGGTCGTGCGCGAGATTGCGGACCACCGTCCGGAACCAGCCCGCGTTCAGCGGCGCATCGCTCCCTCGCGCGCGCAGCCACGTCTCCTGCACGAGATCGTCGGCCTCGTGCTCGTCGCGGATCAGGCTCGCTGCGAGCCGGCGCAGCGCCGCGGCGTGCCGCAGCCAGCCCTCGCCTGCCATCGTCTCTTCGTGCGGTGTCATCGTCGGCCGACCAGGAACGGAGCCGGTACCGAACCAGGTTCATTTTTCCACGATCAACGCCGCCGCGGAGGCCTCGAGGCTCCGCGTCAGATCGTCACCGGTCCGGAACCGCTTCCGCGGCCCGCGCCCGCCGCTCAATTGGTGCATCCAGTCGACCGGCCGCGGCGGAGCACTTCTCCACGTCTCGCCCGGCGCGAAGAAGAGGTACATGTCCCACGCCGGCGGGTGCGCGATCAGGCCATCGACGAACGCGCCGCTCGTGACGAGCGCGGGGTCGTGGAACTGGCTCACGCGCGCGTCGCTCGCGAAGAGCTTCGCGGCCTCCTGCGCCGCCGCGGCGTCGTCCATCGGCAGGATGTCGACCCACACGATCTCGATGTCGATGCGCGCGTCGGGGAATCGTTCGAGTATTCCCTTCCGGACGGACACGCCGCCCGCGAGGCACGCGCCTCAGGTGGGGGAGAGGAGCGCGATGAAATGGACTCGGTCCGGGTGCGCGTCGAAGCGCTCGCGCAGCGGGTCGATCGAATCGAGGCTCCGCGGTCCGGATGCGCGGCAACCGGCGATCAGGAGCAGGCCGGCGAGGAGCGCTCTCATGATCCGTACTTCCATGCGGATGCGTCACGCCATCCTGAGAGCTTGCGTGATCAGGAACAACCCCGCGACCCCCGCGGCGGCCCCGACGACCCGCGCGACGCCGACCCCGGCCGGCGCGAGACGCTCGGCGGTGATCGCAGCACCCACGACCGCCATCGCGCGGAGATCCATGACCCCGAGGACGAGGAGGATCGCCGTCGGACCGGCGCAGGCGGTGATGCAATGGAGGCCGAGGCGCAGGCCGTGTCGCCAGGCCGTGCCGGTGTCGGCCGCCATCACGCGGCCGTACCCGGGCTCCGCCCGGCAACACGCGAGGTGCCGTGCCTTCCACGCGGTGAACTGGAGAACGCCGGCGATCGCGACGATCCAGCCCACCGCGAAAGGAACGGCGCGCGCGATCGCCGGCTGTCTCATCTCGACAGCCGCGAGCGCGACGCCCAACGGGAACGCGACGACTCCGGACGCGGTCCACACGAGGAAGTAGCCCGCGCTCACGATCGCCGTCAGCCGGCCGAGGCGCTCCTCGCCCTCGACGCCGACGGCCCGCCGGTAGCGCAGCAGCATCGGCACGAGCGAAGGCAGCATCATCGCCACCATCATCACGGCCCACATGCCGACGAACGTCGCCGCCGCGCCTACCCACGTCTGACCCGGCATCCGCATCCAGGCCATCGACATCGTCCAGCCGCCGGGCATCTCCATCCCGCCCATCGTCGACATCGACCCGCACCAGACGATCGTCACCGCCGTGCTGGCAGCGAAGATCAGCGCCGAGACGCCGAGGAAGGCTCGCTCGGAAGTCCGCTCGGAGAACGTTCGTTCGAGAGTCCGCGATCGCATGAGCACACCTCCGCGCCGCTCAGCGCTGCGCGTACTCGTCGTTGCGCCGCCACCAGAATCCGGTCTCGTTGCGCCCTTTCGGCGCGCGGTCGAGCCACTGGTACATGCCCCACAGGCCGTCGAGCCCGCGCGCGTACGTGGAGTAGGTGTGAAAGACCGCCCCGTCCTCGATCGCGAACGCACTCATCCCCGGCCGCTCGCGCAGATACGTCGACACGTCGGTCCCGGCCGACGCCGCCATCTCGCCGACGGGGCCGTCCTCGCCAGATCCCTTCCGCATCGCGGCTTCGCGCCGGTAGTTGTAGTCGATGCCTTCCTCGAGCTGCTGCTTCTCGGTGAAGCCGGCGCCGTAGTCGAAGTTGAACTCGCCGCCGAACGAGGACGCCCAAGGGAACGTCCACCCGAGCCTCTTCCTGTACGCCTGCAACTTCGCGAGCGGCGCCCGCGACACGGCGCAGAGCGTGACGTCGTGATTGGCGAGGTGCACCGTGAAGCCGTCGAACCCGTCCGCGATCGCGGAGCAGGAGGGGCAGCCCGCCGAGTAGTCGGGCCCGAACATGAAGTGGTAGACGAGGAGCTGCGAGCGCCCGCGGAAGAGGTCCTTCAGCGAGGCTTTCCCCTCGTCCGTGTCGAATCGGTACTCCTTGTCGACCTTGACCCACGGCAGCTCCTGCCGCCGCTGCGCGAGCTCGTCGCCCTTCCGCGTGTGCTCCTTCTCCGCCGCGAGCAGCTCGAGGCGGGACTCGAGCCATTGTTGGCGCGTTCCGGTCTTGTGCTTCGTCATCTGATTTCCTCCTGGTTCGATCGTCTTCGGGTTCGCGGCGAGCTCGGGCACGCTGCCCATCGCCGCGCTCGAGGAGGATTTTCGGGCCGTTCGAGCTCGAGCCGGGAGTTACAAGTGTGGCGGGATTCGGATGGACGCACCGATCACGGCGGCGGCGCGCGCGCTGGGAAGAGGAGATCCCCTCGGCGCGCTGAAGCACGTCGCGCTGCGCGACGACGCGCACGCTCTCGCTCTCCGCGGCATCGCGATGGCCCAGCTCGGCGACCTCGCCCGCGCGAAGCATCTTCTCCAGCGCGCCGTGCGCGCCTTCGGCCCGAGGGAGCCCGCGGCTCGCGCGAGGTGCGTCGTCGCCGCGGCCGAGATCGCGCTCGCCTCGCGGGACCTGGGCGGATCCGCGAAAGCGCTCGATGCCGCGCGAGCGAGGCTCGAGGAGCACGGCGACCGCGCGAACGCCGCTCACGCCCGCCTCCTCGAGATCCGGCGCCTCCTCTTGACGGGCCGCATCGAGGAAGCCGAGCGGAAGCTCGCCCAGCTCGACCCCGCGCCCTTGCCTCCCGCGTCGAGGACCGCCCGCGAGCTCGCCGTCGCCGGCATCGCGATCCGCCGTCTCCGGACGAAGACCGCGCGCGCCGCGCTCGTCCGGGCCGAGCGCGCCGCAAGTCACGCGGGCATCCCCGCGCTGGCGGCCGAGGTGGAGAGCGCTTTCCGCATCCTGGAGACGCCCGCCGCGCGCCGGATCACGAACGGCGCGGAGCGAGGCCTCCTCCTCGGAGAGGTCGAGTCCCTTCTCGCCTCGCGCTCGGTCGTCGTCGACGCCTGCCGCCGCGCCGTCTGCCGCGGAAGCCGGCTCGTTCCGCTCGCGCGACGCCCGGTCCTGTTCGCGCTCGCGCGCGCGCTCGCCGAAGCCTGGCCGAAGGACGTCGCGAGGGACGAGCTCGTCGCGCGCGCCTTCGAATGGGGAACCGCCGACGATTCCTACCGGTTGCGGCTGCGCGTCGAAGTCGCGCGGCTCCGTAGACAGTTGCGGGACATCGCCGGCGTGACCGCGACGAAACGAGGCTTCGTGCTCGCCCCGCACGGCGCGCGCGAGGTGGTCGTCATCGCGCCGCCGGTGGAGGGCGAAGACGCCGGAGTGCTCGCCTGCCTTGCGGACGGGGAGGCGTGGTCGAGCTCGGCTCTCGCGCTCGCGCTCGCGACGAGCCAGCGCACGGTGCAGCGATCTCTCGACGCGCTCGAGGCGGCGGGGAAGGCGCAGTCGTTCGGCCGCGGGCGCGCGCGGCGCTGGAGAACGCCGCTCGTGCCGGGGATCACGACGACGCTGCTGCTCCCGGCGCCGGTGGCGGCGGAGTAGGATGCGCGCATGAAGAAATCTGCCGCCGAGGTCCTGCGCGAGTACGGACCGTTCCCTGGAGTCGATCAAGTGGGCGGCGTGAGCTTCGACGGGAAGAGCGTGTGGTTCGCGTCGGGAGACAAGCTGAACGCGCTCGATCCCGAGAGCGGGCGGAAGGTGCGTTCGATCGACGTCGCGGCGCGCGCCGGCACGGCCTTCGACGGCAAGCACCTGTTCCAGATCGCCGAGGGCCGCATCCAGAAGATCGACCCGGAGACCGGACGCGTGCTCGGCACGATCCCGGCGCCGGGCGGAGGCGGCGACTCGGGGCTCGCTTGGGCCGAAGGGTCGCTCTGGGTCGGTCAGTACAAGGAGCGGAAGATCCTGGAGATCGATCCCGAGACGGGCGCGATCCTGCGCACGATCGAGTCGAACCGCTTCGTCACCGGGGTGACGTGGGTCGACGGCGAGCTCTGGCACGCGACGTGGGAAGGCGACGAGAGCGAGCTGCGGAGGATCGATCCGGGGACCGGAGAAGTGTTGGAAAGCGTCGAGATGCCCGCGGGAGTCAACGTCTCGGGGCTCGAGTCCGATGGCCGCGATCGGTTCTTCTGCGGGGGGGAACGCAGCGGAAAGGTGAGAGCGGTCCGACGGCCGAAGAGAGACTCACCACGGGATGCTGGCGCGGTCGCGAAAGAATCCACCGCTCGGCCCGTCAGCCGGTAGCGTCGCGAGCCGGAGGATCGTGTCGACGGAGCTTCGAGCTCACGACGCCTCGCGCTTCTCCGCGCGCGACACGACCACCGCCGCCGCGAGGTCCCCGCTGACGTTGAGCACCGTCCGGCACATGTCGAGGAACCGGTCCGCCCCGAGGATCAGGCCGAGCCCCTCGAGCGGAACCCCGATCATCCCGAGGATCGCCGCGACGACCGGCAGCGATCCGCTCGGCACGCCCGCCGTGCCGATCCCGCCGAGGACGCAGATCACGAGCACGAGCGCCTGCTGCTCGATCGAGAGGTGCACGTTGTAGAACTGCGCCAGGAAGAGCACGGTCACGCCCTCGTACAGCGCCGTCCCGTTCTGGTTCGCGGTCGCGCCGATCGTCAGCACGAAGCGGCTGATCTTCGGCGGCAGGCGGAGGTTCTCCTCGGCGACCTTCAACGCAGTCGGCAGCGTCGCGTTGCTGGACGACGTCGAGAACGCGGTGATCATCGCCTCCTGGATGCCCTTGAAGAACACGGAGGGGCGCATCCCGCCGAGCAGGCGCACCGCGAGCGAGTACACGACGAACTGGTGGATCGCGAGCGCGAGCAGCACGACGCCGACGTAGCGCGAGAGCTGGACGATGATCTCCCAACCGAGCTGCGCCGTCAGGGTGAAGAGCAGCGCCGCGACGCCGAACGGCGCGAAGCCGATCACGACGTGGATCAGCCGCATCATGATCTCGTACAGGCCCTCGAGCGCCTCCTCGAAGCGCCGAGTCTTGTCGCCGCGCGCCATGAGCATCCCGATGCCGAGCATCAAGGAGAAGAACATCACCGCGATCATGTCGCCGCCGGCCGCGGCCTTGATCGGGTTGTCCGGCACGATCTGCACGAAGAGATCGATGCCGCTCCGCGGCGCGGGCGCGCTCGTGATCGCCGCGGCGCGCTCGGACGCCCCCGCGAGCAGCCGCGCGCGCGTCTCCTCCGACAGCCCCTCGCCCGGCCGGAACGTGCGGACGAGCACGAGCCCGATGAGGACCGCGATCGTCGATACGATGGCCGTGTACGCGAGCGTCCGCAGGCCGACGCGGCCGAGGCTCTTCAGGTCGCCGAGACCGGCGACGCCGAGCGCGAGCGCGGCGAAGATCAGCGGCACGACCAGCATCAGGAGGAGGCGCAGGAACACCTGGCCGACCGGCTGGCTGACGTACTTGATGAAGCCCGCGAGCCACGGCGCGTCCTTCGCGCACGCGTACGCGAGCACCCCGAGGCCGAGTCCGAGCACCGCGCCGAGGAAGATGCGCGCGTGCAGCGAAAGGCGCTTCGTCACGAGGATGCGGGCTCCGCGCCGATCGTCCGCGCCGTGCCGCCGCCGGGCCTGAGCCACTTCCGCGTCGAATCCACGAGGATCGCGACGACGGCGATCATGAGCAGCGCCGTCACCGTCGCGTCGATCCAGCCCTGCGTCGCCGTCTCGGGCACTCTCGTCATGACGAGGAAA
Organism: Planctomycetota bacterium; assembly: GCA_036006425.1. Taxonomy (GTDB): domain Bacteria; phylum Planctomycetota; class UBA1135; order UBA1135; genus DASYPQ01. The sequence continues at coordinate 19,546 of DASYPQ010000016.1, forward strand.
TTGTCCGTGATCGACAGCCAACCAGCGATCAGCGTCGTCGTCGCGACGAACGCGAGCGGCACGATCGTCGTCCAGGCGTACCGCGCCTTCCCCGCGTTCACGATCATCGTCGTCGCCACGCACAGCGCGACGGACGCGAGGAGCTGGTTCGCGACGCCGAACATCGGCCAGAGCGTCGAGATCGATCCGTTCCAGATCAAGCTTCCCCAGCCCGCGACGATCGCGAGCGTCGTCACCCACGCTCCCGGCGCCCAGTCGTGCCGCGCGAACTCGGGCTTCCATCGCCCGGCGAACTCGCCGACGAGGAACCTCCCGACGCGCGTGCCCGTGTCGATCGTCGTCAGGATGAACAGCGCCTCGAACATGATCGCGAAGTGGTACCAGTACTTCATCAGGCCCGAGAGCCCCGGCACCGCGTCGAAGATCTTCGCGATGCCGAGCGCCAGCGTGACCGCGCCGCCGGTCCGACCTTTCAGGTTCTTCTCTCCCGACTCCGCCTGCAGCCGGTCGATCTCCTGCGGGCGCAGATCGAAGCCCGCGGCCGTGTGCTCGTCGACCATCCGCTCGTACTTCGCCGTCTGCGCCGGCGTCTTCTGCGCGGTGTTGATCGCGAAATAGTCGCCCGGGAAGAGCGCGCTCGCCGCGACGAGCGCGACGACGCCGACGACGCCTTCCATCAGCATCGCGCCGTACCCGATCATCCGCGCGTCCGACTCCTTCGAGATCATCTTCGGCGTCGTCCCCGAGGCGACGAGCGCATGGAAGCCCGAGATCGCGCCGCAAGCGATCGTGATGAACACGAACGGGTAGATCTTCCCCGGGATCACCGGCCCGCCGCCCGCGCAGAACGGCGTGAACGCCGGCATGTGGAGGTCCGGATGGACGAAGAGCACGCCCGCGATCAAGCACGCGATCGTGCCGATCTTCAGGTACGAGGAGAGGTAGTCGCGCGGACAGAGGAGCATCCAGACCGGGAGGATGCTCGCGACGATCCCGTACCCGGCCATGAGCAGGATGATCGTCTTGCGGTCGAGCGTGAACGTCGCGGCCCAGCTCGAATCTGCGACCTTGCCGCCGATCCACACCGCGGCGAGCAGTCCGACCACGCCGATCACGCTCGCCTCGGCGATCTTCCCCTTGCGGAAGCGGTACATGTAGAGGCCCATCAGGAGCGCGAGCGGGATCGTCGCGCCCACGGTGAACGTGCCCCACGGCGACTCGGCGAGCGCGTTGACGACGACGAGCCCGAGCCCGGCGAGCGCGATGACGACGATGAAGAGGATCGCGACGCCGGCGACGAGGCCGGAGAGGGGACTGATCTCTTCGCGCGCCATCTCGGCGAGCGAACGGCCGCCGCGCCGCACGCTCCCCGCGAGGATCATGAAGTCGTGGACGGCACCCCCGAGGCACACGCCGATGACGAGCCACAGCAGGCCGGGCAGGAACCCGAACTGCGCGGCGAGCACGGGTCCGATCAACGGGCCCGCGCCCGAGATCGCGGCGAAGTGGTGGCCGAAGAGGACCCACTTGTTCGTCGGGTAGTAGTTGTGCCCGTCGAACTTCGTGTGGGCGGGAGTCTTCCGCGAATCGTCGAGGGCGAGCACCTTGGCCGCCAGGAAGGCCGAGTAGTACCGGTAGGCGATCGCGATCACGCACAGGGCGCCGGCGAGGATGGGCAGGGCGTTCATGGGGGAATCGAGGTCCTGAGCACGATAGCAGCGCGCCGGGCCCGCGGCTGCCACTCTGCGACACAAAGTACTTGACAGAATCGGCGAACCGGGGGAGTCTCAGGGCATGACCCTTCCCCACCGCCTCCCCGACCCGCGCCCGGAGCCGCCGCCGGCCCTCCACGCGCGCGCGAGCGACGATCTGCGCTTCATTCGCTCGACGATGGAGCGCGCCGCCGCATTCACCGCCGTCCCCGGCTGGGGCGGCGTCCTCATGGGACTGATCGCCCTCTTCGCCGCGCCCGCCGCGATCACGGCGTCGACGCGCACCGGATGGCTCTTCACCTGGATCTGCGCCGCGGTCCTCGCGCTGCTCGTCGGCGCGACCGACATGGCGAACAAGCTGCGCGCGGGCGGCAACTCGATGTTCCGCGGAACGGCTTCGCGCTTCGCATCGGCGCTCGTCCCGCCGGTCGCGGCGGGCGCGTGCCTGACGCTGGGTCTAGCCCGCGCGGGGCTCTTCGACATCCTCCCCGGAACGTGGCTCCTCTGCTACGGCGCGGGCGTCGTGTCGGCGGGATCGCTGTCGACCGGCGCGGTGCGCGTCATGGGCGCCGGTTTCATGCTCTTCGGCGCGAGCGCGCTGCTCTCGCCGCCGACCTGGGGCGACGCGTGGATGGCGGCCGGCTTCGGCGGACTCCACATCATCTTCGGACTCTGGATCGCGAGGCATCACGATGGGTGAGCGCAAATCCGCGGCGAAACACGCCGCACAGACCCCGCGACTGCGCAAGCTCGAAGGCGCGAAGGCGGCCGGCTCCGGCGCGGTCGACCGGTTGATCCACGAACGGCTGCGCCTCGCGATCGTCAGCGCGCTCGCCGTGCACGAGTCGCTCTCGTTCAACGAGCTGAAGGAGATGATCGGCACGTCGGACGGCAATCTCTCCGTCCACGCGCGCAAGCTCGAGGAGGCGCAGTACGTCGCGTGCACGAAGAGCTTCGACGGTCGGACTCCGCGCACGGAGTACCGGTTGACTCCGGCCGGACGGCGCTCGCTCGAGCGGTATCTCGCGCACATGGAAGCCCTGATCCGCACCGTGCGGGAGCGCTAGGAGCACCCCCTTGTTCCACGTCGCGATCATCATGGACGGCAACGGTCGCTGGGCGCTCGCCCGCGGCCTGCCGCGCACCGAGGGACACCGCGCGGGTGCGCGCGCCGTCCGGAACGTCGTCGCCGCGGCCCCGGCGTTCGGCATCACGACGCTGACGCTCTTCGCGTTGTCGTCGGACAACTGGCGCCGGTCGCCGCAGGAGATCGAAGCGATCCTCGACGTCGTCCGCGAGTTCCTCGACGCCGACGCGCAGGCCTGCGCGCTCTCCGGCATCCGGCTCTCGGTGATCGGGCGGCGCGACCGGCTGCCGACGACGCTGCTCCAGGCGATCGAGCGCGCCGAGACGGCGACCGCGACGGGCGCGCGCCTCCACCTGCGCCTCGCCGTCGACTACTCGTCGCGCGACGCGATCGTCAGCGCGGCGCGGGCGTTCCACGTGCAGCACGCGGTGCGCGACGCGGAGAACAATCCGTCGGGCGGCGCGCGCGACGGCTTCGGCAGGCTCGTCGCGAGCGCGCGCGGCGCGGAGGACGTCGACCTGCTCGTCCGCACGGGCGGCGAACGGCGGCTCTCGGACTTCCTCCTGTGGGAGAGCGCCTACGCGGAGCTCGTGTTCTCGCGCCGGATGTGGCCCGAGTTCGACTCCGTGGCGCTGCGGCGCGCCGTCGATTCGTTCCGTGCGCGCGAGCGACGGTTCGGCGGAATCGCGAGAAGCGACGCGGGGTGAAGGTGAAGACGCTGGGCGTCCTCGCGCTCGTCGTCGTGCTGTGCGCCGTGTTCGGCTGGATGGCGTGCGTCCGCCGCGACCGCGTAGCCGCGCCCGGCGAAGAGCTCGTGTTCGACGATTTCGGGTTCAGCGTCCAGGACGTGAAGCGGGACGGGACCGTCTGGATCGTCGACCTGAAGGTCGCGAACCACGCGCGACGCGTCGGCTACAAGCTCGACAACCACCAGGTCGTGATCGTGGACGAGCAGGGCCGGACGTTCACGGTGACGAAAGGCGTCGACGCGGGCGCTCGCGCGCCGGTCGCCGAGCTCCCGCACGGCGAGAGCTGCATCACGCGCCTCGTGTTCGACGTCCCGGAGGACGCGCGCGAACCTCGTCTCAAGATCCGCTTCGGCGAGGTCGGGAGCGTGCTCGACTTCGTGCTGCTAGGCGACTGGAGCCTCGCGCTCCACTGACTTGTCCGCGGCGATGCCGAGGAAGAGGCGCGCGACCAGGACCGCCTCGCGGTCGTCCGCGCACATCGCGAGGCGACCCGGCTCCTCCCGCAGGCCCGCTTTCTCGAGCGCGGCCCGCGGAGGCGGCCGCACACCGGCCATCACGACGAACGTCCCGTTCTTCTGCAGCTTCTCGATCGCCGACTCGAGCGCGACGAGCCCGGTGACGTCGATCACGGGCACCTGATCCATCACCAGGATCACGACCCGGGCCCTCCCGCTCACGCGCGTGATGGCCGAGACCGCCTTCTCCGCCGCTCCGAAGAAGAGCGGGCCCGCGATCTCGTACACGACGACGTCCTTCAGGTGCGGGTCCTTCAGGTGGGGATGGTCGTCCGTCGCGAGCCGCGTGCTGGAGAGCTCGGCCATGCGCCGCATGAAGAGCAGCGCGGCGAGCACGATCCCGACGCTGACCGCCACGACCATGTCGAACACGACCGTCAGCGAGAAGCACGCGAGCAGCACGAGGAGGTCGCTCTTCGGCGCGACGCGCACGACGTGCACGAAGTGCCGCACGTCGCTCATGTTCCACGCGACGACGAGCAGCAGCGCGGCGAGCGAAGCCATCGGCAGCCACCCGAGGAGCGGCGCCAGGAGAAGGACGACGGCGAGCACGAACAGCGCGTGCACGATCGCGGAGATCGGCGAGCGCGAGCCCGCGCGGATCCCGGTCGCGGTGCGGGCGATCGCTCCGGTCGCGGCGATCCCTCCGAAGAGCGGCGCGACGAGGTTGCCGACTCCCTGCGCGAAGAGCTCGACGTCGGAATCGTGCTTCGTGCCGGCCATGCCGTCGGCGACGACCGCGCAGAGGAGGGATTCGATCGCACCGAGCGCCGCGATCGCGAACGCCGGACCCATGAGCTGGCGCAACAGGCCGAGTGACGGCTCGAGCGGCTGGCCGTCGGGGCCGGGCCAGTTCCACGGCCAGTCGAAATGGGGCGGCGTGCGCGGGATGCCGTGGAGCGTCCGTCCGTCGAGCACGTAGGTGAAGCGACTCGCGATCGTGTCGACGTGGAACCCGTTGACGAGCCGCGAAAGCAGCCACGCGAGTCCCGCGCCGAATGCCATCGCGAACAAGGGTCCCGGGATGCGCCGCGTGATCTTCGGCCAGACGACGAGCACGAGGAGCGTGAATCCGCCGATGCAGAGATCCGGCACGTGGACGCTCGGCAGCGCCTTCGCGAGCGCGACGACGCGCTCGGGGAAGTGCTCGGGCATGTTCACGACCGTCAGGCCGAAGAAGTCCTTGAGCTGGAGCGTCGCGATGACGACGCCGATCCCGGCCGTGAAGCCGGTCGTGACGGGATGCGGGATGAACTGGATCAGCCGCCCCATGCGCGCGACGCCGAGGAGGACGAGGATCATCCCGGCCATGAACGTCGCGAGCATCAGGCCGCCGACGCCGAAGCGCTGGGAGATCGGGGCGAGCAGCACGACGAAGGCCGCGGTCGGGCCGGAGACGCTCGAGCGGGAGCCGCCGAGGAGCGCGATCAGGGCTCCGGCGACGATCGACGTGTAGATTCCGTGTTGCGGCGGGACACCCGAGGCGATCGCGAGCGCCATCGCGAGGGGCAAGGCGACGATGCCGACGACGATGCCGGAGAGAACGTCGGCGCGCAGGTCGCGACTCGAATAGCCGCCGCGGAGCGTGTCGCGCAGCGCGCGCCCGAAGCGCAGCGTGCCTCCCTCGCTGTCGATCTCGGGCTGTGTGTGGCGGTGGGGCATCGTCGGCGTTCGTCGACCGGACAATGACGGGAGGCGACGTTACACTGTGTCTCCGCGGGGCCCGCGTCAAGCGAGGCCCCGAGACTGGAAACGCCATGCAGTACACGAAGCTCGGCCGCACGGGATTGAAAGTGAGCCGGCTGTGCCTCGGCACGATGAATTTCGGGCCGCACGCGAGCGAAAAGGACAGCTTCGCGATCATGGATCGCGCGCTCGAGGTCGGGATCAACTTCTTCGACACGGCGGACGTGTACGGGTGGAAGAAGGGCGAGGGGATCACCGAGAAGATCCTCGGCGCGTGGTTGGCGCAGGGCGGCGGGCGGCGCGAGAGAGTGGTGCTCGCGACGAAGGTGTACGGCGAGATGGGGGACTGGCCGAACCGGTCGAAGCTGTCCGCGCTGCACATCCGGCGCGCGTGCGAGGCGAGCTTGCATCGGATGCAGACGGATCACATCGATCTCTACCAGATGCACCACGTGTGGCGCGATGCGCCGTGGGACGAGATCTGGCAGGCGATGGAGATCCTCGTGCAGCAGGGGAAGATCGTGTACGTCGGGTCCTCGAACTTCGCCGGGTGGCACGTCGCGCAGGCGAACGAGGCCGCGCGCGCGCGACACTTCCTCGGGCTCGTGTCGGAGCAGAGCCTGTACAACCTGAACGCGCGGATGGTGGAGCTCGAAGTGCTGCCCGCGTGCGCCGCGTACGGTCTCGCGATGCTCCCGTGGAGTCCGCTCGCGGGCGGGTTGCTCGGCGGAGCGCTGGAGAGATCGAAGGAAGGTCGGCGCGGGCAGGATTCGACGCAGAAGCACGTCGAGAAGCACCGCGCGAAGCTCGAGCCCTGGGAGAGGTTCTGCCGCGACCTCGGCGAACCCCCGGCACGGATCGCGCTCGCGTGGCTGCTCGCGAACGAGGTCGTGACCGCGCCGATCATCGGACCGCGGACGCTCGCGCAGCTCGAGGACTCGTTGCTCGCGCTCGAGGTGAAGATCACGCAGGAGATCACGCACCGGCTGGATCAGATCTTCCCCGGCCCCGGCGGCGCAGCGCCGGAGGCGTACGCGTGGTAGCGCGCGCGTCGCGTTAGTCGCACGTTCGGGGTGCACTCCTCCGCCACGGAAGAAATACACTCCGCGTGCACGCGCACCGGCGCCGCTCTTGTCCGGCGAGCCGCGCAACCGGACACTGTCCGCCCGAATCGCGCGGAGTCCACGCTCCCTCCCTATCTCCCCCGACGCTTCGTTCGATCCTCATGCGCACGTCCACCGCTCTCGCCGCTCTTCTTTTCACCGCCACCGCCTCCGCCCAAGTCCAGCCTCACGGCGGGATGCTGCGCTTCCCCGACGTCAGCGCGACGCAGATCGTCTTCGTCTACGCCGACGATCTCTGGCTCGTCCCGCGCGACGGCGGCGTCGCGGCTCCGCTCGCGAGCCCTCCGGGCACCGAAGCGTTTCCGCGCTTCTCCCCCGATGGCAAGACGATCGCCTTCGTCGGCAACTACGACGGCAACCGCGATCTCTACACGATCCCGATCGCGGGCGGCGTTCCGACGCGCGTCACGTACCACCCTGGAGTCGAAACGCTCTCCGACTGGACTCCCGACGGGAAGCTCATGTTCTTCACCAACGGACTCGCGGGCCGCGATCGGCAGGTCCAGCTCTTCACCGTCTCGCCGCAAGGCGGCCTGCCCGAGAAGCTCCCCGGTCCCTACGGCGCGTTCGGCGCGATCTCGCCGAGCGGCGAGTGGCTCGCCTACACGCCGCACACCGCCGACAACCGCACGTGGAAGCGCTACCGCGGCGGCATGGCGACCGACATCTGGCTCTTCCACCTGAAGAACCACTCCGCGCGCCGCGTCACCGACTGGGAGGGCACCGACTCCCTCCCGATGTGGCAGAAGGACAAGGTCTACTACCTTTCCGACGAAGGTGCGTCGCACCGCCTGAACATCTGGATGTACGACCCGGCGACCGACAAGCGCCGCCAGGTCACGACGTACGCCGACTACGACGTCAAGTGGCCGTCGATCGGCCCGGGATCGAAGGGGGACGGCGAAATCGTCTTCCAGCACGGCTCCGAGCTCGTCCTGCTCGATCTCGCGACCGCGAAACCGAAGAAGGTCGACGTCACGATCCCCGGTGCGCGCCCGACGCTGCGCCCGCGCGCGGTCGACGCCTCGAAATACATCCAGAGCTGGTCGATCTCCCCGACCGGCAAGCGCGCCGTCGTCTCCGCCCGCGGCGACGTCTGGACCGCCCCCGCGAAGCACGGATCGCCGCGCAACCTGACGCGCACGAGCGGCGCGAACGAGCGCAGCGCCTCATGGAGCCCGGACGGGAAGTGGATCGCCTACTTCTCGGATGCGACCGGCGAGTACGAGCTCTACATGGCCTCCGCGGACGGACACGGTGAAGGCGTCGCCGGACCGAAGCGGCTCACGAACGACGGCCACGCGTTCCGGACGAACCCGACGTGGTCGCCCGACTCGAAGCGGATCGCCTTCTGCGACAAGACGGGGACTCTCTATCTGCACACGATCCAGACCGGCGAGACGAAGGTCGTCGAGAAGGATCCGTGGGCGGGCGACCTGCTCGGGGAGCCGAGCTTCTCGCACGACAGCCGCTGGCTCGCCTACTCGCGCGCGGACGAGGCGTCGTCGCTCGACACGGTGTGGCTCTACGAGATCGAGACCGGCGCCAACCACCAGGTGACGAGCGGGATGTTCCCGGACTCGTCGCCGGTGTTCGACCGCAAGGGCGACTACCTCTACTACAAGAGCCGCCGCACGTTCCGCCCGCTGTACGGGGAGATCGACACGAGCTTCCTCTACGCCGGGACCGAAACGCTGCTCGCCGTGCCGTTGCGCGCCGACCAGAAGTCGCCGCTCGCGCCGAAGAGCGACGAGGAGGACGGCAAGGCGAAGAAGGACGACAAGGACGACAAGAAGGACGACGCGAAGGACGCCAAGAAGGAAGACAAGAAGGACGAAGCGAAGAAGGACGACGAGAAGAAGGACGAGGACAAGAAGGACGGCGACAAGAAGGACGAGGAGAAGCCGCGCGAGAAGGTCGAGATCGCGCTGGAGGGATTCGAGCGCCGCGCGATCCCCGTCCCCGTCCCGCCCGGAGTCTTCGGAAAGCTCGCCGTGAACGACAAGGGCGCGCTCGTCTACGTCCGCGGCTCGATCCAGGGCATCGAGAGCCCGTCGTCGATCCGCATCGTCGACCTCTCGGAGGACGAACCGAAGGAGAAGACCGTGTCCGAGAACGCCGGAGGATTCGAGATCTCCGCCGACGGGAAGAAGCTGCTCGTCCTCAAGGACGGCGGCGCCTCGATCGTGGACGCGGCGAAGGGCGGTCCGAAGGCGTCCGCGGACGACGAGGACGCCGCGGACGAGGACGGCGGCAAGGGCGGAAAGGTCGTCACCGAAGGCATGACCGCGTGGATCGATCCGCGCGCGGAATGGAACGAGCTCTTCACCGACGCGTGGCGGCTCGAGCGCGACTTCTTCTACGACCCGAACATGCACAAGGTCGACTGGCAGAAGGTCCGCAAGGACTACGAGGCCATGCTGCCGGACTGCAACACGCGCGCGGACGTCGCGTACGTCATCCGCGAGATGATCAGCGAGCTCAACGTCGGGCACGCGTACTATTCGGGCGGCGACTTCGGCGACGAGCCGCGCATGAACGTCGGCCTCCTCGGCTGCGACTTCGCGCTCGACCACGGCGCGTACAAGATCGCGCGCATCCAGGAAGGCGCCTCTTGGGACTCCGACGCGCGCGGACCGCTCTCGCAGCCCGGCGTCGACGTCAAGGCGGGCGACTACCTCCTCGCCGTCAACGGCGCGCCCGTCGATCCTGCGAAGGATCCGTGGGCCGGGTTCCTCGGACTCGCGAACAAGACGATCCGCTTGACCGTCAGCGCGAAGCCGACGCCGGACGCCGACGCGCGCGACGTGCTCGTCAAGGCGCTCGACAGCGAGACCGACCTCCGTTACCGCGCCTGGATCGAGGAGCACCGCGCGTACGTCGAGAAGAAGACGGGCGGCAAGGTCGGCTACGTGTACGTCCCGAGCACCGGCGTCGACGGCCAGAACGACCTCGTGCGGCAGTTCGAAGGGCAGCGGACGAAGGACGCGCTGATCATCGACGAGCGCTGGAACAGCGGCGGCCAGATCCCGACGCGGTTCATCGAGCTCCTGAACCGCCCGATCACGAACTACTGGGCGCGACGCGACGCCAAGGACTGGACGTGGCCGCCCGACGCGCACGCCGGACCGCAGTGCATGCTGATCAACGGACTGTCGGGCTCGGGCGGCGACGCGTTCCCGGCCTACTTCAAGCTCATGAAGCTCGGGAAGACGATCGGCACGCGGACTTGGGGCGGACTCGTCGGGCTCTCCGGGAATCCGGCGCTCATCGACGGAGCCGAGGTGACTGTGCCGACGTTCGGCTACTACAAGACGAACGGCACGTGGGGGATCGAAGGCCACGGCGTCGACCCCGACATGGAGGTGATCGACGATCCGTCGAAGATGGTCGACGGCGGCGATCCGCAGCTCGACGCGGCGATCGAGCTGATGCTCTCCGAGATCCAGAGTCACCCCTACGTCGCGCCGAAGCGGCCGGCGTACCCCGACAGGAGCGGAATGGGCGTCCTGGACGCGGACAAGTGAGCGGGGCGCCCCCCGGCCTTGTGGCCCAGGGGGCGCGTGCTAGGTTGGAACCCGCTCCATGAGCTTCTGGCATCGAGCGGGCCATGCGATCGCGAGCGTGCTCGCGTCGTACTTCCTCGTCGCCGGGCTGTGCGGGTCGACGTGCGCCGCCGCCATCTGCGTCGAGGACTGCGATCCGTGCCTCAACCAGTGCCTGTGCCACACGCAGTGCCAGCACGCGGTCCTCGACCCGCAGACGTCGCACAAGCTCTCGAAGTACCGGCTCGAGATCACGGATCAACGCGACGGCACGACCCTGCGCACGATCTCGGAGATCAGCGGCCTCTCGCTGGATCTCGCCGACGGCGTGCGGGAGCACACGAGCGCGGACTTCGTGCGCTTCGCCGCGGGCGTGATCGAGTTCAACGGCCTGTTGCTGCAGTCGCGCCGCGGCCTGTGGACGCCGCAACCGGTCGAGACGTTCGACGGCGCGGTCGTCGTGCCGTTCGCGAGCACGGAGAGCCGGGGTGCCCTCACGTTCCTGTTCGACCGCCGCGGGAATCTCGTCGAGATCGACGAAGTCCGCCGGTAGCGAGCCGGTAAGGCGGACCCCGGGATTCGGCGCGCCGCCGGGGAATCCCTATGATGGGGGCCCAGCCCAAGGAGACCCTCGATGAAGATCCTGACCGCGTCCTTGATTCTCGCCACGATTCCGGGCGGCACCGCCCTCTCCACCGAATACAAGGCCGACCGCGCCTTGCGCATGGAGATCGAATCCACGCTCAAGATGGAGACCACGACGATGGACATCGTGCGCGACGGCGAGCCGATGGACGCGCACGGCGGCGGCATGTCGAGCGAGACGACGCACAAGGAAGTCCACGTCGACAAGGTCGTCGAGGCGAAGGACGGCAAGCCGACGAAGGTCCACCGCACGTTCGAGAAGGTCTCCGGCAAGATGAGCCGCAGCATGGGCGACAACTCGAACGACAGCGAGATCGACTGCCCGCTCGACGGGGTCACTCTCGAGATCAAGCGCGACGCGGACGGGAAGGTCCAGGCCGCGGCCGTCGAAGGCAAGGCGCCCGACGCGAAGCTGCTCGAGAACCACGTCCCCGACAACTTCCTCGACGGGCTCCTTCCCGAGGGCGATGCGAAGGCGGACATGAGCTGGGACCTCGATCCGGAAGCGATCAAGCGCGCCCTGCGCCTCGACGTCACCCCGGCGCTTTACCCGAGGCCCGAGCGCCCCGAAGGCGGCGGCGAAGGCGGCGGCGGTCGGCGGCGCGGCGGTGGACGGATGGGGGGCGGCGACGCCGCGTTCATGCAGATGGCGGAGTGGAAGGGGAAAGCGAAGCTCGTCGCCCTCGACAAGGACGTCGACGGCGTCGCGTGCGCGGTGATCGAGCTCAAGCTCGAGGCGTCCGGCGATCTCCCCGAGCCCGAGATGGGCGGCCGGCGCGGCGATCGCGCGTTCGAGCCTGCCTTCCCCGGCTTCTCCGCGGCGAAGAACACCTACGACGCGAACCTCGAGGGCAAGTTCCTGTTCGCCGTGAAGGCGAGGCGCCCGGTCTCGCTCGAGCTCGAGGGGACCGCGAAGCTGGAGACGACGCGCGAGACCACGCGCGACGACCACACGATGAAGTTCCACGTCGTCGTCGAAGGCAACGCGACGTACAAGGTCGCGGTCTCCGAGGAGTCCGCGAAGGCCGAGAAGTAGCGCGAGAGGGCGCTCAGCCCTTCTTGCCCGGCGGCGGGCCCGACATCGACGCCTTCGCGGCGGCCATGATCTGGTCGGGCGCCAAATCCTTCGTGTGCGTCGCGATCGCCCAGTCGTGGCCGAACGGGTCGCTCACGATCCCGTAGCGGTCTCCCCAGAACATGTCGGCGATCGGCATCTTCACCTTGGCTCCGGCCTGGACGGCGCGTTGCCAAGCCTTGTCCGCGTCCTGCACGTACAGGTGCAACGTGACCGCGGTGCCGCCGATCGACGTCGGGCCCATCGCGTTCATCTGCGGGAACTCGTCGTTGAGCATGAGCATCGAGTCGCCGACGCGCAGGAGCGCGTGCATGATCGAGCCGTCCGGCATCGCGGCGCGATTGATCTCCTCCGCGCCGAAGGCCTTCTTGTAGAAGTCGATCGCCTTCGCGGCGCCTTTGACGACGATGTGCGGGGTCAGCGAATGGAATCCATCGGGGATCGGTTTGGCGGCGGGCATGGTGCACCTGGTGGCGGTGTGGGTGGACGCTTCGGACGAGGATTGCCAGGAGGGAACATCCTAGCGGCCGCGCGCGAAGCTGGAGGACGCGCGACGTAACGGACGCGTCAACTCCACGGCGGCGGCACGAGCCGCCGTTTGCCGTCGATGCTGCGTCGGATGTCGCCGTCGGCGCGAGCAGGATCCGGTTTCTCGAAATCGCGATCCCAGAGCTGGCAGGTGACCTGCTTGTGCTGCTGGTCGAGACCCTCGCAGTAGTTCGTGTAGACGCAGCGCCGGATCTCGTCGCCGCGGCCTTCCTCCATCTTCAGCCACCAGTCCGGGTCCGCCAGCGACTGGCGCGCCGCGCAGGCGAAGTCGCAATCGCCGTCCCGGAGCGCGCGCTCGGCGAGCTCGAAGCTGTTGATTCCGCCCGCGCCGCCGATCGGCGTCTCGAATCCGGCCGCGCGCACCGCGGCGCGGATCGCGCGCGAGAGCGGCAGGTTGCGGCCGAACGGTCCCTCGGGCGCGTGCTTCACCGTCGGCATGCACTCGAGACCGCTCCGCCCCGTGTACGGGTACACGGCCTCGCCGACCTTCGGCTGCTTCGCATCCTCGAACTTGCCGCCTTTCGAGACGGAGATGAAGTCGATGCCGGCGCGCGCGAGCTCGACGGCGTAGTAGCTCGAGTCCTCGATGCGACTCCCGCCGTCGATCACTTCGTCGGAGAGGATGCGGCAACCGACCGCGAAGTCCTTTCCGACCGCGCGGCGCACCTCCTTATGTATGGCGACCGGAAGGCGGACGCGGTTCGCGGGGCTGCCGCCGTAGCCGTCGTCGCGCGTGTTGAGCCGCGAGAGGAACCCGGCGAGCGTGTACGCGTGCGCGTAGTGCAGCTCGACGCCGTCGAATCCGGCGTCGCGCGCGCGCACCGCGGCGGCGGCGAATACCGGCGGGAGCGTGCGCGGCAGCGCGTGCACGTGGGGGAGATGGAGGTCCGTCACGCGCTCGCGGTAGCCGTACTCGAGGTCCTCGACCTCGCGCGGCCGGAGGATCGCGAGCAGGCTCTCGTGCGGGATCGCGAGCAGTGCGTCGCGCACGGCGTCCTCGGTCCCGCGCGCCGCTGCGGCGAAGCCCTCGAGCCGCGCGAGCCCCTCGCGATGGACCTCTTCGATCGCGAGGAAGCGCCGCACGTACTTCTCCTTCTCCGGCCGGCGCTTCACGGCGAGGAAGTCGATGATCTGGACGAATAGGCGCGTCTCGCCGCGCGACCGCTCGCGGACGACCTCGACGAGCTCGCGCAGACCGGGTACGAAGCGGTCGTCGCCGATCCGCAGAAGCGGCCCGCTCGGCACGTCGCGGACGCCGGTCGCCTCGACGACGAGCACGCCCGGGCGTCCGTCGGCGAAACGACCGTACCAGTCGAGGAGATCGCGTGTGACGAAGCCCTCCTCGACGGATCTCCACGGGACCATCGCCGGGACCCACGTGTGCGTGCGCGCCGTCACGGGTCCGATGCGGATCGGGCTGAAGAGGCGGCTCGCCCGCGCCTCCGCGCGCGTCGGCCAGCGCGTCGGCGGGATCTTCGCGAGCAGGGGACTCGGCTCGGGCACGCGCGATCCTCAGTGCGCCGCGACGTTCTTCGCCGAGAACTGCGTGCGCAGGCGCTTCTCGACCGTCGGCAACCAGGGCGGATTCCGGACGAGCTCCCGCTGCTCCAGGATCCCGTACAGCTCCACGACCGCGTCGTTCCACTTGTGGTTGTCCGCGCCGGCGAGTCCCGCGGCCTCGATGATCCAGTCCGGCGGGAGCAGCGCGTAGCCTTCCCATTTCGCTTGCAGGCAGAGTTCGTGCAGGCGCTCGACGCCGATGCGCGACGCGCAGAAGTAGCCGAACGCCACCATGCCGAAGAAGCGCATCTGATCGGACTCGGTTTCGTAGCCCTCGGCGTCCGTGCCCAGGATCTCGCGGACGCGCGGAACGCCCCCGCGCGGCGGGCAGACGCCGAGCAGGAGCGAGAACGGGACGTTCCGGTTGCCGACGGGTGCGCCGTACGAGTCGATCGCGAAGTCCCCGGTGAGGATCGTGGACATCGCGATCACGAAGGCCATCCGGGTGCGCACGAACTTCTCCGGCGCGATGGACTCCTCGACCATGTCCGCGTGACCGTCCTCGAGCGCGGGCGGGAGAGGACTCCAGTCCGGCCCGAGCCACGCGTGGACGAGCTCGTGAGCGAGGACGGCGTCCTCCGTTTCCTGGTCGTCTCCCTCGGCGATCTCGATCCACATCGACGAAGGCGTCTCGATGCACGCGCCGCCGAGGCTGAAGTGCATGTAGGAATGGACTTTCGGGAGGAGGCGCACGTCGAGCGACCGCGTCTCGATCCCGGGCAGCGCGGCGGTGACCCGCGGCGCGACGCGCTCGATGCTCGCGGACATGCGCTGCGCCGACTCCGGGGTCGCGGCGCGGGCGATTCCCCACGCGTTCGTCGCCGTGCAACGCGGGATCTGGACGGTTCTGCAGCCCGCGAGGACCGCGAGCATCGCTCCGAGGATCTTCATGTTCGTTTCCTGGGGACAGAGGAGTTGCCGGACGCGAGCGCCCGGCAACTCCCTCTCCCACCCCACCCTAGTTGTAGAGGATCGCCTTCTCCGCGACGACCGTCGGGGCCGCCTGGTTCGCGCGCCGCTGCTCGATCTCGACGACGTTCCACTGGTTGCGCCCCTTGAGGGCCGCGAACGGCACGTCGGTCGTGACGCTCCAGACGCCCGGCCCGATCTGGGCCTGCACCGCGTTCGTGCCCGTCGCGAGGTCGGCGAAACGGGGATCCCCGTTCAACGCCACGCGGAAATCGACGAGCGGCGCCTGGCTCAGGCTGACGATCCGGCCCGACGTGAACCCCTCGAACGCCTCGGCGAGGAACACCACGGTCACTCGGCCCGGGATCGGCGCGCCGAGCGGCGCCTCGATCACGTCGCGCGCGATGCGCCCGGCTTCCCGCGAGCCCGGGTCGCACAGGACGACGAGCTCGTAGACCGCGTTGTGGCTCCGGTCGCCGCGCTCGAACCCGATCGGACCGCCGACGACGAGGACCTCCGCCAGGTACTCGCTCACGAACCCGTCCCCGCACGGCACCTCTTCCGCCTCCCACCCGGTTGCGTTCGCCGGAACGGTCCCGGAACCCGATCCGTCCGTGACCGCACCGGAGCCCACCTGGTTTCCCTGCGCATCGTAGAAGCGGATCTCGAAGCACCGGCCCTGGTCGTCCTGGTACGTCCAATGTCCGTCCGCCGAGAAGTGAACGCCCGGCAGTTCGGCGTCGATGTGGATCCTCCCCGACGACTTGCACGCGATCACCGTCGCGGCTGCGATCGCGAGAACCCCGATCGCTCCCCACGCATGCCACCGCTTGAGCACTTGCATCCCCCGTCTCCTTCCCGCATCCCGCCCGTCGGGTTGCACTCGCCCGACGGCCGCCCGCGCGCCCGGTTTCAGGTCATTCCGTCTTTTTTTGTGCGGCGACCGGCGGAGGGTTCCTCGGCGCGGGCCGTCCTGCCACAATGCGCGCGGACCGGAGGAAGCCCATGAGACTAGGCATAGTGTGGACGGCGAGCCTCGTGCTCGTCGCGGGAAGCTGCCGAAGCCACGGAAGCGACGGCGCGCGCGCTGAACGATCCGACGCGACGGCCGTCGAGGCGCCGGCGGAAGGCCACGAGGCGCCGAAGTTCTCGCTCGCCGACGCGATCCGCATCGCGGCGGCACGGACCGAAGGCTTCACCGTCGTCGCCGCCGGGATGACCGAGGGCGAGGAAGGGAGCTACACCGTCGCGCTCCTCTCCCACGGCCGCGTCCAGGAAGTCGTCGTCGCCGCGGCGGACGGCAACGTCACGGAGACGCGCGAGCGCTCCGTGCGCGATGCCTCGTTTGCCGCGAAGGTGGAGCAGGCGTTTCCGTCGGCGAAGGTCGACTTCGCGCGCGCGGTCGAGATCGCGCGCGGGCGCACCGCGAACGGCCAGGTCTTCGGCGCGCAGCTGGACCTCGAGGGCGACGCGCTCGTGTACGGGATCACGCTGATCGACGGCGAGACGGTCATGGACGTCACCGTCGACGCCGCGAGCGGCGAGGTCGTCGGTGTCCGCGAACGCACGGGCGACGAGGACGGCGACCAGATGGACGAGGAGTCGAGCGAGGGCGACGAGCCTATGGACGAGTCGCACGAGTCCTCCGACGAGAGCCGCGAGAAGCCCGAGCGCCACTGACGCCGGGCCGGTTCCCGCATGTCCGAACGGCACGTAGCTCTCGTCACCGGTGGCGGACGCGGGATCGGTGCGGCGATCGCCCGCCGCCTCGCGCGCGCCGGTGCCGCGGTCCTCGTCGCGGCGCGCAGCCAGGAGGCGTGCATGGCCGTCGCGGAGGCGCTGCGCGCCGAGGGCGGGACGGCGTGGCCGCTGCACCTCGACGTCGGCGATCCCGAGAGCATCGCCGAGGCCGTCGCCGAGGCGCGCGAGCTCTCCGGCGGCGTCGGACCGATCGACTGGCTCGTGAACAACGCCGGCATCGTCCAGAGCGCCCCGTTCCTCGCCCACCAGCGCGAGACCGGCGTCGATCTCTACGAGAAGCACCTGCGCATCAACTTCCACGGGGCACGCTGGATGGTGGAAGCGCTCGTCCCCGCGATGATCGAGCACGGCTATGGACGCGTCGTCAACGTCGCGTCGTCGGCGGGGCTGCAGAGCTACGCCTACGCCGCCGCGTACGGCGCGAGCAAGCACGCGCTCGTCGGCTACAGCCAGGCCGCGGCGCAGGAGCTCTCGAAGACGCAGGTCACGATGAACCTCGTCTGTCCGCACTACGTCGACTCGCCGATGACCGACGACTCCGTGGCGCGGATCATGGCGAAGACGAGGCGCGGAGAAGCCGAGACGCGACGCTTCCTCGCTTCGCAGAACCCGGGCGGGACGCTGATCGGCGTCGGCGAGGTCGCCGAGGGAGTGTGGGAGCTCCTCTCCGGAGAGCGCAACGGCGCGATCCTCGAGCTCGTCGGCGGAAAAGGCTTGCTGCCGCCGGGAAAGTCTGCGATCTGGCTCCGTATGACACCCATCGAACCCGCCGGCTGGCCGCGACCGAAGGGCTACAGCGACGGCATGCTCGCGCCGGCCGGCGCGCGCATCCTGTTCGTCGCGGGCCAGATCGGCTGGGACGGCGACCGCAAGCTCGTCGGCGCGGGCGATTTCGCGGCGCAGTTCCGGCAGGCCCTCCGCAACGTCGTCGCGGTCGTCCGCGCGGCCGGCGGCTCCCCCGAGGACGTCGCGCGCGTCACGCTGTACGTGACGGACAAGCACCAGTACGTCGCCGCGCGCGAGACGATCGGCGCCGCGTGGCGTGAGCTCCTCGGCCGCCACTTTCCCGCGATGGCGCTCGTCGAGGTCTCCGGCCTCCTCGAGCCCGGCGCGCTCGTCGAGATCGAAGCCACCGCGGCCATCCCGAGCTCCACCCGATGAAGAGCGAGCACTTCCGCTACTCCGAGCAGGGCGGCGTCGCCACTCTGCGCCTCGACCGGCCCGAGCGTCTGAACGCGCTCACCTTCGACTCGTACCGCGAGCTCACGGACGCGTTCCTCGCACTGCGCACGATGACTTCCGTCCGCGCGGTCGTGATCACCGGCACGGGGCGCGCGTTCTGCTCCGGCGGCGACGTCCTCGACATCATCGGGAAGCTGCTCGAGGCGACCGACGCCGAGATCAACGCCTTCGCGCGCATGACCTGTCAGCTGATCGCCAACATGCGCGCGCTCGAGAAGCCGATCGTCGCTTCCCTGAACGGGACCACCTGCGGCGCCGGCGCCGTCATCGCCGCGGCGGCCGACGTCCGTGTCGCGAGCGAGACGGCGAAGATCGCGTTCCTGTTCACCAAAGTCGGACTCTCGGGCGCGGACATGGGCGCGGCGTGGCTCCTCCCGCGCCTCGTCGGATTCGGACGCGCGACCGAGATGCTGATGACCGGCGACTTCGTCAGCGCGCAGCGCGCATTCGAGATCGGCCTCTACAACGAGGTCGTCCCCGAGGCGAAGCTCGCCGAGCGCACGGCCGAATGGGCGAAGAAGCTCGCGTCCGGGCCGAGCCACGGACTCGCCGTCACGAAGCGCATGCTGAACCTCGAGGCGGCGATGACCATCGAGGACGCGCTGCTCGCCGAGGCGTGGATCCAGGCGGAGTGCATGAAACATCCCGACTACGACGAAGCGCACCGCGCGTTCGTCGAGAAGCGCCCGCCGGACTTCGTGCGATGACGTTCCAGCGTCCCGAAGCGACGTTGAGCGCGCTCACTGCGCTGGCGCGGGACGTCGGCGAGGAGCACGCCCAGCGCCTCGAGCGCCTCGACGAGACGGCGGCCGCAAAGGGCGCGCTCGCGGCCCTCGCCGCGGCGGGATTGCCGGCCTGGACCGTTCCCGCGCGCGACGGGGGCGCCGACGCGGAGCATCTCGCCGCGGAGGAGGAAGTCAGCGTGCGCGCGTTGTGCGCCGTGCGCGACGAGCTCGCTTGGCATTCGGGGATGCTCGACGTCGTGTTCGTGCTCCAGGGCCTCGGCTCGTATCCGGTCGCGCTCGCGGGCGGCGAGAAACTGCGAGAGGAATGCCTGCCGAAGGTCGCGCGCGGCCAGAGAGTGCCGGCGTTCGCGCTGACCGAGCCGGGCGCGGGCTCGAGCCTGGCCGACGTCGCGACGACAGCGGTGAAGAGCGACCGCGGGTGGAGACTCGCGGGTCAGAAGACGTTCATCTCGAACGCGGGCGTCGCGGACTTCTACACCGTGCTCGCGCGCACGTCGGGAGCGCCGGGCGAGAGCAAGGGACTCTCGATGTTCCACGTGCCGGCGTCCGCGCGCGGGATCGAGGTCGCGCGCTTCGAGGTGATGGCGCCGCATCCGATCGGCGACGTGCATTTCCACGACGTCGAGATCCCGGCGGACAGCCTGCTCGGCGGGGAGGGGCAGGGCCTCGAGATCGCGCTCGCGACGCTCGGCCGCTTCCGCACGTCCGTCGCCGCGGCCGCGAACGGATTCGCACGGCGCGCGCTCGACGAATCCCGGACGCACCTCGCCGAGCGCAAGCAGTTCGGACGGCCGCTCGCGGCGTTCCAGAGCCTGCGCTTCGATCTCGCGGACATGGACGTGCGCCTGAGAGCGGCCCAACTCCTCGTCCACGAGGCGGCCGCGGCAGTCGACCGCGGCGAGCGCGCGACCGCGGAAGTCGCGCGCGCGAAACTGTACGCGACCGAGAACGCGTCGTGGACCTGCGACCGCGCCGTGCAGCACTTCGGCGGCCTCGGCGTGAAAGTCGGCAGCGTCGTCGAGCGCCTCTTCCGCGAGACGCGCGCGCTGCGCATCTACGAGGGGACGAGCGAGATCCAAAAGCTCGTCTTGGCGAAGGAGATCCTCGGGGAGTAGTACGGAGCCAGAGCAGATTCTCAACGATTTCGGCCGGGCACTGACCGGCCGAAATCGTTGAGAATCTGTTCTGGCTCCGTACTATCGATAGCCCCATGGCGAAGTTCCAGAAGCACGTCTTCATCTGTATCAACGAGCGCGATCCGTCGGATCCGAAAGGATGTTGCGCGTCGAAGGGGAGCCGTGAGGTCGCGGACGCGTTCAAGAAGAAGCTCCACGAGCGCGGTCTGAAGCGCATCGTGCGCGCGAACAAGGCGATGTGCCTCGACCAGTGCGCGCACGGCGTCTCGGTGGTCGTCTATCCCGAGGCGACGTGGTACGGGCACGTCACCGTCGGCGACGTCGACGAGATCGTCGACAAGCACCTCGTCGGCGGACATCCCGTCGAACGGCTCGTCTTGCCCGCGGACAAGCTGACGGGGATCGATCCGAAATGAAGCACGACCCGGAACGCTGGCGCGGCCTCTTCCCGATCCTCGGGAACACGACGTACCTCGTGAACCACAGCCTCGGCGCGATGCCGGCGACGGTCTACGACAAGCTGCGCGCGTTCGCCGACCAGTGGGCCGAACGCGGAGTCCGCGCGTGGGGCGAAGGCTGGTGGACGTCGCCGATCGACGTCGGCAACGTGCTCGGGAAGATCCTGAACGCGCCGCCGGACTCGGTCGTGATGCACCAGAACGTCTCGGTGATCCAGGCGCTCGTCGCGAGCTGCCTCGACTTTTCCGGCCCGCGCAACAAGGTCGTCTACACGGACCAGGAATTCCCCTCGAACATGTACGTGTGGGAGGGGATGCGCTCGCGCGGCGCGCGGATCGAGATCGTGCCGAGCACGGGCGTCGAGGTCGACATGTCGCGACTGCTCGCGGCGATCGACGAGACGACGCGGATCGTCGCGCTCAGCCTCGTCTGCTACAAGTCGAACTTCCTGATCGACGCGAAGGCCGTGTGCGAGCGCGCGAAGGCAGTCGGGGCGCTCGTCCTGCTCGACGCGTACCAGGCGCTCGGCACCGTCCCCGTCGACGTGCGCGCGCTCGGGGTCGACATGGTCTGCGGCGGATCGGTGAAGTGGCTGTGCGGGGGACCGGGAGCCGCGTACCTGTACGTGCGGCCCGATCTCCTGCCGACGCTCGAGCCGAAGATCACGGGCTGGGCCGCTCACGACGCGCCGTTCGCGTTCGAGACGGGGCCGCAGCGGTACGCGCCCGACATCCGCCGCATGCTGCACGGCACGCCGTCGGTCGCCGCGTTCCTCGCCGCGACCGCGGGGTACGAGATCGTGCTCGACGTCGGCGTCGATGCGATCCGCGCGCACTCGATCTCGATGACCGAGGGCCTGCGGCGCCGCCTGCTCGGCGCCGGATTCCAGGTGAACAGCCCCGTCGACCCCCAACGCCGCGGCAGCACGCTCACGATCGGGCTCGCGCCGAAGGAGGACGGGCCTGCGTTCGTGAAGGCGCTCGAATCGCAAGGGATCCTCGTCGACCACCGCCCGGGCGCCGGGCTGCGCGTCTCGCCGCACTTCTACACGCTCGAGGACGAGCTCGAGGAGTTCGTCGACGCGCTCGTCGATCTGCGCACGAAGCGCCGCTGGCAGAGCTTCGCGGCCGCGACGTCGAATTATTAGTACGGAGCCAGAGCAAGTTCTCAACGATTTGGCATACGGTGCCGCGACCATTTGTCACAGCCGTCGCGGCTGTGACAAAT
>DASYPQ010000017.1:0-24664 GCA_036006425.1 Planctomycetota bacterium
CGAGTGCTCGAAGGTCTCGAGCTCGTCGAGCTGAAAGTTGCCCGCGATGCCGCCGCGTTCGGCCGTTCGCGCAAGACGCCAGAGGTGGAACTCCTTGCAATGCTCCCCGAGGAGCTTCAGCCGGTGCGCGACCGTCCAGCGTGAGCAACCGACGACACGCGCGGCCTGCCGGTGCGTGACCTTGGAGATGAAGGGCGCGAAGAGCGCGTGGTTGAGCTGAGGCTTCTTGAGGCGGTAGTCGACTCGGAAGGTCTGGGTGGAGAACGTGCGATGGCACTCGTGACAGAGGAATCGTTGGACGGTGCGGCCGTCGCAGTCGCGGGTGTAACCACCCTTGAAGCTCCAGCGGTGATGGCCGGAGGAGTGTGAGGGGCAATCGGGTCGAGGGCACGATCGAGGCTGAAAGCGCATGGGAGTCCTTTCCCCCGGGCAAGGCCGGGGCAGCGGTCCCAAGGCGGACCGAGCGGGACTCCGCGTGGTTTCAGGCGCTTCTCAGAAAACCCCGCGAGCGACCCTCACTTCGAGGACAGCGGACTGGGCCAGATTCCCGACAGGGACATCGTGAAGGTTCTCACGCCCGGATTCGGCCCCCCCGCCGTCAGCTGGATCGACAGGTGATCCGCCGAAGCGTCGAGCGGGATGTCCGCCTCGAAGGGGTAGCGGACGTAGTGGGCGCGGCGGGTGCTCAGGTCGGGGTCGGGGGTGCCGTCGCCGAACTCGCCGGAGGTGGTGTGGGGGCCGAGGTGGAGGGAGTAGCTTTCCATCCGTTCGAGGTCGCCGCGGCGGAGGACGGCTTCGCCGCGGAAGTGGAGCAGGTTGCCGCGGACTTCCAGGGTGTAGTTGGAGTCAAGGTGGAAGCCGGTCAGGCGGTTCGCGACCAGGATGTCGCTCGAGCCGTCGCGCACGGCGCGGGAGAGGCCGCGGGCGAGGTCGTCGGCGACTTCGTCGGCGAGTTTCGTCTCGGCGGTCCGGCTTTCGTGCGAGAGGAGGCCGGCGGGAACGAGGATCGAGGCCGCGAAGAGGCCGACGTTGCCGCCGGCGCGGTCGAGGAAGTCGAGGCTCGCTTCCTGGAAGCGCGATTCGACGTGGAGCAGCTGCGCGCGACCGTCCTCGAGCGTCGCGTGCTCGGCGCGGATCGCGTTCAGGTCGAACACCTGCCCGCTCAGCTGCGCTTCGCCGTGGTAGGAGACGTCGTCGACGAAGTAGCACGCGGGGCCGCCGAGGAGGAACAGAGGCAGGTTCGTCCAGAATTTCTCGTTGCTCCGGCTCTGGACGACGGGGGCGTAGCGCAAGTCGCACTCGAGGAGCAGGTCGGCACCGGCGCTCTCGGCGGTCTTCACCCAGTACGCATCGCGTTGGGCGGTCGATCGCTGCTCGAATTCCTCGGCGGTGACGCCCTGGGGATAGGGAAGGAGCGTCGCGCTCGTGAAGCAGGATCCGGCGAGGTTCGAAGCGACCGCGTTCGAGACGCGCGCCGAGTCGAGAGCCAGCGTGAACTCGTCATGGCCTTTGCCGGCGGGCGCGGCGGTGACGCGTTGGCTCTCGGCGGTCAGCGGGATCACGGCGACGTGGAAGGGAAGTCGCGGCTGCTCCTGCGATCGCTGGCTCGCGCATCCGCACGCGAGGAGCAAGAGCCACGGCGCGACGCGCCAGCGCGAGCTCCCGCGGGAGACTCTCGCGAAGGACTCCACTCGCGCGTGCGCGAACGGGACCTCGGGGCTCTGCTCGGGCGAAACCCGAATCGAGGAGATCGCTCGACCGAAGACGTTCACTCGAACAACCCTCGGAAGCGCGGCTGGCCCGGCGCGCTCGACGTCTGCATGGTCGTCGCGGACGCGACGTCGGTGGCGCATCGGAAGCCGACGGCGGGGCCGTGCCACCCGCGCGCGCGGCGATCGAGGCAGGAGAAGTCGGCGCGCGAGCTCTGGAACGAGCCGCCGGCGACCCAGTAGCGCTGCGGTCGCGTGGGGGATGCGTGGACGCGCGCGTCGAGGAAGCCGGCGCGATTCTCGAGGACGTGGTTCGCGAGATTGAGAGGCGTCGCCGACCCTTCGAGGAAGCTCGCCGGTGTGGCGGACCACTCCGCGACGTTGCTGCAGAGGTCGTAGATCCGCGTGTCGGGCGTGATGTCTTCGCCTCGCGCGCACGGCCACGGGGATCCGTCGCCGGCGCTCTCGGGATCGTAGTTCGACTCGGTGCGAGTCGGTGCGCGCGCGCTCTTCGCGGCGCTCGCGAAGGGACGGTAGATCACGTTGCCGCGGACGGCGATCTCCCACTCCACGAGCGAGGGCAGGCGCTTGCCGACCCAGTGCGCGTAGGCGGCCGCCTCGTCCCACGTCACGTCGGCTACGGGCAGATCGCCGGATGCCGCGGAGAGCGTCTGCTCGAGCTCGCGTCGGCGTCCCGTGTCGGGGGTCGCGCCGTCCGGCCAGTTGGCCGGGAACGCGTAGCCGCCGTCCGCGCGCACGAACGCGAGGTACTGCGCGACGGAGACTTCGTGCTCGTCGAGATAGAAGCTCGGGATCTCGTGCGCCTCGTACACGACGTGCCACGATCGGGGCGGGTTGAGCGAGTTGTAGGGCGGGAGGCCGGCGGCGACGTAGGCGCGCTCCTCTTCAGCGTCGACGCGCCCGCCGAACGTGTAGGCGCCGGCCGCGTTCCCGTCGACCAGTCGGAGCGTCTCGACCTGCGCGCCGCCGAACTCGACCGACATGCGCAAGGGGAGGAGGAGGTCGACGGCGCCGAGCTCGCGGGGCGTGTCCATCTCCTTCGAAGTTCCGAACGCGTCTTCCGCGACGAGGTGGACCTGGACGGTCGAGTTCGACCAGGACTCGTCGAAGACGACGACGCCCCTCCACTCCGAGACGTCCGTGTGCCGGTAGTCGTCGGTGGAGTGCAGCTGGAACTTGATGTCCTGCACGCCGGTTCGGCGGATGATGCCGCGGACGTCGGCGACGCCGTTCGGATCGCGCGCGGCGACCTGGATCTCGAACCCGCCGAGCGCGGTGCGCGGCCAGGGAACCCGCGGCACCGGGCGCGAGACCTCGAGCTCCGGTCCGTCGACGGCGCAGTCGTAGACGATCTCGGCCTTCTCGGCGGGATTGCCGGCGGCGTCGGAACCCTGCACGAGGATCCGGTACTTGCCGTCGTGCGTCAGGGGGGCCTTCGCGCCGAGGCTCCAGGGCGCCGGGAGTTCGAGCTTCGCCGGCGCGCCGCCGGGGACGACGCTGCCGAGGATTCCGCTCGCGAGAGACTCGGTCGGCCTCTGGACGAGCGCGAGATCCCAGCGCAGGTCGACCGGCGTGCGCGTGACGAGCGCGGAGTCGCCCTCGTCCTGCACCGAAACTTCGACCTCGGGCAGCGGCTCGGTCTTCGATTTCAGCACGATGCCGGCGTTTCCCCGGACGACGATCTTCGCCGGCGAGGAATCGACCACGACGCGCGCGCGCAGCACCGCGTCGGGATCGTGGGTCGTGTCCTGGCCCGGCAGGTCGTGCCGCCAGACGCGGACGGTGAGTCCGTACTCGCCGTCGTTCGGCAGCGTCAGCGGGAAGTCCGCCGCGAGCTTCGAACTGTCGACGAGGAGCTGCGGCTCGAGCGTGACGTTCGCGTCCAGGTGCGCGGTCGAGGAGCACGCGACCTGCACCATGATCGGCAGCGAGTTCTCCCGGCCGACGTGCACGACGAGATCGTGTCGCGCCGTGAACATCGGATGCACGGGATCGAGCGTCGTCCCGAGACCTCCGTCCGGTGTCGTGAGTCGCGCGGAGAAGTCCGGGGCCGTGTCGGTGAAGAGGAACGCGAGCTTCTTCTGCGCGACGCCCGCGGTCGCGGGGACGTGGAGCACGTACGGCGTCTCGTCCACGACCACGTCGATCGTCCCGGAGAAGGCGCTCCCGCCGCGCAGCTTCGTGAGGCCGGTCAGCGGGATGTTCTTCTCGGGCACGCCTCGGGAGTCGCCCGTCATCAGCGGCCCCCCGTTCTCGTCGCGCACGGTCCATTTGATGTCCGCCTTGCGCGACGCCGCGACGTGGAGGCTCGGATCGCTCCGCGGGGAGATCGAGTAGCGACCGCCGACTGCCGTGACATCGAGAGAGGCGCCGTCGAGGAGGAGGGGGCCGGTCGTGACCTGCGTCGACAGGGTCTGCGCGCTGGCGCGGCCGGCCATGTCGGTCGCGACGGCGCGGAACTCGGCCTTGCCGGACTCGAGGTTCAACGCGTCCAGCGGAACGGCGTACACGCCGTCGGTCCCGCGCGACAGCGTCGCGTCGCGGTGCGCTTCGAGCGCGTGCACACCGTGCTCGATGCGGATGCTCGACATGTCGTCGCTGAGCCCGCGCACACGGACTTCGATCGCGACTTTCGAGGGATCGAGGGCGCGACCAGCCAGGTCCTTCACGGACACGCCCTGCAGCTCCCACGCGGCGTCGCCGAGCCACACCATGTCGAACGGGACGGACCACACGGGTTCCTTCCCGGGCGAGCGCAGCTCGAGGTACACCGGCCGCTGGATGCGCTCGGTCGTCGGATCGGCCGACACGAGCACGCGCCGGTCGTTCTGCGGCACGGCGTGGAAGCCCGGCACGTCGGCGGCCTTCGCGTCGCGGCTGTCGACGATCCGGACGCTCTCGATCTCCGCGGACGAGTCGAGGCCGGAGATCCGCACCGCAGCGGAATCGCGCGAGGGCCCGAGGTACAACCGCGAGCTCGCGAGCGACCTCTCGACGTCGTCGATCTTCGTGTAGAGATCGAGGCCCTGCTGCGTGAGGCTGCGACCGACGAGCCAGGCCGTCACGACGGCGAGGAGCGCGAGCACCGTCGCCGCGACGAGGACGCTCTTCCGCAGAGGCCGGTGCACGACCGCGTGCAGCGCTTCGTACGCCTCGGCCGCGTCGCGGAAGCGCAGCTCGCGGCGGCGCGCCGTGCAACGATCGATGAATTGCGCGAGGTCCTTGGGGATCCGGACGCCGACGGAGCCGACCCTGCGCGGCTCGACCGACTGCTTCAGGTGCAGGAGGTCCTTGCGCCGCTTCGACTTCTCGAAGGGAAGCTGGCCGGTGAGCATCTGGAACCCGATGACGCCGAGCGCGTAGATGTCCGCGCGGCCGTCGAGCGGTTCGGGCTCGAACTCGGGCAGGAGGTGCGCGCACTGCTCGGGAGCCGCGTACTCGGGCGTGCAGGCCGTCGAGCGCTGCACGCGCGCGCTGTTCGACGGGGTGCCGGTGCCTTGCGCGGTGGGGGAGTCCTCGAACCGGTGCACGGTGAGCAGCGTCTGTTCCGCGTCACCCGGCGCGCTGTCCCAGCCGTCGGAGCCGTCCTGGACGCGTCCGTCGGACTCGGTCGGCGACGGAGGCGTCGTCGGGTCGGTCGCTTCCTCGGCGCCGACGAACTGTCCGATGCCGAAGTCGATGACCTTGACGCGCTCTTCGCTCGCGCCGGCGTGGCCCTGGATCAGGAACACGTTCTTCGGCTTGAGATCGAGGTGGAGGACCGACTGGCCGTTGCCGACGTTGTGCGCCGTGCGCAGCGCGTCGAGGACCTGCAGCAGGATCCTGCCGACGCGGGCGGCGCCCATGATGCCCTCGCGCTTCATCACGACGTCGAGCTCCTCGCCTTCGAGGAGCTCCATCACGAAGTACCAGGTGCCGTCCTCGGTCTCCTCGAACGTCTTCCAGTCGACGATGTTCGGGTGCGAGAGGCGTGTCGCGCGGCGCGCCTCGCTCTTGAAGGCGTCGAGCTCCTCCGGCGACCGCGTCGCGTCGGGGTGGAGGAGCTTGATCGCGATCCGGTGATCGAGGCGCACGTCGCGGGCCTCGTACACGACGCCGAAGCCGCCCTTGCCGATGCGGCGGAGGATCTGGTACTTGCCGTCAAAGAGCGTGCCGACGAGGGAATCGTCCGGATCGAAAGGAGTCGTCTCGGTCGCCGGCTCGGAGGCCGAGAGGTCGACGACGAGATCCGGCTGGGGGGCGACTTCGAGGTCGGCCGAGGGCTCGTCGAGCCAGGCGGAAACCTCGGGCAAGTCGGGCGGCGGCGTCGGAAGCGGCTCGCCCTCGAGCGCGGACTCGCGCCGCGTGATCTGGGGGAGCGTGCTCGTGCCCGTGCTCGGTCGCGCGGGCAAGTCGAAGCGCGCGCGGATCGCCATCTCGAGCACCTGCTCGAGGCGCACGAAGCCGGGCTCGAACTCGAGCACGTGGACGGCGGACGGATCGCTCTCGCCGATCGTCAGGAACGTGTCCTCGTCCCCGGCGCGCAGGTGCAGCCCCAGGCCGCGGTCGCCGATCCGGAGATCGACGTGGCGGTCGAGGTACCCGTCGACGACGGGGGCGTCGGCGAGGATCAGCACGCCGTTCCCCGCGCGACTCAGCTCGCCGAGCCGCTTCTCCGCGAGCGCCGGCAGCGGGCCGCGGATCTCCTGACTCGTCTTCGAGCGGCTCTCGAGGTCCATCTCCTCCTGCGACGCGGGCCGCGAGCGGTGGACGATGACGCGCGGGGCGATCAGCGCCGTCGCGAGGCCTGCGCGTCGCGATCCGATCTCGAGCGCCGCCTGGACGGCGCGCTCGACGCGCACCGCGATGAACCGATCGATCGCGTGGACGCGGCCCGGAGACAGCGCACCCGAGGGGATGAGAGCGATCTCCTCGTCGCCGGAGAGCGCGAGGTGATCGAGCTCGCGGCGCAGGGTGTCCTCGAGCTCCTTCCGGTCGATCGCGCGGACTCCCGCTTCCTCGAGCTGCGTCGCGATCCGGCGGAGGAGGAGCTGCTCCGCGCTCGTGTTCTGGTTGACTTCCATGCGTTCAGTGGCTCCCGAAGAAGATCGCGATGTTGTCGAGGGACGGCTGGGCGCTCAGAAGATCGATGTCGCCGTCGCCGTCGAGGTCGACGAGGTGCAGCGTGCGCGGCGTGTTGGTCGATGCGGCGCTTCCGATCGCGACGGGTGTCGCGCCGAAGACGCCGGGCAGGCCCTGGCGGAAGATCGTGAGGTTGTGGCTTCCGGAATTGCCGGAGACGATGTCGACGTCGCCGTCGTGGTCGATGTCCGCGACGGCGACGGTCTCGGGCGTGACGAGACTCGCGTTCGTGAGCGAGAAGCTCGGCGCAACCGGGAAATTCGACGGCGTGCTCTGGAGGAACACCGCGATGCTGTTGTTGCCTCCGGCCGCGCACACGATGTCGAGATCGCCGTCCCCGTCGACGTCTCCGACGGCGAGGTAGCGCGGAGAGGGCGTCGTCGCGTTTCCGCCGATCGTGCGGCTCGGCGACGCGGGGAACACGCCGTTGCCGGGATTCAGGAAGATCGTGATGTCGTTGCCGGTCGAGTTCGCGCTGATGAGGTCGACGTCGCCGTCCCCGTCGATGTCGACGGCGAGGACGTGGACGGGCGACTTCGTCGTCGCGACGCCGCCGATCGACGCGGCGGAAACTCCGGAGAATCCGCCGACCGGCGCCTGGAGGAAGACCGTGAGGTTGTTGCCCGTCCCGTTCGCGCTGACGAGGTCCACCCGCCCGTCGCCGTCGAGGTCGGCGGCGGCGACGAAGTTCGGCGCGCCGAGCGCGCCCCCGACCACGACGTCGGCCGCGGAGGCGAATCCGCCGGAGGCGCCCTGGTAGAAGATCGCGAGGCTGCCGCCGGTCCGATTCGCGGAGACGATGTCGAGCCGCCCGTCGCCGTCGAGGTCGGCGGCCGCGACGGCGTGCGGCCCGGAAGTGTCCGCGGCCGAGCCCAGCGTCATCGCCGGGTCGGAGCCGAAGATCGACGGGCTGAGCTGCTCGAAGACCGCGAGATCGTTGCCGGTCTCGTTCGCGACGACGAGGTCGAGGCGACCGTCGCCATCGAGATCGCCGACCGCGACGCCGGCCGGGCCGGACGTCGAGAGCGCGTTGCCGAGCACGACGTCCGCGGCGGAGGAGGAGTAGCTCGAGCCGCCGAGCTGCTGGAACACCGACACGTTGTTTCCCGCGCTGTTCGCGGTCGCGAGGTCGAGGTGCCCGTCGCCGTCGAAGTCGCCGGCGGCGACCCAGGCGGGGGAGGAGAGCGCGCCGCCGCCGATCACGATCGGCTCCGAAGCGAACTGCGCCGACTCGGGCTGGTAGACGAAGATCGAGACGTCGTTGCTGCCGTTCGACGAGATGAGGTCGAGCGTGCCGTCGTCGTTGACGTCGCCGAGCTCGACGTGCGAAGGTGCGATCGGCGAGCTCGACGCGGCCAGAGTGAACGTCGGCGTCCCGGTGAACGTGCCCGCACCGGTCTGGATGAAGACCGTCAGGTCGTTGCCGGTGCGATCGGCGCACGCGATGTCGAGCTTCCCGTCCCCGTTGATGTCGCCGACGGCGACCGACGCGGGACCCGCGGTCAGCGCGGCGCCGCCGAGCACGACCGACGGCGCGACCGGGAACACGCCCGGAGACGTCTGGTAGAAGATCGTCAGGTTGTTCGTGGTCTGGTTCGCCGAGACGACGTCGATGTCGCCGTCCCCGTCGAGGTCGCCGACGGCGACGGACACCGGCCCTCCGGTGCTCGCATTGCCGAGCGAGAGCGACGGCGAGGCGGGGTACGAGCCGAGGTTGTTGCGGAAGAAGATCGCGACGCGGTTCGCGCCCGTGTTCGCGGCGACGAGGTCCATCCGTCCGTCGCCGTTCAAGTCCGCCCCCGCGACGTCCGACGGCGCATTCAATCCGCCCGGCGCGGAGACCACCGTCGTGAACGACCCCGCGCCGCCTTGAGTCCACATCACGAGGTTGTTGCTGCCGCGGCACGCGCTGACGAGGTCGAGGTCGCCGTCACCGTCGAGGTCGATCGCCTTGACCGACGTCGGATCGGTGACCGTGACGAGGAGGACGACGCCCGCGAGCGTCGCGCTCGGAGCCGCGGGGAACACACCGTTCGCGGCCTGGAAGAACAGCGTGACGTTGTCCGTGCCGACGTTCGCGGTCGCGAGGTCGAGCTTGCCGTCGCCGTTGAGGTCCGCCATCTCGACGGACGCGGGAGCGGAAGTCGACGCGACGCTGCCGATCGAGTAGGGGAGCACGTCGAGTCCCGGGCGCACCGGACGCGGGACGCCCGTGTCGGTGGCGAGCCCCGCTTCAGCGTCGTAGGGAATCGCGCGCAGGACGACGTCGCCGCCGGAGAGCAGGTCCGACGAGTTCCAGACGAAGGTGTGGTCGACGCCGCCGCTGGTCCCCGGACGCGGATCGAGGCTGTCGACGATGCGCCAGGTGCGCCGGGCGTCGAGCGCCGGCGCGAAGGGCGCGTCGACGGTCGCCAGGCACTGCGTCGGGTCGAAGTCGGTGATCGTCCGCACCTGCTCGACGCCTCCCGCGACCGAGAGCCCGTTCGTGGGCGTGCTGACGAACATGCGCAGTCCGTCGGGTCCGACCGCGAGGCCCCGGCAGCCGTTCGGGATGCCGCTCGCGATCTGGAATGCCTGGCCGCCGCCGCCGCCGTTCAGGTCGACCGCGCGCAGCTCGCGCGTGCCGTCTCCCGTGTTCGCATCGGCGAGGACGAGCAGTCGCTCGCTCGTCGAGTCGACGGCGATCGAATCGGCGTGGAGGAAGGGGAAGCCCGTCGCTGCGATCGCGCGGCGCGTGTGCGCGAGCAAGTCGATGACGATGACGTGTCCCTCGACCGTCGACGTCGCGGGATTCACCCAGTCGCGCTCTGCGAGATAGAGCCGGTTCTTGTTGTGCGGATCGAGCGCGAGGCCCCAGGCGCCCTGGATGTTCGCCGAGAGCGTGCGCTCCACGGGGTTCGCCGGATTCGTCGCGTCGAAGCCGACCAGCGAGTTGGCGACCGTCAGCATTGCCTTGTCCGTGCCGATGCTCGCGATGCCGTGGACGCTGCCGCTCGCGGTCGATCCGTCGGTCGTGATCAGCGTCGTCGTCTTCCCGTCCGCGATCGTCACGCGCGCGACGCTCCACACTCCGGCGACGTCCGAAGCGACGAGCACGGTCGCGTCGACGTCCTGGTACGCGAGGGCTCCGGGGTCGCCGGCGCCGCTCGCGATGTCCTGCACGACGGCTCCCGTCGCGAGATCGATCGCGCGCAGTCGCCACGTCGACGCCGCGGGCGAGTCGAGGACGAGCGCCGCGTGGCCTTCCTGGTACGAGAGGAGCGCGATGGGCGCGGAGAGCGGGTTCGTGCTCCAGCCGGCGCTCGCCGACGCGGGCACCGGCGAGCTGCGCAGGATCTGCAGCGTGCGGCCCGTGATCCCGCCCGCGAGGATGCCGGCTTGCGACGAGCCGAGCTCCGGGAGCCGCACGGTCGACGCGGCGGCGGGGACGACGCGGCCGGAGAAGGCGATCGGCGCCTCGCTCGCGATCTGGTACTGCCGTCGAAGCGCGGAGCTCGCGAGGATCGGCGCGAGTCCCGCGGGAGTCGTCGGGAGATCGGGGAACGTGCCGAACGGCGTCCTCCACTGGACGACGACGCGGACCGAATCGCCCTCGGGATCGATCACGCGGATCGGCAGAGGGATGCCGCGGCGCTGGTCGGGCGTCGCGTAGAAGGCACTGCCGTTGACGATCGCCGTCGGCACCGCGTTGTTGTCGATCGAGACGACCGGCGTCTGCACGCTGGCGCCTGTCGCGATGCCGTCGTCGGGTGTCAGGCGCAGGACGACGCGCAGCTCCGACGCGGGCTCGTCCGCGGGGGCGTCCCAGAAGAAGAAGAGCGGGACACCGGCGGGATCCGTCGACACGTCGGTGAGCGGACCGCCGGCCGAAGTCGCCGGGCGCCACCCGGTCGGGTTGTCGGCGTCGTCGTACTCCACCGTCACCGAGGAGAGGTCGCTCGAGCTGTCCGCGAGCGTGAACGAGATCGGGACGATGCCCGACGCTTCGCCGGCGGGCACGGTGACTCCGGAGACGACCGGCGCGTCGTTTCCGATGTCGAACAGGACGGAATCCGCGCTGCTCGCGAGGTTCCGGGTGCGGACGGTGATGCGGTAGCCGGCGGCGTACGCGCTGCCCGACGCGACTTGCGCCGCGAAGTCCCATTCACGGACGTGGACGACGCCGCCGGGTCCGGTGGCGAGGTCGTCGAGATTCGTCGTGCCCGTCAAGAGGAGCGGGACGGGCGTCCCGCCTCCGGGCGGCGTGTAGAGAACGTCGACGTCGACGGGATTCGACTCGGCGTCGGTGAGCTTGAAGCTGAACGAGAGCGGAGAGACTTTCGCGTCGGTCGCGTCGGCGCCGACGAGCACGTCGCTGACGACGGTCGGCGCGTTGCCGCCGCCGCCTCCGCCGCCGCCGGATCCGAAGATGGCGAGGGTGCCGCTCCCGCAGGACGCGAACGACACCATCGCCGCCGAGAGCAGGGCGGATCGCAGGGCTTCCGGGGGTTTCACTGGAGTTTTTTTCGACCTCTCCCCGGAGGCGACCTGAGCGCGGATGGAGGGCCGCGACGCAGCGCCACCGTCGCGGCCGCCGAGCGGCCCGCGAACGGGAATGCGGGGATCGCCGCGAGCGCGGATTGGGCTATGCTGCGCCGCTCACGCGGACCCGGACGGGTCCCCACCAACCGAGGAAGAGACCATGGACAAGAAGCTCACGACCGAGTTCGTCGACAAGGCCTGGGACAGCTCGATCGTTCCGACGCTGACCGAGTACATCCGCATCCCGAACAAGTCGCCGGCCTACGACAAGGACTGGGCGAAACACGGCCACATGGACCGCGCCGTGAAGCTGATCGAGGGCTGGTGCAGGTCGCGCGAGATCGAAGGGATGAAGCTCGAGGTCGTGCGGCTTCCGGAGCGGACGCCCGTGATCTTCATGGAGATTCCGGGCACGAGCGCGGACAAGACCGACACCGTGCTCCTGTACGGGCACCTCGACAAGCAGCCCGAGATGACCGGTTGGAGCGCGGGCCTCGGTCCGTGGGAGCCGGTGATGAAGGGCGACAAGCTCTACGGCCGCGGCGGCGCGGACGACGGCTACGCGACGTTCGCCTCGTTGACGGCGATCGGCGCCCTGAAGGCGCAGAAGATCCCGCACGCGCGCTGCGTCGTCCTGATCGAGGCGTGCGAGGAGAGCGGGAGCTACGACCTGCCGTTCTACATCGATCACCTGGAGAAGCGGATCGGAGCGGTCAGCCTCGTCGTGTGCCTCGACTCGGGCTGCGGCAACTACGAGCAGCTCTGGAGCACGACGTCGCTGAGAGGACTGGCTTCCGGCACGCTGACGGTCGAAGTCCTGAGCGAAGGCGTGCACTCCGGTTCGGCGAGCGGGATCGTGCCCTCGAGCTTCCGCGTCATGCGCACGCTCCTCTCGCGCCTGGAAGACGAGAAGACCGGAAGGGTCCTCGTGAAGGAGTTCGACGTCGACATCCCCGCCCAGCGCCTCCAGCAGGTGAGGGCCACGGCCGGCGTGCTCGGCGACCTCGTGTGGAAGGAATTCCCGTGGGCGGGGGGGACGAAGCCGATGGTGAGCGACAACGTCGAACTCGTCCTGAATCGCACGTGGCGGCCGACGCTGTCGCTCGTCGGCGCGAGCGGGATCCCCGAGCCGAAGGACGCGGGGAACGTGCTGCGCCCGAAGACGATCGTGAAGATCAGCATGCGCGTGCCGCCGACGGGCGACTCGGAAAAGTGCACGAAGAAGCTGAAGGAAGTGCTCGAGAAGGATCCGCCCTACGGCGCGAAGGTGACGTTCGAACCGGAGAGCTCCGCCGACGGATGGAACGCGCCCGAGCTCGCGCCGTGGCTCGAGACGGCGACGAACCGGGCCTCGCAGGCCTATTTCGGCAAGGACGCCATGTACATGGGCGAGGGCGGCACGATCCCGTTCATGGGGATGCTCGGGAAGAAGTTCCCGAAGGCGCAGTTCCTGATCACGGGCGTGCTCGGGCCGCAATCGAACGCGCACGGGCCGAACGAGTTCATCCACATCCCGACGGGGAAGAAGCTGACGAGCTGCGTCGCGTCGGTGATCGAGGAGCACGCGAAGCGGGCGAAGTAGGCGCGTTCGCGGTCAGTCCTCTTCCTCGACGAACGCGCGCATCGGCCGGCTCGCGATCATGCTGGTCAGCCCGCGGTGCACGAGGAACATCACGACTACCTCGACTCCGATCAGGATCCATTGGAATCCGAGCTTCTTCGCCGCGACTGCCAACCCGAACATGCCCAGCGTGAAGACCATCGTTCCGAGCATCACGCCGACGTTCTGTGAGGACTGGCGTCCGCGCCGCGGCGCCATCGACAGCGGCACGTAGTCCTTGAAGAGCCCGGGGACGAGCGAAATCGTCGGGAGCACGATCGCGATCGGCAGCACCATCATCACCGCGTCGTAGAACGACTCGGACTGGCTCGTGAGCGTCGCCAGCGCGATGCACGCGATCGGGAGCTGCACGTACAGGATGCTCGCTTTCCGGACGCCGTGGAACAGCGGCGCGGCGCTGCCGAGCGGTGCCGCGCGGAACAACTCGGCCGCGGCGTGGTGCGAAGACATCCGGATCGTCTCCATCAACGCCACCGGCACCGTCCCGGACATCGCGAACATCACGACGGGCAGGAACTCTCCCGCCTTGCGCTTCGGATCGACGATGCTGAGCACGACGAACACGAGGAACATGCTCATCGACGAGTACACGCGCAGCTTCACCTCGCGGTCGCGCCGCATGTACGCGCTCGAGAGGCGGAAGGAGCTCCACTCGATCGGATCCTTCATCCACAGGCGCAGCAGCGGATTGCGGCTGCGCCACCGCGCCGGCGACGCGATGCGTCCGCTCGCGCGCGCCTTGGACGCCTCGGTCGCGACGGCGCCGCGCACGGATTCGAGCTCGCCGTAGCCGGCCGCGAGCTTCCCGACTCCGATCCACGCGAGGAATACCGTCGAGAGCACGGCCGCGCACGCGGCGAGGATCAACGGCCAGTCGTGCGCCCCCGTCCCGAGCGTCGTGTCGATCGCGGCGAACCACGCCGGCGGCGCGGGCAGGAGGATGCGCGCGATCGCCTCGAGCCGCTCCGGCCCGATGCGCTCGATGACGTGTGGAACCACCTGGAAGCCGCCGACGAAGAGCAGCGTCATGCCGACCTGCGCGTAGACGGCGAGACTCTCGAAGCGCTCGCGACCGAACAGGCGCAGGATGAGCCCGTACGAGCACACGACCGACGCGCACACGAACACGACGAGCAGGAAAGTCGACGCGAGATGGACGATCGGGATCCACGGCTGCGCGCCCTTCGCGGCGAGGAGAAAGAACGTCGGGAACAGGTTCAGCGCGCCCGCGAGCATCGACGTGAATCCGACGAGGGCGATCGCCTTCGCGGCGAGCAGCGTGCTCGCGCCGATCGGCCGGTGCATCAGCAGCTCGTCCTCCTTCGGGTCGAAGAGGACGTCGTTCGACTCGATCACGGCCGCCATTCCGACGGTGAAGAGCGTGATGCACTGCAGCCCGAGGGAATAGAGGAGGACGTCGGGGTGCGCGAGCGCGATGAGCC
This sequence comes from Planctomycetota bacterium, assembly GCA_036006425.1. GTDB lineage: Bacteria > Planctomycetota > UBA1135 > UBA1135 > DASYPQ01. The sequence goes on from DASYPQ010000017.1 coordinate 14,436, forward strand.
CGATCGCGAAGCCCAGGAACGCGTACATCCCGAGGACGAAGACGAGTGTCGTCGGCTTGCCGCTGCGGCTGCGCAGGAGCGACGCGCCGCGCGAGCTCATCTGCAGGTACGCGCGGAGGAGGGCGCGCAGCTGCGTCCGGTCGACGGTGCGATCCGCGCTCGCGGTCACTGGGCGAGGGCGCGCGCGAAGTCCTCGGCGCGCTGGAGCAGGTTCTGCGTCGACGTCAGCTTGTTGAAGGCCTGCTCGAGCGATCGTTCGCCGCTGCGCTCGAGGATCTGCTGCACCGTGCCGTCCTCGAGGATCCGGCCCTGGTGGACGATGACGACGCGCTCGACCATGCGCTCGACGACGTCGAGGACGTGCGAGCAGTAGACGATCGTCTTGCCTTCGCGCGCGAGCGACGTGATCAGCGTCTTCAGCATGAGCGCCGCGTTCGCGTCGAGGCCGTTCAAGGGCTCGTCGAAGAACACGATCTCCGGGTTGTGGAGGAGCGCCGCGGTGATGACGACCTTTTGCCGCATGCCCTTCGAGTAGGCGCCGAGCTTCTTCTCGCGCAGGTCGATCGGCGTCAGGTCGAAGAACTGGCAGAAGCGGTCGATGCGGGCGGACGCCTCGCTCTCCTCGATGTGGTACAGCGACGCGACGAGGTTCAGGTACTCCCAGCCGGTCAGCGACTCGAAGACGGCTCCGGTCTCGGAGACGTAGCCGACGATCTTCTTCACCGCGAGCGGATCGCGGACGACGTCGTGGCCGCCGACTTCCGCGGAGCCGAAGGTCGGACGCAGCATGCCGATGAGCATCTTGATCGTGGTGCTCTTCCCGGCGCCGTTCGGACCGAGCAGGCCGACGAGCTGGCCCGAGGGGATCTCGAGGTCGATGCCGGCGACGGCGACCTGGGCACCGTAGTGCTTCATGAGCTGTCGCGTGCGGATCGCCATTCGTTGCGGGTCTGCTGCCATGGAGTCCTCGTCGCACCATCCTAGCGGGTTGTCCGTTCGGGACGCGCGGGACTAGACTGCGGCATCATGATTTCGTTGCTGATCGCGGCGTGCGCGCTCCTTCAGGACGTGCCTCCGAAAAAGGCGCCCGGAGCGGCGCTCTTCGACGAGCTCATCCGGAAGACGAACGCGCTGCAGTCGTTCGTCGCGGTGTACCGCGCGTCGAGACCGGAGAGCTCGGAGCGGATCACGGTGCGGATGGAGTACCTCGCGCCGGACAACATGAAGCTCGACTTCTCCGGCTCGACGATCGTTTCCATGCGCGCGGGTGTCATGGATCTCCGCAGCGCCGTCGCCGGAGAGCCGCCGAATTTCGTCCACGTGCCGATGGCCGAGATGGCGAGCGAGCGTTCTCTCGCGTTGGCGGCTGTCGTCCACACCGAGTTCCCCGCGCTCGCGAAGGAGTGGACGTCGACCTGGGATTGCGGCGGTCAGCTCCTCTTGTCCGTCTCGCCGTCCGCGGACGGGACGGCGGAGAACATGGACCTGAGCTTGTCCTACGCGTGCCCGCGGAAGGCGCTGCTCGGGTGGCTCGAGACGCTTCCCGCGGGAGGCGCCGGATCGTCGCAGGACGACGAGCACATGGTCTTCCCGACTCCGGGCGGCGGCGTGGTGACGCTGAACACGCGCTCGGGATTCGTCGAGTCCCTGGCGAAGAAGAACGAGAACGGCGAAGCGGCGTTCCGCCTCGAGTCGCTCGACGTCGCCCCGAAGCTGACCGTGGAGTCGTTCGCCGTGCCGGCGCCCTCCGCGGCTGCGGTCGACGGATCGGCGCCGTTCGCCGGGCGGTGGCACGAGATGCTGACCGCGATGGGAGGGCGGCGCTTCGTCGGCTGGGTGTCGGAGCGCGTCGCCGACAAGAAGCTCGCGTGGGACGCGGATGCGCGCGTGCATGCGCGCAAGGCGCTCGGCGTCCTCTACACGGACGGCATCGCGCTCGAGAGCCAGCCGTGGATGGCCGCGACGCAGGACCGCGTCGAAAAGTTCGCCACGTGGCTCGCGCAGCGGTATGCGGCGCTCCCGGCGGGGGACAAGGCGAAGCGCGAGGAGATCGACGCGACGATCAAGGAAGCGCGGGCGACGCTCGTGAAGACGCTCGACCAGATGCTGGAGAACCGCGTCGCGGGACTGAACATCCCCGAGGAGACGGTGCCCGACGCCGAGCTGCGCCAGAGCCTCCTCGAGCTCGAGCAGGGTGCGACGCGGAGCGCGTTCGCGAAGGCGCTGCACGAGCCGGCGGTCGCGTCGTTCGACGAGCGCATCGAGCGTGTGAAGCGCTGAGGGTGACGAAGAATGGGCTTGCTGATCTCGCTCGGGCTCGCGTGCGCGCTCGCTCAAGGGGCGCCTCAGGCGAAGGATCCCGACGCTGCGTTGTTCGACGCGTTGATCCAGATGACGGACGACCTCGAGGCGTTCGTCGCGGTGTACCGCGTCCATGTGGCCAAGGCGGAAGGTGACTTTTCGATCCGGATCACGTTCCGGGCGCCCGGCGAGATGCGATGCGACATGGGGGGGAAGGCCGAGATGTGCCTCCGGGACGGGACTCTGGAAGCGCGGACGTCGTCGAGCGATGGCAAGCCGATGGTCGCGTCCGTGCCTTTCGCCGAGCAAGCCAGCGAGAGATGGAGTCGGTTGACGGACGTGCTGCACCAGGAATTCGCCGCGCCTGCGAGCGATTGGCCCACGACGATGTCCTACGGCCCGCAGGTGGCGATGATCATTTCGCCCGACGGGCAAAGCCTGAAGGAGAACTTCCAGTTCAACGTGCAGTACGCCTTCCCCCGGAAAGCCGTCCTGGGTTGGCTCGAGGCGTTCAAGGACTGGTCGGGCACGAAGACCGAGGACGAGGAGCACATCGTCTTCCGCACGTCCCGGGGTTCGGAGGTCTCCCTGTCGAAGCGCACCGGATTCATCGATTCGATCCACAAGCGGAACGAGGACGGCGACAGCTCGTTCGTGCTCGAGAAGCTCGAGCTCGACCCGAAGCTGGATGAGCACTCGTTCGAGCTCTCGGCCGCGGCGGCCGATGCGACGGACGCTTCCGACGCGATCTCGGCGCAGCTGCAGCGCGCGACGACACACGAGTCGAGGAGAGAGCTCTTCGCGTGGATCGCACGCCACGTGTCCGACGGAAAGATCGAGTGGAATGCGGAAGCGCGCGCTCACATCGGGAGAGTGCTCCAGGCGATCCATTCGGACGCGATCACACTGGAGAACGAGCCGTGGATCGCGGAGACGAAGCAGTGGATCGAGAGCGCGGGAAGCTGGATGCGGGGCGAATTCGAAACGCAAGCCCAGGAGGCGAGGAAGAACCTGTTCGACAGGCTCCAAGCGCTGTTGAAGAGCCGACTGGCGAACCTGGAGATCCAGCCGACCACGGTCTCGGACGCGACGCTCCGCGCGAGTCTGCTCGATCTCGAGCGCGCCTCGATCGAGGCGGCTCTCGAGCACTCGGTGCAGGGCCCTCTGCTCGAAGCCTTCGACGCCGAAGTCCAGCGCGCGAAGAGCGGCAGGTGACGGCCCATGACCGTGCTGCTCTCGATCGGGCTGGCTTGCGTGCTCGCGCAAGACGCACCGCAGGCCAAGATTCCCGACGTCGCTCTGTTCGACGAGCTGATCCGGACTACGAACGGCCTTCACTCGTTCCGGGCCGAGTACGAGCTCCGTCGCTCGGGGGAGCAGGAGCCGAAGCGCGTCCGCTTGCTCTACAAGTCTCCGGGAACGGCGCTGTTCGACTCCGGAGGACAGACCAGGTGCCGCATCCAGGATGGTGTCTTCGACTTTCGCACGACCATGGCGGATCGAAGGCCCGCCTACGCGCACTTCGACGCGGCTGGTCCGGTGCGGGGACGGTTGAGCCGGTTGGCAGAAGTGGTGCACCGCGAGTTCTCGGAACTCTCCAGGTCCCCGGACTCTCTGGAACTCGGGAGCATGCGATTGGACCTGTCGGTCGCCGAGACCTCTGACGCGGACGGCAGGACGGTCGACATCAGGCTGGGGTTAGCACTCTCCGGAGAACCGCTCCTGGGGTGGCTCGATTCCCTGAGGAAGCGAGAGGCTCGTCAGGTCGGGGGAGAGGACAAGCTTGCGTTCGACTACGCCAATGGAGCCAGGCTCGTGCTCTCCACGCGCACGGGCTTCATCGAGAGCGTGGAGAAGTCGAAGAAGGAAGGTCTCTTCACGCTCACTCTCGTCGATCTCGACTGCGACCCGACGTTCAAGGCGACCGAGTTCGAACTCCCCGAACCCGCAGCGGAAGCCGCCGACGTCTCGACGGAACTCGCCGAGGAGATGCAGGAACTGCAGACCTCCATGGAACGGAACTGGATCTTCGCAAGAGTCACGGAGCTCGCTTCCGACAAGGAGTTCGAGCTGAATGCCGACCGCCTGAGGCACCTCGGCAGAGTCTTCGAGTGCGTGCATGCGGACGGGCTGGTTCTCGAGAAGGCTTCGTCCATCGCGCGCATGAAGCAGCGGATCGACAGTTTCGCGACCGCCGTCCGCACGCAAGCAACCCGGATCCGCAATGGGGACGAAGCGGCGGCTCCCGAACTCGAACGACAGATCCAAGCGCAGAGCAAGACGCTGGGGGCGTCCATCGGAAACGAGCTCAAGGCGCTCGAGTCTCGCGCGACGATCGCGGAGTCGGTCGTGCCGGATGCAGCTTTGCGGAAGAGCCTTCACGAAACGGAGGCGAGGGCTGTACAGGCTGCGTGCCAGCCCATCTTGAGGGACCTGATCGCCTACTTCGACACCCAGGTCCAGCGCGCGAAGAGCGGCGGGTGAGCGGACGTCACCAGCCGAGCGGCTGGCGGGCGCCGGCGCCGGGGCCGTAGACGACCGCGTTCGCGAGGAGTCGCGCGGTCCCGCGGAACCATCCGCGGAACACGGGCGGGCACGCGAAGAGGATCACCTGGCCCGAGCCCTGCGGCTCGATCGTGCAGTAGGCGGTGTCGGCGATCCGCTCCCTCGCTTCGGGCCACAGCAAGCCGCTGATCCGCAACCGCTCCGCGGCCGCGAGTCGCACCGGAGTGCGGATCGGGAGCTCCGAGAGGAACGCGCCGCTGCCCTCGAAATACACCGGGAGCTCCGCGCCGCAGCCCGCGGTGATCCACGAATCGGGATTCACCTCGCCGCGCAGGATCACGCCGCGCGGCGAGAACGTCCGCATCCAGCGGTCCCGGCGCTTGGCGTCCTCGTCCTTCTTGTCCTCTTTCTTGTCTTCCTTCTTCTCCTCCTTCTTCTCCTCCTTCTTCTCCTCCTTCTTGTCGTCCTTCGCCGCGTCGTCCTTCGGCTTCTCGGCGGGCTTCGCGGCCGCGGTCCCGCTCCACAGCGCCGTCTCGTCGACGGGCTTCGAGCCGGCCTCGCGCTCGCGCTTCACGGAGACCGCGTACTTGTCGAGATCCTCGAGCGCGTCGCCGCGCATCTTCACGGAGCTGAGCTTCAGCTCCTTGTCGGTCAACGCTTGGGCCGCGCTGCCTCCGCACGCGATCAACGTGCCGCCGCCGCGCACCCAGGCGCGCAGGTCCTCGCCCGCGCCCTTGAGCACCGCTCCGATGTCGCCGCCGTCCGGAACGAGCAGCACGTTGTACCGGCGCAGGTCGTACCCGCCGAGCTGCTGCGCGTCGACTTGCGTCACCGGGATGCCGATCTCGGCGTCGAAGAGGTGCCACACGTGCCCGAAGCTGTCCGTGTCGACCGGCGCATTCGCGAGAACAGCGACGCGCGGGCGCGCGAGCAGGTTGAAGTGGCCGCCGCCGAGATCCGCCTTGTCGTCGACGCTGCGCGCCGTCCCGGTCGCGAACGCCTGCACGCCCGCTTCCTCCGCCGCGCGCGCGACCTTCTCGGCGACGTCGGCGCCGTTCTCGGTGCGCCGCACGAGGAGACTGCCGCGCGCGAACCCGCGACCCGCCGACGTGAACGGCTCGTCGGAGAGCTGGATCGCGAGCCCCGCTTCCATTCCCCGCGCCGCGAACACGACCGCGCCGTCGGACTCGCCGTCGACGATCCACGCGTAGACCGGGTCGCCCCCCTTCGCGAGTGCCACGGTGCCGTGCGCGTGCGGCGGGAGCGCGCGGATCGCCGTCTTCGCGACGTCGACCGTGTCGCACCAGCTCGCGTCGACGTCGTAGGCGTGCGCCGGCGACCAGCCCGTGACGTCGTACGCCTTCGAGCGCTGCTTGCGCTCGAGCTCCTTGCGCTCGCGATTGATCGAATCGACGTCGTAGTGCGGATCGAAGTCGAGCCAGGCCTTGACCATCGAGGACTGCGGTTGCCGCGCGTAGACGAGCACGCTCCCCGCAGGGAAGTCGCGCGAGTCCTTTGCGCCCTGCATCGCGGTCTCGACGTGCTTCCCCTGGAACGCCGCGTCCGCGCGGAAGATCTCGATGCCCTGGCCGGCGAGCGACGCGACGAGTCGCTCCTCGCGGTCGGCGTTGCGCCCCGGGACGAGGACGAAGAGGCGTCCGTTGCCGGGCGTCTCCGCGGCGACGTTCCTCTTCTTCGCCGCGAGGTAGTCGCGCAGGATCTCCTCGCGGTTCTTCGCGAGCGTCGCGACGTTCGCGAGGCTGCTCACGGCCTGGTGCTGCACGGCGTCGCGGTACGTCGCGATCTCGCCGGACGCGCGTCGCACGGCGGCGCCGCCGTAGCGTGCCTGCTCGTACAGGATGCCGACGGCGCCGACGAACGACGCCCACGAGTCCGTGTAGCCCGGGTACCAGGAATCGGCCCATTCGCGCGTGTAGTAGCTCCACCCGTGCTGGTCGAACGCGGCGGCGTCGTCGTCGCCGAACCGCTTCCACCACTTGATCGTGGCCTCGGGGAAGAACGGCGTGAACGGATTCGTCGCGGGATAGAAGAGGAACGTGTCGAGCGCGCCCATCTCGTGCGCGTCGACGAGGAGCTGCGGATGGAAGGAGAGGATCGCGGCCCAGCGCGCGCGCGTCTCGGGCTGCGTGCCCCACATCCAGTCGCGATTCATGTCGAAGAGGTAGTGGTTCCCGCGCCCGTACGGCCAGCGGCCGCGCCCCATCGTGTCGGCGTCGAGGTTCGGGACGTATCCGGCGCCCTGCTCGAACTGCGAGAGGATGCGCTCGCGCCCGTCGGGGTTCAGGCACGGGTCGACGACGACGACGACCTGCTTCAGGAGGTCGGTGACGTCGGCGCTCGTGCCCGCGGCGAAGTGGTACGCGACGGCGAGCGATGCATCCGAGCCCGAGGTCTCGTCGCCGTGGATGCTGTAGCCGAGCCAGGCGACGGCGGGGGAGTTCGCGACGATGCGTTCGGCCTCGGCGGAGTCGAGGCCGCGCGGATCGGCGAGCTTCCCGAGGTCGGCGCGGATCGCGTCGATGCGCTTCAGGTTCTCGGGCGAGGCGATGACGACGCAGACGAGCTCCCGGCCTTCGTGCGTGCGGCCCGTCGGCAGGATCCTCATGCGCGGACTCTTCGCCTCCATCGCGCGCAGCGCCGCGAGGATCTCGGCGTGGTGCGCGGTGAACGTGCCGAGCGGCTGGCGCAGCAGCGTGTCGGGCGCGGGGACCGCCGCGTCGTACGTCGTGCCCGCGAAGATCGGCTCGAGCTTCTGCCCCTTCCCGGAATCGCCGAAGGGGATGACGCGCTGCGCGGGCGCGGGCGTTGCCGCGGGCGCACCCTGCGGCGCCATCGCGTTCGCCGGAGTGCTCGACGCGCAGCTCAGGAGGAGCGAGGTGAGGGAGACGACGGGGACGCGAGCGGCGAAGAGGGAAGCCATGGGCAGGCGCGAGGATCCTTCGAGGAAAGGGCCGAAACGCGGGAGCGCGGGAGTCTATCAAGCCGGGTTCTCGCCCGACCGCGGCCGCCGGTGCTACCCTCGTGCACTACCCGCCGGCGCCTCCTGCGGCGCCGGGGGCGACTCGCCATGCAGGAAGCGACCGACGTCAGCGCGCTGCTGACCGAGCTGGGGAGAGGCGACCGTTCGGCCGGGGATCGGCTCTTGCCTCTGCTCTACGCGGAGTTGCGGACTCTCGCCGCGCGGTCGATGCGTCGCGAACGACGCTCGCATACGTGGCAGACGACCGATCTCGTGCACGAGGCTTGGCTGAAGCTCGCCGACGAACGCAAGACCACCGTCGAGGATCGCACGCACTTCCTCGCGCTCGCCGCGCAGGCCGTTCGGCGTGTCCTCGTCGACCACGCTCGCCGTCGCGCGGCGTCGATCCGCGGTGGCAACTGGCACCGCGTCACGCTGGACGGCGTCGAGCTCGGTGCGGGCAACGAGCGGCTCGACGTGCTCGCGCTCGACGGGCTGCTCGAGAAGCTCGGAGAGCTCGACGAGCGGCAGGCACGCGTCGTCGAGATGCGCTTCTTCGCCGGGCTCTCGATCGAGCAGACGGCGCAGGCTCTCGCGGTGTCGCCCGGCACGGTGAAGGGGGACTGGTTCATGGCGCGGGCGTTCCTGCGGCGCGAACTGGGAGGCGCGAGAGAAACGTGAACGCGGCGCTCTATCGACGGGCGCGAGACGTCTTCGTGCGCGCGATCGAGCTCGAGCCCGCGGATCGCGCGCGCCTCCTCGACACGGAATGCGCCACCGATCCGGACCTCCGCGTCGAGCTCGAATCGCTCCTCGCGGCGCACACGAGCGGGACCGGACTCGACCGCATCGAGCCCGTGCGTGTCCCGGAACGCATCGGCGACTACCGTGTGCTCGACGTGCTCGGCGAAGGCGGCATGGGCGTCGTCTATCTCGCGGAGCAGGACAATCCGAGGCGCCGCGTCGCGCTCAAGGTGCTCCATCCGGGGATCGCCTCGCCCTCGCGCATCCAGCGCTTCCGGCACGAAGCGCAGATCCTCGGCCGGCTTCACCACCCCGGCATCGCGCAGGTGTACGAGGCTGGAGCGGAGGACACGGGCGCCGGCCCGCAGCCCTACCTCGCGTTGGAGCTCGTCCTCGGCCGGACGATCGTCGAGCACGCCGCGGCGGGGGGGCTGGGGGTGCGCGAGCGCCTCGATCTCCTCGTCCAGGTGTGCCGCGCTGCGCAACACGCGCACGAGCGCGGCGTCATCCATCGCGATCTGAAGCCCGCGAACGTCATGGTCGGCGTGGACGGCCACGTCAAAGTCATGGACTTCGGCATCGCCGCGCGGATCGGCGGTGTCGAGCAGACGACGCGAATGGCGATCGACGCCACGCAGGCGGGGATGATCGTGGGCACCATCGCCTACAGCGCGCCTGAGCAGCTGCTGGCGCTCCCGCCCGACGCGCGGTCCGACATCTTTTCCTTTGGCGTGCTCCTGTACGAAATGGTCGCGGGCACGCATCCGTTCGACCGCCCGTCGATGGCGGCCATGGTGGATGCCATCCTGAATGCGCCGACGCCGCCGCTCCGAGCGACGTCGTCGGGAGTGACGGCCCGGCTGGAGCGGGTCGCGCTTCGCTGCCTCGAGAAGGATCGCGAGCGGAGGTTTGCGTCGTTCCGGGAGATTCGTGCGGCGCTGCAGTCGGATGACGCAGCGTCAGCTGTGGTGGAACGGGTTCGCGCGAGGCCGAGCCGCCGACTCATGGCGGCCGTTCTCACGCTCACGCTCGTCGCGGGGGCGGCCGCGATCGCCCGGTTCGGTCCGGACTGGCTGCACCTGTCGGAACCCGCATTGGCGTTCAACGCACGCGACTGGATTCTCGTGACCGACTGCGACAACCTCACCGGCGAGCCGGTGTTCGACCGAAGCCTGGCGATCGCGCTCGATGTCGGGATCTCACAATCCAACTACGTCAACGTGTACTCGCGCGATCGGATGCGCGCCACGCTCCAGCGCATGCGGAAGCCGGCGACGAGTCCGGTCGATCTTGCGCTCGCGTCGGAGATCGCGCAGCGGGACAACGTCCGCGCGGTGGTCACGTGCGGCATCAGCAAGGTGGGCGCCTCGTACTCGCTGGCGGCCCGCGTTGTCGATCCACGGACCCAAGGCATCGCGCTCAGCGAGTCGGTTCTGGCGACCAGCCGTGACGGCGTCCTGGCGGCGCTCGATCAGCTCGCGAGCCGTCTCCGCGGACGGCTCGGCGAGTCGATGGCGACGCTCTCCGGCGGCAACCGGCCGCTGCCGCAGGCGACGACCAGCTCGCTCGAAGCGCTGAAAATGTTCGCTCAGGCCCAGGGTCTGTCCGGCGCCGACGAAGCCGCCGGCCAGCAGCTGCTGATTCATGCGCTCGAGCTCGATCCCGACTTCGCGATGGCTCACGCCGTGCTCGGCTACCG
>DASYPQ010000018.1:0-22406 GCA_036006425.1 Planctomycetota bacterium
CATCAACCACACGCTCGCGATGCTGCGCGACGGACTCTCGCGGCTCGTGAGACGAACATGGGCGGCGTCGAAGCTGAGGCGGAGGCTCGAGCTGCACGCTTGGATCTGGATCGCGTGGCGCAACTACATCCGAGGCATCACCAACGAAGCCCCCGTGACGTCGCCGGCGATGGCGCTACGTGTCGAGATCAATCAGTGGACTGTCGCCAAGCTGTGCGCATGGAGAGCCCCAACCGCCCGCTGATTCCTGCACAGCCAACCGGGCCAGATTCCCTGGGAAGTTCGGCGCGGGGACACTAGCTTCAGGGATCGTGCGCGCGCCGCCCGACGATTCCAGCGCCTCGCGGGGGCCCGCACGGTCGCGGAGGCTCACGCGGCGTGGGCGCGTGCTCCTCGGCGCGATCCTGGTCGTTTCCTGCGTGGTGCGGGTCGTCTATGTCGTGCAGTCGCAGGGCAGCCCGGCGTTCACGCGGCCGTCGATGGACGCGCTGTACCATCTCGAGTGGGCGCGCGCGTTTGCGGCGGGGAGGGATTTCCAGCCGGGGCCGTTCTTTCGCGCGCCGTTGTATCCCTGGTTCCTCGGGCTGCTGCTGCGGGTGTTCGGGGACCATCTGCTGCTCGTCCGGCTCGTCCAGGCGGGGATCGGCACGGCGTCGGTCGGCCTCGTCTATCTCGTCGGTGCGCGCGCGTTCGATGCGCGGACGGGGCTCACGGCGGCGCTGTTCGCGGGACTGTACTGGGTCACGATCTACTTCGAGGGAGACTTCCTGCTGCCCGTGCTCGAGGTGTTCCTCGGGCTCGCCGCGATCTGGCTCGCGCTGCGCGTCGACGAGAAGCCGAGCTTGGCTCGTGCGGCGTGCGCGGGCGCTGCGTTCGGGATCGCCGCGCTCGTGCGCCCGAACATCCTGCTGTTCGCGCCGCTCGTCGCGCTGTGGATTGTTCTCCGCGCGCGTGAGGCGGGTGCGAGGCGCATCCTCGTCGGCGCGGTCTTCCTCGGCGCGCTCGCGGTGCCGATCGCACCGGTCACGGCGTACAACACGTTCGTCGGCGGAGACTTCGTCCTCGTGAGCTCGCAGGGCGGCGTGAACTTCTGGATCGGCAACAATCCGACGTCGGACGGCGCGAGCGCGGTCGTGCCCGGAGCGCGACTCGACTGGTGGGGCGGGTTCGAGGACTCGATCCGGATGGCGGAGGCGGACGAGGGCCGCGCGCTGCGGCCGTCCGAGGTCTCGAAGCACTACAGCGCGAAGGCCTGGGCCTGGATCCGGTCCGAGCCGGCAGCGGCGCTGCGACACGTGCTCTGGAAGCTGCGTCTCTTCTGGACCGACTGGGAATACTCGAACAACACGAGCGAGCGCTTCATGGCGATGCGCTTCGGGCCGATCCTGCGCGTGCTGCCGTTCGGCTACGGCTGGCTCGCGCCGCTCGCCCTGCTGGGCTTCCTCCTCGCCGCTCCGCGAGCCGGCCGCATCTGGCCCCTCTGGGGATTCCTCCCCGTCTACACGGCGAGCGTCGTCGCGTTCTTCGTGTGCTCGCGCTTCCGCGTCCCCGTGCTCCCCGTGATGGCCGTGCTCGCCGCGCACGCGTGCTGGCGTCTCGTCGAGCTCGCGCGCGCGCGCTCGTTCGGTCGTCTGGCCGCCGCTTCGGCGCTCCTCGGGGCAGCCGTCGTCTTCGTCGAGCGCGTCCCCGCGTCCGTCGACCGGACCGAGAGCAAGGGCCTCTGGGAGCTCGGCGTCGACGCGGCGCGGGCGGGCGACGACGCCACCGCCCTCGAGTACCTGCGCCAGTCGATCGCCCTGAACGACCGGTACTCGACCGCCCACGCCGATCTCGGCGATGTCCTGCGGCGTCTCGGGCAGCCGGCGGAGGCCGAGCGCAGCCTGCGCCGGGCGCTGGCGGTCGATCCGGGGAACGCAGTCGCCTCGTCGAGCCTGTTCGACCTCCTCTTCACCGCCGGTCGGCGCGACGAGGCGCGTACGGTCGGGCTCCAGAGCGTCGAGCGGAGCCCGCTGTTCGCGCCGGGGCACTACGACCTCGGACGCCTCGCGTTCGCGGAGGCGGAGGACCTGAAGGCGCGTGGAGCCGGCGTGGACGCCGTCCGCGCGCGCTACGCCGAGGCGCTGCGCGAGAGCGAGCGCGGGCTGCAGCTCGCCGGCGACGAGCTGACCGCGTTCCGGTGCGCCTACGCGGCTGGCCACATCCACACGGCCCTCGGGGAACCCGCGGCCGCGATCCCCGCCTACGAGCGCGCGCTCGCCGCGCGCCCCGAGCCCGCGGGCCACGCCGACGCGGGCGCCGCCGACTGGTGGTGGCAGTGCCAGTCGGAACTCCTCGCGGCGCTCCGCGCGAGCGGCCGCGACGGCGAAGCGAACGCGCGCCGCCAGGCGCTCGCGGCGCGGTTCCCCGGCGACCCCCACTTCCGACCCTGAGTCTGGCCCAGTTGGCTGTGCCTGCTCACGGCACAAGCCCGGCAGTGAACCAGGGTTGGAGAGATCTCGATCCCCCGGGCGCGAGCAGGGTCCCCCGGCGGCGCGCGGACCCTTGGCGATTCAGGGGTTGCATCCGGGTTGAGCACAATCAACCGGGCCAGATTCTCGCAGGGGGCAAAAAAAGAGGCCGGCGCCGCTTGCGCGGCGCCGGCCATTGCGTCGTGGACGACCTTCCGGCGGGCCGGTCGGTCATCCGCAGAGCACTAGGGGATCCAGTTCAGCGAACCGCTTTGCGATGCGTTGAAGGTCGCCGTCGGACCGCAGTGCGCGCTCGCAGCCGGGTCGCGGTAGTACGCGAGGTAGAACAGCGTCACCGGAGCGTTCGCGCCGATGTCGTAGCCCTTCGCGAGGGACGCCGCCGTCACGCTGAGCGGGCCGGACGGGCCCGGGCGGTGGAACACACCAGCCGGGTCGCCGTTCGCCGCAGAGCCGGCCGGGCCGTTGTAGATGCGCTTCAGGTTGCCAGCCACGCAACGACGGCCTGCGCCGAACGCCACGTTGTTGGTCGCGGTGCCTTGCATCAGGATCGTGAACGCCGTGTTGTTCTCGAAGCTCGAGGTGAACACGATCGTGTCGTTGCTGACTTGCGAGGTACCCGTCGCGGTGAGTTGAGCACCGCCCGTGATCTGACCGTAGTTGTTGCAGCCACGGCCGTGCGCGCTCGGCGGGTTCGCCGGGACGCAGGTCGTGCAAGCACCGGTGCCACCTTCGCCCGGGAAGCAGTACGCGGTCAGGGGGTTCGGGCTCGGGCAACCCGGGTTGCCGTAGAGCTTCAGCCAGAAGTCGCCGTGCGGGTTGCCACCGAAGAAGTAGCAGCCAGCGCCCGACGGCGGGCTGACCGGGCCGGGGGTCGCCGCGGCGCGGAAGAAGTCGTTCGAAGCCATGCCCGTGCCTTCTTCGGCCAGGTTGATCGGGTTGTCCCAGATCGTGCCGTCCGTGCCGGTGCAGGGAACGAGCGTACCCACGAGTGACCCGCCGGTCCACGTGTAGTCGCCGGCGATGAGCGGGCCGGTGAACGTCGTGTAGAGCTGGTTGTGCTTGAACGAGAAGCCGAACTGTTCGGCGGTCGAGGGTCCAACCCACGTGCCGTCGCCGTCAGCCGAGAGAACGATGCCGCCGCCCGAGTTGCCGGAGAGGTCGACGTCGACGATCCAGCAGTTCTGCGCGCCGGTCGGGGTGCCGCCCGGGAGACCCGTGACGACGACGGTGTAGTCGGAGACCATGTCGCCGCCGCCGCACAGCGTGTAGCTGTTGGCGAAGTCGTAGGTCCAGTCGACGGTCGTCAGCGAGGACGAGCAATACGCCGTCTGGAAGCCGTTGACCGTGTAGGAATCATGACAGCCGGGGGCTTCGTCGTTGCGCGAGGTGCCGTAGAACACGCTCGGCGTGACCGGGCCGCTCGTGCTGGGAATCCGGCTTCTGTGCTGGAACGACTCCGTCGGCATCATGCGCGTGTAGTAGGCTGCCGCGCACGTGTTGTTGTAGATCGTGTCCGGGCCGGTCACGTTCGCGATCGAACCGTGACGCGTCCACGTGCCTGTGGCGACGTGGTAGATACCCGCGTTCTTGATGGGGGCCGTGACGGGCTGCAGGCGCGACTTGATGTCGCCCTGGGCCATCGCGCCCGTGCACAGCAGCGCAACCGCCGCCGTGGTGAGGGAGGGACGAAGCATACGTTCTCCTGAATGGTGTTGAGTGATGGGACCTAGTACTAGGGTCGGCACCGCCCGGAGGTCCTTCGCGCGAGCGAAGAACCAGGGGATCCACTTCTCGCGAAGCCTATCCGAACGGCATCCCGGGCTAGGACGCAGGCGGATCCGCCTGGGTTCCACGCGTACGGGATATGAGAAACTCTACCACGGTCTCTGAGGGGGCAATAGGCAGCCGGGCCTTTCCGACAACCTCGAAAGCGGCCGGAACCGGGCCTGAAAGGCCTCCCAACAGCCGTGCGTCGGGGCCTCCCGCGGCTTCGGTCCCCCGCCGGTTGGGGCCGCCGCGCCCCGTTGTGATAGAAGCGCCGCCCGGGTGGTCCCGCAGGAAGAAGGCTGGCGCCGTCCGCGCCACGGCGAGCTGTCGAGCGAGCTCCCGAGCGAGCGCTCCGGCGGGCTCCCGAGCGAGCGCTCCGGCGGGCTCCCGAGCGAGCTCCCCGGCGGACTCCGGAGCGAGCTCCCCGGTAAGCGCCCGAGCGAGCTCCCCCGGAGCCTCTCGACCGAGCTCGTCGGAGCGCTCGTCGCGCTGCTCGTCGGCGTCGCCACGTGGACGGTGTTCGCGCCGGCGCTGCGCGGGGAGTTCCTCAACTTCGACGACCGGTTCCTGTACGTCGAGAACCCCGCCTACCGCGGCTTCGACCTCGACCACCTCGCGTGGATGTTCCGCTCGACGCGACTCGGGCACTACGCGCCACTGACCTGGCTCTCCGCGGCGCTCGACGCCGAGCTCTTCGGCCTCGACGCGCGCGCGTTCCACCGCACGAACCTCCTCCTGCACGCAGCGAACGCGGCGCTCTTCACTCTCCTCGCGCTCGCGCTCTTCCGGCGCGCGCGTCCGGAGCGCGCGGCCGCGCACCCCGTCGCCCTCGCCCTCGCGGCGGGCGCGTCGGCGCTGCTCTTCGCGCTCCACCCGCTGCGCGTGGAGTCGGTCGCCTGGATCACCGAGCGCCGCGGGCTTCTCGCGACGTTCTTCCTCCTCCTGGCACTCCTCGCGTGGCTCCGCGCGTGCGCGCCCGGGGAGGCGGCGCTCCGCTCGCGGCCGGCGTACGCGCTCGCGCTCCTCGCGCTCGCCGCATCGCTCCTCGCGAAGGGTCTCGGCATGACCTTCGTCGCGATCGTCGTCGTCCTCGACTTCTGGCCGCTCCGGCGCGCGAGCTTCCGGCCGGCGTGGCGACAGAAGCTCCTCCCGCTCGCGCTCGGAGTCGCTTCGGCGATCGCTTCGGGCTGGGCCGCGGGCTCCGCCGGCGGCACGGTGCGCACGCTCGCGCAGTGGGGCGTGCGCGAGCGCGTCGTGCAGTCGCTCTACGGTCTCGCGTTCTACGTCCGCGAGACGGTCTGGCCCGCGGCGCTCTCGCCGCTGCACGAGCTCCCCTACCGTCTCGATCCGCTCGAGCCGCGCTTCCTGGTACCGGTCGTCCTCGTGCCGATCGTCGCGGTCGCGCTCGTCGTGTTCCGCGCGCGCGTCCCCGCGCTCGCGGCCGCGGCCGCCGTCTACGCGATCGCTCTCGCGCCGGTGCTCGGCCTCGCGCAGGCGGGACCGCAGCTCGTCGCGGACCGCTACTCCTACGTCGCCTGCATGCCGTGGGCTCTGCTCGCCGGCGGACTCCTCTTCGCCGCGTGGAGTAGGCCCGCGGCGCGGCTCGTCGCCGGCGGTCTCCTCCTCGCTGTCCTCGGGGCCCTCGTCGCCCGCACGCGCGCGGAGATCCCGGCCTGGCACGACAGCCGCTCGCTCTGGGAGCGCGTGCTCGCCGGCCGCGAGCCTTCCTCGATCGCGCACAACAACCTCGGCGCGATGGACGGCGACGCAGGCCGGCTCGAGAGCGCGATCGACCACCTGCGCGCCTCCGTCGCGATCCGCCCCGACCAGGGCCGCGCGTGGCTCAACCTCGGGAAGTTCCTGGTGCGCGCGAACCAGATCCCCGAGGCCGCCGACGCGCTGCGCACGGCGAGCGCGACCTTGCACCCTGCGCACGAGGCGCTCGTCGAGCTCGGCAACCTGTACGTGAACCGGCTCGGCCGGATCGACGACGCGGTCGCCGTGTTCCGCACGGCCGTCGCGGAGGTCGAGTCGCTCGACCGGTCGCACTTCAGTCCGCTCCCCTACCTCGGCCTCGGCGTCGCGCTCCTGCGGCAAGGCGCAACCGACGAAGGACGGCGCCGCCTCGAGTTCGCGGCCCAGTTCCCCGAGACGCGCGAGCGCGCCCTGCGCGCCCTGCGCCGCTAGAAAGTACGGTACCTGGTTCGTTTTCTCGCACCTGCGCGCCGCCGGAGCGGCGCGCAGGTGCGAGAAAACGAACCAGGTACCGTACTTTCCGGACGCTAGCGGCGGTCGAGGAGTTCGGTCGGGACGCCGATCGACTTCAGGACGACGCGCCCGAGCCAGGGCTGCGCTTCCGGTGCGTCGAATCCGATCTTCCAGGCCGCGAACGTGACCGTCACGTCCGCGCGGATCGTCGGGCGGGCGGGGACGCCGCTGTCGGCGTCGAGCCCCGACGGCAGGTCGAGCGCGACGACGGCGAGAGGACTCCGCTCGCGCACGGTGTTCACGAGGTCGACGAGGCCGGCGATCGGAGCGCGCATCTCCCCGCGGAACCCGGTCCCGAGCAGGCCGTCGACGACGACCGCGCAGCGCCCGAGCTCCGCGCGCACGTCTTCCGCTCCGGCGTCCTGCACGGCGATGCCGAGCGACTCGAGCGCCCGTCGCATGATCGCGGCGTCGCCGCGGAGATGCGCGAGCGGCGCGGTCGCGAACACGCGCACCTCGACGCCCGCGTTCGCGAGGTGGCGCGCGACGACGTACGCGTCGCCGCCGTTGTTGCCCGGGCCGGCGAGGAGCAGCACGCGACCCCGTCCCGCGAGGAGACCGAGCACCTCGTCCGCGGCGCCGCGCCCGGCGTTCTCCATGAGCACGGCGCTCGGCAGACCGCAGCGCTCGCTCGCGAGGAGATCGAGCCGCGCGAGCTCCGCGCGCGAGAGCCTGCGAGCGGGTCCCATCCGGTCCGATGCTAGGCGGGCGCGAGGAGCGTTGACAGCTCCTCGCGCGGGGCTCATCCTGCCCGTCGTTCTGCCGCGGGGGAATCCGGTGCGAAACCGGGACTGGCCCGCAACCGTGAGCCCGCGCGAGCGGGCGAGTCGGAATGCCCGCGGCGGGGAGTCTTCCTTCGGATGCAAGGTTCCACGCACGACGAGCGCGTCACGGAGTTCTCCGCGTGACGCGCCGCATCGCCCCGCGCGCGCTGGGGCTGCTCTTCCTCGTCGTCGTCCCGGTGCTCGCCGTCGCGGCTGTGCGCTGCGGATCGACGGACTCCGTCCCCGACCTCGCCACGGCTCTCCGTGGCGCGCTCGCGGCGCTCCACCTCGGCCCGCCGCTCGCCGCGCCGGACGTCCAGGCGATCGTCGCGCTGCGGCTCTGGCGCGCGCTCACCGCCGCGGGCGTCGGCGCGGCACTCGGCTACTCGGGCGCCCTCATCCAGGGACTCTTCCGCAACGACCTCGCGAGCCCCGGGATCCTGGGCATCTCGAGCGGCGCGAGCCTCGGTGCCGCCTGCGCGGTGCTGCTCTTCGGCGGCTACGGACCGAACCTCGCCGTGCGCGCGAGCGCCGGGCTCCCGAACCTCGTCGCGATCCCGCTCTTCGCGTTCGTCGGCGCGCTCGGCACGGGCGCGCTCGTGTGGATCCTCGCGACGTCGAAGGGCCGCGTCTCGATCCCCGCGCTGCTCCTGATCGGGATCGCCGTGAACACGTTCATCGGCGGGCTCTTGCAGCTCGTGCAATCCCTCGTCATCGGCGACTGGGAAGTCTCGCGCAGCATCCTCGCGTGGACGTTCGGCACGCTCGACGGCCGCCTCGCCTGGCACGCCGCGACGGTCTGGATCGCGCTCGCGCTGACCCTCCTCGTCGTGCCCTTCGTCGCCTGGGAGCTCGACCTGATGCAGGCCGGGCTCGAGGACGCCGCTGCGCTCGGCGTGCACACGGCGCGCGTGCGCTGGCTCGCGCTGACCGCGGCGTCGCTCGCGGCGGCCGCATCGGTCGCCGTCGCCGGCGAGATCGCGTTCGTCGGCCTCGTCGTGCCGCACGTCGTGCGCGCGCTCTCGGGCCCGAGCCACAAGAGCCTGCTCGTCCTCTCGGCGCTCGCGGGCGCGTCGTTCCTCCTCGGCGCCGACCTCGCGCAGACGATCTTCCTGCGCGGCGTCCCGCTGCAGCCGGGCGTCGTCATGTCGCTCGTCGGCGGCCCGTTCTTCGTGCTGCTCCTGTGGCGGCGCCGGCGCGAGATCGGCGTCTGGTGATCTAGCGCGACCGCGACGCCCAGGCGGCCGCGAGCCGGCGCAGGTGGTCCGCCCGCGGCGCGCGGCCGAGTCGTTCGCAGCACGTCGCCATGTTGAGGACCGTCGCCGGGATCTCGTTGCCGGGGAGATCGCGGTGGTGCAGCGCGCGGCGGTAGCGCGTCTCCGCGATCTGCCAATCGCCGAGCCGGAAGTGCAGGTTCCCCTGGATCCAGTCCTCGCCGTCGCGGTTCACGTCGGCGAGGAGCTGCGCTCCGTGGAGGATGCGCTCGACGCGGACGAGGAAGCGGTCCTCCGGGTCGGCGGCGGCGATCCGGTTCCGCACGTCGATCAGGCCGGGCCAGTCGCCGACGTCGACGGCGGCGAGCGCCTCGCCGAGCAGCGGACGCTCCCCCCTCGTGCCGTACCGGATCGAGTCGGCCCACGTGTTGATCAGGATCTCGGGATCGACCTCGAGCTGCTCGTACGCCTGTCCGAGCCCGACGTACGGCTCGGGCCAGTACGGGTAGATCTCGAGCGCCCGCTGGTACTCGGCGACGGCCTCGGCGAGCTCGCCGTGCTGGCGCAGAGCGTCGCCGAGATTGGCGTGCGCCTTCGCGCTCTCCGGCGCGGTGCGCACCTCGTCGCGGAACAGCGTGAGCTCGTCCTTCCACACCGCCGCGCGCGCCCGCGCCTGCCAGCCGAAGAACAGGGCGAGGACCGCGACGCCGGCGACTCCCGCGCCGCGCGGCCGGACTCGCGCGAGCAGGAGCGCGAGGGCGAGGCACACGAAGATCGACGGCGCGTACGCGAGCCGATCCGCCATGATCGTCCCGATCGGCAGGAGGAAGTTGCTCGCCAGCGCGAAGAGGACGGCGTAGACGAGGACGCAGAGAGCGATCTCGGGGCGCCGTTTCCGCTGGAGCCACGCCACGGTCGCGACGACGGCGGCGACGGCGAGGAAGCCGAGCACGAACGGATCAGCCAGCGTGCGGATCGGAGCGAGCTGGCGGAACGAGTGGTCGGCGGAGAGCCACAGCGGGAGGAGCTGGTCGCGGAGGTAGAGGAGCTGCACCTTCGCCGCCGTCAGCGCGCGGACCCCGAACGCCGCCGCTGCGACCGGGTTCGCGACGTACGGGGCGGAGGGCTCTTCCTCCGAGATCGCGAACCACCGCAGCACCATCCAGATCGCGACGACGACCACCGGACCGATCCACCGCCGCACGTCGAAGCGCGGCCCTCCGTTCGGGAAGAGCGCGTCGACGCCAATCGCCATCGGGACGAGCGCGATCGCGGACTCCTTGCAGCCGAGCGCGCCGAAGAGCAGCAGCGAGGCGAGGATCCGGCGGCCGGAGCGGTGCGCGAGGAGGAATCCGATGCCGAAGATCAGCGCGAGGGACTCGTAGCGCGCCGTGATGTTCGCCGCGACCTCCGCGTGGATCGGGTGGAGCGCCCACAGGATCGCCGCGGCGCCCGCGACCCAGCGTGCTTGCAGGACGCGCGAGAGGCACTGGAAGACGAGGAAGCTCGCCACCGCGTGCAAGAGCACGCTGACGACGTGGTACACGGCCCACGCGTCGTACTTCCCGGTCAAGGCCTTCGCCAAGTTCGCGTTGAGGACGAGCGACCACTGTCCGAGCGGCCGGTAAAGGCCGAGCGTGCGGTCGGGGCGCGCGTAGAAGCCGCCCGCGAAGAACTCCTTCAGGTTCCACGGGTGCGCGAGGAGCGGACTGCGCAGGATGAAGAAGTCGTCGTAGGCCTGCGCGTGCCCGAGCGTGCCCGCGTAGACGAGCACGGCGAGCGCCGCCGCGAGGAGACCCGGGGCCGACCGACGCCAGGCACCGCTCGCGTTCGCGCTCGTCGGCGGAGTCTCGTCCATGGAACGAGGATCGCGGATCGTCCCCGCCCCGCGCAAGTTCCTCGCGGCGAGCTGCGCGCGCGCGCGACGTGTGGTATCCCATCGGGCCTCCGATGCGGGCTCTCCTCCTCGCGCTGGCTCTCTCCGCGTCCGCTCCGGGCGCGCCGCGGACGTTCGAGCACGCCGTGCTGATCAGCGTCGACGGCCTGCGGAGCGACGCGCTCCTCGCCGAGCCGGCCGAACGG
The DNA here is from genome assembly GCA_036006425.1 of Planctomycetota bacterium. Classification (GTDB taxonomy): domain Bacteria; phylum Planctomycetota; class UBA1135; order UBA1135; genus DASYPQ01. Next base: position 10,564 of record DASYPQ010000018.1, read on the forward strand.
CACCCCGCGTTCGCGCGGATGCTCGCGGGCGCCTCGACGCTGAACGCGCGCACGGATCCCGACTTCACGGTGACGCTGCCGAACCACACCTGCATGCTCACCGGGCGTTTCGTCCTCGGACCCGCGGGGCACGCCTGGGTCGAGAACGACGACGCGCCGGACGGCATGACGCTCGAGAAGAACCGCGGCGCGTACGTCGCGGGCATCTTCGACGTCGCGCACGACCGCGGGTTCAGGACGGGGTTGTTCGCCGGCAAGACGAAGTTCGCGATCTACGACGCGAGCTGGAACGCGACGAGCGGCGCGCCGGACACCGTCGGGGACGACCAGGGCCGCGACAAGATCGACGAGTACGGTTTCACGCTGAAGATCTCCGAGATCGCGGACGGCGTCGTCCGCAACCTGAAGCCCGGCGACAGGAAGAGCCTCGTCTTCGCGCACTTCGCGATCACCGACCTGATCGCGCACGCGACCGGCTGGGACCTCACGCCGGGCTCGCAGTACCTGAAGGCCGTCGCGAAGGTCGACGAGCAGATCGGGCGCATCCTCGACGCGATCGAGGCCGACGACGCGCTGCGCGGGAGGACGGCCGTCGTCCTGACGGCCGACCACGGCGGAGGAGCTCCGTTCCGGAGCCACGACCAGCCCGCGATGTGGGTCGACTACATCATCCCGTTCCTCGTCTGGACCGGTGACCACGAGACGCCGCGCGATCTCTACGCGATCAACGCCGGGACGCGCGCGGACCCGGGGCTCGCGCAGCCTCGGCCGGGGGGCGACGCGAAATCGAAGGCGAGCCTCCCGCCGATCCGCAACGGCGACGCGGGGAACCTCGTGCTCGCGCTCCTCGCGCTGCCGCCGATCCCGGGCTCGACGATCAACGCGAACCAGGATCTGCGGGTGCTGACGGACCCGTGAGGCGCTGCGCGGCCTCCTCGAAGCGCTCGGCGCCGCCGGCGCGACCGAGCCGCCGCCAGCCCTCCGCCAGGATCTTCAGCGCCGACGCGCGTTTCGAGCGATCGAGCGCGCCGGAGAGGATCGCCTCCTGCGCCGCGCCGATCGCGGTCTGCACGTCGCCGCCGGCGAGCGCGACGTAGGCGAGGTCGACCTTGCCCTGCGCCGCGATCGTTTCGTCGCGCGGAGCGGACGCGGCGAGATGGTCCGTGAGATCCGGCCAGGCGCGGTGCAATGGATCGCGGGCGAAGAGCTCGCGCGCTTCCGCGACGGCTTCGGCGCGACGGCCGAGCTCGAGCAGCACCGAGGCGAGCCGCGCGCGGGCGTCGAGGAGGCTCGGGTCCGCGAGCAGGGAGGCGCGCCAGGCGTGGACGGCGGCGCCCTGGTCCCCCATCCGTTCGAGCAGGTTTCCGAGGAGGAACCAGGTCCAGGCGTAGCCGTCGTAGATCCGCAGCGACGCCTCGTACTCGCCGAGCGCCGCGAGCGCGTCGCCTTCCGTCTCGAGGACCTGCGCCATGAGGAGGTGCGCCTTCGCGCTGTCGGGCGCCGCGACGACGGCCGCGCGGATCAAGGTCCCCTCGTCCTTCCACGCCGCGCTCTGGCGCGCCGTCGTCGCGCCGAGGACGAGGACGATCGCCGTGAGCCAGGCGAAGCCGGCGATCCGAGGCACGGGCTCGCCGATGCGCACGAGGACCGCCGCGACGAGCAGGCAGAAGAACGCCGACGGCATGTACGCGAGACGCTCGGCCTCGATCGCCCCGATCGGGAAGAGGAAGTTGCTCGTGACCGCGAAGAGCGACGCGTAGCCGACGACGGCGAGTGCGACGACCGGCGCTCTCCGGCGTGCGAGCACGGCGGCGACGATGCTCGCGACGACACACGCGAGGAACGCGAGGACGCGCCGATCCGCCGCGCTCGCGAGGACCTGGCGGTGCGCGTAGGCGTAGTCGATCGACTGCTGCGCGGGCCACACGAGGAGGCGCAGGTAGTCGACCTGGGCCGCCGCCGCGGTGAGCACGCGATGGAGCGCGTCCGCGCTCGCGGCGGGATTGTCGAGGTAGGCGATCTCGGGCGCCGCGCCGCGCAACGCGAGCCAGCGGAGGCCGAGCCAGACACCGAACGTGCAGCCGTAGAGCACCCAACGACGCACCGGGCGCGGAGTTCCGGGCTCCGCGAGCACGAGATCCGCCGTGACCGCCACGGCGAGGAACGCCGTCGCCGACTCCTTGCTCCACATCGCCGCGAGATAGAAGAGCGTCGCCGCGAGGAATCGGCCGCGGCGGTGCGCGAGGAGGAACGCGAGGCCGAAGAGGAGCGCCATCGGCTCGGAGCGCGCGCTGACGTTGGCGACGGCCTCGACGTGGATCGGATGGACCGCGAAGAGGAGCGCCGCGACGAACGGAACGCCGCGACGCAGCGGCAGCGCGCGCAGCCACGCGAGAAGAAGGAGCGACGCGCCCGCGTGGAGCAGCACGTTGACGGCGTGGAAACCGAGCCCCGAGGTCGTCGCGCCGAGCAGGATCGCGTTCGCGCGCCCGTTGAGGAGCAGCGACCACTGCGAGAGAGGCCGGTAGAGCCCGAGGTAGTGGAAGCCCGGAGCGAGGAACCCGTTGCGCCAGACCGCGAGGACGTCGAACGGCCGGTCGAGGAGCGGGCTCGTGACGATCTGCTTGTCGTCGAGGACGAGGCCGAACGCCAGCGTCGACGCGTAGCAGGCGATCGCCGCGACGGCGACCGCGAGCCACGGGAGCGCGCACTTCGTTCGCTCGCCGGGAGTGGACGGTCGGGTCGTCACGATGGTGCGCGCGTTGGCGCACCCGGCGGGATTCGAACCCACAACCCTCGGTTCCGAAGACCGGTACTCTATCCGTTGAGCTACGGGTGCGGCGGAGCGCTCGCTACGCGCGTCAGCGTAGCGCGCGGGCTGGATCCGGGCGAGTGCGCGCTCTAGCCTCTAGCCGTGCGCACCCGTTCTCGCCTCGCCGTTCTTCTCCTCCTCGGCGGTCTCGCTGCGTGCGGCGACAAGTCGGCGCCTTCGAACGCACCGTCGAGCGCCTCGTCCGATGCAACCGGCGCGGACTCCGCCTCCTCCGACTCCGAACCCGCGTCGCTCCCGAAGCCCAAGGGTCCGCGGGGTCCGATCGATCCCGCGACCGTCGGTGCGATCCGCGGCGTCGTCCGCTTCGACGGCGAGCCCCCGGTGCGCAAGCCGCTCTCGATCGGCGGCACGGGCGGCTGTCCCGAGCACGCGACGCCGCCGCTCAGCGAGGACGTGATCGTCTCCGGCGGGAAGCTCGCGAACGTCTTCGTCTACGTGAAGGACGGCCTCGCCGGCTGGGACGTCCCCGCGCCGAAGGCCGGCGAATTCGATCTCGACCAGAAGGGCTGCGTGTACACGCCGCACGCCATGGGCATGCGCGTCGGTCAGACGCTCCTCGTCCGCAACACCGATCCGACGACGCACAACGTCCACATCCGCTCGCGCAGCAACCAGGAGCTCAATCCGACGCAGACTCCGAACGGACAGCCCGTCGCATGGACGCCGACGAAGAAGGAGATCGGCGTCTCGTTCGAGTGCAACCTCCATCCGTGGATGCGCGCCGTCGTGCACGTCGTCGAGCACCCTTGGTTCGCCGTCACGGGCGAAGACGGCGCCTTCGCGATCGAAGGCCTCCCGCCCGGCGACTACGTCGTCGCGGCCTGGCACGAAAAGTTCGGACAAAAGACCGCCAAGGTGACGGTGGTCTCCGGAGGAGGTCCGGCGACCGAATTCGTCTTCAAGGCCACGGACAAGCCGCGCTGAGTGCGGAGGTTGACTCCGCCCGCGGGCTTTTCGATAGTCGCCGCCGTTCGGACCGCTCCCAGCCCGGAATCCAGACAAGGACGCCGACCATGACAGTGCCCGCGATGATCCCCGCCGTGCTCGCCTTCCAGAACTACGGCGAAGACGCCGCCAACGCCCTCTTCCGCTGGATCCACATCGTGGCCGGTGTCGTGTGGATCGGACACCTGTACTTCTTCAACTTCGTCAACGCGGAGCTCGCGAAGACCTACGACGCAGATTCGAAGAAGAAGGTCGTCCCCGAGCTCATGCCGCGCGCGCTGTTCTGGTTCCGCTGGGGCGCCGCGTGGACCTGGATCACCGGCGTGCTCATGTGGGCGATCCTCTACCTCCATCAACCCTTCTTCGGGACCGGCGCGAACGCGAGGAACCCCGCCGGCGCCGGCGTCGCCCTCCTCCTGATCGTCGTCGGCTTCGCGGTCTACGACCAGGTCGCGAAGGCGCTCGCGAAGCAGCCGATGGTCGCGTTGTGGGTCTGGTACGCGATCGTCTTCGCCTTCGTCCTGCTGCTGACGGAGGTCGAGTTCTTCTCCGCGAGCCCGCGCGCCGCCTACGTGCACGCCGGCGCCATGCTCGGGACCGCGATGGCCGCCAACGTCTGGATGCGCATCTGGCCCAACCAGAAGCGGATCATCGCCGCGATCAAGGCCGGGCAGGCCCCCGATCCGGCCGACGCGGCCGTCGCCGGCATGAGGAGCAAGCACAACACGTTCATGTCCGTGCCGCTGCTCTTCCTCATGCTGAGCGTCCACGGCGACCAGATCGGCGTCACCTTCGGCCAGCCCTGGCAGTGGGTCGCAGGCCTGTTCGTCGTCGGGTACTTCGCCACGCAGTGGCTCTACACGAAGTCGACGCAGGTGAAGGGCTTCTGATCGACGAGATCAGTGCTTGACGATGCTGCCCGATCCCGCGACGGACTTCGTGATGCGCGTGGGATCGCCGCGGTAGACGACGTCCCCGCTCCCCGCGACGGACACCGCGAGCGATTCGGTCGCCCACACGTCGGCGTTGCCGCTGCCCGAGATCTCGACGTTCACGTCGCGCGCCTCGAGCTCGGCGAGGCGCACGTCGCCCGAGCCGGTGACGTGCACCGACGCGGCGCCGACCTTGCCCTTGGCGCGCACGTCGCCGGAGCCCGCGATCGAGACGGAGAACTTGTCTCCGCTGACGTTCGCGACGTCGATGTCCGAGCTCCCGCGGATGACGACGCCCTCGAGCTGCGGGACGTTCGCGACGAGCTTCATCGCGATCTTCGACGAGTAGGAACCTGACTTCATCTCGACGACGAGCGCGCCGTCGCGCACTTCGGTGACGAGGTACTGGAGGAGGTTGTCGTCGCCCGTGACCGAGAGGCTCGCCGCCGATCCCACGCTGACCGCGACGTCGGCGCCGCAGTTCACCTCGACGCGCTTGAAGTCGCCGACGGTGCGGTCCTCCGTCTTCGAGACCCCGGAGCCCTGGATCGCGTCGCGGCCGCCGTGCCAGTGGCCGTGGTCCCAGTGCGATCCGTCTCCGTCGAGGACGAAAACGCAGGCAGGGAACGCGAGGAGAGAAAGGGCGGAAAGGATCAGGGATGCGGCGTTTCGACGGGTCATGGCGACTCCAATGGGGAAGGATCGGGGCGCGCGCGGTACGAGGGCACCCCGGTTAGATTTCATTTCACGACGAAGTTGACGAGCTTGCCCGGTACGACGATCACTTTGACGACGCTCTTGCCGTCGAGATGGACGCTGACCGCGTCCCGGGCGGCGGCCTCCTGGGCGCTCCGGTCGGCGTCCTTCGGGATCCGCGCCGTCCCGCGCAGGCGACCGAGCACCTGGACGGCGATCTCGAGCTCGTCCTCGACGAGGTAGCGCGGCTCCGGGATCGGCCAGGGTGCGCGGGAGACGCCCCCCGACTCCCCCATCCGCTCCCACAGCTCCTCCGCGAGGTGCGGCGCGAAGGGCGCGAGGGCCCGGACGAAGCGCGACGCCTGGTCGCGCGTCACGCCCTCGGGGTTCTTCGTCGCCTCGTTCAGGAACGTCATGAGCCCGGCGATCGCGGTGTTCAGGTTCAGGTGGCGGAACGACTCGTTGACGAGCTGCAGCGCGCGGGCGAGCTCGCGCTCGAGCGCGAGCGTCGCGCCCTCGATCGGCTTCTCGGGAGCGCCCCGCGCGAGACCCGGCCGCACGGGCGCGCTGGAATCCGGATCGACGACGAGGCGCCAGCTCCGGTCGAGGAAGCGCCTGCAGCCCGGGATGTCGCGCGGATTCCACGGTTTGCTGTCGGCGAGCGGTCCCATGAACATCTCGTAGAGCCGCACGGTGTCCGCGCCGTGCTCCGCGACGATGTCGTCGGGGTTGACGACGTTCCTCAGGCTCTTCGCCATCTTCGTGACGATCTGCGCGAGCTCGGCGCCGTCCGAGCGGCGGAAGAAGCGCCCGCCGCGGTCCTCGACCTCGTCCGAAGGCACGAGGCGACCGGTCGCGTCCTGGTACGCGAACGCCTCGACGAGTCCCTGGTTGAAGAGCTTCTGGAACGGCTCGCGCGTCGACACGACGCCCGCGTCGAACAGCACCTTGTGCCAGAAGCGCGCGTAGAGGAGGTGCATCACTGCGTGCGCCGCGCCGCCGACGTAGAGGTCGACCGGGCCCCAGTAGCGCTCCGCTTCGCGTGCGAACGGCGCCGCGTCGTTCGCGGGATCCATGAAGCGCAGCCAGTACCAGCACGACCCCGCCCACCCGGGCATCGTGTCCGTGTCGCGGCGCGCGGACTCGCCCGTGCGCGGATCGCGCGTCCGCACCCACTCCTGCGCGCGCGCGAGCGGCGCCGAGCCGTCGGCGGACGGCTTGAAGTCGTCCATCGCCGGCAGCTCGACCGGCAGCGCGTCGTCGGGGAGCGCGACGATCTTGCCGTCGGCGACGTGGAGGAGCGGGAAGGGCTCGCCCCAGTACCGCTGGCGGCTGAACAGCCAGTCGCGGAGCTTGTAGGTCGTCCGCGCGCGCCCGAGAGAGCGCGCCTCGAGCCAGGCTATCGCGGCCCTCTTCGCGACCTGCACGCCGAGGCCGTCGAGCCAGCCGCTGTTCACCGCGCGGCCCTCGCCGAGGAACGCCTCGCCCTCGAAGCCCGGCGTCGGCTCGACGGTCCGGACGATTCTGAGGTCGTACTTCTTCGCGAAGTCCCAATCGCGCTGGTCCTGGCCCGGGACCGCCATGATCGCGCCGGTGCCGTACGTCGCGAGGACGTAGTCCGCGACGAACACGGGGATCTTCGCGCGCGGATCGCCGCGTTCGAACGCGGGGTTCCACGCGTGGCTGCCGGTGAAGACGCCGGTCTTCTCCTTCGAGAGGTCGCTGCGCTCGAGCTCGGACTTCTGCGCGGCGCTGCGCAGGTAGTCGTCGACGGCTGCTCGCTGCGACGCCGTCGCGAGCTTCGCGACGAGCGGGTGCTCGGGCGCGATCACCATGAACGTCGCGCCGAAGATCGTGTCGGGCCGCGTCGTGAAGACGAGGAGGTGCTCGCCCGGGACCGTCTCGAGCTCGAAGCGGATCTCCGCGCCCTCGGATCGCCCGATCCACTCGCGCTGCTGCGTCTTGATCGACTCGGGCCAGTCGAGGAGGTCGAGGTCGGCGAGCAGGCGGTCGGCGTAGCTCGTGATCCGCAGCATCCACTGCTTCAGCGGACGGCGGACGCACGGGTGGTTGCCGCGCTCGGAGCGCCCGGCGATCACTTCCTCGTTCGCGAGGACGGTCTTCAGCTCCTCGCACCACCAGACCGGCACCTCGGCCTGGTACGCGAGGCCGCGCTCGAAGAGGCGCAGGAAGATCCACTGCGTCCAGCGGTAGTAGCGCGGGTCGCTCGTGTCGATCTCGCGCGACCAGTCGTACGAGAGACCGAGGAGCTCGAGCTGTCGCTTGAAGTTCTTCGTGTTCTCCGCGGTCGTCTCGCGCGGATGCTTGCCGGTCTGGATCGCGTACTGCTCCGCGGGGAGACCGAAGGCGTCCCAGCCCATCGGGTGGAGCACGTTGAAGCCCTCCATGCGCTTCTTGCGCGCGACGACGTCGGTGCCGATGTACCCGACGGCGTGTCCGACGTGCAGCCCCGACCCCGAGGGGTACGGGAACATGTCGAGGACGTACCACTTCGGCTTCTTCGGATCGAAGTCCGGATCGCCCGGGTTCGACGCGCGGAACGTACCCTGCTCCTTCCAGTGGCGCTGCCACTTCGTCTCGATCGCGCGCGGATCGTAGGCAGGTACGGGTTGGCTCATGGCGTCGCTCCGCGGACGAAGGGCGCAAGAGGATACGCAGCGACGAGCGGCGGGACCAAGGGCGCGGAGTTGACGCGCGCGAGCGCTCCGTGCATCCTCTGCGGCCCGCACGGGGGATTAGCTCAGCTGGTAGAGCGCTACAATGGCATTGTAGAGGTCAGGGGTTCGAGCCCCCTATCCTCCACCAACCCCGCCGCTATGCTCGCGCGCTCATGACGGAGCTCGCACAGCCGGATCGCCTCGCGAAGATCGAGGCGCTGCGCGCGGCGGGCGCGGATCCGTACCCGGCGCGGGGCGTCGAGGCCCGGCCGATCGACGGGCTCCTCGCGGGCGCCGGCACGGCCGAGAAGCCCGGGCCCCTCGTCGGCGAGCACGTCACGGTCGCCGGGCGCCTCCTCCAGGCGCGCGACTTCGGGAAGCTCATGTTCGCGCCGCTCGTCGACCGGACGGGCAAGATCCAGATCGGCTTCCAGCGCGACGAGCTCGGGGCGTGGTGGCCGCAGCGGAAGCTCCTCGACGCGGGCGATCTCCTCGGCGTCACCGGCAAGCTCGGGCACACGCAGAAGGGCGAGACGACCGTGTGGGCGACCGAGGTCAAGCTCCTCGCCAAGGCCGTCGCGCCGCCGCCGGAGAAGTGGCACGGCCTCGTCGACAAGGAGCTGCGCTACCGCCGCCGCTACGTCGACCTCTGGGCGAGCGACGGCGTCCTCCAGGTCTTCGTCAAGCGCTCCAAGGTGCTCTCGGTGATCCGCCGGCTGCTCGAGAGCGAAGGTTATCTCGAAGTGGAGACGCCGACCCTCCACCCGATCGCCGGCGGCGCGATCGCGCGCCCCTTCATCACGCACCACAACGCGCTCGGGATGGATCTCTACCTCCGCATCGCGCCGGAGCTCTACCTGAAGCGCCTGATCGTCGGCGGCCTCGAGCGCGTGTTCGAGGTCGCGCGCAACTTCCGCAACGAAGGCCTGTCCGCCCGCCACAACCCCGAGTTCACGATGCTCGAGCTGTACGAGGCGCAGGCGGACTACCGGCGGATGATGGAGCTCACGGAACGGATCATCGAGACGAGCGCCCTCGCCGTGAACGGGACCACCGAGGTCACGTTCCGCGGCCGGAAGTACGACCTGAAGCCGCCGTTCCCGCGCCGCGCCTACGCCGACCTCTTCCGCGAGAAGAACGGCTGCGCGTTCGACGACGAGCCCGCGGTCCGGAAGCGCGCCGCCGAGCTCGGACTCGCCGCCGGCGCGGACTTCTGGAAATCGATGAACGACGTCTTCGAAGCGACCGTCGAGGACTCGCTGACCGGCCCCATGTTCGTCGTCGACTACCCCGTGCCGATCTGCCCGCTCGCGAAGAAGAAGCCCGAGGACCCGAAGCTCGCCGAGCGCTTCGAGATCTTCATCGCCGGCATGGAGCTCGGCAACGCGTTCACCGAGCTCAACGATCCGGCCGACCAGGCGCGGCGCTTCGAGGAGCAGGTCGCGTCGAAGGATCCCGAGGCGCCCGGCGAGGTCGACTGGGACTACGTGCAGGCGCTCGAGTACGGGATGCCCCCCGCCGGAGGACTCGGCATCGGGATCGACCGCCTCGTCATGGTCCTCACCGGCCAGGAATCGATCCGGGACGTCCTGCTGTTCCCGGCGATGCGCCCGACGTCCGGGGCCGACGCGCCGCCGGAGTCCTGATGTACCGCGCGTTCCTCTCGTGGCGCTACCTGCGCGCGCGCCGCGCGAATTGGATCGGCATCGTCGGCATCTGCGTCGGCGTCGGCGCGATGATCCTGATCCTGTCGATCATGGCGGGGTTCCTCGACGAGAACCGCAAGATGGTGCGCGGCAGCCTCTCGGACATCGTCATCCAGCCGGCGCTGGGGCTAGCGCGCCCCGACGGTCGCGCGGTCCCGACCGAGCCGGATGCGACGCTCGCGCTCGTGCGATCCGACCCGCGCGTCGAGGCGGCGTGCGCGCAGCTCGCGTACTACGCGATCCTCTCCCAGGACGGACTCGAGACGAAGCGCTCCGAGCGGCTCCTCACCGACCCGCAGTACAACGACCTCTCCGGCGCGCGCCTCTTCGGCATCGACGTCGAGGACGAGTTCGCGACCAGCGAGCTGCGCCAGGCGCTGACGCGGGAGCCCCTGCTCGGCGGCTCGCGCGTCGAGGATCCGGAACACCCGTTCGCGTCGCCGCCCGGCTACCACCCCGAAGGCCGCCCGCTCGCGAGCATCGTCGTCGGCGAGCAGATCGCCGAGGCCTGGCAGCTCACGCGCGGCTCCGAGGTGAACCTCGCGACCGCGGTCCGCGACTCGAAGACCGGCGAGTACTCCTCGGTGAACCGCCGCTTCGTCGTCGCCGGCACGTTCCGGTCGTCGGACAACGAGCTCGACGGGCAGCGGATCTACCTCGAGCGCGAGGAGCTGTGCGACTGGATCGCGCCGCCGAGCCGCTACAGCCAGATCCTCGTCAAGCTGAAGGACTACCCGCGCGACGGCGCCGCCGTGCGGACGGATCTCCAGGAGCGTCTGAACGCGGCCGGCCTGATCCACGGGCCGTTCACCTTCTCGGAGTCGCGCGAGGTGAAGACCTGGGAGGAGTTCCGGAAGACGCTGCTCGGCGCGATCGAGAACGAGCGGGTCCTCATGGCGATCATGCTCTCGCTCGTCGTCGTCGTCGCGGGCTTCACTGTCTTCGCCATCCTCTCGATGATGATCACCGAGAAGCGGCGCGACATCGGGATCCTCTCGGCGCTCGGCGCGACGTCGCAGGGCGTCGCGGTGCTCTTCCTGATGATCGCGTTCTGGGACTGGCTGCTCGGCGCCGGCGCGGGAGCGCTGCTCGGGACCTGGGGCGCGCTGAAGATCGACTCGATCGAGCGCTGGCTCTCCTCGACGTTCCACATCCAGATCTTCAACCGCAAGGTCTACCTCTTCGACCACATCCCGGCGGTCGTCGATCCGGTGGCGGTCGCCGCGATCGTGCTCGGAGCGCTCTTCTGCGTGCTCCTGTTCGCCGCGATCCCGGCCTTCAAGGCCGGACGGCTCCATCCGCTCGACGCCTTGAGGTACGAGTGAGCCTGCTCGCCGCACGAGGAATCGAGAAGTCCTTCCCGGTCGGCGACCGCCGGCTCGGCGTCCTGCACGGGGTCGACCTCGAGCTCCAGAAGGGCGAGCTCCTCGGGCTCGTCGGGGCTTCGGGTGCCGGGAAGTCGACCTTGTTGCACATCCTCGGCCTGCTCGACCCGCCGACGAAGGGCGAGGTGCTGCTCGACGGCCGCGACGCGTGGAAGCTCTCGACGCTCGAGCGCGCGCGCATCCGCAACGCGCGCATCGGATTCGTCTTCCAGTTCTACCACCTGCTGCCGGAGCTCGACGCGGTCGAGAACGTGATCCTGCCAGCGATGATCGGCGCCTCGGGGTTCGGGTGGCGCAAGGCCGCGCGCACGTTGCGGACCCGGGCAGCGGAGACGCTCGCGCGCTTCGGGCTTTCGGAGCGACTTTCGCACCGGCCGGCGCAGCTGTCGGGCGGGGAGCAGCAGCGGGTGGCGATCGCGCGGGCGATGTTTCTCGATCCGGCGGTCGTGATCGCGGACGAGCCGACGGGGAATCTCGACAGCGCGACGGGAGAGAAGGTGCTCGATCTGCTCATTCGTGAGCAGAGGGAGCGCGGGTTGGCGCTCTTGCTCGTGACGCACGACGAGCGCGTCGCGCGGCGTTGCGACCGCGTGCTGCTGATGCAGGACGGCCGGATCACCTAGCCGACTGGATTCAGTCCGACCAGGCCTCGGCGTTCGCAACTGCGG
>DASYPQ010000019.1:0-98998 GCA_036006425.1 Planctomycetota bacterium
CCTGGCGCACTGTTGCTTGTCGGCGAATCGAGGAAGAACCGCTGTCGTTCGGTACGGTTCGGGCCCGTATCCGCGCGCGCTACTTCAAGCGCTTGATGATGTGCCAGCCGTAGGGGCTCGCACTCGCGTCCCAGGGAGCCACGCCGATCTCGCCGACCTTGAGGCGGAAGCCGACGTCGCCGAAGCCCTTCACCATGCCGGCGCGCCCGGCCTTCGTCATCGGGTAGATGCCGGGGGGGCTGTCGTTCGTGTACTGCTTGACCAACGCGTCGAAGTTGCCGCCGTTCATCACTTCGGCGTAGACCTTCTGCGCCAGCGCCTTCGCTTCGTCCTTGCTGCGCGTGACGGTGGGGGGCATGCGCGGCGCGCCCTTGAACGAGATCAGGATGTGCTGGATCTCGATGCTCGAGTCGGCCACCTCGGGCTTCGCCATCAGCGCGGCGATGTCCGCGTCCATGTCGACCACCTTGGCCGGCGCTTTCGCATTCTCAGCCGGCGGCTTGGCGGCTTCGGCCGGTTTCGTCGGCTCGGCCGGTGCCTTGGGGGCTTCGGCCGGCTTCGCGGGCTCGACCGGCGGCTTGGCGGGTTGAACCGGTGCTTTCGCGCTCTCCGTCGGTGCCGCGGCGGGCTTGGCGGGAGCGGGCGGGTTGGCGTTCGTGCTTGCCTCTTTGCCGCAGGCGGACAAGAGGAGCAGGGAAGTGAGTGCTGCGCAGGCGCTTCGTTTCATGCGGCGAAGGTTAGCGCGGCCCGGTCCCGGGGCGCAACCGTATCGCGGCCCGCGCCCCCACAGGGGTACTGGCTGTCTTCGCTGGTCGGCCGCGGGATCGTGAGCGCCATGCGCGGGCCATGGCGTGAGCCGCCGCGCGACGACGCCGGCGCGTCGCGCGGAACGGACACGCGGTCACGCGTTCCTGAAGCCGTGGGTCTCGTCGCGCCCGGCCGGCCCGCATTCACGAGCGGTGGGCCCGCCGACTTCGGTCCGCGCTCCGGCGCTGATTTTGTGCACCCGCGGAACGAAAGTCCCGCGATCCATGGCTCGCCTCCTCGCTCTGGCGCCGAACGTGCGCCACCGACTAGACGAGCGGGATTGGCGGCGGTTGCAGGTCCCGCGCGATCTTTCTCGCAACGTCTGACCAGCGGAAGACCCCACTACCCTCTCAGGCCTGTTCCTTCTCCAGCAGCTCGATCTCGCCGTCGCACTCCAGCGCAAACCGCCCGCGCTTCACCGGCACCATGCGCACGGTGGGGCACTTCTCCGCGAGGCGCCGGCGCAGCAGGATCAACCGACTCTCGAGGTTGTCCTTGATCGGCGGCAGGCCGAGCGTCGGATCGAGGCGCAGCTCGCGATTGGTGAACTCGAGCTGTCCGTGATCGACGCGCTGCCGCAACACCTTCCACAGGATCTTCCCGGGCACGTTGCGGATCAGGTACTCGCCGTCGACGAACACGCAGTCGTCGTTCTTGTAGTAGACGAAGGTGGTCTTCGCGGCCGCGGCTTTGCGGCGCACGGGCGCGACGCGTGCTTTCGCATCCGTGTCGGGCTCGTCCTCGATGGACTGCATGCGGCCGACGCCGACCGCGATCTGGTGGCCGACGATCTGCAGGAAGGCCTCGTCCCATTCGTCGAACGCGAGCGGGTCCGCGCTTTCGACCGCGAGCACGCCGACCAGGCGATCGCAGGAGAGGAGCGGCAGCGCGAGCTGGGCCTGCGCGTGTGGAAGTCCGGGCAGCGGGATCTCCGCCGTGAGCCGGGCCGAATCGCCGGTCTCCGCGACGCGTCCTCGGATCGCGCGGCCGTAGCGCAGTTCCGCGCCCACGCCGGAGATGCGCAGGAGACGCCGCTTCTCGGCGGCCGTGCCGATCGCGCCATGGCCGAACGCGACCTCCGAGCCGATGCCCTGCGATCCGTAACCGCGGCTCGCGGTCGTGACCAGCGTGCGCGTGCATTCGTCGACGAGCAGCACCATCGAATGCGAGAACCCGAGGCACTCGTCGAGGCCGGTGAGCGTGTCCGTCAACAGCCCTTCGAGATCGCTCGCGCGCGAAATGCGCTCCGAGACCAGTTGCAGGCCGCGCAATTCCGTCATCGGACCCGCCACGGGCGGCGGTGCTGCCGCGTCGAGCAGCGGATCGGGCGGCATCAGGTAACCCTCGACGGGACTGCAGTCGATGACGTCGTACACGTCCGCCGAGATCAGCTTGAACACGCCCGCCATCCCGGTGTGTGAGGCGATCACCTGGATGCGCATCGACATCGTGTCGAATAGCGGACCCTCCGTTTCGGCGCGTTGGAAACGGATCAGGAGCTTCCAGGCCTCGAACGTGATCGGGTCCTGCAGGACGACGGTGGCGTAGGGATTCTCGGCGACGTTGCGGCGCGTCTTGTTGAAGAACTGGCACGAGAGCGCGACGTGCTTGGGATCGAGGTAGTAGACCTGCGAGAGGTACGTGATGTTGGGCTCGCCGTCCGCGCCGCACGTGGCGATCAGCGAAGGGATCACGCCCTGGAAACAGGCCTGCAGTTCCTCGAGCCGCTTCAAGTCTTCCGGCCTCTGCGCGGCGTCCCGAGAGGTCCGCCCGCGCCCGGCCCCGGCGTCTGGAGGAACAAGGACTCGACGGCGACGGTCAACGCGTGCGCGGGCCAACAGCTCAAGCGGTGCGTCAGCCGCGGCGGCAATCCGACGAAACCGAAGTGCTGCGCCAAGGCGGCGCGGTAGCGCTCGATCGCGTGGCGATCCTTCTCGTCGGCGTCGCGCACGTCGGTCACGCGGCCCTTGACCTGGTACGAGCGGTGATCGACCGAAGTGAAGCACACGGCGATGCGTCCATTGTCGCGCACGTTCGCGAGCGTGCGTTGCGCGGTCGACGCCGACAGGAACACCGTGAACGCGCGGCCGTCGGTGCCGATCAGCGCGCCGAGGACGCGCGTCGCCTCGGGGATCAGACGGCCGTCGCGCGTTCCGGCGAGGATCGAGATGCCGGACTCGAAGTACGTCGCGAGGTCTTCTGGAATGTGGGGATCCACGGGGGCCGGAATTCTACGTTCCGGCCCTCGTGATGACTGCGCTTGAGACGCGGGTCAGTGCGCTTCCGCCGGCGGCAGCGGCTGCGGGACGCGATTCTTGACCGCCGGAATCGACTGCAGGTACGCGAAGACGGAGCGCAAGTCCTCGTCGTTGAGGTTGGCGTAGACCGAAGCGGGCATGGGCGGGAGGATCGCGCGGCCCTTGCCGAGGTGGCGCTGCGTGCGGATCGTGGCCATGAACTGCTCCTCCGTCCACGCGCCCAGGCCTGTTTCGCGATCGGGCGTCAGGTTCGCGGTGAAGCTCGTGCCCCACGGCCCCGACCAGGCGGTCATGGTGCCCGCGGAGACGAACGCCCACGGTCCGTCCCCGAGCTTCGGCGCGGCGGGCATGACGAGTTGTTGCGGGTGACCCGCGAGATGATGGTTCGGGTCGCGCGCCGGTCCGTTCGGTCCCATCACGAGCGGCGTGTGACAGTCGGCGCATCCGATCGCGTCGACGAGGTACTTGCCGCGCGCCACGCGCTGCGCGGTCTCGGCGTCGCCGGCCGAGGCCGTGGCCGACATCCACACGCCGGTCCCGAGCAGCGTGACGCCGGCGATCCAGATCCAGTTCGATGCGAGCTTCTTCTTGGTCATGATTCGTTCTTTCAGTTGCGAGTGTCGTGAGATGAGGAATTCGTCGCGACGGACTGCGTGGGCACGAGGTCCTCACGAATCCAGTCGCGAACGAGAGCGAGGGCGTCGGCGTCGACCGCGTGCGTGCCGAGAGGCGGCATCTGCGACAGCGGTTGACGCGCGGACATGCGTCGTACGAGCACGCTCTGATCGGGCGCGCCCGGAGCGATGCGCTGCAGCTCGGCGTCGCCGGGGAAGCGGAATCGGCTCGCACGCTCGACCGCCGTCGCGATCGCAGCGGGCGGACCCGCGCGCGTGAGCGAGTACGAGAGGTCGAGATCGAGCCCGGGGATCGGCGCGCGCTGCGTGTGGCACATGCCGCAATTCGCGTCGAGATAGCCGAGAACGGCGCGCTCGCGCGGAGAGCTGGCCGCGATGCGCGGCGGAGTGTCGACGAATCGCTGCGGCAGGTTGCGCACGCGGCCGCTGCGCACGAGTCTCGCGAGATCGACGCCATCCGCCGCCGGCACCTGCGCGTGCGACGCGAGCGGATCCCGGTCGGACGAGAGCTGCAACGCGTCGAAGCCGAGCACCGCGTCGGCACCGTCGGCGTGACACGCCGTGCAATCGGCGCGCGCGGGCACGTCGTGCGCGACGCCCGGCCCGGACTCACACGCCGCGCGCACGCCTTCCGCCGGCGCGAGCACGGCGTCGCGCTGATCGACGCTCCACAGGTACGTCCCGAAGCGCCACTTCTCGTCCGCGCCGAGCAGCATGAAGCGCGTCTCGACGCGCGTGCCGAACGAGAACTCCTTCCACAAGCGCGTCCCGACCGGAAAGACGAAGTGATCAGGGTCGCTGGCGTCGATCGTCGTGGTGGAGGGAAGCCTGATCCAGCGCTTCTTCGCCGCACCGTCGGTCCACAACGGATACTGGGGCTCGTACGGCAGCACGTCGCACGCGATCCGCTTCGACGCGATGTCGAAGTAAAGTCCCGTGTCGGAGAGGCGCGCCGGCAATTCGCTCACCGCACAGTCGAGATCCGCGACGCCGACCGCCGCTTCGGTGACGAGCATGACGCCGGTGACGATCAGCGCCGTCGTCACCATCCGCGAGCGCACGAAATTGTGAAGTGCGAGCTTCATGACCGTGCTCACGCGCGCTCGACCAGTGCGGCGCCCAGCGCGTCCGCGGCCTGCAACGCCTCGCTCCACGCCGATTCAGCGACGCTCGCGCGCGCCGCCGCCGTCACGCCCGCGAACACGTCGGCTGGAACCGTGGCGCGCATGCCCGCGAGCAACGCCGCGCGCTCCGAGAGACAGCCGGCGCCGATCATGAGCTCGATCCACTCGCCCACTTCGTGCGGCGGGATCGCCGCGATGATGCGTCCCTGGATCTCCCGGATCTCGCCGTCGCCGCAGTGCGCCCACAACAGCCGGTTGACGCGCGCCTCCTCGAGCGCCATGTGCGTCAAATGGTCGGCCGCGAGCGGGCCGATCATGTCGTGCACCTTGCGACCGAGCGAGACGCGCTCGTCGCTGCTCGTCAGCGGGTTCTCGATCCGCACGAGCAGCTTCTCGATCTCGCGCTCGACTCCCTCGAAGCGGTCGTGGCCCTGCTCGAGATCCGCGGCCACTTCGGGCGCGAGCCGGTGCACGAGCGGATGGATCTCGCGGTCCTCGTGCTCGGCGTGCCCGCGCGTGAGCCGGATCATGCGGCGCACGCACGCGGCGAGTGCCGGAATCTCGCCGGCGCGGCGGAAATCCGTGCGCCCGACGATCTCGACGGCGTCGAAGAGCAGAACTCGGACGGCCTTGTGAACGTGCGTGTACAGGTCGAAGCGTTGCATGTGATGTCTCCGTGCTTGGTGACGAAGAACATCGAGGAAACAGCCTCGATCCGCATCCTAAATGGTCGCTCGCGGCTTCCTAAGAATTGCCTA
This sequence comes from Planctomycetota bacterium, assembly GCA_036006425.1. Classification (GTDB taxonomy): domain Bacteria; phylum Planctomycetota; class UBA1135; order UBA1135; genus DASYPQ01. The sequence goes on from DASYPQ010000019.1 coordinate 5,583, forward strand.
AGCGGACGCGCGCGGCGACGCGCGCTGGGTTTCGACGTCGCCGCAGCCCTCGCGATGCCGCGAAGTACGCCATGCGACGCCAGGTCGCGCCACGGACGGACAACCGTGGCTGCAACCGGGACTGCAACAGAACGCGCGAGGTTCGCGCGCGGATGAATGGTGCGCCCGGCGGGAGTCGAACTTGCGACCTGGTCTTCAGGAAGAGGGCGCTTTGCGCACGGATGGCGTTGCTGTGGGTTGGTGTTCCGGATCCTTGTGCCGGGGGACACTGCATGCCGGCGACCGGAAGGCTCCCGCCGACTGCTCCGCCGTGGTAGATCAGCGCCATGGGCCTCTTGACCTTCGGACTCAACGTGACGCTGGACGGGTGCTGCGACCATCGCGAGGGGATCGCGGACGACGAGCTGCACGACTACTTCACGCAGCTGATGGACGAAGCCGGGGCGATGCTGTGGGGGCGCGTCACCTACGAGCTCATGGAGAGCGCCTGGCCGGCGGTGGCGCGCGACGAGAATGCGCCGCGCGCGATGCGGGAGTGGGCGCGCAAGCTGGAAGCCAAGCCGAAGTATGTGGTCTCGGCCTCGCGCCGCGACTTCCCGTGGAACAACACCTTCCGCCTCGAGGGGAATTTGCGTGAGGCCGTTACCCAGCTGAAGGAGAAGACCCCGCAAGGCGTGCTCGTGGGCAGCCCCACACTCTCTTCCGCGCTCGAGCGGCTGGGGCTGATCGACGAGTACCGTCTCGTCGTCCACCCGGTCATCGCCGGCCACGGACCGACCTTGTTTCAGGGCCTGGAGCCCTCGCGGCGCCTCGAGCTCGTCTCGACGAACCGCCTGAGGTCCGGCCAGGTGGCGCTGCATTACCGCCGCAAGGACGGATGAACCGATCGGGCAGCGAGAAGCTGGATCGAGCAGCCCTTTCCTAAAGGGCAGGTCGCTGGTTCAATTCCGTCCAGGGGTGCCAAAGTCCGCTGGCGGTCGGCGCTGCCATGCTGTTCCGCGATCGATCCGACGCCGGCCGTGCGTTGGCCGCGCACCTGAAGGAGTACGCCCGTCGGCCGGACGTCGTCGTCCTCGGCCTTCCGCGCGGCGGAGTCGTGGTCGCTTCCGAGGTCGCGCAGGCCCTCGGCGCTCCGCTCGACGCCCTGATCGTCCGCAAGCTCGGCGTCCCGGGCCACGCCGAGCTCGCGATGGGCGCGATCGCGGGTGGGGGCGTCCGTTTCCTCGACCGCGAGCTCATCCGTCGACTCGGAATCACCGACGAGGTCGTCGAGGCGACGACGGCGCTGGAGACGCGCGAGCTCGAACGCCGTGAAGAGGCCTACCGTCACGCGAAGCCGCCCCTCGAGGTCCGCGGCCGCACGGTGCTCCTCGTCGACGACGGCCTCGCAACCGGCGCCACGATGCGCGCGGCGGTCGCGTCGCTGCGCGAGCGCGGTCCCGCGCGCATCGTCGTCGCCGTTCCCGTGGGTTCCTCGAGCACGTGCGCCGAGCTCGGCGCGGAGGTCGACGCCGTCGTCTGCGCGCGGACGCCGGAACCGTTCCTCGGTGTCGGAGCGTGGTACGAGAGCTTCCTGCCGACGAGCGACGAGGAGGTGCGGAGCCTGCTCGAGCGTGCGAGCCCGGATCAGGGCCCGGCGAGCGAGCCCAGGTACTCGGCCAGCTGATCGAACGTGCCGGTCCAGCCGCCGCGCATCGACTCGTGTCCTTTGTCGAACGTGCGCTGTTCCTCCGGGGTCGCGTCGAGCGCGTTCCAGCGCACCGTCACGACCGTGCCGCCGCCCTTGCCGGCGTGGTCCTCGAAGGTGACGGTCGAGAGCATCCGCAGGGGCCAGCCGACGTGCGCCGCGTCGTGCATCGTCTCGCCGGCCGGGTTCGAGAACGACACGACGAACACGAGGCGCTCGCCGGCGACGATCTCGCGGAAGACCCACTTGCCCCACATCTCGTGTCCGCCCGGGAAGCTCATGCAGTAGAGGAAGACGCCGTCGGGGCGCAGGTCGAGCCTCGACGAGGAGATCGTGCAGCCCTTCGGTCCGAACCAGCGCGCGAGGTGCTCGCGCTGCGTCCACACCTCGTAGACGAGCGCGCGCGGCGCCGAGACGACGCGGTGAAAGACGAAGTCGGGCGTGGATCCCGCCTGCTTCGCGAAGGTCGCGGCGCGCTCGGCGAGCCGGGCGAGGTGCTGCTTCCCGCCTTCGATCGCGTTGTACTCGCGCACGACGAAGTCGCGCGCGGCGCTCGAAGGGAAGACCGAGTGCATCGTCACGCGCGTGCTGGCGGGACCGAGGGCCTCCAGCGTCACCGTCGACGTGAAATTCACGGGCTCGACGCCCTTCTCGCCGCCGTGCTTGTACACGAGGCGCTCCGGCTCGACGACCTCGAGGTACGTGATCAGGTTCGGGTAGTCGCGCCCGTCCGGGCCGCGCATGACAAACTTCCAGCGTCCACCGGGCCGCACATCCATCTCCTCGGTGACCGTCGTGAAGCCGGTCGGACCCCACCAATGGGGCACGTGCGCGCGGTCCGTCCAGAGCTTCCACACGAGGCTCCGCGGTGCGTCGACGACGCGGGTGAGCACGATCTCGCGCTCGGCCAGGCTCTCTTGCTTCTTCGTGTTCATCGCGTCTCCTTCTTTTCCTGCAATTCCTGGATGTACTCGGCCATGCGGTCGAGGCGTTGCTCCCAGAACACGCGGTAGTGCTCGACCCAGTCCGCGGCCTGGTGCAGCGGCCGCGCGCGGAGCTGGCACGGTCGCCACTGGGCTTCGCGCCCGCGCGTGACCAGACCGGCCCGCTCGAGCACCTTCAGGTGCTTCGAAATCGCGGGGAGGCTGAGGTCGAACGGCTCCGCGAGCTCGGTCACCGTGGCGTTGCTGCGAGCCAAGCGGGCGAGGATCGCGCGGCGCGTGGGGTCCGCGATCGCGGCGAACGTGGTGCTCAGGGCGTCTGTGGGCACGGGTGGTTACTTTACCTATCGGTAAAATACGCCGCGCCGCCGGATTGTCAACCCGGATTCCGGGGATCGGGGTTTTGACGTCAACCCCATGCGACGTTCACGAGACCCTCGCAATCGACGCCTACCGTGCAGCCCTCGGGTCGTCCGAGCAGTTCCGAGTCGCCACATCCCGGAGAGACGACACCAGCGTGGCAGCGTGGAGATGGTCGTGTTGGATCCTACTCGGAGCCCTCTTGCTTCCTAGCCCGACCCGCGCCGGCCAGGGGCAGCAGGTCGGCTCGATCCGCGGCGTCGTGTACGACAAGGACTTCGACACGCCGCTCCCGGGCGTGCTGGTCACCGCCGTCGAGTCCGGTCAGAAGGCGACGACCTCCGACCAGGGGAACTTCGTGATCGCTCAGGTCGCGCCCGGGCGCTACACGCTCGTCTTCTCGAAGGAAGGCTACGTCCGCCAAGTGAAGGCCGACGTCGTAGTGACCGCGGGTCAACTGACCGACGTCGACATGTCGCTCGCAGGCGAGTTCACGGATCTCGACGAGTTCGTCGTCGAGGACATCCTGAAGTTGAGCGCGGGGACGGAAGGCGCGCTCCTCAAGCTGCGCTTCGACAGCCCGGCGTTGATGGACTCGATCAGCGCCGAGCTGATGAGCCGCGCGGGCGCCGGCGACGCCGCCGCCGCTCTGCGTCTCGTGTCCGGAGCGTCGACGCAGGACGGCAAATACGCGGTGATCCGCGGCCTCCCCGACAGGTACGTGAGCTCCCAGATGAACGGCGTGCGACTGCCGACCGCCGACGAGAACAAGCGCGCGGTCGAGCTCGACCAGTTCCCCGCCGCCGTGATCGAGAGCATCCAGGTCACGAAGACCTTCATGCCCGACCAGCAGGGCGACGCCTCCGGCGGCGCGGTCGATCTGCGGCTCAAGGGCATCCCGGACGAGGGGATCTTCCAGATCAAGGGCCAGGCGACCTACAACTCGCAGACGACGGGGAACAGCAAGTTCCTGACGTACGACGGCGGCGGGATCGACTTCTGGGCGAACGACGACGGCGGTCGCGACGTCCAGACCGGAAACCTCGGCAGCAACTGGGACGGCGCGGTCGGCGTGTCGCGCGGCGAGGCACCGGTCGACCAGAAGTGGTCGATGACCGCCGGGCAGAAGCACGTGTACGAGGACGGCACGAAGATCGGCGCTCTCGCGAGCGTCTTCTACGAGAGCAAAAGCAGGTTCTTCGACGACGGCCAGGACAACTCGTACTGGGTCACGCACCCGGGCGATCCGATGACGCCGCAGACGAACCAGGGCACGCCGCAGGACGGAGACTTCAAGACGGCGCTGTTCGACGTGACGCAGGGCAAGCGCACGGTCCAGTGGGGCGGACTCGGGGCGTTCGGAATCGCGTCGAAGAAGCACTCGGCGACGCTCTCCTACCTGTACACGCGCACCGCGGAAGACACGGCGACGCTCGCGGAGGACACGCGCGGCAAGGCCTACTTCTTCCCGGGCTACAACCCGGACGATCCGATCGGGCCCGGCAACGATCCCGATCACATCGCCTCGGCGCCGTACCTCCGCCTGGAGACGCTCGAGTACACCGAGCGCACGACCGGGACGCTGCAGCTGCACGGCTGGGACACGCTGCCGTTCGACGACTTCGACGTCGGCAAGGTCTTCAAGTGCAAGGCGCCCGAGGTCGACTGGACCATCGCGCACAGCTCGGCCGGTCTCAATCAACCCGACAAGCGCCAGTTCGGCGCGCTGTGGGAAGCGCCCTCGTACCACCCCGGTATTCCGCCGTTCTCGGACTCGTACACGACGCCGGGGATCTGGCTGCCGTACAAGCCCGGCGCCAACTTCAACCTCGGCAATCTCCAGCGGATCTGGAAGACGATCGACGAGGACAGCGACCAGTACGCCGTCAACCTGAAGCTGCCGTTCGAGCAGTGGACCAACGACCCCGGCTTCCTGAAGGTCGGCGTGTTCGACGACCGCGTCCGCCGCTCGTTCAACCAGGACACGTTCAGCAACTTCGGCGACTCCGCCGCGAGCTGGGAAGGCGGCTGGGAGGACTTCTGGAGCTCCGTCTTCCCGTTCCAGGACCACCCGGTCACCGCGTCGGACGCCGACGTCGACTACCGCGGCAAGCAGGACATCTCCGCGCTCTACGCGATGATGGATCTGCCGCTCTCGGAGACCTGGAGCGTGATCGGCGGCGCGCGCTTCGAATCGACGCACCTCGGCGTCGTGAACAATCCCGAGTCGGACGCGGTCTGGTTCCCTCCCGGAGCGAGCGCGCCGGTCGAGTTGAATCCCGGGGACGCCGACGTCGACTTCCACCAGGACGACGTCCTGCCGTCGATCGGCTTCGAGTACCGGCCGTCGAAACAGGTGACGTTCCGCGTGGCGTACAGCCAGACCGTCGCGCGCCAGACCTTCAAGGAGCTGACGCCGATCGTCCAGCAGGAGTACCTCGGCGGACCGATCTTCATCGGGAATCCCGACCTCCAGATGAGCGCGCTGAAGAACTACGACCTGCGCGCCGACTACGTTCCGTACGACGGCGCCCTGTTCTCGACGTCGTGGTTCCGCAAGGACGTCGACCAGCCGATCGAGTACGTGCAGCGTCTCGTCGGGTTCACGTTCACGACGCCGGTCAACTACCCGAAGGGCAACCTGACGGGCTTCGAGTTCGAGGTGCGGCAGAGCATCGGGCACATCTGGAAGTCCTTCGAGGGCTTCTCGGTCGGCGCGAACGCGACGCTGATCGAGTCCGACGTGACGCTCCCGGGCGACGAAGCCGCGGGCTTCAGCCAGCCCGGCATCCTCGCGCCGATGTCGCACCGCGACATGACGAACGCGCCGGACCACCTGTACAACGTCTTCCTGACCTACGAAGTGCCGAAGACGGGCACGGAGTTCGGCCTCTTCTACACGGTCACCGGCGACACGCTCGTCGCCGGCGCCGCGGAATCGAACGGCAACTTCGTGCCGAACGTCTACGCGCGGGAGTACGGCTCTCTGAACCTGAGCGTCGGGCAGAAGCTCGGCAAGTTCGTGAAGCTGCAGCTCCAGGGCAAGAACCTGACCAATCCGCGGATCGAGGAGGTCTACCGCTCCGAGTTCATCGGCGGCGACGTGACCAAGACTTCCTACACGAAGGGCATCGACTACTCGCTCAGCATCACGACGACGCTGTCGTTCTGACGCGCGAAGGACCGAACATGAACCGAAAATCCAAGCTCGTGCTCGCCGCTGCGATCGGCCTGCTCGCATCGGGCGGCGCCGTGTCGATCGGACAAGGAGCCGGCGACGCGGAGAAGAAGCCCGCGTCGGCTTCGCTCGAGGAGACCCGTCTCAAGATGGGCAAGTGGATCGAGACCCAGCAGATCATCTCGAAGGAGCGCAACGACTGGCAGCAGGGGAAGGAGATCCTCGTCGGCCGCATCGACCTCGTGAAGAAGGAGATCGCGACGCTCGAGGAGAAGATCCAGCAGACGGAAACGGGCATCTCCGAGTCGAGCAAGAAGAAGGAGGAGCTCGCGGTCGAGAACGACCAGCTCAAGGCCGCCGTCGCGCAGTTGACCGACGCGGTCGCGGGGATGGAAGGCGAAGTCCGGCGCTTGGCGAAATCGCTCCCCGAGCCGATCCAGACGAAGCTCCAGCCGCTGCTCCAGCGCATCCCCGAGGATCCGGCCAAGGTCCGCGTCTCCGCGTCCGAGCGTTTCCAGAACGTCCTCGGCATCCTCAACGAGGTCAACAAGGCGAACACCGAGATCACGGTGAACTACGAGGTCCGCACGCTCGCGGACGGCAAGCCGTCGGAGGTCAAGGTGGTCTACGTCGGTCTCGCGCAGGCGTACTACGTCAGCGCACGCGGCGAAGCGGGCATCGGCCGCCCTTCCGCCGACGGCTGGAAGTGGGAACCGTCCAAGGCGGTCGCCGACGACGTCCTCGTGACGCTCGAGATCCTGGAAGGCAAGCACAGTCCGGCCTTCGTGCCGCTCCCGGTGAAACTCCAATGAACGCACTCGTCGGCACACTCTGCACCCTCGGTCTCGCCTTCGGCGACGGCACCCAACAGCCGGCTGCCGACGGGACGATGAACCAGCTGTCGCGCTCCGCCGATCAGGAGCTCGCGAAGAGCATCGATCAGCTCAACAAGCTCCGCGAGCAGATCGCGGGCGAGAAGCTGCCGCTCGCGCAAGATCTCACGGCGTCGGAAGAGAAGGTCACGCAGCTCCGCCACGAGAGCGAGCGCGTGACGCGGCTCGTCGACGCCGGGAACCTCGAAATCGCCACGCTGAAGTCGGAGATGAAGGCGAGGCAGGAGGAGCTCGCCTACCTCGGCAACCTGCTCGACGAGTACGCGCGCACGTTCGAGTCGAAGGTGAACATCAGCGAGCTGCAGTACTGCGGGGCCGCCGCGGACACCGCCAAGCAGGCGACTGAGAACACGACGCTCTCGATGACGGAGAGGTTCTCGCGCCAGCTCGCGTTCGTCGACGTGTCGCTGAAGCGCCTGTTCGAGGTCATCGGCGGCATGCGCTTCCCCGGCGTCGCCGTCGACCCGCAGGGCGCCGTCGCCGACGGCCAGTTCGCGATCATCGGCCCCGTCGCGCTGTTCTGCGCCAAGACGGGCGTCGCGGGTCTCGTCGTCGCCCAATCGGGCTCGACGAAACCGCTCATCCGGCCGCTCGAGGGCGCGATGCAAGCGGGGCTCGCGGCGCTCGTGCAGGGCGGCGAGGGCACGCTGCCGCTCGATCCTTCGCGCGGCGGCGCGCTCAAGGCGCTCGTGCAGCAGACGAGCCTCTACCACATCTTCGAGAACGGCGGGCCGATCATGTGGCCGCTCCTGATCGCGGCGATCGTCGCGCTCGGGACCGTGATCGAGCGCGTGATGTTCCTGATCAACGAACGCCGGCGGCGCGATCCGAAGGCGCTCGCGGCGCTGTTCACGGCGCTGGAGGAAGACGATTCGGAAGGCGCGATCCGCGGGGCGAAGGAGTCGAAGGACTTCGTGGTCCGGGCTCTCCTCTACGCCCTGGAGCACCGCGAGGAGTCGCTCCCGAACGCGCTCACGTACGCGCAGGCGCGCGAGCTGAAGCGTTTCCAGCGCGGCATCCCGGTCCTCGACACCGTGATCACGCTCGCGCCGCTGCTCGGCCTGCTCGGCACCGTCACGGGCATGATGGGCTCGTTCAAGCTGATCGGAGGCGAGCTGAACGCGCCGGGCGCGATCACCGGAGGCATCGCGGAAGCGCTCATCGCGACGGCGTTCGGCCTCGGCATCGCGATCACCTCGCTCCTGCCCTTCAACTTCCTGAACGCGCGGATGGACGACGCGCGACACGAGATGGAATCGGCGGCGAACCAGCTCGAGATCCTGATGCAGACCCACGGCGGAGCGTTCGTGCCCTCGAGCAGGCCGCGTGGGGGTCCGGGGACGGGCAAGGCGCGCAAGGAGCTCGAGCCGGTGACGGCGGGCGAGGAGAGCTGACCATGCACGGCGGATCACGCGGCGGCGGAGCCAAGCGGGCGCGGATCGAGATCATCCCGCTCATCGACATCATCTTCTTCCTGCTCGCGACGTTCATCGTGGTCTCGCTCTCGATGACGAAGAACCAGGGCGTCCAGGTCGCCTTGCCGGCCGCGTCGAGCGCGGCGTCCCTCGGGGACCAGCAGGAGATGGAGAAGGCCGTCACGCTGAGCGTCAACGCCAAGGGCGAGGTCTTCTACAACAAGGACAAGATCACGCTCGCGCAGCTCCCGCTCAAGCTGCAGACGCTGAAGGCGACGTCGAAGGACCCGCGCGTGATCATCAACAGCGACGCGGGTGCGGACTTCAAGCACGTCGTCGCGGTGCTCGACGAAGTGCGCAAGATCGGCGTCGCGAAGGTCGGCATCAACACGGAAAAGAAATGAAGCTCGCCCTCGTCCTCGGAGTCGTGGCCGCCGCGGGCCTGTTCGTCGGTGACGTCGTCATCGAAGGCGTGCTGTTCCCCAGCAAGAAGAAGGACCACGGCACGCTCCAGCAGGTCGAGCTGCTGAGCGATGCGGACGCCGAGGCCGAGAAACCGCCCGAGAAGAAGGCGGAGACGAAGCCCGACGCGCTCGAGAACGAGACGGAGCAGCCACCCGACGGCGCCGAGCTCGCGAAGAGCCTCGATCAACCGATCGTCCCGGGCGACGCTCCCGCGCTCGAGGCCGCGAGCCTGAGCGCGATCGAGGCCGCGCTCAACGGACAAGGGGCCGCGGGCGGGGACTTCGCCGACGCGCTCAGCTTCTCCTCCGGCGGCCGCATCGGCGGGATGGGGAAGGCGGGCGCGCTCGAGGAGCAGCTCGAGAGCGCGTTCAGCATGTCCGAGATCGACCAGAAGCCGCGGCCGATCTTTCAGACGGCACCCGTCTACCCGTCGGAGATGCGCGGCAAGTCGCTCGAAGGCGTCGTCACCGTGATCTTCGTCGTCGACTCCGGCGGCAAGGTGTCCGGTCCGCGTGTCGAGAAGTCCTCGCACCCCGAATTCGACAAGCCTGCGCTCGACGCGGTGAAGCAGTGGAAGTTCGAGCCCGCGGTCAAGGGCGGACAACGCGTCGCCTGCAAGATGCGGGTTCCGATCCGCTTCCAACCGAGTTGACGATCATGAAGCACACCGCACTCGCCTGCCTGCTCGCGTTCGCCTTCGCTGGTCCGGTTCGCGCGGACGAGCGCAGCGACATCGACGCGATCTGGAACGACCCGATCTTCAAGCGGCAGTTCATCGCGGGCTACGGCATCAATTCGGAGGTCGAGCCGCGCGTCACGCCGGAGGAAGTCGCGATCCTCGAGAAAATCCGCCCGTTGATGGCGGACAACCTCCCGAAGGCCGAGGAATCCCTGCGCAAGCAGATGAAGCCGGAGTGCTCCGCGATCCTCGACTTCACGCTCGGCGGGATCCAGTTCCAGCAGGACCGGATGGCCGACGCGCTCGCCAACTACACGAAGGCCGTCGCGAAGTTCCCGAGCTTCCGCCGCGCCTGGCGCAACCTCGGGCTGATCAACGTCCGCGGGGGCAACTACGACGCCGCGATCAGCGCGTTCACGCGGATGATCGAGCTCGGCGGCGGCGACGCCTACGCGTACGGCCTGCTCGGTTTCGCGTACTCCTCGAAGTCGGACTTCCAGCCCGCCGAGGCGGCGTACCGGGGCGCCCTCCTGCTCCAGCCGGAGAACACCGAGTGGCGCCTCGGCCTCACGCGCTGCGTGTTCAAGCAGCAGAAGTTCGAGGACGCCGCGGCGCTCCTCGACGTCCTGATCGAGCGGTTCCCGGACAAGGCCGACTTCTGGCTGCTGCAGGCGCACACCTTCCTCGGTCTGAAGCAGCCGTTGAAGGCCGCGGCGAACTTCGAGGCGGTCGACCGCCTGGGGAAGGGCACGGTCGACAGCCTCCACACGCTCGGCGACCTCTACGTCAGCGAGAACCTGATGGATCTCGCCGCGCGAGCCTACCAGCGTGCGATCGACGTCGACCCGGCGCAGCCGCTGGCGCGCCCGATCCACGCGGCCGAGGTGCTGATCGCCCGCAACGCGATGCCCCAGGCGCGCGAGGTCGTGATGCACATCAAGTTGGCCTGCGCGCAGATCCAGGACGGCGATCGCCGCAAGCTGCTCAAGCTCGAAGCGCGCCTCAGCATGGCCGAGGGCGGAGGGAACGCCGACACCGCGAAGATCCTGGAGGAGGTCGTCCAGATCGATCCGCTCGACGGCGAGGCGCTGATGCTCCTCGGCCAGCACTACGGCCGCCAGAACGAGCCCGACCGGGCGATCCTCTACTACGAACGCGCCGCGAGCCTCGATGCCTTCGAGGTCAACGCGAAGATCCGGCACGCGCAGGTCCTCGTCGGGATGGCGAGGTACGCCGACGCGATCCCGCTGCTGCGGCGGGCGCAGGAGGTCCGTCCGCGCGAGGACATCGCGCGCTATCTCGAGCAGGTCGAGCGCATCGCCAAGGCACGGCACTGATGCCCCCCCCGGGTTCTACGAAGACACACTCAGCCTTCACGTCGGGCGAACAATGCACACCTAGCATCCCGGCCCTCGGGATGCCCACACGAAGGAGAGCGTCTCCTTTGAGCTCCGCGAGGTGAACTTCTTCTTAGGAGATGACCAGTGAGAAGCGTGATCCAAAGAACAGCGATCGTTGCGGTCGCGGGAATGGGGCTGACCACCGCGGCGCGCGCGGCGGACATCCTCGTGAACAGCAACATCGCGGTCTCCACGACGTGGACCTCGAACAACACCTACAACCTCCAACAACAGATCTACGTCCTCCCCGGCGCCACGCTGACGATCGACGCCGGCACCGTCGTCTCCAGCGACACGAACGTCGGCGGCAGCCTGGCTGTGTGCCGCGGCGCGCAGATCTTCGTGAACGGCACCCGCACGAACCCCGTCATCTTCACGTCGAAGGCCGACGAGGCGACCTGGGTCGCAGGCAACCCGAAGACCGGAACGTGGCGTCCGGCCTGCAACGAGTGGGGCAACCTCACGATCATGGGCAACGCCTACATCTCCGAGAACGCGATCGCAGGCAACACCTCGGTGCCGAGCGGGAGCAACGTCGGCGCGATGGAAGGGCTCGTCGCAGCGTTCCCCGGTGACCCGAACGTCCTGTACGGCGGCGGCAACGACGACGACGACAGCGGCAGCATCACCTACGTCTCGCTGCGCTACGGCGGCAAGGTCGTCGCCCTGAACAACGAGCTCAACGGCTTGTCGCTCGGCGGCATCGGCCGGAACACCGACATCCACCACGTCGACATCATGAACAACGTCGACGACGGCATCGAGATCTGGGGCGGCACGGTCAACCTCAAGTACCTCAACATCTGGAACATCGGCGACGACGCCTTCGACGTCGACCAGGGCTGGCGCGGCAAGGCCCAGTTCGGCCTGCTCGTCAAGGGTTACAGCGTCGTCGCCGCGACGGGCTCGGGCGTGGGCGACCACGACTTCGAGACGGACGGCGCCGAGGACTCGGACTGGCAGCCGGTCACGACGACCTCGATCTACAACTTCACGTGCATCGGTCAGCCGCTGAACCCCCGCGGTTCGACGGACTGGCGCGACAACGCGCGCGTCCAGTACCACAACTGCATCTTCATGGACGGCGGCGGTGAAGTCGTCAAGTTCGACAACGTCGACGGCGACGGCGCGCACGGCTACGGCTTCAACGGCACGCTCTCGTGGAACGACACCTGGACCACTGCCTACAACGCGGTGCCCCCGATGCCGAACGACTTCACGACCGGGTCCTACGCCACGAACTATCCGGCGCAGACCTCGGGCAACCTCGCCGAGATCACGGACAGCGTGTTCTTCCGCAACGTGAACGCGAACGCCTACACCGAAGCGACCGCTCGCGGCGTCTTCGCTCCGGCGGAGAACAACGTCATCACCCCCGGTGTCCTCGACGCCGACGCCCCGGTGACCCTGCTCACGCGCGGGGCTGCGGTCGCGGCGCCCGGCTACAACGTCCTCCCGGTGATCGCGCTCGATCCGCGTCCGGCGAACGCCGCTCTCGTGAGCGTCGGCGCCGCGCCGAACGACGGCTTCTACACGCCGGCGATGTACCGCGGGGCGTTCGCTCCGGGTGCGCAGAGCTGGCTCTGCAACTGGACGGCCTCGTTCGCGTTCGGCTTCACGACGCAGTGCGATCCGGGCGTGCCGTTCTGCTTCGGCGACGGCACCGGCCACGCCTGCCCGTGCGGCAACAACGGCGCGCCGGGCCACGGTTGCGAGAACTCCTCCACGACTGGTGGAGCGCAGCTGACGGCGGCGGGCATCACGAGCCCGGACTCGGTCGTCCTGACCTCGTCCTTCGAGAAGCCGACCGCCTTCAGCGTCGTGCTGCAAGGTCCGGCGACGCTCCCGGCCGGCGTCTTCTACGGCGACGGCGTCCGCTGCGTCGGCGGATCCCTCAAGCGTCTCTACACCAAGGCGGCCGTCGGTGGTGTCGTCTCCGCTCCGACCGGCTCGGATCCGTTGATCACGGTCCGCTCGGCCGCGCTCGGCGATCCGATCGCCCCCGGCTCCACGCGCTACTACCAAGTGTGGTACCGCGACCCGGTCCCGGCGTTCTGCAGCCACCCGCCGTCGGACACGTCGAACGTGTCGAACGGCTACGCGATCGTCTGGTGATCTGAACGGGGCGCCGCGCGGCGAGGACCGCGCGGCGCCCCAGTCTCTTCTTTCCGAGGTTCTGACGATGGATTCGAAGTCCCTGCTGCTCTTCTGCCTGCTCACCGCCTGCTCCGATGCGCACGCCGGATCCGGATCGACGGCCGCGCCGAGTTCCGTCGTCGTCCCCTCGATCTCCGACGCGCCGCTGGCCGCCTACCGAGGCGAGCTGCTCGACCTCGCGTTCAAGGCCGCCAGCGCATTCCCGGTCAAACCGCACCTGAAGAACCGCTCGCGCACGCAGGAGAACGTCGTCGAGGCCTCCCTCGCGCTCGATCAGCCGCGCCGCGCGCTCGCGTACGGCGAGAAGATCGACAACTGGCTGCACGGCGTCGCCTACGCCGAATTCGCGTTCTACTGCGCCCGGCACGGCTCCGTGAACGACGTGGAGCCCTGGCTCGAGCGCGCGCGCAAGGTCTCCGCGAGCGTGGCCGACGACGAGAGCACGCAAGACTGGCAGCAGGACCGCATCCGCTCGACGATCGCCAAGACCTACGCGTGCCTCGGACAGCGCGAGCGCGCTGCCGAGCTCGAGGCCGGCGTCGTCGACTCCGAATCCGGCAAGGTGAACGCCGTAAAGGCGATGCAGAGCGACGCGGACGGCTTCGAGGAGCAGCTGCGGGCTCTCGACGAAGCCGTGTCGATCGGCAACTTCGACCGCGTGAAGGGCGCGCTGCAGGCCTGCTCCCTGCTGTTCGACCACTTCTACTCCGACGTCGAGCGGCGCTCGCGCGTCGAGGAGAAGATCAGGGGCTCCTGGAACAAGATGCCGCTTCCGATCCGCGTCGAGCTCACGATGACGCTCGCCGGGTTCGCTCTCGGTCACGAGGACCACGAGAAGGCGCTCGCGCTCGTGAACGAAGGGCGCGCTCTCGTCGACGGCGCGAAGTGGAACCCGGAGGACGTCATCCCGCTGGCGGCTCGGCTGGCCGGGCTGCGCTGGCGCGCGGGCGACACGGACACGGCGAGGAAGGAAGCCGACGCCGCGTTGGCGCTGTTCGAATCGGAGCGCACGAAGATCGTCGACATCTTCCGCGCGGCGACGCTGCGGCCGCTCGCCGAAGCGTACCGGTCGATGGGGGACGCGCCGGCGGCGCTCGCGGTCTACAAGCGGGCCGTCGAAGCCGGCGTCGAGAACCCGAACTCCAGGCCGCGCGCGGAGGATCTCTCCGCGACGTGCTGCTCGATGGCGCTCCACCAAGTCGAACCCGACGCTGCGCTGAAGACCCGGATGACCGAGATCTGCAATGGACTCGGCCCTCCGTGGTAGGACCGTGAACCGCGCTCTCGTCTTCGCACTGTCGTTGGGGATCGTCGCGGCCTGCGCCGGCGGCAGCGGTTCCAGTCCGTCCGCGATCCAAGTGCGCCGCTCGACCGTCAGCGTCGCCGGCGGAACCTCGATCGTCCTCTCCGGGACGCACCTCGCGTTCCTCGCCGACGAGGCGACGACCGGCCCCGGCGGCACGGACATGAACGGCGACGGCGACAAGACGGACTCGATCGCCGTCGTCATCGACATGAACACGGGCGTCGAGACGAGACTCGACGTCGCCGCGACCGGGATCGCGTGGGCGGGCCCGGAGCTCTACCTCGTCGTCGACGAGGCGCTCGACGGCCGCGACTGGAACGGCGACACCGACACGACCGATCTCGTCCTCCTGCACGTGTCCGCGGCGGCGCCGACGCAAGCCCCCGATTTCATCGACGAGCTCCAGTCGGGAGCGACGATCCCGCTCGTGTCCTCGGGGACACGCGTCTACTTCGCGAGCGCCACGGCGGCGACGCAACCCTTCGAGAGCAGCCTTTTCGCGATCTCCTCGGGCGCGCCGACGACTCCGGTCCGCGTCGCGACGCGGGACGCGGCTGGCCCGCTCGCGCCGCGCATCCTCGCGAAGGACGAAGGACTGCTCTTTCTCGCGCTCGACGAGACCGTCGAAGGTCGCGACCTGAACGGCGACGGCGACGCGACCGATGACTCCGTGCTCGCTCTGCTCGACGCGACCGCGGGCGGACGCACGATCCGCAGCATGGAGCTCGCGGTGCCCGCAGCGAGTCCGTTCCGCGCGCGCAGGTCGCCGGCGCACGGCTGGGAAGTCGGCTTCCTCGTGTCCGAGTTCGGGCAGGGTCAGACGAACCTGAACGACCCGGCGCTCTTCACCGGTGCATGGCAGCCGACGCAGTGCGCCGGATTCGAGGACACGGACGCTCGCGACTCGATCCTCCACTACCTCGAGTTCTCGGCCTGGGACGCGAACCCGCTCGCGAGTCCGCCGGTGAACACCGGGCTCGTCGGCTGCCGCAAGATCGTGTTCGCGAACGGCTACGTCGCGACGATCAGTCCCGAGCACGACGTCGCCGATCCGAACGGCGCCGAGGGCGACTGCGATCTCAACGGAGACGGAGACACGCTCGACTACGTCGTGCGCTGGGCGCCGATGACGACGCCCGTGCTCCCGCTGACGGCGTCGGCGACCATCCACGCGTTGAAGGACGTCGCCGGCGGCACGCATGGTCTCTCGGAGCTCGAGGACCGTTTCGTCATCGAGGTGTCCGAGGCCCAGGACAACCTCGACATCAACCTCGACGGCGCGAAGACCTTCGACTATCTCGGCTCGCTGCTGCCTTCGGGCAACGCGAACTCGATCACGCCGTGGGACTTCACGCACGGGCCGACGTACACGAACGCGTTCGGGGCGAGCTGGTTGACCGAGATCCCCGATCGATCGCGTCTCGGCGTCGCGGTCGAGGAGCGCTCCTACGGGCCGCTCGGCTCGCCGGGCGCGAACCTCGATGCGCACGACCCGCCGCTGCCGGGAGAGGATCTGGACATGCTCGACAGCATCCCTTCCTTCGCCCGGTTCGAGACCAATCCGACGTTCCTCGACTTCCCCGCCGTCGGTGTCGGCCTGAAGCACGACGACGCCGGGATCGTGATCGCGAACGACATCGCCTTCTACCGGGTGAGCGAAGCCGAGGACAGCCGCGACAAGAACAACGACGGGCTCGAGACGGGCTTCATCCTGTACCGGACGTACTTCGCGATCGGCGAATCGAACGCGATGGGCGTGCTCAACTCGATCCCGGGTCGTTCGGCGATCGAGGTGAATCCGGAAGAAGCGCATCCGCTGGCAGCGGCGTTCATCGCCGACGAACGGCTCCAGGGATTCTCCGGCGCCGACTACAACGGCGACGGCGACGCGACGGATCTCGTCGTCTCGTATTTCCTGTTCTGATCGCCGCGCTAGGATCCGTGGTCGACCATGGACCGCGGCGAGATCCCGAGACCGACTCCGCCGTCCGACGAGTTCATCCGGCGGTTCGGGCGACCGGGTCCGACGCATCTCGTGCGCGCCCCCGGGCGCGTGAACCTGATCGGCGAGCACACGGACTACAACGGGCTCCCCGTCTTCCCGATGGCGATCCAGCGCGCGGTCGAGATCGCGTTCCGCGCGCGGAAGGACGGCGTGGTGCGCCTCGCCAACGTCGATCCTCGCTTCGAGCCGCGCGAGTTCGAGATCGCGCGCGAGATCCCGCCCTTCGTCGCGGGCGACTGGGGGAACTACGCGAAGGCGGCCGTCCAGGCCCTGGCGCTCCATGCGGATCTGCGCCGGGGCTTCGACGGACTCGTCGACGGGGACATCCCGGACGCGGCAGGGCTCTCGTCCTCTTCCGCGCTCCTCGTCGCGTGCGCGCTCGCGCTGCTGCGCGCGAACGACGCCGACATCGACCGCGCGGAGCTCATGTCCTTGTGCGCGCGCGCCGAGCGCTACGTCGGCACGCACAGCGGCGGCATGGACCAGGCGATCTGCCTCGGCGGTCGCAGCGGCTCGGCCGTGGTCATCGACTTCGAGCCCTTGCGCCTGCGTCCGACTCCGGTCCCGTCCGACTGGCGGTTCGTCGTCGCGAACACGCTCGTCGAAGCGAAGAAGTCCGGCAGCGCGCAGCAGGGATACAACGCGCGCGTCCGCGAGTGCCGCGAGGCGCTGCGCGCCTTCGCCGACGCGCCGGAGGGGAAGGAGCTCGCGGGGCCCGAGCCGACGTACACGGACCTCGTCGCGCGCGTCCCCGACGGCCGGCTCCTCGCCGTGGCGGAGCGCGTGCTCCCTGAACCGCTCCTCCGCCGCTTCCGGCACGTCGTGACGGAGGCGATCCGCGTCGAGGATGCGCGCGCCGCGATGCTCGAGGGCGACCTCCCCGCGTTCGGCCGCGCGATGAACGCCTCGCACGCGAGCCTTCGCGACGACTACGAAGTGAGCTGCCGCGAGCTCGACGCGCTCGTCGACGCGGCGCTCGAGCACGGAGCGGCCGGCGCGCGGCTCACCGGAGCCGGATTCGGCGGCTGCATCGTGGGCCTGTGCTACGCCGGGCGCGTCGACGCGCTCCTCGGGGCGCTCGAGCACGGCTTCGTCGCGGAACCCTCGCCGGCCGCGGCCGTGTTCGAGCTTTGAAGCGGGGGTGATTCCGGGCTCGCTCGGGGCGTAGATTGGGCCTGCCGATGCCCCTCTCTGCAGCCGACCTCGCCGATCTCCGCCGCGCTCGAGCGATGCTCGAGAACCCCGGCGCCGCGATGAAGGTCACGAACCTGATCGGCTTGCCGGTCGAGAAGGCGTTCGAGCTCCTGCCGCGCGGCTTCGCGAGGATCGTCAGCGGATCGACGCGCGCACTCCTGCGCGTGGCGCTGGCGGTCGGCGCGTGGACGCTCTCGTCGCGGAGGACGCGGCCCTCGTCGAACGGTCTGCACAAGTTCCTCGCGACCTCCTCGGGAGCGATCGGCGGCTTCTTCGGCCTCGCCGCGCTCCCGATCGAGCTCCCGATCTCCACGATGCTCATGCTGCGATCGATCGCGGACATCGCGCGCAGCGAAGGCGAGGATCTGTGGACGCCGGAAGCGCGCGCCGCGTGCATCCAGGTGTTCGCGCTCGGCAGTCGGTCGCCGAGCGACGACGCGGCGGAGACCGGCTACTTCGCCGTGCGAGCCCTGCTCGCGCGGACGGTCGGCGAGGCCGCCGAATTCGTGCTCGAGAAAGGGATCGTGCAGGAGGGCGCGCCCGTCCTGGTGCGTTTCGTCGCCGCCGTCGCGTCGCGCGCGAGCGTCTCCGTCTCCGAGAAGGCCGTGTTGCAGGCCGTTCCCGTGATCGGCGCGGTCGGTGGAGCGGGTGTGAACCTCCTCTTCATCGCGCACTTCCAGCGCATGGCCCGCGGCCACTTCATCGTGCGCAGGCTCGAGCGCACGTACGGCAGGGAAGCGGTGCGGAGCGCGTACGACGTCGCCGTCGAGGTGAAGGTCGTCGTCGCGCCGCCGCTGCTCCTGAGCCGCGGGTCAGGAGAGCCGCCGCGACTCGCGTGACTCAGCGCCGCATCGACACGACGATCGGATCGTCGCTCTGCTGCACGCGGTCGAAGTCCTCGCGGTTCCCGATGCCGCGCCAGCCTTCCTCGACGAGGATCTGGCCGCACACTCCGCCGAGCGTGTTGCCCGGGCCGGGGCACACGAGTCGCGCGGGCGCGTGCTCCCGCAGCACCACGCGGACGCTCGTCGTGAAGTCGAACGGCTCCGTGATCTGAGCGCCGAACGTGTAGCTCGCGAGCGCCACGGGATCCGCGGACCAGGGCGTGAAGTGCACGCCGCGTCCGTCGACGAGCGTCGTCTTCGGCGCGCGGAAAGCCAGGGTCCCCAGCCGCTCGCGCGCCTTCGCGGCGACGCCGGCGAGCAGCGGCGTGTGGTAGGGCCCGTGCTGCATCAACCGGAAGGGGTACGGATTCTGCCCGAGCTTCACCTTCGGGAGCGCGCGCAGGAGGTGCGCGATCCCGACCTCGCTTCCCGCGAGCACGCGGTAGCCGCCGAGGCGGATCGAGAGCCGCGCTTCGCCGTTCGAGCTCTCGAGCGCCGTCCGCACGGCGTCCTCGAGCTTCGCGTCGTGCCGCCAGCGCTCGTCGACGATCGGGTAGATCACCTGCCCGCCGCCCTCGGCCTTCTGCTGCTCCTCCTGGAGGATCGACATCTCCTGCACGAGCCGGAACCCGTCGTCGAAGTCGAGCGCGCCGGCGACTGCGAGCGCCGTGTACCAGCCCATCGAGTTCCCGGCGACGCACGCGATCTCGTGCTCCTGCATCGCCGCGGCGCTGTCGAGCATCGACACGAGCCAGATCAGCGGCGAGGCGTTCGCGGGTGCGAGGTGCGTCGCGAGAACGAAACGCGGCGCGCGGTCGAGCTCGGCGAGCGAGGGGAGGCCGCGCTCCTTCCGCAGCTCGTCGGCGCGGCGCACCCATGCGTGATCCTGCGGCAAGGACGCGAGCGTCTTCTCCGCGTAGGAGCCGCGGCCGGGGCAGAGGATCGCCGCGCGCTTCAAGCCAGGAGTCCCCGCGCGGCCGCGACGATCTCGTCCTCGCCGACGAGCACGGCGGCGGTCGCCGATCCGAGCGGCACGTAGGTGTCCGCGGCGCGCACGGAACGCACGCGGGCGCGCGATCCGGCCTCCGCGAAGTGCGCGACGACCGCGTCGGCGATCCCCGCGCCGGTCGCGCGGCACTCGTCGACGACCAGGGCGCGTCCGCAGCTCTCGACGTGCGGGCGGAGCGCGTCGAAGGGGAGTGGCGCGAGCCAGCGCAGATCGACGACTCTCACGCGGATCTTCGCCTCGCGCTCGAGCCGTCGCGCGGCGCGCAGCGAGAGGCGCACGCCGTTTCCGTACGTCACGAGGACGAGGTCCTTCGCGTCCTCGCCGTAGACGCCGATCTCGCCGGGCAGGAGCGCGCTCGGCGGCGCGGGGTAGTCGAACAGCCACGCGCCGTCGCCGTCTTCGTACAGATCGCGCTCGTGGTACAGCGCGATCGGCTCGAGGAAGCACACGACGCGGCCGCACGCCTTCGCGGCGGCGAGCGCGCCGCGCAGCATCCGCGCCGCGTCGTCGCCACGCGACGGGACGGCGAGCATCAGGCTCGGGATGTCGCGCAGAGCGCCGACGGAGTTGTCGTTGTGGAAGTGGCCGCCGAAGCCCTTCTGGTAGCCGAGTCCCTGGATCCTCACGACCATCGGGTTCGTGAACTGGCCGTTCGAGAAGTACGCGAGCGAGCAGGCCTCGCCGCGAAGCTGGTCGAGCGCGTTGTGGAGGTACGCGAGGTACTGGATCTCCGGCACCGGCAGGAAACCCGCGTGCGCGAGCCCTTGCGCGAGACCGAGGATCGAGGTCTCGTCGAGCAGCGTGTCGAAGACGCGCCCGATGCCGAAACGCTTCTGCAGCCCCTGCGTCGCGCCGTAGACGCCGCCTTTCTTCGCGACATCCTCGCCGAAGAGGAGCATCTCGGGCCGGCGCAGCATCTCGTCGTGCAGCGCCGACGTGATGTGCGAGCCGAGCGTCCGTTTGGTCGGGCTCTTCGCCTCCTCGGGGAGTGCGTCGCCCCAATGAGCGCGCCGCGTCGCCGCATCGAGGGGCCGCGCAGCCTCCGCGCGCACCCGCGCCTCGTCCCAGGGAGCGAGCGGCGCCATGACCTGCTCGCGCGTCGTGAGCCGCGGGCGCCGCGCGGCTTCGTCGGCCGCGGCGAGCACGCGGACGCGCGTGTCGGCGACGATCGCGCGCAGCTCCGCGGGGTCTGCCGCACCGGTCGCGACGAGACGCCGCGCGTTGCGGAGGAGCGGATCGCGCGCCTCGACGGCTTCGATCTCGGCGAGGTCGTGGTACGTCGTCTCGACGTCGCTCCCCGCGTGTCCCCAGAGACGCACGCACTTCAGGTGGAGCAGCACGGGGACGCGGCTCGCGCGGCAGGTCTCGATCGCCTCCGCCGCGACGTCCCAGATCGCGTCGACGTCGCCCTCCGCGCGGAAGTACCGGATGTGCGGCGCGCCTTCGTACATCTCCTCGATCCAGCGCCGCGGCGTGTCGACCGAGATCCCGATGCCGTTGTCCTCGCACACGAAGAGGATCGGGCACGGGGCGCCGTTCTTCCTCATGTAGCGCGCCGCGTTGAGGCCCGCGAGCGCCGTCGCGTGGTTCATCGAGGCGTCGCCGCACGAGCAGCACACGATCGCGTCGTCCGCGAGTCCCGTGTCGTGCCCGAGTCGGCGCGCGCGTCCGAGCGCGAACGCCATTCCGACCGCTTTCGGGAGGTGGGACGCGATCGTCGACGTCTGCGGCGGCACCCACATCCGGCGGCTGCCCCACACCTTGTGCCGCCCGCCGCTGATCGGATCCTCCGCGGACGCGCACAGCGAGAGCAGCGTGTCGAACGCCGGCGTCACACCCGGCGCCTTGCGGCTGCGCGCCATCATGAATCCGCCGGATCGGTAGTGGAGGAAGCACGGATCGTCGAGTCGCAGGAGCGCTCCGAGCACCGCGTTGTCCTCGTGGCCCGCGCTCGAGATCGTGTAGAAGCTGCGGTTCGTGCGCTTGAGCTCGCGCGCGGCGACGTCGAGCGCGCGCGAGAGCACCTGGTCCTCGAACAACTCGACCGCCGCGCGCGCCGTCAAGCCGCTGCCGGGACGGAGCGGGGCGTCCGGCGCGAGACGCACTCGCGCGGCGCTGACGTTCTCGAGCTCTGTGTCGAGGTTCGCCTCGACGACGGCGACGCGGTTCGTGCTCACGGGTGTCGCGCGTGACTCTACCATCAGTCGGGCTCGACCACCGCGGGCACGACCTCGACTGCGCGCTCCGGGCCGCGCACGTTGCGCGCGGTCCAGGTCCAGATCGATCCGAGGAGGAGCACGAGTCCCGCGATGATCCACGACGACAGCGAGAGCGATCCGGTCGCGTCGTAGATGAGCCCGCCGACCATCCCGCCCGCGGAGAACGCGAGGTCGAGAGCCAGGAACTCGATCACGAAGACGCGCCCGCGGTACGCATTCTCGACGTGCTTCTGCCACAACACGGTCGACGCGACCCACAGCGTGCTCCCGCCCGTGTGCGCGACGGCGACGAAGACGCACGCGATCCACAGGCTGTGCGAGGATCCGAACAGCGCGTACCCGATCGCCGCGATCACGAAGCCGGCGGTGATCTGCCGCTTCAGGGCGGGGTCCGTCTTCCCGAAGAACAGGTTCGCGAGCAGAGGACCGAGGCCGGTTCCGATGCCGCGCGCGAAGTAGAGCCAGCCCGTCGCGACCGCGGTCGCGCCGATCGCCGCGGCCTCGTCGAGGCCCTTCGCCGCGTCGCTCGCACCGGATCCGAATTGATCGCGCCCGGCGAGCGAAAGCAGGACGAGGAATCCGCCGGCTCCGCCCCAGAAGCTCTTCGTCCACAGGATCGGCGTGACGCCGAGCTTGCGCGCGTGCGTGAGGCCGCGCCGGAGATCAGTGAGCCGCACGATGTCGCCCCAGCGGAACGGCTCGGCGTGCTTCGGGACCGGCGGGAGGCGCAGGCCGATCAGGAAGAGCGCGCTGAGCACGTAGCTCGCCGAATCGACGACGAAAGCGCCCGAGATGCCGACCCATTCGACGACCCAGCCGCCGGCGAGCGCGCCCGCGCACAGCGTGATGCTCCACGTCACCGCCGAGAGCGCGTACGCGTCGTGCAGCTCGTCCGGCTTGACGGTCTCCGGCAACGCGGCGGATCGCGCGGCGTCGAAGAAGATCCCGATCGCCATCTGCAGGCCGATCAGCACGTAGAGCCACGTGAGCTGCGACGGCTCGCGCACGAGGAGGAAGCACAGGACGATCGCCGCGCGCGCGAGGTCCGAGACGATCATCAGCATGCGCCGCGGGAGGCGGTCGGCGATCGGCCCCGCGAGCGGACTGAAGAGGGCCGACGGGAGGAGCCGGAGCGCGAGCTCGAGACCGAACAGCACGCCGACGCCGAACACGGACGACGCGCTGCCGAGCCTTCCGATCAGGACGAGGCAGGCGACGCGATCGAGCCAATCGCCGGTCTGGCTGACGAACTGCGAGAGCCAGAGCTTGGCGAACTGGGGGTTGCGGATGACGCGCAGCACGCGCGACACGCTAACCGTAGGCTTTGCGCACGACCATGGGCATCCGGAGCGAAGTCGCGCATCGACCGTGGCCGCTCCCTCGCGGAACGTGGGTCATGGCGCAGTCGTGGCACGATCTCCTGTTCGCTCACTGGCCGATCCAGCCCGCGACGCTGCGCGCTGCACTCCCGAGCGGGCTCGAGCTCGACACGTTCGAGGGTCGCGCGTGGCTCGGCGTCGTCCCGTTCCGGATGAGCGGCGTACGCTTGCGCTGGTCACCGCCGTTGCCCGGCCTCTCCGCCTTCCCGGAGCTCAACGTGCGCACGTACGCGAGGATCGGGGACCGGCCCGGCGTCTTCTTCTTCTCACTCGACGCGCGCAGTGCGCTCGCGGTCGCGATCGCGCGGGCGTGGTTCCACCTGCCGTACTTCCGCGCACGGATGTCCTGCGTGCAGGAGGGGGAGACCGTCCGCTACGCGCACGCGCGCACCGATGCGCGGGCGGCTGGCGGTGCGCTCGACGTCGCGTACCGCCCCTCCGGAGAGGTCTTTCTCGCGCGCGCCGGCACCCTCGAGCATTGGCTGACCGAGCGTTACTGCCTGTACGCGGCGGAGCCGGACGGCCGCGTCTGGCGCGCGGACATCCACCATCGGCCCTGGCCGCTGCAGCCCGCGGAAGCGACGTTCGAGCGGAACACGGTCGCTCGTGCGCAGGGATTCGAGCTTCCGCCCGCGGAGCCGCTGCTCCACTTCGCCAAGCGCCAGGACACGCTCGTCTGGCGTCCGAAGCGGGTCCTCTGACCGCGGCGCGCTACTTCGTCGACTTCGCCTCGCGCGCCTGCGTCGCGGCACCCTTCAAGTGCGCCGCGAGGAACGCGCGCGCCTTCTCCCAGGCCTCGGCCGCGTTCTTCTCGTCGTAGTTCGGGTTGCTCGGGTTCGCGAAGGCGTGCGGCGCGTCGTAGGAATAGAACGTGTGCTCCTTCTTCGCCGCGGTGAGCGCGTCGTCGAACTTCTTCACCGCCTCGGGCGGGATGCTCGTGTCCTTCGTGCCGAAGATGCCGAGCAGCGGGGCCTTCAGCATCTCGAGCGCCTTCGGATCCGTCTCCGGGTGCCCGTAGTACATGACCGCCGCGTCGAGATCGGGCGACGCGAGGGCGAGCTTCAGCGACATGCCGCCGCCGAAGCACCAGCCGATCGAGGCGCGCTTCGTCGCCTGGATGCGCGGATCCGACTTCGCGAAGGCCATCGCCGCGAGCATGGTCTCGGTCGCGCGCTTGTCGTCGACCTTCTTCATCGCGGCCATCGCTTCCTCGGAGGTCGTCGCGACCGTGCCTTCGTAGAGGTCGACGGCGATCGCGGCGTATCCCTCGGCGGCGATGCGATCGGCCCAGTGCATCACGTTGTCGTTGAGGCCCCACCATTCGTGGATGACGATGACGGCCGGCATCGGAGCCTTCGCGCCCTCGGGGATCGAGAGGTAGGCCTTCGACTTGCCGATCTCGATCATCGTGCCCTTGCGCGGCGGCGCGGCATCCTTCTTGAGCTGGTGGAGCTTCTTGAACTCCTCCTCGGAGACCTGGCCGGTGAGGTCCTTCTTCGTATCCGCGGGCTTCGCGTCCGCGGGCTTCTGCTCCGCCGGCTTCTGCGCGGCGAGAGCGAGGACGGGCAGGAGGGCGAGCGCCGCGAGAGAGCGTGTGACCTTCATGATCGACTCCGTGCGATGACTTGGAAGGGGAGGCAGGAGCCAGTCTAGCGTTCACGGCGACGTTCCCGCGCGCGCTGGGCGAGATGACGGTCCTGTCAGAGCTCGTCGCCCTCACTCAGTCCCGTTGCGGCCGCACGACATCCTTCCCCTTCGCGTCCCCGTCGATCGTCTCGAACCAGTTCTGCATGAAGAACTTCTTCTCCGGATCGAGCAGCTTCGGCGACGTCCCCACGATCGGCCTCAGTGTCGTCATCATCTGGCAGCAGGTGACCATCAGGATCAGCAGCCAGAGACTCGCGAGGCCGGCGCCCTTCGCGTTCCAGTGTTGCAGGGTGCTCGTCAACACGCGCCCGCCGACGAGGATCGACAGGGCCCAGACGGCGAGATGGATCGCGCCGATGAACGAGGTGTAGGTCGAGGACTGCGAGAACACCCACGACACCGGCGCGAACCCGGTCAGGAACACGCCCGTCATCGCCAGGAGCCCGAGCACCAGAGCCGTCACCCGTCTCGCGCCCACGTCGGCTCCCGAGTAGCTCGCGAAGATGTACAGGCTCGGGTAGCAGATCGCTCCGCACAGCGCGGCGCCGACCACCGACTTCGCGGGCGCAGCCCACCACTGCGTCCCTCCGGAGAAGCTCCCGACGACGAGGCCGTAGGCCAAGTGCCCGACGAACGCGATCGCGGCGAGCGACGCGAGCAGACTCGGTCCTCCGCTCCCGTCGACCTCGGACAGCAGCGCGTCGGGGCCGCGGATCAGGCGGTCGATCACGCCCTGACCGGCGAATCTGGGCAGCTCCTGCGCTGCGATCGGCGGGGGAGCGGCGGGCACGTCTTGCGAAGCTGCGTCTTCCATACCTCTGTCACCTCGTGTGATCGATCACCATGCGGAACACGGACTCGTAGAAGGTCCCGTCGAACGGATCGTCTCGCAGGAACTGCACCCTCATCACGGGCGTCCCGAACCACGGCCGGAGGTTCCACGAGATCTGCGCGCCGACGAACAGGTTCACGGCGAGCCAGGCGATCACGACCTGGCCTCGGCTCCTGGAACTCGGGAAGGCTTCGCGCAGCCAGCGCTGTTGCCGTCTCACGGCGGCGATGCCGGCGAGCGCGATCGCGCCGACGTGCGAGAGGCCGAGCACGTCGTGTCCGACATGCTTCTGGGTCGACATCGGACCCGGGAGCGCCAGATCGAAGAAGAGGACGATCGGCGCGAGCGACGCGAGCACGACACCGGCGACTCCGAAGGAGAGCATCACCGTGCGCAGCGACTGTGCGAACGTGAGCTCGAGGCCGAGCAGGCGCGCCGTCAGCGCGTTCACGATCGCGTTCGTCAGCGTCGTCAGCACCAGCAACAACGGCAGCTTGATCGCGACATACCCGGCGAGCAGCGGGTCGCGCCAGGCGCCGATCGCGGCGCCGTAGATCGCGCCCCCGACGCCGAGGAGGAGGAGGGGCTCGGCGTAGCTCCCTGCCCCGCGCGCGAAGATCCACGCGCTCGCGGACGTCGGTTCGCCGCGGAGGAGGCCGCCGGTCCGGGCTGCGAGCGAGGGTGCGTTCAAGGTGTCGATCCCGGCCCAATTCTACACGAAGTACTTTGCATTGCAAAGCAGAACTGCTCCGGAAGGGCCCCGTGGGTCTTCCTGCGTACGATGACGCGGGATGGCGCAGGCTTCGGTCAGCATCGACGCGCACCCGCTGCTCGACGCGGGAGTGTTCACGACGACGTTCCCGCGCGCGCTGGGGGAGATGACGAGCCCATTGGAGCTCGTCGCCCTGTTCCGCACCGGAGCTGCGGCGCCCATGGCGAGCGACGACGCGGTGCGCAAGGCCGCGCGCGATCTCCTGCGGCACGGCGGATACAAGCCGACTGGGCGCGGGAAGCCCGCGAGCGAGTATCTCCTGGCCGCGTGCGCGGAGGGATCGCTCGCTTCGATCAACCTCGCGGTCGACGCGTGCAACGTCGTGTCATTGCATTCCGGATTGCCGATCAGCGTCGTCGACCTCGCGCTCGCGCGCGAGCCGTTCCGCATCGGGATCGCGCAGGAAGGCGAGAGCTACGTGTTCAACGCGTCCGGTCAGTCGATCGACTTGGCCGGGCTCCTGTGCCTCTTCGACGCGGACGGCCCGTGCGCGAACGGAGTCAAGGACTCGCAAAGGACGAAGACTGGACCGAGCACGACGCGGACGCTGTCCGTGGTGTGGGGCACGAGCGCACTCGCCGGCCGCACCGACGCCGCGGTCGCGTGGTACCGCGAGCTCCTGCGCGGAGCGGGCGCTAGCCTGCCGTAGCGGGAGCGAGGAGTCCGGAGTAGCCTGAGACGCGTCCAAGGACCGCCAGGAGGAGAGTCATGAAGAGACTCGTGCTGGATCTCGGCGTCGTCGTCTTCGGAACCACGTGTTGGGCGCAGGTCACGCAGCGCGTGAGCCTCGACTCGAGCGGCGCGCAGGCCGCCGGCGAGAGCCTCGTCCCGTCGATCTCCGCCGACGGTCGCTACGTCGCCTTCGCGAGCAGCGCCGCGAATCTCGTCCCCGGCGACGTGAACCACTCCACTGACGTCTTCGTCCGCGACCGCCAGACCGGAACCACCGTCTGCGCGAGCGTCGATCCGAACGGAGCGCCGGGTCTCGTCGCGAGCTTCACCCCGGCGATCTCGGCCAACGGCCGCTACGTGGCGTTCGCGAGCTACGCCGGCAACCTCGTCCCCGGCGACGACAACTTCCGCTCGGACGTCTTCGTCCGCGACCTCCAGACCGGCACGACCGAGCGCGTGAGCGTCGATTCGAACGGCGTGCAAGGGAACGACAGCAGCGGCCTCGATTCGTGCCCCGCGATCTCGGCCGACGGCCGCTACGTCGCGTTCAGCAGCGTCGCCTCCAACCTCGTGCCCGGGGACACGAACTCCTTCGAGGACACGTTCGTTCGTGACCGTCTGCTCGGCACGACCGAGCGCGTGAGCGTCGACTCCGCCGGGGCGGAGGCGAACTACGGGAGCGGCCGCGATCCCGCGATGTCGACCGACGGCCGCTTCGTCGCGTTCGCCAGTTGGTCGACCAACCTCGTTCCCGGAGACACGGGCTGGATCGCGGACGTCTTCGTCCACGATCGCCTGGTCGGCACGACCGAGCGCGTGAGCGTCGACACGGCCGGAGTGCAGGGGAACGACGACAGCGAGGATCCTTCGATCTCCCCCGACGGGCGGTACGTGGTCTTCGAGTCCGACGCGACGAACCTCGTCGCCGTGGACAACAACGGAGCCATCGACGTCTTCCTCCGCGATCGCCTGCTCGCGACGACCGAGCTCGTGGCCCGCGATTCGAGCGGGACGCAGGGGAACAACCGCGCCGTCGACCCGACGATCTCCGACGACGGTCGGTACGTCGCGTTCACGAGCTGGTCCAGCAACCTCGTCGACGGGGACACGAACGGCGCGTGGGACGATTTCGTCCGCGACCGCGTGCTCGGGATCACCGAACGAACGAGCGTCGACTCGAGCGGCGCGGGCGGAAACACACGCAGCCTCGCCGGCTCGATCTCCGCCGACGGCCGCTACGTCGCCTTCCGGAGCTACGCGGTCAACCTCGTCCCGGGCGACACGAACGGCGTTTCGGACGTCTTCGTGCGCGACCGCGCGCACGCGGGTTTCGCCAACCTGTGCGATCCCGGAGTCGCGGGCGTGATCGCCTGTCCGTGCTCCAACCCGCCGTCGGGACCCGGGCGGGGCTGCGACAACTCCTCCGGGACCGGCGGAGCGAGCCTGGCGGCGTCGGGCGGCGAGTACCTCTCGTCCGACAGCGTCGTCTTCACGACGAGCGGCGGGAAGCCCACCGCGTTGCACGTCGTGCTGCAGGGCGTGGGCTCGCTTCCAGCCGGTGCGATCTACGGACAAGGCGTGCGCTGCGTCGCCGGATCGCTCAAGCGGCTGTACGCGAAGGCCGCGGTCGCCGGCAGCATCACGGCACCCGATTTCGGCGCGGGCGACGCGACCGTCCACGCGCGCTCGGCCGCGCTCGGCGACGTGATCGCCGCCGGGAGCACGCGGTGGTACATGGTGTTCTACCGCGATCCGACGGTGCTCGGCGGATGCTCCGCCTCGAGCACGTTCAACACGACGCAGACCCGGGAGCTCCTGTGGCAGCCCTGAAGACGGGGCGAGGATCCCCTCGCGGATCCTGAATTCCCTGCGGATCCGACGCGCGCCCGCGCATACCTTCCCGACACCGGGGTCCGTTTGGACCCCAGCGGCCCGAGGGATGGAGCGAAAGCGTGAGGGGATCATGAATCGGAGCGTGGTGCGGTCGGAATGGCTCGTGGGTGTGCTCGTGACCCTCGTTGCGGCGTGCGGAGGTTCCTCCAAGGCGTCGACTTCGGATTCCCAGGCGAATTCGCCGTCCGCGAAACCGGACGCGGCGTCGGCTCGCAACGCCGTCGCGTCCACGGATCCGGCACCGAAATCCGCGCACGCACCCGCGCCCAAGGCACCTGCGCCCAAGGCGGCCGCGTCCGGGAAGCCGCCGGCGAGTGCTCCGGCGCAGGCCGCCCCTCCCGCTGCGCCGTCGAAGGCTCCGCTGATCTCGATCATCGATCTCCGCGATCGCCGCGACCTGTGGCCGACGAAGGTCAAGCTCACGAAGAAGGTCGGCTACTCGCCGACCGAGGTCTACAACCCCGGCCTCGAGCTCGACCTCGTCGAGATCGCGGCCGGACAAGTCCACCTCGACACCGGCAACGGGCTCATCGAAGTCCCCGCAGCCAGCACCGACATCCTCGAGCGCGCGAGCAATCTCATGGCGAGCCTCTCGCCGGAGCAGCTCGCCGTCACGGCGAAGACGCTTCCCTCGCACCCCGAGCTCTGGCCCGTCGAGCTCAGCGTCGTCCGGCCGCTGAGCTTCGCCAACGGATCCAGTGTTCCCGCGGGGCGCACTGTCATCCTCCGCGCCTTCGAGGGCGAGCAGGTCAACGTCTACGACCGCACGCTCCGGACGTACTTCCCCGCAGCGATCAACGAGACGGACATCGTCGCGCGCGCCCGCGAGCGCGTGAAGCTCGACGCGAAGGATCGCACGCCGTTCTTCGTGCGCTCGATCGCCGCTGCGCTCGAGTCCTCCGGAGGCGCGCCGGCGGTCGAGAAGTCCGACTACGTCCTCGTCTACGAGGCGCGCCTCGGCTGCGGGCGCTGCGCGCAGTTCCTGCCGGAGCTCACGAAGTTCTACGAGCGCATGAAGCCCGATCACCCCGGGTTCGAGGCCGTCTTCGTCAGCAACGATTTCACCGCCGACGACGCGAAGAAGCTCGAGGAGCGCGAGAAACTCCCCGGCCAGGCCGTCGCCTACGACCGCCGCCTCGAAGCCGCGGACCTCGGCACGAAGACGCAGAACGGCGACCTCCTGCCGCTCGTCTACGTCTACGACCGCACCGGCAAGCTCGTCACGCGCAACGCGGCGAACGGCGGGAAGCCTTCGGCATCGGACGTGCTCGCGACGCTCGAGAAGAAGCTCGGGGAGAAGAAGTAGCCGTGCTCGGCGCTTCGCTCGCCCTCCTCGCGGCGCTCGCGGTCGCGCAGGACGCCTCCGGGCCGAAAGTGGAGGAACAAGTCGTCGGTCCGGTGAAGCAGGGGAACCAGTACGCCGTCAGCCCGCACGGCGCCCACCTCGCCACCGTGATGCAGAAGGGAAGTCGCTTCGTCGTCGTCCTCGACGGCGTCGAGGGACCGAAGTTCGACGACGTCCTCTCGCTCGACGGCGGCGCCAAGGTCCTCTTCAGCCCCGACGGCTCGCGCACGGCGTACGTCGGGCGCTCGGGACAGGAGTTCGTCGTCGTCGTCGACGGGAAGGAGCTCGTTCGCGTGGGCACGCCTCTCGACAGCTACGCCTCGTCGCCGGTGTCACAGCTCGCGTTCACGTCGAACAGCAAGCACGTGTGGTTCATGCAGCAGATCCACAAGTCGAACCAGCCCGCCGACAACTACACGTGCGTCGTGTTCGACGGCGTCGCCGGGTTCCCCGGGGGCACGGCGCCGGTTTTCAGCCCCGACGGCGAGCACTTCGCCTACGTCGCGACGAATCCGCGCGACGCGGCGCAGCAGACCGTCGTGCTCGACGGGAAGGCCGCGGGCTACACGGGCACCGACCCCAGGTTCACGGGAGACAGCCAGCACCTGCTCGTGCGCACGCAGATCCCGCTCCCGAACGGGCGCGGGCAGGCGCTCCAGGTGCTGCTCGACGGGAAGCCCTGGCTCAAGGCGGAGAACGCGGTGCTCTTCGTCGCGCCGGTCGGCGAGCTCGTCGCCGCCGCGGTGCAGCGCGGCTCGCAGTGGTTCCTCGTAGTCGGCGGAAAGAAGGTGGACAGCACCGAATCGGTCGGGATCTCGGAGGTCCACTTCAGCCCGGACGGAAAGCACTATGCGGCGCAGTGCGCGACGGCCGCGAGCACGTGCGCGATGGTCGTCGACGGCAAGAGGCAGCAGGAGTACGCGTCGGTCTCGAACGCGTCCTTCTCGCCGGACTCGAGCCACTTCGTCTACCACGCGGTGATGGGCGGCAAGACGTTCGTCGTCATCGACGGAGAGGAGTCCGACGCCTACATCGGCGTGCAGGAGTTCACGTTCGGCGCCGGGAAGCGGATCGCGTACCTCGCGTTCGACAACTACAACGAGCGCGCGGTCTTCGTCGACGGAACCGTGACGACGCAGAAGTCGCCGCAGGTCTCGGGCCTGATGTTCAGCGCGGACGGATCGCGGTACGCCTACCTCCTCGGGATCGGCAACGTCGTGAGCCCGGTCGTCGACGGCGCGGTGCAAGCCGACCTCAACGTGATGCTGCTCCGATCGACGATGGAGGCGGTGCCTCGGCAGCTGGTGTTCAGCCCGGACGGGAAGCACCTCGCCTTGTTCGGCGCGCCCGCGGGGAACATGGACGGGGCCGCGCGCGGTCTCATCGTCGACGGCAAGCGCGTGCAGTCGGGTCAGACGTTCTTCAATCCGACGTTCACTCCGGACGGGCACCATCTCGCGTGGATCCGGGCGGAAGGTCCGTCGAGTCGCACCACGATCTTCGTCGACGGCGCGCAGTGCGCGCAGTTCGATGCCCCCACGCAGATCGCGCCTTCGGCGAGGACCTGGGAGATGGGCGACGACGGCGTGCTCACCGTGCTCGGGCAGGACGGAGAGAAGATGAAACGCCTCCGCATCACGCCCTCCGCGGACGCGAGCGTCGAGGCGATGCTCGCGGGCGCGGCGAAGGAGCGCTAGGCTCTGCACCCGATCTCCGCTCGATTCCCGCGGAGAAGAGGGAGTTCGCCGTGAAGTCGATCTTCGTCCTCGTCTCGCTCCTCGCGCTCGGTTGTGCCGTCGAGCAGCGCCAGCGCAGCAACGCTCTCGAGTATCTCTATCCCGCCGGCGCGCCGGAGACGGCGCCGCAGGACGTGCAGATGCGCGTGCCCGTGCGCGTCGGGATCGCGTTCGCGCCCGCGGGCACAAGATCCTCCAGCTCGTCCATGGCAGGCGGCGCGAGCGTCGGACCTTTCGGGTCGGGCGCGCGGCAGAGCGATCCGTTCTCGGAAGCGCAGAAGCAGACGCTGCTCGCGCGCATCGCCGAGAAGTTCAAGGACCGCAAGGGCATCGCGCCGATCGACATCATCCCTTCGAGCCAGCTCTCGCCCGGCGGCGGATTCGCGGAGCTCGACCGGATCCGCAAGGGATTCGGCGTCGATCTCGTGATGCTGATCTCGTACGACCAGTTCCAGTTCAGCGAGAGCGGGAAGAGCTCGTGGACCTACTTGACGATCGTCGGCGCGTACCTCGTCGAGGGCGAGAAGAGCGAGACGCGGACGGTGATGGACGCCGTGATCTTCGACATCGCGACGCGCACGATGCTCTTCCACGCGTCGGGAGTCGACAGCAACAAGGACACCGCGACGCCCGTCGACTTCAACACGAAGCTGCGCCAGTCGAGCGAGGCGGGCTTCGATCGCGCGGTCGACGATCTGATGGGGTCGCTCGACAAGGCGCTCGCGGGGTTCCAGGAGCAGATCGCGAGCGGGACGGTGCACGGCCCGGGCACGCCGGGTCTCGCGATGGTCGACCAGAAGGGAGAGGTGATCCCTGCCGGAGGATCGTCCGGAGCCGGTGCGCTCGGACTCGCCGACATCGGCGTCGTGGTCCTGCTGCTCGGCCTGCTCGTCACGGGAGCGTGGCGGCGCGCTTGACGCGAGCGCCGGTCGTCATCGCGTGTTTCGTGGCCGCGAGCGTCGCGGCGAGCGCGCTGCCCGGCGCGGCTGAATTCCTCGAGTTCGATCGCGCAGCGCTCGCGCGCGGACAGCTCTGGCGCGCCGAGACGGGGCAGCTCGTGCACTGGAGCGCGGCGATGGCCGCTCTCGACCTCGCCGTCGTCGGGATCGCGGGAGCGAGCCTCGAGCTACGCTCGCGCCGGATCGCCTGCTGGACGCTCCTCCTCGCCGTCGTGCTGGTCGGCCTCACGGTCCTCGTCGCACTTCCGTCGCTCGAGCACTACCGCGGGAGCTCCGGGGTCGGCTCGGCTCTCGTCGTCGCGCTCGTCGTCGACTTGATCCGGCGGGAACGCAGCGCCCCGCGTCGCGCTGTCGCCGCGGCGATCGGCGTCGTGTTCGTCGCGAAGCTCGCGTGGGAGCTCGCGACCGGCTCCGCTCTCCCGCTCGGACACCTCCCGCCCGGCGTCGCGGTCGTGCCGCAGGTGCACCTCGCCGGAGCGATCGCGGGGCTCGCGGCCTCTTTCGTGCGCGGCGCCTAGCTCATCCCGCGCGTGTCGAAGTCGGCCATCGTCAAGCCGATCATCAGCACGAGCCACAGGAACCCTGCTGCCGCGAACACCCACGTCAGGCGGCTCGAGTACTTCACGTGCATGAAGAAGAGGACGACGAGCAGCGCCTTGATCGCGGCGATCGTCAGCGCGACGACCGTGTTCATCGGCCCGAGATCCTGGAACGCGACGAACACCGTCAACGCCGTCCCGGCCATCAACGCGCCGAAGATCGTGAAGTACGTCTTCAACGGAACGACGTGCGGGCTCATCCGTGGCGTCCGATCAGGTAGAGGAGCGGGAACAGGAAGATCCACACGAGGTCGACGAAGTGCCAGTAGAGGCCCGTCATCTCGAGCGCCGTGTGATGGCCCGGCGTGAAGTCGCCGCGCGCGGCGCGCCGCGTGATCCACGCCATCAGCCCGAGGCCGACCACCATGTGGAACGCGTGCAGCCCCGTCATCACGAAGTAGAAGGAATAGAAGATGCGCGCGTGCGGGCCTTCCGCGCCGAACACGCTCACGTCGAAGCTCGGACCCGGCATCAAGTGGTCGACCCACTTGTGGTGGTACTCGATCGATTTGATCCCGAGGAACGTCGCTCCGAGCAGCATCGTCGCGATCAGGTACCCGATCTGCGGCTTCCATCGACCGATCTGCGCCTCGCGGATCGCGAGAGCCATCGTCAAGCTCGATCCGATCAGCACGGCGGTGTTCGTCGTCCCGAGCGCGACGTCGAGGTGGTGGCTCGCGAGCCGGAACGCCGCGGGGTAGAGGTTCCGGTAGACCGCGTAGCCCGTGAAGAGTCCGCCGAAGAACATCACTTCGGTGATCAGGAACGCCCACATGCCGAGGCGCGCGGCCTCGTGCTGCTGCGGCAGGTCCTCGAAGTGGTGCGCGAGTCCGGCCGCGTGGAGCGGCTGCGCGCGGCGCGCCGGCGTCGAGCTAGCGGACAACGTAGTCCTCCTCGTTCAAGTACGCCGTGTGGTACGCGTAGGCCTCCTCGGTGACGACCGGCGTCTCCTCGAAGTTCATCGTCGGCGGCGGCGACGAAGTCGTCCACTCGAGACCGCGCGCCGTGAACGGGTTCTTGCGCGCGACTTCGCCGTACTTCAGCGACCACACGAGGTAGCACATCGGGATCAGGTACCCGAGCCCGAGGATCGACGCGCCCGCGGTCGACAGCACGTTGAGGACCTGGAACTCCTCCGCGTACGCGTGGTACCGGCGCGGCATGCCCATGTAGCCGAGGATGAACTGCGGGAAGAACGTCAGGTTGAAGCCGCAGAACACGACGATCGCGGCGAAGCGCGCCAGGAACTCGGGATACATGCGCCCGAACATCTTCGGCCACCAGAAGTGGATGCCCGCGAGGTACGCCATCACCGTGCCGCCGACCATGACGTAGTGGAAGTGCGCGACGACGAAGTACGTGTCGTGCACGTGCACGTCGAGCCCGAGGCACGCGAGGAAGAGCCCGGTCAAGCCTCCGATCGTGAACACGCCGATGAACCCCAGCGCGTACAGCATCGGGGTCTTCAACGCGATCGCGCCCTGGTACAGCGTCGCGGTCCAGTTGAACACCTTGATCGCCGACGGGATCGCGACGAGGAACGACAGAATCGAGAAGACGAGCGCCGCGTACGGCGACTGGCCGCTGACGAACATGTGGTGGCCCCACACGAAGAACCCGAGGATCGCGATCGCGATGCTCGAATACGCGACGAAGCTGTAGCCGAACACGCGCTTCTTCGCGAAGCACGCGATGACCTCGCTGATGACCCCCATCGCCGGGAGGATCATGATGTAGACGGCGGGGTGCGAGTAGAACCAGAAGAGGTGCTGGAAGAGGATCGGGTCGCCGCCGATCGCCGGGTCGAAGATCCCGATGTGGAAGAGCCGCTCGAGCGCGAGCAGGAGCACCGTGATCGCGATCACCGGCGTCCCGAGCAGCATGATGATGCTCGTCGCGTAGTGCGCCCAGATGAAGAGCGGCAGGCGGAACCACGTCATGCCCGGCGCGCGCATCGTGTGGATCGTCACGATGAAATTCAGGCCCGTGAGGATCGACGAGAACCCGGTGATGAACACGCCGATGCCGACGGCGAGCACGTGCGTGTTCGCGTACGTCGAGCTGTACGGCGTGTAGAACGTCCAGCCCGTGTCGACGCCGCCGGCTGCGACGGCGTACATCGTGAACAGTCCGCCGGTGATGAAGATGTACCAGGACAGGAGATTGAGCTTCGGGAACGCGAGATCGCGCGCGCCGATCATCATCGGGACGAGGAAGTTCCCGAGGACGCCCGGGATGCCGGGGATCAGGAAGAAGAAGACCAGGATCAAGCCGTGCATCGTGAACAGCTTGTTGTAGGTCTCCGCCTGGACGAGATCGCCCGCCGGAGTGAGGAGCTCGAGGCGCATGAGCACCGCGAAGAACCCGCCGACGAAGAAGAAGAAGGAGATCGAGATCAGGTAGAGGATCGCGATCCGCTTGTGGTCGATGGTCAGGAGCCAGGACTTCCACGAATAGTCCGTGTTGAGGTAGTTCTCCGGCGCGCGCGCAGGCGCAGTCGTCGTCGCGGTGCTCATCGTCGATCCTCCGCGCCGGCGGCGGGCGCCTTGAGCGTCTTGATGTAGGCGACGAGCTGGAGGATCTGCTCCTCACCGAGCTGCCCTTCGTACGTCGGCATGAGCGGCTGGAAGCCCTTCGTCACCTTCGCGAACGGCCGGAGGATGGACTCGCGGATGTACTCCTCGTTCGCGACGGTCTCGCCGCCGCCTTCGAGCGCGACTTGCCGTCCGAAGAGCCCGACGAGCGAAGGTCCGCGCGCGTCGGGCGGTTCCTTGTGGCACGTGTCGCAGCGCTGGCTCTCGAACAGCTTCCTGCCGGCGACCTCGAGCGGCTCGTCGGCCGCGGCGCCGGAGAGCCAGCGCTCGTAGTCCTGCGGCTCCATCACGTAGACGTGGCCGATCATCTCGCTGTGCTTCGTGCCGCAGTACTCCGCGCAGAAGAGGTGGTAGACGCCGGTCTTCGTCGCGCGGAACCACATCCTCGAGTAGCGGTTCGGCAGCACGTCCTGCTTCACGCGGAACGCCGGCACGTAGAAGCTGTGGATCACGTCCTCGGACGTCATCGTGAGGCGCACCGCCTGCCCGACGGGGATGTGGAGGTTGTTGATCTCGCGCTGCCCGGTCGGGTGCTGGAGCTTCCACATCCATTGTTTCGCGACGACGTAGACGTCCGTCGCGTCCGCGGGCGGGATCGACTCGGCGAAGAAGATCCTCGCGCCCCACACGAAGATGATCATCGTCAGACCGAGCGGGATGATCGTCCACGCGAGTTCGAGCGGCAGCGACCCTTCGATCGGCGTTCCGCGCTTGCGCAGCGGCGTCCCGCGGTACTTGAAGGCGAATACGACGATCAGCGCGCAGATCAGGACCCCGAAGAAGATGCTCAACCCGATCAGGAAGAAGAACACCGCGTCGACGCGGCCCGAGACCGAGGAGGCGCTGTCCGGGAAGAGGGGGAAGTCCTGCCACATGGCCGGTCAGGCCCCCGCCTGCAGGCGCGACGCGCCGCGGTCGCGGCGCAGCATGATCCAGAGGAACGTCCCGATCGCCGCGATCGTCAGCACGCCGAGGGCACGGATCGCGTTCAGGATCGCGAAACCGTACCGGCCGGTCGCGGGATCGTAGTGGTAGCAGAGGAGGAGGATCTGGTCGACGAGCGTGCCGATGCGCTCCTCGGACGATTCGACGAGCGCGAGGCGCATGTCGCTCGCCGAGTGCTCGAGCCCGTAGAAGTAGCGCGACGCGACGCCTTTCGGCGTCAGCACGACGAAGCCACTCGCGTGCGCGAACTGGCCGGACGCAGGGTCGTAGAGGTAGCGGAACCCGACTTCGTCGGCGAGCCGGCGGATCGAAGTCTCGGGGCCGACGAGGAAGTGCCAGCCGTTCGGCCCGCTCGGCTTCCCGTAGTCTGTGACGACGTTCGCCTTCTTCGCCGCGGCGAGGTCGCTCGTCTC
Organism: Planctomycetota bacterium; assembly: GCA_036006425.1. Classification (GTDB taxonomy): domain Bacteria; phylum Planctomycetota; class UBA1135; order UBA1135; genus DASYPQ01. The sequence continues at coordinate 43,161 of DASYPQ010000019.1, forward strand.
CTTCGGATCGATGCTGACGACGACGACGTCGAAGTCCTTCCCGGGCTCGAGGCTGACGCCCCGGAGCACGCGCACGATTCCGTTGAGGACCTGCGTGCAGAGCATCGGGCACTTGTAGTAGACGAGCGCGAGGACGACGGGCCGGTCGCCGAACGAGTCGCCGAGCCGGACGTCCGCGCCGTGCTCGTCGACGAAAGGGAGATCGAGCGAGACCTGCGCGCCGAGCTTCTGGTCGATGCCGACGTCGCGCACGACCTTCACGGCGTCCTGGGCGGGCGCGGCGAGCATCGCGAGCGCGAAAAGGGCGGCGAACTTCATCGCACGGCCTCGTCCGCGACGATCTCCATCGCGCGCTCGATCGGGATGTGGACGATTCCCGCCTGGCGATCGACCCAGCCGTACGTCGACAAGCGCTCACGTTCGCGCGCGTGGAGCTTCTCCAGGTCGAGCGCCGGCGTCTCCTGCAGGCGCGGCTCGGGCGGGATCTGCGTCGAAGCCGCCAGCGGATGGATCGGATGCGATCCCTCGTGCCCTTCGCGTTCGAGCGCGTTCGCGAGGAGCTTCATCGCGACGAGGATCACGAGCGTGCCCGCCGTCAGGCTCGCCGCGAACAGGACGACCGGGCGGATCCGCTCCTCGTACGGCTCGTAGCCGGTCAGGTGGTCGTTCGCGCGACGGCTCATGCCTGCCTCGGCTGCTCGAGCATCGCTTCGAGCTTCGCGTCCTGGAGGGAGAGGAGCGGACGACCCTTGAGGTTCTGGACGAAGAACGCGACCCAGAATCCGCCGATCGCGATCGGTACGACGACGTCGAGCCAGTGGACGACGAGCCCCTCGGGATGGAACGCGGGCGCGACGAGCCAGAACACGTCGACGAAGCGCATCGCGAGGAGCAGGAGGGCGACCCACGGGAGGATGCTCGTGTTCCGCTTGATCCGCCGCCACAGGAGCAGGAGGAACGGCAGCACGAAGTGGAAGAGCGCGAGGGCGAGTGCCGCGCCCTGCCAGCCTCCGCGCGTCCGCGCGAGGTACCACGGCGTCTCCTCGGAGACGTTGCCCGACCAGATGATCAGGAACTGCGAGAATGTCGTGTACGCCCACAGGAGGACGAACGCGAACATCAGGTTCCCGAGGTCGTGGAAGTGGTCCGCGGAGAGCCAGCGCCGGAAGGGCTCGCGCTTGTGCAGCCACGACGACGCCACGATCGCGAACGCGAGCGTCGACAGCGCCTGGCCGACGACGAAGATCACGCCGTACATCGTCGAGAACCAGTGCGGCTCGAGCGACATCGCCCAGTCGACCGCCGCGAGCGTCATCGTGACGCCGTACACGCCGACGAGCGGTCCGGAGAAGAGGCGCGCGCGCTTCTCGTGCCGCGGATCGCCCGTGCGGTCGTTCTTGTGCGAGAGGCGCAGCATGAGGGCGGCCGATCCGATCCACACCGCGAAGAAGATCGCCGCGCGCGCGAGGAAGAACGCGGAGTTCAGGTACGGTGCCTTGTGCGCGAGCAGCGGATCGCTCGCGACCGCCGCCGCGTCGGTCCACGGATAGATCCTGTCCATCCCGACCGCGATCGGCACGAACAGGATCGCGAGCAGCGGGAGGGTACGCATCCCCGACTCGAGCAGCCGCCGGATCGCGAACCCCCACGAGCCTCCCGTCATCCGGTGCAGCATCACGATCGCGAGGCTCCCGAGTCCGAGCCCGAGCCAGAAGAGCCACGCGACGAGGTACGAGCGGTAGAACTGCAGCGGGTCGGCGACTCCGCCGGCGATCGCCGCGACCGCGGCGACGACGCCGACGACGAGCGCGCGCTTCTGCAGTCCATCGAACTCCTCGCGCAGCGGACGCGTCATTGGGACCTCGTCAGCTTCTCGCGCTCGGCGGGCGGGACGTCGGCGAGCGTCGCGGTCTGGCTGCGCTGGAGCGCGCGCACGTACGCGACGATCGCCCAGCGGTCCTCGGCCGGGATCCGGTCCGAGAGGTCGTACATCGCGCCGAACCCGTTCGTGATCACGTCGAAGAACGCGCCCGGCGGGGAATTCCGCAGCCGCTCGGCGTGGAACGACACCGGTCTGCGCATGCCGCGCTCGACGATCGGGCCGTCGCCGTCGCCGACGCGTCCGTGGCACGGCGCGCAGAAGATGTCGTAGCGCCCACGACCGCGCTCGAGCATCGCGGCGGTCACCGGCGTCGGGAACGTCTCCGCGAGCTTCCCGTCGACCTTGCCGGTGTGGAGGAGATCGTCCTCGTCCAGATGTCCGCGGGCGACGGTCCCGGGCACTTGCGGTCGCTGCGAGCGTCCGTCGGCGAAGAAGGTCGTCGTGCGGAACGGCCTGAACCGCGGTTGATCCTGCATGTCGCGTCGGCACGACGCGAGGACCGGCGCCAGCGCGAGGAGCACGTGGAGCGCCTTCAATGCGGCACCTCCTCGAGCGACACGGGCTTCAGCTCACTCATGAACGTCTTCGTCTCGTCCATGTCGAAGCGCGGATCGCGCGAGAGGATCATCAGGAAGAAGCGGTCGCGCGACGCCTCGACGAAGTGCGGCACGTTGAAGACCGGGTGGTACGGCTGCGGGAGTCCGTTGAGCCAGAACATCCCGAGCACGGCCGAGATCGCGGCGAACAGGATCGTGCACTCGAACGTCGGCACGATGAACGCAGGCCAGGAATTGAACGGCTTGCCCGCGATGATCACCGGGTACTCGATGACGGAAACCCAGTACTGCAGCCCGAATCCGACGCACGCGCCGACGACGCCGCCGGCGAACACGATCGCGGGGAGTCGATTGCTCCACCCGAGGATGTCGGCGAGGCCGTGCAGCGGGAGCGGGCTGTACGCCTCGACGACGTCGTAGCCAGCGGCCTTCACCTTGCGCGCCGCTTCGAGCAGCCGGTCGGGGTGCTCGAATTCGGCGAGGTAGCCGTAGATCGGTTGCTTCGCGGGGAGGACGGGCTTCATCGGTGTCCCTCCGCGCTCTTCGCCGGCGCTCCCGGCTCCGCTCCGTGGGTCTCCGGCACGAGCGTGCGCATCTCGAAGATCGAGATCATCGGGAGGAAGCGGAGGAACAGGAACATGAGGAAGAGGAAGAAGCCGATCGTCCCGAGGAACATCGCCCAGTCCCAGCCGGTCCCGTGGAACATGCCCCACGACGACGGGAGGAAGTCGCGGTGGAGGCTCGTCACGATGATGATGAAGCGCTCGAGCCACATCCCGACGTTCACGGCCATCGCGACGATGAAGAGGACGTAGATGTTCCTGCGCGCCTTGCGGAGCCAGAGGATCTGCGGCGCGAGCACGTTGCAGAGGAGCAGCGCCCAGTACTCGTGGCGGTACGGACCCGTCAGCCGGTTCTGGAGCATGTACGACTCGTACGGGCTGCCCGAATACCAGGCCATGAACGCCTCGATCGCGTAGCCGTACACGACGATCAAGCCCGTCGCGAGCATCACCTTCGCCATGTTCTCGAGGTGGCGTTCGGTGATGAAGTCCTCGAGCTTGTAGATGGCGCGCAGCGGGATCGCGAGCGTCAGCACCATCGCGAAGCCGGCGAAGATCGCGCCCGCGACGAAGTACGGGGGGAAGACCGTTGTGTGCCAGCCGGGGACGACGCCCGCGGCGAAGTCGAACGACACGACCGTGTGCACGGATACGACGAGAGGCGTCGCGAGGCCCGCGAGCAGGAGATAGGCCGTCTCGTAGCGCTCCCAGTGGCGCGCGGCTCCGCGCCAGCCCATCGCGAGCACGCCGTACAAGACCTTCGCGATCGGACGCTTCGCGCGGTCGCGCAGCGTCGCCATGTCGGGGATCAAGCCGACGTACCAGAAGAGGAGCGAGACGGTCGCGTACGTCGACACCGCGAAGACGTCCCACACGAGCGGGCTGCGGAACTGCGGCCACGTCCCCATCGTGTTCGGATAGGGGAGCAGCCAGTACGCGAGCCAAGGGCGGCCGGTGTGGAGCAGCGGGTAGAGCCCGGCGTTCGCGACGGCGAAGAGCGTCATCGCCTCGGCGAAACGGTTGATCGACGTGCGCCACGTCTGTCGCAGAAGGAGGAGAATCGCGGAGATCAGCGTGCCGGCGTGGCCGATGCCGATCCACCAGACGAAATTGATGATGTCGAAGCCCCAGCCGACGGGCTGGTTGTTGCCCCAGATGCCGATGCCGGTCAGCACGAGCTTCGTGATCGCGACGAAGAGCATGACCGACATCGAGCCCGTGATCGCGATCGCGATCCACCAGCCGAGCGGCGCGCGCTTGCGCAGGACGATCGAGCTGATCTTGTCGGTGACCGTCGAGAGCGTGTGACCCGGGGCGATGACCGGGTAGCGACTCGTCTTGATCTCGGCGTCCATCGCGCGCTACCGACTCTTTCCCTCGTGCTCTCCGGTGCCGTCGAGGAGCTCGGGGTTCGGGTTCTTGAGCTTGGCGAGGTAGGTCGTGCGCGGGCGCGTGTTGAGCTCCTCGAGCAGTCCGTAGTTGCGCGGGTCGGACTTCTGCTTCGCGACGGCGCTCTTGGGATCGGCGATGTCGCCGAAGACGATCGCTTCGGCCGGGCAGACTTGCTGGCAAGCCGTGCGCATCTCGCCGTCGGCGATCTTGCGGCCTTCCTTCTCCGCGTGGATGCGCGTTTCCTGGATGCGCTGGACGCAGTAGGTGCACTTCTCCATGACGCCGCGCGAGCGGACGGAGACGTCGGGGTTGCGCTGGAGCTTCGTGACCTCCGTCTCGAAGTCCTGGAAGAGGAAGAAATTGAAGCGACGGACCTTGTAGGGGCAGTTGTTCGAGCAGTAGCGCGTGCCGACGCAGCGGTTGTACGCCATCTCGTTGAGCCCTTCGTCGCTGTGCGTGGTGGCGCCGACGGGGCAGACGAGCTCGCACGGCGCGTTCTCGCAGTGCATGCAGGGAACGGGCTGGTGATGGACTTCGGGATGCGAGGGCTCGCCCTCGAAGTAGCGATCGACGCGGATCCAGTGCATCTCGCGACCGCGGCGGACTTCCTCGCGTCCGACGATGGGCGAGTTGTTCTCGGCCTGGCAAGCCGCGACGCACGCGCCGCAAGCCGTGCACGCGTTGAGGTCGATGACCATGCCCCAGGAGTAGTCGCCCTTGGCGTGCGGAGCGTGGAGGGAGGCGCCGCCTTCCTTCTCATGTCCCTCGTGCGCGCGGAAGAGACCAGGCTCCTTGCGGAAGCGGTCGATCGTCGCAACACGGACGGGCTCGCGCCCTTCCATGTTGTCGTGCTCCTGGGTGCACGACAGCTTCTGCTTGTCGCCGGTCTTGGTGACCTTGAGACCGGAAGCCGACCACATCGCCTTGGTGGTGCGGAGCGCGTAGGCATTGAAGCCCGCCCCGTTGCCGACGCGCCCCGCCTTGGTGCGCCCGTACCCGAGATGGACGACGACGGTCTCGTCCGCCTGACCCGGAACGATCCAGATGGGAGCGCGAACCTTGCGCCCGTCGAGCTCGAGCTCGACGACGTCCTCGTTCTCGACACCGAGCCGAGCCGCCGTCGCCGGACTGACCTGCGCCGTGTTGTCCCAAGTGAGCTTGGTGATCGGCTTCGGCAGCTCCTGCAGCCACCCGTTGTTCGCGAAGCGCCCGTCCCAGATCGTCGGATCGGGACGGAAGACGAGCTCGAGCTGATCAGAAGGCCCAATGTCAGGCAGCAGTGGCCCCGCACTCGGTGCGGAGCGGGTAACCGACGCCGTATGAGGAATCACGCCGTCGTGCAGAGATCGGCGCCACCACGCTTCGAAGTCTGGACCGGCGTGGCGGTGCTGCCATGTCTCGCGCACGAGGTCATGGCCTGAGACTCCCGCCTTGTTCTGCACGGCAGCGACGATTTCGTGCGAGGACTTCCCTCCGTACAGCGGAGCAATCAGGGGCTGCACGATCCCGGACGTGCCATCCGCCGCTCTCGCGTCACTCCAGGCTTCGAGGAAGTGCGCTTCATTGACATGCCAGTCGCACAGGTCGGACGTCTCGTCTTCGTGAAGCGACAGGTGGACACGCAAAGGTGCTCCTTCCTTCCGATCCAGCGCCCGGGCGAAATCCAGATCGGCGGGAGCCGTGAGCACGGGATTGGTGCCCAGGATCACGAGAAGGTCGACCGCGCCTTTGTTGAGATCTGCCACTAGGTCCGCGAGGGAGCCGGACTCGTCGACGCTCTCCCATTCGACTGCCTCGACAAGCTCGACGGTCTTCCCCATGTTGTCGAAATACCTGTTCAGTCGGTCCGCCGCGTAGTGAACGAAGGACGACTGGCATTCACCCGGGATGACGATCGCTCGACCCGGATGAGCCGCGAGCTCCTTCCGGATCGTTGCGATCCACGGCTCCAACTCACTTGGGAGAGAGTGGTCGTACCCGAGCAGGGCGTCGGCGAATGCCTCGAACTGGGAAGGCTTCAACGGCATCCGATGGTCCGCCATCGCGCCCGTGCGAGTGGGTTCGACTTCGACGACATAGAGACGGTTGCTTGGGCTCGATGCAGCGCCCGCCTTTCGCTTTCTCACGAAGTCACGTGTCGCTCGCGTAGACTCGGGGCCTTCCCCGAGAAAATCCGCGCCCAGCGAAATCACAAGATCAGCCTTGTCGAAGTGGTACTGGCAAGCGGCACGATCCTGGAAGGCGTCGCGTGCACTATCGCGATTCACCGGATCCCACTGATGCCACTTCGCGGCCGGATACTCTCCGAGCAGGTCCCGAAGCTGGAGCAACAGGGTCCGCGACGTCACGGTGTCCGTCAGGATGCGCAGGCCCGCGCCTTGCTTCGCCGCTTGCGCGGTCATCGCCTGCTTCAGCGTCGTCAGGAAGTCGTCCCACGTCCGGATGGCGCCGCGGTACTTGATCGCCTTGGACCGATCCGGGTCGTAGAGACCGAGGATCGCCGCCTGCGTGATCGCGTCGGTCGCGCCCAGGCTCGCGGGGTGATCCGGGTTGCCTTCGATCTTCGTCGGCCGTCCTTCGTGGCTCTCCACGAGGATCCCGATCGCTCCGCGCGACCACGGCATCGACGTTGCGAAGTACAAGGGCTTCCCCGGGATCGTCGACTCCGGACTCTTCGCGTACGGGAGGATCGTCTCCTTCGGTTGCCGCGTGCACGACGCGCTCACGCCCGCGAGCGCGAGCGACGCTCCCATCAGCTTCAGGAACTCCCGGCGCTCCGGCGGATCCATGAACTTGTGGATCTGCGACGGGTATTCGCGCCGCACGAACTCCTCGAACGGATCCGGGTTCTCGCGCTGCGCGAGACTCTTCCAGAGCTCGCGTCCGCTCGCGCTCGTCGTCTCCGCGTCGCTCATCGGTGGCACGTCGAGCAATTCGTCAGCTTCTTCACGTGATACTCGCGCGCGAGCTCCTCGCCGAGCTCCCTCTGCGACACCGGCGACGCCTGCTTCTCCGGATCCCATCCCATCGTGAACACCTCGTCCCTCGGCCTCAGCTGCGCCGCCGGATCGCGGTGGCACGCGAGGCACCACTCCATGTTGAGTGAGTGCTCCCGCCACGTCAGCGGCATCTCGTCCACGCGCCCGTGACAGCTCTCGCACCCCACACCCTTGCTCACGTGGATCGAGTGGTCGAAGTACACGAAGTCCGCGAGATCATGAACGCGCGTCCACTCGATCGACCGGTCCGTCCGCCAGCTCTCCCGCACCGGCTCGAGCACCGGTGCGTCCTTCCACACCTGCGAATGGCATCCCATGCACGTCTTCGTCGCGGGAATCCCGGCGAAGCTCGAGTCCTCGACGCCCGTGTGGCAGAACCGGCAATCGATCCCGAGCCCCTGCACGTGGTGCTTGTGGCTGAACGGCACCGGCTGCTCGCGCGCGACGTTCACCTCGGTGATCCACGGAGCGCGGAAAATCTCGTTCGCCGCCCACGCGACAGCTCCAAGGAAGAACACTCCCCCGAAGATCGTGACCTTCGAGAGCGTGTTCGTGCTCGGGTGGAAGACCTGGGACATCCCTAGGGGCGTGAGATGTTCTTCGCTCCCGCGCCGCGTACGGATGCGCGTCGCTCCGCAACGGCCGGGACGAGAGGTTCACTCCGGCGCAGGAGCGCGCTCCGGGCGCCGAGAACGAGGCGGCGTTTATAGGGTTTTCGATCGCGTCGGGCAAGCGGATCCCCGGCGCCGATCACGCGACTTGCCGCTGCGGCGAAGGGAGTCGAAGATGAACCGGCTTGAGTCGCACGAACGCCCGCTCCGCGCGAGATTCGACGACCACGACCGCGGAGCCGCACGTCGTGCACCGACTGCAGCGCCTCGCCGTCGTGCTCGGTCTGAGCGCGATCCTCGGCGCCACCCTGATCGGTTGGTCCGCGTACCGGGTCAGCCGGGACAACCTGATCGAAGGCTACTTCACGGAGACGTTGAATCGCGCGCGCACGTCCGCGGAGCTCCTCGCCTCCGGCTCGACGACCGAGGTCGCCGGGCCGGCTCTCGCGAAGGTCCAGCGCCAGTTCGACGAGGAGAAATCCTGGGACGATTCCTATCTCTGCGTCCTGAACCAGGAAGGCCGGCTCCTGCTCCACACGCGCGATCCCTCGAAGCAGGGCCTGCTCGTCGGCGACCGCCCGCTCGTCGCGTTGGAGGTCGAGGGCGACACGACGAAGGACGTCACGCTCCGCGAGATGTTCGACTTCCTCGCGTCGTCCTCGGAGAAATCCGCCGACTCGCCGGTCCACGGACGCGCCGGAATGTGCAAGTCCCTCGAGGGCGAGCCCCAGATGGCGGCGTTCGCGTGCGTCGACGATCTCGACGCGATGATCGCGATCCACGTCCCGTGGAAATCCGTCGAACGACGCGTCAACGGGTTGATCCTCCCTTGGGCCTTCGGCTTCGGCGTGACCGTCCTGCTCGCCGTTCCGCTCGCGATGTGGGGGCTCTCCAAGGCCTTCGCCGACGCGGAGCGCGCCGTCGAGCGCGCGAGCGCCGCGGAGCACCGCGCCGCGGGGCAGGTGCGCATCCTGCGTGAGATCGACCGCGCGATCCTCGCCGGCGGCTCCGTGCAGACGATCGTCGACGCCGCCCTCGTGCGCTTGAAGGCCCTCGTCCCGTACTACCGCGCGAGCGTCGCGCTGTTCCTGCCCGAGGACGACACGGCCCGCATCCTCGCCGTGCAGGGCTCGAGTGCCGCCGAGCTCGGCGCGGGGACGACGGTCCCGCTCGCGAGCCTGCGCGGCGCCGGCTTCGACGAATTGAAGGCGGGGCGCGCGAGCGTCGTCCCCGACCTCGATCAGGTGGCGGAGCTGCCCGACTTCGTGAAGCGCCTGCGCGCGGACGGCGTGCGGTCGATGGCCAAGATCCCGATCTCGTCGCGCGGAGAACTGCTCGGCACGCTGAACCTCAGCTTCGATCGCGTCGGCACGCCGGCGGACGAGGACCTCGAGCTCGGGCGCGAAGTCGCGGACGTCCTCGCGCTCGCCGTGCACCAGGCGCGGCTCCAGGAACGGCTCGTGAACCAGGCCGCCGATCTCGAGCGGCGCGTGGCCGAGCGCACGCGCGAGCTCTCGGAGGTCAATCTCGAGCTCGAGGGGTACGTGCACTCGGTTTCCCACGACTTGCGCGCGCCGATTCGAGCCGTGCACGGGTTCGGCCATCTCCTCCTCGAGGAAGTCGGGCAGAAGCTCGGCAAGACGGAGCTCGAATACCTCGAGCGCATGGTGTCCGCGACGGAGCGGATCGACGCGTTGATGCGCGACCTCCTGACCTACAGCCGGCTCGCGCGCGAGGACATCGACGTCCGGCCGCTGGACACGCAGCACGTGATCGAGGAAGCCCAGGACCTGCTCCAGGTCGAGCTCGACGAGCGTCACGCCGTGGTCGAGCTCGTGCAGCCGATGATGCCGGTCGTCGGGCACCATTCCTCGCTCGTCCACGCGATGACGAATCTGCTGTCGAACGCGGCCAAATTCGTCGCTCCGGGCACGCATCCGAGGATCCGGATCCGCACGGAGCTCCGCGGCACGAACGTGCGCGTGTGGGTCGAGGACAACGGGATCGGGATCGCCGCGGCACACCACAAGAGCATCTTCCGGGTGTTCGAGCGGCTGAACGGCGTCGAGATCTACCCCGGAAGCGGTCTCGGACTCGCGATCGTCCGGCGCGCCGTCGAACGGATGGGCGGCGCCGCGGGCGTTGAATCCGAGTACGGCAAGGGCAGCCGCTTCTGGATCGACCTGCCCGCGGCGGGAGCGCGCGGATGACCGCGGTTTCCCGTGCGGCGCCGATCGTCGTCGAGCGACGCGAGGAGGCCGAGGTCGCGCTCGCGCGTGAGATCGTCGAGCTCGTGCGCCGAAAGCGCCGCGTCGTGCTCGGTCTCGCGACCGGCTCGACGATGACCGGGCTCTACCGGGAGCTCGCGCGCCGCAGGGTCGACGAGGTGGTCGATTTCGGCGGCGTCGTGACGTTCAACCTCGACGAATATCTCGATCTTCAGCGGTCCCACGCCGCGACGCTCGCGAAGTGGACAGAGGAACGCGTCCTCGCACCGCTCGGGATCGCCGCGGAGAACGCGCACTTCCTCTCTTCGGACGTGCGCGGCGCCGGCGTCGCCGAGGACTGCCTCGCGTACGAGCGCGCGATCGAGGACGCGGGCGGGATCGATCTGCAGATCCTGGGTCTCGGGCGCGACGGACACATCGCGTTCAACGAGCCCGGTTCGAGCCGCGAGAGCCGCACGCGCGAGGTCGACCTGCACGAGTGGACGCGCGAGGACGCGGCCGCCGCCTTCGGCGGACTCGAGGCCGTGCCGGAGCGTGCGGTGACGATGGGCGTCGCGACGATCCTCGAAGCGACGCGGATCCGCGTCCTCGCGTTCGGCGCGCGGAAAGCCGTCGTCGCGCGCCGCATGTTCGAGGATCCGATCGGTCCGGCGCTCCCGGCGACGTTCCTGCGCGAGCACGAGGATCTCGTCGTGTGGCTCGACCGCGAGGCGACGGTTCTCGCGTGAGCTCTGCGGCAGACCTCGCACGGAAGCGGAGATTCATCTGCATCTGCGCAGGTGGACTCATGGGCGGGCTCGCGCTCGTCGAGCTCGGCTTCCGTTGGCTGCTGTTCGGCACGGGCACCGCCGAGCGCCTCGGAGGGAGCCTCCGCCACGCGGCCTACTACGCCGATCCCGCGAGCGAGGACGATTTCTGGAAGCTCTTCCTCCTCCTCGACCGCACGCAGCCGCCGGTGCCGGCGAAGACCTACCATCCCGAGCTCGGTTGGGTCTCGCAGGACATCGACTCCGCGACGCTCGCGCACTCCGACGCCGATCGCGTCGGCGCGCGCCGGCCCGTGCTGCTGTACGGCGATTCGTTCGCGCGGTGCATGGGGGAGCGCGAGGACTGTTTCGAGTCGCTCCTCGAGCGCACGGATCTGACCGACCGCTACTTCGTCCTGAACCACGGCGTGCAGGGCTTCGGGCTGGATCAGATCCACCTCCTGATCGACCGGACGGTCGACCGGTATCTCCCGCAGCGTCCCGTCGTCGTCGTCGCGCTCCAGCTCGACGATGCCCTGGATCGAACCGTGCTCTCGATGCGCGGTTGGCCGAAACCGCGTCTGCGCGTCGCCGGCGACGCGCTCGTGATCGAGCAGACGCCGATCCCGTCGATCGAGCAGTACGTGTCCGAGAGACCACTCCACGTTTTCAGCTACGCCCTCCGCTATCTCGTGCACGGTGCGCACGTCCTGCCGAGGCGGACTGCGGCCTGGATCGCGGACGAGTTCGCGCGCACGGAGGAGAAGCAGGCAATCGATCGCAGTATTCTCGCGGCGCTCGTGGACGGGCTGCGACGGCGGCAGTGCGAGTTCTTCGTTCTGCTCTTCTATGGCGAGCCGTACCTCAGCGGCGCGAAGGCTCCAGACTGGCGTGAGGCGCTCGTGCTGGACTTCTGTCGGGAGCGTTCGGTGCCCTTCGTGTCCGCGGGTCGAGCGCTGCTCGACGACGCGGCGCGCACCGGACATCCGATCGCGGACTACTTCGATCACGCGGAGCGCGAGAGCCGAGGCCACTTCCTGCCGCTCGGGAACGCCGCGGCGTTCGAGGCCCTGCGCGACGGGATCGAAGGGCGCTTCGACCGTCCTTGAGCTAGCGCGCGCGGACGACCAGTCGATCCGGGATCTCGTTCGCGTCCCCGGCCCGGGCCGGGAAATGCTCGGCGAGCACGTCCCCGCACGCGCGGACGCCGGCGCCGAGTCCGTCCGCAAGCGAACCGCGCTCGATCCCGTCGAGGATCGCGTCCCGGGTCTGCTTCCAGTGCGCGTCGCCGACGCGAGCGTGGATGCCGGAGTCGCCGAGCACGACGACGCGTCGCTCGAACAGGCTGACGAAGATCAGGACGCCCGTGCGGTCCTTCGTCTCGCGCAGGCCCTGTACGTGGAATTCGCGCAGCGCCTGCTCCTCGGCCGTCGCGCTTGCCCGCGCTTCGGAGACGAAGACGCGCGCGAGGTCGGGCAGCGCGCGCGTGAGCGCGTAGCCCGCGGCGCCGAGCCCGAGCTGGCACGCGAGGAGCTGCTCTGGGATCGTCCAGGGCAGATACTGCTCGAGCAGGGCGCTGCCGACGAGGAGCGACAGGAGGGCGCCGATCCAGGCCGCCGACGAGTGATCGTCCGAACGCTCGAGCACGACCGGGACGATCTCCCCGGAAGTCCGGGCTTCCGCTGCGCGCACGGCCTGACGGACGGAATCCTGCGCTTCCGTCCCGAGCACGGAGACGGCCCGGTAGAGTCGTGCGCGCGCGATCGCGCGCACGACGAAGAACATCGCGAGCCCCGCGAGCGCCCAGGGTCCGTAGACGGAGACCCAGTGCAGCAGCGGGTGGGTCTCTGCGCCCCAAGCGTCGTCCGCGCCGTCGAGAGCGAGCACCTCACCACCCTCCCGACGCGCCGCCGCCCGAGAATCCGCCGCCACCGCCGAATCCGCTGAACCCGCCGCCCGAGAAGCCGCCCCCTCCGCCACGACCACCGCCGAAGCCGCCGAATCCTCCGCCGCCGAGCCACGGGCCGAGGAACATTCCGCCGCCACCTCGCCGTCCGCCCCGGCCGCGCATCCTGAGGATCAGGAACAAGATGAAGAGCGCGATGAACACGAGCGGCACGAGACCCAGGAGCCCGACCGCGACCGCGACGTTGCCGCCGGACGATCGCGAGCGGCCGTACTCGCCGCCGATCGCCGCGTGGATCGCGCGCACTCCCTCGGTGAGGCCCTCTCCGAACCGGCCCTGCTTGAAGCGCGGCGCGATCACCTCGCGGATGATGCGGCCGCACATCGAGTCCGGGAGGCTGCCTTCCAGCCCCCGGCCGGTCTCGATCCGGATCTTCCGGTCGTTCTTGGAGACGACGAGGATCGCGCCGTTGTTCTTGTCCTTGCCCCCGATGCCCCAAGAGCGGCCCACCTCGAGCGCGAACTTCTCGATCGGCTCGCCCTTGAGGCTCTCGACCGTGAGCAGCGCGATCTCGTGCGTCGAGCCCTGCTTGTAGGACTCCATCAGCGCCTCGAGCTCGTGGCGCTCCGTCGGCGTCAGCATCCCCGCGAGATCGGTCACCCAGCCCTGGTTCCTCGGGATCTCGAGGCGCCCGGTCGCGTCCTGCGCCCGGAGTGCGGGTGCGAGGAACGCGAGGAGGACGGCGGCGACGAACAGGAATCGGGCCCGCACGGACCTACTTCTTCTGTCCGCCGGAGCCGAAGTCGACCTTGGGATTGGCGCGTTCGTCCGTCGTGCTCTCGAGCTGCGCGGTGCGCTCGAAGTGGAACATGCCCGCGATCAGGTTGCCGGGGAACGTCGCGATCGACGTGTCGTACTTCCGCACGGCTTCGATGTAGTCCCGCCGTGCGGTCGTGACGCGGTTCGCCGTCCCCTCGATCTGGTCCTGCAGCGAGAGGAAGTTCTGCGTCGCCTTGAGCTGCGGGTAGTTCTCCGCGACGGCGAAGAGGTGCGTCAGGGCTGCCGTGAGACCTTGCTGCGCCTCCAGGTACGCCTTCATCTGGGCCGGATCCGTCGGCGGGTTCGGAAGCTGGACCCTGCCGACCGACGCGCGCGCCTGCGTGACGGCCTCGAGCGTCGACTTCTCGAAGTCGGCCGCTCCCTTGACCGTCTCGACGAGGTTCGGGATCAGCTCGTAGCGGCGCTTGTACTGGTTGTCGATCTCCGCCCAGGCGCCCTTGACGCTCTCGCGGTTCCTCGTGAGCTCGTTGTACTTGCCCACGAGGATCCCGCCGAGCGCCATCGCCAGGATGAGCACGACGCCTCCGATCGCGAGGCCGGCGAGGCAACCCCTCGAGACGGCGCCGCGACGGCTGATGGACGGTCCGATGGCCAAGAGTCGATTCTGCTGGAGCATCCTGATTCCTTCCGGGGACAACCCTCGAGTCCGAGAGCGGGGCGCGCAGTATGCGCTCCGCCCTCCTCCATTCATGTCGGCGGCTCAGTGGCGCATCGCGCGCCGGTTCAGGACCGGCAGGAGGGCGCCCGCGGCACTCATCAAGGTGGCGTCGTCCTCCTCGGCGAGGAGGCGCGCGATCTCGGTCTCCTTCCCCGCCTCGAGCTGGATGTTGCCGAGGCGCACCCAGCCGTGGTTCGCGGGCTCCTTCGTGTCGACCACGATGCTCTTCGAGCCCACGACGGCACCCAGTCGGTAGGTCGCCTTCGGCGCCTGGTCGGCGCGGCTCGGGATCCAGACGTAGAGCGAGTACACGCCGGCGTCCTTCGGCGTGAACGTCCACGTCGCGTGGCCGTGCTCGCCGCCGTTCAGGACGAGGAACTGAGGTGCGCCCTCCTGCTGCGCCCAGCTCCAGGTGCCTTCGCCGGCGGCGGGCTCGATCGGTTCGGCGCGCCGGCGCCAGATGCGGCCGCCGCGCCAGGGCAGGAGCGCCGGCTCCGCCCAGGCGCCGTTGCGCAGCGTCTCCTCGAGCTCGCCGTTCTTCGCGCGCAAATGGGCGAGACCGAGGAGGCGATCGCCGCCCTTGTCGGGATCCGGCGCGTCGAGCGCCGGGAGCGCGAATCCCGGCCGCTTGTCCCCGGTTCCCGGGGGAATCGTCACGACGATGCCCGCGTCGATCCCGGCGATCTCCTTCGCGAAGCCCGCGACGGGATCTCCGCCGACGATCCCGTCGATGTCGCTGATCCGGCAGACCTCGAGGACCACTTCCTTGAACAGCGCGCGGCCCGCCGCGCCGGAAAGGTCGAGGCGTGCGACTCCGTGCTCGATCGCCACCTTGCCGTCCTTGTCGCGCGCGAAGAGCTCCGGCTGCTTCGCGATCGTCGGGCAGTCGGCGGCCGCCGTGCAGACGATCCCCGGATCGAACCACAGAATCACCTCGAGGCCGGCGCGGTGCGCCTCGAGCGTGATCTGGTCGAGGAGGTCGCGCTCGGGGAGCGCGATCCCCAGGGACGTCTTGAGCACCTCGCTGCGGTAGTTCGCGACGCCCGCGCACCAGGCCGGAACGAAGACCGCGTTCGCACCCGCGTCGAGCAGGAACGCCATCGTCTCGCCCAGGCGCGCCGGTGTGGCGATCGCGTCGCGATCCGCGGTGGCGATCCAGACACCGTGGAGCTCCTTCGGGCTCTCACCCTGGGAGGCGGCGATCAGGAACGCGGCGGCGAGGAGCATGGCGCCGCCCCCAGTTCACCGATGCAAGGCCTTACGCGCCAGCCCTTTGTGTCCGGCATCCGGAATCCGGCGAAGGGCTCCGTCCTGCCCGCGTATCGATTCGATATCATTCCTGTATCAACCTCTCAGGAGACCCTTCCCATGCAGATCAAGCAGCCGCACTCCGAAACGACCTTCGCACCCATCTCCGGCTGGGGGATGATCGCGCTCGATCTCGCCCTCTACGCAGCCGCGCTCTCGCTCGTCAAGGTCGTCTCGCCCTGGACGCTGCTGCTCCTCGTCCCGGCGATCTTCATCACGCCCGGCTTCTTCGTCGTCAATCCGAACGTGGCGCGGATCCTCGTCCTGTTCGGCGACTACCGCGGGACCGTGCGCAACGAGGGCTTCTACTGGACGAATCCGTTCACGTGGCGCCAGAAGATGTCGCTGCGGGCCCACAACCTGAACATGAAGACCCTGAAGGTGAACGACCTGATGGGCAATCCGATCGAGATCGCCGCGGTCGTCGTATGGCGCGTGCAGGACTCGGCGAAGGCCGCGTTCGACGTCCAGGACTTCAACGAGTTCGTCACCGTCCAGAGCGAGGCGGCGCTGCGGCAGCTCGCCGGCGGCCATCCCTACGACGAAGGCCACACGGAAGTCGTCCGGACGAGCCTGCGAGGCAGCCAGGACGAGGTCGCCGTCGAGCTGAAGCGCATGCTCCAGGAGCGCCTCAATCCGGCCGGCGTCGAGGTCATCGACTCCCGGCTCTCGCACCTCGCCTACGCCCCGGAGATCGCCTCGGCGATGCTCCAGCGCCAGCAAGCGACCGCGATCATCGCGGCGCGCGCCATGATCGTCGACGGCGCGGTCGGCATGGTCGACATGGCGCTCGAGAAGCTGTCGTCGAAGCAAATCGTCGAGCTCGACGCCGAGCGCCGGGCGACCCTCGCCGGCAACCTGCTCGTCGTCCTGTGCGGCCACGAGAACCCGGTCCCGATCCTGAACACGGGCGGCCTGTACCACTGAGGTCGCCGTCGTGGTCGGTCGATCCGAGAGCCGCGCGCCCCCGCCCGACCCGGAGGAATCCTCCGGCGAGGGTGGGGACGCGCGGAAGCCGTTCCTGCTCCGCCTCCCGCCCGGGTTGATGGCCGAGTTGCGGGCGTGGGCGAACCACGACGTCCGCAGCCTGAACGGCCAGATCGAGTTCCTCTTGCGCGAAGCCGTCCGGACCAGGAGAAAGGGTGGGCCCGAGGCGTAGCTGGGGACGATGTCGGACGAGGAGCTGCTGATCGGCGTCGACGGAGGCGCCACCGAGGTCCGCGCGCACGAAGTGCTCGTCCTCCCTCGCCGCCCGCCGTCGGAGGGGCCGACGCTCGAGCTCGGCCCCGCGAGCGCGTCCTGTCTCTACGACCGCGCGCGCGGATTCCGTCCTCTGCCGATCGCGAGCCAACTGCTCGCGTCCGAGCGCGGGAGGGTCGAGCCGAAGGGTCTCGAAGGCGCGCAGGGGCGGCTCTGGCTCGAGGCCACGGCCCGCGCGGTCGTCGCCGTCGCGTCGCAGACCGCGCGGACCCTCGTCCGCGTCGGCGTCTGCATGCCGGGCTTGAAGACGAAGGACGGCCGGGGCATCGCCGTGATCCGCAACGGTCCGCGCATCCCCGACTACCTCGATCACCTCCAGGCGCTGCTCGCGGCGGACGGGCTGCGCCTCGCGCGGCCGATCACGCGCCTCTCGAGCGACGGCGAGGCCTGCGCCCACGGGGAGGACACGAGTGCGCACGGCGCCCTGCGCGGCGTCGAGAACGCCTACTACATCGGCGGCGGCACCGGGATCGCGGAAGCCCTCAAGGTCGGCGCGCGGATCCTCGGGTTCGACGCGCTGAAGGGCTTCCTGCGCAAGGCCTGGCAAATGGAGGCAAGCGGCGGGAAGAACGTCGAGGACCTGCTCTCCCCGCGGGGGATGAACGCGGCTTTCGCCCAGATCGCGCGCAAGAAGCTGCCTCTCGCGCCCACCGATCTGCCGGAGCGCCGGGCGGCGGCGGGGGACGAGCTCGCGGTCGAGCTCCTGCAGCGCGCCGCGGACGCCCTCGCCGAGCTCGTCGTCGATCGGATGCTCGCGCTCCGCCGCGGCTTCGCGGACGCCGGAACCGGGGTGCGGATCCCGGCGAACACGATCCTCGGTCGGGTCGTCGTCGGGCAGCGCCTGGGCACGATCCTCGCCGATCCCGAGCTCTACCGGGCGTTCCGCGATCCGGCGCAGGAGGCGCTCGCGCGCCGGATCATCGCTACTGGCGACGGCGCGCTCCGCAAGCACTACCTCGCTGGCGGCGGGCTCGAGCCCGGACTGCTCGCCGCGTCGCATCTCCGCGCCGCGCCGGCGATCGGAGCCGCCGCGATCGAGGTCGGAGAATCGCGCGACGGGATCCGGTTTCCCGACGAACCTTCGCACGCGCCGTTCTGAGCGATCTGGATCCCTCCGCGGCGGACCGCTACGCTCGCCCCGGAAACACCTCATGCTGCGACTCCCGCGCCCGCTCGAAATCCCGCTCTTCCTCGCCACCCTGCTCGGCACGTCCGCGTGCGGCAACACTCCGCTGTCGGCGTCGCTCCCGGCCGGCATCCCGCACGCGCGGCCGGCGGAGCGCGCGATGTGGGTGACGCGCTTCGACTACAAGACGCGTGACGACGTGACGACGATCGTGCAGCGCTGCAAGAGCGCCGGATTCAACACGATCCTCTTCCAGGTCCGCGGCAACGCGACCGCGTTCTACCGCTCGTCCCTGGAACCGTGGTCGGAGCAGCTCGGAGGCGCCGACCCGGGCTTCGATCCGCTCGAGACCGCGATCGCGGAGGCGCACAAGGAAGGCATGCGCCTCGCCGCGTGGGTGAACGTGATGCCGGCCTGGTGGGGGACCGACCCGCCGAAGGATCCCGCGCAGGTCGTCAACAAGCACCCCGAGTGGCTCTGGTACGACCAGCACGGGGCGAAACAGGCGATGTCGGCGAAGTTCTACGTCAGCCTGAACCCCTGCCTCCCCGCGGTGCGCAAGTACCTCGTCAGCGTCCTCCGGGACGTCGTCGCGCGCTACGACGTCGACGAGCTGCACCTCGACTACATCCGGTTCCCGAACGAGCAGCCGCCGGGGGAGCCGGATCGTTCCACGCTGGACTACCCGCGCGACGCGACGACCGTCGGCCTCTTCCAGGCGGACACCGGCAAGACGCCGACGGACAAGGCCGCGTGGAACAACTGGCGCACGGAGCAGGTCTCGAACCTGCTGCGCGACATCCGGCGCATGATGCGGGAGACGAAGCCGCGCGTGGAGCTCTCCGCGGCCGTCGGCGTCGTGCCCGAGAACGCGCTCGGGCATTTCCAGGACTCCGAGACGTGGCTCGCGGAGGATCTCCTCGACGTCGTCTATCCGAT
Organism: Planctomycetota bacterium; assembly: GCA_036006425.1. Classification (GTDB taxonomy): domain Bacteria; phylum Planctomycetota; class UBA1135; order UBA1135; genus DASYPQ01. The sequence goes on from DASYPQ010000019.1 coordinate 62,176, forward strand.
GAACTACACGCGCGATCTCAAGGCGTTCAACGACCGCGTCGTGAGCTGGAAGAAGATCGCGAAGGGGCACCACGTCGTCATGGGCGTCAGCCTCGAGGCCGGTGACATGGACATCGCGGGCGAGGAGCTCGACTCGTCGCTGCGCGCGTTCAACGGCTATTCGACCTACGCCTACTCGTCGATCTTCGACTCGGCGAACACGTCGATCGCGAGCCAGGACGAGGCGGCGCGGGCCCAGCGCCAGCAGCGACGGAAGCAGATCTGGCCGATCCTCCTGGAGCTCGCGCGCGGCGGCTCGGTGGGGTCCTAGCCGCCGCGGAGGCTCCCGTGTTGACGCTTCGTCGTGCGCAGGAACGGGGCCACGCCGACCACGGCTGGCTCCGGACCTGGCACACCTTCTCGTTCGCCGACTACCACGACCCCGACCACATGGGGTTCAGCGCGCTGCGCGTGATCAACGAGGACTTCGTGGCTCCGGGGCAGGGCTTCGGCACGCACCCGCACCGCGACATGGAGATCCTGACCTGGGTCCTCGAGGGAGCGCTCGAGCACAAGGACAGCATGGGGAACGGCTCCGCGATCAAGCCCGGCGAGATGCAGTACATGTCCGCCGGCACGGGCGTCACGCACAGCGAGTTCAACCACTCGAAGGACGAGTCCGTCCATCTCCTCCAGATCTGGATCCTGCCGGACGAGACGGGTGCGCGGCCGCGCTACGGACAGCAGAGCTTCGCCGGCGCGTTGAAGCCCGGCGGACTGTGCCTGCTCGCGTCGCCCGATGGGCGCGACGGCTCGATCGCGATTCGCCAGGACGCGCGCGTCCTCGCGGCGAGGACGCCGGCGCCGCGCGAATTCGCGATCGACCTCGGCGCCCAGCGCTCGGCCTGGCTGCAGGTCGCGCGCGGAGGATTGCGCGTGAACGGCGAGGCTCTCGCGCAAGGCGACGGTGCCGCGATCCAGAACGAGAGGAAGCTCGCGATCGCGACGGAGAAGGACGCGGAGTTCCTGCTCTTCGACCTGCCCTGACTACTTGCTCGTCTCGAGCATCTTCCGCACGCGCGACTGGACGAGCTCGAGACGCTGCTTGCCCGTCTCGCACTGCGTCGTGATCCACTCGTAGTTCCGGAACGCGGTCGGAGAGACCTCCTTGCGGAACCGCTCCAGGAACGGGAGCACCTTGACGTAGATGAAGAGACCTTCCGTCGTGTTCTCGATCAGGAAGTCGGCGTTCACGATGTGGTGCCGCCCGAACCCGTAGGCCATCTCCCAGTAGCTCGAGACCTGACGGAACGCCGCGTTCAACGGATGCGCGGGCTGCGTCACGACGATGAACTCCTCCCACGTCCTCGGGAGGAACTGCGCGATCTTGTTGCGCGAATCGCGCATCACGCTTTCGCGACGCAGGTCGTAGAGCTTCATCACGATCTCGGCGTCGTGGTGGTCGGGCACTTCCTTGGCCATAGCGAGTCTCCAGTTCGTGAACCTCAGGAATCGATCGCCTCGTCGCGGTAGAGGTCCTGCATCGGTTGCCGCCGACGAACCAGGCGGACGTGGGAACCGTCCACCAGGACCTCCGCCGCGAAGGGCTGCGAATTGTAGTTCGATGCCATGCTGGCCGCGTAGGCGCCGGCGTCGTGGATGCAGACGAGATCGCTTTCCCGCGCGTCTGGCAACGGCCTGGGCGCGATTTCGCCGTCGCGATCGAGTGTAAAGACGTCCGCGCTCTCGCACAGGGGGCCGGCGACCGCCTTCGGCGTCCCGCTCGCGTCGCGGGGCGCGCCGACGACCGAGATCTCGTGCCACGCGCCGTACATCGCGGGACGGACGAGATTGTGGAAGCCGGCGTCCACGAGGACGAACTCGACGTCGCCCTGCTTCTTCGTCCCGCGGACTTCGGTCAGCAGCGCGCCGGCCTCGGCGACGAGGTAGCGGCCGGGCTCGACTTCGAGCCGGATCGCACGGCCGATCTCGGCTTCGATCCCGGTCTTCGTCTCGAGCCACGCATCCGTGAAACGCTCGACGTCGAGCCGCGGCTCGCCGGCGCGGTAGGGGATCGGCAGCCCGCCGCCCGCCGAAACGGTCTTCAGCGTGTGGGCGACGGTCGCGGCGAGCTCGCGCATCGGCCCGCACGCGCGCGTCAGGTGCTCGAGGTCGGAACCCGAGCCGATGTGGACGTGGAGTCCGGTGACGGCGAGCCCGCGGTCCTCCGCGCGCGCGATGACCGACGGGAGATCCTCGTGCCAGATCCCGTGCTTCGAGAGCTCGCCGCCGGTCGCGACCTTGCGGTCGTGGCCGTGACCGAAGCCCGGATTCACGCGCAGCGCGATCTCCGTGCCGACGCCGAGGCGCGCGTACTGCTCGATCATGTCGGGAGAACCGAGATTGACCGGCACGCGGTGCTCGCAAAGCATCGCCAGGGCAGCGCGGTCGAACAGATCCGCGGTGAAGACGATCTGCTCCGCGGAGAAACCGGCGCGCAGCGCGCGAGCGACCTCTCCGGCGGAGACCGCGTCGACGACGACGCCCTCCGCGCGGACGAGCGTGAGGATCGCGAGATTCGCGTTCGCCTTCTGCGCGTAGCGGATCGCGTCGAATCCGGCGAGCTCGGCGATGCGCGCGCGGATCGTCTTCGCGTCGTAGACGAAGAGCGGCGTTCCGTGCTCTCGCGCCAGACGCCTGAGGAGCGCGTCGTCGAGGATCCTCGGTTTCGCGAGCGCCATCGCCGTTCGATCCTCCGCGCGCCGTCCGGCGTCAGCTCCGCGGCGGCGTCGCGGCCGTCCGCGCGCGACGCGCGGTCCGCGGGGGCGCGGGCAAGGGCTGGGCGCAACGCACGATCGGGATCGTCGCCATCGTGTGGAGGCCCGGGGGACTCGCGAGCAGCGGGCCGATCGCGTTGAGCACGATCGCCGACGTGGCGACGTCGCCGGGGACGCCGCCCTTCCACGTGAGATCGATCGGAGGATCGCCGTGGACGATCACGCGATCGTGGGGATCGGCGAGTCCGATCGCCGCCGCGAAGCGCAATTCGATCCGGACCTCGCTCCCGTCGAAGGCGCGCGCTTCCTGCCGGACGCCGCAGACGCGGCCCTTCGCGATCGGTCCGATCGCGCTGTCGAGCGCGCGCTCCGCGACGACCGGATGGATCGATTCCTCCCACCGCTGGATCCGGATGCCGAGGACGTGCGCGAGGAAGTGCAGCGACTCAGGGAGGCCGACGTGCCGGATGCGCCCGGCGGCAACCTCGGTCGCGAATTCGGCTTCGGTCAGGCCCGCGCCGATCTTCTTCTGGAACGGGATGCGACGGATCGACGCGTCCTGGTGACGGACGACCTCGATCCGCCGGACGGACTTCGAGATCCCGGTCGCGAACGCGGGGAACGCGTCCATGAGGAAACCGGGGTTGACGCCGGTGCCGAGGAGCCGGCCGCGATTCTCGCGCGCGAGCAGGTCGAGCTCGTCGGCGAGCTTCTCGTGGCGGAGCCGCGGCCAGGCGAGCTCCTCGCACGTGCTGACGACGGAGACGCCGCGCATCAGGAGCTCGCGGAACGTCGGCGCGCAACTCGCGAGGTCGGAGCTCGTCGTGACGATCGCCGCGTCGATCGACTTCCAGTCGCGGAGCTCGTCGAAGCTCCGGTGGACGATCGCCTTCGTCCGCGCGGCCGGGACGAGCTCGGAGAGCTTCTTGCCGGCGATCTCGGGCGACGCGTCCACCGCCGCGACGACCTCCCCGAGCCCGCGCTCGGTGAGGTCCGCGACGATCATGCGGCCCAGGGGACCGATGCCGACGTGGAGGATGCGCAGCAAGCGACGCAGAGGATAGCGTCAGTTCCTACAGCTGCGCCAGCGCCACGACCCGTTCGCGCGCGGACACGACCACGCCGCCGGGCTTCTCGATCGTGACGGCGAACAGCTTCGGCTCGACGACCCGCAGGCGCGCGTCGATCGGGACGATCACTTCGCCCGTCGCGGCGTCGACGTCGAACACACCGCCGTCGATCGGATAGCGCTCGTCCTGCTTCGCGTCGAAGATCCACAGCTGGTACTGGCTCTTCGTCGGATCGTTCCTCGGCAAGCCGGCGATCCGCAGGTAGCCCCTCTGCGCGTGTTCGCTCCACACGAGATCGCCGCTCGTCGCCTTGCCCTCGGGATCCGGTCCGGGCTCGAACGCCTTCGAGATCTCGTCGTTCTCGGTGTCGATCAGCGCTTGACGCATCGCAACGAGGTTCGTCCGGCCCGGCGCGAGCCTCGGCCACCAGGCGACGATCGCGAGGACGAGTGCCGCGGCGGCGGCGAGCCAGCCCGACCAGATCGCCGCGCGGTTCGGGCGGCGGGCGAACGACGCGGCGCGCTCGCGCTCGGCGACGGCGAGCCCGCTCGCGAGGAGCTTCGCCCGCAATGCGGCCGACAGCGGCTCGTGCTGGGGCTCCCCGAGCAGTTCGTCGAACGCGAGAGTCGCCGCCGCGGCCGCGAGGTCGAACGTCGCGTCGTCCGCGCCGGCCATCGCCAGCAGCCGATCGAGCTCGGCTTGCTGCTCCAGCGAAAGTCCCTGGACCGCCCGGTCGGCGAGCAGGTCGTCCAGACGCTCGCGCGCGGCGGAGTCGAGGCGGTCGGCGCTCATGACCTCGCTCCCTCCGGCGTAGCGACGCCCAGGAGCTCCCGCACGCGCGCCAATCCGCGGCGCACGTGCGTCTTCACCGTTCCGAGCGGCAGCTCGGTCGCGCTCGCGATCTGCTCGTGCGACAGCCCGTCGTAGATCGCGAGCTTGAGGACGCGCTGCTGCTCCGGGCGGAGCTTCGCCAGCGCCTTCGCCGCGTGATCCGCTTCGTCGCAGACCTCGACGCGCTCCAGTCCGGCGCCGGACAACTTGCCCGGGAGCTCGTCGTCGACGAATCCCGACCCGGCCACCTCCTTGCGCCGGCGGCTGTGATCGATCAGGCGCCGTCGCGCGATCATCGTGACGAACGCGATTTCCGCGGAGAGCGAGGGGTCGTACCGTGCGGCCTTCCGCCACAGATCGACGAACACTTCCTGCACGGCGTCCTCGACTTCGTCCCGCCCCGCGCAGAAGCGCCGGGCCAGCGACTGCACGAGACCACCATAGCGGTCGATGCACTCCTGGACCGCAGCTGCTTCCCCCGCGGCGATGCGGTGGAGGATCGGTTCCGGCACGCGCGCATCCTAGCGGCGCAGTACGAGCACCGCACGCGCGCGGATTCCTCCCGCTACCTCTTCTTGCAGTAGTCCACCCACTGATCCTCGAGTTCCTTGAGATCGCACCCGTACACCGCCTTCAGCCCCCGGTCGATCGCAGCCGCGTCGTTCCGCCGGATGCGGCCGACGACGTGCAGGAAGTCCTGGAAGTGCGCCTTGCCCCATTTGCTCTCGCGCAGGAACTCGATCAGCAGCGCGGCCAGGTGGTAGTTCTCCTCGGCGGTGTCGCCTTTCGCTGCCTTCTCGTCCGCGGAGTACAGGAGGCTCGGCATCTTCACGAACTCGGCGAGGGGGACGTGCTTCCCCTTCTTGACGAGGTTCGCGGCGGGGTTGCGGTCGTTCGGAGTCGTCGACATGTACTCGGCGACGCCTTCCTGGAACCACGAGCCGCCGCCGCTCAAGTGCATCCGGTTCGAGAAGATCTGGTGCGTGCCCTCGTGGACGTGCACGGGATCGTTCGGGGCCTCGAACCACGTCGCGTAGTAGTCGCGCCAGGCGTGGCCCTTCGACCGGCGCGCCGCCTCGACCGTGATCTTGGCGATCTTCGCGTAGTAGTCGTAGTACTCGTCGGCCGTGCGGAAGAGAAACACGGGCATCAGTCGCTGGCCCGCGACGTCCTGGAACGGATACGTCTTCTGCACGGACGCGTAGCACTTCTCCATCGCGTCGCCGAACTTCTTCCCGCTCGACGAGTTGGTGAGGATGAGGTAGTGCTCGGTCCGCAGCGGCTTCTCGAGCTTCTTGTGCGTGGCCTCCGGCGCGTCGCGATTCCAGCGATCCCGCGCTTCGTCGTCCGTCCACTTCGGGTTGCGGACCGTGCCCTTGTACGCGACGCCGGTCTTCAGGAACTCGACGACGGTCTTCGCCTGCGCGTCGGAGAGCGCGGGTTGCGCGATGACCTCGAGCGAATAGCCGTTCTTCTCGACGAGACCGCCGAGCACGAACAGCGTGCCGACGACGTTCGTGCCGTCCTTGTCGTGGAGCGGGCCCCAGCCGATCGATCCGTACGCGGCCCATCCGAACGGGCCCTGCACGAGCAGCGTCTTGTCGAACCAGAAGCCCGGATCGCCGTGTTTCGGGTCGCGCACGTTCTCGAGAGTGATCTCGGTGACGTCGTCCGGCTCGGCGAAGCCGAACTCCTCGCTCGCGAGCACGTAGAGGTCGAGCTCGAGCGCGACTCCCTCGAGCTTCGCCGACCATCGGCCCTTGAGCTGGGGATTCTGCGTCGGCACCGCGGCGACGTCGGCGAACGCCTGGGGAAACGTGATCGTGAGGCCGTAGTCGGGCAGGGACTGGACGTGCGCGTCCTGCGGGACTGCGATCGCGAGAGCGTACGCGAGCATCGACGTCATCATCGGGAACCTCCTCAGCGGAGAGCCTCGCCTCTCCGGTACAGATCGAGCCGCTCGCGGATCTTCGCCGCGAGCGCTTCCTGGCCGGTCGCCGGACGGGATTCGAGTGCGCGAGTCGCCGTCGCGACCGCGTCCTCGAACCGGCCGACTTTCGCCTCCGCCGCCGCCAGGATGTCGAGAGCGACGAGGTCGCGTCCACTCCCTTGTCGCACGAGCAGCAGCGCGCTGTCGAGCGTGTTCTGCGCGTCGAGTTCCAGCGCGCGGACGATGCACGGCGTCGCATCGTCGACGCGCCCCGTCTGATCGAGCGCCGCGGCGAGCCTCATCCACGCGCGCCAGTCCGTCGGGCGCAGGTCCGCGGCGTGGCGGAACGCGGCGATCGCCTCGTCGACGCGCTGGAGCCGCATCAGCGCGAGCCCGAGATTCCCGAGCACTTCGGGCGCGTCGGGCTGGACGCGCAGCGATTCGAGGTAGAGATCGACGGCTCGTCCGTCCTCCTTCTTGCTCGCGAGCACCGCGGCGGCGTTGCTGAGCGAGGCGGCGAGCTGGTCGTCCTTGCGGCGCAACGGCCAGTTCGACACCGCCGCCGCGACGCCGAGCGCGACGATCGCGGGGAGGAGCACGGCTCCTCGGCGCGCGCGGACGAGGCTCGCACCGGCCGCGATGCCTGCGGCCGCGAAAAGCACGAGGACCGGCACCAGCGGATACCGGTACCGCGCGAAGACGTAGAAGAGGACGACGCCCGACGCGAGCGTGCCGAGCACGAGGTAGAGGACGAGGAGCTCGCGGCGCCGCGCCCAGGTGAGCACGAGCCCCGCGGCCGCGATCGGCACGAGCACTCCGAAGTTCCAGACCGCGTCGAGCCCGCGCAGGAGCGCGCAGCTCCGCTCGTAGAAGTACATGTCCTCGTAATCGGGCAGCTCGTACGCGTTCACGAGCAGCGCGAACTTCGTCGCCATGAGCCGCGTCCACGCGATCGGATGAGACGTGATCCACGCGCGCGCCTTCCCGAACCAGTAGCTCGAGACCTCGCTCGGCGTGAGCTTCCTTCCGAGGTCGCGCTCGGCGAGGTCGAACGCGTCCTTGCGCTCGTACTCCGTGTTCTGTCGACCCGGCACGAGCGGCACGTAGGTGCCGTCGGCCTGCGCGTTGTTGCCGATGTAGAAGTTCGATCCCGCCTGCGACGTCGTCAACACGAAGCCTCCGCCGACGGCGTGGTTGCGCCAGACGACCGGCGTGAGCACCACCGCGAGTCCGGCCGCGAAACCGAGGAGCTGCCGGGCGCGTTGCGGGAGCGGGCGTTCGCGCGGAGCGAAGAGGGCCCACGCGGCGAGGACGAACACGAGCAGGACGGTTTCCTCGCGCGTGAGCATCAGCAGCGCCAACGCGATCCCCGCGAGCACGAAGCGCGCGCGCGCGAGCGCCCAGAGCAGGAGCACCGTCCAGAGGAGTCCGAGGTTCGCCTTCTGGATCAGCCCGTCGAAGAAGATCGCCGGCGGATAGAGCGCGAGCAGCACGCCGGCGAGGATCCCGACGCCGCGCGAGAAGAACGCGCGTCCGGCGAGGAAGAGGATCCCGCACGCGAGCGAACCGATCGCGATCTGCACGAGCCGGATCCGCCACAGATCGTTCCCGACTGCGAGCTTCACGACGGCGAGGAAGTAGGGATACAGCGGAGCCTGGTAGAAGACGCGGTCGCCGACCCAATCGCCGGCGACGATGCGGTCGGCCCACGAGCTGTACGAGAGCCCGTCCATGATCACCGCGTCGAAGAGCGGCACGGAGCGCGCCTGGAGCAGGTGGACGTAGCGCAGCAGGAACGCGAAGGCCGCGATCGCGAGGAAGACGAGCGCGTCGTCGCGGATCGACCTCGCCTCCGCGCGCGGCGTGGCCCGGTTCTCCATCTCGGAGCGCGTTCTACACGATTCGTGCCGAAGGGTGTAGAAACTGCGGTGGCGATGAGACCCTCGCACCTCCTCGTGCTCGCGCTGGCGTCGGCGGGCTGTAACGCGCCCTCCTCCGCGCCGCCCCCGCGCGCGTCCGGGCATCTCGTGATCGTCGGTGGAGGCGGCACGCCCGACGCCGTCGTCGCGCGGATGATCGCGCTCGCCGGAGGTCCGGGCGCGCGCGCGATCGTGATGCCGCAGGCGTCGAGCCGCCCCGAGGCGGGCGCGGAGTCGGAGACGTACTGGAAGGAGAAGGGTCTCGCGCACGTCGCGAGCGTCGATCTCTCGGATCCGGACGCGGCGCGCAAGGCGATCGAGTCCGCGGACCTCATCTGGTTTCCGGGCGGAGACCAGAGCCGCCTCATGGAGGCGATCGAGAAGGCCGGAGTCGCCGGCGCGATTTGCGCCCGCTACGCAGCGGGCGCCGTTGTCGGCGGGACGAGCGCGGGCGCCGCGGTGATGTCGCCGACGATGATCGTCGGAGGCGAGACGGCGGACCTGACGGTCGTGCGCTCGGGATCCGTCGCGATCGTGAACGGGCTCGGCCTCTTCCCCGGCACGATCGTCGACCAGCACTTCCTGAAGCGCCAGCGCTTCAATCGACTGCTCTCCACGGTCCTCGAGCATCCCGATCTCGTCGGCATCGGGATCGACGAGAAGACCGCGATCGTCGTCACGGGCACGGGCTTCGAGGTGCTCGGAGAGAGCGGCGTGCTCGTCGTCGACGCGCGCGGGACGGCGAAACCCGAATCCGGCGCGTCGGGGCGCCCCGCCCAGGGAACGGCGAGGTTGACTCTGCTGCGCGCGGGCATGAAGTACGACATCGCGATCGCGCGCGAGCGCTGAGCGATCGAGAGAGGTTCGCATGGAAGCACTCCTGGCGATCGTTGCTCTGGCCGTCGCAGTCCTCGCACTGACGAAGGTGCGGGAGCTGCGCGCGCGCCTGGAGCGGCTCGAGCAGAATCCGTTCGCGCGCAGGCCGTCGGAAGCTGCACCACGAGGTGGGGGCGCACCCGAAGCGGCCGCGCCGGCGGCGCGACCGCCTCCTGTGCCCGAGCCGCCGCCGATCGCCGCCGTCACTCCGCCCGCGTCCGCGCCGCCGCCGCCTCTCACTCCGACGCCCCTGTTCACTCCGGCGCCGCAACCCGCGCCGGTGTTCGCGCCGAAGCGTCCGAAGATCGAATGGGAGCGTTGGCTCGGCGTGCGCGGAGCCGCCGTGCTCGGCGGGATCTTCCTCGCCGTCGCCGGCGTCCTGTTCTTCCAGTACTCGATCGAGCGCGGCCTGATCACGAAGGAGATGCGCGTCGCGATGGGGGCGACGATCGGCGTGGCGTGCCTCGTCGGAGGGGAGGTGATCCGCCGCAGGAACTACGCGCGCACGGCGAACGCGATCTCGGGCGCCGGCGTGGTGATCCTCTACGCGGCGTTCTGGAGCGCGCACCTGCTCGGGATCTTCCCGTTCGGACTCTCGTTCGCGCTCATGGTCGCGGTCACCGCGCTGTGCTGCTTCCTCGCGTGGCGCAACGCGTCGCAGCTCATCGCCTGGCTCGGCCTCTCGGGCGGATTCGCGACGCCGCTCCTGCTCTCGACGGGCCGCGACGAGCCGATCGCCCTCTTCAGCTACCTCCTCCTGCTCGACATGTCCTTCCTGTTCGTCGCGAACCGCAGGCGCTGGCCGCTCGTCGGGACGCTCGGACTGCTCGGTACGTTCGCGATCCAGGGCGCCTGGTTCTTCATGCGGATGAGCCCGGCGACGTTCGGGATCGGGATCGTAAGCCTCGGCGTGTTCGCGATGGTGTTCGCGTTCCTCGCGCCGACCATCGCCCCAAGCAGCGAATTGGGCGACGCATCGAGGAATTCGGAACGCCTCCAGTGGCTCGCGACGCGCGTCGGCGCGGTTCTCGTGCCGTTCGTGTTCGCGGCGTCCTTCGCGAGCCGCGTCGATGTCGGCTACCACCTCTATCCGCTGATCCTGCTCTCCGCGCTCCTCGCCGCGGCCTCCGGCTGGATGGCGCGGAAGCAAGGCGCGATTCAGGCACCTCTGGGTGCCGCTGCGGGCGCCGTCGCGATCGCGCTCGTCTGGGTGCTGTCGAACACGCTCGAGACCCCGCGGGCCTGGGAGCTCGTCGTGTGCGCGCTGTTCGCGTGCGGCGTCCTCTACTTCTTCTGCGAGTGGCGTCGCTCCGGCGCGGGCTCCGCCCTGAAGGGTCACGACGCGGCGTTGACGACGGCGGTGAGCGGGATGACGGTCGCGCTGTTCGTCGCGTGCTTCCGCGTGAGCGAAGTGAACCTGTGGCCGCTCTGCGCGGGCTTCACGTTGCTGCCGTTGTTCCTGCTCCGGCTCGACGCGCTGTCCCCGTGGCTCGCGAGACCGTTCCTCGCCTGCGTCCCGGCCGGTGTCGGAGTCGCGGTGTGGCTCACGGCGCACGCGCGCGAGCCCGGTTTCGCCGATACGACGCGGACGCTTCTCGCCGTGCTCGGCGTCGTCCTCGTGTTCCTCGCCGCGGCGACGGCGCGCAAGGCCGGTCTCGCGAGACGGATGAGCTTCGCTGCGACCGCGGTCGCGTGCGTGCCTCTCTTCACGCCGCTCGAGTACTGGTCCGGCCCGGGATTGCACGAGGCGGTCCCGCTCCTGAACGCGCTCGCCCTCGGCATCTGCATGCTGCTCGCCGCATCCGGCGCCCGCGCTGGACTGCTCGTGGGTCTCGCGGCAGCCGTGACGATCCTGACGCAGTGGGTGATGCAATCGAATCACCTCGCGATTCCCGCGGACCAGGCGCGCGGCGCCGTCGTGGTCCTCCTCGGGACCGTCGCCCTGTTCGTCCTCTGGCCTCTTCTCCGCCGATCGCCGTGGGAAGGATCACGCACGATCGCGTGGACCGCCCCGCTCGCCGCGATCTTCGGCCTGGCGCCCGCGATGGAGATGTGGACGCGCGCGTACGGACACGCAGGCAAGGCCGTACCGCCCGCGAGTCTCGCACTCGTCCTCCTCGTCGGGGCGGCGTGGGCGTGGAAAGATCGTCGGGAGGAGTTCCGCGCCGAGCGACGCGGAGATCGCACGTCGATCGCGGTGCTCGGGATCCACGCGCTCGCGTTGGCGGCTGCATTTCTCGGATTCGCGGTCGCGACCCAGCTCGACCGCGCCCGCGGGGCTCCGACGTTCGCCGCGCTCTGTCTCGCCGCGGCGGTCGTGTGGAGGCGGACGGATCACGCGCCGCTGAAGTACATCGCGCTCCTCGCCGCGGCGGCCGCGACGCTGAGCGCTGCGTGGTTCGCGGTGAACGAGCGACACGACACGTTCCCGATCCCGCTCCTGAGCGGCCACGGTTTCGATTTCCTCGTACCCGGCGCGGCGCTCGTCGCCGCGGCGCTCGTCGCGTACGCGCTCGAAGTGCCGCGCGTGCGTCCGCGCGAGAAGGAGCTGTACGCGCAGTCGGCGCCCCTGATGTCCGGCCTCGTGATCCTCGGAGGGCTGGCGGTGATCCTCGTCTGGATCACGGTCGAAGTGGAGAACCACTTCACGACGGCGAACTCGTTCCTCCTCGAGTTCGGCGACTTCCCCGCGCGCGATCTGTCGCTCTCGATCGCGTGGGCGCTGTTCGCCATGGTGCTCCTCCTCGTCGGAATGCGCCGTCGCGCCGTCCTGCTCCGCTGGGTGAGCCTCGTGCTCCTCCTCGCGACGATCGGCAAGGTGTTCCTGCTCGATCTGCACGATCTGCGCGGTCTCTACCGCGTCGGGTCGTTCCTCGGGCTCGCGATGTCGCTCCTCGCGGTGTCGCTGCTGTACCAGCGCTTCGTGTTCCGGAGGGAGCGACCGGACCCCGCTTGAGTCACGCCGCGGAGTTCAGCGGAAGAACGCGTACGTCACGATCGCGAAGATCGGCAGCAGCACGACGATCGACCAGATCATGTATCCGCCGAACGACGGCATGCGGACTCCGTTCTGCTCGGCGATCGACTTGACCATGAAGTTCGGTCCGTTGCCGATGTACGTCATCGCTCCCATCATCACGGCGCCGCAGGAAATGGCGGCGAGCAGCGACGCGTTCGCGGGCGCCTGGGCCAGGAACTCCCCGAGGTAGCGCGGCCCTTCCACGCCGACTCCGGCCTGTCCGCACGCCGTCGCGGCGAACGTCAGGTACGTCGGAGCGTTGTCGAGGAAGCTCGAGAGCGCTCCGGTCGCCCAGAAGTACTGCCATGGTTGCTCGATCCCGAGCTCGCCGCCGCGCGCGTTCAGAATCTGGAGCGGCGCCACCATCGTCACGAAGATGCCCGCGAACAGTACGCCGACCTCGATCAGGGGCCCGAACGTGAACGTGTTCGCCGCGCGCGTCGCAGGTTTCGTGAGCCGGTAGCTCGCCGCGGCGAGTCCCAGCAGGAGCGCTTCCTGCGCGCCGAAAGGCCAGCGGCCGCTTCCGTTCCCGAGGATCACGAGGACCACGCCGGCGAGCAGGACGATGTTCGCGCCGCCCGCGATCGACAACGGCTCGTGGCGGAGCGCCTTCTCGAGCTGCGAACCCTTCCGCTCGAGCTCCTCGCGGTCGAGCACGGCCGCGTCGAGGAAGTTGAAGACGAGCAGGAGCAGCCCGACGACGACGATCCACGGTCTCCAGAGCGACAGCGTCCACGCGAACGGCACGCCCTTCAGGAATCCGAGGAAGAGCGGCGGATCCCCGAGCGGCGTCAGGAGCCCGCCGCAGTTCGACACGATGAAGATGAAGAACACGACGATGTGCGTCTTCTGCTTGCGGCTCCGATTCGCGCGCAGCAGCGGTCGGATGAGCACCATCGAGGCGCCGGTCGTGCCGATGACGTTCGCGAGCAGCGCGCCGACCGCGAGCATCGCGGTGTTCGACAGGGCAGAGCCGGCGAGCGAACCCTTCACCTCGATGCCGCCGGAGATCACGTACAGCGACGAGAGCAGGCAGATGAACGAGGCGTAGTCGATCAGCGCCTCGACGAGCGCCCGCGATCCCTCGACCGGATCGTGCAGCACCAGTCCCGCCGCGAACGGGATCGCGAGACCCGCGCTGACGATCGCGCGATTCCGGTTCTTCGCCCACCAATGCGGGGCGCAAAGAGGCAGCAGCGCGATCGCCGCGAGGAGGCCGGCGAACGGGAGGACGCTCCAGAGCGGGAGCACGGTGATCAGAGCCGTGGCCAAGTCGCCTCCACCGTAGAGAATGCGTTTGGCCGAACCAACCGAGCGAGCCGGTGGAGAACGGGCGCGCGTCTGTCGTATCGTGTGGCCTCCGCATGGAATCCCCTCCGCGAAGACCGCTCGTTTCCTGCAGCCCCTGGGCGCTCGTCGTCCTGCTGCTCCTCGCGGCCGCGTACGTCGGCTCGCGGCTCGCGGGCCCGCTGCTCTCGCGCACGCACGATCCGGACGCGGTCCCGCGCCCGATCGCCGCGCGCGGCGATCTCGCGGGGGACGAGAAGGCCACGATCGAGCTCTTCCGCCTCGCCTCTCCTTCGGTCGTGCACATCGACACGCGGACGACCGTCTACGATCGCTGGACGCTCGCGCCGTTCGACGTGCCGCAGGGAACGGGGTCGGGATTCGTCTGGGACGAGCGCGGCTACATCGTCACGAACTACCACGTGATCCGCGGCGCGACGCAAGCGCTCGTCTACCTCGAAGGCCGCACCGCGTCGCTCGAAGCGCGCCTCGTCGGTGCCGACCCTGAATTCGACATCGCCGTCCTGAAGATCGACTCGGCTTCGTCCGGATTGACCGCGATGCAGATCGGGACTTCGAAGGACCTGCAGGTGGGTCAGAAGGTCTTCGCGATCGGGAATCCGTTCGGTCTCGATCACACGCTGACGACGGGGATCATCAGCGGTCTCGGACGCGAGATCACGGCGATCACCGGCAATCCGATCCGCGGAGTCATCCAGACCGATGCCGCGATCAACCCCGGGAACTCCGGAGGACCGTTGCTCGACAGCGCCGGACGACTGATCGGCATGAACACCGCCATCGCGACTCCGCCCGGCGTCAGCGAAGGTCAGGGATTCAACGTCGGCGTCGGATTCGCCGTTCCGGTCGACACGATCAACAAGGTCGTGCCGAGCCTGATCCGCAACGGCGCCTACGCGCCGCCTCTCATGGGGATCAAGTCGGCAGCGGATCAAGTCGCGCAGGCGATCGGCGTCGAGGGCGTCGTCGTCGAATCCGTCGAGCCCGGCAGCGGAGCCGAGCGCGCCGGCATGCGCTCGCTCGAATACAGCCGCGCCAAGGGCTACCGGGCCGACGTGATCACGAGCGTCGACGGCCGCGCCGTCTCGGGCATCCAGGACATCCGCGAGATCCTGTCCGAGCGCAAGTCGGGTGACGTCGTCCAGGTCGAGATCCTCCGCGACGGACGCAAGCAGAAGCTCGACGTGACTCTGAAGTAGCGCCGCGATCCGACGGAACGGGTCCTTCCCTTGCTCCGTGCCGGACGTCGCACCACAATCACGCGCCCATGCCTCCCTCGTGGCGGACGATCGTCGTGATGCCCGCCTACAATGCGGCGAACACGCTCGAACGGACGTATTCCGACATCCCCAAGGATCAGGTCGCCGAGATCGTCGTCGTCGACGACTGCAGCAAGGATCGGACGGTCGAGATCGCGAAGACGCTGCCGATCACGCTGATCCGGCACGAGAAGAACACCGGCTACGGCGGGAACCAGAAGACCTGCTACGACACCGCGCGCGCGCACGGCGCGGACTACGTCGTGATGATCCACGCGGACTACCAGTACGACGCGCGCATGATCCCGACGGCGATCGAGATCCTGCGCCACGGGATCTGCGACGTCATCCTGGGCAATCGCATCCGCACGCGGCGCGAGGCGCTCCAGGGCGGGATGCCGAAGTCGAAATACTTCGCCAATCGGGGCTTGACGATCATCGAGAACATGCTCTCGGGCCAGAACCTCGGCGAATGGCACTCCGGGTTCCGGGCCTATTCGCGCAAGGTGCTCGACACGATCCCCTACCGGCGCAACGACGACGGGTTCGTGTTCGACTCCCAGTTCCTGGTGCAGTGCGTGCACCACGGCTTCAAGCTCGGAGACGTCCCCGTGCCGGTCCGGTATTTCGACGAGGCGAGCAGCATCAACTTGAAGAACTCGAGCATCTACGCGATGAAGACGCTGTGGACGTTTCTTCAATGGCACGGTCATCGGATGGGCTTCTCGAAGAACGAGTTGTTCGACGTGGGCGGCTGACGTGGTGCGGGAGGGGGGACTCGAACCCCCACGGGTTACCCCACAGGCTCCTAAGACCTGCGCGTCTGCCAGTTCCGCCACTCCCGCGCGCGCGCAAGAATAGCCTGAGAGGTCGAAACCGACGATTGCGCTCGGGGGTAGGGAACCCCGGCCGTCCGAACTTCCTTGGGGCGGGACCGCATTCTGGACGATGCCTGTCGTGAGCCCCCCATGTCCGGACCTCTGATCGGAATGCTGGTCGCGGCCGTCGCGCTGCGAGTGTTCCTCCACGGGCTCTCGGCGATGCGCACGCGCAAGCTCGCGATCCTCGGACTGGTTCCGGCGACCTGCTCCTTCGGCGCGTTCGCGTGGACGGCGTTCGATCCGCGCCCCGAGATCCTCGCCCGTCTCGCGCCCGCGCTCGGAGCGATCTCGGCCGGCCTCGCGCACGCGGTGACGTTCTCGCTCGTCGCGCTGCCGCCGCGGAAGGTCTGGCTGCGGATGATCCTCGTCCCGCTCGGGCTCTGGGCCGGGACCTTCGCCGCGCTGTGGCTCGTCGTCCCGCAGCACAACCTCGCGCACAAGGCCGTCCTGCTGCTGCTGCTCGCCGGCACGATCACGTCCTGGATCCTCGTCCCGCTGTACTCGAAGAACCGCGGGTTCGTGCAGCACGGGAGTCGCAAGTTCCCGAGCGTGCGCTTTCCGTGCCCGCGCTGCGGCACGCGCGTGGATTGGGGCCAGGGACTCGCCTGCTGCACCGACTGCGGACTCTTCATCCATCTCCTGTGGCCGGCGGACGAGCTGCAGAAGAAGGGCGAGGGGTCGGAGGCGACGATCCGGCGACGCTCCCGCGCCGTCGCGTTCCCATGTCCGGCGTGCCAGGTGCCGGTGGAGTGGATCCAGGGCGACAACGCCTGCCCGAACTGCAAGCTCAAGCTCTCCATGCACTGGAGCCTGCAGGCGAAGAAGGGGATCTAGCGTTCGAGCGCGAGCAGCTTCTCGGCGGCGGCGCGCCGCGCGGAATCCTCTTCCGCGTTGACGCGCGCGAGACCCGCCTCGAACTCGGCGAGGTTCTCGGCCGTGTAGGTCGTCCGATCGAATCCGTGGCGCGACCGGAAGTCCTTCAGGAAGTGGTTGCGCTTCCGGTCGATCGCATCCTGCGTCTCGATCCACGCGGTCATCGAGGTCCGGATGTCCTCGGAAGCCGGCGCCGCGCGTTGCGCGTCGAAGAGCAGCTCGAGGAGCTCACGTCCCCGCGGCGTGAGATCGAGGCCGACGACCGCGCGCTCTCCGAGGCCGCAGCTGCCCGCCGCCGGGTTTCCGCTCGCTTGCAGCGCGTGGCGCGCCGCCTGCGCATCGCGCGATCGGTAGACCGCCTCGCGGAGGAACTCCTCGGCGAGCCGGATGCGATCTGCGTCCATCGTCACGCGTCGCGGCGCGACCGCCGCGTCGTCAGCAGAACTTCTCGAACGCGTCGTTCAGGTCCTTGGCGATCACCGCGGGGTCCTTCCCCTCGATGTCCTGCCGCTGGATCATCTTGACGAGCTTGCCGTCCTTCATGAGCGCGATTTGCGGCGAGCTCGGCCGGTAGGGCCTGAAGTACTCGCGCGCCTTCTCGACGGCCAAGGCCTCCATCCCGGCGAACACGGTGACCATCCGGTCGGGCTTCTTCTTGTTCTGCATCAGGGAGAGCCGCAGCCCGGGGCGCGCGCCGCCGGCGGCGCACCCGCACACGGAATTCACGAAGATGAGGGTCGTGCCCGGTTGCTGGACGACGGCGTCGACTTCCTGGGGAGTCAGGAGCTCCTTCAGGCCGAGGCTCGTGAGTTCTTCGCGCATCGGGCGGACGAGATCGGGATCGTACATGGTGTTCTTTCGCTGCTTTTCGGCGGTCTGGACACGTGGAACGACATCCTAGGCGCTCACGCACGCGGGGGCCAGAGATGCTCGCGCCGTTCTTCCATCTCCCGCAGGACGGCGAGCAGCACGTCGTGCTCGCCGAGGACGAAAAGCGCGTCGAGATTCAGCTGACACACGGCGCACACGGGCCTCAGGCCGCGATAGCTCATGATGTCGGTCTCCGCGAGCACGACGTCCTCGAGGCCGTGGCGCTGCGCTTCCAGGGGGACGCCGTCCTCGCCGAATCCGAAGAATCGCTTCACTTCGGCCGAGGTGCGCCGGCAGACGTAGCAGCGGTCCTCGTGACCCGAGCGATCCAGGGCCGCGAAATACTCCTGGAACCGCTCGTCGACCGCCATCAGAGCGCCTTGCCTTCGGCCACGTGTCGCACGCGCAACGGCCGGCGAGGATCGTCGTTCCACGCGTACACGAGCCGTTCGATCGGGGAGCCGAGCGCGGCGCCGAGCTCCGCGAGCTCGTCGTGCAGCGCCGCCTTCGGCTGGTCGCCGGCGGGCTCGACGATCGCGGCGACGCCGCGGCCGTCCTGCGTGCGGGCGACCGCGCGCACGAAGAGGCCCGCGTGGCGCCCGACTTCCAGGACTTCCGCGTCGATCACTTCCGCGGCCTCGCTCTTCAGGTGCGCGAGCACGAAATCGACGAGGGCCTCTTCGCGAAGTCGCCGGAAGTCGGGCTCGATGAATTCCTCGTAGACGCGACCTCCGCGTCCGGCGTGGATCAGGCTGACGTGCGGCTGGATGTGACGGAAGTGGAACGCGAGGAACCGGTCCGCGATCCGGTACGTGCCGCGGCGTGAACGGAGCGGATCGGGATCGGTCATCGGCACGTCGCGCTCGACGAGCCGCAGCTCGCGCAGCGTCGACAAGTACTTGTTGGCGTGGGCCGATTCGACGCCGACCGCGAGCGCGATGTCTCCGACCTTGTCGATGCCGCGCGCGACCGCGGCGAGGATGCTGTTGTAGGTCGCGGGGTTCGTGAGCTCGGAACGGAGGAGGAACTGCACTTCGTCGAAGAGGTATCCCTCGGGCCGGAGGCATTCGCGCAGCAGGTTCTCCTGCAAGGAGCGGTTGTCGTCGAACCGGCCGAGGTACGCGGGCATCCCTCCGAGGATCGCGTACGCGAGCGAGCGTTCGGCCAGATCCCACTTCGGGAAGAACGTGAGCGCGTCGCGAGGAGCGAGAGGCTCGAGTCGCCGCTGCGCCGTGCGCCTGCCGAACAGCGGGGATTTCTCCGCGAGCACTTCCTGCTCCATGAACGAGATCTGGCTTCCGCACAGGACGAGCATCAGCTGGCTCGACTTGCCGCGCGTGTCCCAGAAACGCTGGATCTCGGACGGCAAGCCGGGGCTTGCCTCGCACAGGTAGGGGAACTCGTCGAGGACGACGACGAGCCGGCCGCTCTTCGCGCGCTCGGCGACGAACTGGAGTGCCGCCGTCCAGTCGGCGAACTGCACGCTGCCGGCGAGCGGATCCTCGAGGCACTCGACGAGCGCGTCCCGGAAGGCGCGCAGGTTGTCCTTCTCCCGCACTTGCGCGGCGAGGAAGTAGACCGCGCGGCGGCCGCGGCAGAACTGCTGGAGCAGCTCGGTCTTGCCGACGCGTCGCCGGCCGAAGAGCACATAGAGCTCGGGCTTCTGCGAGTCGGCGAGCTCCTCGAGGACGCGCAACTCTCCCTCGCGGCCGACGAACATGCCGCGGAGCGTATAACCGCGCGTATTATACCTGCAAGTATATTGGTGCGGACGAGGGCGAGGGCCGGGCGGCAAGAGCCACCCGACCCTCGTGCAGTGCGCACCGGCCGGCGCTGATCGTTCGGTTTCCAGTCCCCCGTACCGGCCGGGCGCGTTGCTCGGTGCCGCGCTACTTCTTCGGCGGCGGCGGCGGCGGAGTCTTCTCCGGAGCCTTCTCGGCCTTCTCGTGGGAGATCGGCGTTCCGTTCGGCGTCGTGGTCGGGTTCGCGACGTCCTTGCCCGCCATCACGGCCTCGATCGCCGAGCGCAGGTAGTGCGTGGCCTTGTCGGCCTTCTCGCCCTTCGGATCGTCGTCGATCGCTCCGGCGTAGCGGATGATCCCCTTCGCGTCGACCACGAGGACTTCAGGCGTCGTCTTGGCCGCGAACTTCCGCGCCACGGTCCCGTCCTTGTCGAGGAGGACCGGGAACGTGATCCCGTTCTTCTTGGCGTACTCGTCGATCCTCTTCGCCGCTTCCGCGTCGCCACCGGTCATGTCGGCCGAGTTCGGGTCGATCGCCAGGAAGACGACCCCCTTCTTGCCGAGTTCGTCCGCCATCTCGGAGAGGCGCTTCGAGTAGCCCTCGGAGGCCGGGTCCATCGACCAGAAATCGACGACGACGACCTTTCCGCGGTAGTCCTTGAACGCGTGGGCCTTGCCCGTGGTGTCGTTCAGGGCGATGGCCCCGTCGACCTCGGAGCCGACGGCGCCGGGCTTGTGGGAGGCCTCGGCGGGCTTCTTTTCGGCCGGTTTGGACTCCGGCTTCTTGGCCGGCGGTTGTTGGGAAGGCGGGGGGGGTTTCTTGCCCTTGTCCTGGGCGTGAGCAGGGAAAGCCGTCAGGGACAAGAGGGGCAGGAATGCAAGGAGACGAAGTGTGCGGTTCATAGGGTCCTCCGTGGAACCCGGCTACGCCCCCGAAGCCCCGGTGTTGGTGGCGTCATGCGACCAATTCCTCGGGTCCTCCGCGCCGGGGCGGCGGTCGCGAGGACGTCCGGACCTCGGCGCGCACCGACCGAATCGCCAGAAACCTCGGGGAAAACTGGACATTTCAGCGCTCGAACGGCTTCCTCCCTGTTGGCAACACTGCCAAAAACCCCTAGAAAGTCACTGAGACGAGGCAGGGAGCCTCGACCCGAACCCGGAGAAACAGATGGCGAAGAAGATGACCACCACCAAAGCCAAGAAGATCAGCCCCGCATCCAAGCCCCGCACGAAGGGAGAGTTCTACTCGACCATCGCGACGAACACCGAGCTTTCGCGCAAGCAGGTCGTCGCCGTCTTCGAGACCGTGTCGCGCATGCTCGCGGCCGACCTCGGCAAGACAGGTCCCGGCGTTTGCAACATCGCCGGCATGATGAAGATCACCGTCAAGAAGAAGCCCGCGACTCCCGCGCGCAAGGGCGTCAATCCGTTCACCGGCCAGGAGATGATGTTCAAGGCGAAGCCCGCCAAGAACGTGATCAAGATCCGGCCGATGAAGTCGCTCAAGGCGATGGTCTAGCGCACCGCTCGATCTCGTCCAGCTCCCAGCCGCCGCTCACCGCTTCCCGCGGCGAGCGGCGGCTGTGTTTTCGATTCAGCTCTTCGCCGTCGCGCGCTCGCGAGCACCCTTGCCCTTCGACGTGCTCACCCAGAACCCGTCGTCGCTGACGTCGATCACCGCGGAATCACCGGGCTGGATCTTGCCGGTGAGGATCGCGTCCGCGAGCAGGTTCTGCACGTGCTTCTGGATCGCGCGCTTCAGCGGCCGCGCGCCGTACTCGGCGCTGTAGCCTTCCTTCGCGAGCCGATCCTTCGCGCTCGTCGTGAGCTCGAGCCGGATCTCCTGCTCGTCGAGATGCTTCTGCAGCCGAGCGAGTTGCACGTCCACGATCGAACGGATCTGCGCGGGAGTCAGCGGAGCGAACACCAGGATCTCGTCGAGGCGATTGATGAGCTCCGGCCGGAAGAACTCGCGCACCTGGTCTTCCGCGCGCAGATTGCTCGTCATCAAGACGAGCGTCTGCGTGAAGTCGACGGTCCGTCCCTGTCCGTCGGTCAGGCGTCCTTCGTCGAGGATCTGGAGGAGGATGTTGAGCACGTCCGGGTGCGCCTTCTCGACTTCGTCGAGGAGGACGACCGAGTGCGGCTTGCGTCGCACGGCCTCGGTCAGCGCACCGCCCTCGTCATAGCCGACGTACCCCGGCGGAGCGCCGATCATGCGGCTCGTGGAGTGCTTCTCCATGTATTCCGTCATGTCGAGCCGGATCATGTTCTTCTCGTCGTCGAACAGGAATTCGGCGAGCGCGCGCGCGAGCTCCGTCTTGCCGACTCCGGTGGGACCGAGAAGGAGGAACGAGCCCAAGGGTCGGGAAGTCTCCTGCAGACCGGCCCGCGCGCGGCGCACTGCCTGCGAGATCGCCTCGATCGCTTGACCCTGGCCGACGACGCGCTCGGCCAGGCGCTTTTCCATGTGGATGAGCTTCGCGCGCTCGGTCTCGAGCAGCTTCGACGCCGGGATCCCGGTCCAGCGGCTGACGACTTGCGCGATCATCTCGGCGTCGACGGCTTCGGGGAGCAGCGCTCCGTCCTTCTGCACCTCGTCGAGCCGCTTCTCGGCCGCCGCGACGTCCTGCTCCGCCTGGGGGAGCTCGCCGTAGCGGATCGCCGCGACGCGTCCGAAGTCGCCGTCGCGCTCCTTGCGCGCGGATTCCTCGCGCAGGCCCTCGATGCGCAGCTTGCCGGCGCGGATCGCCGTGATCAGCTCCTTCTCCCGTTGCCAGCGCGCGCGGAGCGAGCTCGCGCCCTCGCCGAGGTCCGCGAGCTCCGACGCGATGGCGGCGAGACGCTTCTTCGCGTCCGAGCCGCCCTCCTCCGTCAGCGCGGTGCGCTCGATCTCGAGCTGCCGGATGCGGCGCTCGACGCTGTCGAGCTCGGGAGGCATCGAGTCGATCGCGGTGCGCAGCTGCGCCGCCGCCTCGTCGATGCAGTCGATCGCCTTGTCCGGCATGAAGCGGTCGGTGATGTGACGGCCCGCGAGGCGCGCCGCCGCGACGAGCGCCTCGTCGAGGATGCGGACGCCGTGGTGCACCTCGTAGCGTTCCTTGAGGCCGCGCAGGATCGCGATCGTGTCGTCGATGCTCGGCTCGCCGACCATCACCGGGAGGAACCGCCGCTCGAGCGCCGCGTCCTTCTCGATGTGCTTGCGGTACTCGTCGAGCGTCGTCGCGCCGACGCAGTGCAGCTCGCCGCGCGCGAGCGGCGGCTTCAGCATGTTCGCGGCGTCGACCGCGCCCTCCGCGCCACCGGCGCCGACGAGCGTGTGGAGCTCGTCGATGAAGAGGATGATCGAGCCGGCGGCCTCGGCGATCTCGACGAGCACCGCCTTGAGCCGTTCCTCGAACTCCCCGCGGTACTTCGCTCCGGCGAGCATCGATCCGAGGTCGAGCGCCATGACGCGCTTGTTCTTCAGGCCCTCGGGCACGTCGCCCGCCACGATGCGGTTCGCGAGGCCTTCGACGATCGCCGTCTTGCCGACCCCCGGGTCGCCGATCAGCACCGGGTTGTTCTTCCGGCGCCGCGAGAGCACCTGCATCACGCGGCGGATCTCGACGTCGCGCCCGATCACCGGGTCGAGCTTGCCCGCCGCGGCCTCCGCGGTGAGGTCCCGCGAGTACTTCTTCAGGGCCTCGAACGTGGCTTCGGGATCCGGAGTCGTGATCTTCTTCCCGCCGCGCACCTCGGCGATCGCGGCCTCGATCCGCTCCGGGCGGACCTTCCGCGCCGCGAACAGGCCCTGCACCTCCGGACCACCGCGCTTCGCCAGCGCGAGGAAGAGGTGCTCCGTCGAGACGAACTCGTCGCCCATCTTGCGGGCGACGGCGGACGCTTCGGCGACGACGTCCTGGAGGCTGCGCGAGGCGGAGATCTGCCCGCCGGACTGGCGCGGGAGCTTCGCGATCTCCCGATCGACGTCCGCGCGGAGGATTCCGGGGTCGGCGTCGAGCTTCCGGAGGATCGACGACATCGCGCCTTCGGGCTCGACGAGGAGCGCCGCGGCGAGGTGGAGCGGAGTGAGCTCCGGGTGACCCGCGGTCCGCGCCGCCTCCTGCGCGGAGGCGAGCGCTTCCTGCGACTTTCGCGTGTACTGGGTTTCCATCGGGCTGCGCCGATGGCAATCGCCGTACCGATGCGCGGCGATGCCCGCGCGCGTTCCCATGCTGCCAAATTGGCCGCGGCGGTGCCAAATCCGCGGTTGGGTGCGGCTTTCAGCCCGCGCGGAACGCTCGGAGGGTCGCCTCGAGGCGCCGGCGGTTCTCCGGCTCGAGGCCGGCGAGCGGGAGCCGGAGCTCGTCGCTGCATCGACCGAGCATCGCGAGTGCCGCCTTGACCGGCCCCGGGTTGCTCTCGATGAAGAGGTCGCGGATGAGCGGAGCGAGCTTCTCGACGAGTCCCGCCGCGCGGACCGAGTCGCCGCCCGGCGCCGCCGCGCGCACGAGCTCCCCGAACTCCTTCGGCGCGACGTTGTTGACGACGCCGACGGCACCGACCGCTCCGTTCTGCATGAAGTCCGCGATCGCCGCGTCCTCGCCGCACAAGACCGCCGCGGGGGTCTCCGCGACGAGGCGCTTCACCTTCGGGATCGAAGGGAGCGCTTCCTTCACCGCGACGACGTGCTCGAACCGCCCAGCGACTTCCCCGACGACGTCGGGCGACATGTCGACGCCGGTCCGCGAGGGGACGTTGTACAGGACGATCGGCACCCGGACGCTCTCCGCGACCGCGCTGAAGTGCGCGACGAGCCCCCGGCTCGTCGGCTTGTTGTAGTACGGCGTCACGACGAGCAGCCCGGCGACACCGCACCGTTCCGCCGCGCGCGCGTTCTCGACCGTCGTGCGCGTCGCATTCGTGCCGACCCCGGCGATGACGGGGAGACGACCGGCGGAGCGTTCGACGGCGGCGAGGAGGAGCCGCTCGCGTTCTGCGTCCGTCAGCGTCGCGCCTTCACCGGTCGTCCCGGCGATGACGAGGCCGTCGGTGCCGCTCTCCTTGTGCCAGTCGATCAGGCCGCGGAACGCGTCGATGTCGATCTCGCCGCCCCGGAACGGCGTCGCGAGCGCGACATAGCTGCCTTGGAAACGACAACGCGGATGGGTGCGGATCATCGGGCGGCTCCGGCGCGGTGCGAGGCGCGGCGCGCGTGCACGAGGGCGGCCATCCGATGGACGGCGTCGCGCACGCCGACGTCCAGGGCTTTCGCGACGATCGCGAAGCCGATGTTGAGCTCCTCGACGTGGGGCAGCTCGGCGATCGGTCGCACGTTCTCGTAGTCGAGTCCGTGACCCGCGTTCACGCGGAGTCCGTGCTCGCGCGCGTACACGGCCGCGGTGCGCAAACGCGCCAGCTCGTTGCGCCGGCGCGTGCCGTGCGTGTTCGCGTACGTTCCCGTGTGCAGCTCGACGAACTGCGCCCCGACTTCCGCGGCGGCGCGGATCTGTCGCAAATCGGGGCCGACGAACAGGCTGACCTCCGCGCCCGCGCGGATCAGCGCGGGGATCGCGTGAACGAGCCGTTTCCGTTCCTTCACGACGTCGAGGCCGCCCTCGGTGGTCACTTCGTTGCGATCCTCGGGGACGATGCAGACGGCGTGCGGACGGATCCTGCACGCGAAGGCGACGATCTCCTTCTCGAGGCTCGTCTCGAGATTCAGTCGCGTCGTCACGCTCGCGCGCAGACGGCGGACGTCGTCGTCCTGGATGTGGCGGCGATCCTTGCGCAGGTGGCACGTGATCCCGAGCGCGCCGGCGCGCTCGGCCGCGAGCGCCCACGCGACGGGATCGGGGAACGACTCGCGACGCGCCTGTCGCACCGTGGCGACGTGGTCGACGTTGACGTGCAGCTTGGGCATCGCAGCAAACGCCGATCTTAGCGGCGAAGAGGTCGTACCGCGTCGGGAAGCCATCCGGTACCTTGGCCTCGATGCGCATCATCTCCGGCGAGCACCGCGGGCGACGGATCGCGGCTCCTCCCGGCCAGGACACGCGCCCGATGCTCGACCGGGTCCGGGAGGCGATGTTCTCGACGCTCGGGCAGCGCATCCCCGGCGCGCGCATCCTCGATCTCTTCGCCGGCAGCGGCAGCCTCGGCCTGGAAGCCCTGAGCCGGGGGGCCCGCGCCGCGCGCATGATCGAGAAGGATCCCCGCGCGATCGCCGTGCTCAAGGAGAACGTCGCGCTCCTCGGCCTCGGCGAGCGCGCGGAAGTCGTCCGCGGCGACGCGCTGCGGCGGAGCCTGTGGTCGGCGCTCGACGACGGCGAGAGCCCGGACGTCGTCTTCCTCGATCCGCCGTATCCGCAGCTCGAGCACAGCGACCAGAGGATGGAGATCCTGCGCCGGACCGAGGAGCTCCTGCGCGAGGTCCTGAAGCCCGGCGGCTGCCTCGTGATCCACGCGCCGTCGCGCGGGCTCGAGGGGCTGCGCATCCCCGGCGGATGGAAGCGCGACGATCGCCGGTACGGCGGCTCGGGCCTCCTCTATCTGTACAAGGAGGCAGCCGCGCCGTGAGTGCGTTGCGCGGTCGCCTGCTCGTCGACGGCAAGCTCCTGACGGGCACGGTCGCGTGGAGCGGCGATCGCATCGAGTCCGTCGCGGTGGAAGGGGAGATCGGCGGTGCGGACCTCCCCGTCGTCGCTCCTGGCCTCGTCGACCTGCACGTGCACGGCTTCGGCGGCTGCGATCCGATCGAGGATCTCGCGGGGATGGCGGGTGCTCTCGCCCGCGGGGGGACGACGTCCTTCCAGCCGACGCTGTTCCCGGCCGAGCCGAGCGCGCTCGGAGAGCAGTGCGCGGCGTTGTGGGGAGTCGCCGCGCGGTCGGTCGCGGGTGCGCGCGTGATCGGTCTGCACCTCGAGGGTCCCTTCGTGAATCCCGAGGCCGCCGGCGCTCTGCCCGTCGCCGATCTCGCCACGCCGTCGACGCGATCGCTGCGCGAGATCCTCGGGCCCGCGAGCGGCGGGGGACGCGGGATCCGCACGATGACGCTCGCGCCGGAGCTCCCCGGCGGGAGCGATCTCGTCGCCGAGCTCGTGCGCTCCGGCGTCCGGGTCTCCCTGGGACACAGCCGCGCGAACGCGTCGGAGGCCCGCGCCGCCGCGCGCGCCGGAGCGAGCGGCGCGACGCACCTCTTCAATGCGATGCGGCCCTGGCACCACCGCGAGGCCGGCCTCGCCGGGTTCGCGCTCACGGATGCCGCGCTCTTCGCGGAGATCATCGGCGATCTCGTCCACGTCGGCCCGGAAGCGTTCGAGCTCGCGCTGCGCGCACGCGGAGCGAGCGGGCTGTGCCTCGTGTCCGATGCCCTCCGCGGAGCGGGCACGGGCTGCGACCGGTTCGGATGGCACGGACGCGAGCACGTCGTGCGCGACGGCGCGGCGTTCTATCCGGCGGCGCAGCCCGGCAGTCCGCCGCGGCTCGCGGGCTCGGCGTGCTCGCAGCTCGAGATGATCCGCCGGCTCGTCTCTCGCGGCGTCGTCGGTCTCGCCGAGGCGCTCACGATGGCAAGCGCGACGCCCGCGCGGGCGCTCGGGCTCGAGCGGGAGCTCGGCGAGCTGCGGCCCGGCCTCGCGGCCGACCTGCTCGTCCTGCGCGGGAAGGAGCTCGAAATCGAGCAGGTTTTCGTGCGCGGGAAGGCCCTGATCTAGCCCGCGAGCGATCTCTCCAGCTCCGCGCGCGGCCGGTCGATACCACGAAGGTCCGATGCTCGCCCTTCCGGCACTCCTCCTCGCGACCGCGCTCGCGTCGACCGCGCGCGAGACCGTCGACGCGCCGGCGCCGCTCGTCACGTGGCAAGAGCTCTGCGACCGCCCGTCGCGTTGGCTTGGCAAGCCGGTGCGCCTCCGCGTGCAGTTCCAGGGCCGCGTCGAGAGCTGGAACCCGTACCTGACGCGCTTCGGCACGAAGCGCTTCGCCTCGATCCAGGCGTGGTCCGACGAACAGTTCCCCTGGAACCAGCCCGACTTCGATGCGCCGCTCGTGCGCCTCTTCCTCCCGC
Organism: Planctomycetota bacterium; assembly: GCA_036006425.1. Classification (GTDB taxonomy): domain Bacteria; phylum Planctomycetota; class UBA1135; order UBA1135; genus DASYPQ01. The sequence continues at coordinate 89,557 of DASYPQ010000019.1, forward strand.
GCGGCGAAGCGTGCGCGTGGGCGCTCGACCGCGCCGCCCAGGGCGCGCGCTTCGAGGTGTCTGCGGTCGTCCGCGAGGTCTTCCTTGACGTGCCGTGGACGGAGATCCGCGAGGTGCTCCCGCTGCCCGAGCACATCGGCGAGGGCACGGTGATCCACGCGAGCAAGGCCGTCGACCTGATGAAGAAGAGATCGTGGACGCTCGCCGAGCTCGAGATCCAGCAGGCGATCACGGACAGCCTCCCAGCCCAGGCGCGCGAGGAGCTCGGTCGACTCAAGACCGAGTGCCGCGACCGCGCGGCCGCGGACAAGCTTCCGAAACGATCGAACATCGAGGTTCGCCGCCCCGACTAAAGACCGCGCCGACCGTTCGCCGAAGACCTCGAGGCACATCGGGGCGGATCCCAGGCAAGGGGGTCCGGTGCAGGAGTTCGGGAGGCAGCGTGGTGTCGAGATCGGTGATCGGTTTCGCCGCGGCGACGGTTTTCGTCGTGGCGGCTTGTGGCTGGACGGTGACGGGTTCGACGACGGGCGGAGGCAGCGCGCCTCCGGTCGTCACGGACAACCCGATCGTGTTCGTGACCCAGGTGCCGATCCCGAGCGACTTCACGAACGTCGTCTCGACGTTCGGCAACCACCTGCCGAATCCGGGCAGCTGCCCGCGCGGCGGCGCTCTGTGGATCCGGTATCCATCGGGCGCGCTCAAGAACCTGACGCGCGCCGCGGGTTACGGCACGAGCGGTCTCCAGGGCCCGACCGCGATCGCCGTGCGCGAGCCCTGCGTCCACTGGAGCGGCACGAAAGTGCTGTTCAGCATGCTCGTCGGCGCTCCCGCTCTGCACCAGCCGCCGCCGAACCCCTGGCAGCTCTACGAGATCACCGGCCTCGCGCGCAGTGACACGCCGGTGATCACGCGCGTGCCGAACCAGCCGCCGGGCGCGAACAACACGAGTCCGTGCTACGCGAGCGACGACCGGATCCTCTTCACGTCCGACCGGCCGCGGAACGGCGAGGCGCAGCTGTATCCGCAGCTCGACGAGTACGAGGAGCAGCCGACGAACACCGGCATCTGGAGCCTCGATCCGGCGAGCGGCGAGCTCACACTCCTCGAGCACGCGCCTTCGGGCGCGTTCTCGCTCGGCGTCGACAGCTTCGGTCGCGTGTTGTTCACGCGCTGGGACCACATGGAGCGCGATCAGCAGGCGGACGACGACCGCATCAACATGTATGTCAACGGATCCTCGACGTTCGGGACGTTCAACTGGTCGGACGAGAGCGCGTCGTCGACGCCGACGTCGTCGAACGCGGAACAGTTCCCGGATCCGCGCAACCACTGGATCGACTTCGTCAACTCGCATCCCGGCTACGACGGGGATCCGAACGGCTGGTCCCCGGAACTCGTCGGCAACACGTTCAACCAGTTCTTCCCCTGGCAGATCCAGCAGGACGGGACCGGCGAGGAGACCGTCGGCCACGTGGGCCGTCACGAGCTGCACCACTACTTCAATGCCGTGCGCAGGGACGATCCCGACGTGATTTCGTTCCTCGGACCGACGCCGTTCACGGCGAACGGACTGCCGATCGAGAACATCTTCCAGATGCACGAGGATCCGAACATGCCGGGGCGCTACTACGGCGTCGACGCGCCGGAGTTCTACTCGCACGCGTCCGGCCAGGTCATCTGCCTGAACGCTCCGCTCGGGATGAGCCCCGATGCGATGACGATCGGCTACATCACGGATCGCGCGACGTTCACGCAGACGCCGACGCCGCCGCCGAACCACTCGGGTCACTACCGCAATCCGCTCCCGCTCTCGGACGGGCAACTGATCGCCGCGCACACGGCGGAGACCGACGTCGACGCGAACATCGGCACCGTGTCGGCACCGCGATCGAGGTACGACTTCCGATTGAAGCTGATGGTCCTCTCGGGCGGGACGCAGGTCGCTGGCCAGGCGCTGACGTCGGGCATTCACGCGACGATCCAGTGGTACGACCCGAATCAGCTCCTGAGCTACGACGGCGATCTCTGGGAGCTCGATCCGGTCGAGCTGCGCGCGCGTCCGATCCCGCCGACCTCGAGCTCCGCTCTCGAGGCTCCCGAGCTCGCGGTGCTCGCGCAGGAGAACGTCGATCCCGCGACCCTCGTCGCCTGGTTGCGCGCCCAGGACCTGGCGCTGATCGTGAGTCGTGACGTGACGACGCGCGACCGCAACGACCGCCAGCAGCCGTTCAACCTGCGCGTCGCCGGATCGGGCCACGAGACGGCGGCCACGACGGGTGCGGTGTACGACATCGCGCACCTCCAGATCTTCCAGGGCGATCAGCTGCGCGGCCTCGCCTTCGGAGGCTCGAATCCGCCTCCGGGGAGACGGGTCATCGCGCAGACGCTGCACGACCCGGCGGTCCAGAACGTCCCGGATCCAAACGGGCCTCCGGGCAGCGTCGAGATCGCTCCCGACGGATCCGTCGCGGCACTCGTACCCGCGCGACGCGCCCTGAGTTGGCAGACCGTCGATCCCGGGGGCCAGCCCGTCGTCCGCGAGCGCTACTGGATCTCGTTCCAGCCGGGCGAGATCCGCACGTGCACGTCATGCCACGGGCTTTCCTCGGCGGATCAGATCGGTCGTCCGCCGCCGACGAATCCTCCTCAGGCCCTGAACCAGCTGCTGCAGCATCTGAAGAGCATCGGCTCGTTGTGACCGCGTCGCGCGCCGGGCGGAGTCGGTTTCCCGGCTCGCCCGCGCTACCCTGGTCGCCCGATGAGCGCATCAGCGGTTCTCGACGAGCCTCTCGTCTTCGAGCGCATCCCCATCGAGAAGGTGTGGGGCGGCCGCACGCTCGAGAGCACGCTCGGGATTCCGCTGCCCACCGGCCAGAAGATTGGCGAGACGTGGGAGCTCTGCGATCGTTCGGATCGGAACTCGATCGTCGCGCGCGGAAGCTTCCGCGGCCGTTCGCTGCGCGAGCTCATGACGGAGCAGCGCGAGCGCATCCTCGGGCGGGCGCGCCCCAGTCCGGACGGCACGTTTCCGCTGCTCGTGAAGTACCTCGACGCGACCGCAAACCTGTCCGTGCAGGTGCACCCGCATCGAGCGATCGCCCACACGCTGCCGCCCGGAGACGCTCCGAAGAGCGAATGCTGGTACCTGATCGCGGCCGAGCGCGGCAGCGGGATCTGGCACGGCGTGCGACCCGGAGTCGATCCCGAGAAGCTCGCGGCAGCGGCGGCCGGTCCAGGCGTCGTGTCGCTCCTCTCGTGGTATCGCGCCGAGCCCGGGCAGTTCTACTTCGTCCCCGGAGGCACGATCCACGCGATCGGCGCCGGTGTGACGCTGGTCGAGATCCAGGAGAACTCGGACACGACGTACCGCCTGTACGACTGGGGGCGGATGGGTTCCGACGGACGACCGCGGGCGACGCACGTCGACCGCGCCCTGCGCGCTGTCCGCCACGGAAGCGGCGCGAAGAGACCGCGCCGGCCGTACCGAAAGGGCATCGCGCACAAGGACGACGAGAACAAGCGCGCCGAGTGCGTGGATGCGGAGGAGTTCGGGGTGGACCTGCTCGAGCTGTGCGATCCGCTCGAGGCCGGGACCGGCGACGTCGCCCTGATCTACGTCGTGCTCGAGGGCGGCGGCAGGATCGCGCGCTCCGATCGCGGCGCGTCCTGGAGTGTCCTCGCGGGCGAGACCTGGCTCGTCCCGGCCTGTCTCGGCGACCACCGGATCGAGCCCGACGGTTCGCTCCGCGTCCTGCAGGTGACGACGAGGTCGTGAACATGGCAGAAGAATCGAATCGCCTCGTGCGCCTGAACAAGCTGCTCGCCGATCACGGCGTCGCCTCCCGCCGCGCCGCGGACCAGCTCATCGTCGCGGGCAAGGTGAGCGTCGACGGCGAACCGGCGACCGAGCTCGGTCTGCGCGTCGATCCGGAGAAGCAGCGCGTCGAGATCGACGGCTTCGTGCTGAAGCCCCGGGGCGCGCGCCGCCGCTACTACCTCCTGAACAAGCCCGCGGGCGTCGTCTGCACGAACGAGCCTCGCGAGAGCCGGCCGCGCGCGGTGGATCTCGTGACGGATCCGCAGAAGGGGCGGATCTACACCGTCGGGCGCCTCGACGAATCGAGTCAGGGTTTGATCCTGCTCACGAACGACGGCTTGTTCGCCAACCGGATCATGCACCCGCGCTACGGCGTGCAGAAGACCTACCTTGTCAAGGTGAAGGGCGAGATCGACGACAAGGCGCTGCAGCGGGTTCGGGAAGGCGTGCACCTCTCCGAGGGCCGGACCGCGGGCGCGCGGATCCTCGTCGAGAAGCGCGGTCGCGAGCACTCGATCCTCACCGTGACGATCCGCGAAGGCATGAACCGCGAGATCCGCCGCTCGTTCGCGCAAGTCGGCTTCAAGGTCGTCGATCTGCGCCGGACGCGCATCGGCCCGCTGACCGACCGCGGACTGAAGACCGGGAAGTGGCGCGAGCTCGAGCGCCGCGAGGTCGACGCGCTCGTCTCGGGCGAGACCGAGACAGCACCGAAGACGCGTGGCCCGCGGAAGCGCGCATCCCCGCCGCGCGGTCGGAGACCGCGCCGCTCATGAGACGCAGCACCGGTACGAAGCCCGCCGTCAAGGCCGGGGCGCGCATCCGCGAGCACCGGCTCGAGAACGGCCTGACCGTGCTCCTCGCCGAGCGTCATCTCGATCCCGTCGTCGCCGTGATGCTCTGGTACCGCGTGGGATCGCGCGACGAGGAGGAGCGCGAGGCCGGCGTCAGCCACTTCCTCGAGCACATGATGTTCAAGGGCACGCGCCGGATCGGGAAAGGCGAGATCGACCGGCTCACGACCTCGCTCGGCGGGATGAACAACGCGTTCACGACGGCGGATCACACCGCGTACTGGTTCGAGTTCGCGTCGGATCGATGGGAGAAGGCGCTCGAGATCGAGGCCGACCGCATGCGGCATCTCCTGCTCGATCCCGCGGAGTTCGATTCCGAGAAGAAGGTGGTCCTCGAGGAGCTCGCGATGGGGGACGACGATCCCTGGCGCGTCCTCACGCGCGAGGTGCAGCTCGCCCTCTTCAAGCGGCATCCGTACCGCCGGCCCGTCATCGGGTTCACGGACAGCCTCAAGGCGATGCACGTCGAGGACATGCGCGACTACTACCAGAGGTTCTACGGCCCGACGAACGCCGTGCTCGTGATCTGCGGTGACTTCGAGCCGCGGAAGGCGCTCGCCGCGGCGCGACGCCAGTTCGGCGGGATCGCCGGGAAGACCGATGTCGCTCCGCGCGCGCCGTACCGTCCCGCCCTCGAGGAGCCCGCCGGGGAATTCCGCGTCGAAGTGCGCTGGGACGACGAAGGGCGGCGCTTGTGCATGGCCTGGCCGACCGTGTCCGTCGGGACCGACGAGGACTGGGCGCTCGACCTCGCTTCGACGCTGCTCGCGGGAGGCAAGCTCTCGCGGCTCTACCGCCGGCTCGTCGTCGAGCAGCGCCTGGCGACCAGCGTCTCCAGCCACAACGACTCGCGCGTCGAGGCGGGGATCTTCTGGCTCTTCGTCGAGGCGGCGCAGGGCGTCGACCCGCGACGTCTCGAGCGCGCGGTCGACGAGGAGCTCGAACGCCTCGCAGCGAAGGATGCCACGGCCGCTGAGCTGACGCGCGCGAAGCGCCTGATCGCCGCGGGGGAGGCCCACGAGAGCGAGACCGTGTCCGACATCGCCGAGGACCTCGGCGAGTTCGCCGTGGACGCGCGCTGGCAGCTCGCGCTGAGCGCACTCGATCGGATCGCTGCCGTTCCCGCGAGCGCGGTCCGGGCGTGCGCCGCGAAGCTCCTCGTCCCTCGGCGCCGCGTCGTCGGCTGGTGTCTGCCTCGAGCCGGCGCCGGAAAGAGGCCGAGGCCGAAGCCTTGACCCCGTCGACTCCGAAGCTCGCGATCCCGTTCGTCCGCTTCGAGCTGCGCTGCGGCGCCGTGCTCGTCGTCTCCCCGCGGCCCTCCGCGCCGATCGTCTCGATCCACATCCACGTCCGCGGCGGCCCGGCGCTCGATCCGCCGCGCCGCAACGGGATGGCGTTCCTGACGGGGGCGCTCGCGGATCAAGGGACGAAACGGCGCAGCGAGGAGGAGATCGCGGCGGCGCTCGAGCCCGAGGGCGGCGAGATCGCGGGGGACGCAGGCGGTCTCTCCGGTTCGATCGTCAACGAGCGGTGGGAGATGCTCGTCGACCTCCTCGCCGAGATCCTGACGTCCGCGAGCTATCCGGCACCGGAGGTCGCGCGGCAGAAGCAGAGGCTCCTCGACCGGCTCGTCGTCGAGAAGGACGACCCGCGCGTGCAGGGTGGACTCCTCTTCCGGAAGCTCGTGTACGGGGACCACTGGCTCGGCCGCGCGTCGCGCGGGACGCTCGAGAGCCTGCCGCGCATCGACGCGCGGAGTCTCCGCGCGTTTCGCGAGTCCAATTGGGTCGGACGGCGCGCCGTGATCGCGGTCTGCGGCGACGTCGTGCCGGAAAGCGTGCGCCGCAGGTTCGATCGCGTCCTCGCGAAATGGGAGCCGGGCGAACCCTACGTCCCGAGCACGCCGAGCTTCCCGCCCGTCGCGCGCCGCGTCGACGCGTTCACGGCGAAGCGGCAACAGGTGCATCTGTACGTCGGACACCTCGGGATCGCGCGCAACGATCCGGACTACGCGGCCCTCGTGCTGATGGACCACGTGCTCGGCACCGGACCGGGATTCACGAACCGGATCTCGAGAAGGCTCCGCGACGAGCTCGGCCTCGCCTACTCGGTGAGCGCGAACATCCACGCCTCCGCGGGTCTGCTCCCCGGCACGTTCACGGCGTACATCGGCACGTCGCCGCAGCACCTGGCGACCGCGGCCGCGGGATTCGTCGAGGAGATCCGCCGTGTGCAGACCGAGCTCGTGGGCAAGGACGAGCTCGAGGTGGCGAAGAGCTATCTGATCGGCTCCTTCCCGCTCGGTTTCGAACGCGCGTCGCGCCGGGCGAGCTATCTCGTGAGCGCGGAGCTCCACAAGTTCGCCCCGGACCACCTCGAGCGCCTGCTCGCGGAGTTCGCCGCGGTCTCCGCGGAGGACGTCCGCAGAGTCGCGCGAGCGCACCTGTTCCCGGACGGAAGCTGCATCGCGGCCGCAGGACCGATCGGGCGCGCCGAGCTCGTCAAGAAGGTCTCGCCGAGGGCCGGTCGAGCCCGCGCGACGCGCCGCTGACCGGGGTCGTCGTCGCCGCGCCGTCGGCTGGGAACTTCATTCCCGATTACGTTTCACTTTCGGAGATCCGACAGCCGAGTAGGAGCGTGGCAGCGCGGATCGAGAGCGACGCACGGGGGGCGGAGAACCACACAGTGGAGTCCAGCGTTCGCTGGACACCGGAGCGGGGCCGAATCACATGGCAGGGAAGACGACACCGGGCAGAACTCGACGTCGGAGCCGGGCGAAGCTCTCGATCCTCGAGACAGGAGCCTTGAGACGCGGATCCGCGGTCATCGCCGCGGTCCTCGGACTCGCGACCGGAACGGACGCGCGTCAGGCGCGCACCGGCAGCGCTCGCTCCGACCGGGGCGGCATCTCGATGGTTGCGGATCCGAGCGTCTGGTCGATCGCCGCTCCGCGAGCGGGCGAGACGGTCGCGGACGAGAGAGCCGACGCCAGCGCGAACTTCTGAGGCGCGCCGCGTCCTCAGGCGTTCAGCGCTCTGCCGTCCACCGCGAGCGCCGCTTCGCGCATCGCTTCGGCGAGCGTCGGGTGCGCGTGGCTCGTCCGGGCGATGTCCTCGCTCGTCGCGCCGAACTCGATCGCGGCGACCGCTTCGGCGATCAGGTCGCCGGCGCGAGCGCCGAGGATGTGCACTCCGAGGACGCGGTCGGTCTTCGCGTCGGCGAGGATCTTCACCCTGCCTTCGGTGTGACCGAGCGCACGCGCCCGGCCGTTGGCCGTGAACGGGAAGGAGCCCTTGCGGTACTCGATGCCGGCCTGCTTCAGCTCCTCCTCGGTCTTCCCGACGGAAGCGACTTCCGGCGCCGTGTAGACGACGTTCGGGATCGCGTCGTAGTTCACGTGCGCGTATCCCGTGACGATGCCTTCGACGCAGGCGACGCCTTCGTCCTCGGCCTTGTGGGCGAGCATCGGTCCGCGGATCACGTCGCCGATCGCGTACACGCCTTCGGCGGACGTCTTGAAGCGGTCGTCGACGGGGATGCGGCCCTTCTCGTCGAGCGCGACGCCGATCGCGGCGAGATCGAGCCCCTCGGTGTTCGGCTTCCGGCCGACGGCGAGGAGCACGCGATCGCATTCGATCGGATCCAGCCCCTCGGCTTCGACCGTGCACTTCGCGCCCTTCACCCGCGCGGAGGTCACGCGCGCGCCGAGGCGGAAGACGAGCCCCTGCTTCTTCAGCACCTTGTGCGCCTCGCCCGCGATCTCGGCGTCCATCCCGGGCAGGATCCGGTCGAGGTACTCGAGCACGGTGACCTTCGCGCCGAGGCGCGACCAGACCGATCCGAGCTCGAGTCCGATCGCTCCCGCGCCGATCACGACGAGGCTCGCGGGAACCTCGGTCCAGGAGAGCGCCTCCGTGCTCGTGGCGATGCGATCGCCGTCGAGCTCCACGCCGCGCAACGGCGCCGAGACGCTGCCCGTCGCGACGACGAAATGCTTCGCGGCGAGCTCGTCGCTCCCGACCGCGAGCTTCCCGGGGCCCGAGAAGCGCGCCGTGCCGAGGTAGCGCGTCACCTTGTTCTTCTTGAAGAGGAACTCGACGCCGCTCGTGTTCGCGCGCACGACGTCGTTCTTCCTCTTGAGCATCGTGGCGAGATCGAGATCGACGCGCTCGATCCGGACACCGTGCGCGGCGAGACCTTCCCTGGCTTCGCGGAGCAGCTCGCTCGACTCGAGCATCGCCTTGCTCGGGATGCAGCCGATGCGGAGGCACGTGCCGCCCAGGACCGGTTCCTTCTCGACGCACGCGACGTCGAGCCCGAGCTGGGCCGCGCGGATCGCGGCGATGTAGCCGCCGGGGCCCGCTCCGATGACGACGACGTCGAATTCCTGGGACATTGTCTTTTCCGTTCTACCTTATCCAGAGCCGCGCGATGTGCACGCCGAGGCCGGCGCACAAGCCCGCGGCGAGCGGGTTCACGTTCTTCAGCAGCACCGGCGGGTGCTTCACCATTCGCAGCAGCCAGAAGGTGAAGGCGACCGACGCGCCCACCGCCAGCGAGATCGAGAAGTGCCGCGGGATGTAGAGCCGCAGCATCGCCTCGAGGAACACCGCGAGGAAACCCACCAGCAGCGAGCCGGCGACGAAGAAGAACGCGCGGCGCGCGAGCGCCGCGAGCTTCAGCCGCCGCCGTCGCGCCATGCGCGCTAGACGTCCAGCACCAGCCGCGCCGGGTCCTCGAGCGCTTCCTTCATCGCCACGAGCGAAAG
>DASYPQ010000020.1:0-120282 GCA_036006425.1 Planctomycetota bacterium
CAGGATTTCACCGTCTTTGGCGGCTCGTTGTCCGAGGCATTCGCCGAGAAGATCTGCAAGATCATGGACCTGGCGATGCGCAACGGGGCGCCGGTCATCGGCCTCAACGACTCGGGTGGCGCGCGCATTCAGGAAGGCGTCGTCTCGCTCGGCGGCTACGCCGAGATTTTTTTGCGCAACACGCTCGCGTCGGGCGTGATCCCCCAGATTTCGGCGATTCTCGGGCCGTGCGCGGGCGGTGCCGTGTACTCGCCGGTGATGACGGACTTCGTGCTCATGGTCGAAGGCACGTCGTACATGCACATCACGGGACCGGACGTCGTGAAAGCCGTCACGCACGAGGAAGTCACGAGCGAGGACCTCGGCGGCGCGCACGTGCACGCGTCGAAGTCGGGCGTCGCGCACTTCGTGACGCCGAACGACAAGGCCTGCCTCCTGCTCCTCCGGAAGCTGCTCTCGTACCTGCCGCTGAACAACGCCGAGGACGCGCCGTTCGTCGCGAGCGACGATCCGCACGACCGGGCGGACGCGGACTTCGACGCGATCGTGCCGGCGGACGCGAGCAAGCCGTACGACATGAAGCGCGTCGTCGAGAAGGTCGTCGACCGCGGGAGCTGGCTCGAAGTGCACGCGGAGTTCGCGCCGAACCTGATCGTCGGTTTCGCGCGGCTCGGCGGGAGGGCGGTCGGGATCGTCGCGAACCAGCCGGCGGCGCTGGCGGGGTGCCTCGACAGCGACGCGTCGGTGAAGGGCGCGCGGTTCATCCGCTTCTGCGACGCGTTCAACATCCCTGTGGTGACGTTCGAGGACGTTCCGGGATTCCTGCCGGGGACGGCGCAGGAGCACGGCGGGATCATCCGGCACGGATCGAAGCTCCTGTACGCGTACTGCGAGGCGACGGTGCCGAAGCTGACGGTGATCACGCGGAAGGGCTACGGCGGCGCCTACGACGTGATGGCGAGCAAGCACGTGCGCGGGGACGTGAACCTCGCGTGGCCGGGAGCGGAGATCGCGGTGATGGGAGCGGCGGGCGCCGCGAACATCATCCACAAGAAGGAGATCGAGAAGGCGCAGGACCCCGCGGCTGCGCGGGTGGCGAAGGCACGCGAGTACGAGGAGAAGTTCAGCAACCCGTTCCGCGCCGCGGCGCGCGGGTTCATCGACGACGTGATCGAGCCGAGCGAGACGCGGAGAGTGCTGATCCGGACGCTCGAGCTCCTGAAGACCAAGCACGAAGAGCGCCCCGTGCGGAAGCACGGCAACATTCCGCTCTAGATGTCGCTCCCGTTACCGTAATCCGCGCGTCATCGCGCGCCGCCGCCGTCGTCGCGGAATGGAGCTAGGTTCGGATCGCCGACCTGGATTCCTCAACTCCGCTACGAAGGACACGCACGCCATGAAGCAATCGATTCATCTCGCTCTCCTCTGCGCACTCGCTGCCGTCGGAGCAGCGCCTGCAGCCCTGCCGCTCGCCGCGGTCGTTCCGCCGCCCGCACCTCCCTCGCCTCCCGCATCCTCCACTTCGATCTGCCACGCCACCGCGACCGCCGCGCGACAAGCGGCGCGCCGCGACGCGCAGGACGAGTACTGGCTCGCGATCGCGAACTGCCTGAACGGTCCGGACTCCAACGCGTGCCAGCACGAGGCCGCGCAGGAGCGCCAGGAAGCGTTCGCGCTCGCCGACGAGCAGTATCACGCGCGCATCGACGCCTGCGCACTCCTCGGACAAGGCGCCTACGATCCCTCGATCGACCCGAACGACTTCTCGTCGACCGTCGACAACGCCTACAACCCGCTCGTCCCCGGACGCACGCTCGTCTACGACGAGAACCAGGCCGGCGGCGAGCACGACGAGGTCACGACGCTCCCCGCCACGATCGACGTCAACGGCGTGCGCTGCGTCGAGGTCCACGACGTCGTCACGGTCGGCGGCGCGGTCATCGAGGACACGCTCGATTTCTTCGCGCAACGATCGAACGGCGACGCCTGGTACTTCGGCGAGGTCTCCCAGAGCTTCGAGGACGGCTTCCTCGACAACCTCGACGGCTCCTGGCGCTTCGGCAAGGACGGCGCGAGGCCCGGCATCATCATGCTCGCGAACCCGCAGGTGGGCGACGTCTACCGCCAGGAGTTCCTCATCGCCGAGGCCGAGGACATCGCCGAAGTCGTCGCGACGGACGAGACGGTCACGGTGCCCGCCGGGACGTTCCAGCACTGCTTGAAGACGCGCGAGTGGAGTCCGCTCGAACCCGATGCGATCGAGTTCAAGCTCTACGCGCCCGGGATCGGTGTCGTCCTCGAGGTGACGCCGAGCACCGGAGAGCGCGTCGAGCTCGTCCAGATCATCAACTGATCGCGCGCTCGGGCTGTCGAAGAAGGATGTTCGAGACGCGGGCCGTCGCGTGCGCGACCGGGCGGCCTGCGTTCTCGGCGGCGCGAGCTAGAAGCCGACGCCGAGCACGAGCGCGGCCTGCACGTAGTCCGCGCTCGCGTCCTGGCCGAAGAGCGTGATGTCGGTCCCTCCGAGGAACCGCAGGTCGAGGCCGAGCAGCATGGTCGGCCCGATGTCGAACAGGATCCCGCCGTGCACGTAGACGCCCGCGGAGCCGTCGTCGTCCTTCACCGACTCGTTGCCGGGCACGCCCTTCGCCTCGGCGTGGATCGCCGCGACGCCGCCGCCGATGTACGGATGCACCGGGTCGCTCCCGGTGCCGAACGTCTTGTGCAAGCCGAGCGACAGCTCGCCCGTGCCGCCGCGCTCGTCGGTTCCGACTCCGTCTTCCTTGTTGGCGCCCGACGCGAAGAACGCGAGCTCGAACCCGAGCGCCGAACCCGGGCTCTCGTGGACGTACTCGATCCCGAGCGTGCCTTGATTCTCGACCGGAGCCCAGTCGTCCCCGTCGAGCGAGCGCACGCCGAAGTAGAGATCGAGCTTCGAGCTCGTCTCGCGCCGCATCTCGGAAGGTCGTTGAGCGCTGGGCGTGCTCGCGCACGACGCGAGCGTCAGGGCGAACGCGAAAAGCAGTCGATGCACGAAGCCAACGTTCGCCCGCCTTCCGATCGCCGTCAACCCGGATTCCGGCCGTCTTTCGGCGTGGCGTGCCGCCGGACACCCCGCTATCCTCCGCGCCCCGATGTTCCGCCGCATCCTGATCGCCAATCGCGGTGAGATCGCGCTCCGCATCATCCGCACCGCGCGCGAGATGGGCATCGAGTGCGTCGCGGTCTGCTCCGACGTCGACGCGAAGGCGCTCCACACGCGGATGGCGCACGTCGCCGTCCCGCTCGGCGGCCGCCTCCCGTCGGAAACGTATCTCTCCATCGACAAGATCCTCGACGCGGCGAAGAAGACCGGCGCCGAGGCGATCCACCCCGGCTACGGCTTCCTCTCCGAGAACGCGAAGTTCGCGCGCGCCGTGCGCGACGCCGGGCTCGCGTGGGTCGGTCCGCCTCCGGAGGCGATCGAGGCGATGGGCGACAAGATCCAGAGCCGCCGCGCGATGAAGGCGGCGGGCGTCCCCATCGTCCCCGGCATCGCCGATCCGCTCGCCGACGCAGCGTCCGCGAAGAAGGCCGCGGATGGAGTCGGCTACCCGATCGCGCTGAAGGCCGCCGCCGGCGGGGGAGGGAAGGGGATCCGCGTCGTCCGCGAGCCGGCGCAGATGGAATCGGCGTTCCGCACCGCGTCCAGCGAAGCCAAGAGCGCGTTCGGCGACGGGCGCCTCTACCTCGAGCGCTACCTCGACTCGCCGCGCCACATCGAGATCCAGGTGCTGTTCGACGCGCACGGACACGGCGTCCATCTCGGCGAGCGCGAGTGCTCGATCCAGAGGCGGCACCAGAAGCTCCTCGAGGAATGCCCGTCGATTGCGATCGACGCCGGTACGCGCGAGAAGATGGGCGCGACCGCACTCCAGGCCGCGCGCGCCGTCGGCTACCGGAACGCCGGCACCGTCGAGTTCCTCCACTCGAAGGGCGAGTTCTTCTTCCTCGAGATGAACACGCGGTTGCAAGTCGAGCACCCGGTCACCGAGATGGTCACCGGTCTCGACCTCGTGCGGGAGCAATTGCGGATTGCGGCCGGCGAGCCGCTCGCCTTCGAGCAGAAGGACGTCGCGTTCCGTGGCTGGGCGATCGAGGTGCGCTTGAACGCCGAGGACACGACGAACGGGTTCCTCCCGTCGACCGGCACGGTCCAGAACCTGCGCATGCCGGGCGGGCCGGGCATCCGTCTCGACCTCGGCCTCTACCGCGGGATGGTCGTCGGCGTCGACTACGACCCGCTGCTCGCCAAGGTCGTCGCCTGGGCCGAGACGCGCGACCGCGCGATCGCGCGCATGATCCGCGCGCTGCAGGAGCTCAACGTCGGCGGCGTCCGCACGAGTGCGCCGGCCGCCCTCGCCGTCCTCGAGGACCCGCGCTTCCAGCGCGGGGAGTTCGACACGCATCTCCTCGAGACGATCGACCTCTCGGCGCGACACGGCGGCGAGGACGAGACCGTCGCGGCGGCCGCAGCGATCTGGCGCCACGATCTCGCGCGACGCCGCGCGCTCTCGACCGGCGCGAGCGACCGCAGCGCCTGGCTCGCGCGCAGTCGCACGCGCGCCGGAGGCAAGCCCGATTGAAGTACTTCGTCACGGTGAACGGCCGCGACCACGAGGTCGAGCTCTTCGAGCGCCTCGGCGCGCTCGAGGTCGCCGTCGACGGGAAGCCACTCGACTTCCGCTACGAGGAGGTCGACGACCTCGGCCAGGTCGTCGTGTTGCGCGAAGGGAAGAGCTTCGCGCTGTCGATCGAGGGCGACGAGGCGCGGGCCGCCGTCACGCTCGCGGGACACTTCTACGACGTCCGTCTCGAGGACGAGCGCGAGCGCGCCGCGCACGCGGCCGAGCGCGGCTCCGCGCGCACGGGAGGCGTCGTCCTCTCGATCATGCCCGGCGTCGTCGTCGAGATCCTCGTGCAGAAGGGCGCGACGGTCGAGAAGGGGCAGCCGCTGCTCATCCTCTCGGCGATGAAGATGCAGAACGAGATCGCGGCACCCGCGGACGGCGTCGTCGCGGAGCTGCACGTCGCACCCGGCCAGGCCGTCGCCGCGGGGGCCAGGCTCGTGACCCTCGCCGTGCCCTGACGAGCGCGCGCATCCCCGGATCGAGCCGGCGGTGCTAGCCTGGGGTCATGAAGATCTCCCTCGCAGCGAAAGTGCTGGGTGCGACGGTCCTGCTCGCGCCCGCGGTCTCGGCCACCTGGTCGATCGTCGCCGTGAACACGCGCACGGGGGAGGTGTGCATCGCGTCGGCGACCTGCCTCGAGGGTCTCGACCTGCAGGGCCTGACTCCGGTCGTGCGCATCGGCCTCGGCGGCGCGTGCGCGCAGTCGCAGGGCGACTCGACCGGCTTGAACCGTGCGCGGATCTGGAACGACCTGATCGCCGGGATGACGCCGCAAGAGATCCTCGACGACCTCGCGGCCAACGACTCGCACCACCAGGGCCGGCAGTACGGGATCGTGAACATGGCCGACGAGCCCGTCACGTTCAGCGGGTCGAGCGACGGCATGGCCTACTACGGCGTCGCGCGCGTCGTCGACGACATCCGCTACGCGATCCAGGGGAACGTGCTCACAGGCGTCCAGGTGATCACGAACGCGGAGAACGCCTTCCTCGCGACGCAGGGCGACCTGAGCCAGAAGGTCATCGCGGCGATGGAAGGCGCGCGCGTCTTCGGCGGCGACGGACGCTGCTCGTGCTACGACGGAGCGCCGATGTTCTGCGGATGCCCGCCGCCGCACTTCACGTATTCGGCGTACACGGGCTTCCTCATCCTCGCTCGCATGGGCGACGTCGACGGCGCGACCTGCGACGGCGCGACCGGCTGCGCGAACGGCCAGTACTTCTGCGACCTGCGCTCGATCAGCTTCCTCGGCGGTCCCGAACCGGTCCTCGATCTCGAAGCGCAGTACGCGACGTGGCGCGCCGCGCGTCTCGGCACGACCGACCACATCCGCACGCTCGTCTCGCCGAGCGCCGGGCGCCTGCCGGCCGACGCCGTCTCGCAGTCGATCGTCGACGTCGAGCTCCGGGACATCGACGGCAACCCCGTGACCGCGAACCCGGCGACGATCACGATCGCCGACGTCTCGGGCACGCCGGTCGCGACCGCCGGACCCGTGCAATTCGTCGCGCCGGGCCGATTCCGGTTCCCGGTGACGTCCACGACGCAGACCGGCGAGGGCCGGTGGCAGATCACCGTGCATCATCCCGGGCTCGACGTGCTCCTGTGGCCCGAGCTCGTCGTCTCGATCGAGCCGCCCGCGGAGCTCTTCGCGGGCTTCGGCGTGGTCAGCGCGACCCAAGGCGCGCGCGTGCCGCTCTGGCTCGACTCCGGAGCCGCCGCGGCCGGCGAGCACTACCTGATCCTCGCGAGCGCGTCGGGGACTTCGCCCGGGACGCCGTTCGCGGGTATCACGCTCCCGCTCAACTTCGACGCCGTCCTGCGGTCGAGCTACACGGGAGCCGGCACCGGCCGCTACATCGCGACGACCGGCGCGCTCGACGCGAACGGCCGGGCGAGCGCGACGTTCGTCGCCTCGCCGAACCTCCTCTATCCGCTGCTCGGCCGCCACGTCGACTGGGCGGCGGTCGTCTACGGCGCGCCGAACCACGCCACGAACAACGACGGGTTCGACGTCGCGCCCTGAGGGGTCGCGCCCCGAGGGGTCGCGCCCTGACGGGTCGCGCCCTGGGCGGCGACTACTTCTCGAGGTCCTTCGCTTCCTTGCGCGACGCCGCCGCTTCCACGGCGAGCCCGAGCTTCTCCTCGAAACCCGCGCGGCGCCCGAGGAACTCGGCGGCGGATTTCCGGTCGCCCATCGCCTTCGCCGCGACGGCCGCCTGGCTCGCGATCTCCCGGCCGCGCGATGCGCGCTCCGACGCGAAGCAGACGTCGAGCGCGCCGCGGAGGCAGACGATCTCGCGGTCGGCGAGACGGAGCTCCCGGTAGAGCACGCGCGCCTGGTTCCAGGCGACGAGCGCGTCGTCGAACGACGACAAGGCCTGCTCGCCGGTCGCCCACGTCTCGTAGGCGATCGCCGCGGCGTGCCAGTCCCCGAGCTCGAGCGCGCGGACCGCGGCCTCCTGCGCGGCCTCGAGGCCCTGGCGATTCTCGCCCTTCTCGAGGAACGCCTTGGCGCGCTCGTGGATCGCGTGCTGGTCGTTCGAGAAGCCGCGCTCGCGTTCCGTCCAGCCGATCCGCGCCGCGGCGAGGTCCGCGATCAGCGGGGCGTCGAGGGCGTCGCGCGCGATCGCGGCTCCCCAGCTCGCCCGCCGCTCGTGCGCGACGATCTCCGTCGTGTCGCCGCCCTTCACCTTGGCGCGCAGCCCGGTAGCTAGGTCCAGCTGCTCCTCGATCGTCGCGAGCGCGAGCGCGGGCTTCTCGCGCCAGAGCGCCGCGCAGCCCTCGCGGTCGTTCTTGTCGAACAACGCGCGGAAGCGGGTCGAGACGGCAGCGTCCTGCCCGGGATGGAGGAGGAGGAGGGCGAGGAGGAGAGGGGTCATGTCGGCGCGGTGTGCGAGGCGGTGGGCGGAAGATCGAAGACCGTCGAGGATACCGCTAGACTCGTGCTCCGCGATGGATCTCGTGCGCACGCTGCTCGAGTGGATCGACATCCCCTCGGTGACCGGCTCGGAAGGCGACTACGGCGACGCGCTCGCGCGCGCGTGCGAGTCGATCGGGCTCGACGTCGAGCGGCAGGAGCTCGCGCCGGGGCGCTTCAACGTCCTCGCGCGCGCTCGCGCTCCGCGCGTCGTGCTCTGCACGCACCAGGACACCGTGCCGCCGTGGTTCGGACCGCGCGAGGACCGCGATCTCGTCCACGGCCGCGGCTCGTGCGACGCGAAAGGTCCCGCGGTCGCGATGCTCGCCGCGGCGAAGGCGTTGCTCGACGCGGGCGACGACCGCTTCGGGATCCTCTTCACCGTCGGCGAGGAGACGGACAGCGCCGGCGCCGCGCTCGCCAACGAGCGCCTCGCCGAGCCCTGGCGCCCCGTGCGCGTGATCGTCGGGGAGCCGACGGGGATGCGCTGGGTCGCCGCGCACAAAGGCGCGTTCAAGGTGCGGATCTCCGCGACGGGCGTCGCGGGACACAGCTCGCAGCCGACGGGTCCTTCCGCGGTCCACGAGCTCGTGGCGTGCGCGCACCGGTTGCTCGCGCAGCCCTGGGGCCGCCATCCGCTGCTCGGCGAGGGGACCTTGAACATCGGCAGGATCCGCGGCGGCGTCGCGGCGAACGTCGTCGCCGATTCCGCGGAAGCCGACGTGCTCGTGCGCGTCGTCGAGCCGATCGCGGACGTACGCGCGCGCGTCGAGCGGTGCCTCGGACCCGGCATGACGATCGCGGAGACCTCGAAGGCCTGCGCGCCGACCGAGTTCGACGTGCCGCCGGGCGAACTCGGCGGCGAGGAGCCGATCGTCGTCGCGTTCGGAACCGATGCGCCGCACCTTGCGCGGTGGGGGAAGCCGATGTTGTGCGGCCCGGGGTCGATCCAGGACGCGCACACGGACCACGAACGCATCGAGAAGCGCGCGCTCGCCCTCGCGGCCGAGCAGTACGCGCGCGCGGTCCGGTGGGCGCTCGCGCGGGAGGAGACCTCGTGCCCGACGCCGGGATGAAGCCTGAGAGCCTGCTCGCCGCGCTCGAGGCCGGCGAAGTGCGCGCCGCCGAGCGCCGCGCCGACGGCCGGTGGATCGTGCGCGCGGAGTTGAAGGCCGCGATCCTCGAGATCTTCCGCACGTCGCCGGTCGTCGCGCAGTCGAACGAAGCCGCTGGCTCGAACGCGTTCCGCGACAAGGCGCTGCTGCCGGTGCGACGCTTCACGGAGGCGAGCCGCGTGCGCGTGGTCCCTGGAGGATCCGCCGTGCGCCGCGGCGCGCACATCGCCGCGGGCGTCGTGATCATGCCGCCGTCTTACGTGAACGTCGGCGCGTACGTCGGCAGCGAGACGATGGTCGACAGCCACGTGCTCGTCGGCTCGTGCGCGCAGATCGGGAGCCGCGTGCACCTGTCGGCCGGCGCGCAGATCGGCGGCGTGCTCGAGCCCGCGAACGCGCGGCCGGTGATCGTGGAGGACGGCGTGTTCGTCGGCGGGAATTGCGGACTGTACGAGGGCGTGCTCGTGCGCAACGGCGCCGTGCTCGCCGCGGGCGTCGTGATCACCGCAGGGACGGTCGTCTTCGATCTCGTGAACGAGCGCGAGCTGCGCGGGAGCCGCGAGGAGCCGCTCGAGATCCCCGAGCGCGCCGTGGTCGTGCCGGGCTCGCGGCCCGCGAAGAGCGACTGGGCGCGCGAGCGCGGCCTGTCGGCAGCATGTGCGCTGATCGTGAAGTACCGCGACGAGAAGACCGACCGCGCGACGGCGCTCGAGGACGCGTTGCGGTAGTCGGGCTCGCGTACGTCGGACGGCTGGAGCCTGAGTTCGCGTACGAGTGGATCTTGAGGCCGATGCTGCTCGCGAATCGCGTCCGGAGCTGCGGCCTCCTGATCGATGCGGCATCCATCGAGTCGACCGACTGCGCGCCGGATCACTGCGCAATCAGAATGAAACGCGCTCCGGTCGAGATGTCTCGAGTTCGGAAATCCGTGGTCGTGGCTCGACGCGCGCTGGAACTCGAACGAGGGCCGGTCCTCTAGGTCCTCTCGCGACGGATCGTGAGGACGATGGGTCGCGAATGGTGTCGTGAGCTGCGTCCTCATGTGATCGATTCCGCTTCCTTTGAGTCGAGCGACTGCACGACGGATCACTGCCCAATCAAGATGGGACGCTCTCCGGTCGAGACGTCTCGAGCTCGGAACCCTGCGGTCGTGGCTCCACGTAGGCTGAAACTCGAACGAGGGCCGTTCCCTCAGGCCCTCCCCCCGCGGCGAATCGTGAGGCCGATGGCGGTCATGAATGGCGTCGCGAGCTGCGGACTCGCGTGATCGATGCCGCGTCCTTCGAGACGGGCGACTGCACGACGAATCACTGCCCGATCAAGATGGGCGCTGCCCGGTCGAGACGTCTCGAGTTCGGAGATCCGTGGTCGTGGCTCGACGCGCTCCGAAACTCAAACGGGCCATTCCTTCACGTCCTCCCGCGGCGAATCGCGAGGCCGATGCTGATCGTGAATCGCATCGTTCCTCGCGGGCGCCGCTTCCGTTCGAGGACGCCTCGGTCGACCCTCGGCTGGACGCGCGGGGCGATCGGCCGCGAGCTGCGAACTCGCGTGATCGATGCGGCATTCTTCGAGACGATCGACTGCACGACGAATCACTGCCCAATGAAGATGGAACGCTCTCCGGCCGCGTCGTCCCGAGTTCGGAAACCCGTGGTCGTGGCCCGAGGTGGGCTGAATCTCGGACGAGGGCCGTTCCTTCGGGTCCTCCCGCGGCGACTCGTGCGGCGATGCTGGTCGTGAATCGCGTCACGCGGTACGGCCTCGCGTGATCGGCGCCGCGTACTTCGCGTCGAGCGACTGCGCGATGAATCACTGCCCAATCAAGATGGAACGTTCTCCGGTCGAGACGTCTCGAGTTTGGATGCCTCCGATGTTTCTCCGACTTTCTTTGCGATTTGCGCGGACGACTCGAGTCATGAAAGTGAGAGCGAGCTCTACATGGAGCACGTTCCGCACAAGACAGGCTTCACACACAGCACGCTCCACACCCAGCAAATTCCACTCATGCGTCACCGAAGAAATCGAGTGCGTCAGGACCAATTCGAATTCTCCTCGTGGGGAGGTCGTCGCCGCGGTGCAGGGCGAAAGTGCACCGCACCGCGACCTCGCGTGTCGCATCGGACGCGCGAGGCACTCGCCGCGCGCCATTCCGTTCATGTCACCGTGAGACTGCACAACGGACTCCCTAATCTTCGGAGAGACGCCGCGCGCGCGGTGATCGAGCGCTGCCTCCTCGCTGCGCGCACGCGCGACCGACTTCGCCTCGCGCACTACTCGCTGCAGTCGAACCACGTCCACTTGATCGCCGAGGCCGACGACCGAGGCGTGCTCTCGCGCGGGATGCAGGGCCTGCTCGTGCGCGTCGCACGCGCGCTCAACCGGCTCTGGCGTCGCAGAGGCCCCGTGTTCGCCGACCGCTACCACGCCCGGCAGCTGCGGTCGCCGCGCGAAGTCCGCGCTGCGCTCGTCTACGTTCTGCTCAACGCGCGCCATCACGGGCTGCGGTCGTCCGGAGTCGATCTCTACTCGTCGGGGCGATGGTTCGACGGATGGAGCCGCAAGGCAGTCTTCGCGTCGCGATCCGCGGTTGCAGCGGCGCGCACATGGCTCCTTCGAATCGGGTGGCGCCGTCACGGACTGATCGGACTCGGCGACATGCCGAGGGATGCCTCGCCCTGAGGTTCGAGTCCTGAGAGGCGCCGACGGACCGCGCGACGGCGCCAAGACGCGTTGCGCTGAGCAGCGGGAGGTCGTACGGGATCCGCCGCGCCCACCAGCTCGAGTCGTCGTCTCCTCTCTGCTCGTGCGCGAGCCTTGTTCGTGTCCTCGCGCGACAGCTTTCGCGCTCGCGCGACGATCAGGCGAACAGGACGCAAGGCATTCGCGCTGCCCTGACGCGGATCAGCGCGGCTTCGCGGTCACTGCTGCCCCGCCCACTTCCGCCACTCCTCGTCGAACGACTGCGGCGTCCAGCCGCCGGTCTCCTTCAGGAGCTTCCTTTCGAGATCCGGCAGGTCCTTCCCCGTCGGGATCCCGTTCGCGTCGAGCTGCCCTTTCACTCCGCCGAGGATCTTCGCGAGCTGGTCGGGATGCTCCGCGATCAGGAAGCGGATCATCGACCACGCCGTGACGTGCGCGTCGACGTCGAGCTCGCCGAACTCCTTCGCGTGCATCAGCTCCGCGAGCGACTTTGCCTTTCCGCGCGCGACGAGCTTTCTCGCCGCGTCTGTCCAGTCCGGCGGCGAGTGCGTCTCGCGCGTCGCGCCTTCCGTGCCGTCCGTCGTCACCGACGCGGGGTCGATCTCCTTCTCGATCACGTGCGCGAGACCCTCGTCGAGCCACACCGGCGGGTCGTACGAGAAGTGCTTGTACGCGCAGAAGAACGCGTGCGAGAGGTTGTGCGCGACGTGCGGGAAGAGCCAGCGGTCGTGACGCAGGTCGCCGTCCTCGCCGGGGATCGACACGAGGAGCTTGTGCTGGTCCTTGAAGTGCCATCGGAACGAGTCCGTGACCGACACGCCGCTGAAGTCGACCGTGAACGTGCGATGCATCTCGCGCGACGGGTGGACGACGATCTCGAACTTCTCCTTCTCGCCGAGGAACCTTCCGTTGCCCATGAACGGCCCGGTGTTGCTCCGCGACTCGGGGAAGTCCGCGTCCTTCACCTGGAGGAGCTGCTGGAAGCGCGCGTACAGCTCCTCGCCGCGCATCGCGAGGAGGTGCAACCGCAGCCACGGATCGAGCTTGGCGGAATCCGTCGGCACCGAGGGCAGCACTTTCTTTAGGCGCGCGAGCTCGGACCGCACGCGCTTCTTCTCGTCGATGACGACTGTCTCGGGCCCGAGCGCGAACGCCCAGCGCAGGTGCGCCGTCTCGAGGAAGATCCACGAGCCCGCGGGCAGCGCCGCCGCGAGCGCCTCGCTGCCCTTCGGCCCGATCGCGATCGGACCGTGCGAGACGACGCCCGCGGCGCTCATCACCGCCGGATCGTTCTTGCACCACGGGCAGACGTCGACGCGCGGAGACTTCTGGGCGAGCGACGCGCTGCACAGGGCGGCGATCGCGAGGAGACTGATCGATACCCGCTGCATTGCGCGTCTTCGGGAGCACAACTATAGTGACGTGGTCCGCCGATTCCCCCAACTCCCAGGAGTCTCGCACCATGCTTCGGACCGCGCTCTTCAGTGCCGTGCTCGCGCTCGGCGTTTCGTCCCCGCTCCTCGCGCAGACCATCTGCCACGCCGAGAACGACGGGAACGCCTACAACGACCTCGTCAGCATGGGCGGACCGAACCTGATCCTCGGGATCCAGTTCACCGCTCCGTCGTCGTTCTCCGTGACGCGCATGGAGATCTTCACCGGGGAAGGCGGAGGTCCGAACGCGCTCTCGATCTGGAGCCACAACGCGGGCACCAACACGCCGTTGGCCCAGCTCTCCGGCTCGGCTCCCTGGAACATGACGAACACGGATTCGTGGCAAGGCGCCGACCTCGGCACGCCGTACGCGATCACCGGCGGCACGACCTACTGGCTCGCGTGGTCCTGCATCAACGGATCGCAGTGCAGCGTCGACGTCCCGATGGCGACGCTCGGGCAGTTCTACTCGGGCTCGTTCGACGGCGGCGTGAACTGGAGCGGCCCGTTCCAGTTCACCGATCGCCACTGGAAGTTCCGCCTGTACGGGAACTGCGGCGGCGGCGGCATCACGTCCATCTGCTTCGGAGACGGTACGGGGGCGGCGTGTCCGTGCGGCAGCCCGAGCGGCGCCCCCGGCCACGGCTGCTCGAACTCGGCCAATGCGGCCGGCGCGCTCGTCACCGTGCTGAGCGGATCGAACTCGATCGCGGCCGCCGACCTGCGCCTCACGTCGACCGGCCACCGTCTCTCCACGCTCGCGGTCTGGTTCCAGGGCGACGTGGTCGCGGGCCAGCTCGCGTACGGCGACGGTCTGCGTTGCGCCGGCAATCCGCTCGTGCGGCTCTACACGATGACGTTCGCCCCCGGCACCATGCCCGACCCGCTGGACTCCCCGGCGTCGCCCTCGATCGTCGCCCAGGGAGGAATCACGGCGCCCGGCACCGTCAAGGCGTACTTCCTGGCGTATCGCGACCCGGCGAACTACGGCTGCTCGGCGACCTTCAACGCGTCGAACGCGTTGAGCGTGACCTGGGCTCCTTGATCCGAAACGGGGCGCCGAAGAAGTACTGAGCCAGAGCAATCCCTCAACGATTTCGCGCCGGGCGGGGACCCGGCGCGAAATCGTTGAGGGATTGCTCTGGCTCAGTACTTCTTCGGGGCGCCGTTGATGATCGTCAGCGCCTCCTCGCAGTTGAATCCGACGATCTGCGCGTACTCGCGGATCGAAGGCCAGCGCGGCGCGCCGTACTCGGCCGCCTTCACGAGCGCCTGATCCCGAGAGAGGTGCCTCTCGCGGATCATGTTGCTCAGCATGACCTCGTCCTCGGACCAGCCCGCGATCGTCTGGTAGATGTAGTTGTACCAGGCCGCGGATCCGTCGCCGATGCGCCATGTGCTGCGCGTGTCCGTCGCGACCTCCCAGTCGTACTCGCGCCGGATCGTGCCGACGATCTCCTCCTCGTTCCACGGAAGGTAGTGGTAGAGGTAGAGGAAGTCGTCCTTCTGCACGAACGTGCACCAGTACGCCCACATCGTGTCCCAGATCGACTCGTTGATGTACCGCGGGTTCTTGACGTAGTTCTTCGCGTAGTACGCGAGCAGCGCCATCTCGTTGCGGAACGAGAGGCCGGTCAGCGTCATCGCGTGGTCGTCCTCGAGGATCCCGCACAAGCCCGTCTTGTACGGCGTGTCCTCGATCATGTTCCCCGTGCAGAAGATCACGAGCTTGATGCCCGTCTCCTTCCGCAGCTGTCGCGCGTAGTGATAGAACTGCTTGTCGCCGGCGGTGAACAGCGTGACCATCCCGAGCTCGGGCTTCTTCAGCCAGGCTTCGACGTTCTTGCGGATGTAGCGGCGCTTCTGCGCGATGTTCGCGGAACGCAGGATGTGCTCGACGCCGAGCTTCCCGCAGATCCGCGCCTGATTGCGCCGCCCGAGATCCGTCACCATGCCCCAGTCGTACGTGAACGCGACCGGGTGCATCCCGAGCTCCTTCTTCACGTAGTGGAGCCCGTACGTCGAATCGCGTCCGCCGCTGAACGCGACGATCACGTCCGGGCTCCCGTCACGGCTGCGGTACGGCTCGACCGCCTTGAGCAAAGCTTCCTTGCCGGGCACCTGGATCGGCCGCCAGCGCCTGCAGTAGGTGCACACGCCGTGCTCGTCGAACTCCATGAACGGGTAGCTCTCGGGCAGGATGCAGCGCGTGCAGCGGCGCAGGCGCGCCGGCGTCTTCGTGTGGTCGACGATCGGGAGGGAAGGCGCGCGCCGCGCGAGGCGCAGGGGAGTCGCGGCGAGCTCCCGCGGGATCGCCGTCGGGAACGCCTGGATCGAGAGGTCGTTCAAGGAGACCGCGAGCGCCTGGAACGCCGGGAGGTGCGCCGTG
This sequence comes from Planctomycetota bacterium, assembly GCA_036006425.1. Classification (GTDB taxonomy): domain Bacteria; phylum Planctomycetota; class UBA1135; order UBA1135; genus DASYPQ01. The sequence continues at coordinate 15,232 of DASYPQ010000020.1, forward strand.
ACGAGGCCCGGGATCGCGCGCACGAGATCGAGCTCGTCGACCAGGCGTTGCAGGATGAACCGCTCCGACGCGAACGCGAAGAAGGTCCGCCGCTCGTTCGTCGCGTAATGCAGCGATCCCGTGTTCGTCGCGAGCAGGAGGACGTCGAGCGCGTCGAACAGGACCGCGATCGAAGCCGAGCCCTGGACCTCCGTGAACGCGCGCTGCGTCGCGACGGCGAGGTCGCCCGTCTCGTCGACGAAACGCCGCAGGAGCTGGAGGAGCACCTCCGTGTCGACCTCGGTCTTCCGCTCGAGCTCGGGGTGGCGCTGCCACAGCTCCGCGTCGTTCACGATGATCCCGTTGTGGATCCCGACCGTGCCGCGCGCGATGACGGGCTGGTTGTTGTCCGAGTTCGACTGGAAGCCGTTCGTGACGAGCCGCGTGTGTCCGATCCAGGCGAGTGCGGGCGAGTCGGCTCCGGCGCGGTTCTCGGACACGCGCTCGATCGCGTGGCGGAAGAGCTCGGCGAACTTCGGGCTCGCGAGGAAGCTCTTCACGGTCCCCGCCTGCTTCAGGACGTCGATCGAGCGTCCGTCGTGCACGGTCAGGCCGGCGGCTTCGCTCCCGCGCGTCTGCGAGCACTCGTACAGCTTCTGGATGACGGACCCGGCGAGGCTCGCCGGGATCCGTTCGTCCTTGCCGATGACGACGCCGAAGATGCCGCACATGCGCTGGATTCCGTCGTGCGCGCGCTCAGCGGCGCGGGAGCGGCGGAGAGATCGGCTCGCTGGGGACGTTCTGGATGTCGAGCACGACGGCTTGCAGGACGAGCTGGACGCCGAGGATCACCGGAATCACCGCGAGCATCACGATGCCGAGCGGCGCGTACTCGCCGCGCTGCGAGAAGCTCCACCAGGACGAAAGCCCGAAGATCGTCCCGAACAGGAGCATCGGAATCCCGAGGAGCATGAAGACCGATACCGCGGAGAAGTCGTGGACGAAGTAGCGCCAGAACAGGCGGCGCAGCAGGCCCTTGAGGAGCCGTGGCGGGAACTCGACCAGCGTGCGCGGCACCGAGAGCGACGACGTCTCGTCCCCGTAGCGCGCGCTGATCGGGACGTCGACGACGACCGCGCGCAGGATCCCGAGCTCGACGAGGAAGCCGCTCTCGAAGTAGTAGCGCTTCGGAAGGCGGGTGAGGTCGATGCGCTCGAGGACCGATGTCCGGACCGCGATGTACCCGTTCGCCGGATCGAACGTGTTCCAGTAGCCCGACGCCATCTTGACGAGGAACGTCAGTCCGGCGTTGCCGATCAAGCGGATCGTCGGCATCTGCTTCACGTGGGCGAGCGACGCGTAGCGGTTGCACTTGACCATGTCGGCGCGCTGCGAGAGCAGTGGCGCGAGGATCGCGGGGAGGTGGCCAGGGTCCATCTGATCGTCGCCGTCCATCTTGACGACGATGTCAAGGCCCCGGCGGACCGCCTCGGCGAAACCGCTCGCCATCGCGCCGCCGACGCCCTGGTTCTTCTCGTGCCGGATCAGCGTCACGCGCGGGTCGTTCAAGCGCTCGACGCGCGCGGCGGTCTCGTCCGGACTCTGGTCCTCGACGACGAGGATCGTCGAGATCCAGGCCGGGATCCCGCGGATCACCTTCTCGACGTGGTCCGCGACCTTGTACGCGGGGATCACGACGCCGATCCGGGCTCCGGGGAAGTCGGGTGCCTGCATGTGCGTTTCCGTCCGCTCCTTGGACGCGCGGACGGGCGCTTGGGTTCGGCTGGTCACTCTCTCGCCTGACGACGTCATGGGCAACGAGTCAGTTTCCACCGGGACCGCCCTCGCGTCCAGCCGAGGGACGTCGGCGCGCGCGGGCTCTCGGGTTGAGCGGAAAAAGGGCGCTTCCCTCTCCGGCGACTTGCGCGCGCGCGGGCGCTAGTGTCCTGAGTCGGGAGTTCCACGGCACGATCCGCCGGTCTACGCGTCCCTGGCGGCGTTGCGCCTCCTCCGAGACTTCACTAGAAGTCGCGTCGTCGGCGCGCCTTGCCAGGAACGCGGATCCCGGCGGCTCCTGCCGTGGAACTTCCGACTCAGGACACTAGTCTGCCCGCGCCCGGCGCATGAACCAAAAGAGCCTCGCTCTCCTCTTCCTGATCACCGCCGCGGCGCTCGCCCTGCGCCTTTCGGGCGTCGGATCCCTCCTTCCGCAGATGACGGAATCCGACAGTCGCGTGATCCACCAGCAAGTGGAGCACCTCCAGCGCGGTGACGAGCATCCGGAGCGGGACCGGAACTACGGGTTCTATCCGCTGCTCGTGGCAAAGATCACGGCGTGCTGTTTCGACGACGCGCCGCCGAGGACGCCCGCCGCGGATCTCGAGGAGCACCTGCAACGGGCTTCGGCGACGCACGAGCACGTCCGCATCGTCGGCGCGATCCTCTCCGTGCTCCTCGTGCCGGCGACATGGCTGCTCGCGCGCTGGTTCCTCTCCGCCGGAGCGGCGCTCCTCGCCGCCGCGTTCGCCGCGGCGAGCACGCTCGAGCTCTGGTTCGCGCCGCAGGGCCGGCCGCACGCCGCCGCGACCGCGTTCGCGATCCTCGCCGTCGTCGCGGCCGTGAACCTGCGCCGCCGCGGCCGGCCGATCGACTACGGCCTCGCAGGCGTCGCGCTCGCGCTCGCCGTCGGATCGCTCGAGAGCGGGCTCGCGGTGCTCCCGGCGTTCGCGGTGGCGCTCCTTCTGCGCGAGGAGCCCGCGCGGAAGGCTTCGATCGCGTGGACCGCGCTCTCGCTCGCGATCCTGGCGCTCGCGTTGCGCTGGCTGTACCCGTTCTTCTTCGCCGAGAGCCACGGTCGCGACGCCGCGCAGCTCACCGTCGGCGGCGGGACGCTCAACCTCTTCGGGCACCTGATCTTCCTGGACCAGTTCCGCGGGGCCGGGTTCGCGAAACTCGGCGCGACGCTGCGCGACTACGATCCGTGGATCTCGGCGTTCGCCGTGGTCGGGATCGTCCTCGCCGTCCGACCGCGCCTCCCGGAGAAATGGAAGGACCTCGCCGTCCTCCTCGCGCACGCCGTGCCGTACGCGATCGCCGCCGGCCTCTACGCGCGGACGTACCAGCGCTTCGCGATGCCGCTGATCCCGTACTTGTGCCTGCTCGCCGCCTACGCTGCGCAGCGGATCTCGAATCCGTTGCCGTCGCTCGCGCGCGGCGCCGTCCTCGCGCTCGCGCTCGCTCCGCAGGCCTGGCTCGCGATCCGGCTCGCCGTCGTCCGCCGCGAACCCGACACGATCGAGGAAGCCGCGCGGTGGATCGCGGACCACGTCGAGCCCGCGGACAGGATCGTCGTGCTCCCGTCGCTCGAGCTCCCGTTGCCGCAGACGCCGGCGGCGCTCGAGGAGAACGCGCGGATGTCGGACAACCCGAACCGCCCGTGGTTCCGGTACCTGAGCGCGCTGGCGCCCTCGGAACGGCCGACGCCAGCGTGGAACCTCGTCGCGATGCCGATGGCGACCGACGCGGACCGCGCCGCGATCCAGAACGATCCGGCCGCGTACGTGCGCGGACTCCACGCGCAGTGGGCGGTGATCGAGGTGTACTCGGAGGACCGCAAGCCGCCGGTCCTGCGCTCGGTGCGGATCGGGCTCGAAAAGGTCGCCGAGCGCGTCGCGCGGTTCGTGCCCGATCGCGTGGACGAAGGCGAGGACCTCCCGATCGTGTATCAGGACGACGAATTCTCGCGGACGTCGCCGTGGGCGTGGCGCGCGGCGCGCGCGCGCTGCGTCGGCCCGGTGATGGAGGTGTGGAGGATCAGATCCTGACGCCGACGCGCGACCGGACGAACGCCTTCAGGAACACGACCGACGCGAGCATCGAGGTCGCCGTCGCCACCGCGGCGCCGGCGATCCCGATCCGCGGGACGAGGATCACGTTCCCGACCACGTTGACCGCCACCGTCGCGATCATGAACGCCGAGTGCCAGCCCGGGAACCCGGCCATCAACAGCGTCTGCCCGAACGGCACGTAGCCCGACGCGACGAGGATCCCGACCGCGAGCCACGCGAACGGCGCGCGCGCTCCCTCGAATCCAGGTTTCCCCGTCAACACCTTCACTGCAGTCGGGAACAGCGCGATCGCGGCCGCGATCACGGCGGTCATCCAGGCGTACGTCCTTCCGCGCACTCTTCGCACGAGGGCGTGCAGGCCGTCCCAATCGCGCTCCGCGATCTGCATCGCCAGCATCGGATTGCAGTTGTTCTGCAGCACGATCAGGAGCTGGTAGATCCCTTCCGCGATCATCGCGGCGATCGCGTACACGCCGACGGCTTCGTCCGAGAGGTAGAGCCCGATCATCCAGACGTCGACCTTCGCGTTCAGCTCGAGCAGCACTCCCGAAGTCAGGCTCTTCATCCCGTATACGAAATGCGGCGCCACCCAGGCCTTCCACGCGCCGCCGATCGGGAGCGCGAGCCGCGCGCCGACTTCGACGGCGAGCACGACGAACAGGATCCCCTCGGAGAACGTGAACACGAACGCGATGCCGTCGCCCTTCGCGCGCGCCGGGTCGTTCGCCATCCACACGACGAGACCCGCGAGGATCAGGACGTACCGGAGCGCGGTACACACGGCGAAGCTGCGCATGCGCCTCAAGCCGTTCACGACCGACAGGAGCACCTTGTTCAGCGTGAAGAAGAAGAGGCCGACCGCCGACGCGGCCATGCCCGTCGCGACGCCAGGGCTCTCGAGTGCGCGCGCGATCCAGTCGCGCAGGCCGAAGTAGGCGAGCGAGACCGCTCCCCCGAGCGCGAGCACGAGCACCAGGCTTCCGACGACGATCGCCGTCGTCCGCGCGCGGTCTTCGGGCTTCTCCGCGATGCTCTTCAGCGCGGAGAGGTTCACGCCGCCGACCGCGACCTGCGAGAAGAGGATGTAGGCCGCCAGCACCTCGTTGAACACGCCGAGTGCCGCCGCGCCGTACGCGCGCGCGATGATCGCGTTCAGCAGGATGCCGCTGACGCCGAGGACCGCGATGCTCGCGACGTTCCACGCGACGTCGCGCCGGAATCGCGTCCCGCCGGGCTCGGGCGTCGGCATGCGCTCAGGGATGGAACCGGCGCAGGTTCTTCGCCATCGCGACGAGGCTGTCCGCGGGGACGAAGCGCTCCCTCCCGCCCGGCCGCGCGACGACGTCCGGCGCCGCGGCGATCCGCAGCAGACGTTCGACGATCGCGTGGACTCCCACCGCGTCGGCGTAGTGCAGGATCCCTCCGCGGAACGGCGGGAATCCCATGCCGAACACGGTCGCGAGGTCGAGCTCCTGCGGTCCCGCGGTGACTTCCTCCTCGAGAGCGCGCGCGGCCTCGTTGAGCATCGCGAGCACCGCGCGATCGACGATCTCCTCGTCGGAGAGCGCGGGGACGCGCGCGCCGTCCGCGCCCGCGAAACGCGAGAGATCGCCGGCGATCTCCGCCCGTCCGCCGCGGGACGTTCCCTTGTGGTCGTAAAAGCCTTTCCCCGTCTTCTTCCCGAGTCGTCCGGCGCGCACGAGCGGCTCGAGCACGCCAGTGGGCGTCATGCGCGGTCCGTACGCCTCGTGCAGGGAGGCGGCTGCGTGCGTCGCGATGTCGAAGCCGACTTCGTCGAGCAGTCGCAGCGGTCCCATCGGCATCCCGAACGCCTCGAGGGCGCGGTCGATGCGCTGCGCGTCGACGCCGCCGGCGAACATCCGCAGCGACTCGTCGAGGTACGGACCGAGGAGGCGGTTGACGAGGAATCCCGCGACGTCGGCGACGACGACGGGGGTCTTGCCGAGGTGGACGGCGAGTCCCGCGCAGGCCGAGACGGCGTCGGGAGACGTCCGCCGGCCGCGGACGACCTCGACGAGCGGCATCTTCTTCACCGGGTTGAAGAAGTGCATGCCGACGACGCGCTCGGGGAAGGGGACGCCTTCCGCGATCGCGTCGACCGAGAGGGAGGACGTGTTCGTCGCGAGGATCGCGCCCGGGCCCACCTGCCGCGCGATCTCGGCGAACACGCCGCGCTTCACGTCGAGCTTCTCGGCGACGGCCTCGACGACGACGCCGCAACGCGCGAAGCCCGCGAGCGTGCGCGTGACGTCGAGACGGTCGATCGCCGCGACCGCATCGCGCGGCTCGGCGCGGCGGCGCGCGACGCGCTCGCGCGCGGCGGCGCGGTGCTCGACGAGCGCGACGTCGAGCGCCGCCGGGACGACGTCGAAGAGGCGCGTCCAGACGCCGCGCTCCGCGAGCAGGCTCGCGATCGCGCGCCCCATGACCCCCGCGCCGAGGACGCCGGCGCGTTCGGGGGCGCGCCGCGCGCGTCCGTCGGGTCCGCGGCCGAGCTTCTTCGCGGCTTCGGAGGCCTGGAAGATGCCGATCAGGTTCTTGCAGACGGGCGAGACCGCGAGCGCGCTCGCTTCGCGCGACTCGGCGGCGAAGCTCGCCGCCGTCGACGTGCGCGGCGCGCGGGCCGCGATCGCGAGGGCCGCGAGCGGCGCCGGGTAGTGGCCGTGCGTGCGCGCGATCACCTGGGCGCGCGCGCGGTTCGCGACGAAGCCCGCGACGAGCGGGTTCTTGTCGACGAGCAGCGCCTTCCACCCGCGGCCGCGCTTCTTGACACGCGCGCGGCCCATCGCGAGGTCGGACGCGATGCGCAGGAGGTCCTCCGCGAACGCGAGGCGGTCGACGAGTCCCTTCCGGAACGCTTCGCGCGCGGGGTAGAGCTTGCCCGAGAGGATCGCCTCGAGCGCGAGGGGCACGCCGACGCGGCGCGGGAGGCGCGTCGTGCCGCCCCACGCGGGCAGGATGCCGAGCTGCGTCTCGGGGAGACCGATCTTCGTCTCGCGCGATTCCGTCGCGACGATCGTGCCGCAGGCGAGCGCGAGCTCGTACGCGCCGCCGGGCACGGGTCCGCCGACGGCGGCGATCGTGCGCAGCGGTGACGGCCGGCGACGGAGCCCGGCGATCCGGTCGAAGACCGCGTGGCCGATCCCGATGACGCGCGCGACGAGAGCGGGATCGGTGATCGCCGCGAGGGCGTCGAGGTCCGCGCCGGCCGCGAACGACGTCGGCGTGCGCCCGGTGACGACGAGGCCCCGCAACGACGCGTCCTGCTCGATCTCGTCGAGCGCGAGATCGAGATCGCGCAGGAGCGGCAGATCGAGCACCGCGAGCGTGCGGTGCGGCGGATCGAGCACGATCACCGCGAGCCCGGGCTCGGGCCTCTCGATGCGCACGCACGAACGCGGCGGGGGCGCGTCCGCAGGGGCCGGCAGGCCGCTCGTGTCGATCACGCGTCCATCCTCTCGAGCACGACGGCTGCGCCTTGGCCGCCGCCGATGCACGCGGTCGCGAGACCGTAGCGCTGCTTCCTCGCCGCCAGCTCGTGTGCCGTCGTCAGCAGCAGGCGCGCGCCCGTCGCCCCGACCGGGTGCCCGAGCGCGATCGCGCCGCCGTTGCGGTTCGTGCGCTCCATGTCGAGGACGCCGAGCGCCTTTCCGCGGTGCAGCTCGTTCTGCGCGAACGCATCGCTCGCGAAAGCCTTCGCGCACGCGAGCACCTGCGCCGCGAACGCCTCGTTGATCTCGATCGTCTCCATGTCGGCGAGCGCGAGCCCGGCGTCGTCGAGGGCGCGGGCGCTCGAGTACACCGGTCCGAGTCCCATGCGCTCCGGATCGCACCCCGAGTAGGCCCACGAGACGATGCGCGCGATCGGCGCGAGGCCGAGCGCGCGCGCGCGATCCTCGCTCGCGACGAGCAGCGCGCACGCCCCGTCCGTGATCCCGCACGAGTTGCCGACGGTCACGCGCCCGTCCGGCTTCTCGAAGTACGGCCGGAGCTTCGCGAGCGCCGGCAGGCTCTGCTCGTCGCGGATCGAATCGTCGTTCTCGACGGCGTGCGGCTCGCCACCCCGCGCCCCACGCGCATCCAGCGGGAGCACGGGCAGGATCTCGCGCGCGAATCGGCCGGAGTCGCGTGCGCGCTTCGCGCGCTGGTGGCTCTCGAGCGCGAACTTGTCGGCGTCCTCGCGCGAGATCCCGAACTCGCGCGCCAGGATCTCCGCCGTCTTGCCCATGATCAGGCCGCTGATCGGGTCGGTGAGGCCCTCCATGAGCGCGACGCGCGGCGCGAGCATCGACGGACGGAAGCTCGCGATCGCCGCGACGCGCGCGAGGGGCGACCGGGCGCTCGAGAGGCGTGCGTAGAACCGCGTCATGCGCTCGCCGACGATCAGCGGGTACGCGCTCATCACCTCGACGCCGATGCAGAGGTAGAGATCGCCGCGACCGGCCTCGATCGACGCCGCGGCGCTCGTCACGGCCTCCATGCCGCTGGCGCAGTTGCGCGCGACGGTGCGCGCGGGGACGCCGCGCGGAACGCCGGCGCGCAGTCCGATGACGCGCGCGACGTTCGCCTGGTCGTGCGCGGCCCCGACGCAGCCGGCGATCACTTCGTCGAGCGCGGCGGGATCGACGTCGGAGCGGGCGAGCAGCTCGCGCCCGACGAGCGCGCCGAGGTGGCCCGAGTCCTCGCGCGCGAAGGCTCCGCCGGCGCGGCACCAGGGCGTGCGCAGGCCGGCGGCGAGGACGATCGGGGTGCGCGGCATCGGTGCGGAGAGGCTAGGGGGTTTCCGGAGGCTCTTCCAGGAAGCGTGTCGACACGTTTCGGACCGCGCGCGCGAGGACTGAAGGGTGGGATCGCAGGAACGCGAGCGCCGCGAAGAAGAGCGGCGTCGACCGGCACCAGCGGGGAACCGACCAGATGCGGTGGACGAGGCGCGTGATCGCGAGCGAGCGCGCGTTCGCGGCGCGGCGCCTGCGCTCGAAAGACGCGACGGGATCGGGCTCGCCCGAGAGCAGGATCTCCGCCAGGGCGCGCGCGTCGGCTACCGCCATGCTCGCGCCCTGTCCGCCCGCGGGGCTCACGGGGTGCGCGGCGTCGCCGAGGAGCAGCGCGCCGTCGACTCCGTACCGATCCGCGTGTCCCCACGGTCGCCGCACGCGCGTGAAGTCGCCGGGGAACGCGCGGTCGCCGACGATCGCGGCGAGGAGCGGGTCGCAGGCGAGGAAGCGCTGCCAGTCGTCCGCCGCGCGCGGATCCTCGAACGCGCGGGGGAGCGCGAGCACGAGACCGGTGCCGCGCCCGCCGGGCAGCGGCACCGCGCCGAGCCCGAGGATCCCCGAGCTCGTGCGGCCGCGGTTCGCCCACAGGCGGACGCGGGAGGGGGGGAGCCCCTCGGGCCAGAGCGGCCCGAAGCAGAGGAAGTCGACCGGGAACATCCGGAGATCGACGCCGATCACGCAGCCATCGCGGACGACGGAGCGCACGCCGTCGTCGCCAATCGTCCATTCCGCGGAGACGTCGAATTCCCTGCCCGTTTCCACCTCGCGAGCGCGCACGCCCCCGATTCGCAAGGCTTCGCTGCGCTCGTTCTCGGGCAGGAGCGAGACGACCTCGACGCCGCGCTTCACCTCGAAGGTCGCGCGCTCGAGGAGGAGCTCGCGCACGACGTTCGGATCCGCCGACGACGGCCGGACGCGCGCCTCGAGCAGCGCCTCCGCCGGGACGAGCTCCTCGACGCGGCGGCCGTCGTGGATGTCGAACGCGTCGATCGGCGCGAACACTTCGCGGGGGATCAGCGTCGCGAGGAAATCGGCCGTGACGGGCCAGAAGATCTCCGGGCGCGTCCAGGTCGGTGCCCGCAGGCTCTTCTCGAGCACGACCACGCGCTTCCCGGCGCGCGCCAGGAGCTCCGCGAGCACCGCGCCGCCGATCCCGCCTCCGCTGACGACGAAGTCCGACTCCATCGCGCCTACTTCGGCCGCAGGTCGAGGAAGCGCTTCTCCTTGAGCTCCGTCTCCATCCCGAGCGCGGCGAGGAGATCCTCGCGCGACATGTGCTCGAACCGGTTCGGCGCGACCTCCGTCGCTTCGACGAGCGCTTGCTTCGCCTTGCGTTCGAACGCCGCGCGATCCGCGCCGGCGACGAGCGCCACGCGCACGACGAACTCGTCGAGCTCGTGCGGGTCGCCGTTCACCTTCCCGAGCACGACCTGCCACTCCTCGACCTCGGGCATCTCCGACAGCGTCGCGCCCATCGCGGGGAGATCGACGAGCGTCCCCTTGATCTTCGTCAAGTTCATCGCCTTCTGGTCGCTGGAGCGCTTCAGCTCCGACGAGATGCGCGGCACGGTGCGCCCGCAGAAGCGGCACGGCTCCCACGTCATCCCGCCGACCGCGACGTCGCCGGTACGGTAGCGGCACAGCACGGTGCCGTGGCCCGCGATCGGCGTGTAGACGATCTCGCCGGTCTCGTCTTCGCCGACGGGCTCGAGCGTCTCGGGGTGGACGATCTCGACGATGCCGAGATCGGGGTACAGGTGGAACCCGGGCGCATCGTCGTAGCTGCACGGGCACTCGCCGTACGCCATGCGCGCCTCGGTGAACCCGTACGTGCCGAGGATCGAGACGTCCTTCGCGCCGCAGGCCGCGAGGCTCTCCGCCATCTTGCGCTTGAGCCCCGGCGTCACCTTCTCCGCGCCGAGGAAGATCTGCGTGAGCTTGGAGAGATCGACGTGCTTCTCCTGCGCTTCGCGGAGCATGTGGTAGACGAAGCCGGGCACGCCGACGATGCAGGTCGGCTGGAAGCGTTCGGCGAGCTTGAGGTTGCCGGCGGTGCCCATCACCTTGCCGCCGCCGGTCGGGACGATCAGGCGCGAGGAGCGGATGCCGCCGAACGTGACTTGCCAGAACGCGAGGTGGGGGGCGAACGGGAAGACGCTGAGAATGCGCGGGCCCACCGCTGGGACGGCGAAAACGTCGAGGAGGCGCGCGCCGGATTCGCCGAGGAGATCGAGGTCGTGGTTCGTGTAGGAGAAGACGACCGGTGCGGCGGAACGGCCGGTCGTGAACGTGAGGAAGCAGGGCGTGTAGTCGCGGCGGAGGATCTCGCGGGCGCGCGCGCCGCCGAGGGCGACGGCGAGCTTGCGCGAGAAGGGCCAGTGCGCGCGGATCCTCTCGGGAGTCGGGACGAGGATGAAGTCGAGCTTCTTCGCCGGGTCGGACTGGGAGGCGAGGAGATCCTGCTTCGTGGAGAAGGGGAGGCGGCGCAGGTCCGCGACGGTGCGGATGTCGCGCGGGCGGATCCTGGCCTCGTCGAAGACGCGCCGGTAGTGGGCGGAGAAGGGGTAGAGCTCCTCGTTGACGTAGCGCGCGAGCGTGCGGTTCTGGAGCTCGAGGAGCTCGGCCTTGGGAGCTCGCGCGAGAGCGGACCAGGAGTTCAGCCGAAGGGGCATGGGGCACAGACTGCGGACCCGAGGCGGCGACCTCAAGGGTGGTTCCCGTCGCGCGCGCGCTCGCTCGCGCCCGCTTTTCCCTCCCCGGCGACGGTTTTCGAGTTCGCCGCACGTCGGGCGTCGGCCCTATCCAGTCGTCCCCCGATCCAGCCGACAGTTCCCCACGGAACTCAAGGCGTCCAGGCCTCTTCGTCACCCGACTCCCGAATGAAACCGCCGCTCGAGCAGACGAGCTACAGTCTGCGACATCCCGGCCAGCGCTCGAACCATCGGCCGCGCACCGTCCTCGTCCTCGGCGGCGGCGGGATGCGCGGCATGGCCCACGTCGGCGTCCTCAAGGCGATGCGCACCCTCGGCATCGAGTACGACGCGATCGTCGGCACGAGCATCGGCTCCCTCATCGGCTCGATGGCAGCCGGCGGCTACCCGATCGAGAAGATCGAGAACCTCGTCTCCGCCGTCAGCAAGGCCGACTACTTCCGCCTGAACTTCGTCAAGTTCCTCCTGAAGGGCACGCACGCGCGCAGCATGTACCGCGGCGACACCTTCCGTCAGACGCTCACGCGCATCCTCCCGCAGATCAGCCTCCGCGACATGAACGTGCCGTTCTTCTGCAACTCGGTGCGCCTCGAGACCGGCGGCACGGTCTTCTGGGGGACGCCCGGGTTCGACGACATCTCCCTCGTCGATGCGGTGTACTCCTCGTGCGCGCTGCCCGGCATCTTCGAGCCGTACGAGCACGACGGCTACAACTACATGGACGGCGGCATGGTCGACTCCGTCCCGCTGCGCTTCGCGAAGACGCTGAATCCCGACCTGATCATCGCGGTCGACCTCTCCGTCAAGGGCACCTTCAAGACGCCCGACTACAAGAACCGCGTGCTGACGACGTTGTATCGGACATTCGAGATCGTCGAGGAGGTCCTCGTCGAGCAGTCGCTGCACATGCACGTCGACTGGCGCGTCGCGCTGATCCAGCCGAAGGTCGGCCACGCATCGCGCTTCGATTTCGAGCGCTTGCCCGACGTCGTCAAGGAAGGCGAGGAGGAGACGATCCGCGTGCTGACGACGCACGCCGCGACGCGCGACCTCGTCAAGGAGCAGGTGATCGAGGGGCTCGCGTGTCCCGTGACGCCGCGGGACTACGTGTCGATCCGCATCGATCCGACGCGCTGCATCGGCTGCGGCATGTGCGAGATGGTGTGCGAGACGGAAGCGTTCTGGGCGCGCGGAGAGAAGGCGTCGGTGCGGAAGCTGCGCAACTACGAGTGCACGCGCGACCACGCCTGCGCGCGGAACTGCCCGACGGACGCGATCAGCCTCGGGAACCTCTGACGCCGCGTCTCACATTCCCCAGAGCACGCGCAGCCCGTTCGACGCGTTGAACGAGCCGCCCAGCGGCGGCGGACAGAAGCTCGCAGTCGGGTCGCGGTAGACGATCTGGTAGATGCGCGAGTCGTTCGGCTGGATCGGGACGCCGAGCGCGGCCGAGCGCGCGGAGATCGAGGGATCGCCCGGGCCGGGCACGACGACCGTTCCGCCGTTCGCGTGCTCGACGTACAGGCGTCTCGCGGTCCCGCCGAAGCAGCGCAAACCGTCGCCGTAGAACGTCGCGAGCACCTCCACGTCGACCTGCATCACGATCGAGAGAGCGCTCGGCGTCTCGCCGGACGACGTCAACACGAGATCGTCGGACGCGAGCGTCGGCTCCCCGGCCCACGTGAGCGTCGCTCCGCCGGTCGAGGCGGAATTCTCGCAACCGTGGCGCGCGATCCCGCTGTTCCCGCACGGACACGGCTGGATGCCGCCGTCGCCGGCGCAGAAGCTGTCGACCGAGAAGTCGCGCGGCCCGTCGATCTCGAGGTGGACCGCGTTCGGGCTGCCGCTCTTCCACAGGCCGATCGTCGCGGTCACCGTGCGCGGCGCGCGCGGCGCATCGAAGCGGAAGTTCGCGAGCGTTCCCCAGCGCAGCGCGTTCGCGCTGGGATTCTGCGTTTCCGTCTCCGTCGTCCACGCGACCGTCCCGAAGTTCGTCGTCAGCTGCCAGTCCGCGTGGCTGAAGTCGACGTCGCCGGGTCCATCGCCGCTGTGGTAGCGGGGGCCGTGGAACTCGACGTTCGCGAGCGGCATCCCGGTGGGCAGCGGCAGCGCGAACGAGCCGACGTTCCGGTCGGAGTTCATGTTGTAGAGCGCGTACTCGTACCGCCACATCGATCCGGGGAGCGGCGTCACGCGCCAGCACAGGATCAAGCGTCCGTCCGCGGGGACCTGGATCTCGGCGCAGCGCACCGCGGGGTCGATCTTCCGCCAGGCCTCGATCGCGGCGCGGGCGCGCTCCGTGTGGCTTCCCGGAAGGAGGTCGAGCGTGAAGTCGCTCGGGCCCCCGGCGACCGACATCTCCCGCCACGACGCGTTGTCGTTCTGGTTCCCGGCCCGGGCGTCGTCGCGCGCGACGTACAGGCCCTCCGCGAAGTACCGCGTCCCGCTCGCACCCCCGGTCGTCTCGAGATCGGCGAGCTCGACCTGGAGCCGGCGCGCGACGGTCCCCGACCACGGCGGGTCGGAAGCGGGGTGCGGGAACACGCCGGTGTGCGCGTTCACCTCCCAGTTCGGCGTCAGATACATCTGCGCCGCGTTGAATCCCGCGACGTAGATGTCGGTGCAGCCGACGCCGAGGCGCGCGTTCCCGGCCTCCGCCTGGCACGTGCAGCAGAAGCTCTCCTGCACGGCGAAGAACCCGTGCTTGAGCCACGACATCCCGACCTGCTCGAAGCGCCCCGCGCCGTCGACGATCTTGTAGCGGAAGAGGTTCTGGCGGATCACCGGACTCGCGCCGACGGACCCGTCCCAGTCGACCGGCGCCGTCCCGACATTGCAGGCGGCGCCCCCGATCGCGAGCGCGTCGATCGGACCCTCGGCGGGCGCGTTGAACACGTTGACGATGTCGCCGAGGACGAGATCGGGCCCGGATCCCGTCTGGCAGTCCGGGAGCGACGGAAGCGTCTCGATCGAGAACGTGCCGGCGTCGCCCGCTGCGCCGGGGAAGCTCCCGAGCTGGATCGTGTACGCGCTGCCCGCGGACGCGTGGAAGTCGATGCGCGACTGGTAGCCGCACGCGTCGTCGTTGCAGGCGAGCGGAAGCCCGCTCGGGCAGCCGCTGCCCGCGTAGAGCGCGATCTTCGTGTCGAGATCGGTGCGTCCGCAGGTCGCGAGGGAGAAATCGGCGTCGAGCGGCGCCGTCCACGCGAACCAGACGTCGCGGTCGATGCCCGCGGTGCCGAGCGCGAGGCACGCGCCGGCGCCCTGCCCCTGGCCGCCGGTCGTCGCGGCGCGCGTGTCGAACCGGAACGCGCCGGTCCCGTGGATCGCCTGCGGAGCCGCGCAGTCGTCGGATCCCTGCGCGCGGAGCGCGTTGGCGAGGGCGAGGACGGCGAAGACTGCGAGGACCGAGCGTGCCGCGTTGGTTCGCACGATCCTGATTGTCGCGACCAACGGCGCTTCCCGCCACGCCGCCCCGTTAAGCTCTCTCGCGTGCGCCGCGACGAAGGAGACTTCCGGAGCCTGACGCCCTACGAGGCCCGCCCGCCCGCGGGTTCCGTGCCTCTCGTCGCGACGGAGCACGAGCTGCGACCGCGCGGCGTCGGTGAGGTCCTCGATCTCGCGCTCGACGTCTTCCGATCGCGCTTCGGCGTGCTCGTCGGGACCGCGACGCTCTTCTGGATCCCGGTCCGGCTCGCGCAGCCGCTCCTCGGCGCGCCCAACTGGGTGCGACCCGGCACGACCGACATCCCGCTCGCGGCACTCGCCGGGGTCTTCTTCACGCTGCTCGCGACCCTCGTCGTCTCGGTCCTCGTCAACGCGTTCGCCGCGCTCCACGTCGCCGCCGAGCTCGAGGGGCGTCCGCTGAGCGCGCGCGACGCGCTGCGCGGGATCCTCTCCCGATCGATGGCCGTGCTCGCGATTGCGATGCTCGGCGGGCTCGCGACCGGAGTCGCGACCGTGTGCCTGTGCATCCCCGGCATCTTCCTCTTCTGGAAGTTCTATCTCGCGCCCGCGGTGTGCGTCGTCGAGGGAGCTGCGGTCTCCCAGAGCGTGTCGCGTAGCTTCGAGCTCTGCCGCGGTCGCTTCCTGCCGTGGGTCGGGCTCATCCTGATCTCGGTCGCGATCACCTTCCCGCTGACGTCGGTGTCGAGCATCGCGGACGACCCCAATCTCCGCGATCGAGCCCTCCAGACGTTGGGCGTGTCCTCCGCGGTGTTCGACTGGTTCGCGGTCGCGTTCACGTCCGTTTTCACGGGTGTGGCGAGCGCGTTCCACGGCGTCGTCGTCACGGTCTGGTACTTCGACTGCCGCGCCCGGCGCGACGGCGTCGATCTCTCCGCGCGGCTCGAGCGCCTGCAGGCGACATGATCGCGCTCCAATCGAACGGCCTGGACCGCGGCGAGGTGCGCGCGCACGTCGATCGCATCCTCCAGGGCGACGAGTTCCAGCACTCCGGCACCTTGTTCCGCTGGATCGACGAGAAGCTGAGCCGCGCCGTCGAATGGTTCGGCGACCTGATCGGTGTCCCCGATCCGCGGGCGGCGCAGCGTGCGCTGGTCGTGTTCCTCGTGGTCCTCGCCTGCGCGCTGCTCTGGGCGCTCTACCGCACGCTGCGCGATGCGCGGCGCGCGCCGGCGGGAGACGGGACGGCCGCGTTCTCCGAGGAAGCCGTGCGTGCGGCCGGCGTCGCGGCGCTCCGTCGCGCCGCGCGCGCGGCCGCGGCGGCGCACGACCACATCGGGGCGCTGCGACTCTACTTCCGGGCTCTCGTCCTCGGCCTCTCGGAGCGCGGCGAGCTGCGCTACCGCGACGCGTGGACGAACCGCGAGCTCCTCGAGCGCGGCGCGCCGCGCGCCGAAGTCCTGCCGCTGCTTGCTCCGCTCGTGCCGCACCTCGACGCCCAGAGCTTCGGGCACGAGCCGGCCGGCGCCGACGACGTCGCGCGGCTCGCGGATCTCTGCGACCGCCTGCTCGGAGGACAAGGCGCTTGAGATCGCGCGGAGAACGCGTGTTCGCGATCGTCCTCGGCATCACGCTGGTGGCGCTCGCGATCGCATCGCAGTTCCTGGCGCCGGACTCGACCTCCGAACGCGGCAGCGCGGTCTCGAGCCAGCCGCACGGACGGCGCGCGCTCTTCCTCCTGCTCGGCGATCTCGGCTTCCGGGCGCAGGCGTGGTCCGATCCGCCAGGCGCGCTGCCGCGCCGCGAGGCCTTGCTCTGGCTCGCGCGCGCTCCGGAGCACCCGACGGCGGAAAAACCGACGGACGAGAAGCCCGAGGACGAGAAGCCGGCGGCCGAAAAGCCCGCGGCCGAGAAGTCCGCGACGAAGCGCGCGCCGGTCGACCAGGGTCTGCGCGCGCTGTCGCACTACAAGCGCTTCGTCGAGGAAGGCGGGACGCTGCTCCTGCCGCAGGGCGAATTCTCGCGCTCCTTCCTGATCGACACGCTCGGCTTCGCGGACTGCGCCGACGTGCACGCTTCGCGCGTCGCCAAGCCGGGAGTGCGGCGCGTCCACGACGACGACGGCGAAGAGCTCGAGGTCGACGTGAAGGAAGGGGGAGTGCTCGTGCTCCCGGACGCTGGCTCCCGCGCGAGCGTCCTCTGGCGCGGCGGCGACGAGGTCCTCGCGATGTCCGTGCCCGCGGGGAAAGGGCGCGTCGTCGTGCTCGGCGACGACGGCTTCCTCGCGAACGAGGCAATCGGCGAGCACGACCACGCGCTCCTCGCCGTGCGACTCGCCGAGGCGTTCGCGCCCGGGAAGCAGATCCTCTTCGACGAGTACGCGCTCGGGCTCGAGCGCCCGCGCACGACCGTCGCGATCCTCGCTTCGCCGAGCCTCTTCCTCGCGACGCTCCACGTCGTCGTCCTCCTCGCGCTCCTCGTCCTCCGGTCGGCGTGGGTGCGCGAATTCCCGCGCGATCCGGCGCCGCTCGAGTCCGCGTCGCCGCTCCTGCGCGCGCGGACGCTCGGCGCTCTCCTCGCGCGCGCCGGTCGGTTCGACGTGCTGGCGCGGAGCCTGCGGGACGGAGTCGCGAGCAGGCTCGACCATCGCTCCCGCGTCGCGGCCGCGCGCGTGCGCGCCGCGCATCCCGCGGCGTGCGCGAACGCGGACGACCTGGCGCGCTGGAACGAAGCTCTCGTCGCGATGGAGCGCGAAGTCGATTGACAGCGGCGCTCCCCCGAGGAGATGCTCCCGTCATGCAGGATCCGCTCGCCGCCGTGGAAGCCCCGCCGATCGACGGCGCCGTAGCGCTCGCCGCTCGCGTCCGCGACGAGGTCGCGCGCGCCGTCGTCGGCCGCGAAGCCGAGGTCGAGGCGTGCCTGATCGGCGTCCTGTGCGGAGGCCACGTGCTCCTCGAAGGCCCTCCGGGCGTGGCGAAGACGCTCCTCGTCCGCGCGCTCGCCCGCGCGCTCGGCGGGACGTACGGCCGCATCCAGTTCACGCCGGACCTGATGCCCGCCGACGTCACCGGCGGCAGCATCTTCCGCCCGACGGAAGGCGTGTTCCGTTTCCTGCCCGGGCCCGTGTTCGCGCACTTCCTCCTGTGCGACGAGATCAACCGCGCGCCGGCGAAGACGCAGTCGTCGCTGCTCGAGGCGATGCAGGAAGGCGCCGTGACCGTCGACGGCACGCGCCATCTGCTCCCCGAGCCGTTCTGCGTCTTCGCGACGCAGAATCCGGTCGAGCACGAGGGCACGTACCCGCTCCCCGAGGCGCAGCTCGACCGCTTCCTCTTCAAGGTGCGCGTCGAGTACTCCGGGCCGGACGTCGAGGCGCGCATGCTGCGCGAAGCGAGCCGCCGGCCGTTCGGCGCGACGCCCGAGGATCTCGGAGTCCGCGCGATCAGCACGCCGGCGGAGCTCCTCGCCCTCCGCGCGCGCGTCCTCGCCGTCGAGGTCCGCGAGGACCTGCCCGACTACGTCGTGAAGCTCCTGCGCGCGACGCGCGAGGACCCGTCGCTCGTGCTCGGGGCGAGCCCGCGCGCGGGCGTGATGCTGATCGCCGCGGCGAAAGCGCGCGCGATCCTCGCCGGACGCGCGTACGTGCTTCCCGACGACCTGAAGTGGGCGTTCGTGCCGGCGCTGCGTCACCGCGTCGTGCTCGATCCCGCCGAGGAGATCGAGGGCGGCTCCAGCGACGACGCGCTCCTCCGGATCCTCGACCGCGTGGAGGTGCCGCGCTGATCCCGACGCGGAGGTTGTGCGCGCTCGTCGGCGCCCTCCTCGCGCTGTCGCTCGCAGCGGCGTTCTCCGTCCCGCTGCGGCGCGCGACGCTCGTCCTCGATCTGCTGCTCGCCGCGGTGGTCGCCGTCGACTTCCTGCGGACGCCGCGGCCGAGCCGGCTCGCTCTCTCGCGGCGCGCGCCCGCGCGCGCGGGCCTGTCGCAGGACTTCGTCCGGACGATTCGCATCGCAGGCGTCGAGCCGCGGGCGCGCGGTCTCGCGCTCGACGTGCGCGAGGAATTCCCGGTCACGTTCGCGGTGCGCGAGCCCGTCGTCGCCGGCGATCCAACGGGCGGTCCCGAAACGTGCGTGCTCGGCGAGAACCCGGTCGACCTCGCGCGCGTCTACCGCGCGTCGCGGCGCGGCCTGCATTCCCTGCTCGACCTGCGCCTGCGGCTCCGGAGCCCCTGGGGCCTCGTGCAACGCCAGTCGCGGATGCGCGGATCGACGACGATCGAGGTCGATCCGCCGATGCTCGGGATGCGCCGCACGCTCCGTCTCGCGGCGAGCGAGCGCTGGCGCGATCTCGGCGTGCGCGTCCTGCGCCGGCGCGGAGGCCTCGTCGAGTTCGAATCCCTGCGCGACTACGTGCACGGCGACGACGCGCGGCTCGTCGACTGGAAGGCGTTCGCGAAGCGCGGCCGGCCGATCGTGCGCGAGTTCCAGGAGGAGCGCGGACAAGAGCTCGTGCTGTGCTTCGACTGCGGGCGGCGCATGGGAGTCGCGGAAGGGGAAGGCGGCGCGCGCGGGTGGACGAAGCTCGACCACGCTCTCGACGCCGGGCTGCAGATCGCCGCGGTCGCGCTGCAGCGCGGGGATCGCGTCGGGTGCCTCGCCTTCGACGGTCGCGTGCGCGCGTGGATCCCGCCGGCGCGGAGCGCGCGGCAGCTCGAACGCCTGCACGAAGCGGTGTTCGCACTGCAGGCGTCCGAGCTCGACTCCGACCTCGAGCGCGCGCTGCGGGAGCTCGCCGTCCTGCACCGACGGCGCGCGCTCGTCCTGATCCTGTCGGACGTCGCGGATCCGCTGTCGATCGACGCGCAGCGGCGGGCGCTCGCGGCGGGATCGAAGCGGCACCAGATCCTGTTCGCCGGCCTCGACGACCCGTCGTTGCGCGCGGCGGCCGAAGGGAATTTGCCCGTGGAGACCGTCGTGCGCGCGGCGGCGTTCGCGCTGCAGGAGGAGCGCCGCGCGGGACTCCGTCGCCTGCACGGAGCGGGAGCGCAGGTCCTCGACACCCTGCCCGCCGAGGCCGCGGCGCCTCTGCTCGCAGCGTGGCTCGCGGCGCGCCGGGGAAGCTAGGTCCGAGCCGGGTCGCGCCGTCCTCCGAGCGTGATCCAGCCGACGATCCCGATCGCCGAGAGCACCGCCACCGCGATGCGCACCTCGGCCGGCGCGTGCGGGCTGACGAATCCCTCGATCGTCCCCGCGAGGAACAGCATCGGGAACACCGGCGCGAGCAGCCGCCACGCGCGGCGGCTCTCGAGGCTCATCGCGTGGCGTCTCGACCACGGTCCCGGCGCGATCCACGCGCGCACGAGCACGAGCCCCGCGGCGCCCGCGAGCACGATCGCCTGGATCTCGAGCACGCCGTGGCACCACAGGATCGACGAGATCGCTCCCGCCTGTCCCCAGTGCGCCGCCACCGCCGTATACGTGCCGAGCATCAGCCCGTTCAGTCCGAGGAGCAGCAGGAACGCGGGCGGCACGAGGCCCGATCCGAAGAACAGGATCCCGACGCTCATGTTGTGCGTCATGATCCAGCCCGCCGTCTCGGGAGAATGTCCGATGCCGAACGTGAAGTTCCCCCGGAACGGCTGGCCGTCCGCGGTCGCCTCGAGCTGCGAGATCTCGGTCGACACCATCTCGGGCGACATGAGCGACCACGCGACGTCGAGATCGTTCCTCACCGCGAAGAACGAGACGACCGCGATGCCGTACATCAGGCCGAACGAGGCCGCGATTACCTTCCATTCGCCGCGGATCGTGCGCGGAACCTCGCCCAGGAGGAATTCGAGCAGGCGCTCGAGCAGACCTCCGCGCGGTCGCTCGAGCCCGCGGTGCAGCAGGGCGTGCGCGCGCGCGAGGAGGATCTTCACCGGCTCCTCGGCGCCGCTCGTCGCCGCGCCGCTCGTCCTCAGTCGTGCGAGGTAGGACGCGGCGAAGCGGTAGAGGCGGGGGAGCTCGAGGAGCTCGTTCTCCGGGAGCGAGCGGATTCCGCCTCGGTACACGCGATCGAGGAGCTCGCGGAGGCGCTGGAGGCGCGCCGCATCTTCGTTCTCGAGGACCATGGGCGGGGATTGTGCGTGTTCTCCGGTGCGCTCGCCATGTTGCCGCGGGGCGTTCCGTCGGCGATCATCCGCGCATGACGACGCTCGCGGTGGCCACGTCGGAAGGCGTGGAGCTCCGGCACGACATCGCCGGCGCCGGGAGCCGGTTCGCGGCGGGTGTGCTCGACGGCCTCCTGTTCGGGATCGGGTACATGGCGGTCGTGATCGCCGTCCTGATCCCGGTCTCGTTCGATCCGTCCGGCCTGTCGGGCTTCGTCGCCGGCCTGGTGCTCGGCGGGGGCGTGCTCGCGATCCTCGCGTACCACGTGCTCTACCACGCGTTCTGGGAAGGGCAGACGCCGGGGAAGCGCGCGCTCGGGATCCGCGTGCTGTCCGCGGACGGACACCCGGCGACGCTGATGCAGCTCGTGATGCGCGCGCTCTTGTGGCCGATCGACGTGCTGCTGACGGTGCCGTTGCCCGTGGGGATGATCGTGATCGCCGCGACGCCGAAGCATCAGCGGCTGGGCGATCTGTTCGCCGGGACGCTCGTGGTGCGGACCGCCGGAGCGTCGCGCGCCGCAGAACCGTACGCGAGCGCCACGTGGTCGTCGCTCCCGCAGCACACGCTCCCGCTGACACCCGGCGCCGCCGCGCACTTCACAGCCGAGGACCGCGCGTTCCTGCGCGACCTCTTGACGCGCATGGACCTCGCGCCGGAGAAGCGACGCACGCTGTTCATCGCCGCCGCGAAGCACTACGCCGATCGCCTCGGCCTGGGACCGTTCGCCGACGCGCGGATCGCGATCCCGGAGCTGTATCTCTACGCGCGCGAGCACGCGTCGTAGGAGCTCATCGCGTCGATTCGAGTGTCTTGGAGAGCCACGTCGACCAATCCCGTTGATCGGGAGATCCGGGCCGGACGTCGCCGAGGTCGCACCCGACGAATGTGTACTGGTCGTTGATGGGCCCACATAGAGCGAAGACGGCATGCGGCTCGTTTCGGCGCGGCCCGAACCAGGAGACGTGCCAGCGATCGAAGACCGAGTTCGGCTCGGCGAAGAGCACCCGCAACGCGGCCGGTCCGCGTTCACCGGGGGGTCCCTCGATCGACCACGAACCACTTGCCGTGACGCTGAAGTCCTGACGGATGAGCGCGATCCGCATCCGATCCTCCAGCTGCTCGAGTCGCTCCGCAGAGGTGCGCGCAAGGCTCGCCTCGGCTGGCCTGTCGAGAACGGGGACGAACGGCGCGCCCTGCACCCGCGAAGCAGCCAGCGTCGCGCAGAAACCGTCGAGCAGGATGAGCGAACCCAAGAGGGTGGCCGTCGAGACGATCGCAGGTCTCCAATCATGGCGGGAGGACGACTTTGCGCTGAGCGCCAATGCGGCTGCCGCCAACAAGAGTGGTGCGAGAAACAGGAGCACACCGGGACTCCAGAGTCGCTCTCGGTCGAGGGACGACATCACGCCGGGCAGGAACACCACGTTCTTGAGCGGAGCAGCCCACTCGAGATGCATGCGCGACAGGAGCGCTGGCAGGAGCTTGGTCTCGAGCGCGCGCATCGAGTCCGGATCGCTCGGTCCCGCCCGGTAGTCGGGGGCGAGGCTCGGGAACAGCGAGACCTGCGCGGCGAAGAGCGTGAACAACCCGAGACCAAGCAGTGCGAGCGCCGCGAGATGTCGTGCGGCCCTTGCACCGCGAGGCTCGTTCTTCAATGCTTCGTCGAGTTCCGGCCTGGCCTTGATCGCGTGCTCGATCTGCGACCAGAACGTCGCTCCGACGAGCGCCATCCCGACGGTGAACCACCACGCTCCGCCGTTGAACATGAGTCCGACGAGCGGCCAGAGCACGAGGAACGTCAGGAAGAACTCCCACGGCTTGTTCGGGTGCACCACGACGCGCACCTGGGCGCGCTTCGCGGGACGAGCGTGCCGTCCCACGTCCTCCACGTCCGTCTTCACCTCGACCGCGTGCTGGTACCGCCGCTCGGGCGTCCGCTCGAGGCTCTTCAGCACGATGTCGTCGAACCGCACGTCGACCTCGATCCGCTTCGACGGCAGCTCGAACTTTCCGCGCGGCAGCTCGCCCGTCAGCATCTCGTAGAAGACGACGCCGAGCGAATAGATGTCCGCGCGGTGATCGACGTCGCGCGATCCGCGCAGCTGCTCGGGCGCCATGTAGTGCGGCGTCCCGACGATCTGGTCGACCTCCGTCAGCGACACCTCGCGCGCGTCCGTGCCCACGAGCTTCGCCAGGCCGAAGTCGGCGATCTTCACGCGTCCCTTCAGGTCGATCAGCACGTTCTCCGGCTTGATGTCGCGGTGCACCACGCCTTCGTCGTGCGCGAACTGCAGCGCCTCGCAGATCTGCGGCACGATCGCGAGCGCCTGCGCCGGCTCCAGCAGCCCGCGCTGCATCAGCGTGCGCAGATTCGTGCCCTCGACGAGCTCGAGCACGAGGAAGAACAGGCCCTCGCGCTCGCCGAAGTCGTACAGCTTGACGACGTTCGGGTGATCGAGCCGCGCGAGCACCATCGCTTCGCGCCGGAACCGCTCCGCGAACGTCGGATCGTCACTCGGATCGAGCGCGAGCACCTTGAGCGCGATCGGCCGCTCGATCCGCGTCTGCCGCGCCCGGTACACGGCGCCCATCCCGCCCTCGCCGATCAGGCCGAGCACTTCGAGCTCGGGGAAACGCCGCGCGATCTCCTCGACGGTCGGCGCAGCGCGCCGGCGGGGTCGCGGAACGGAGCGCGAGGTGCCGGGCGCGGGCTCGGGCGGCGTCCGGCCGAGCTCGAGCAGACAGCGCGGGCAGGTTTCGTCGGTGGATGCGCGCTTCGTTCCGCAGCGCGGGCAGGTCGTGATGTCGCTCATGGCCGGGTGTGAAGCGCCCGCCGCGCCCGATTTCCGGGCGATCCGGTTTTCCTAGGACCCGAGCGCATCCAGGAGCTCCGCGAGCTCGACGTCGACGTCTCCCGCGTCGGCGACCGTCTCCGCGACCTCGAGCCTCAGGAGCTCGCCGAACCGCTTGCGCAGCCGGTGGAGCGCGATGCGGACCGCGTTCTCGGTCTTGTCGAGCTCGCGCGCGATCGCGGCCTGCTCCGCGCCGCTCGCCTCCGCGGTGAGGAACGGCCGCAGGCGCGCGAACAAGGCCTCGCGACCCGCGTGCTTCCACTCCGCCGCGAGCGCGGAGAGTGCCCGCGCGGAGAGCTCGCGCGCCCACTCGCGCTCGAACACGCGTTCCGGCGCGTCGGCGACGGAGAACTCGGCGGAGTACCGGCGCTGCGCCTCGGCCTCGTCGATCGAGAGGCGCGCGCGTCCGCCGCCGCGCTTCTCCGCGCGATCGCGGTCCCACGCGTTCGCGAGGTAGTTCGTGAGCGCGCCGAGGAGGAAGGAACGGAAGCGGCCGCGCTCCTTGTCCGCCGCGGCGAGATCCTGCTTCTCGATGAGCCGCGCGAAGAATCCCTGCACCGCGTCCTGTGCCGCGTGGTGATCGAGCCCGCGGCGGCGCGCGAAGGCGTACAGGGGGAACCAGTACGTCCCGCACAGGCTCTCGAGCGCGTCGCGCGCCTCGCGCGAACCCGAACCCGCGCGCGCGACGAGGCTCCAGCGCGTCGTGAAGAACCGCTCGCGAGCCCCGAGCGAGCCGCGGGCATCGAGCGGGGAGTGATCGCGGCCCACGCCGCGAACTCTAGCACCGCCGGGAGCTCAGGCCTCGTCGGCCGGGAAGGAGCGCAACGGCCCGCGGAAGTGCTCGAGCCGCTCGATCTCCGATTCGCTGAATCCGCCGGGCGGCGCGTGGCGCGGCGGCACGGCGCCGGCGGGCGCGCGCGCGTACTCGGTCTGCGTCGGCGTCTGCGTCCATCCCGTCGCGCGCGCGGCGAACGCGCGGAACGCGGCGAGCGGGTCGAGACCGTGACGCGCGCGGACGGCGTGGAGCTCCTGCGAGCCCGCCCACCAGACGAAGAGGGCGACGAGGACGAAGCTGACGCTCTGGAGGCCGAGGATGCCGACCGTGAGGCAGCCGAACAGCGCGAGGCCGAACGCGAGCACCCTCCCGACCCGGACGGCGCGTTCCGTGGCGCCGAGCCAGTCCCCGTTGCGGCCGAGGAACGCCCGCAGGAGCCGCCCGCCGTCCATCGGGAACGCCGGGATCAGGTTGAACCCGCCGAGCCCGACGTTCGCGACGAAGAAGTAGCTGATCCAGGTCGCGTACGTGGCGGAGGCCGTGTCGTAGAGGTTCGCGTGAAGCCAGAAAGGGAACGCGATCGCCGCGAGCACGAAGTTCAACGCCGGGCCCGCGATGGCGACCCAGCCCTCGATGCGGCTCGACTCGGGGATCTCGCTCATCCGCGCCATGCCGCCGAGCGGCCAGAGCGTGATGTCGAGGACCTTCAGCCCGAAGCGCATCGCGACGACGCTATGGGCGAGCTCGTGCAGCAGGACGATCCCGAAGAGGGTGACGATCAGGAGCCCTGCGATCAGGGCTTTCTCCGACCGCAGGACGACGAAGCCGAACAGGACGAGGAGCAGGACGTGCACCCGGATCGTGATCCCGAGGACGCTGCCGAGCTTGAGGGAACCGTTCAAGGTCGCGAATGTGGGCCGGCGAAGCGGGCGATTCTAGCGCCGACGTCGGGAGGCTATTCGCGATCGCCGGGGAAAAGCCGGCTAGGATCGTGATCGATGGATCGCCGCCCGACCGTCCTCACCGTCGATCTCACGCGCCTCGCCGCCGGGGCGCCGCGGCGCGTGCCGCCCGCGCCGTGGCGCGGGTCGACGGAGGCGATCGACCGCGTCGGCTCCTGGTCGGGCAGCGCGCTCGCGCTCGCGCTGCTCCATGAGCACGCTCCCGCCACTCCGGACGAGCCGGCGCCCCTCGTCCTCGCGGTCGGCGAGTGCGTGCGGCGCGGCATCCCGACCGCCGCGCGCGCGACGGTCGCCTCGCGCTCGCCGTTGACGGGCCTCCTCGCCGAGGGCCAGGTCGGCAGCGACCTCGGGAGACGCTTCGCGCGCATCGCGGACGCACTCGTCGTCGACGGCGCGACGAAGGTCCCCGCCGCCGTGCTGATCCTGTCGGAGGACGGTGCGGTCGAGCTCGCGAGCTTCCAGCAGCTCGCGGGTGCCGATCCACTGACGATCCACCGCGCGATCACGGCCGCCCTCGGCCCGTGCGCGACGCTGCGCACCGGGCGCGGCGGAGCGCGCGGGATCCCGTTCGCGTGTCTCGCGGCGGGGGACGATCCGCAGAGCTTCGTCGGCCGCGGCGGACTCGGCGCGGTGCTCGGGCGCCTCGGGCTCTCCGCGATCGCCGTGCGCGCGGATCCGGTCGAGCCGGACTCCGACGTCGAGGGATCGCGCATCGTGCGGCTCCTCGCGCGCTCGCCGCGCCTGCGCGCGCGCGCGGAGGGCGGCACGTTCGAGATCGCGGACGCGCTCGCGGCCGGAGGGCAACTGGTCGCCGGCGCGCGCGCGTGGAGCGGGCGCGTCGCCGCCGCGGAGCGCACGCGCAGCGGCTGCG
Organism: Planctomycetota bacterium; assembly: GCA_036006425.1. Taxonomy (GTDB): domain Bacteria; phylum Planctomycetota; class UBA1135; order UBA1135; genus DASYPQ01. Next base: position 41,586 of record DASYPQ010000020.1, read on the forward strand.
AGGGCTGCCCGACTCCGTGCGGCTTCGTGTTCGAGCGCGGGTTCCCCGCGCAGGAGCCGGGCGAGGAGGGGCGGCGCCAGGGTGCGCGCTTCGGGGCGCTGTACGCGCTCGGCCCCGCGCTGGGTCTCGCGAATCCCGACGACGCGCTCGCGCTCCTCGCGGCGTGCGACGCGGCGGCGATCGACGCGATCGAGACGGGCGCCGTGCTCGCGAGCGCTGCGGGCGCGCGCGGCGACCGCGACGCGCTGCTCGCGCGGATCGAGGATCTCGTGGAAACGGGAGACGTGCACGCTCCCGCGCGACGCCAGACCCTGCGCGCGGACGGGAGCCTCGCCGCTCGGCTCGGCCAGTACGCGGGCGCGCGCGGGTCCGATCCGATGCGGACGCTCCCGTTCCTGCTCGCCGACGCGCCGGCGTCGCGGCTCCGCGAGCTTCTCGCGCCGATCCCGCTGCCGCCCGGTTCCGAGGATCCGCGCGATCCCGCCGGGAAGGGCCGGATCGTGTGGTGGCACGAGAACCTGATGGCCGCGATCGACGCCTCGGGCTTCTGCGCCTTCTCCGCGGCGGGTCTGCTCGCCGACGGCGTCTGCACTCTCGACGAGCTCGCCGACGCGATCGCGCCGGCGGCGCTCGAGCCGCGCACCGGCCGCGGGCTCCTCGCCGCCGGGGCCTCGATCGTCGCCGTCGCGCGCGATCTCGCGCGGCGCTACGGAGCGCGCACCGACGAGGATCCTCCCGCGGAGCTCTCTGCGCCGGGGATGTGGCCCGAATACGCCCGGCTGCGCGGGAGCGAGAGCTTCGGACCCGGGTCGATCCTCGAACGCGCCGAGCGACTTCTGGAGGAAGAGTCGGCGAAGCCCGCCGCCGCGGTCCCTCCGGAGCGGGCGCGCCGGCCCGGGCACGTCCTCCTCCACTGCGTCGGGCCGCTCGCGCGGGAGCTCGACGGCGTCACGCGCCTCGAGCTCGGGTTGCCCGCACCCCTCGTCGACGTGCTCGCCGCGATCGTGCGCGAGCACCCGCGCGCGCAGCGCTACCTCCTGCGGGATCGCGAGTCTCTCGCGGCCGCTTACCGGGCCTCGCGGCGCCTGCTTCCTGAAGATCTCGTCAACGACGGCGACGAACTCGATCTCGTCGTGGCTCTGAGCGGCGGCTCGTCCCTATCCTGAACGGGCGTGACCCACATCCTCATCTTGAAGACCGCGGCGCTCGGCGACGTCCTCCGGACGACGTCGATCCTGCCCGGCCTGCACGAGCGCTACACGGACGCCTGGATCAGCTGGGTGACGGCGCGCGATGCCGTCGATCTCCTCCGCACGCACCCGTTGATCCGCTCGGTCGTCGCCGTCGACACCGAGTCCGATTCGAGCGTCGCCGACGCGCTGACGCCGCTCTCGGCGACCTGCTGGGAGCGCGTGATCTCGCTCGACGACGAGGCGCACATCGCGCGGATCGCGACCACGGTGCCGAGCAAGCGCCTGTCCGGCGCGTACGTGCGCGACGACGGGACGCTCGCGTACACGCCGGACACGGCGCCCTGGTTCGACATGGGGCTCCTCTCGGTCCACGGGAAGACGGTCGCGGACCTGATGAAGATCCAGAACCGGAAGAGCCATCCCCAGATCTGCGCCGACATGCTCGGGCTGCGGATGGGGAAGCCCGAGCTCCATCTCCCGGCCGACTCGAAGTCCTTCGCGGACACCCTGGCCAAGCGCCACGGGCTCGCCGCGCGCCGGCCCCTCGTCGGTCTGAACACCGGCGCGGGCGGGCGGTGGACGTCGAAGCAGCTCGACGTCGAGCGCACGGTCGCCGTCGCGGCGCGCGTGCACGCCGCGCGGTCCGGGAAGGTGAGCTTCCTCGTCCTCGGCGGGCCGCTCGAGGGCGAACGGAACCGCGAGATCATGGCGGGGCTCGAGCGGGCGGGCGTCGCCGGGTTCGACGGCGGGACGGACAACGCGCTCCTCGATTTCGCCGCCCTCGTCGGCGCGTGCGACGTGCTGCTCGCGAGCGACAGCCTCGCCCTGCACCTCGCCGTCGCGCAGTCCGTGCGCGTCGTCGCCTTCTTCGCGCCGACGTCCGCGGCGGAGATCGAGCTCTACGGCCGCGGCGAGAAGGTCGTCAGCACGTCGCCCGACGTCTGCTCGTACCGCCGCGACGCCGACAACTCGACCCTGACTCCGGAGCGCATCGCCGCGGCGCTGCTCCGGGAGATCGCCGCGGCGGAGCGCGAGCGCGGCGCATGAAGACGAAGGCGCTCTGGGGACTCGCGAAGCTCCTGGAGGCAGCCGGCCTCCTCGTCATCCTGGTCGGGGTCTTCTGGAGCGTTTCTCTCGGGTTCCAGGACCGCGGTCTCGAGTCGATGGGGATCGAGTTCCGGGGTCTCGCCGCGGGGGCGGTCTTGTTCGCGTTGGGTTGGACCCTCGAGCGGGCCCTGGGCAGTCGCTGATCGCCCCGAGACCCCTCCGCTCGCGCTCGACCTCCGTTATAGTCGTCCCCATGAACAGGCGACTCCGCACCTCTCTCGCCGCCGGAGCCTTCCTGCTCCTCGCGGCTTCCTCGGCACGCGCGCAGCAGTTCACGCACGACATCGCGGACGTCCCGCCGTCGGGCGACTACACCGAGAACGTCGACTTCGCGGACGTCGACAACGACGGCGACTGGGACGCCGCGTTCGCGGAGGGCGGCGACTTCGGGAACGCGCAGAACCACCTCTGGATCAACGAGGGCGGCGCGCAGCTCGGGACGGTCGGCGTGTTCTCGAACGTCACCGCGGCGCAGCTCCCGATCTCGTCGGAGGACTCGCGCGACGTCGAGTTCGTCGACTTCGACAACGACGGCGACCTCGACCTCTACATCTCGAACACCTCGACGCACTCGAACCAGAGCAACCACTGGTGGGCGAACATGGGCGGAGTCCAGGGCGGCACGATCGGCTTCTACCAGGACCAGACCCTGGCGCGCTGGTCGGGTCTGGGCGCCCCGGGATCCTCGATCCCGCCGAGCCAGGTGCTGCTGTCGGGCGGATTCATCGACTTCTCCTGCGACTGCGACTTCGGCGACCTCGACAACGACGGGGACATCGACCTCGTCCACTCGACGTACGGCGGCGCGTTCGGCGGACAGATCCCGATGCGGATCTTCCTGAACGACGGCGCGGGCGTCTTCAGTGAGTTCAATCCGTCGGGATTCCAGCTCTCCGGCCAGCAGATCGTGAACGGCAATCCCGGCCTCTGGTGCCAGGGCACGCAACTCGCGAACACGATCAACACGACGGGCGCGAACTGCGACATCGCGTCGACGACGCTCGACTTCGAGATCGGGGACATCGACGGCGACCTCGACCTCGACATCCTCCAGGGCGCGCGCGTCGAAGTGCCGCGCATGTTCCAGAACCGGCTGCAGGAGAACGGCGGCACGCTCGCGTTCCGCGACGTCACCGGATCGGCGTATCCCCCGGGCTACTCGACGGGCGACGGCCACTACGCGAACGAGCTCGGCGACTTCGACGACGACGGCGACCTAGACATCTACGGCCTGAACTGGTTGCAGAGCGGGTTCCAGTTCACCGACTCCGTGATGAAGAACAACGGGAACGGCACGTTCGCCGCGCCGGTCGCGCTCGCGAACTCCGACAGCGACGACAACGAAGGCGACTTCTTCGACTACGACCTCGACGGCAACATCGACCTGTTCATCGCCAACTTCTCGGGCCAGGAGCGCGTGTACCACAACGACGGCACGGGCAACTTCACGTACCAGAACACGAACGTGATCCTGCCTCCCGACGGCACGACGTCACTCGACGCGGACAGCGCGGACGTCGACAACGACGGCGATCCGGACGTCTTCGTCGCGAACGACGCGGGCCAGCCTGAGTGGTACCTGCGGAACAACACGCTGAACAACGACACGCACGCGCCGCGGCTTTTCCACCTCGAGCAGGCGCCGAACCGCGCGCCGAGCGCGACGCCGACCGTCGTGCGCGTGCAGGTCGAGGACAACCAGCCCTACTACGGCACCTGGTACATCCCGGTGCACCTCGAGGTCTCCGTCGACGGCGGCCCGACGACGAACTACCCGATGCGGCCGTCGATGGGGCAGATCTTCCGCGGCGAGATCCCGGGCGCGCTCGCCGGGACGATCGCCTACCACGTCGTCGCCGCCGACCAGTACGGCAACACGGGCACGTCGAACACGCGCATCTACCTCGCGCAGGGCGCGTCGCCGATGGTGTCCTACTGCAGCCCCGGTGACAGCGGCGTCCTCACGTGCCCGTGCGGCAACCCGCCGTCGGCGGTCGGACGCGGCTGCGACAACTTCGCCGCGCACAGCGGCGGAGCGATCCTCTCCGCGGCGGGCAATCCCTCCCTCGGCGCGGACACGCTCGTCTTCACCGCGAGCGGGGAGAACGCGACGGCGTTCACGATCGTCGTCCAGGGCACGACGACGAACGCGAGCGGCTTCATCTTCGGCGCCGCGGTGCGCTGCGTCGGCGGGACGCTGAAGCGCCTGTACATCGGCTCGGCGTCCGGCGGCTCGATCACGCGCCCGGGCGGAACCGACCTGTCGGTCTCCGCGCGTTCGGCCGCTCTCGGCGACACGATCCACTCCGGCGACACGCGCTACTACTTCACGTACTACCGGGATCCGGCGGCGTCGACGCCGTGCGGCAATCCGGCATCGACGTTCAACGCCTCGCAGGCGGGCTCGGTGGTCTGGACTCCCTGAAGTCCTCGCGGTATCTGCCCTTCGCGCGGCGGATCCTGTTCCGTCGCGGGCCGCCCGTCCATCTCACGCTGTTCGTCACGGGCCAGTGCAACCTGCGCTGCCGCCACTGCTTCCACTGGAGGGAAGTCGCCGCGAGCGTGCCGGGCCCCGCGCTCGCCGATCTCGAGCGCCTCGCGGACTCGGTCGCGCGCATGGGGCCGCTCCTGTGGATCTCGTTCGGCGGAGGCGAGCCGTTCCTCCGCCCCGATCTCGTCGAGCTCGCGCGCGCATTCGGGCGCCACGGGCTGCGGCACCTCACGATCCCGACGAACGGCCTCGTCGAGGAGCGCCAGCGCGCGTTCGTCGAGCGGACGCTCGCGGAGAATCCCGACCTCCATCTCACCGTCTCGGTCTCCTTCGACGGGCCGCCGGCGATCCACGACGCGATCCGCCAGGTCCCCGGCGGGCACGCGCGTTCGATGGACGCCGTGCGTTCGCTGCGCGCGCAGGCGGAGCGCGAGCCGCGGCTCTCGGTCGGGATCCTCGTGTGCGTCACGCGCGAGAACCAGGCCGTGCTCGCGGACCACATGGAGGAGCTCGCGCGCGAGCTCTCCCCGGACAACGTGACGATCAATCTCGCCCGCGGCACGGCGCTCGATCCGACGCTGCTCGACGTCGACCTCGACCTCTACGAGGAGATCGTGCGGCGCAAGAAGGCGCTCGTCGCGTCGGGAGCTCTTCCCTACTTCCGCTTCCCGCTCGCGCGCATCGCCGCGGCACGCGACGAGGCGATGTACGAGCGCGTCGCCGCCGTGGCGCGGGGCAACGCGGGACACCTGCCGTGCACGGCCGGGACGTTGTCCGCGGTCGTGTTCGAGGACGGCTCGGTCCATTCGTGCGAGATCCTCGGGCGCTCGATCGGCAACCTGAACGACGTCGACTGGGACCTCGCGCGACTCTGGGACGACGCCGCGGCGCGCGAGCTGCGCCGCGACATCCGCACGACGCGGTGCGCGTGCACGTGGGAGTGCGCGCAGGCCGACAACGTCCTCTTCCGGGCGAGGAGCTGGCCGGGGCTCGCGCGGCGCGCGCTTTCCGCGCGGCCCGCGCCATGAGCTCGCCCGTGAGCTCCCCCGTGAGTCCGATCGGCCTCGTCGTGCCCTGCCGCGACGAGGCCGCGGTGATCGAGCGCAAGATCGAGGACCTCGCCCGCGCGCGCTGGCCGACTGGAGGCGGGCACCGCATCGTCGTCGTCGACGACCAGTCGACGGACGGCACGGCCGCGCGGGCGCGCGAAGCCGCCGCGCGCCACTTCGGGAACCGCGCGGACGTCGTCGTCGACGTCGTCGTCAATTCCGTGCGCGCCGGCAAGCCCGGAGCCGTGCAGACGGCGCTCGACCTCCTGGAGCCGCGCGTCGATCTCGTCGTGCTCACGGACGCGGACGTGCTCGTCGAGCCCGGTTCGCTCGAAGCGCTCGCGCGCGCGTTCGCGGACGATGCCGGTCTCGCGATGGCTTGCGGCGCGCAGCGCTTCCTGGAGGACGCGAGCGAGCCGTTCGACCGCTGGACCGCGCGCGTCCGCCGGCTCGAGTCGCGCTCGGGGAGGCTCTTCAGCGTGCACGGGCAGCTCCTCGCCTGGCGCACGGACCTGGGTCTGCGCCCGCGCGCGGGGATCGCGGCGGACGACCTCGATCTCATGCTGCAGGCGCGGACGCGCGTTTCCCCGCCGCGGCGCGTCGCCGTCGCGCCCGGCGCGGTCTTCTTCGAGACGAAGAAGCCGGCCGGACCCGCGCGTCGCGCGCAGGCGCTGCGGCGCGCGCGCGCGTACCTCCAGCTCGTGCGCTCGAGCTCCCCGCGGTTCCCCGACGCGCTCTCGCGCGCGCAGTGGAGCTTCTACCGGCGCGTCCCGCCGGCGGTCCCGACGCTCGCGGTCGTCCTGCCGCTCGCCGCGACGCTCGCCGCGTGGATCCTCGGCGGCACGGGCGCGGGGCTCGCGTCGACGTTCCTCTTCGCGCTCGTCTTCACGAGCCCACCGGGCTGGCGCTTCGCGAAGCTCGCGCTCCGGATCCGCGACGCGAATCGGCTCGAGTCCGAGGGCTCGCTCTCCGAGCGGTGGGAGACCGATCGGTGCACGACGGTCCGGAGTTGACGGAACGACCGCGCTGGAGCCGCGCCGAGCGGTGGCTCTTCGCCACGATCGTGATCGCGGCGTTCGCGCTGCGCCTCGCGGCCGTCTTCCAGTACGAAGCGCACCATCCGAACGCGGCGCACCTCTCGATCGACGAGGCCTCGTACGACCGGTGGGCGCGCGCGATCGCGGGAGGGGACTGGATCGGGAAGGAGGTGTTCTTCCAGGAGCCGCTCTATCCGTACGTCCTCGGCGTCCTCTACAAGGTGTTCGGACCGCACGCGCTCGTCGCGCGCATCTTCCAGTGCGTGCTCTGGGCGGCGACCGTCGCTCTCGCGGGACTGCTCGCGCGACGGCTCTTCGGTCGTGCAGCCGGACTCCTCGCGGCCTTTGCGATGGCCGTCTACTGGCCGGGCTTCCTCTTCCCGGCCTTCCTGCTCAAGGAGAACCTGTTCCTGCCGGTGCTCCTGCTGTTCGTGCTCGCTCTGCTCGACGGGCGCTGGCTCGCGGCGGGCGTCCTCGCCGGCCTCGGAGCGCTCCTGCGCGGCAACGTGCTCGTGCTCCTGCCCGTGTTCGCCGCGTGGCCGTTCCTCCGCGCGCGCGGTCTCCGCGGCGTCGGGATCTTCCTCGCGGGCTGCGCCTTCGTCCTCCTCCCCGTCGCGGCGCGCAACCTCGCCGTCGGCGGCGTCTTCCTGCCGACGACGAGCGGAGCCGGCACGAACCTCTACGGCGGGAACCACCTCGGGAATCCGTTCGGGCGCGCGAGCGAGCCCGAGTTCGTCCGCGCGATCCCGGAGCACGAGGCCGGCGACTGGCGCCGCGAGGCCGAGCGCCGCGTCGGGCGTCCGCTCGATCCCGCGCAAGTGAGCGCGTACTGGCGCGGGGAGATCCTGCGCTCGGTGCGCGAGCACCCCGCGGCGCACCTCGCGATCCTGTGGAGGAAGCTGCGCCTCTCCCTCGGCCGCTACGAAGTCCCCGACGACCACTGTCTGTACTGGGACGCGCGGTTCGTCGCGCTCGCGCGGTTCCCCTGGCCCGGGTTCGGGCTCCTCGGCGCGCTGGGGATCGCCGGACTCGTCCTGCTCGCGCTCGAGTTCCGCTCGAGGCGCCCGGCCGTCGAGGTCGCGGCGGTCCTCCTCCTCTACCTCGGGACGATCGTCCTCACCGTGACGAGCGACCGCGGGCGGCTGCCTCTCGCGCCGCTGCTCGCCCCGTTCGCTGCGTGGACAGTCGTCTGGGCGTTCCGCGCGGCCGCGGCGCGCCGCCAGGATGCGATCGTCCGCTTGGCACTCGCGCTGTTCGTCGGCGTCGTCGCGGTCGAGATGCGCGTCCTCCCCGACGCGGAGATCGCCGAGGACCTCGACGAGCGCGATTCCAACTGGGCGGTGCAGCTCCTGCGCGACGAGCACCGACTGCAGGACGCCCGCGCGATCGCGGAGCGCCTCGTGCGGGAGCATCCGCGCAGCGCGCGCTCGCGCGTCCTCCTCGCCGAGATCGACTTCCGCGACGGCCGCGCTGCCGACGCTCTCGCGCGCGTCGAGCCGCTCGCGCGCGAGCCTTCGCTGAACGCGCGCGAGCGCTTCCGGGCCGAGAGCCTCGCCGCGTGGATCCAGCTCGACCTCGGCAACTGGTCCGCGGCGGCGGATGCATTCCGGCGCGCGCGCGCGTTCGACGGCGATGCGCAGGAGCTGCGCGAAGGGCTCGCGCGGGCCTTGATCGGCGCGGCGGATTCGAGCCGCGGCGCGTCCGGCCTCGCTCCGGCGGAGGAAGCCGCGGCGCTGCTCACGGGCGGCGACGAAGTCCTCCTCGCGCAGGCGGAGTTCCTCCGCGGCCGCGCGATCCTCGAGAAGCCGCCCGCGGACGAAGGCGAGAGGAAGCGCGGCCAGGACTCGATCCAGTCCGCGCTCGCGCGGCTCCAGCCGCTCGCGCAGTCGACCTCCGCGCCCGCCGACGTGCGCCGCCGCGCGCGCCTCGTCGGCGGGGCGATCCAGCTCTACCGCGGGAACTGGAAGCCGGCGGAGAACCACTTCCGCGCCGCGATCGCGATCGCGGACGACGCCGGCGCGGAGCTCGGGCTGCTGCAGGCGCTCGTCGGCGCCGACGAGACGACGCCGGAGCGCGTCGAGGAGGCGCGGCGCATCGCCGATTGCCTCGCGGCGTCGACTCCCGGCCTCGACGATCTCCGTCGCCGGATCGATGCGCTGCGCGCGACCGCGACTACGCCGGCGCCGCCTCCTCCTCGCTGAACTGCAGCGCGTGGAGCCGCGCGTAGATCCCGTCCATCGCGATAAGCTCCTCGTGCGTGCCCTGCTCGCGCAGCCGGCCCTTGTGCATGACGAGGATGCGCGTCGCGCGGCGCACGGTCGACAGCCTGTGCGCGACGACGAGCGCGCTCCGGCCCTCGAGGAGACGGTGCGTCGCCGTCTCGATCAACGCTTCCGTGTTCGAGTCGACGCTCGCGGTCGCCTCGTCGAGGATCACGATCCGCGGATCGCCGGCGAGCGCGCGCGCGATCGCGAGCAGCTGCCGCTCGCCCGTCGAGAACGTCGCGCCGCGCTCGGCGACCGGCGCGTGGAGGCCGCCGGGCAGCCTTGCGATGAGCTCGTCGGCGCGGCTGGCCTCGAGCGCGAGCTCGAGGGACTCCTCGGTCACGTCCTCGCGCTCCATCACGAGGTTCTCGTGCACCGTCCCGGCGAAGAGGAAATCCTCCTGCATGACGAGGCCGATGCTCCGGCGCAGCGTCGGCACGTCGTAGTCGCGCAGCTCGACGCCGTCGATCGAGATGCGGCCGGCGCTCGGGTCGTAGAAGCGCAGGAGGAGGTTCACGAGGGTCGATTTTCCCGCTCCCGTCGCGCCGACGACGGCGACGGACTCGCCCGGGCGAATCTCGAAGCTGACGTCCGAGACGACTTCGACACCGGTGGCGTAGGAGAAGGAGACGTGCTCGAACCGCACGTGGCCGCGCATCGGCTCGCGCCGGGCCCCGCTCGGAGCGGCGTTCCGCGCGAGGTCGAGCTTCGAGTGCGTGTCGAGGATGTCGAACACCCGTTCCGCGGAGGCGAACGCGCTCTGCAGGATATTGTAGCGCTCGCCGAGCTCGCGGATCGGCGCGACGAGCATCGCGAGGTAGAGCCAGAACTGGATGAACTCGCCGTAGGTGAGGTGGCTGCCGGCGATCGAGATGCCCCCGGCCCAGAGCGTCGATCCCTGGATCGCGGTGACGACGAGGTCGATCGCGGGGAAGAAGAGCGCGAAGAGGAAGATCGTCTTCAGATTCGCGCCGAGGTAGAGGTCGAGCAGGCCCGCGAATCGCTTCGAGACGCGCTCCTCACGCCGGAAGACCTGCACGACGCGCACGCCGTGCAGCACCTCCTGGAGGTAGCCGTTCAAACGCGCGAGCCGCGCGCGAACCGCCCGGTGCGCACGCCGCGCGCCGCCGCGGAAGACGAGGCTCGTTCCGATGAGGAACGGCGTCCCGGCGAGCACGACGAGGGCGAGGCGGACGTCGAGGGCGAAGAGGATCCCCGCGAGGACCACGACCTTCACGAAGTCGAAGAGGAGGACGACGAGGCCCGACGTGAACATCTCGTTCAGGTTCTCGACGTCGGTCGTGACGCGCGTCACGAGCTGTCCCGTCGGCCGCTGGTCGAAGAAGGAGAGGTCCATGCGCTGCATGTGGCGGAAGAGCCGCTCGCGCAGGTCCGCGATGACGACTTGTCCCGTGCGGTTCAGCTGCGCAACCTCGAGGTAGCGGAAGAAGATCGAGACGACCACGATCGCGACGTACACGCCGACCCAAGTCCAGAACAGGCGGACGAAGGCCGAGACGTCCGCGCCGGCATCGCCCTCGCGCGCGTGGACGGCCGAGAGGACCGGGCCGTCGATCGCGTGCTTCCACACCCACGGGCCGAGGATGTCGAGCGCGAGCAGCGCGCCGAGGACGACGAAGCTCGTCGCGAAGAGGCCCCAGTGCGGGCGCACGAACTCGAGCAGGCGCCGCGCGAGCCCGCTGTCCCAGGCCTTCGACGCGACCGTGTCGTCGAGGGGATCGTCCGGATCGGCGCCGCTCACAGGACGGAGAGCTCCTCCTGTGCTTGCTGCCGCTGCCAGGTCTTCCGGTACCAGCCCTCGCGCGCGAGCAGATCCGCGTGCCGGCCCGTCGCCTCGACGCGTCCTTCCCGATCGAGGACGACGATCCGGTCCGCCCTCACGACGGACGACAGCCGGTGGGCGGCGATCACGACCGTGCGGCCCGTCCCCGCCCGCCGCAGGTGCTCGAGGAGGCGCATCTCCGTCTCCGAATCGACCGCGCTCAGCGCGTCGTCGAGCACGAGGATGCGCGGATCGCGTGCGAGCGCGCGCGCGATGCACGTGCGTTGCCGCTGGCCTCCCGAGAGCGTCACGCCGCGCTCGCCGATGAGCTGATCCAAGCCGTTCGGGAACGCGGCCACCTCCTCGGTCATGCAGGCGGCGTCGATGAGGTCCCGGATCCGCGAATCCGTGAGCTCACCGTCGGCCCCGAACGCGACGTTCTCGCGGTAGGTCTGGGAGAAGAGGAAGCTGTCCTGCGGCACGTACCCGATCGCTCCGCGCAGCGTGGCGAGCGAGAGGTCGCGGATCGGGACGCCGTCGAGGCGGATCTCGCCCTGCGCGTCGAAGAGCCGCCCGAGCAGATAGAGGAGCGTCGTCTTCCCCGAGCCGGTCGGGCCGACGACGCCGAGGACCGAGCCCGCGGGCACGTCGACGCTGAGGTCGGCGATCGCCGGTTTCTCCGCTCCCTCGTAGGTGAACGAGACGTGCGAGAGCGAGAGGGCTCCCTGAACCGACGGCAGCGCGACGGGCCGAGCCGGCTCGAGGATGTCCGACGCGGTCGAGAGGAGCTCGTCGATGCGCTTGGCGCTGGCGAGGGCGCGCGGGTACATGCCGAAGATCCAGCCGACGGCGATGATGGGCCAGAACACCTTGAACGTCAGGTCGATGAACTTGAACAGGTCGCCGACGGGGAGATTCCGGTCGAGCATCGCCAGGCCGCCGAGGGCCAGGACGACTGCGAACGTGAAGTCGTTCGCCGCGTGCGTGGTGGCGTTCGTCAGGCCGCGCGAGTGTCCGAGCTGGATCTGGTTCTCCATGTTCCGCTTCGAGGCCGCGTCGAAGCGCGCGATCTGCTGCGCCTCGCGGCCATAGCCCTTGACGATGCGGATGCCTGAGAAGCTCTCCTGCGCGCGGTGACCGATGTCGGCGATCGATTCCTGCACCGCCTCGCTCCAGCGGTGGAGCTTCGGCGTGGAGATCTTCATGCCGACGCCCATGAGCAGGAGGGGCAGGATCATCGTCGCGGTGAGCGTCGCGTTCAGGGAGAAGAGGAGCGCCATCGCGACGGGCACCATGACGACCGCGCCGGCCGTGTACATGACGCCGGGGCCGAGGAACATCCGGATGTTCTCGACGTCGGAGGTCACGCGGCTGACGACGTCGCCCGAGCGGCTCTTCGTGTGGAAGGAGAAGGGGAGGGCGACGAGCTTGTCGAAGAGCTCCTGCTTCAGTTCGTTCTCGACCCAGCGCGAGACGACCACGATCCACCAGCGCTGGAGATAGCGCAGGACGCCCCGGAACGCCGCGAGGCCGAGGACGATCGCGAAGATGCCGGAGAGGAAGGACACGTCCGACCCCGGCTTCATCTTCTGGAGCGCGGTGAGCGCGTTCCCGATGATGACCGTGACCACGATGTCGCCGAGCTGCGCGAGCGGCAGGCAGGCGAAGCCGGCGACGAGCTGTCGCCGGTGGCGCAGGAAGCGCTGGAAGAACGGCCAGAGACGCTTCACCGACTTGCGGCGCTCGTGGCGAGCCGATCGATACTCTCGAGGAGAGCCGCGGTTTCGGCGTCGAGCGCGTCCTTCCCGGCCGCCGCTCCGACCCGCAGCGTCGGAAACGTCTCCGAGCCGTAGCCGTCCTCGAGGCCGGGTGCCCAGAGTCGATTTCGGAACCACGTGCGTCCCGCGAGTCCCGCCGGAGCCTCGAGCTGGCGGTAGAACGGAGCGGACGGCGCATGGCCGTCGAGCTTCTGCGCGGCGTCGTCGAACGCCTGCGCGATCTTCCCCGCGCTCTCGGCGAGAGCCGTGTCGCCGGCCACGTCGCGCGCGCGCTGGGCGAGCGCCTTCGCCGCCTCGACGTCGTCGAAGAACGCGGGCTTGTCCGCGATCTCCGCGAGCAGCTCCGCGAAGAGCCTTCCCGCGAGCTCGTGCCCGACGAATCCCGGATCGATGTACTTCTCGACGAGCGTGAAGTCGTCGAACGTCGTGTGGTAGCCGCCGCTCCCGCCCGACCCGCCGAAGCCGGGCTCGAGGCAGGGGATGTTCAGGTGGTGGACGAACACCGCGAAGTCCGAGCCCGAGCCGGGGAGGCCGAGGCGCGGTTCCGTCGGATCGCTCGGGGTCTTCGCGCGCTCCTTCACGAGCGCGCACCACTCGTCCCACAGGCTTCCGGCCGACGTCCCGTCCTTCGCGGGGGCCGCGGGGATCTTCGCGAGCACGTCCTTCAGCACCGACAGCATCCCGGGCGACCCGCCCGCGCCGCGGAAACGCGGGCCGTTCGCCGCGGTGTCCGCGTTCACGTACGCGACCGCGTTCGCGCGCAGCCACTCCTCGTTCGCCTCGCCCCACTCCGTGCTGCCGATCAGCCCGAACTCCTCCGCGTCCCAGAACCCGAGCGTGATCGTGCGCTCCGGCTTCCAGCCCGCCTTCGCTTTCGCGCCGAGGAGCTGCGCCGCGCGCAGCATCGACACCGTCCCGGCGCCGTCGTCGTTCGCGCCGCGTACCCACGAGTCGCGGTGCGCTCCGGCGATCACCGTCTCCGCCTTCTTGCCGCGCAGCCGTCCGACCACGTTCCGGATCACGCGCAGATCGCGCGGCTGGTCGACCGAGATCCGCGCCTGCACCGGGCCCGGACCGAGGTGCTCCTGGATCTCCTTCCCGTCCTTGTCCTTCGACGCGACCGGTGCGAGCTTCTCGAGCAGCACTTTCGCGTCGCGCCATCCGATCGGGATGCACGGGATCTTCGGCAGCCCCTCGGCGATCTCCTTCTCGCTCGCACGCTTCGCCGCCTTGTCGCCCGGCTTCGGCGACGGCCATCCCGGCGTCGAGGGATCGCCCGGGATGTGCGCGATCGGGTTGATCGAGCCGCGTTGCGCGTCCCAGTCCGGCTTCCACGGCCCCTCGGGCCACGTGGCGCCCTTCTCGAGCCCGTCCTCGCTCGCGTCGCTGAAGAGCAGGACTCCCGAGCACCCGAACTGCGCGGCGAGGTCGACCTTGATCCCGCGGTAGCACTTGCCGTAGCGCGCGAGCGCGACGCACCCGCGCACGTCGACGCCGAGCGCTTTCAACCGCTCGAAATCCTCGCGTTGCGCGTAGCCCGCGTCGACGACGCCGGCGCGCACCGTCCCGCTCGCCGACCACCCGTTGCACTTCGGCACGTCGCCGGGCGGGATCGCGTCGGGATCGAACGCGTCGATCCTCTCGACGAGTGTCTTGTCGGAGAACGCGTCCTCGAGGATCGAGAACTCGATCGACCGCGGCAGCGACAGCAGGACCTCGCGCTCGTCGATCTCGACCTCGAATCCGGCTTCGGCGAGCCTGCGCGCGACGAGCTTCGCCGAGACGAGCGATCCGCACGTGCCCGCCAGGCGCGGGGCGTCCGTCAGCTCGAGCAGGAGCGCGCGTGACGGCGGATCGTCGGAGAAGGGCGCGGCGCCCAGCGCCGACGCGGCGAGCAAGTACAAAGCGTGCGGAGCGAGCGAGAGGGTTCGGGCAGCGTTCATGGACTCCTCGGAGTCCGTCCAGGATAGGCTGCGCGCTCCGCTCCACAATCGCAGCGCCGACCGACTGTCCGGATTCCTCGTCCCGCGCTAGGCTCTGCGCCCGAGCGAACCCTGGGGGGGTCGCCCATGCCGAGGACGCCCTTCCTCTTCGACGCCGTCGTGTTCGACCTCGACGGCACCCTGGTCGCCACCGACCGCTTCTGGGTCGACGCCGCGCGCGCCGGAGCGCGCCGCGCGTTCTCGGAGCTCGGCCTCGAGCACGCGATGCCGTCCGCGGAGCAGTGGATGAGCCTCGTCGGGCATCCCTTGTCCTTCGGGCTCGACCGCCTCTTCCCCGACCTCACGGAACGCCAGCGCAGCCTGATCCGCAGCCGTTGCGAGGAGGAGGAGCACCAGGCGCTCCGCATGGGCCAAGCAGCGCTCCTCCCCGGCGTCGCCGACGCCTTGTGCGGGCTGCGCGAGCGCGGGGCGAAGCTCGGGATCGCGAGCAACTGCGGGCAGGACTACCTCGACGCGATGATGAACGGCCTCGGGCTCGCCAAGTGGATCGACGAGGCGCGCTGTCTCGACACCCCCGGCGCGAGCTCGAAGGCGTGGATGGTGGGTGATCTCGTCGACGCCTTCGGGACGCGCGCGGCCGTGATGGTCGGCGACCGGCTCGGCGACCGCGATGCGGCCTGGGAGAACGGGCTGCCGCACGTGCACCACGCGCGCGGCTTCGCGACGCTCGGCGAGGAAGTCCCGTGCGAGGCCGCGATCGAGGAGATGTCGCAGCTCGTGCCGCGGCTCGAGCGGCGCACGCGCTGGATCGAAGGCGTGCTCGGCGACCTCGGCCTCCTCGACGCGAAGAGCGCGCGCGCACCCCGGAGCCTCGGGATCACGGGACACTCCGGATGCGGCAAGACGATCTTCGCGCGCGACTGCGTGCGCGTGCTGACGGCGGCGGGACGGAAGGCCGTGCTGGTCGCGCTCGAGGACTTCGCGAAGGAAGGCATTACGAACAAGGAGCTCGCGTCGACGGCGTTCTGGTCGGTCGACAAGCCGATGGAGCAGCTCGAGCGCACGTACGACGTCGGCGACCTGCTCGCGCGCGTGCTCGAGCCGCACGCGCGCGGCGAGGACGTCGCGATCGAGCGCGACGGCGCGCGCATCGAGGTGCCGCGCGACGCCGTGCTCGTCGTCCAGGGCTTGTTCCTCCTCCATCCGCGGCTGCGCGCGGCGCTCGACCGCGTGATCCACCTCGAGGTGGGGGAGGTCCAGAGCCTGCGCCGGATCGCCGGGCGCGACGCGCGTCGGCGCGGGCCCGAGAGCCTGCTCGCCGTGCGCCGGCACCTCCTGCCGACGCAGCGGGCGTTCGACGAAGCCGTCAAGGCCGCGGAGCACGCCGATCTCGTGCTCGACGCCGAGAACGCCCTCGGGCCGGCGTAGAGGCTGTCCTCCGCGCTCGGAACGGGGATCCGGCGCGGCTCCCTTGCAGCGCAGGCCCTCGCCGGGCTATCCTGCGCGGCTCTGCTGTCCCCGGGAAATCCCACCCGGACGTCGACGGCGACCAGGAGATCCATGGAACTGACCCTGCCCCAGCGCCTCCAGAAGTCCGTCTCCGGCTCCTTTCACAAGACCGCCCTCTTGCAGAAGCGCGTCCGCGAGCTCGTCCGCGGCGCCGCTCCGCTGATCGAGACCCGCGAGGTCAACCCGATCAAGATCGCGTTCCTGGAGATGGAGCGCGGTCTCATCGAGCTGATCCCGGACGAAGAGACGCCGACGCCGACGCTGTAGGCTCTGCGACCGCGACGCGGATCCTGGCGTCGCGACGCTTGGAACAACGAGATCTCGACCGGCGCCGCCCCGAGCGCACGCTCGCGCGCCGCGGCGGGGGAGTGGAGCTCCTCCGGATCCCCGCGGCGTTCTTCGGAGCCGCCGCGCGCGCGCGCCGCGCCGCGTACGACCACGGCGTCCTCGCCGTCCACAAGGTCGACGTCCCCGTCGTCTGCGTCGGCAACCTGTCGACCGGCGGCACGGGCAAGACGCCGATGTGCGCGTGGGTCGCCGCGGAGCTCGTGCGCCGAGGCGCCCGCCCGGGCCTCCTCTCGCGCGGCTACGGCGCGATGGGCGGAACCCCGAACGAGGAGGCGCGGCTCCTCGAGCGCCTCGCGCCCGGCGTGCCGCACGTCCAGGACCCCGACCGCGTGCAAGGCGCGAAGGCTCTCGTCGAACGCGGGTGCGACGCGATCGTGCTCGACGACGGGTTCCAGCACCGGCGGCTCCACCGCGACCTCGACCTCGTCCTCGTCGACGCGACGCGCCCGTGGGGATTGCCCGCACCGCCGGACGGCGGCGAGCCCGTCTGCGCGCTGCTTCCGCGCGGTCTCCTGCGCGAGCCTCCCTCGTCGCTCGCGCGCGCGCACGCCGTCGTCCTGACGCGCGCGGCGCAGGCCGGACCCGGCGCGCTCGAGCGCCTCGAGCTCGAGATCGAGCGCTGGGCGCCGGGCGTTCCGCGCGCGCGCGCAGACCATCGGCCGTCGCGTCTCTTCGACGAGCACGGCCGCGAGCATCCCCTGGCGATGCTCGCCGGGCGGGAGGTCGACCTCGTCAGCGGCATCGGCAACCCCGAGGCCTTCGAGCTCACGGTCGCGGCCCTGGGCGCGCGCGTGCGGACCCACCGCTCGTTCCCGGATCACCACGCGTACGTGCGCGCCGACGTCGACGGCCTCGGCGGCGACGCGGTGCCGCTCGTGACGACGGGCAAGGACGCGGTGAAGCTCGCCGCGCTCGGCGCGCGCTTCGTCGCGGTCGACGTCGCGATCGCGATCACGGCGGGTGCCGGAGTCCTCGACGCCCTGCTCGACGCGCTTCCGTTGCGCGCGGGGACGCATGGCTGAGCCCGACGACGAGGAGGACGACGCCGTCGTCGAGCCGCCGTTCGCGTGCGCCTTGCCGAGCGGACTGCGCCAGGACTGGCCGGCTCCCCGCCGCGCGGTGCTCGGGACGCGCGGCGGAGTCTTCGCCTGGCTCGAGTACGCCGGCGCGCGATCGGTCCTCGGAGCCCTCTCCCTCGCGCCGCTCTGGCTGCGCTCCCCGCTCGTCGGCGCGATCGCGCGCCTCACGAAGGCGATCGACCGCAAGAGGTCGGATGCGGCGCGCACGTTCCTGCGTCAGGCGCTGGGCTCGACGATGAGCGACCGCGAGCTCGAGGGCCGCGTCCTCCAGGCGTGGAGACATCTCTTCCAGGTGACCCTCGACGCGGAGGCGCTGCACCGGCGGGTCCCGCTCGCGGAGCTGCGCGACCACTTCGAGGTCGACTTGTGCGCGGACGCGCGCAAGATCATCGACGCGAAGACGGGATCGATCCTCGCGACGCCGCACGTCGGCGACTGGGAGACCGGGTCCGCGGTGATGCCCTGGATCGGCTTCGACCCGTTCTATGTCGTCTCGAAGCCGCCGAAGAACCGCCCGCTCTCCGTCCACGCCCACCGCCTGCGCGAGCGACGCGGCGTGCGCCTGCTCCCGCGGCGCGGCGCGATGAAGGATGCGCCGGCGGTCGTCCGCGGCGGCGGGATGCTCGGCCTGATGCTCGACCAGCGCGCGCGCCGCCGCCCCGTGTTCGCGCCCTTCTTCGGGCGCCGCGCGCGCTGCGACCGGAGCGCCGCGGTGCTCCTGAAGCGCCTGCGCGCGCCGATCGTCTTCGCCGCGTGCTACCGCCTGCCTGCGCCGTGGCGTTGGCGCCTCTCCGCCCCCGCCGTCCTCTGGCCGGAGGACATCGCGGGGAAGAGCGTCGAGGAGATCACGGAGCTCGTGAACCGGGAACTCGAGAAGCTGATCCTCGCGGCTCCGGAACAGTATTTCTGGCTCCACGACCGATACCGAGGAGCCTGAGCCGCGCGCGTCCTCGACGTTTGGAACCCGCCGCGCGCTCACCTATCATCCCCCGCGACATGCCGAACGATCCGTTCCCGGCGATGAAGAACGTGCGGACGTATCCGCTCGCGTCGCGCAAGAGCCTCGTCGAGCTCTCCGACTTCTGCGAGACGCCCGAGCCGCCGGCGGGGTTCGCCGCGTTCGTCGACTCGCTGCCCGACATCTACGCGGGGAAGCTCTTCAAGGAGCTCGCCGACCGCGTCGTCGCCGCGAAGGTCGGCGGTCGGCCCGTCGCGGTCGCGCTCGGCGCGCACGTGCTCAAGGTCGGGCTCGCGCCGCTCCTGATCGACCTGATGCGCCGCGGCGTCATCGACCACGTCGCGATGAACAGCGCCGGCGCGATCCACGACTTCGAGATCGCGACGGCGGGGAAGACGTCCGAGGACGTCGCCGAGCAGCTCCCGAAGGGGGAGTTCGGCTTCGCCGACGAGACCGGGAAGGGGCTCGCCGAAGCCGCGCGCATGGGTGCTGCCCCCGAAGCCGGCGCGGAACCGGGTTTCGGCCGCGGGCTCGGAAGGCTGCTCATCGCGCGCAAGGCGCCGCACCGAGAGCTCGCCGTCAGCGCGGAAGCCGTGCGGCTCGGCCTCGGCGTCACCGTGCACGCGTGCCTCGGTGCGGACATCGTGCACATGCACCCCGCCTGCGACGGCGCGGATGTCGGCGCGGCCTCGATGGCGGACTTCCGGCACGTCTGCAAGTTTGTCCACGGCCTCGACGGCGGGGTGTGGATGAACATCGGATGCGCGGTCGTGCTCCCCGAGGTGTTCCTGAAGGCGGTCAGCGTCGCGATCAACCTCGGCTCGAAGCTCGACGGCATGACGACGGCGAACCTCGACATGATCCGCCAGTACCGCGCCGAGACGAACGTCGTGCAGCGCCCGCCGGGCCGCGGCATCTCGTTGATCGGCCAGCACGAGATCCTGCTCCCGCTCCTGCGCATGGCGGTGCTCGCGAAGCTCGCGGAGAAGGGCTGGAAGGCGCGCCGATGACCGACGCCCTCGAGCTCGAGAGGATCGTGGAGGCCGCGGGCAGGCCGCGCGTGCTGATCGTCGGCGACCTGATCCTCGACCGGTACGTCTCCGGCGACGTGACGCGGATCTCTCCCGAGGCGCCGATCCCCATCCTCACGGCGAAGAGCGCCGAGGAGCGCATCGGCGGCGCGGGCAACGTCGGCGCGAACCTCGTAGCGATGGGCGCCGTCGTGGACTGCGCGGGTGTCATCGGCGACGACGGATGGGGACGGGCGCTGCGCTCGCTGCTCGACGCGCAGGGGATCGAGACGGATGCACTGGTGGTCGACACGACGCGGCCGACGATCCAGAAGACGCGGATGATGAGCGGCGCGCACCAGATCCTGCGCGTCGACAACGAGGACGCGCGACCGATCGCGGGGCCGGCGTGCGAGAAGCTCCTCGCGCTGCTGCCGCAGCGCGTGCGGAAGGCGCGCGCGGTCGTGCTGTCGGACTACGGGAAGGGTTGCCTGAATCCGGCCGTGATCCAGCTCGTCGTCGCGGAGGCGAAGAAGGCGCGCATCCCGGTGCTCGTCGATCCGAAGGGCGAGGACTACGCGCGGTACCGCGGCGCGACGCTCGTCACGCCGAACAAGAAGGAAGCGGAGCAGGCGGTCGGGCGGAAGCTCGGGAAGGACGAGGACCTCGCGCGGGCCGCGGACGAGCTCGTGAAGCTCGGGGATCTCGACGCCGCCGTGATCACGCTCGGAGCGGACGGGATCTACTTCCGGACGAAGACGGGCGAAGCGGGGCACGTGCCGGCGCAGGCGCGCGCGGTGTTCGACGTGACCGGAGCGGGCGACACCGTGATCGCGCAGCTCGCGTTCCACATCGCCGAGGGGCGGTCGCTGGAGCAGTCGGTGGAGCTCGCGAACCACGCGGCCGGGATCGTCGTCGGGCGGCTCGGGACGCACGCCGTGACGCGCAGCGAGCTGGTCGCGAGGCTGCGCGAGACGCGGCCGCACGAGGGCAAGATCGTGTCGGACGGCGCGTCGCTAGACCAATTGCTCGCGGCGTGGCGGAAGGAGAAGCGCCGGATCGTGTTCACGAACGGATGCTTCGACGTGCTGCACGTCGGGCACATCCAGTACCTGCGCTTTGCGCGCTCGAAGGGCGACGTGCTGCTCGTCGGCGTGAACGACGACGCGAGCGTGAAGAGGCTGAAGGGGGCGGGGAGGCCGGTGAACACGCTCGAGGACCGGACCGCGGTGCTCGCGGCGCTCGAGATGGTCGACGCGGTGTGCTCGTTCCCCGAGGACACGCCCGCGAAGATCGTCGAGCGCGTGACACCGGACGTGCTCGTGAAGGGCGAGGACTGGGCGGAGAAGGGCGTCGTCGGCCGCGAATGGGTCGAGAAGCACGGCGGCGTCGTGCACCTCGCGCCGATGGTGCCGGGGAAATCGACGACGACGATCCTGGAAAAGGCGCGGGGCTCCGACTCAACCGCCGGGCGTTCGTAGCAGCGTCTCCTCGATGAAGTCGAGCATCGTCGACTGCAGGTGCTTCACGAGCACCGGATCGCCGACGCCGTGGCGCGACTTCGGGTAGAGCATCATCCGGAACGGCTTCCCGGCCTTCTGCAGCGCGTGCGCGAGCTGCATCGTGTTCTGCGGGTGCACGTTGTCGTCGATCGCGCCGTGGATCAGGAGCAGCTCGCCGTGCAGGTCCTTCGCGGCGGCGACGACCGACGTCTTCGCGTAGCCCTCCGTGTTGTGCTCGGGCGTCCGCATGTACCTCTCGGTGTAGATCGAGTCGTAGTTGTGCCAGTCCGTCACCGATCCGCCCGCGATCCCCATCGCGAAGCTCGTCGAGTGCGTCAGCGCGTAGCTCGTGATGAAGCCCCCGAAGCTCCAGCCGGAGATTCCGATCCGCTCGCCGTCGACCCACGGCTGCTTCTTCAGCCACGCGAGCCCGTCCTCGATGTCGGCGAGCTCCGTCACGCCGAAGTTCTGCGCGCACACCCACTCCGACTGCGCGCCCTTGCCGCTCGCGCTGCGGTTGTCGCACTCCCACACGATGATCCCCTGCTGCGCGATCAGGTGGACGAACATCCCGCGCGTGCCGGCCCACGCGTCGTGCACCGTCGGCGCGTGCGGACCCGCGTACGTCAGCTGGATCACGGGGTAGCGCCGCGCCGGATCGAAATCGGGCGGCTTCACGATCATCGCCTCCATCTCGAAGCCCTCGCGCGTCGGCACCTTGAGGAACTCCGGCTTCGAGAGCCGGTACTCCGCGAGCGCGGGCACCTCGTTCTTGTCGATCACGCGCACTTCCGTGCCGTCCGCGCGCTCGAGACGCAGCTGCGGCGGCGTCGACGCGTCGCTCCAGCGGTCGATGAAGCGCGTGAACGAAGGATTGAACTGCGCGCCGTGCGTCCCGCTCGTCTGCGTCAGCCGCGCGAGGCCGCTCCCGTCGAGCTTGACGCGGTACTCGTCCGCGCCGATCGGGCTCCGCTCGGTGCCCGAGAAGTACACCCAGCCGTTCTTCTCGTCGACGCCGCGCAGCGTGCGCGCCTCCCAGTTCCCGTTCGTGACCGCGGCGATCAGATTGCCGTCGTGGTCGTGGTGCTCGATGTGAATCCAGCCCGTGCGCTCGCTGAGCCAGAGGAACGATCCGTCGGCGAGCCACTTCGGAGGGCCGTTCACGCTCACCCATGCCTTCGTCGTCTCGTGCACGAGCGTCGTCACGACGGGCTTCGCGCCCGCGGCGACGCGGTTCAGGTCGAGCCACGACTGCTCGCGGTCCTGCACCTGGAAGGCGAGCTCGTTCGCCGGACTCCAGCCGACGTCGACGATCAGGAAATCCCCGCCCGCGTACCGCCCGAGGTCGACCCACTCCACGGCGCCTCCCGCCGCGCCAGCGATGCCGAGTCGCACCTGCGGATTCTTGTCGCCCGAGCGCGGGTACGGCCCGATCTCGACCTTCGCCGGGGATTCGACGTCGTCGACGAGCGTGTAGAGCGGCACGCCTTCCTCGTCGAGGCGCAGGAACGCGACGTGCGCGGAGTCCGGGCTCCACCAGAACGATCGCCACGTCCCTCGGCCGTAGACTTCCTCCTGGTACAGCCAGTCGAGCTTCCCGTTGAGCACTTTCGGGCCACCGTCGTCCGTCAAGCGGTGCTCGGTTCCCGTCGCGACGTCGACGACGTAGAGATCGTTCTTGCGGACGAACGCGACGGACTTGCCGTCCGGCGAGAGCTCTGCGAGCTCCTCCTCCTCGTCGGGAGTGCTCGTCGCGCGCACCGCCTTGCCGTCGGCGAGCGTGTAGACGTACAGGTCCTTCCACGCCGCGAGCGTGTCGTCGCTGGCCGGGACGTTCTGCAGCGCGAACACGAGCGCCTTCGGATTCCCGCCCCAAGCGTCGGCGTTCGACCGCGCGGCTTCCTTCGCCTTCTCCGCGCCGACCGCGGGCAGCGCCGCGAGTGCCGCCTCGAGCTTCGCCGCGGGAGCGAACGGCTCGCTCTTCCCGCTGTCCGCCTCGACGAGGAGCCACTCGGCCTTCTTCGTCTTCGGATCGCTCTTCGGCCAGAGGTAGTGCTCGTCGTCGATCCACACGAGATTCGACGGGGGATTCCCGTTGAAGTCGACGCGCTTGCCGGGCGGATCGTAGAGCGCGTCGATCGTGAGCTTCTTCCCCGCCGGCGATGCGACTCGAGCCTGCGTGACGGGCGCCGGACTCGCCGGCGAGGTCGCCTCGGCGGGTGATGCGCAGGCACCGAGTCCGGCGAGCAGGAAGACGATCGGAAGGGGGGAGTGCGGGCTCGTGGAACGGCGCGTGCGCATCGAGAACTCCGGGAGAGGAGGTGCTCCGGTCGATCGGTCGGGGGTTCGAGAGTATCGTGCGGGATCGATGCCCGCACACGACGAAGTCCGTTTCCGCTGCACCGTGCGCGGCTGCGGCAGCGATCTGCTCCGCGAATCCACGCGCTACGTCTGCGCGAACGGACACTCGTTCGACGTCGCGCGCGCCGGCTACTTGAACCTGTTGCAGGTCCAGGACCGGCACTCGAGCGTGCCCGGCGATTCGGCGGAGGCGGTCGCCGCGCGACGACGGCTCCTCGACGGCGGATTCGGGAAGCCGCTGCTCGATGCACTGTTCGACGCGATTGCCGAGATCGCGCCGCCCGAAGGCAGCGCCGTGCTCGACGTCGGGTGCGGCGACGGAACGTTCCTCGCCGCGATCGCGGAGCGCTTCAAGCTGGCGGGCTGCGGCGTCGACATCTCGACGCCCGCCGCGGAGTCCGCGGCGAAGAGGCACAAGGCGCTCCGCTGGGTCGTCGCGAACGCCGACATCGGGCTCCCGTTCGCCGACGGCTCTTTCCGCGTCGTCACGACGATCGCGGGACGGCGTCCGGTCGACGAATTCCGGCGCGTCCTCGCGGCGGGCGGCCGCCTCGTCGCGGCGATCCCCGCGGAGGACGACCTGCGCGAGCTGCGCGCGGCGCTGCACGGCAACGCGATCATCGTCGATCGGTTCGGCCCGCTGCTCAAAGTGCTCGACGGCCGCTTCCGTCTCGAGAAGCGGCGCGTCGTGCGCCACACGGCGCGCTTCGCGCCGGACGTGCTCCTCGATCTCCTCGCGGCGACGTACCGCGGCGCGCGCCGCAGCCAGAAGGACGAGATCGCCGGGCTCGAGTCGATGGACGTCACGAGCAGCTGGACGGTTGCGACGTTCCGGCCGCTCTAGGAGTGCACCCGCCTTCCCCTGGCCGCGCGCAGGCGGCTCGCATAGGATCGCCGCTCCTTCGGAGGTCCCCATGCTCGTTTTCGCCGGTCTGCTGCTCTCCCTCGCCCACGCGTCGCCGCTCGCGGACGACGCGCATCCCTTCTCCGTACGAGACATGCTGGCGATGGATCGGATCTCCGATCCCGCCGTCTCGCCCGACGGGAAATGGGTCGCGTACACGGTCCGCGTCACCGACGTCGAGGCGAACAAGGGGAAGACGGACATCTGGATCAGCGCCGTCGACGGCTCGACGTCGCGTCAGGTGACCGCGAACGACGCGAGCGACACCGGCGCGCGCTGGACGAGCGACGGCAAGGGACTCGTCTTCCTCTCGACGCGCAGCGGCTCGTCGCAGGTGTGGAAGATCGCGCTCGACGGCGGCGAGGCCGTCCAGGTGACCAAGCTCCCGATCGACGTCGACAACATGCTGCCGTTCCCGGACGGCAAGCGCTTCCTCCTCACGATGGAGGTCTACGCCGACGCCGCGAAGGGGAAAGTGCTCGAGGAGACGGCGAAGCGCGATGCCGACAAGGAGAAGAGCAAGGTCAAGGCGTACGTCTACGAATCGCTGCTCTTCCGCCACTGGGACACCTGGGAGGACGGCAAGCGCAGCCACGTCTTCGTGTGGACGGCCGAAGGCGGCGCGGTCGACCTGATGCAGGGATTCGACGGGGATTCGCCGCCGAAACCGTTCGGAGGCCTCGAGGAGGTCTCGATCTCGCCCGACGGCAAGGAGGTCGCGTTCGCCGCGCAGCGGATGACGAAGGACGCGGCGTGGTCGACGGACGTGAACGTCTACACCGTGCCCGCGGACGCGAGCACGGAACCGAAATGCCTGACGTGCGACAACCTCGCGGCGGACAGCCAGCCGTGCTACTCGCCCGACGGCAAGAGCCTCGCGTGGCTCTCGATGCGCCGCCCGGGCTACGAATCCGACCGGACGCGGCTCGAGATCCTCGACCGCGAGAGCGGGAAGAAGCGCTCGTGGAACGAGGCCTGGGACCGCTCGCCCGGCGAGCTCTCGTGGTCCTCGGACTCGAAGACGCTGTGGACCACGACGGACAACTTCGGACAGCATCCGATCCTCGCGCTCCCCGTGAACGACGCGAAGGGCCGGATCGTCCTCCAGAAGGGGACGTTCTCGAGCCCGCGCCAGGCCGGCGACCGGCTGCTCTTCGCGATGGACTCGCTCTCGTCTCCCGTCGAGCTCTACACCTCCGCGATGGACGGCACGGATCTGCGTCCGGTGACGAAAGCGAACGAGAAGAAGATCGCCGCCGCGAAGCTCGGGGATTTCGAACAGTTCACCTTCCCCGGCGCGAAGGGTGAGAACGTGATGGGGTTCCTCGTGAAGCCCGTCGACTTCAAGCCCGACGCGAAGTACCCGGTCGCGTTCCTCATCCACGGTGGTCCGCAGGGATCGTTCGGGAACCACTTCCACTACCGCTGGAATCCCCAGGCGTACGCGGGCGCCGGCTTCGCCGCGGTGATGATCGATTTCCACGGCTCGACCGGATACGGACAGGCGTTCACCGACGCGATCAACGGCGACTGGGGCGGCGCGCCGTACGAGGACCTGATGAAGGGACTCGACTGGGCGCTCGCGCACTACCCGTTCCTCGACAAGGACCGCGTCGCCGGGCTCGGAGCGAGCTACGGCGGGTACATGATCAACTGGATCGCGGGGCAGACCGACCGCTTCAAGTGCCTCGTGAGCCACGACGGCAACCTCGACGAGCGCATGGCGTACTTCGACACCGAGGAGCTGTGGTTCCCCGAGTGGGAGCACGGCGGGACGCCGTGGGAGCACCCCGAGGGCTACGCGAAGCACAATCCCGTCGACTTCGTGAAGAACTGGAAGACGCCGATGCTCGTCGTCCACGGCGGGAAGGACTACCGCGTCGTCGACACGCAGGGGCTGTCGGTCTTCACGGCTCTGCAGCGCAAGGGCGTGCCGTCGAAGCTCCTCTACTTCCCCGACGAGAACCACTGGGTGCTCAAGCCGCAGAACTCGATCCTGTGGCACGAGACGGTGATCGACTGGATCCAGCGCTGGACGCACGACGCGAAGACGCCCGCCGCGGACGACAAGAAGGGCACGGCGGGAACGAAGGGGTAGGAACTCGAGCTTGCAGCTCCTCGCCGCCTGCCTCGCGCTGGTGAGCTCGAGCGTGGGAGGGGCGCAGGACGCGCCTCCGGTTCCGCACGAGCGCCCGAAGATCGTTCTCGTCCTGGGCGGGGACGGCGCCTACGGGCTCGCGAACGTCGGCGTGATCGCGGCGCTCGAGGAACTCCAGATCCCGGTCGACGCCGTCGTCGGATCGGGCACCGGAGGGCTCATCGGCGGGCTGTACGCGGTCGGCAACACCGGCGCCCATCTGCGCTGGTCGCTCTCGAGCCTCGACTGGGACGAAGCGCTGCTCGACCGGACGCCGCGCGACCACCTCACCTACCGCCGGAAGGTCGACAACCGCGAGTTCCTCGTCGACCTGTCCCTCGGTCTCGGGCATTCGGGCCTCAGTCTTCCGCGCAGCGTGTTCGCCGCGAAGCGCTGGACGCTGTTCGTCGAGACCCTGGCGCTGCCGGCGATCTGCGCGCCGACGTTCGACGATCTCGCGATCCCGTTCCGCGCCGTGGCGACCGACCTCGAGACGGGCCGGCCGGTCGTGCTCGACCACGGGGAGCTCGCGAGCGCCCTGCGCGCGTCGTCCGCCTTGCCGGGCCTCCTGCCGCCGGTCGAGATCGACGGCAAGCTGCTCGCCGACGGAACGCTCTCGGATGCCCTGCCGATCGACGTCGCGCTCGCGCTCGGGGCCGACGTCGTGATCGCCGTCGATCCGGCGCCGCCTCTCGCCAAGAAGAACGAGATCTCCTCCTACCTCGACGTCGGCGAGCAGATCCTCCGCCTGCACGAGGAGGAGTCCCGCAAGCAGAGGCTCCAGGCGCTGCGCCCGGTCGACGTGCACCTCGAGCTGCCACTGACGGAACGCTCGCTGCTCTCGCACGCCGCCGCGGTGCGGATCGCGGAGGAAGGGCGGGTCGCCGTGCTGGGGCAGAAGGAGGCACTCGCGTCGCTCGCCCTCTCTTCCGACGACTGGTGCGCGCACCTCGCGGAGCGCTCGGCGCGCGTCCGGCCGTGGCCCGTTCTCGACGGCGTGCGCGTCGCCTCCTCGGCGCCGGCCGCGCCCGCCACCGTCCGCACGCGCATCCACAGCCCGATCGGCGAGAAGCTCGACCCCGCGCGACTCGACGGCGACTTCGCGCGCGTCTTCGGTCTCGACCTCTACGACGACGTCGGGTTCCGGCTGGACGCGACGGGCAAGCCCGACGGCACGGCGGACCTCGTCGTCGACACGCAGGCGAAGAGCACGGGACCGTGGTCCCTCCGGTTCGGCGCGTCGAGCCAGGCCGACCTCTCCGGCGGCAACGGCATCACGCTCGGCGCGCTGCTCGTGCTGCGACCGGTCAACGAGAGCGGGGCGGAGTGGCGGAACCGCGTGGAATTCGGGACGACCGCGAAGGTCGAGACCGAGTTCATCCAGCCGCTGGGAGCCGGCAGCCCGTTCTTCGTCGCGCCGCACCTTGGATTCGACCGCGAGCGCGTCGCCCAGACGCAGGGCACGGACACGCTCGCCGAGTTCGACGTGACGACGTTCGGAGCGGGGCTCGACCTCGGGTACCTGATCGCGGACTGGGGCGAGCTCCGCGCGGGGATCTTCCACGAGAGCGGGCGCAACGAGCTCGCGGTGGGCGATCCGAACCAGTTCTCGAGCGAGAACTTCGACCAGGGCGGCGTCGAGGGGAGCGTCTCGTACGACACGCTGGACAGCACCGCGTTCCCGCGGCGCGGCTCGATCGGAACGTCGCGGTTCCAGGCGAATCTCGGGGCCCTCGGCGGCCAGGAGGACTCCGAGTTCATGACGTTCCGTCACGACTCCGCGATCTCCTGGAAGGCGAACACGCTCGTGATCGGCGGCGAGTTCGACACGACGCTGCAGGACAACAGCGCCGTGCAGAACCAGTTCCCGCTCGGCGGCTTCCTGAGGCTCTCGGGGCTCGCGCCGAACGAGATCGCGGGCTCGCACGCGGTCCTCGGGCGCATGCTCGCGTACCACCACTTCGGCTTCCGCGAAGGCTGGCGCGCGCCGGTGTCGTTCTACCTCGGCGGCACTCTGGAAGCGGGCAACGTGTTCGAGGACCGGAGCGACATCACGCCCAGCAACTTGCGGGCGGCCGGGTCCGTGTTCGGCGGCATGGATTCGTTCCTCGGGCCGATCTTCTTCGGCACGGGGATCACCGAGGGCGGGGAGACGAACGTCTTCCTGATCCTCGGGTCGATCTTCTAGGCGCTTACGGCGTCGACGTCGTCCCCGCCTTCGCGCCAGCGAACATGTCGGTCACGGGCACGATCGCGATGTTCGCGGCCGGGATCTTCAGCGGCCACGCTTCGATGATCTTGTCCTCGGCGAGCGTCTCCGCGCTCTTCGTGGCGCCCTTCGGGTAGCTGATCGGCGTCGGCGCGTCCGAGGCGATCGCTTCCATCAGGCCCTTCGCGTCGGAGGTCACCATCGCGATCTGGACGTTCTCGACCTGGATCCACTTCTTCACGGCCGCGTTGACCTCGTCGAGCGTGATCTCGTCCATCATCTTGCGGAACGTCGCGAGGTGGCTCGCCGACAGCCCGAAGTAGCGGTCGTCGACCGCGTAGCCGAGGCGCTCCGGCGTGCCTTCCGCGAAGTGCAGCGAGTAGCCCTTGAGGAAGCGCTTCGTGAACTCGAACTGTTCCTTCGTCATCCCGTTCTTCGCGAGGCTCTCCACTTCGCGCATGCCGGCGCGCAGCGCGAAGAGCGCCTGGTCGCGCGGAACCGGCCGGATCCACACCTCGAAGGTCTGCGAGCGCCGTCCCACGCCGGTCGGCGGCATCGTGCGGCGGCCGCCGTGCGGGTAGGCCTCGATGTAGGAGTAGTCGCCGTAGTTCATCCCGCGCTCCTCGCGGATCACCTGGTAGAGGTGCGACGAGCTGTTGCGGTGCTCGCCGAGCCACGAGTTCGCGATCCAGAGGGCGTAGTACTCGCGCGATCCGCGGTGCACGTCGATCGGGCAGCCGAAGCTGATCGCGGTCGAGGGTCCCTCCTTCTCGACGAGCGTCACGTGCCGGCCCTGGATCGCCGCGGGAATCGACGCGGGCACCGCCTCCGGCTTGCCCGCGGGCAGCCGGCCGAGCTCCGTCGCGAGCTTCTCGGGCAGCGTCTTCGCGTATCCGCCGCCGACGCCGATCACGACGCTGTCGCGCGTGTAGTGCGCCTTGTAGAAGGCCTTGACGTCGTCGAGCGTGATCGACTTCAGCGAGGCGACCGTGCCGTCGTCGAGGTGCCCGTACGGCGTGCCGGCGAACAGCTTCTCGTTCAGCGTCGCCTTGCCGAGCTCCTCGTCGGACGAGAAACGGAGCACGTTCTCGATGCCCGAGACGGCCTGGTCGCGCAGCCGCTCGAAGTCGTCCTTGCGGAATCCCGGGCGCGCGACGGCGTCGACGAACAGCTCCGTGAAGCGCTCGACGTTGTCCTTGTGCACGCTGCCCGAGACGATCGTCATCTCCTTGTCGACGGACGTCGAGTAGCCCGCCGCGAGCGGGAAGAGCTGCTCGAGGATCTTGTCGTAGGGGAGCCGCTCCGTGCCGCCGTCGCTGATCATGTCCGCGGTGAGCGCCGCGAGACCTTCCTTGCCGGGAGGATCGTCCTGGCTCCCGACCTGGAACCAGAGCCTGAACGCGACTTGCGGATCGTTCTCGACCGGGAGCAGGACCGGAGCCTGCGCGATCTTCCCGGACGGAGCCGGCGCGGACGCGTCGTGCGTCGCGGCCGCCGCGGGAGCGCTCTCCTTCGAGTGCAGGAGCGCGACCGTGCAGTGCTCGGGCAGGAGCCACGTGCTCGCGGCCTTGCGCACGTCCTCGGGATTGACCTCGTCGAGCGTCGCGAACATCTGGTTCACGCACGCGACGTCGCCCGTGAGCGCGACGTAGTGCGCGAGCGACTGGGCGACCGCTTGCGCCGTGCCGAGGTGCGCGAGGAAGCCGTAGCGCATGTTCGCGCGCACGGCATCGAGACGCTTCTTGTCGACCGGCGTCTTGCGCAGGTCAGCGATCGCATCCCACATCTCCTGCTCGACCGCGGCGACGTCGCTCCGGTCCTTCACCTGCGCCATGACGGCCCACAGGCCCGGATCGCGGTTCCCGTCGAAGCCCGCGAACATCGATTCCACGCGCTGGTCGTCGAGGACGAGCTTCTTGTACAGCTTGGACGTCTCGCCGAATGCGAGCTCGGCGGCCAGCATTCCGGCGACGTAGGTCCGGTCCGTCGGCTTGAATGCGTCGGATTTGAAGTTGAGCGCGAGCAGGGGGAGCGTCTGGCCCTCGAAGGGCACGTCGATGCGGCGCTGCGAGAGCTGCGCGGGCTCGATCGGCACCTTCGGCGCGGTGTAGCCCGTCTTCCACAGGCCGTACTCCTTCTTCACGAGCGCGAGCGTCTTCTCCGGATCGATGTCGCCGGTCACGAGGATCACGACGTTCTCGGGGCGGTAGAAGCGGCGGAAGAAGCTCTTCGAGTACTCGTACTGCTCGGGCATCCGCTGGATGTCGGCTTCGAACCCGATCGTCGTGTGCTTGTACGTGTGCTTGTCGAACGCGGCCGCGTGCACGGCTTCCTCGAGCACCTCGAACGGGCTCGTGCGGCCCTTGCGGTATTCGCCGTACACCGCGCCCGACTCGGTCTTGAACTGGACCTGGTCGTACTTGAGGTTCTGGAAGCGGTCCGCCTCGATCTGCACGACCTTCGCGAGATCGTCCTTCGCGAACGACATGTGGTACGCGGTGAAGTCGTCCGTCGTGAACGCGTTCGCGTCCGCGCCCATGCCGTTGACGATCTTGTCGTACTCGCGCCCCGGCAGCTTCTCCGTGCCGCGGAACATCATGTGCTCGAAGAAGTGCGCGAAGCCCGTGACGCCTTCCTCCACCTCGTCGCGCGAGCCCGTGCGCACGACCGACCAGTACGAGACGAGTCCGTCGGACGGCGTCGGCACGAGGAGCACGCGCAGCCCGTTGTCGAGCGTCGCGCGGTGCACGGCGTAGGGGAGGACGCTCTCGCCGGCGGCGGCCTGGCCCTTGCCCTTGGAGCCCGCGCTCGTCGCCGCGGGAGACGCGCTCGCTTCCGTGCTGTCCGAGGAGCTCATCGAGTGGCAGGCGGCGAGGAAGGAGAGGGCGACGAGAGCGGAGTGGATGCGTTGCATGGGACTTCCCGTGAAAACGAGGTGCGGGCGCTCGAAGGGCGGAAAAGCCTAGCGGAGACCCATGGGATCG
The DNA here is from genome assembly GCA_036006425.1 of Planctomycetota bacterium. GTDB lineage: Bacteria > Planctomycetota > UBA1135 > UBA1135 > DASYPQ01. Next base: position 73,232 of record DASYPQ010000020.1, read on the forward strand.
CGCCAGCGCGGGCGCCGAACCTTGACCTCGATGGGCGCCGTCGCGACGCTGCAGGGGATGCGCGTCCTCTTCGTCTACCCGAACCTCTACACGCAGATGGGGTTCAACCACGGCCTCGCCTCGCTCTCCGCGTGCCTCGTGCGCGACGGACACGAGACGCGTCTCGTCAACCTGAACGAGAACCTGCCGCCGGTCCCGACGAACGACGAGATCCTCGCGCTGGTCCGCGACTGGAAGCCGGGGCTCGTCGCGTTCTCCTGTCTCACGCAGCAGTACCGGCCCGCGCTCGAGCTCGCGCGCTGGCTGCGCGCGCACGCCGCGAACGACGGCGTCGCGCTGCCGCCGATCGTCGTCGGAGGGATCCATCCGACGATGGTGCCGCTCGACGTCATGGCGGACGGGGCGTGGGACCACGTCGGCGTCGGCGAGTGCGAGGACGCGCTGTCCGCGCTCGTCGCGCGCCTCGCGCGGGGCGAAGCGCCCGAGGACGTGCGCAACTTCGTCTCGTGGAAAGGCGGCCACCGCCCGCTCGACGCCGGCGAACGCACGCACGGAGCCGAGCACTGGAACCACAATCCGGTCGGCGAGTTCCCCGACCTCCGGACGCTGCCCGAGCCGGACTACGCGCTCTTCGACACGCAGCGGATCACCGACCAGAAGCAGGGCTGGTTCGGGCTGCTGACGTCGCGCGGATGCCCGTACCGCTGCACGTACTGTCTCAACCACAAGATCGTCGACCGGTACAAGGACGAGCTCAGCCGCAACGTCGCCGGCATCGGGTTCTTCCGCTTCCGGCCGCCCGAGCTGATGGTCCAGGAGATCCGCAACGTGCTCGCGCGCTACGAGCGCATCGGCACGCTGATCCTGGACGACGACCTCTTCACCTACAACGTGCCGCACGCGCTCGCGTTCTGCGAGGCGTACGAGCGCTCGGGGCTCGGCGTTCCGTACGTCGTCAACAGCCACGTGAAGCAGCTCGACGACCGCGTCGCGGCCGCGCTCGCGCGCTCCGGCTGCAAGATCCTGAAGCTCGGCATCGAATCGGGCTCGCTGCGCGTGCGGAAGGAGGTCCTGAAGCGCTTCATGACGCAGAAGGACATCCTCGAGACCGTCCGCTCCGCCGAGAAGTACCGGCTGCACACGTCCGGCTTCCTCATGATCGGCCTCCCGAGCGAGACGCGGGACGAGCGCTGGGAGACCGTCGACCTCCTCGCCCAGTCCGCGATCGGCCGGTTCCGGACCTCCTTCTTCTATCCGTTCCCGGGCACGGATTCGTGGCGTCTGACGATCGAAGGCGGGTACCTGAAGGAGGGCGCCGCCGCGCTGACGACCTTCACGGACGGCTCGATCCTCGACTTCGGCCCGGCGGAGAACCTGTTCATCGACAAGCTCGGCACGTGCATGCCCTGGTTCGTGAACAGCAGGCTCGATCATTTCCACGACGCCCCGGCGGCCGCGCGCTACCGGCCGGTCGTCGACCGCGTGCTCGCGCTCGACGCGGACGCGTGGACGGCCTTCAAGCCGCGCGTGCGCGCGATCGACAGCGAGCTCTCGGAGGCGTCCGTCGCCGCTGGTGATCTGCACTACGCGATCCGCTACAACGCGTTCATGGGCGTCCGCAGCGACTACTTCCTCGCCGAGGAATCCGGGATCGAGTGGACGACCGCGGCCGCGAAGCCCGTCGCCGAGATGCGCGAGCGTTCGCTCGCGGCGGCGGCTTCCGAGGTCTGCTGAGGAATCCGCTCGATGCCCGCACCGCGCATCCCCGATTTCGGCGCTCTCTCCGTGCTCGTCGTCGGCGACCTGATCGCCGACCAGTGGCTCTACGCCCAGCCGCGCCGCCTCTCGCGCGAAGCGCCGGTGATGGTCCTGCGCCACGAGAAGGAGCGCCTCGGCGCCGGCGGAGCGGCGAACGTCGCGCGCAGCCTCCGCGCGCTCGGTGCGGAAGTCTCGCTGCTCGGCGCGATCGGACGCGACGCGAGCGGGCGCGAGCTCCTGAACCTCGTCGAGAGCGAGGGGATCGACACGAGCGGCGTCGAGCTCGTCCCCGGCGCCGTGACGCCGACGAAGACGCGCGTCCTCGCGGCCGAGCCGCGCCGCAGCCTCCAGCAGATCCTGCGCATCGACCGCGATCCGCCGGTGCCGCTCGACGCGGAGGTGCGCTCGCGCGTCGCGGCGCGCACGTACGCGCTCGGGCGCCACGTCGACGCGCTCGTCGTGTCCGACTACGAGTACGGCTGCGCGGGTCCGGAGGTCGGCGCCGTCGCGCTCGAGCTCGCGCGCACCGGGAAGGTCGCGGTCCTCGACCCGCGCTCCTCGATCGACGGCTTCCGCGGCCTCACGGCGATCACGCCGAACGTCGCGGAGGTCGCGCACCTCGTGCGCGCCGATTCGCCCGAGAGCCTCGACGATCCTGCCGCGCTCCGCGCCGCGGCGCGCGCGCTCCTCGACACGTCCGTCAGCCGGTTCCTCCTCGTCACGCGGGGCAATCTCGGCATGGCGCTGTTCGGCGAGGACCTCCCCGAGGAGGGCGTCGCGGTCGAGGCGTCCGGCTCCGGCGAGGTCACCGACGTCTGCGGCGCGGGCGACACGGCCGCGGCGGTGTTCGCGCTCGCTCTCGCGGCCGGACTCCCTGCGTCGGACGCGATGGTGCTCGCGAACGCGGCGTCGGGCGTCGTGGTGATGGAGCACGGAGCCGCGGTGTGCAGGCCTTCCCAGCTCGCCGGGGCGCTCGCGACCGCGCCCGCGGCGGTGCGCTTCGCCGGTTCGACGGGATGAACGCGGGCGGCCGAGTGTGGGAGCGCGAGGCGCTCGCGGCACATCTCGAGGCGCGGCGCGCCGGCGTGGTCGTCCTCGCGAACGGCTGCTTCGACGTCCTCCACGCGGGCCACGTCCGGTACCTCGAGGACGCGCGCTCGCGCGGGGACTTCCTGGTCGTCGCGTTGAACACGGACGAGTCCGTGCGCGCACTCAAGGGCGAAGGCCGGCCGTTGCTCCCGCTCGCCGAACGCGCGGAGATCGTCGCCGCGCTGCGCTGCGTCGACGCCGTGACGACGTTCCCCGAGCGCGATCTCGAGGCGACGCTGCGGCTCCTGCGGCCGGACGTGCACGCGAAAGGCACGGACTACGCGGTCGCGACGGTGCCCGAGGCGGCGATCGATCGCGAGCTCGGGATCGAGATCGCGATCTGCGGCGACGCGAAGACCCGTTCGTCGAGCGCGATCGCGGCGCGGATGCCGTCGGCGGGTTGAGACGTGTCCGGTCGTCCCCGGGTCGTCGCGCTCGCGCTCGCGGGCCTCGTCATCGGCGTGTGGAGCACGCTGTGCGGGATCGGCGGGGGGATCTTCGCCGTGCCGCTGCTGCACTACGCGTACGGATTCGAGCTGCGCGCCGCCGTGGCGAACTCGCTGTGGCTCGTCGCGGCGTCGACGACCGCCGCGACGGTCGCGGAGTTCGCGCGCAGCGACTCCGTGCTCGACCGCCGCGTGCTCGCGGTGCTCGTGTTTGCGAGCCTCGCCGGGACGCGCGCGGGCTTCTGGATCTCGCAGCGGATCTCGACGCGGACGCTGAAGCTGACGTTCTGCGTCCTGCTGGTGCTCGTGGGCGCGAAAGTGCTGTGGATGCACGCGCCGCACGTCGTGCCGGGCGCCCCGGTCCTCCCGCTCGAGCCGACGACGCTCGAGTACGCAGGGATCGCCGCCGTCGGGCTCCTCGCCGGCCTCGTGTCGCCGCTGCTCGGGATCGGCGGGGGTCTCGTCGCGGTGCCGGGCCTCTTCCTCGGCGTTCCGTCGATCGGCTACGCGACCGCGCGCGCGTGCAGCACGGGGATGTCGGTGTTCAACGCCTGGCAGTCGGTGTGGCTGTACCGGAAGGAGAAGCTGTCGCAGATGGCGACGGCGGCGTGGCTCGCGGGAGGAGCGCTCGTCGGCGGAGTCGGCGGCGACCTCCTGATCCACCACGAAGGCGTCGTCGCGATCGCGCAGAAGATGCTCGCGGTGACGCTGTTCCTCGCGGCCGCGCGGTTCGCGTGGGACTACGCGTACAAGCCGCGGACCTGATCCGCTTCGGCGACCCGCTGCACCGCGAGCATGTGCGCGCCCATCCGGAGCGGCACCTTTTGCGCTGCGGCGATCGCCGTCGTCGCCGTCCAGGCGTCCCCGAGCATCCGGGCCAGCCGTTTGTTCACGCGCTCCAGGCTCCAGGCGTAGCCGACGCGGTTCTGCACCCACTCGAAGTAGTTCACGATGGCGCCGCCGCTCGTCGCCAGGATGTCCGGCACCACGACGACTCCGCGCTCCTCGAGGATCTTGTCCGCGTTCGACGTGATCGACGCGTGCGCGGCTTCGACGACGAGCTTCGCCTTGAGCGCGGGCGCCACTTTCCGGTTGACCGTCGTGTCGACCGCGCAGGGGATGAATACGTCGCAGTTCCGCCGCAGCATCTCCTCGTTCGTGATCCTGTCGAACTCGCCCTTGCAGTCGCGCAGGTTCCCGTGCTGCCGACCCCAATCGAGGATCGGCTTCGAATCGAGGCCCTTCTCCGAGTACAGCGCTCCGTGCACGTCGGAGATCCCGACGATCACGTGCTCTCCGGAGAGGAGGCGCGTCAGGTTCCCGCCGCGCGAGCCGAAGCCCTGGATCATGATGCGCGCCCCGTGCGCCGGGAGCCCCGCGAGCGGCAGCGCCTGCTCGAGCAGCAGCCGGATGCCTTGCGCGACCGCGTCCGAGTTGCCGAGCGTCCCCCCGAGCGCGAGCGGCTTCCCGCACACGACCGCGTTCTCGGTGAACCGCGAGTGCATCGAAACGGTGTCCATCACCCACGCCATCACCCGGTCGTCCGTCGCGCGGTCCGACGAGAACACGTCGTGGTCCGGCCCGATGTCGCCGACGAGCATCGACACGAAACGGCGCACGGCGCGCTCGATCTCCGCGTCGCTGCGCTTCTCCGGATCGATGCGGATGCCTCCTGCCGACCCTCCGAAGGGGATGTCGAGGAGCGAGCACTTCCACGTCATCCATCCCGCGAGCGCGCGCAGCTCGTCGAGCGTCAGCCCGGCCTGCAGCCGCAGCGGGCCGAAGTAGGGACCCTTCCCCGAGTTGTGCTGCACGCGGTAGCCGTCGAACACCGCCAAGGTGCCGTCGTCGAGCCGTGTCGGCAGGGCGACGTGCAGTTCCCGGTCGGGCTTGCGCAGGATCGTGTACAGGTCCGGATCGAGCCCGAGGCGCGCCGCCGCGGCGTCGAAGCTCGCCATCATCGTGGCGAACGGGTTCTCGTCCGGCGTGTGCGTCGAGGGAGCGAGATCGTCGAACTCGGTCCCGAACGTCTTCTGCGTGATCATCGCCGCGCCCCGGTCAGGCGAAGAGGCCGCGCAGCCGGTACGTCGCCGCGACGCGGTCGATCGCGAGGATGTACGCCGCGATGCGCAGGCTCACCTTGTACTTCTGCGCGACCTGGTCGACGTCGTGGAACGACTTGACCATGATCTGCTCGAGCGACGAGTTGACGCGCTCCTCGGTCCAGAAATAGCCCATCCGGTCCTGCACCCACTCGAAGTAGGAGACCGTGACGCCGCCCGCGTTGGCGAGGATGTCGGGCACCACGACGACACCGCGCTTGTCGAGCATCTCCGACGCCGCGAACGTCGTCGGGCCGTTCGCGCCCTCGACGATGAGCTTCGCGCGGATCCGGTCCGCGTTCTTCGAAGTGATCTGGTTCTCGACCGCGGCCGGCACGAGCACGTCGCAGTCGAGCTCGAGCTGCGCGCCGTCGTTCGCGAGCGCCTTCGCACCCGGGAAACCTTCGAGCTTCTTCGTTTTCTTGAGGTGCGCGAGGACCGCGGGGACGTCGAGCCCGTCCGGGTTCACGATCGCGCCGTACATGTCGCTCAGGCTGACGACCTTGTAGCCCTCGCGGTGGAGCAGCATCGCGCCGATCCCGCCCACGTTGCCCGAGCCCTGCACGACGACGCGCGTCTTCTCGGGACGCAAGCCGATCTTCTTGAGCGCCTCGCGGCAGATCAGCATGACTCCGCGCCCGGTCGCCTCCGTGCGCCCGCGGCTGCCGCCGATCGACAGCGGCTTGCCGGTGACGACCGCGGTCGTCGTGCGCCGGACGTGCATCGAGTAGGTGTCCATGATCCACGCCATGGTCTGCTCGTTCGTGTTCACGTCGGGCGCCGGCACGTCGCGGTCCGGTCCGAGGATGTCCATGATCGACGCCGTGTACCGGCGCGTGATCCGCTCGAGCTCTCCCTGCGAAAGCTGCCGCGGATCGCAGATCACGCCGCCCTTCGCGCCTCCGAACGGGATGTCGACCACCGCGCACTTCCACGTCATCCACGCGGCGAGGGCGCGGACCTCGTCGAGGTTGACGTCCGGCGCGTAGCGGATCCCGCCCTTGCAGGGGCCGCGCGTGAAGTTGTGCTGCACGCGGTAGCCGGTGAAGACGCGCAGCGTCCGGTCGTCCATCGTGATCGGGATCGCGACGGTGAGCTCCCGGTCGGGCCGGCGCAGGACCTCCCGGAACCCTTCGTCGAGTCCGAGGTGTTCCGCGGCCGTGTCGAAGCCCTTGGCCATCGACAGGAAGGGGTTGAGCTCGTCTTGGAACGCCCGCGAGGGGAGGACGGAGGAAGCCTGGGACATGAGAGGTGGGTCGTACGCCTGGTGCGCGAGGGGACGGAGCGGGCCGATGAGCTTAGGGGCAGCGGCCCGCCCATGCGAGAGGGCGAGGGCGGGAGCGGGTCGGCTGCGCTACGATCCCGCGGCGGAACGCGATGGACGAGCCTCTGATCGACGACGGAGTGGCCGAGCTGGCGAGCCTGCTCGACATCAGTCCGACGGAATTTCTGCGGCGGACGACCGGGCGGGAGACGTTCGCTTGGACCTGGCCTCCGGGGCTCCGCGTGATCGTCAAGCGCACGCGCCAGACGCGCGCGGCGTGGCCTTCGCGGCGCGACGTGCGCCCGGGCGGGCGACGCGAGCACGAGAACCTGGTCGCGCTCGCGGCGGACGGACTCCCCGTCCCGCGCGCGGTGACCTGGTGCGAGGAGCGCGGACGGCTGCTCCTCCGCCCCGCGCGCTCGGTCGTCGTCATGGAGCGGATCGAGCACCGCGAGAACCTGAAGGAGCGCCTCGCGCGGTGCGACGAAGCCGAGCGCCGCTCCTGGTCGCGCGAGCTCGTCCGGATCGTCGCGCGCCTGCACGCGCGCGGCTGGCGGCACCGCGACCTGTATCTCCAGCACTTCCTGATCCCTGCGCCCGAGGAGGCCGGAGCGCGGCGCCTCGTGCTGATCGACGTCGGTCGCGCGCGGCGCGCGCGCGCGCTGTCGCGCCGCTGGATCGTCAAGGATCTCGCCGCGCTGGCGCACTCGGCGCCGGCGTGCGTGGGCGCGCGCGAGCGCCTCGCGTTCCTCGCGCGCTACCTCTCCGCGCGCGGGATCGAGGACCGCGACGAGCGCCGTCGGTTCGCGCGCGCGATCCTCGCGAAGGCTGCGCGGATGCGCGCGCACGTCCCGCGCGACGAGCGCGGTGTCTGACGCGATCGCGCCGATGAATCCGGGCACGCTCGCCGTCCGCGCGCCGAACTGGGTGGGCGACCTCGTCATGGCGACGCCGGTGCTCGAGGCGGCGCTCGCGAGCGAGCGCTGGCGCGACGTGAAGATCGTCGTGCGCGCGCACCTCGCCGGCGTGCTCGCCGACGGACCCTGCGCGCCGCACGTCGTCCCGATCGCGTCGGACGCGGAGGAAGTCGACGCCTACCGCGCGCTCGCGCCGGACGCGCTGCTCCTGCTCACGAACTCGCTGGGCTCGGCGTGGCGCGCGTGGCGCGCGCGCGTCCCGGTGCGCGCGGGCACCGCGCTCTCCGGCCGCCGGATGCTGCTGACGCACGCCGTCGTCCCGCCGACGCGCGCGGGCCGGCGGCTTCCGACGCCGACGGCGCACCTCCAGCGCGACGCCGCCGGCCTCGTCGGCGTCCTGGTCCCCGATCTTCACCCGCGCCTCGCGGTGCGCGCGGAGGTGCGCGACGCCCAGCGCGCGCTGCTCGAGCGCCTCGGCCTCGCGCGCGGCGCGCAGTACGTCCTGTGCTGCCCCGGGGCCGCGTTCGGCGCGGCGAAGCTCTGGCCCGCGGAGCGTTTCGCGTCCGTGCTCGACGACCTCCACGCGCTGCGCGGCGCGCGCGCCGTCGTCACGGGCGGGCCGGGCGAGGAAGAGCTCGTGGGAGCCGTCGCGCGCGCCTGCGAGCACGGCGCGATCTCGCTCGCGAAGGAACGGCGCGATCTCGAGGGATTGAAAGCGCTCGTGGCGGGCGCGGAGCTCCTCCTCGTCGGCGATTCCGGCCCGCGCTGGTTCGCCGCGGCCTTCGACGTGCCTTGCGTCTCGATCCTCGGCCCGAACTTTCCCGAGGTGACCGGGACCTCGCTCGAGCTCGTGTCGATCGTGCGCGTCGAAGGGCTCGAGTGCTCGCCGTGCCTGCGCAAGGAGTGCCCGCTCGGCCACCACCGCTGCATGCGCGACCTCGCGCCGGAGACGGCACTCGGCGCCGCGCTCGACGTCCTCGGTCGCGCGCGCAGCGCCCGGCGGGAGTCCGCGGGTTGAGCGCGAGGCTCTCCGGGACGGAGCGCGTGCTCGTGCGCGCGCCGTCGTGGCTCGGGGACTTCGTGGCGAGCGAGCCGTCGCTGCGCGCGCTCCACGATCACGCCGAGCGCGCCGGGGCCGGGCGTGCGCTCGCTCTCGCCGCGCCCGCGAGGTTCCTCGCGCTCCTCGAGGGACGCTTTCGCGGGATGGAGCGCGTCCCGATCGAGGCCGGAGCGGGCGAGCACGCCGCGGGCTGGCGCGAGCGCGACGTCGCCGTCCTCCTGAACGGCTCGTGGCGCAGCGCGTGGTGCGCGTGGCGCGCCGGGATCCCCGCGCGCGCGGGCTTCGCGCGCGGAGGGCGCGCGGGTCTCCTGACGCATCCGTGGACCCCGGCGCGCGAGAGCGGGGGAGTGCCACTCGGGCTCGGTCGCGCCGGCCGCTTCCCGCGGTACCTGCCGCGTCCGTTCGGAGCTGTCTGCGCCGAGCTCCTCGCGGGGCTCGGCGTCGCGGTCCGCGACCGCGCCCCGCGCCTGGTCGTCCTCGAGCGCGCGCGGACGCAAGCCGAAGGGCGACTGGAGCTTTCGGGGATGAAGCGTGGCGAACCGTTCGTCCTCGCGAACGCGGGCGCGCGCGCGGGATCGGCCAAGGGGTTCCCGCCGGAAGCCTTCGCGGCGGTCCTCGACGACCTCGCGCGGCGCGTCGACCTCCCCGTCGTCCTCGCGTGCGCGCCCCGCGAGGAGGCCGCGGCGCGCGAGACCGCCGCGCGATGCACGCGCGCGCGCACCGTCCTCCTCGCGGATCCTCCCGTGGAGCTCGCGGAGCTCGCCGCGCTCTCGTCGATCGCGCGTCTCGCGATCGGGCCCGACAACGGCGCGCGGCACGTCGCGCAGGCGCTGGGGACTCCTTGCGTCGTGCTCTGCGGTCCGACCGATCCGCGGCACACCGCGGAGCACGGGGAATCGACCCGCGTGTTCCGCGTGGAGGTCCCCTGCGGCCCGTGTCATCTCGAGACGTGCCCGCTGCCGGCGGAGCGGAATCACGCGTGCATGCGCCGCATCGATCCCGCGCGCGTCGCCGAGTGCGCCGCCGAGTTGCTACGCTGACGCCCATGGCTAGCGTCGCAAGCGAATTCCCCGCCGACGTCCCGGACCTCCCCGAGCTCGTCTCGGAGGTGCGCGAGGGAGACCTCGTCTGGCTGACCATCCACCGGCCGGAGGTCATGAATTGCCTGTCGTTCCCGACGCTCCGGAGGCTGCGTACGCTGTGCGAAGCGTTGCGCGGGGACCTTTCGATCCGCGCGATCCTGATCACCGGAGCGGGCGACAAGGCCTTTTGCGCCGGCGCCGACCTCAAGGAACGCAAGACGATGCCGGCCGCGCGCGTCCCCGAGTTCGTGCGCAACATCCGCAGGACGATGGACGACGTCGCGGCGCTCCCGCAGCCGACGATCGCGGTCGTCAACGGCTTCGCGTTCGGCGGGGGGACCGAGCTCCTGCTCGCCTGCGACCTGCGCGTCGCCGCGGCGCACGCGCAATTCGGGCTGACCGAGACGACTCTCGCGATCGTGCCCGGCGCCGGCGGGACGCAGCGCCTCCCGCGGCTCGTCGGGAAGTCGCGCGCGAAGGACCTGATCCTCACGGGCAGGAAGATCGACGCGGTGGAGGCGGAGCGCATCGGCCTCGTGAACCGCGTCGCCGCCGAGGGCAAGCTCCGCGAGACCGCGCTCGCGATCGCACAGCAGATCGCCGACAACGGTCCGGTCGCCGTGCGCGCGGCGAAGGCCGCGATCGACGAGGGCTGCGAGAAACCGCTGCCGCAGGGGCTCGAAGTCGAAGCGCAGTGCTACGAGCGCGTCCTCGCGACGAAGGACCGTCTCGAGGCCCTCGCGGCCTTCGCCGAGAAACGCAAACCCCGCTACACCGGTCTATAGAGCGGATCGGTGAGACACTCCTGGACCGGCGGCCAATACAGCGTCTGGCGCGCGCTGCTCGCGGTGGCCGTCGCGATCCCGCTCGAGCGCGCGATCGCGGACTGGCCGTTCCGCATCCTCGCCGCGCTCGTCTGCCTCGCGCTCGCGGTCGGGTTCCGCGACCGGATCGCGGCGCTCGGCCTCGCGGTCGTCGCCGCGTCCACGGCACCCGCGGTCTGGGCGACGCCGCTCTTGCTCCTCCTCCACGCGACGACGCACGGCTCGCCCTACGGGTCGTTCGATGCGCGCGGCCGCACGGATCCCGCGGGCGGCTGGATCCTGCCGCGCTGGAACTTCGCGGCCCGGCGCCTCTTGCTCCTCGCCGTCGCCGTCGCGAGCGTCGCGCGCGGCCGTGCCGACGCGCCGCTCGCCGTCGGCGTCGCGCTCTCCCTCGCGGCCGTCGATCCGGGGTGGATCCCGCCCGCGCGAGCGAGCCGCCCGATCCGCGTCTTCTACGACGGCTCGTGCGGGCTCTGTCATCGCTTCGTGCGCTTCCTCCTCGCTGAGGATCGGACGGGATCGACGTTCCGGTTCGCGCCGCTCCAGGGCGAGACGTTCCAGGCCGCGTACCCGGCCGACGTCCGGAAGAGCTATCCCGACAGCATCGTCGTGGAGGACGAGGAAGGACGCGTCCTGATCCGTTCGCGCGCGGCGCTCGCAGCGCTCGCGCATCTCGGCGGCCTGTGGCGCGCGCTCGCGGCGGTCGCGTGGATCGTCCCGGCACCGCTGCGCGACGTCGTCTACGACGGCGTCGCGGTCGTGCGGCACCGGTTGTTCGCGCGGCCGAGCGACGTCTGCCCGCTCGTGCCGGCGCACCTCGCGCGCCGCTTCGAGCACTGAGTCGTCACTCGAGCCCGTACCAGCGCGCGTCCTCCGCGGCGGTGCGCTCGATCTCCTCCTCGGAGTGGAGCTCGCCCTTCCCGGCGCCGGGGCAGCAGGCCTTCACTTCGTCCTCCCACACCGCCTTCTCGAGGTTCTCGCGCCAGAACGGCCACGTCGCGCACTGCTTCGGGCGCACGGAGTAGATGCTGCAGCGGTTGTCCGCGGCGAGGAACGGGCAGGCGGGGGAGTCCGTCCGGAGGGTGACCGCGCCGTCCTGCTCGGTGCAGTACCGGGCGAGGAACTCGGAGCGCGGGAGGCCGAGCGACGCGGCGATCGACCGCACCTCGGAGGGCATCAGGTACACGAACGCGTAGCCTCCGTGGTTCCTGCAGCAGTTTCCGCACTGTGTGCATTTGAAGCGCAAGCCCTTGGCGTACCAGGTCTTAGGATCCATGCTCAGCCTACGAGTTCAGCAGTGTGCGGTAACCGAACGATGACGGAGGATAGAGGGGCCGGCCCCGTGCGGTTTCACACGTTCGGGGACGCCCTACCCATCCGATGAAGCTCACGGTCGTCGAGGACGGGACCCGTTCCGAGGTCGAGATCACGCGGCCCGTCATATCGATCGGGCGCGCGATCGACAACGACGTCCGCCTGACGAGCGCACTCGTCTCGCGCCACCACTGCCGCATCGAGCTCGGGCCCGAAGGGTCGTGGGTCATCGATCTCGGCTCCGCGAACGGGACGTCGGTCAACGGGAACAAGGTGACCCGCCGCCTGCTCGAAGCGGGAGATCGCGTGCACGTCGGCGCGGCGCGGATCCTCCTCGGGGATCCCGTGGACGACGTCGAGGTCTCCGCGGGCGACACGCAGTCCGTCGAGGTGGAGCCCGATCTCGCGCCCGTCGGGATGCGGACGCTGACGGGCGAGACGCGCGCCGGACGCGACGACCTGGTCGTGTTCGCGCGGATCAGCCGCGAGCTCTCGCGCGAGACCGAGATCGACCGGCTCCTGCGCCTGATCGTCGACGCGGCGGTCGCCCTGGTCGGCGGAGAGCGCGGGTTCCTGCTCCTGTCCGGCGCGGGCGATCTCGACGTCGGCGCAGCGAAGCCGAAGGATCCCGCGAAGCCCGCGGAGGCGAGCCCCGAGCTTCCCGGTGTGTCGGGGATGACGATCCGGCTCGCGCGCAGCTTCGACCGCGCGGACATCCCGCTGCCGAGCTCGCGCTTCTCGCTCGGGATCGCGGGCCAGGTGCTGCGCAGCGGCCGCCCGCTCCTCTCGGTCGACGCGGGCGCCGACGAGCGCTTCAGCGACATGAAGAGCGTCGAGGACCTGCGGCTGCGCTCCGTGATGTGCCTGCCGATCCGGATCGACGACCGCATCGACGGCGTGCTCTACGTCGACAACCGGCTCCAGCGCGGCGCCTTCTCGCAGGAGAACCTCGATCTCGTCGAGCTCCTCGCCACCCAGGCCGCGATCGCGATCCGCAACGCGCGGCTCGTCGCCGAGCTGCGCGCGCAGAACCAGCGCCTCGTCGATTCGCGACGCCAGATCGAGCGCCTGAACGCGGAGCTCGGCCGGCGCGTGCGCGACCAGGACAGCGAGCTCGCCGTCGTCCGCGCGGAGCTCGGACGCGAACGCGGGCGGTACGACTACTCGTCGATCGTCGGCGCCTCCGACTCGATGCGGAAGGTGTTCCAGCAGCTCGATCGCATCATCGATTCCGAGCTCCCCGTCCTCATCCAGGGCGGCAGCGGCACCGGCAAGGAGCTGATCGCGCGCGCGATCCACTTCAACGGCGCGCGGGCGGGCAAGGCCTTCGTCACGGAGAACTGCGCCGCGCTGCCCGACACGCTGCTCGAATCCGAGTTGTTCGGGCACGCGCGCGGAGCGTTCACGGGCGCGCACAGGCGCAAGACCGGGCTGCTCGAGCAGGCCGACGGCGGCACGCTGTTCCTCGACGAGATCGGGGACATGAGCGTCGAGATGCAGAAGAAGCTCCTGCGCGTCCTGCAGGAGGGCGAGTTCCGCCCGGTCGGCAGCGACGTCCGCATCCAGGTCAACGTGCGCCTGCTCGCGGCGAGCAATCGCGACCTCGAGGACCTCGTGCGCGAAGGCAAGTTCCGCGAGGACCTCTTCTACCGGGTCCACGTCCTCACCGTGAACCTGCCGCCGCTGCGCGAGCGCCGCGACGACATCCCGCTGCTCGCCGAGCACCTGCTCGCGCGCGCCGCGCGCGAAGCGGGGAAGCCCGGGCCGCGCCTCGCGCACGACACGCTCTCCGCGCTCCTCGCGTACGACTGGCCGGGAAACGTGCGCGAGCTCGAGAACGAGATGCGCCGTCTCGTCGTGCTCGCGGGAGACGAAGCGCTCCCCGAGCACCTGTCGACGGCGATCCTCGAGCGCCGGTCCCTGCACGGACCCGCGCGCGCCGGGGACGCGGCAGCGCCGGACTTCCAGGAGGGTGCCGGGGGCGCCGCGGACATCCGCGCCGCGGTCGCGGATCTCGAGCGGCGGTCGATCGAGGCCGCGCTCTCCCGCGCGCGCGGGAACAAGAGCAAGGCGGCCGCCGATCTCGGGATCAGCCGCTTCGCACTGCAGCGCAAGCTCGACAAGTACGGCCTCTCGCGCGTCCGCGGCAGCGACGAAGCCGCAGCGGGAGCCGACGAAGTGAACGACGTCCCGGCGGGCGAAGGGTGACGGCCGCGAGCGCGGCTCCCGCGCCATGAAGCCCGAATCGGAAGCTCCCGAGATTCCGGGCTACCGGATCGAAGCCGTGCTCGGGCGGGGAGCGACCGGGGTCGTCTACCGCGCGCGCCAGGTGTCCGTCGACCGCGTCGTCGCGCTCAAGGTGCTGCACCGCGAACTCGTCGGCGCCCGGCGCGCCGAACAGCGACTGCAGCGCGAAGCGCGCACGACCGCGCGACTCGCGCACCCGAACATCATCTCCGCGATCGACATGGGGGAGATCGGCGGCGTGTGGTGGTACGCGATGGAGCTCGTCGACGGCGTCTCGCTGCAGGACCGGCTGCGCGACGGGCCGCTCTCCGAGCGGGAGGCGCTGCGGCTCTTCATCCCGCTGGTCGAAGCGCTGCAGCACGCCTTCGAGCGCGGCGTCGTGCACCGCGACATCAAGCCCGGGAACATCCTGGTCGAACGCGGCGGGCGCGCGCGGCTCGTCGACCTCGGGCTCGCGGTCGCCGACGACGATCCCTTGCTCACGAAGGGCGGCGGAACGCTCGGCACGCCGCACTACATCAGCCCCGAGCAGGCCCGCGATCCGCGCAGTGCCGACGTCCAGAGCGACCTCTGGTCCCTCGGCGCCACGCTGTACCACGCCGTGTGCGGCCGCCCGCCGTTCGAGGGGGAATCCGTGGCCGAGATCCTCTCGGCCGTGCTGTACGCGCGCGTCACGGATCCGGCGCAGCTCGCGCCGTACCTCTCGCGGGGCTTCTCGCTCGTCCTGCGCAAGTGCCTGACGCGCGACCGCGCGCACCGGTACGCGACGCCGGCGGAGCTGCTCGCCGACCTCGAGCGCGTCCGCGAGCGACGCTCGCCGAAAGTCGCGCGCGCCGGTCTCGATCCGGTGATCCGCGACTGGCGGCCGGCGCGCCGCGCCGCGGGGATCGCCGCCGCCGTCGTCGCGGGTCTCGCGGGAGTCTGGCTCGTCGCGTTCCTCGCGGGGCGCCCGACGCCGGCGTCGGCGGACGCCGCGGGCGCGCCCGCGGAGCCGGATCCGATCGCCGCGGTCGGCGAGGCCGCGGCGGGGCCGGCCGCGGGCCTGACCGGGGCGCTCGCGCGCACGGCGATCCTCGAGGCTTCCGAAGGCCTCGCGCCCGAGGCGCGCAGCCGGATCGCGGAGGCGCGGCGGCGGCTGACGGCGCGCCTCGAGAGCGAGGTGTGGGAGTTCGAGCGGACCGCCGAGCTCCAGCTCGCGCGCGTGCTCGCCGACCGCGACTTCGCCGCGGCCGAGCGGATGGTCGCGGGCGGCGCTGCGAGCGATCTCGCCGTGCGCGTCGGGCCGGCGAAGCTCCCCGAGGCGGTCGCCGACGGGTTCGAGCGCTGGATCGGGCGACTCGCCGAGCGGGTGCGGACGGAGCGCACCGCCGTCCTCGCTGCGCTGCGGTCCGCCGTCGACCTGCACGTGAAGGAGAAGGTCCTCCCGCGCGTCGGAGCGCTCGTCGCCGAGGGGAACTGGAAGGCGGCGCGCGAGATCCTGACTTTCGCGCCGCGCGCCGCCGCGGAGGAATCGGGGTTCCCGCTGCGCGGCCTCTCGGACGCCGAGATCGCCGACGCGATCGAGCCCGTGCGCGCGCACCTCGACGAGCGACGCGCGGCGCTCGACGCCGCCTGGGTCGTCCTCGACGGCGAGCTGCGCGCCTGGGTCGAGAAACGGGTCTCGGACCTGCGCGACGGGCTCGTCGACCGGACCCTGCGCGACGCGTCGGTCCGCCTGCGCGCGGACTGGGACGAGACGCTGGCCGCGCGCGGCCTGTCCGTCGATCGCATGCCGATCGGCGTACCGCGTCTCGCGAACGAGGGGCTCGCGAAGGGCGTCGCGGCCCTCGAGAGCGTCGAGCTCAAGGTCGCCGACGAGGACGCGCGGCTCCGGCTCTCCGAGCTCTTCGCGGACACCTCGTCGATGTGGAAGGAGCGCCGCTACGAGGAGATCGCGCACGAGTTCGAGACCGCCGCGTCGGAGTCCTGGAGCACCGCGTTCCGCGCGCAGATCGAGATCCCGAGCCGCGAAGCGCGCCGCCTGCAGGGGCTCCTCCAGCGCGCGGTCGACGGCGTGCGCGCTCGCGACGGCCAGACCGTGACGCTGCAGCTCGGCACGCTCCGCTTCACCGGCAAGCTGCAGTCCGGCGCGGATCCGCTGCTCGACGGATTCCGGATGAAGCCCGAGCGCGGGCAGGAGCTCGCGTTCGTCCTGCGGGGTCCGGTGGCCGGCGGCGGAGGACCGCAGCTCCTCCCCGGCGTCGCGGTGGAGACGCTCGCGGGACTCGCCGGGACGGACGGGGCGAGCCCGGCGGATCGCGTGCTCCTCGCGCTCTTCCGCTGGAGGGAAGGGGACTCCGGCGGCGCGGAGACCGCGCGCGCGGCGCAGGCGGCGCTCGGCGCCGGTCCGCTGCCGAACGAGGATCCGCTCCTCGCGGAGATCGAGCACCGCATCCAGGTGTCGCTCGCGGGCGCGCAGACGCCGCAGGGCGAGCGTCGCGACCGCGCGCAGGAGAAGCTGCGGCTCCTCCGCCTCGAGATGCTCGAGCCGGGGAATCGCGACAAGAAGCTGAAGCGGATGAAGGACATCCTCGCGTTCGAGGACGTCCTCCTCCCGAGCGAGCTCTCCGATGTGCGCGGCCTGCTCGCCGCGCAGGTCCTCGAAGGCACCCCGTCGACTCCGTCCGAGTTCGAGAACGCCTTCAAGCTCCCGCTCGACCGCATCGAGTTCGCTCCCAACCGCCCGCGCGTCACGTTGCGCTTCGACTTCGGCGCGGGCGCGCCCTCCGCCGCGGGCGCATTCACGCCGGGCGGGTGGTCCGCCGACGGCCGCGGCTGGATCGCGCCGCGCAGCGCGCGCACGGACGAAGAGATGCTCGCGCACGCCGGACCGACGCTGCTCCTGCGCGATCCGCTGCGGATCCAGACCGAGACGTTCGAGATCCAGCTCGAGTTCGAGCAGCCTGCGGATTCCCCGCCGGACCTCTTCCTCGTCTCCGCGGCCGGTTTCCAGGTCGTCCTGACCGGCGGACAGCGCGCACGCTGCCTCGTC
This sequence comes from Planctomycetota bacterium, assembly GCA_036006425.1. Lineage (GTDB taxonomy): Bacteria > Planctomycetota > UBA1135 > UBA1135 > DASYPQ01. The sequence continues at coordinate 90,366 of DASYPQ010000020.1, forward strand.
GAGACCGGCGACGCCGCCCAAGCCGTCGCGCACGCGCGCGCGGGCGAGGGCGGGAAGACGTTCGAGGGACTGGACCGCGGCGCGCGCTACGGATTGCGGCTCATGCTGAACCGGGCGGGGGGCCGCGCTGTCGTGGATTACCAGCGCCGCCGCGCGGCGCCGACGCCGATCGAAGGCGAGTGGAAGCGCCTGATCGAGACGCTGCAGGTCGTGCCGCGCGGCGACGACAAGAATCTCTCCGTCACCGTGCGGTCGTTCGAGTCCGTGCGCCTCTTGAAGCTTTCGATCGAAGCCGCGCGCCGCTGAGCTCGCTAGGCCGAGCCGACGGCGGACGGCGTCGCGGAGGGCGCGGCGGCTCCCGCGGGGAGTGCCGCGGGGACCTCGGTCGCCGGCTTCTCCTCGGGTCGGACCGGCATCGTGAAGCGGAACGTCGCACCTGCCCCGGGCTTCGATTCGACCCAGATCCGGCCTCCGTGGCGCTCGGCGATCTTCTTGCAGATCGCGAGGCCGATGCCGGTGCCGGAGTACTCGTGGCGCCCGTGCAGCCGCTCGAAGGGCGCGAAGATCCTCTCGGCGTGCTGCGGATCGATGCCGATGCCGTTGTCCTTCACCGAGAACCGCCAGCCTTCGTCGGACTTCTCGACGCCGACGTGCACGCGCGGAGACTTCTCGTCGCAGAACTTCAGCGCGTTGCCGACGAGGTTCTGGAAGAGCTGGATGAGCTGCGTCGGATCGGCGCTGACCTCGGGCAACTCGTCGAACGTGACCGCGGCGCCGGTCTCGCGGATCGCGACTTCCAGCTGGCGCAGCGCCATCGCGAGGGCCTGCGCGGCCGAGGTCTGCTCCAGCGGTTCCTTGCGCCGGCCGATCCGCGAGTACGCGAGCAGGTCGTTGATGAGCAGGCGCATGTGCGCGGCGCCCTCGATCGCGTGGCGGATCGACTCGTCCGCGTCGGCGTCGAGCTTGCCGCGGTAGTCCTCCGCGAGGATCTGGACGTGGCTCGCGACGGCGCGCAGCGGCTCCTGGAGGTCGTGCGACGCGACGTAGGCGAACCGCTCGAGCTCCGAGTTCGATCGTTCGAGCTCCTTCGAGCGCAAGGCGAGCTCGTCTTCCGACTTCGTGCGGCGCGACACCTCGGAATGCAGCTGCGAGTTCGCGTGAAAGAGCTGCGCGGCGTGGGATTCGACCTCGCGGTGCGCCGTCCGCAGGCGGTTCTCCACGGCCTGGAGCTTCAGGTTGTCGCGGCGGTTCGCCTCCATGAGCGCCGAGGCGAGGGCGGCGAGCATGCACGCGATGATCGAGACGTTGTCGAGCTGCCGGCGCTCGCGTCCGAGGTCGCCCGAGATCGCGGAAGCGCGCTGGACGAGCACGAGCGACGACTCCTGGATCGCGGCGATTCCGAGCCGCAGCTGCTCGCGCGCCTCGAACAGGCGGCTGAGGCGGCCTTCCGCGGACTCCGGGTTCCGCAGCTCCTGCTTCCCGAGCGCGAGGATGCGCCGCGCACACGCGTCCGTGCGTTCGAGCAGAGTGCCGATCTCCTCGTCCTTCGGCAGGCGCGCGACGCGTTCGGCGTACCCGCGCGCCGCGCGCGTCCAACCCTCGTCGGCGTCCGCGTCCTCGCCGCGCACGGCTTTCTCCGACAGCACTTCCTCGAGCTGGCGCAGCGAGGGCTCGAGGTCCTGGATCCTCGAGACCAGCGACACGGCGTCGTCGAGCTCCGTCTGCAGATCGCCGACCGAACGGTTCAGCCAGAGAGCCCAGATCATGAACGCGCCGACGGCGCTCACGAACGCCACGACCCAGAAACGCATGCGGTTCGATCGCTTCATGAAACCTCGCTCCCGCCGGGTTCCACCGCGGCGACCTCCACCGTTCGATCCTGCTCCTCCCCGCACGAAGGAAGCGTGAAACGGAACGTCGCGCCCATCCCGGGCATCGACTCCACCCAGATCTTCCCGCCGTGCCGATCGATGATCTTCCTGCAGATCGCGAGGCCGATGCCCGTGCCCGGGTAGCGATCGTGGGTGTGCAGGCGCTTGAACAGGCTGAAGATCCCGCCGGTGTGCTCGGGGTCGATGCCGATCCCGTTGTCGCTCACCGAGAAGAGCCACCATCCGTCCGCGCGCTGCGCGGAGACGTGCACGCGCGGCGGTTCGTCGCCGCGGAACTTGACCGCGTTGCCGACGAGGTTCTGGAACAGCTGCACGAGCTGCGTCGGATCCGCGAGGACGTCGGGCAGTTCGTCGTGCGTGACCTCGGCCGTGCCGTCGCGGATCGCCTGCTCGAGATTCCTCTGCGCGGCCTCGAGAGCCCGTTCCGACGACGTCGGTTGGAGCGGATTGGATCCCGTGCGCACGCGGGAGTAGGCGAGGTAGTCGTTGATCAGGTCGTGCATGCGCTGGGCGCCCTCGACGGCGCAGCGGATGCTCTCGTCCGCTTCGTCGTCGAGGCGGCCGCGATAGTCCTGCTCGAGGATCTGCACGTGGCTCGCCACGGCGCGCAGCGGCTCCTGCAGATCGTGCGAAGCCACGTACGCGAACCGCTCGAGCTCGGCGTTCGAGCGCTCGAGGTCGAGCGTCCTGCGCGCGAGCTCCCGTTCCGCGCGCTTCAGGTCCGTCACGTCCTGACCGGTGCCCTGGATGCGGATCGGTTTCCCGTCGGCGTCGAGGATCACGTCGCCACGCGCCTGGAGCGTGCGGACCTCGTCGTCGGGGCGCACGATGCGATGGTGGTGGCTGAACGGCCGGTGGTTCCGGACGGCGTAGTCGATCGCCGTCGTGAAGATCTCGCGATCCTCGGGGTGGATGCGCGACAGGAACGCCTCGTAGTCGACAGGTGCCGCGTCCGGAGCCAGACCCTGGATCCGGCAGAGCTCGTCGCTGCACAGGAAATTGCGGCTCGCGAGGTCGAGCTCCCAGCTCCCGAGGTGCGCGATCTGTTGTGCGGCCGCGAGCCGCAGCTCGCTCGACTCGTGCTGCGCCTCGGCGCGCGCCCGCTCGGCGACCTCGTGGCGGAGATCCGAGTTGACCTGCTGGAGCTCCGCGGTGCGCCGCGCCACGAGCTCCTCGATCGCGTCGGTCCGCCCCGTGACGACGAGCAGGAACGCCTCGAGGAGTCCGGTGAACAGGAGACCCGCCGCAAGCACGTACCACGACTGCCACGGATGGTGCGCGGGGACACGCTGGAAATCCGGCCGGAAGCGCAGCTCCCACACGCGTCCGCCGAGGGCGTAGCGCGTGGTCTTCGGCTCGGCGGCGCCGGTGCGCGCGCCGTCGGCGGCGGGAAGCGGACCGTCGAACAGCGCGCGGCCCGCGCGCTCGTCCGTCACGTCGAATAGCTGGACGCGGATCCCTTCGGCGTCTCCGCCGCGCAAGCCTTCGCGCATGATGCCGTCGATCGAGAACTCGGCCGTGGCGTAGCCCGCGAGCGTCGTGCGTCGTTCGGCGAGCGTCTCGTGCCGTTCGCCGTGCCCGTACACGGGACGGTAGACGATCAGCCCGAGCCGCGCGGCGGAGTCGTCGCCGGCGGGCCGCGCGCCGATGTGCATCGGCGGCGTCGCCGCGACGACGCCTTCGTCGCGCGCGCGCTCGAGCGCCGCCTTCCGGTCGTGGTCCGATGTGGCGTCGAGACCGAGCGCGGCGTCCGATTTCTCGCGCGTCTCGACGTAGAACTCGGGGACGTACTCGTCGCGGACCTTCGCGGGAACGAGCGCTCCCTGCGCGTCCGCCTCGAGGATGGCGAAGGCGGGATCGACCTCGAGTCGCGCGGCGCGCACGCACCCGAGGCGTTCCGCGTCCTTGACGCGCGGGCACCAGGCCAGCACGCGGACGCTCGGGCTGCGCGAGAGGGCGTAGCGCGCGAACGTGCTGAACTCGCGCCGATCGATGCGGTGCGAGGCGTCGTAGAAGCTCCCGAGCGAGTCGAGGACCTCGAGCGAGCCGTCGAAGCTGCGCTCGATGCCGTTCGCGAGATCGTCCGTCCGGCGCTCGAAGTCCGTCGCGACGCGTTCCTTCTCGCGCGCGTCGACCTGGAGGAAGAGGACGATCGACAGCCCGAGCATCATGCCGAGCGGCACGCTCAGCGAGATCCGCCGCCGGACGCCGGCCTGCGTGCGGCCCGGGCACCAGAGCAGCGTCACCGGCGCGAAGAGCGCCGTTCCGATCGAGGCACCGACCCACCACATGCTCCAGGTGAAGAAGAGGTCCGCGCGCCCGATCCGATGGGCCGCGAAGAGCGCGAACGTCCCGACGGAGGCTGCGATCACGCCGCTGACGGGTCCGCCGAGCATCAGGAACCGCAGGACGTCCGACGCTTCGGTGAGCGCGCTCGGGTAGCCGGCGAAACGCCGGACCAGGGTCCGCGCGACGAGGGCCTGCGCCGCCGCTCCGAGGCCGACGGCGAGAGAGAGCGCGATCGAGCCGAGCAGGGCGGGGAGACTGCTCGCGTCGCATGCGACGCGGATGTCGGCCGCGAAGATGCCGAGCACGATCGCGGGCCAGACGCGCGGACCCGCGAGCAGAACGGCCGCGAGCGCGATCCCCGCCTCGGGCTGCACCGGACTCGCGGAACCGGGGGCCATCGCGAGAGGCTGCGACACCATCGCGAACGCGCAGCACGCGAGCGCCGTCGCGAGGAGCTGGCTCAGTGCGCTCCGGTCGGGGAAGCGTGATCGGAGTCGGGCGAGCGTGGGGGACATGGGCGCTCCCGCGCGTTGGAGTCAGGCCGGGGGGAGCTTGACGCGACTCAACCAGAACTCCTCGATCGCGAGGATCGTCGCGGTGAACCCGTCGAGGTCGACGGGTTTCACGAGGAAGCAGTTGGCGTGGAGCTGGTAGCACGTGCGCACGTCCTCGGGTGCGAGCGACGTCGTCAGCACGACGACGGGAATCGAGCGGAGCGCCGCGTCGGCCTTGATCTCGGCGAGCACGGCGCGCCCGTCCTTCCGAGGGAGATTCAGGTCGAGGAGGATCAGGCTCGGGCGCGGGGCGTCGGCGTACTGCGCTTGTCGTTGCACGAACGCCATCGCCTCGACCCCGTCCCGGACGACGTGCACGTTGCTCTGCACGTGGCCGCGCTGCAGCGCGCGCCGCGTCAGGCGCACGTCCGCGAGGCTGTCCTCGACGATCAGGATCTCGATCGACATCGGGCGGTTCGCCTCAGCTCTTGTGCGCGGGTTGCAAGGCCTTCTGCACGAGCGCCACGAGCGCGGCACCGTCGTACGGCTTCTCGAGGAAGCCGGCCGCGCCGAGCGCTTCGGCCTTCTCGCGCAGTCCTTCGACGCGGCTCGCGGTGATGAACACGAACGGGATCTCGGCGCTGACGCCCTCGTCGCGGAGGTCCCGGTAGATCTGCAACCCGTTGGAGTGGGGCGGAGTGATGCCGATGACGAGGAGCAGCGGCTTCTGCGATTCGATCGTCTTCGCGGCGGACGCGACGTCCTGCGCGATCAGGGCGTCGTAGCCGTCGACTCCGAGGCGCGTGGCGACCAGCTTCGCGGCGTTCTTGTCCTCGTCGACGACGAGCACCTTCCCCTTGACGCCGCGGTTCGCGGCCGCGACCGACATCTTGTTCGTCGTGAGGGAGTTCACCATGGCTGTCTTGACGAGCGTCATGAGCTCGTCGGCGTCGTACGGCTTCTCGAGGAAGCCCACCGCTCCGAGCGCAGTCGCCTGGTCGCGGAGCCCGGGGACCTTGCTCGCCGTCAGGAAGATGACCGGCGTCGCGGAGGAACCGGTGACGTCGCGGATCTGGCGGACGGCGCGCGTGCCGCTCGAGAACGGCAGGTTGATGTCCATCACGATCAGCGAGAACGCGTGGATCCGCGCCATCTCGACCGCGGCGGTCGCGTCGTACGCGATCAGGACCTCGTGTCCCTCGCTGCGCAGCCGGATCGAGAGTGCAGTGACGATCAGCTTGTCGTCGTCGACGACCAGAATCTTACCCATGGCTGTGGATCCCTTCGGACGGTGGAGTCGGTAGGACGGATGCGACGGGGAGGTCGAAGGTGAACGTCGTTCCCTTCCCGACCTCGCTCGTCACGGACAGTTCGCCCCCGTGGAGGCGCACGATCTCGCGGCAGATGAAGAGCCCGAGGCCGAGTCCCATGCGGCTCTGCTCGGTGCCGTCGCGGACCTGGTAGAGGCGCTCGAAGACGTTCGCGAGGTGCTCGGGAGCGATGCCCTTGCCGGTGTCGGACACGGACACGCGGATCGCGTTCGGCGTGCCCGGGCTCGGCGCCACGTCGACGACGACTTTCCCCCCGCTAGCAGTGAACTTCAGGCTGTTGTCGAAGAGGTTGCTGACGACCTGCGCGATGCGATGCGGATCGATCGCCGCGTCGGGGAGATCGGCGGCGATGCGCTGCTCGATCTCGACCCCCGCGGCCTTCGCGCGGTTCACGAATCCGGCGGCGACGCGTTGGACGAGCGCGGGAACGGCCTGGGCGCTCGGCGCGATCGAGAGCCGGCCGGTCTCCATGCGCGTGACGTCCAGGATGTCGTTCAGGCACGTCGTCATCTGGTCGCATCCCTCCTTCACGTAGCGGAGGTACTCGACCTGCGTCGGGCTGAGCTCGCCGGCGAGACCGTCGAGGAGGATCGAGACGAACTCGCGCGCCGCCGTCAGCGGCGTCTTCAGCTCGTGCGAGAGCGTGTGGTAGAAGCTCCGGATCTCGTGGTTCTTCTGCTGGAGATCCTGGTTCGCGCACTCCAGCCGCTTGCGGTGCTCTGTCAGCGCGAGCTGCAGGCGACCGCGCTCGAGCGCGTGGTCGATCGTCTTCCGCAGATTCGCGACGCTGAGGTCCGCCTTCGGCACGTAGTCGGCGGCGCCGGCTCGCATCGCCTCCGCCGCGAGTCGCTCGTCTCCCTGGCCCGTGAGCACGACGATCGAGCCCTGGAAGCCTGTCCGCCGGATCACCTCGAGGAGCTGGATCCCGTTGATCGCGCCGAGGCGGTAGTCGACGAGGACGACGTCGACCGGACGCTGCTCGAGGAGCGTGAGACCCTCCATCGCCTCCGTGCAGGTCGTGATCTCGACGTTCCACTCCGGGATCTTCCGGATCAGCCGTCGCAGGATCTCGAGGTCCGACGGGTTGTCGTCGATCGCGAGGAGCGAGAACGTGCCGGTCGACGCGGGAACCTGGTCCGCGGATGCCTCGGCGCCGCGATCCGAACCCGAAGCGAGGGTTGCAGAGGAGGGGATGACCGTCATGTCCGACCTTTCGCTCCCCGGCGGGTGGCCCGGGCGAATGGACGCGAACTGGATCTATCGGTGACGGCTTCGACCGAACTGAAGGTTCGCCGCTACGCCAGGCGCTCGATCACCCGGCGGGCGCCGGCCAGTCGAGCGGCGCCGTCCGATCCGACGAGGTCGGCGACCGCTTCCAGCGCCTCCAGCACCTCCTCCCTGCTGGAGCCGCAGCGCACCGCACCGCGGGCGTGGCTCGCGAGCTGGCGCTCCTGTCCCAGGGCTGCCAGCGCGACGACGGCGAGGAGCTCGCGGCGATCGGCGGCGAGTCCGGGTCGCGACAGCACGCTTCCGTAGGCGTGGTCGAGGACCCAGCGCTCGAACTCGGGGTGTCCGCGCGCGAGCATCGCCCGCACGGCGCCCGAGTCGTCCGCGTAGATGCGATCGAAGAGCGCCGCGCCGCGCGCGCGGACGTCGAGCGCGCCTTCGATCTCGCCGGGCTCCGGATCGCCGAGCCCGCCCGCCGTCGCGAGGATGCCCGCCGCTTCGACCTGGCGCGGGACGCCGGCGAAGAGGTGCACCTGCAACACGGTTTCGCGCCAGCGCCGGTCCGGTTCGCCCGGGCCCGCCTGCGCGCGCAGCAGCCGCACTTCGTTCCAGTTCCCGAGCACGCAGGCGAGGAAGAGGCGCAGCAGCCGGCGGTCGGCGTCGGCGAGACTCATGCGCGTGCGGTCGCCGCGACGGCGGACCACGCACCGATCGCTCGCCCGAGGCGGACGCTCGTTCCGGCAGCGAGTCCCGCCGCCGGCGCGGCGACACCGCGCGGAGCGACGAGGACGACCGTCGATCCCATCTCGAAGCGCGCCAGCTCCTCGGCCTTGGCGAAGCGTCGCGGGGGCGACGCGAGCTCCGCATCACCGACGACGCGGATCCTCCCGACGTTCGTCGCTCCGACCATGACGAGCCACAGACGACCGGATCCGCACTCGAGGCGGAACACGGCGCGTTCGTTGATCGGCAGCACGAGCCGTCGCGCGAGGACTCCGGGGGCGACGGAGTACCTGGCACCCGGGATCCGGCGCACCGCCGCGAGCGTGCACGCGGCCGGCACGTGCACGCGGTGGTAGTCGCGCGGCGAGAGGTAGATCGTCCACGCGGAGCCGCCGTCGCCGTCGCGCGCGTCCTCGGCGGATCCGAGCAGCTCAGCCAGCGAGTAGGAGTGCCCCTTCGCCTGGAGGAGACTCCCGCGCTCGATCGGGCCCACGGCCTGGATCGTTCCGTCGCAAGGCGACGTGATCGTGCGCGCGTCGGGATCGACCGGTCGCACGCCGTCGCACAGCGTGCGCACGAAGAAGGCACCGAGGCTCGCGTGGTCCGCCAGCGGCTCCTTCACTTCGGAGAGATCGGCGCCGGTGAACCGCGCGTAGCTCCGGTAGACGGGAGCACGCAGCGGCCGCGGGATCCGTCGATCCGCGAGCCAGCCGACGGTCCGCGACAGCGCCGCGCGGAACGGCGTCCTCATCCGCCCGGTCGGTTGCCGTTGTCCGTGCCGTTGCCGCCGTTCCCGCCGCGGCGCCCGCCTCCGCCTCCGCCGCCGGGCCCGCCCCCGCCGAACGCGCCGCGGAAGGCCTGGGCGTCGGTGTCGTTGATCTTCTGCGCGAGATCGGCGCCGAGGCGCGTCGTCAGCTCGTTCAGGCGCCAGTCGCGCAGCTCGCGGAAGCTCTGGCGCATCGCCGCCGGATCGCCGGTCTGGTCGCGCATCTGCGTGCGCAGGTCGTCGATCTTCGCGCGCTCGAGGATGTAGACGTCCGCGAGGGACTTCTCCTGGTCGTGCCCGAGGCCGAATTCCTTCGCCGTGCGTTCGGCGCGCGCCAGCGCCGCCTGGAGCTCGCGTGCGCGCTGCTCCTCGTCCGCCTTGCGCTTCTGCTCCTGGCGATCTTCCTCGATCACCTTCAGGATCGCGTCGCGGTGGTCGGCGACGAAGCTCGTGCTCGCCTCCTCGACCGGCTTCTCCGCCACCACGGCCGCAGCGGGCTCGCGTGCGGCGCCGGCCTTCAGCGCGGCGACCTGGGCGCGCAGGTCGTCGACCTCGCGTCCGAGCGCGTCGATCCGCGCCAAGGTCTCGGCTGATTCGCCGGGAGCGACGGGCTGGGCGGCCAGGGACGCCGGAGCGTTTCCGCCGTGCGTGTCGGCCGTCGCGGTCCGGTTGTTTCCGAACAGGGTGAGGCCGAGCGCGCCCAGCGCCAGGACCAGGACGAGAACGACGAGGATCAATGCGGTCTTCATGACGGTCTCCTAGGGACGCCGGCGAGCCGGGTCCTGCCTCCACTATACCGATCGGCTCCCGGCGCCGATTGCGGTAGCCCTCGAGCTCGGACAAGCTTGGGCGCCGGAACCCGTTCCCGCCCTCGTGGTCCCCGTCGATCCCGTCAATTCCCTGCAAGAGGCGCGTGCGCGCACGGCCTGGGCCGTGGAAGACGGTTCGTTCACCTTGATCGGATTCGCGGAGCGGCCCGACGGCGAGGATTTCCGCTCCCTCGAGAGCCCGCCGGCGCAGCTCGTCCGCGAGCGCGACGAGACGACGCTGCTCGTCCGCGACGTCGACGCGGCGGCGGTCCTCGCCCGCCATCCGGGGGCACGCAGCGTCCCGGACCTCGCCTGGATCCGGTTCGAGCTCGCGATGGGCTGGGACGTCGTCGGGTTCCTGGCTCTCGTGTCCGGCGAGCTCGCCCGCGCCGGGGTGCCGATCGGAGCCGTGTGCGGGTTCCACCGCGATCACGTCTTCGTCGCGCGCGCGCACCTCGCGACGGCGAGCGCGACCCTGGATCGCCTGTTCCCGAAGAGCGATTCGAGCGCCCGCGCCGGTTGACAGCGAGCAGGCCGAGAGAATAGAACCTTTGCCCCTTTCCGGTCCCTTCCCAGGGCTCCGGTGGCGTCATGGGAACCGGTTCGAACGCTCGAGGCGCTTTGCGCAGAGACTCCCGCAACTCCGTCGGGAGCGTCGTGATCCTCGCGGCGGGCCAAGGGAAGCGCATGAAGAGCGCCTTGCCGAAGGTCCTGCACCCCTTGTGCGGTCGACCGATGCTCGCGTGGGTCGTCGACCAGGCCCTCGCGCTCGACCCGGAGCGCATCCTGATCGTCGTCGGCCACGGCGCACCGGAGGTCGAGCGCGCGCTCGAGGCGGAAGGACAGCGCGCGCGGACGACGCTCGTGCGCCAGGAACCGCAGCTCGGGACCGGCCACGCGCTCCAGTGCTGCGCCCCGCAGCTCGGGCGCAAGGGTGCCGCAGGTCGGGTCGTCGTGCTGTACGGCGACATGCCGCTCCTGCGCTCCGACAGCTTGGCGGCACTCGTCGCGCTCCACGAGGAGCGCGCCGCCGAGGGAGCCGCGCTCCTGACCGCGCGGACCCGCGATCCCCACGGGTTCGGGCGGATCCTGCGCGGCGAGAACGGCGACGTGCGCGGGATCGTCGAGGAGCGCGACGCGAGCGCCGAGGAGCGCGCGATCGACGAGGTGAATCTCGGCGTCTACGCGTTCGACGGACGCCAGCTCCTCGAGGCGCTGCCGCTGCTCTCGAAAGCGAACGACCAGGGCGAGTTCTATCTGACGGACGTGATCGGGACGCTCGTCGAGACGGGGCGTCCCGTCGCCGCGCTGCCGATCGACGACGAGCAGGAGACGATCGGCGTGAACACGATGGTCGAGCTCGCCGCGGCGCGGTCGGAGCTCCAGGCGCGGATCCTCGAGCTCCACATGGCGAACGGCGTCTACGTCGAGGATCCGGCGACGACGACGATCGAGCACGGCGTCGAGATCGGTGCCGGGACGAGGATCCTGCCCTGCACCGTGATCCGCGCGGGCGTCCGCATCGGATCCGGCTGCGAAGTGGGCCCGTTCGCGCAGCTCCGCGCGGGCACGGTGCTCGAGAACGGGGCCGAGATCGGCAACTTCACCGAGTGCAAGAAGTCGCGCATCGGCGCCCACGCGAAGGCGAAGCACCTCGCGTACCTCGGCGACGCGACGATCGGCGCCGGGACGAACATCGGCGCGGGGACGATCTTCGCCAACTACGACGGCAAGGCGAAGCACGCGTCGGTCGTCGGGAAGAACGCCTTCATCGGCAGCGGGACGGTCGTCGTCGCGCCGAACCGGATCGGCGACCGGGCGACGACGGGCGCCGGCGCCGTCGTGACGAAGAACGCGAACATCCCCGCGGGCGAAGTGTGGATCGGAATCCCCGCGCGCAAGCTCGCGCGGGCCGCGACGCCGCGCCGGAAGCGGGCGACGAAGTCGACGAACCGAAAGAAGTCAGCCCCGTGACCGGATACAGCGACAAGATCACCGTCATCGCGGGCAACTCGAACCCGGCGCTCGCCGCGGCGATCTCGCGCGAGCTCAAGATCCCGCTCGCGTCCGCGAACTCGCGCCGCTTCCCCGACGGCGAGTTCGACATCAAGGTCGACGACGACCTGCGCGGCACGGATTGCTTCGTGATCCAGCCGACGTGCCCGCCAGTGAACGAGAACTGGGTCGAGCTCCTGCTCCTGCTCGACTGCCTGCGCCGATCGAGCGCCGGTCGCGTCACCGCGGTGATGCCGTACTTCGGCTACGCGCGCAAGGACCGCAAGGACGAGGGGCGCGTGCCGATCAGCGCGAAAGTCGTGGCGAACACGCTCGTGCACTCGGGCGCCGACCGGGTCCTCGCGCTCGACCTCCACGCCGCGCAGATCCAGGGTTTCTTCGACATCCCGGTCGACCACCTGTACGCGAAGCCCGTGCTGCTCGCCGCCGTGCGAGCGCTGCAGGTCGACCAGCCCGTCGTCGTCTCGCCCGACGTCGGCGGGATCAAGATGGCGCGTTCCTACGCCAAGGCGCTCGACGGTGCGGACCTCGCGATCGTCGACAAGCGCCGCATCTCCGGCTCCCAGATCGCCGTCGAGCACGTCATCGGCGACGTCGAAGGGCGCAACGTGATCATCGTCGACGACATGATCTCGACCGGCGGCTCGATGGCCGAGGCCGCGGGCATCGTGCGCCGCCACGGGGCGCGCCGCGTCGTGGTCGCCGTGACGCACGCCGTCCTGTGCGGGCCCGCGGTCGAACGCCTCGACGCCGCGCCGATCGACAAGATCCTCGTCACGGACTCGATCCCGCTCGGCGAGAAGCGCCCGCACAACGTGGAAGTCGTCTCGGTCGCGCCGCTCCTCGCGCGCGCGATCCGGAACATCCACCGCAACGAATCCGTCAGCTCCCTTTTCGATTGACCCTCCTGTTCGTGCCCGTGCGTACCGCGGGCGAAGAACCATCCAGGAAGAACCCATGAGCCAGTCCCACACCCTGAAAGCCGCCGTCCGCTCCAAGAAGGGAACGCGCCACGCGCGCGCCCTCCGCCAGAGCGGCCAGATCCCTTGCTGCCTCCTCTCCGACGGCACCGTGCCCTCGGTCGAGTTCTCGATCGACGCGCACGCGTTCATGACCGCGCGCCGGCACCACGTCCACCTGTTCGAGCTCGAGCTGGGCGGGGGCGTCGAGACGGCGCTCGTGCGCGACCTGCAGTGGGACACGTTCGGCGAAGCCGTGCTCCACGTCGACTTCAAGCGCGTGCGCCGCGACGTCGAGACGGAAGCCGAGGTCGAGCTCGAGTTCGTCGGCCACCCGAAGACGGGCATGCTGAACCACCTCGTCACGCACGTGACGGTGCGCTGCATCCCCGCGCTGATCCCGGACTCGATCGAAGTGCCCGTCGGGCACCTCGAGCAGGGCGGGCTCATCGTGGCGCGCGAGCTCAAGCTCCCCGAGAACGTCCGCCTCGCGGTCGCTCCGGAGATGCCGATCGCGAACTCGGTGCTCGTGAAGGTCGAGGTCGAGGCCCCGGTCGCCGCGGCTCCGACGGCCGAAGGCGCCGTGCCCGCCGCCGGCGCGACCGCCGCCGGAACTCCCGCTGCGCCCGCCGTGGAGGCTCCCGCGCGGGGCGCTCGCGAGAAGGGCAAGGACAAGGACTAGGCCTGGCCGCGGGGGCCGTCTTGCACGGGCGGGGCTTGCACGAGCGGGCCTCGCCGCTAGACTCGTCCGCCCCTCAAAGCGGGGAAAGGGCGCTCGGAGATGCTCGTCGTTGGCCTCGGCAACCCCGGGACCGCTTACGAGTCCACCCGACACAATGCGGGCTTCCGCGTCGTGGACCGCGTCGCACTCCGCGAGAGGACGATCTTTCAATCAGCACGCAAGCTGGAGGGCTACGAGGGACCGCGCGAGTTCGACTTCGCTCGGCTGCCCGACCGGCCGGACTCGGTGTCCGGCGGTGGGGGAGCCCGGTGGCTCGTCAAACCGCTCGCCTTCATGAACCTCTCCGGTGCCGTGGTGGCGCCGGTCCTCTCCTGGCTCGCGCTGGATCCCGCGCGGCTCCTCGTCGTCTACGACGACCTGGACCTCCCGCTCGGGCGCCTGCGCATCCGGCCGCACGGGGGACCCGGCACGCACAACGGCATGCGCTCGATCGTGGACCGACTCGCCTCCGATCAGTTTCCCCGCCTGCGCGTGGGGATCGGGCCGGCGAGGACCGACGCGGCGCGTCATGTGCTCGAGGCGTTCACCGAAGACGAGCAGAAGGTGGTCGAGATCGCGGTCGAAGAGGCCGCGGACGCGATCCGCTTCTGGCTCGACACGGGGGACCTCGACGCCTGCATGACGCGGTTCCATAGCCGCTGGAATCAGGGCGAATGAAGGCCCGCAGACTGGACAGGAGATTCGATTGGCTCAGACGTATGAAGGCATGTTCCTCCTGGACAACCAGGTCGTGCGGGAGGATTGGAAGAAGGCGAAGTCGATCGTCACCGACTTGCTGAAGAAGCACGGCGCCAAGCTGCTGTGCGCGCGGCGTTGGGACGAACGCCGGCTCGCGTACACGATCCGCAGGCACCGTCGGGCGACGTACTGCCTCGCGTACTACGAGTTCCCGCCCGAGGGGATCGCCGCGCTCATCCGCGACCTCGAGCTGAACGAGAGCGTGCTGCGCTACCTCGTCCTGGCCCAGGACTCCGTCCCGGCCGGGGAGCTCGAGCTGGCTGCGGCGGAGGACGCCGCGGACTTCACGGTGCCCGCGCCCCCGCCGGACGACGCGCCCGACAGCCCGAGTCACGGCGTTCGCCGCCGCGAGGACGGGACCGAAGTGGATCCGGATGCTCCCGAAGGCGCCGATCTCGACGGCAAGCTGGAGGCAGCGCCCTCCGGAATGGAGACCTGATCATGGGCAGCATGCGACGACCCGCGGCACCGCCGATCAGCGGCAAGTTCTGCGACGACCCCGTCCTCGACTACAAGGACACGGACAACCTCCGGAGGTTCCTCACGGCGCACGGGCAGATCCTGTCCCGCAAGCGCACCGGCTACTGCACCCAGTGCCAGAAGCAGCTGAAGCAAGCGGTCAAGCGCGCGCGTCACCTGGCGCTCCTCCCGTTCGTCGGCTGACCCGGACCGCCTAGGAGAGAAGCCATGACAAGCCGTGTCGAAGTGCTCCTGCGGGAGAACATGAAGAACCTCGGGCGCTGCGGGGACGTCGTCTCCGTCGCGCCGGGCTACGCCCGGAACTACCTGTTGCCGCGCAAGCTCGCGATCCAGGCGAGCGACGACAACAAGAAGGCGATGCTGCGCCGGCGCGCGCGCCTCGACGCCGAGGACGCGGCGCGCGCGAAGGAGACCCTGGCGCGCGTCGAAGCGCTCGCGGGCGTCGTCCTGAAGACGTCCGGACGGGCGGACGAGGGCGGACACTTGTACGGGTCGGTGAACGCGGCGCAGATCGTCGCGCTCCTCGTCGCTGCGGGTCACGCCGTCGTCGAGAAGGACGTCCGTCTCGACGCGCCGCTCAAGACCGTCGGCGTCCACGTCG
The DNA here is from genome assembly GCA_036006425.1 of Planctomycetota bacterium. Classification (GTDB taxonomy): domain Bacteria; phylum Planctomycetota; class UBA1135; order UBA1135; genus DASYPQ01. The sequence continues at coordinate 105,433 of DASYPQ010000020.1, forward strand.
TGCGCGTCCACGTCCACGGCGAGTCGTTCGCCGAGGTCAAGGTCGAAGTGGCCGCCGACGCGGTCGCGACCTGAAGCGAACGCCTCGCGTAACCGCTTGCGCCACAACGCGCGCCCGCGGCGGTGAACCCGCCGCGGGCGCGCGCGCCTTTGCGCTCGCACGCCGCGCCGATATCCTCCCGCAACGCCAGGATGGCGAGCGATGTCCGAAGAAACCCTGCCGGGAAGGATCCCGCCGCACAACGAGGATGCGGAGCGCGCGCTGCTCGGAGCACTCCTCACGGAGCCCCAGCGCGTCCCGGAGGTCGCGGAGGTCGTCGACCGCGGCGACTTCTTCAGCGGACGCCACAACGCCGTCTACGACGCGGTGCTGGCCCTCTCGGAGCGCAACGCGGCGGTCGACGTCGTCAGCGTCGGGGAGGCGCTCGCGGCAGCCGGGAAGTTCCAGGAAGTCGGCGGGCGCTCGTACCTCGTCGAGCTGACGAGCGCGGTGACCTCGGCCGCCCACGCGCGGCACCACGCGCGGATCGTCGCCGACACCGCGGCGCTGCGCCGGCTGATCTCCGAGGCGGGGGAGATCCTCGCCGACGCGTTCGACACGCGCCCCGACGGCGACAGCGTGAAGAAGCTGCTCGACGTCGCGGAGAACCGCATCTACCGGATCGCGGGAGCGCGCGACAAGGGCGGCGCCGAGCCGATCGGCAAGGCGATCGAGGAGACGTTCCGGCGGATCGACTCGGCCTCGCACCGCGCGGGCCTGACCGGGCTCCCGACGGGTCTCTACGAGCTCGACGACCTGCTCTGCGGACTGAACGCCGGCGAGCTCGTCGTGCTCGCCGCGCGCCCCTCGATGGGGAAGACCGCGCTCGCCCTGAACATGATCGATCACGCGGCGCTCCATCCGCCCGAGTGGCTCGGCCGGCCGCCGACGATCCTCTTCTACAGCCTCGAGATGGGGCAGCAGTCGATCGTCCAGCGCATGCTGTGCTCGCGCGCGCGCGTCGACTTCTACAAGCTGCGCACGGGGCGCATTCCGAACGAGGACTACGGCCGGCTCGCCGAAGCGGCCGGCGAGCTCTCGACGACGCGCATCTTCATCGACGATTCCCCGGGATTGACGGTGATGTCGCTGCGCGGCCGCGCGCGGCGTCTCAAGGCGAAGTACGGCGGTCTCGACCTCGTCGTCGTCGACTACCTCCAGCTCATGTCGCCGCCGCGCGCGGAGAACCGGCAGCAGGAGGTCAGCCAGATCTCGCGGGCGCTCAAGGAGCTCGCGCGCGAGCTGCAGGTCCCGGTGCTCGCGCTCTCCCAGCTCTCGCGCGCCGTCGAGCTCCGCGACGACAAGCGGCCGCAGCTCTCGGACCTGCGCGAATCGGGCTCGATCGAGCAGGACGCGGACGTCGTGCTGCTCCTGTTCCGCCAGGAGTACTACGAGCAGACCGAGGAGAACCGCGGACTCGCCGAGATCATCTGCGCGAAGCAGCGCAACGGACCGACCGGCTCCGTGCGGCTGCAGTTCGTGCCGCAGACGATGCGCTTCGAGAATCGCGCGCCCGGCACCGAACAGCCCCTCCAGGCCTGAGCGTCCGTGATCCGCATCGCTCGCTTCGCGCTCGCGGTCGTCGTCGCGGTCGGGGCTTCGAGCGCCCAGTCGACGTCGCCGCCCGCCGCGGGAACGCAGGGCGCGGGGCAAGGCGAACCGGCGAAGCCCGAGACTCCCGCGCAGCGGGAGCTCCCCACGGTCGTCGCGATCCGCGTCGAGGGACGCCGGCGGTACACCGAGCAGCAGCTGATCGAGGCCCTCGGGCAGAAGATCGGCGCGAAGCTCGACAACGACGCGATCGACGCGGGCCTCAACACGCTCTGGGAGGTGTTCCGGGTCCGCGGCCAGGTCCGCGAGCGGAAGGTCGAAGGCGGGATCGAGCTCCAGCTGAACGTCGTCGAGATGCCGGTCGACCTCGAGCCGCGCTTCGCCGGGAACGTCGAGGTCGACGTCGAGACACTGCGGAAGTGGGCGCAGCTCGGCGATCGCAGCGAGCTGTACCTCTATCAGGCGCCGCGCGTGCGCGAGCGGCTCCTCGAGGGCTACCACCGCCAAGGCTACTACTGGGCCGAGGTCGACGTCGTCTCGAAGGGCGGCGAGGACAAGCCCGGGCAGCCGACCGAGTTCCCGGACGTGATCTTCGAGATCCGCGAAGGCCCACAGGTCCACGTGAAGGACGTCGTCGTGACCGGGAACCGCTCGTTTCCCGACAAAGGCGCGTGGTTCTGGCGTGGCGGGCTGCAGAAGCTCGCCGGCGTCCAGCTCGACGGGCCGTGGCTCTTCAACTGGAAGGGCGAACGGTACGTCGACGACACGCTGCAGGCCGATCTGCTCGCGATGCGCGAGGTGTACCGCGACGAGGGCTACCTCGACGCGGTCGTCGAGCTCGAGCGGCGCGAGTTCTCCGAGGACCGCGCCGACGTCGTGATCCACGTCATCGTCGACGAAGGCGTGCCCTACCGCGTGTCGAAGCTCACGATCCACGCCGTCGAGCAGAAGCGCGATCCGAAGGCGAGGGATGCCGAGCCCGTCGACGAGATCGTCGACCTCGTGTTCCCGGAGGCCGAGCTCCGGGCGAAGTGCCGGCTCGCGCCGGGCAAGCGGTACGAGCGCGTGGCCCAGCGCGCGGACCAGCGCTCGCTGCAGGACTACTACGGCGAGCGCGGGTACCTCGCACACCCTTCGCTCGGAGAGACTTCCTGGGCGTTCCTCGATCCCGAGCTGCGCTTCGACGCCGAGAAGCACGAAGTCGAGGTGACCTACCGCATCCGGCAGGGGATGAAGCGCGTCATCCGCGAGGTGCTCTTCCAAGGCGCGGAGCACACGCGCGACCGCGTGCTGCGGCGCGAGATCAGCGTCCTTCCCGGCAAGGTGGCCGACATCAAGGAGATCACGCGCTCGTTGTCGCGCCTGTACTCGACCTCGTTCTTCCTCGACGACTTCGCCCCCGAGGACCACAAGGATCCGGTCTTCACGTTCCTCTCGGCCGAGGATCCGGAGCACCCCGAGCTCGTCGACATCCGGTACGAGGTCGAGGAAGGGCGCGTCATCAACTTCCAGATCCAGGCCGGCGTCGACTCGAACGTCGGTCTGTTCGGGCGGATCTCGCTGCGGATGGACAATTTCGACACCACGAACTGGCCGAGCAGCCTGTGGCGCGCGCCGTCGGAGATCTACCACAAGGAAGCGTTCCACGGCGCCGGGCAGCTGCTCGACCTGCGGCTCGAGCCCGGCACCGAGATCAACGGGTTCCGCGTGCACTTCCTCGAGCCCGACGTGTTCGGGCGGGAGTTCAATCCGTACAGCCTCGACCTCGACCTGCACCGCACGCGACAGCAGCTCGACTTCTACCAGGAAGACCGGCTCGAGCGGCGCGTGCGTGTCGGGCGCGATTTCGGCCGCAATCTGACCGTGTTCGTCGGCTACGCGAACAACGACATCAACGTGTCGAACATCGAGGCGCCGCTGAGGGGCATCGGCCAGCCCGACGAGCCGCAGATCCCGCAGGCCGTGTTCGACCAGGAAGGCGTATCGAAGATCATCGGCGGCACGTTCGACATCCGCTACCGGAGCGTGGACACGACGCTCAATCCGCGCGAGGGAATGCAGGTCAACTGGTCCAACGGCGCGTACGGCGGCTTCTTCGGCGGCGACTGGGACTACGTGCGCTCGGACGTCGACTTCGACGCGTACTGGCTCGCCGGGAATCCGGAGAAGGACTCCAGACCCGGCTTCCACTTCGGAGCCGGCATCGGCGTGGCCAACGCGTACGGCGACTCGGACGAGGTGCCGTACACGGAGCGGTTCTTCGGAGGCGGCAGCCGGCTCGGGCGCGGCTTCGCGTACCGCGGCATCGGACCGAACATCGGAGGCGTGCCGATCGGCGGCTCGACGACGCTCGACGGGACGATCGAGTACCGGATCCCGCTGTACAGCGTCGTGCAGCCGGGCAGCTACCGGGAGCAGGAGATCTTCCGGATGACGTTCTTCACGGACGCGGTCCTGCTGGATCCCAACTCGTTCCACCTGGACTTCTCCGAGATGCGCGCCTCGGTCGGAGTCGGTTTCGGCCTGACCCACCCGATCCCGCTCATCTTCAATTTCGGCTTCCCGATCGCCTCGGGCGAAGGCGACCGCAAGCAAGTCTTCTCGTTCCGCCTCGTCAATCTCACTTTCTGACGCGGAACCGCCGTCTTTGACAGCGCGGCGGGCGCTTCGCTACACCTTACCGGGCACTCCGCACTGTAGGACGCGCCCCCTGGAGCCCAGAGGTTGGGCTCGCGACGCATGACGACGAAGACGCTGGCGGAATTGACGCACCTGTGCAACGCCGAGTTGCGCGGCGACGGGGCGCAGCTCGTCGAGTCCCCGGCCGCGCTCTCCGAGGCCGGCCCGCGCGAGATCAGCTTCCTCGCGAACATGAAGTACCGGGCGGAGTTCGCCGCCACGCGCGCCGCGGCCGTGCTCGTGCCGCGCGGGTTCGAGAGTCCGCGGAACGACGTCGCGCTGCTCTTCTGCAAGGACCCGAGCGCCGCGTTCACGCGCGTCGTCGGAGCCTTCGCCGCGCCCGAGCCCGCTCCTCCGCAGGGCGTCCATGCGAGCGCGTTCGTCGACGACTCGGCCTCCGTCGCCGCGAGCGCGTCGATCGGTCCGCACTGCAGCGTCGCCGCCGGAGCGCGCGTCGGTGACCGCGCCGTCCTGCACGCCGGCGTCGTGCTCGGCCGGAACGTCGAGATCGGAGCGGGCACGGTGCTCCATCCTTCCGTCGTCTGCTACCCGGGCGTCCGCGTGGGTCCGAACTGCATCGTGCACGCCGGCGCGGTCCTCGGAGCGGACGGCTACGGGTTCGAGCCCTCGTCCGATCCCGCCACCCCCTGGACGAAGATCCCGCAGTGCGGCACCGTCGTCGTGGAGGACGACGTGGAGATCGGCGCGAACGTGACCATCGACAGGGGGCGCTTCGGCGCCACGCGGATCGGACGCGGAGCGAAGATCGACAATCTCGTCCACATCGCGCACAACGTCGTCATCGGGCCGGGCGCGCTGATCATCGCGCAGGTCGGCATCGCCGGCAGCACGCGCGTCGGAGCGCGCGCGATCCTGGCGGGCCAGGCCGGCATCAACGGCCACATCGAGATCGGCGCCGGCGCGCGGATCGCGGCGCAGGCCGGCGTGTTCGGCGACGTTCCGGCGGGCGCGGACTACCTCGGCTGGCCGGCGCGACCGCGCGCGGAGGCGCTCCGGCGGTACGCTTTCATCGAGCGACTGCCGCAGATGCAGGAGCGCCTCAAGGAAGTCGAACGGCGTCTGAAGGAGTTCGAGGGGAGGATTGCATGACCCGCAAGCAGCGCACGTTGCGCACCGTGGTCGAGTTCTCCGGCGTCGGCCTCCACTCCGGCGAGACCGTCCGCGCGCGGATCCTTCCGGCGCCGCAGGACCACGGCGTCGAGTTCGTCCGCACGGACCTGCCCGACGCCGCGCCGATCCCGGCCAAGATCGCGTTCCACTCCGCGAAGGAGCGCCGCACGCGCCTCGAGCGCGGGAATGCGCACGTCGACACCGTGGAGCACCTGCTCTCGGTGTGCTGCGGACTCTCGATCGACAACCTGACGGTCGAGCTCTCGGGATCGGAGATGCCCGGGCTCGACGGCAGCGCGCTCGAGCTCATGAACCTCGTCCAGCAGGCCGGCGTCGTCGAGCAGGCCGCGGAAGCGCGCGTCTTCGAGCTGGATCAGGCGGTCTACGTGCGCGAAGGCTCGGCGACGCTCGTCGCGCTCCCGACGGACACGGCGGGCCTCACGCTGCAGTACGTCGCGTCCTTCGACGAGCCCGGTGTCGTCGGAGGCTCCTACCAGCTCGACCTCTCGCCCGAGACCTTCGCGCGCGAGATCGCGCCGGCGCGCACGTTCTGCCTCGCGTCCGAGGTCGAAGCGCTGCAGAAGGCCGGCTTCGGGAAGGGCGCCACGCGCGAGAACACGGTCGTGCTCGGCGATCCGTCGATGACGCTGCGGCTGCCCGGAGAGCCGGTGCGCCACAAGGTCCTCGACCTGCTCGGCGACCTGTTCCTCCTGGGCGCCGATCTCCGCGCGCACGTCATCGCGACCCGCTCGGGGCACGCCACGAACGCGGCGCTCGTCCGCCGCCTCCACGACCTGATGCTGGCGCTCGAGACCGGAGGACTCATCCGGCGCGAGTCCGGGCTCGACGTACGCGAGATCCTCCGGATGCTCCCGCACCGGTATCCGTTCCTGCTGATCGACCGCGTGCTCGAGATCGACGGCTACCGGCACGCCGTGGCCGTCAAGAACGTCTCGATCAACGAGCCGTACTTCCAAGGGCACTTCCCCGCGGCGCCGCTGATGCCGGGCGTCCTCCAGCTCGAGGCGATGGCGCAGCTCGCCGGGGTCCTGCTCCTGCGCAAGCTCGAGAACACGGGCAAGCTCGCCGTGCTCTGGTCGATCGACAAGGTCAAGCTGCGCGGCGCGGTGGTCCCCGGAGACCAGCTGCGACTCGAGGTCGAGACGCTGCGCAGCAAGGACCAGATCGCGCAGGTCCGCGCCACCGGGACGGTCGCGGGCAAGCTCGTGTGCGAGGCGACCCTGATGTTCACCATGATCGATGCGTAGGGAGTGAGCCGTGGCGAAGCGAATCCATCCCACCGCCGTCGTCGCCGCCGGAGCGGAGCTCGGCGCCGACGTCGAGATCGGCCCGCACTCCGTCGTCGGACCGAAGGTGGTGATCGGCGACCGCACGCGCATCGGGCCGCAGGTGGTCCTCGACGGCCGGACTAGGATCGGCGAGGACAACCTGATCGTCGGCCAGGCGAGTCTCGGCGGTCCTCCCCAGGACCTGTCGTACCGCGGTGAGCCGACCGAGCTCTGGATCGGCGACCGCAACACGATCCGCGAGTTCGTGACAATCAACCGCGGGACGGTCAAGGGCGGCGGGATCACGAGAGTCGGCAGCGACTGCCTGCTCATGGCCTGCTGCCACGTCGCGCACGACTGCGATCTCGCGGACCGGATCATCATGGCGAACAACGTCCTCCTCGCGGGACACGTCCGCGTCGAGGAGCAGGCGAACATCTCCGGGGGCGCAGCGGCGCACCACTTCGTCACGATCGGCGCGTTCTGCTACGTCGGCGGGATGACGCGGATGGTCCAGGACGTCCCGCCGTACATGATCCTCGAGGGTCACCCGAGCCGCGTCCGCGGCGTCAACGTGATCGGCCTGCAGCGCGGAGGCTTCGCGGAGTCCGAGATCGAGGCGCTGCGCCACGCGTTCCGCGTCATCTGGCGCTCGGGCGATCCGCGCCACAGCACGCTCCTCGAGCTCAAGACGAACGCCGACGGCTCGCGCGCGCTGGACCACCTCGTCGCGAGCCTCGTGAACACGGAAAAAGGCGCGAAGGGCCGGTACCGCGAGTGCCTGCGCGAGCAGTTCCAGCGCGCGGGCATCGAGCGCGTCCTCGGCGAGATCGCGGAAGCATGAGCGCGGCCGAGCTCGGCGCGGGCGACCGGCCGCTCCGCCTCGCCGTGATCGGAGCCGGGCACCTCGGCCGGTTCCACGCGAAGATCTTCGCCGAGAACCCGCTGTGCAGCCTCGTCGCCGTCGTCGACCGCAGCGCGGAACGCGCGCGCACGATCGCCCTCGAAGTCGGCTGTGCCGCGTACGAGGACGCCGCCGAGCTCCCGCGCGACCTCGACGCCGTCAGCATCGCGGTGCCGACGGCGCTCCACGCCGAGGTCGCGATCCCGCTCCTCGAGCGCGGCATCCCGACGCTGATCGAGAAGCCTCTCGCGTCAACCCTCGCGGAGGCGGACGCGATCCTCGCCGCCGCGAAGCGCGGTGGCTGCACCGTCGCCGTCGGGCACGTCGAGCGCTTCCAGCCCGGTCTGCGCAAGGTGCGCGAGATGGGGCTGCGTCCGCGCTTCATCGAGTGCCACCGCCTGGCGCCGTTCAGCTTCCGCAGCCTCGACGTCGGCGTCGTCCACGACCTGATGATCCACGACCTCGATCTCGTGCTCGATCTCGTCGGATCGGAGGTCGCGAGCTTCGACGCCGCGGGCGGAGCGATCCTGACCGACCGCGAGGACGTCGCCTCCGTCCGCCTCGTGTTCGAGAACGGCGCGCGCGCGAACGTCACCGCGAGCCGCGCCTCGCTGACGCCGATGCGGCGCTTCCGCCTGTTCTCGAGCGACGGCTACGTCAGCCTCGACTTCGTGAAGAACTACGGGCTGATCGTCCGCAAGGGGCCGGAGTGGGAAGCGGGCCGGAAGGCGCTGCGCGAGATGGAGCCCTCGATGCTCGCCGCGCAGAAGGACTGGATCACCACGAAGGTCCTCCAGGTCGACGAGCTCGACCTCGGCGGCGAGCAGCGGCCGTTGCAGGCCGAGCTCCATGCGTTCCTCCTCGCCGTGAAGGAACGCCGCGCTCCCGAGGTGACGGGCGAGGACGGTCGACGGGCTCTCGCCCTCGCCGACCGCATCGCTGCGGACATCCGCACGCAGCGTTGGTAGAAAGAGGGGCCCGATGGGCCGCACCGACCTGTTCCAGCCCCTGCCGGGGGAAGTCGAGAGTCGCCCGAGCGGCGCCGAGACGGAGGTCCTGCGCGCGTGGCGCGAGCAGAAGACCTTCGAGACCGTCCAGCGCGCGCGCTCCGGAGCGCCGCCGTTCGTCTTCTGGGAAGGTCCCCCGACGGCGAACGGGCGTCCGGGGATCCACCACGTCCTCGCGCGGACGATCAAGGACAGCGTCTGCAGATACCAGACGATGCGCGGCAAGCGCGTCGAGCGGAAGGCGGGCTGGGACACGCACGGATTGCCGGTGGAGCTCGAGGTCGAGAAGAAGCTCGGCATCAGCGGCAAGCCGCAGATCGAGGCGCTCGACGGAGGAGTCGCGCGCTTCAATCGCGAGTGCCGCGAGTCGGTGTGGACGTACAAGAAGGAGTGGGAGGAGCTCTCCGAGCGCACCGGGTACTGGCTCGACTACGCGTCGCCGTACGTCACCTACGAACCCGAGTACATCGAGTCGGTCTGGTACCTGCTCGCGCTGTTTCACGGAAAAGGGCTTGTTTACCGCGGAAAACGCGTTCTCCCTTACTGCGGTCGCTGCGGGACCGGCCTCTCCTCCCACGAGCTCGCGCAGCCCGGCGTGTACCGCGAGATCAGCGATCCGAGCGTCGTCCTGCGCTTCCGCCTGCCCGACGGCGACAGCCTGCTCGCGTGGACGACGACGCCGTGGACGCTGCCGTCGAACTTCGCGCTCGCGGTCCATCCGAAGCGCGACTACGTCCGTGCGCGCGTCCTGAAGAAGAAGGGCAGCGGCTCCGAGCCGGGTGAGATCGTGTGGGTCGTGCGCGAGCGGCTCCCCGCCGTCCTCGGCGCGGCGGGCGTCGACTTCGAGGAGCTCGGACACCGCCCCGGCATGGAGCTCGTCGGCCTCGAGTACGCCCCGCTGTTCGACGCGCGCCTCCCCGAGATCGACGGGGGATGGCAGAAGGCCGGACCGGCGCACCGCGTGCAATCCGGCGAGTTCGTGACCGTCGAGGACGGCACCGGGATCGTGCACCAGGCTCCGTACGGAGCGGACGACTGGGATCTCGCGCGACGGAACAAGCTGCCCGTGTCGCTCGCCGTCGGGGACGACGGGCGCTTCTCGCGCGACGTGGGCCCGGTGAAGTCCGGGACGTGGTTCAAGGACGCGGACGACGCGCTGATCGCCGATCTCAAGGCGCGCCATCTCCTCTTCGACAAGGTGCACGCCCCGCACAGCTATCCGCACTGCTGGCGCTGCTCGACGCCGCTCTACTATTTCCCCGCGCCCGCCTGGTACATCCGCACGACCGCGTACCGCGACCGCATGGTCGCGTCGAACCGCGCGATCCGCTGGGTCCCCCCGGAGCTCGAGAAGCGTTTCGGCGAGTGGCTCGAGAACAACATCGACTGGAACATCTCGCGCGACCGGTACTGGGGCACGCCGCTTCCCTTCTGGGTGTGCTCGAACGCGGCGTGCGGACACGAGGTCGCGATCGGGAGCCGGAAGGAGCTCGAGGAGCGGACGCACAGCGCGCTGCCGGCCGATCTCGATCTCCACAAGCCCGGCATCGATCGGATCGAGTTCGCGTGCCCGCGCTGCTCGGGCGTCATGCGCAGGACTCCGGCGGTGCTCGACTGCTGGTTCGACTCCGGCGCGATGCCGTACGCGCAGCACGGCTGGCCGCACAAGGCGGGCAGCGACGCGCGCCTGCGCGCGCAGTTCCCGGCCGACTTCATCGCCGAGGGGCTCGACCAGACGCGCGGCTGGTTCTACACGCTGCACGCGATCGGTTCGTTCGTGACCTCGATCCCGGAGCTCGGGCTCCCCGACGGACCCGCGTACAAGTCCTGCGTCGTCAACGGCCTCCTCCTCGACAAGGACGGGGTCAAGATGAGCAAGCGCCTGGGGAACGTCGTCGATCCCTGGAAGACCGTCGACGAGCACGGAGCGGACGCCGTGCGCTGGTACCTGCTCTCGAGCGGCAATCCCTGGCTCCCGAAGCGCTTCGATCCCGCGGGAATCCTCGAGGTCCGCCGCAAGTTCCTGGGGACGCTCGTCAACAGCTACAAGTTCTTCGCGGAGTACGCGCGCCTGGACGGCTTCGATCCGCGCAATCCCGCGATCCCGGCGCCCTCCGCGCGCCCGGAGATCGACCGCTGGCTGCTCTCGCGGACGCAGAGTCTCGTCGCGGAAGTCACCGCCGATCTCGACGCGTACGACATCGCCGGTGCGTGCCGCGCCATCGAGACCTTCGTCGTCGACGACCTCTCGAACTGGTACATCCGCCGCAACCGGCGGCGCTTCTGGAAGAGCGAGCAGGGTGCCGACAAGCTCGCGGCCTTCGCGACCCTCCACGCCGGGCTCGCCGCCGCGACTCTCCTCGCCGCACCGGTCGCGCCGTTCCTCACGGAGCTGCTCTGGCGCCGTCTCTCCGGCTCGGACGCCTCCGTGCACGCGGAGCTCTTCCCCGCGCCGGATGCCGCGCGCGTCGACCGGACCCTCGAGGCGAGCATGCGCATCGTCACGCGGGTCGTCGAGCTCGGACGCGCGCTGCGCGACCGCTCCGGGCTCAAGATCCGGCAGCCGCTGCGCGCCATCCACGTCCGCACGTCGGATCCCGAGGGGCTGCTCCTCCTCGCCGAGCCCTTCGCGAAGGAGCTCCTGCTCGGCGAGCTCAACATCAAGACGCTCGGGAGCCTCGCGGCCGACGACGGGGCGCTGTGCGTGCTCAAGGCGAAGGCGAACTTCCGCGCGCTCGGCAAGCGCCTCGGAGGTGCGATGAAGGCCGCCGCCGCGGTGATCGAGAAGCTCCCGGCGGAGTCGATCGCGCGCTTGCGCGCCGGGAATCCCGTGGGCGTCGAGGTCGACGGCCGGGCCGTCGAACTCTCCCCGGAGGACGTGCAGGTGTCCGTGGAGACGCGCGCCGACTTCGACGTCGAGACGGACGGTCAGTACGTCGTCTTCCTCGACACGACGCTCGATGACGATCTCGTCGTCGAGGGGCTCGCCCGGGAAGTGATCAATCGCGTCAACGGGCTGCGCAAGGACAGCGGTCTCGCCGTGGAGGACCGGATCCGCCTGCGCGCGACGGCGGTCCGCGGCGACCAGGTCTTGAAGGCCCTCTCGGCGCAGCGGCAGCTGATCCAGACCGAGACCCTCGCCGTGGAGCTCACCGTCGAGGACGGGGAGGCGGATGGTCCCGGCGGGTCCGCGTCGGCCTCGAGCCGCGAGTTCGACCTCGGCGACGGCCGCGCGCTGCGGATCGGACTCGCGAAAGTCTGAAGCTTCGACCGATTGCGGCGCGCGCGACCCCGCGGTAGGTTCGCAAGTCCGGGGCAACCCTGGTGCGCAGGTGCTCGGTCCAGTTCCCTGGAGCCGAACAACGATTTCGACGGGCTCAGTTCGACTGGCGCGGCATCCACCGCGCGGTGACGGGCCCACCTGGAACCAACTGGTTCCGGGCACGGACCCTCACGGCGCACCGGGGCCCCCGCACCCCGTCGCCGCGCCGCGCGCGCGCGCGGATTCCGCTTGGCGTCCTACGACGGCGCACGCGCGAGGGATATCATCCGCGGCGGTCGCACGCCGCGACCACGGAACAGGCCGGTTTCGAGCTCAACACCCTGATGCGCGCGATCCTCATCCTCCTCCTCGTCGGTGGCTTGCTTTGGCTGGTTCTCTACGGTTTTCGCAGCGTGCACGCGGGTGCGTCGTCTGCGGAACCGGCGGGCGGCCTGCTCTTGACGAGCGAAGCGACGCCGGCCCCCGCGGCTCCCGCCGCACCCGCGAACGAGCCCGCGAAAGAGCCCGCGAAAGAGCCCGCGAAAGAGAACGTACGCCCTCAGGCGACATCGACGCCGGCGCCCGCGCCGACGTCGAGCCCGGCGCCGGTGCAGGCGAAGCCGGTCGTCCCGCCCGCGCCTGCGGTCGAGCCCGCCAGCGCGAAGCCCGCGCAGAGCAGCGCGGCCCCGGCGGACGAGGTCGCCGTCGCGAGCGTGCTGCTCCACCGCACGCAGGATCTGCAGTCGTACCTCGACGGGCCCGGGAAGGCGCTGCCCGCGGGGCGTCGCGATCTCGCGCTCGCGCTGCAGCGCCTCGTCGTCGGTTCGGTGGACGAGGCGCGCCGGATGGCGGAGGGGCTCGAGTCGCGCGACGGAGTGCGCGTCTCCGAAGCGACGTTCCTGAAGCAGGCATTGGCTTCCGGACCGAAGACGATGGAAGCGGCGCAGCGGGGCGACTCGCCGCTCGTCCTGGCGGCCGGTCTCGCGTGCATCGCGCGTGACGCGAAAACAGCTCTATCCGCAGGGAAAAACCGCGAGGCGGCGCTCGGCTACGGTGAGCTGCTGCAGGGCGAGGTGCTCGCCCCGTGGAGCGCCGACCGGGACTCGCTCGTCGCCTGGAGCGACGCGCTCGCGCACGCGCAGGCGGGCTACCGCTGGTCGCCCGACGGCGGCTGGGCCTCGAGCGAAGTGAAGGTCGAGGCGGGCGACAGCTTGATCAGCGTGCGCAAGCGCGTGCTCAAGGACCACCCGGAGTGGCTGCTCTGCACGGGGCAGATCGCGCGCTCGAACGGCCTGCGCAGCGAGACGATCCACCCGGGGCAGACGCTGCGCGTCCCGACGTCGCGCGCCAACGTGCTCGTCGACCTCGATGCGCACTGGGCTCTCTACCGCCTCGGAAACGAGGTCGTGGCCGCCTGGGAGATCGGGGTCGGCAAGCCCGGCACCGAGACGCCTCCGGGCGAATACGTCGTGGGGGAGAAGACCAAGGATCCGCCCTGGTTCCGGCCGGGCCATCCGCCCGTGCCGTTCGGAGACCCCGAGAATCCGCTCGGAACGCGCTGGATCGCCTGGCAAAAGGCTGACGGCACGAACACCGGCCTCGGTTTCCACGGCACGAAGGATCCCGCCAGCATCGGCGAGGACCAGAGCCAGGGCTGCGTCCGCATGCGGCAACCGGCGATCGAGGAGCTCTTCGAGATCCTCCCCAAGGGGGCGAAGATCACCGTGCAGCCGTGAGGCTCGCCGGCGACGCCCCGACCTGCCGCGCGCGAGCAGCGTAAGTCCCTGTTTTGGCGCGAGTTAGGGAGCGTCATTCGAGTCCGTCACGGTTTCTGATGCGACATTGTTGACGGGCCCCCTCGAAGCTCTATCATCCCCGTCCCCCAAAGCCCGGAGCGACCTCGGTCGCGAAGGACGCGGGGAACGCGAGTCCAAGGCCCGGGCGCGACTTCGTGCCTGCGAGGCCTGAGCTCTTTGAAAACAAGGGTGGCCCTTGAAACCGTGCGAGCAGGACGAGCATCCCTCCGGGGGTGCCGTCCAAATCTCCAATAAGAAAGCCAACAGACAACTTCAAATTATGAAGGGTTTGATTCTGGCTCAGAACGAACGTTAGCGGTGTGGATTAGGCATGCAAGTCGTGCGCGAAAGCCGCAAGGCGAGTAGAGCGGCGAAAGGGTGAGTAACACGTAACCAACCTACCCCTCAGACCGGAATAACCGCTGGAAACGGCGGATAATGCTGGATGTTTCTGACGGAAGGCATCTTCTGTCCGACAAATGGTGGCGCAAGCTGCCGCTGTGGGAGGGGGTTGCGGGCTATCAGCTAGTTGGCGGGGTAATGGCCCACCAAGGCGATGACGGCTACCGGGTCTGAGAGGACGGTCCGGCACACTGGGACTGAGACACTGCCCAGACTCCTACGGGAGGCTGCAGTCGAGAATCTTCCGCAATGGGCGAAAGCCTGACGGAGCGACACCGCGTGCAGGATGAAGGCCTTCGGGTTGTAAACTGCTGTCACGTTTTAGGAACGAACGGGCGTTAATAGCGCTCGGACTGACCAAGGCGAGAGGAAGCACCGGCTAACTCTGTGCCAGCAGCCGCGGTAAGACAGAGGGTGCAAACGTTGTTCGGAATTACTGGGCATAAAGAGCACGTAGGTGGTGCGCTAAGTCACGTGTGAAATCCCCCGGCTCAACCGGGGAATGGCGCGTGATACTGGCGGACTCGAGGCGGGTAGGGGTGAGCGGAACTCCAGGTGGAGCGGTGAAATGCGTAGATATCTGGAGGAACACCGGTGGCGAAAGCGGCTCACTGGACCTGATCTGACACTGAGGTGCGAAAGCTAGGGTAGCAAACGGGATTAGATACCCCGGTAGTCCTAGCCGTAAACGATGGGCACTGGGCAGGGGGGATACCTATGTCCTCTCTGCCGGAGCTAATGTGTTAAGTGCCCCGCCTGGGGAGTACGCTCGCAAGGGTAAAACTCAAAG
>DASYPQ010000021.1:0-229418 GCA_036006425.1 Planctomycetota bacterium
GTTCGCAGCTGCGGCGAGTACGCCGCAGCTGCGAACGCCGAGGCCTAGCCGGACTGAACCCTCAGTGCTTCAGGGCATCACGCTCTTCGCCGTGTGGCGCCCCGAGTTCGGCGTCGCGTACCCGTGTCGGCGCCGCGCGCCGGATCGAAGGGACGATCACGCGCGCTTCGAGGACGAAGCTACGAGTCGCCCGAGCCCGAAGGTTGCTCCAATGCGGCAGACGGGACGCTGACGGAGGCTGATCCGGGCAGATCGTGCGCACGACGGTTCGTCGCGGGCTCCACGAGCTAGTCAGATGCTCCGCGAGTGCCCATCGCGGGAGAAGAGGGATCGTCGCGGCGGAGATTCGTGCCCGCGTCGTTCATCCGGACCCTGCGTTGCCCGCGAGAGCGCTTGTGCGCAGGACACGACGCATTGTCGCCCGCGCCCGCGTCAGCCGTCCAGCCGCGAGGACCCGCTCTCCGCGAACCGGTTCTCTGCCCAATCAAGTTCGGGAGTCTTCCGATCGCCCCGCACTCGCACCGAGCGTCGACTCGGGTGAACGCGTTCTCTGCGAACCGGTTCCTTGCTCGATCGAGTTCGGGACTCTTACTGCCGACTCTTCCTTGCACCGAGCGTCGACGCGTGAGAACGCGCTCTCCGCGAACCCGGTTCTCTGCCCAATCAACTTCGAGAACCGTCTGATCGACCCGCACTCGCACCGAGCGTCGACGCGCGAGGACCCGCTCTCCGCGAACCGATTCTCTGCCCAATCAAGTTCGGGAGTTGTCCCGTCGACTCGTACTCGCACCGAGCGTCGACCTGCGAGAACGAGCGCTTCGCAAACGATTCTCCAGCCGATCAGGTTCGAGACTCTCACTGCTCAGGCGCACGTCCACCCGGACCTCTTCGTCGGGGGTCTGGTCGACGAGGACTTGGCCTTCGGTGGGCTGACTCGGCATCCGCGAGATCCGGCAGACGGAGGCTCGAACCTCTCGCGCTGCGGACTGGCGGGCCGGGCGGCGTTTTCGGGGCGAGGCGCAGAAACGTCGAAACGCTCCGCTCCCGCGAACTCGGCTAGGATGGAGGCCTGGCAAGTGCCTGGGAGGACTCCGATGAACGTGAACATCAAGCTCGTCACCGCCTCGTTCGTGCTGCTCGGCCTCTTGCGACCGCTCGCCGCTCAGGAGCAATCGCCCCCCGCGCCGGAGCAACCGGCGGCGGCTCCCGCGCAAGCGCCGGCCGCGCCCGCGCAGACTCCCGCTGCTCCCGAGCAGCAGCCCGCCGCGACGTTCTCGCCCGAGCGCCTGGAGAAGATGGCGGCGCCGATCGCTCTCTATCCGGACGCGCTCATCGCGCAGATCCTCATGGCGTCGACCTATCCTCTCGAGATCGTCGAAGCCTCGCGCTGGGTGGACAAGAACCCCGCGCTCAAGGGCGCGGCGCTCGAGGAGGCGCTCAAGCAGAACGAGTGGGACCCGAGCGTCAAGGCGTTATGCGGAATCCCGACCGTCTTGAAGCAGATGAACGACAACCTCGACTGGACGAAGGATCTCGGCGACGCGTTCCTCGCGCAGAAGACCGAGCTCATGGACACGATCCAGAAGATGCGGCGCAAGGCGTTCGAAGCAGGGAACTTGAAGACGACCGAGCAGCAACGGGTTTCGCAGGACGGCGAGACCATCGTCATCGAGCCCGCGAATCCCGAGGTGATCTACGTCCCGTCGTACTCGCCCGCGGTCGTCTACGGTCCGTCGTGGTACTACCCCGATGCGTATTACCCCGGCTGGTACTCCGGGTGGCCGTGGGCGTTCGTGTCGTTCGGCCTCGGGTTCTGGTGGGGATCCGGCTGCTGCTGGAGCAGCTGCGACTGGAACAACCACTGCTGCAACGTGAACTGCAACCAGCTCAACACCTTCAACACGCACACGAGCTCGCACCCCATGCCTTCGAACGGAACACCCGGAGGTACCGCCACGTGGCGGCACGATCCGGCGCACCGCACGGGCGTGAAGTACAGGAGCCCTGAGGTCGCGCGCTCGGTCGGAGCCGCACCGGGATCCGCTCGCACCGCGGGCGCGAAAACCGGCGGCGTCACGCCCGCGAGCCCCTCGATCGGCACGCGCTCGGCGCCTCCGATGAACCGAAGCGGCACGCCGCCGGCCGCGTCGCGCTCGGGAACGGGTCCGGGTTCCGGCCGCGTGAGCGGCGCTCCGATCCGATCCGCGCCTCACGGCACGACGCCCGCCGCGCCGGGAGCCGGCAGCCGCTACCCGAGTGCTCCTTCCTATCGAAGCAGCCCGCGCTCCTACTCGGGAACTCCGTCGCCGAGTCGCGGCACGCGATCCGCGGGCGGCGGTGCGACCAGCTACCGCGGTCCGGGCCCGAGTCGCTCCTCGGGCATCTGGAGCGGGACGACCCGCGGAGGAACGCGGAGCTACGGCGGAGGCGGGTCGACGCGCGGCAGCAGCGCTGGAGGATTCAGCGGCGGCCGGAGCACCGGCGGCCGGAGCAGCGGCGGGTTCAGCAGCGGCGGGAGCCGCAGCAGCGGTGGGTTCAGCGGAGGCGGAAGCCGCGGCGGATTCAGCGGCGGCGGGAGCCGCGGAGGATTCAGCGGCGGCGGGAGCCGCGGAGGATTCGGCGGCGGTGGACGCGGCGGCGGCGGACATCGCTGAGGAGCGAGCAAGTCGAACTGCGCGGTCCGTAGCCGCCTCGTGGCGAGAAGTCGCTCGACTGCGCACTGAGCGACGCGTTCCTACCCACCAGAAGGCATCGATCGACCGACGGCGCGCGAGTCCAATGCACGCGTTCGAGCCACGCGCGGCTCGTTCCTTTGGAGGAACCGAACATGAACGCCGGCATTCTTCTCTCGTGTGTGCTCTCTCTCGTCGCAATCCAACCGCCGAACCGTGCGGCCCCCCCGGGTGCCGCGGACGGAACGGGACAACTCGTCCCGTCGATCCACATCCGTGCGTGGATCGACGGCCGCAGCCGGTTGATCCTCGACGACAACACCGCCACGTGGCAGCACTTCGACTTCGCGGCGCCCGGGCGGCTCGGCTGCAACGTCGGGCTGCCGGTGGAGTCGACCTTCCTCGACGGTGTCGCGTGGGACCCGATTTGGCCCGACGTGCCCGACTGCGAGAATCGTTTCTGCGGCGGCTGCTTCTCGAGCACGTTCTCGGACCTGCAGACCTCCCTGCCCAACTCGGATTTCACGCCCGTGCTCGTTCTCATCCAGTCGCGGAACTCGAGCTCCATCGTCGAGTACCCGTCCGCGGCGAACGGCTACCGCGTCGTGATCGAATTCGACGACGACCCGCCGGGCGGAGCCGACTGGTACGAGGTCGAGCTCCTGCTCTCCGACTGCACGGCGATCAACTACTGCACGAGCACGGTGAATTCATCCGGCTCCGCAGCGACGATCTCCGTCACCGGCAGCCTGGGCGTCGCCGCGAACGACACGCAGCTCCTCGCGGCCGGCTGTCCACCGGGGAGCCCCGGGTTCTTCTTCTACGGCGCGAACGCGACGAGGACGCCGTTCGGAAACGGATACCTCTGCGTCAGCCCGTTCCCTCCCGGCCTGTTCAAGGTCTTCCCGATGACGTTCATCGCCGTCGACGGACGTGCGCAGGTCGGTCTGGACCTGACGCATCTGCCCGCAGGCGGCGAGATCCTCGCGGGCTCGACGTGGCGCTTCCAGTTCTGGTTCCGTGACAACGCCGCGGGCGGTGCGGGAATGAACTTGAGCGATGCGGCGGCGGTGAGGTTCTGTCCGTGACCGGGTGAACCCACCTCTTGGAGGCGTCGAACATCGCAGCGACAGCTGGCGTCGACCGCTACGCAGAGTGCGGAGGCCTGATCCGCATTGCTGCGTACAGCGCTGACCCGTCTCAGGGGAGAAGATCGGCCTCGTCACGAGCACATGAACGGGAATCGCAAGGAGGGCTCAAATGGCACTTCGAAGCAGAGAATCGAGAGTGAACGAGGGTGAATCGAGCGCACGCGCGACGTCGAGGTTCCAGGAAACGACGGGGCTCCTGCCGACGATTCGAGCGCAATGTCCGGCGGCGCTTGCTGTCCTGGCGGTCCTCGGATGCGCAGGGACTGCAGTGGCTCAGAGCACGCGTCTCGTGAGCGTCGACTCGTTCGGAAACCAGGGTGATGATGACTCCGACAGAGCGGCGATCTCCCCCAATGGCCGATGGATCGCGTTCCACAGCGAATCGACGAACCTCGTCGCGGGAGACACCAACGGCACGCTCGACGTGTTCGTCCACGATCAACTCACGGGCCTGACGGAACGCGTGAGCGTCGACTCGTCGGACGGGCAAGCGGACGATTGGTCCGAGAGTCCGGCGATCTCCACCGATGGCCGCTACGTAGCGTTTGGCAGCTACGCGACGAACCTCGTCTCCGGCGATACGAACGGATGGGAGGATGTGTTCGTCCACGACCGGCTCACGGGGACCACCGAGAGGGTGAGCGTCGACTCGCTCGGGAATGAAGCCAACTGGTTCAGCTACTGCCTGGACATCTCAGGCGACGGCCGCTTCGTGGTGTTCGAGAGTGTGGCCACCAACTTGGTACCGGGCGGAACGAACGGCTTGCCACAGATCTACCTGCGGGATCGCCTGGCCAACCAGACATACATCGTGAGCGTGGATTCGAACGGGCTCATGGGGAACGGCACGAGCTACGAAGCGGCGCTGACTCCCGACGGCAGGTTCGTGGCCTTCACGAGCCTCGCCGACAACTTGGTTCCCAACGACACGAATGGCATGTCGGACGTGTTCCTCCGCGACTTGGTCACCGGTCAGACCACCCGGGTGAGCGTGGACTCTTCGGGGAACGAGGGTCATGGGATCGACAGCCAGAATCAATGGACCCTCCCCCCGGCCCTTTCGGCGGACGGCCGCTACATCGCGTTTGGCAGCGAGCAGACCGATCTCGTTCCCGGCGATACGAACGACTGGGCGGACGTCTTCGTCCACGACACGCTGACCGGCGCCACCGAACGCGTGAGCATCAGTTCCTCGGGCGTGCAAGGTAACGTCTGGAGCATGCAGCCCTCGATGTCCGCGGACGGGCGCTATGTGACGTTCGACAGCTACGCGACGAACCTCGTCTCGGGCGATGTGAACGGCCATCAGGATGTGTTGCTCCACGATCGCACGACGGGGTGGACCACCCTGGTGAGCGTGAGTTCGAGCTGGACGCAAGCGAACGGTGACAACGAGGCCGCGAGGATCACTCCCGACGGTCGGTTCGTCGCATTCAGGAGCTGGGCCACCAATCTGGTCGACAACGACATCAACCTCGCCGGGGACATCTTCCTCCGCGACCTCGCTTCCGGTTCCGTCGCTTCCTTCTGCCACGGCGACGGGAATGAAGGAGCCTGCCCGTGCGGGAACAGCGGTGGCCTGTACCACGGATGCCAGAACTCCGCGGCGACGGGCGGAGCCCTCCTGACCGCGACAGGGAATGCGAGCCTGGGGAACGACACGCTCCAGGTCCTCAGCGCAGGCGAGCGTTCTCAAGCGCTCAGCCTCCTGCTGCAGGGCGATGCGACGATCCCGGCCGCACACTTCGGCGACGGCTTGCGCTGCGTGGGCGGGACGCTGACGCGCTTGTACGCGCGCAACGCCCACCTCGGTGCAGTCACGATGCCGCAGCAGGGTGATCCGTCCATCTCCGCGCGATCGGCGGCGCTGGGCGATCCCATCTCGATGGGTGCCACGCGCTATTACCAGGTGTACTACCGCGACCCGGCGGCGACCTTCTGCCCCGATCCTCCCGGGAACACTTGGAATGTCGGCAACGCGCTGTCCGTGGTCTGGGATCCGTGACATCGGCGCGGCGGACCGCGCCTATTTCCTCGAGGTCAGGCTCTTCTTCTTCGTCGCCTTCACCCTCTTCGGTCGCTTCGCCGGGGCGAGCTCCGCGCTCTCTCCGGCGAGCTTCGCGAGCGACTTCCTCGGGGCGATCAGCTCGTAGCTCTCGAGGATGAGCTCGCGCAGCTCGTCCCAGTCCGAGACCTTCGCGCCGTCCAGCGAGACCCAGCCCTTGTGACCGACGTACGGTGCCGGCGTGAAGCGCGGGTCCTCGACGATCTCGCGCGCGTGCTTCATCTCGAGCTTGAAGCCGATCGACACGCGGCCTTTCTCCTCGCCGCAGCCGGCGAAGATCTTCTCGCCGACGCGGAAGTGCGGCTGCCCCCAGGTGGGCGTCTCCTTCGTGTCGGGGAGGGCGAGGCAGATCGCGCGGACGCGAGCGAGAACGGGATTCGACTTGGCCATGAACGGGAGTCTACGACGGCCCCGCCTTCGGCGGCCATTCCCCGGCGACGTCGCGAGAGATCGCGGACTGGATGCCGATCTTCCGGGAGAATCCGTCGTCCGAAGACGCCTCGCGCGCGTTCTCGAACTTGATTGGGCAGAGAACCGATTCACCAGAAACTCGTGCTGGACAGACCGGTGTTGTCCGCTGCCTGCGCGCAACCTCCTCGGCGACGCCGCGGGAACTCGTGGACCTGATGCCGATCTTCCGGAAGAAGGCCTCGGCCGAAGGCGCCCATCGCGCGTTCCCAAACTTGATTGGGCAGAGAACCGATCCCTCAGGAACTCGTGCTGGACAGACCGATTTGTCCGCCACCTCGCACGCGGCCATTCCCCGGCGACGTCGCGAGAGATCGCGGATTGGATGCCGATCTTCCGGGAGAATTCCCCGTCCGAAGGCGCCTCTCGCGCGTTCCCGAACTTGATTGGGCAGAGAACCGATTCGGGGAGCGTGTTCTCGCGCGTCGACGCTCGGTTCGAGGAGGGGGCGGCAGTGAGAGTCCCGAACTTGATTGGGCAGAGAACCGATCACGGACGAATACGATCTCGAGCCGATCCTCAGCCGCATCCACGGCGATGCGCCGCGCCCGCTCTCGCTCCCGCAAAGCGGTACGACGTGGCGCGCATCGATGCGGCCAAGAGCGTGCTGAACGTGAGCTGGAGGACGGTGGGAGCCACGCGCGTCGGCCTCGAGCTCTCGCGTTGGTCCACGGTTGGCTTCGTGTGGGTGCCGCCCGGCCAGCCGTCGATCGCTATTCCTCCGCGACGCCGCCCGATCGCGCGACGTCGTCGGTCTTGATCTTGGCGGCGTCGAACTTCTTGGCGGAGGCGATCATCTTCTCGACCGCGGCGTCGAAGTCGACCTCGCCTTTCTGGAAGCGCAGGAAGTTGATGCGCGCGACGACGAACGCCTTGAGGTACGGGCTCTCGAACCCGCGCGCCTTCAGCTTCTTCACGGCCGCGTTGACGGCCTCGTCGAGCTCGAGCAGCTTCTTCGCGCGGCCTTCGCGCTCGAGGATCGCCTTCGGTAGCTTCGCGGACATGAACTCGTCCGTGCGCACGAGGATCGGCCGGTACACCGAGCCCGCGAAGCGGCCGTTCAGCTCGTAGCAGATCCCGAGCGTCAGCAGCGCCGGCTCCTCGAAGACGAGCGCGTGCTCCGCCTCGCTGGCGCCCGTTTCCGCGAGATCGCGCGCCATGCGGATCACTTCGAGCGCCTTCTCGCGCAGGTTGTGCGCCTTCTCCGTATTGAGCGCGAGGATGCGGTAGGCGAGCTCGGCCTCGGGGATCAGCAGCGCGACGACGGTCTTGCCGCCGAGCTCCTTGAGCGCGTGCAGGCGGTGGTTCCCGTTCGGCGTCCAGTACGTGCCGTCGTCGCGTCGCACGGCGATGATCGGATCGAGGAAGCGGCCGACCTCGTCGACGCGCTGCACGAGACGCTTCAAGTGCGCGTCCGAGAGATCGCGCTGGAACGGCGTCGGAGCGACCTTGTCGATCGGCAGCGCGACGAAGAGCTGCCACTTCCCGCCGAGCGGCTCGCGGTACGAGCCGATGACGGCCGCCGCGTCCGATTCGACGAGCGCGATGAGCTTCTCGATCGCCGCCGGCGGGCTCTCGGCCCGCACTTCGTGCGGACCGAGACCGCGGGAGGAAGGGGCGACCTTCTTCCGACGCGCCTTGCGCCTGGCAGCCATGGCTCCGTCCCGCGCCGGCGCGCGGTCGTCGCTGCTACTTCTTGTGGAAGCCCGGGAACGGACCCGGATCCTTGATCGGGTTCTCGCCCCAGTACCCGATGGTGTTGAAGACCACCACGTCGCCGAGCAGCGCGACGGGATACACCGGGATGATCCACAGACCGATGAACACCACTTCCTTGAGCCAGTCCTGGTCGGAGAGCTGGGCGTTCCAGCTCCTGACCTGACCGTAGGCGTGGTCCGGGCCGAGGCAGCTCGACGTGCCGACGATCGTTGCGAGCACGGCGGCGAGAAGGGTTGTCTTGATCTTCATGAGGTTTGGCTCTCAGGGATTGGGATCCGCGCTTGGAGCGCATCTCGGCGCTCGGGACCAGCGGGGGTGCGGGAGGATAGCGTCCCGCTCCTGTCCCGCGCCACTGCGGCGTTCGCTGACGATCCCGATAGCGCGGACCGGAGCTTCGCGAAATACCCGCCGTCGCCCTGACCCGGTCCGGTGCTCGTGCTCACGGTCACCACCAGGCGGATCGTGTAGGCGAAAAGGTCGACGTGCTACCTTGCCGTGCAGCGCGCACCACAGACTTCCCGTCTGGTGCGCCCCCTCGCTCGGCCTATGGTGCTCGCCATGTTCGGTACGCCCGGTGCCGTCGTTCGTGCATTGTTGGATTCCGGGAGACGCTCGCTCCACCGTGCATTGCGGCGCGCTCCTGCGCGCAGCGCGATCCTGGCGCTTCCGGGCGCGGACCGGGCCGAGGCCGGCGAGCACGGGATCTCGCACGCGCGGCGTCTCGAGATCGAACGCTGGAGCCGCGAGCGGCGCGAAGCCGCCCTCCTGGAGGGCCGGTTCGAGTTCGAGGCGGGCCCCTACGAGGCGCACGTCTGCTTCAACAACTACTGCAACATGTCGTGCGTCATGTGCTGGAACGGCGCGAACCCGCCGGTCGTCAAGATGGCGCCCGCGCTCGTCGCGCGCTTCGAAGCGCAGGTCGCGCCCTGGCTGTCCGTGATCACTCCGTACGACGGCAGCGAGCCGCTGATCGCAGGATGGGAGACGACCCGGCGCGTCGCCGAGACCCACGGCATCGAGCTGTGCCTGACGACCAATGTCCAGTTCCTGAGCGAGGCGAGGTTCCGGGAGCTCGAGAGCATCACCGAAACGCTGGCTCTCTCGATCGACAGCCATCTCCACGACGTGTTCGAGCGGATTCGCCCGGGAAGCAAGCCGGATGTCGTGTTCGCCAACCTGCCGAGGGCGGCGGAGCTCGCGAACGCGTGCGGGCTCGAGTGCATCGCCAACGTCGTCCTGCTGACGTTGAACGCGCCGCACGTGCACGAAACGGTGGCGTTCCTCGCGGACGCCGGCATGCCCGCCGTGCACGTCCTGCAGATGATGGACGTCAATCCCCAATCCGGCCAATGGAACCCGCTCGTCCATCTCGCCGCCGACGAGCTCGCTCGCGTGAAGAGCCGGTGCATCGAGACCGCTCGGGAGAAACGGATCCGCCTCGTCTGGGACGTGGCCGGGGTCGAAGACCACGACTTCCGCCGCACGAAGATCGGGCCGACCGCGCGGAAGGCCGACTACGACCACTGGGACTGGCGCATGCGGCGTCTCCTCCCCGGATACTGCCGCTTCGTGCGCGACCGGCTGCGGATCTCCGTCGAGGGTTCCGTCGCGCCGTGCAGCTATTCGACGGACGGGGAGCTCGAGCTCGGGAATCTCGCGCGGGACGACTTCTCCGACATGTGGAACGGCGCGAAGCTCCGGGATCTCCGGCGCGCGCACCTCACCTGGGACCTTCCGACGATCTGCGCGAGTTGCAGGTTGAGCGATCGACTCCCGCCGGAGGCCGAGATGCCCTTCACCGCGGAGTTCCAGCGCACGGCCGGCGTCCCGGCTGCATCCTTGCCTCGCGCGCTCGCGGTGACGCATCCGCCGCACATGACTCGACACAAGGCCCCGCCCAGGATCCGGATCGCGCGCCCGGACGTGGGAGATGCGCGCTACACGCTCGTCCTGGCGCTCGGAGGCGAGGCGAAGGACCTCGTGTCCATCCCGATCGAGCCCAGCGTCGATGAGACCGGGGATCTCTCGTTCGAGATCCCGCGGAAGCTCTGGCGCAGTCTTCGGCCGAACCTCGGGTACTGGTGGGAAGTAGTCGCGGGCGACCCGACGACCGGCCAGCCGATCGCGCGCTCGTCCGAGATCCGCTGCCTCGTGCGCCATAGGCCGATCCGTCGCATTCCGGGCAGCGAGCTGCGCTACCCGGACGAGGGGCACCTGCCGGTCGTCGACCTCGGAGGCGTCAAGACGAACGGCGACGGAATCCTCCAGCTGAAGCGGCCCGCTCTCGGCAAGCGTCGGTTCCGGTCGCCGTGGGACGAACCGCGGTGAGCGGCGGAGACTGGGATCGCGCGGGGGAGCTCCTCGCGCTCGGACACCATCACCGCGCTCTCCTCCGCCTTCCCTCTCCGGGCGAGGTGGACGTCTACCCCCGCTTCGCCGTGAGCGCGCAAGGTTGCGAGTTCGTCGACGCGGAGGGCCGCACCTACCTCGATTGGATGAACGGGTGGGGCCCGGTGCTCCTCGGCTACCGCCACCCGAAGGTCGAGGCGGCGATTCGCGCGCAGCTCGAGGCCGGGCCGACGCTCTCGATCCTTCACCGCGTGGAGCTCGACGTCGCCGAGCTGCTCGTGGAGATGATCCCGTGCGCGGAGATGGTGGCGTTCGGCAAGAACGGCTCCGACGCGGTCACCGCCGCCGTGCGCATCGCGCGCGCTCACACGGGCCGCGAGGTGATCCTCCACCACGGCTTCCACGGGTTCCACGACTGGTACGTGTGCGGCTACCCGGAGGTTCCGGGCGTACCCAAGGCGACGGCACCCCTCCTGCACCCGTTTCCGTACAACGATCTCGGCGCCCTCGAAGCGCTCTTCCGGCGTTTCGACGGACAGGTCGCCGCCGTCGTGATGGAGCCCGTCAACGTGCGTCTGCCGGATCCAGGATTCCTCGACGGCGTCCGCGATCTGACGCACCGGCACGGCGCTCTGCTCGTGTTCGACGAGGTGGTGACCGGCTTCCGCCTGGCGCGCGGCGGCGCGCAGGAATTCTTCGACGTCGTACCCGACCTCGCCTGCTTCGGCAAGGCGATCGGCAACGGCATGCCACTCTCGGCGGTCGTCGGAGGGCGCCGGCACATGCGCCTCCTTCCCAAGGTCGGCTGGGGGATGACGTTCTCCAGCGAGACGTTGTCGCTGGCCGCCGCGCGCGCGACGCTCGAGGTCCTCCGGGACGAGCCGGTGATCGCCCATCTCGCGCGCGTCGGACGCGAAGTGCGCGAGGGTTTCCACCGCGCGTGCGCGAACGACGGGGTTCGCTGCGTCCTGATGGGTCCGGACGCGCGGATGTCGTTCGAGTTCGCGGATCAGGGCGGGTTCGGCGGGGACGTGCTGCGGACGCTCTTCCTGCGCGAGTGCGCCCGGAACGGCGTGCTGACGAACGGCACGCTCCTGCCTTCGTACGCGCACGACGGCGACGCGGTGCGCCGCACGCTCGCGGCGATGGCCGCTGCGCTCGCCGTCGTGGCGGGCGCGATCCACGGACGCGAGTCGGGCGTCCCGCCGCTCTTCCTCGCGAAGGGCTTCGTCGATTCCCTCGCCGAGCAGGGCGAGAGCGTGCTCGCGATCAGCGGCTGGCTGCTCGTGGACGACGCGTGTGCCGAGCGGATCGAGATCGTCGCGCCTTCGGGGGCGACGCGGCGCGCCGAGCCGATCGACCGGCCCGACGTGGCCGCCGTTCATCCGCTCGCACGCGGCGGCGACCGGAGCGGGTTCGTCGCTCGCCTGCCCGCCGACGAGTTCGTCGGGGGCGCGCAGTGGAGGTTCGAGATCCGCGGCATCCGCGGGGGAAACGTCGTCTTCCGGTGCCCGGTCGAGATGCGGGCTCGCGGAGGACATGCGGCCGCCGGACCGTTCGATCTCTCCTCAGGCCTGGTCATCGCCTGACGAACGGAAGCGCCGCACCCACTCGTCGGAGAGCGCGTCGGCCTGCTTCTTCAGCGTCGGCGGGGGAGAAGCAAGATGGGGGGACCCGGCGATCCCGAGATGCCGGAGAACGGCGAGAAGCGTCGGCTGCGGGCGCGCCACGAGCTCCTCGTAGACGACGCGCAGCGGGGAGATCCTGTTCTGCTCGAAGAAGCGCTCCCACATCTCCTCGCCGCGGCGGATCCGCCGCAGGCACTCGTCGATCTGGGCGCGGTCGAAGATCGGGCGGTCGTTCCGGACGGGGTGATCGGAGGCCCATTGGTTCGTCTGCAGCGCGCGCGCGAAGGAGACGGCCTGTCGGATGCGGTCGGTGCGGTCGATGCGCACGAAACGGAGGTTCGGGAACAGCGCGAGCACGTCGAGCTCGACCAGGGTGTCCGCGAACTGCTCCCAGTGGACCTTGAACCCGAAGATGCCGTTCGGACTGGTCTTCTTCGCGAGGAGCGCCGCGACGTAGGTGTCGAAGGAGTCGACTCCCCAGGCGCGCTGGAATCCCTCCATCGTCTCGCGGTCGAAGAACTCGGTGGGAGCGCCGGCGTGCTCCGTGTTGCACAGGAGCTCGCACAGGAGCGAGCTGCCCGAGCGCGGGAGGGAGCAGACCATGTACGAGACCTGCGTCTCGACGCCGGGAGGGAACGCGTGATCGAACTTGTGGTGCGTGTACACGGTCTCCAGGACATGAGCCGAACTAGGCCGGCTGCCCCCACAGGAATCCTTGGCCCAAGGGGACGCCGAGGTCGCGCAGCAGTCCGAGATCCTCGCGCGACTCGATGCCTTCGGCGATCAGCTGGCTGCCCATGGCCGCGACGACCTTGACGAGGCGTCGGAGCAACTGCTCCCTGCCTCGGTCCAGCGAAGCGCCCTTCACGATCCTCTGGTCGATCTTGACGACGTCCGGCTCGAGCATGATCAACGTCTCGAGGGAGCTGCGACCGAAGCCGACGTCGTCGATGGCGACCTGCACGCCGAGGTCCTTCAGCGCGCGCACCGGTCCGCGCAGGCACGCCGGGTCGCCGATGAACTGCTGCTCGCTCACCTCGACGCAGAAACCGCGTCTCCCGCCGGCGGGGGCGAAGAGCTCGACGAGGCGTTCCTCCGGCATGCTCAACATCGTCGAGGGGAGCAGGTTGACGTGGCAGGACATTCCCGCGGGAAGGCTGCGCGAGGAGGCGATGCACGCGCGCAGGCAATGGAGGTCGACCAGGGTCAGGATGTTCCGCTCGAGTGCCACGCGGAAGAAGTCGTACGGCATCTCGAAGCCGCCGCGCGGACCGCGCGACAGGAACTCCCACCCCACGACGGCTTCGTCGGAGAGGGACACGATCGCCTGCTTGACCGCGCGGAAGGACTCTCCGAGCCGCAGCGCTTGCGCGACGTGCGACAGCGCGGGCCCGGTCGCGGATTCCTTGCCTTCACGCGAGGAAACGCGGTTCTTGCCCTTCCGCTTGCTGTGCCGGAGCGAGAGGTGCGTCCGCGCGAGCACCTCCTCGATGGACACGACGCTCGTGGGGACGCGCTCGATGCCGAAGCTCGCGGTCAGCTTGACCGGGCCGGAGGCGAGGCGCAGCGGATTGTCGGAGACCGCCAGGCGCAGGCGCTCTCCCGCGTGCATCGCCTCGGCCATGCGCGTGTCGGGCAGGAGCACGAGGAATTCGTCGCCGCCGATGCGGGCCAAGTGGTCCGTCGGCCTCAGCGCATCCTTGAGGCGCATCGCGACCTCCTTGAGGACGACGTCGCCGACGGCGTGACCCAGCGTCTCGTTGATCCGCTTGAAGTCGTCGCAGTCGAGGAGCACGGCCGTCAGCGGCGCGTCCGTGCGCGACGCTCGCCGGATCTCCTTCGAGAGCTCGGCCTCGAGCCCGCGCCGGTTCAGGAGCTCGGTGAGAGGGTCGACGTTGGCGATCTTCTGCGCCGTGATCCGTTTCGCGGTCTCGCGCTTCAGCACCTCGTTCGCGCGCCGCAGCTCGTGCGTGCGCTTCTCCACGATCTCCTCGACACGGATCGTCCGACCCGTGATCACGAGCAGGAAGGCACCGAGCACGCCCGTGAACAGGAATCCGCCCGCGAGCAGGCTCCAGGCCTGCCAGGAGCGGTGCGTGGCGAGATAGCTCGGACGCACGGAGAGCTGCACGGCCCAGGAGCGCCCGCCGACGTCGAGCCTCGACGTCTTGGACGTCGCGACCATGGCTCCCGTCCTGCGCGGCGCAGCGTCCGTGGATTCAGCCTCGTCGCTCGGATCGGCGCAGAGCGTTCGAACGGCGCCGTGCTCCGGCATGTCGAGAAGCTTCACGCTCACGTCGTCCCGCTCGACGTCCGCGAGGGCGACCTTCAGCATCTCTCCGATCCGCAGCGTGCCGCCGGCGAAGCCTTTCAATCGCTCCCGGCGTTCCTCCACCGTCTCGGGAGGCGGGCTGCCGGAATACACGGGGAAGAAGAAGGGCACGACGGACGGATCGCCAGTCCCGACGGCGAGGTGGCCGCCGACGACGGCGACCATCTCGCCGGTGTCGCACGATCGCCGCAGGGCTTCGCTCGCCGCCGGGTCCGACGCCAGGTCGAATCCGATCGCGCACTGGTTGTCCCTCGACGGCTCGATCGACGCGACGGGGATGTACTCGGCGCGCTCCCCGGCGCGCACGAAACGTCCTTGCGCATCCTGCTCCAGGATCTCCGGGCGGGACGGGAGGGACTCCGACGAGGTTTGCTCGTACGCGACGCGCTGGGTGTCCAGCACGTACGGATTCCAGAACAGCGTCTCGATGTCGGGGTGACGCGCGAGCAGGCGCCGCGTGAACACGCGGATCTCCGAGCGGCTCAGGTGCGCGCCGCTGGAAAAGAATCCGCCGACGAAGTCCAGCACCTCGAGATGCGTTTCGAGGCTGCGCCTGAGCTTGTACGCGAGGTCGTCGGTGCGCCGCTCGAACTCGGCGTCGGTCCGGTTGCGTTCCCAGGCGCTGGTGCGGACGAAGAGCAGGACCACGAGGCCGAAGGTGCAACACAGGGGCACGGAGACCCAGAACCTCCGGCGCAGGTCGATCGTCGCGCCGTCGGTGGCCCACATCAGGACGAGGGGCGCGAAGACGACGACGCCGATCGTGTCCCCGATCCACCAGGTCAACCACGAGAACGCGATCTCGCGCGCTCCGATCATGCCGGCGAGGAAGAGGCTCGTGACACCCACCGAGGCGTTGACGAGACAGCTCACGGGTCCGGCTAGAGCCAGGAACTTGAGCAGGTCGCGCTCCGGGCTCAGCGCGTTCGGGCTCGCGGTGAAACGCCGCGAGAGGGTCGCTCCCAACCAAGCCTGGAAGGTCGCGCCCGTGGCGATCGCGAGGGGCAGGAGGATCGAGCGCGCGATCGCGCTCGAGCTGCTCGGGTCGAAGGCCGTGCTCACGTTGACGGCGAACGAACCGAGGAAGACTCCGGACCAGACGCGGTCTCCGAGGAGGAGGAAGCTCGCGAGCGCGAGGCCGGCGGCGGGCCAGATCGCGGTTGCGTATCCGGGCGGAATCGCGAGGAGAAGGCCGGCGCGACCGGCGAGGAAGTACACGAGGGCGACGCCGAGGATCTGCGCGAACCGCCAGTACCGTTCGAAGGATTCGTTGAACCAGAGCATGCAAACACTCCGCGGCCGGGGGTTGCATCCGTCCGCTGCCCGGAGGATCGGCATGGGCTCGCGCGTGCTTCACGCCGACTCGGCTGGATGACCGATTCGTCAGCGGGTCGTACCCGGATC
The DNA here is from genome assembly GCA_036006425.1 of Planctomycetota bacterium. GTDB lineage: Bacteria > Planctomycetota > UBA1135 > UBA1135 > DASYPQ01. The sequence continues at coordinate 15,789 of DASYPQ010000021.1, forward strand.
GGGACCGCCTACCTACTTCTTGGCAGCGAGGCAGGCGAGCCAGCGCGCGTGCTGCGGGGAGCTTGCGAACTCCTTGTATTGATCGATCGTGCTGAAGTCGGCCCATTTCAATTCGAAGAGCGCGTCCATGCGCTCGAGTTCGGCGAGCACCGCGTCGTGGTCGTGCAGCTGCAGGCAGACCGCGACCAGGGTCCAGTGGGCCTTCAGGCGCTCGGGTTCCTTCGCGAGCGACTTCTCGATCGCCTGCCGGTCCTGCGCAAGCAGCGATCGGGCCACCTCGTCAACATCAGCTCCCTCGGCGGTGTCGTCGGCTTCAAGCACTGCGCGGCGTACAGCGCGTCGAAGTTCGCGGTCGAGGGACTCTCGCAGGCGGTGGCGGCCGAAGTCGAGCGATTCGGAATCAAGATCACGGTCGTCGAGCCGGGCTTCTTTCGAACGGAGCTCCTCGACGCGAAGAACGTGCGGTGGCCGAGGCACAGGATCGAAGACTACGCCGCCGAAGGCGACGTCCAAGCGACGTGGTCGGCCTACGACGGCACGCAACAGGGGGATCCGGAGAAGCTCGGCCGGGCACTCGTACAGATCGCCGGCATGAAGACTCCGCCGAGACAGTTCCACGCGGGGAGCGATGCTCTCGCGGTGATCAAGCCCGCGCTGGCGGCCCGACTGCAAGAGATCCAGGACCACGAGGAGCTCTCCAAGTCCACGGACGGCGCTTCCTAGAAAGCGCGCGCGATTCCCGGCGGTATCATCGGCTCGAAGGTCAACTGTGCGCGACCAGCAGGCCGAACGCCCCGCTCCGGTGACGCGTCCCGTGCTGGACGAGGACTCCGCGCTTCGATTCCTGCTCCAGGGGACGGCTCGGGAAACCGGTGAGGAATTCTTCCGGGCGCTCGTGCGGAATCTCTCCCACGCGTTCGGGACGCTCGGCGCGTGGGTCACGGAGTACGACCCCGCCGCGCGACGACTCAAGGCACTCGCTTTCCATCTCGGCGGCGAGCTCATCGCTTGGGAAGGCAGCATCGACGGGACTCCGTGCGCGCAGGTGGTCGAGAAAGCCCGCCTCGTCCACTTGCCGGATCGCGTGCTCGAGCTCTACCCCGACGCCCTGGAGCTGCACGCGACGAAAGCGGTCAGCTACATGGGCGTTCCGCTCCAGGATCCGAACGGGACCGTGATCGGCCACCTCGCCGTCCTCGACACGCGCCCGATGCCCGAGGAGCCGCGGCTCGTCGCGGTGCTCCAGCTCTTCGCGGATCGCGCCGCGGCGGAACTCTCGCGCCTGCGCGCGGAGCAGGGCGTGCGCGAGCGCGAGGAGCGCCTCGCCGGCCTCGTGGGCGGCGCGATGGACGCGATCGTGGAGCTCGACGACCGCCTGCGCATCACGCTCGTCAACGCGGCCGCGGAGAAGCTCTTCGGCGGGAAGTCCGCGTCGCTGGTCGGGCGCGATCTCGAGACTCTCATCGCCCCGGAAGTCGCCGAGAAGCTCGCAGCGCTCGCCAAGGACCTCGTTCGCGCCCGGCCTGGACAGCAGAACGGCTGGATTCCGGACGGCATCCGCGGCCGTGCCGGCGCGCGCGAGTTCCGGGCGGAGGCGACGCTCTCCTGCCACGTGCGCGCGGGCCGGGCCTTCCACACGCTGATCCTGCGGGACCTCGAGGATCGCCTGGAAGCCGAAGCGCGCATCCGCACGCTCTCGTCCGAGGCGACCTACTTGCGCGAGGAGCTGCGCGAGCTCGCCAACTTCGACGAGATCCTCGGCCGCAGTCCCGCGCTCGTCTCCGTGCTCCACGAGATCGAGCAGGTCGCCGGCACGGACGCGAGCGTCCTCGTGCTCGGCGAGACCGGAACGGGGAAGGAGCTGATCGCCCGCGCGATCCACCAGGCGAGCCGCAGGCGCGCGGCGCCGCTCGTGCGCCTCAATTGCGCGGCGATCCCGGCGACGTTGATCGAGAGCGAGCTCTTCGGGCACGAGAAGGGCGCGTTCACGGGGGCGACGGAGCGCCGCGAGGGCCGCTTCGCGTTGGCGGACGGGGGGACGATCTTCCTGGACGAGATCGGCGAGCTGTCGTTCGAGCTCCAGGCGAAACTCCTGCGCGTCCTGCAGGAAGGGGAGTTCGAGCCGGTCGGCGGATCGAAGACGCGCCGGGTCGACGTGCGCGTGATCTCGGCCACGAACCGCGACCTGGACGAGATGAAGAAGGCGCGGACGTTCCGCGAAGATCTGTACTACCGCTTGAGCGTCTTCCCGCTCCGGCTTCCTCCTCTGCGCGAGCGCGGGGACGACATCGTGCTGCTCGCCGACCACTTCGCCCGGAAGTACGCGCGCAAGATGGGCCGCGACCTCGCGCCCCTCACGGAGGCCGCCAAGCGCCAGCTGATGGCCTACGACTGGCCCGGCAACGTGCGCGAGCTCGCGAACGTGATCGAGCGCGCGGTGATCACCTCGCGCGGCGGCAGCTTGAACCTCGATCGTGCCGTGACCGGGATGGAGTCGCGGCCGGACGCGGGGACGACGGCGGGCAACGGGCCGGGCCCGTCGGCGATCCTGACCGCGCGGGAGATCGAGGCTCTGGAGCGGGAGAACCTGCGCCGCACGCTCGAGGCGTGCGACTGGAAGGTCTCGGGATCGGGCGGAGCCGCGGAACGGCTCGGACTCAAGCCGACGACGCTCACTTCGCGGATGAAGGCGCTCGACATTCGCCGTCCGGACTAGCTCCGGCTCTCGAGATCTCGTCGAAACCCGTCGCGAGATCTCGCGATCGGCGAGTTCTCGTCACGCGTGCGAATCGGGCCGGAAACAGCCGAAGCGCGCATCGCAGCGCGACTTGCGGCGCATGGCACGAGCGAGGCACGGGCCTTGTCCTTCCTCCAGCGTCGCGCCACTTCCGGCGCGATCACCTGAACCTGAACGAGAAAGGACATCGAACCATGAACACTTCCACCACCACGCCGAGCACCGTCAACGGGCTCGACACGGAATCGATGCGCAAGAAGGTCGCGGCCATCCAGGCCGACCCGGCGCTGGCGATGACGCGCTGGAACGTCACCACGCGCTGGATGGGCGGCGCGCGCTCGGACACGAAGGTCGCGAGCTGCGAGATCGGCGGACAGCGCGTGACGAAGGACTTCACCATCCGCGTCGACGAGCCCCTCGAGCTCTTCGGCACGAACCAGTTCGCCAACCCCCAGGAGGTCCTGATGGCCGCGCTCAACGCGTGCCTCGTCTACGGCTACGCCGCGAACTTCGCCCTCCAGGGCATCGCCTTGAAGGAACTCTCGATCGAGACACGCGGGGACATCGACGTGCGCGGCTTCCTCGGACTCGACGACTCGGTGAAGGCCGGCTACGACGATCTGGCTCTCACCGTGCACGTGAAGGCCGACGCGACGCCTGCTCAGATCGAGCAGGTGCACGACACCGTCACGCGCACGTCGCCGAACGTCTTCAATCTCTCGCAGCCGATCCGCCTGCGCTCGCGCCTCGTCACGAGCTGACCCGCGACTCCCCGAAACCACGAGCCACGAGCCACGAGGAATCCTGCCATGACCACCGCGCTCTACGAGAAGACCCTGAAATCCGCGCAGAAGGCGAACTGGAAGATCGAGGACGTCCTCGGCGACGACGATCGACTCGACTTCTCCCGACCCTTCCTGCCCGAATCCCTGGTGCGCGCCGAATCGACGCCGTACCTGTCCGCCGGCGAGCGGCGCATCCTGAACCAGATCCGCGGCCACGCCTACTTGAGCATCTTCGGCCTGGTCGAGGAGTTCATCCTGCCGTTCGTGATGGACCACGTGCGGCCCGAGCTCGCAGCGGACGACTGGCGGACCCGGGCGATGCTGCAGTTCGCCGGCGAGGAGGCGAAGCACATCCAGCTTTTCAAGCGGTTCCGCGACACGTTCGAGGCCGGGTTCGGCCACCGCTGCGGGACGATCGGACCGCCGGAGGCCATCGCCGCTCACGTGCTGTCGCACGATCCGCTCGGCGTGGCGCTCGTCATCCTGCACATCGAGTGGATGACGCAGCGGCACTACCTCGATTCGGTCCGGACCGACGAGGGCCTCGATCCGCTGTTCAAGAGCCTTCTCCGCCACCACTGGATGGAGGAATCCCAGCACGCGCGCCTCGACGGGCTCATGGTCGAGGCGCTCGCGGATGGAAGGAGCGAGGCGGAGCTCGCTCGCGCGGTCGATGCGTACCTCGCGATCGGAACCTTCCTCGACCAGGGGCTGGCGCAGCAGGTCGCCTTCGACCTCGACGCGCTCGAGCGCGCGTCCGGCCGGAAACTCGACGAGGCGGAGCGCGCCGCCTTGCAGGGCGCGCAGCACCAGGCGAATCGATGGACGTACCTCGGATCCGGGATGTCGCATCCCGAGTTCCTGGCGACCGTCGGCAAGCTGTCTCCGGTCCAGCGCGCGCGCCTGGAGAGCGTGGCGCCGGCGTTCTCGTAGGGAAGCGGCGAGCAGCGAGGAATGCGTGCCCGGGGGATTGCTTGATCCTCCGGGCAGGCTGCTTCAGCGATTGAACGGGTGTTCGTTGATCCAGTGGAAGCCGCGCCGCGCGAGCAGGTAGTCGCGTGCCCGGGGCGCGAGCGTCGCCTGCATCCCGGGGCGCTCGAGCCGCAGCTCGTCCTCCGCGACGCTCCAGGCTAGAGGCTCGCGCAGGAGCGCGCTCGTGCTCGCGGCGCTCGGCTCGAACACGACGTGCCCGGGCGTCAGCGTCGCGGTCGTCGCGACCTGCGCGCCCCCGACGAGCGTGATCGAGCACGGCACGGTCCAGCTCTCGGTGTCTGCCACCGGCGTCGGCCGCGGCACGAGCGTCAGGAACTGGACCTCGCCGGTTTTCGGCGCGACGTCCTCGCCGTCGATCTTCACCGCGGCGACCTTCCACTCGCCGAGCGCCGGGCGCGCGCCGGCGCTAGCGCGTTCGGTGCTCCACATCGAGTAGAGCGGCATCGCGACGACGATGACGAGGAACGCGGTCTTCAACCCGCGGTGGACCCAGCGCGTCGCGCGGCTCGTGTGCGGATGATCGATCGTGCGCGGGGGGACCGAGCCCGTGCCGACGAGCGCGCAGGCGAGCCGGCTCGCGTCCGGCAGGAGGATGCAGAGTCCGGCGACGACGAGGTGCGCCGAGAAGAGCTTGACCGGCACGTCGTAGCAGAAGTTCATCAGCATGATGTTGAGCATCACGCCGACGCTCACGCAGGCGCCGAGCAGCGCCGTGCGACGCCACACGAGGAGCAGGCCGCCGAGGAGCTCCATGCCGCCCGCGAACGCGGTGTACGCGCGCGAGCTCCCCATGAACGTCCACAGGAGACCCATCGGCGAGGACTCTCCGTACGGCTGCGCGAGTCGCCAGAGGCCGAGCGGAGGGAACTGGTTCGTGAGCGTGCCGAGCTTCGCGAGCCCGTAGCCGATCATCTGCGTCGCGAGGTACCAGCGCAGGCCGCTGCGGAGGACGTCGCGCAGGCGCGCGCGTTCGGGGAGGCGGCGGTCGGCGACGGCCCAGATGCTCGCGACCGCGAGCGCGAGAACGAACGTGAGGAGCGCCTGCACGTACGAGTAGGTCGTGTCGCCGCTGCCGTTCGCGATGGCCGACACGAGCGGGCGGTGGATGCCGAGCGGACCGCGCGCGGTCCAGCGCACGAGGGAATCGATCGGCCCGGACTGGAGCGCGGCGCTCCACCCGGCGCCGACGAAGGGGACGAGGGTGCCGAGGAGCTCGGTGAACGAGTAGAGGGCCCAGTAGGCGATCGTGAAGGCGAGAGCGAAGGCCCCAATGCGCCCGGGGCGACCGCGCGATGGCGTCGCGAGACCGAAGAGCGCGAGAGCGACGAGGGGGAGGAGGAGCCAGGGCGTGAAGAAAGGCTCGGGGGGAGGCTCGGTGTCCGCGCCGCCCGTCATCGGGACGCCTGCGTCGACGGCTTCGAGCGAAGCGTCGTCGACGAGGACGACGCACTGCCCGAGCGTCAGCACGCCGAGGACGATCGACTGCGCATCCTCTGCGACGTCGCCGACGATCTCGTAGCTCGCCCACTCCGCGGACGTGATCGGGCGGTCGCCCATGTTGTCGAAGAAACCGGGGCGCGGCGTGCCGTCGACCGTCGCGCGGTCGACGCGCAGCCACATCTGGGCGCGACCTTCGTCGCCGCCTTCGGGGACGGCGACGGCGGCGCGGAAGCGGACGCGCTTGCCGCGCCAGGGCGCGGCGTCGACCGATTGGACGAGATTGCCGAAGAGGTTGCCGGCCGCCTTGACGGCGCGCGAGTCGATGCGTGCGGCCCGCTTGCCCGCGAAGACATGTTCCTCCGTCGGTCCGATCTCGTAGCCGGCGTCGAGCAGCGTCTTCGGCGCGACCCAGCCGGCGAGCTTGCCCGACGCGTCGAGCGTCTCCATGTCGCCGTTGCGGAGCTCGGTCGGTCGCGCGTTCGGGTCCGTCTGCGCGGCGGCCGGTGTGCAGAACGTGGCGACGAGGACCAGCAGCCCGCAGAGCGTCATCGTGGGCGCTCTTGTACCGCGCAAACGATCAAGAAACGAACAAGAGTCCGCGGGGTCCGATCGCGTTTCGCCCTCGGGCGCGCAGCGCTACACTGCTGCGGAAATGTCTGGAGCGAGCGGAGTCGGGAAGACGGTCCAGTTCTCCACGCGTCGCTCCGCGCCGCCGCAGCTCGCGCACTACCTTACGGTGGTCCAGGGCGTCACGATCGAGCGCGCCGTCCCGGTGACCGCCGAGACGCTGATCCTCGGCCGCGATCCCTCGCGCGCCTTCCACCTCCCCGACTCCGACGTCTCCAGATCCCACTGCGAGGTGTTCCTCGTCGGCGACGACGTCTACGTCAGGGACCTGGGCTCGACGAACGGCACGTTCGTCGACGGCGTCCGCGTGGCCCAGGCGACGCCGCTGCGCGTTTCGTCACGGCTCGAGGTCGGTCGGCACACCTTCCGGCACGAGCTCCTGAGCCCCGAGGACGTCGCGCGTCACCAGCAGTTCGCGAAGGACCTCGAGCTCGCCCGCCGCCACGTCGAAGCGCTCCTCCCCGCGCCGCGCGCGAGCGGTCCCGTGCGCACCGACTGGTGCTTCGTTCCCTCCTCGGTCCTCGGAGGGGATGCGCTCGGCTACCACGATCTCGGCGGCGGTCGGCTCGCGCTCTACCTCCTCGACGTCTGCGGGCACGGCGTCGCCTCGGCGATGTACTCGTCCGTGGTGTTCAACGCGGTCCGGTGCCAGACGCTCCCGGACACCGACTTCGGGGATCCCGCGGCCGTCCTCGCACGCCTGAACGACGCGTTCCAGATGGACGCCCACAACGACATGTACTTCTCCATCTTCTACGGCGTCCTCGACCCGGCGTCGCGGAGCCTGCGGTACTCCTCGGCCGGGCACCCGCCGGCGATCGTTCTCGGCGCCGACGGCCGGATCCGGAGCCGCCTCGTGCGGAAGAATCCTCCGATCGGCGCGATGCCGCGCCGCGTCTTCGGGCAGGACGAAGCGCGCCTCGAGCCCGGAGATCGCCTGTTCGTCTTCAGCGACGGCGCGTTCGAGATCCGCGACACCGAAGGACGCGAGCGCGGCCTCGAGGATTTCGAGCGCGAGCTCGTCGCGACGGCGTCGGGGAAGCTTCCCGGCGACCCGCGCCGCGTCTACGAGCGGGTCTGCGCCGTGACCGGAACGGATCTGCTGCTCGACGACTTCACGCTCCTCGCGGTCGAGCTCGACGCCTCTGCTTCCGCCTGATCCGCTGAGGAACGACTGCATGGACCTCGAGATCCTGGAGGAATCGGAGAGCCTGACACGGGTCGCGCTGAAAGGCCGGCTCGACACGGCCGGCGTCGATCGCATCGAGACGCGGCTGAACGCCGTGCTCGGCGGCCGGAAGCACGCCCTCCTCGACCTCTCGGACGTGACGTTCCTCTCGTCGCTCGGCATCCGCATGCTGATCAGCGTCGCGAAGATGCTCGACCGCCGGGGGCAGAAGCTCGTGCTCGTCGCGCCGCGGCCGTTGATCGATCAGGCGCTCCGGCACTCCTCTCTCGACGAGATCATCCCGGTGGCGGCCGACGTGGACGGCGCGCGTATGCTGCTCAACTCGTGAGCGACGCACCGTTCGCGCTCGCGTTCCCGAACGACGCCGCTTCGCTCGCAGGGGCGCGCAGAAAAGTGCAGGAGCACCTCGAGGCGTGCGGCGTCGACGAAACTGCGCTCCACGCCGTCGACCTCGTGCTCGAAGAGCTCGGGGGCAACGTCCTGCGCTATGGCTACGACGGCGCGAGCGGACGTCCGATCCACGTCGAGGTCTGGACCGCGCCCGGGATCGTCCGCGTCGCGCTCACCGACGACGCCCGCCCGTTCGATCCGACGCGTCATCCGGAGCCCGCCCGGGCTTCGAGCCTGCGCGAAGCGCGCATCGGCGGGCACGGGATCTCGCTCGTGCGGAAGTTCGCGCGGTCGATGCGGTACCGGCGCGACGGGGAGAAGAACCGGATCGAGGTCGAAGTCGCGCGGTCGGCGGGGTAGGACTCTGTCCATGCCCCGCATGCACCCGAGCATCTCCGCAGCGACCGTCGACACGGCCGAGCGGAACGTGCGCGGGATGTTGAGCTCGGCCATCGGCCACTCCGCCGCGGAGAAGGCGCTCGTGATCTGGGACGGCAGCTCCGATCTCTCGCTCGCGCTCACGGAGGCCTACCGGCGCTGTCTGCCCGGGGCGACGTTCCTCGAGTTCGACGCCGCGGCGCCCGGCATCGTGCTCGCCGCGATCGAGAGCCTAGCTCCCAGGGACCTCGTCGTCCTGATCCAGTCCACGAGCTTCCGCCTCGACGCATTCCGCATCCGCCTCGAGCTCTTCGAGCGCTCGCTCAAGGTGATCGAGCACCCGCACCTCGCGCGGATGCCCGGCGCGGAGGCGGCGCTTTACGCCGACTCGCTCGCCTACGACCGCGACTACTACCGCGGCGTCGGCCGCGCGTTGAAGGCTTGCATCGACGGCGCGAGGACCGCGGTGATCGACAGCGGCGGCGAGCAGCTCGTGTTCGCGGCCGGGCTCGAGCCGGCGAAGCTCAACATCGGGGACTACGAGGGGCTGAAGAACGTCGGCGGGCAGTACCCGATCGGCGAGGTGTTCACCGAGTCGCGGGATCTCGAGTCCGTGAACGGCCGCGTCCGCATCGCGCTCTTCGCCGCGACGGACTACACGGTCGATCGTCCGGGAGAGCCGATCACACTGGTCGTCGAGCGGGGACGAGTCACCGAAGTAATCGGCTCCACGCCGGGGTTCGACCGCGTGCTCGAGGCGATCCGGGCCGACGAAGGCGAAGTGTGGCTCCGCGAATTCGGCTTCGGCATGAACCGGGCGTTCAGCCTGGAGCGAACGGTCAGCGACGTCGGCACGCTCGAACGCATGTGCGGCGTCCACCTCTCGCTCGGCGCGAAGCACGCGACGTTCTCGAAGTCCCACATCAAGGAGCGCCTGGCGCGCCATCACGTCGACGTCTTCGTCCTCACGTCGTTCGTGAGCATCGACGACGAGATCGTGTTCCAGGACGGAGGGTGGCGCGTCGACTGGTCGCTGTAGGCGAGAGTCGACCCAGGTCAGGGCCGTGCCGCCCGGATCGTCTCGATCGCCGCCCGGGCCTCGTCGGCCACCGCCTTGGAGCGGCTCTCGGCGCACGCCTCCAGAAAAGGCAGCGCGGACGAGGCGCGGAGCTGGCGCAACGCGACGCACCCGACGCGCTGCAGCTCGTCCGTCTCGTGCGGGAGTGCGCGTGCGAGGAGTCGTGCGGCCTCACAGCGGTGGAACGGGTGTCCGGCGAGTTCCGCGATGGCCGCCATCTTCTTCACGGGGCTCGAGCCGGCGAGATCGGCGGCGATTCGGTCGCTCGACCCGGCGAACCATTCCTCCTCCGCGAGGACCCAGCTCCGCCAGCGCGCTGCGTCGGGCCGCAGGTTCGCGCCGGTGATCGTCCTCAGAGCCTGGAGCGCCGCGCGTCCGACGTCGGGGTGCGGATGCCCGAGGAGCTCCGTGAGCTCGGACACGGACTCGTAGTCTTCGATCCTCCCCAGGCATTCCGCAGCGGCACTCACTTCCATCGGATCCTCGGAACGGAGGTGGACGCGGATCCAGGAAGGGATCGTCGCGTCGACGGGCAACTCCACCGAGGCCGCCAAGCGCGCGCAAGCCGTCATGCGCGAGACGCCCTCCTCGGGGCCGGTCCCCGGCTCGGAGCCGAGGAGCTCGAGCGCCGCGGAGGACCCCGTCTCCGCCAACGCGTCGATCAGGTAGTACCGGATCGGCGCGGGCTCGCCGCGGAGCAGCGCCCGCACGAGCGGGTAGCCGAGTTCGTCGCGCTTCAGGATCCCTGCGACCGCAGCTCGAAAGCAGGCGGCTTCCTCGCGATCCGGATCCGCGTCCGGGTCGGACGGACGCAACGCGCGGCACAGCAGGGACAGGTCCTCGCGATCGCCGACGGCGCCAAGGAGCCTGTAGCCGCCGCGCCGTGCCGCGGGTCGGGCCTGGGCGTCGAGGAGGGCCTCGACTCGTCCCTTCAGATCGCCGCGACGGAAGCGCTCGAGAGCGCCGAGGACGATCTCCTCCTGGCGCGCGTCGATCGTCTCGCCCTGGGTGCCTCCGGGCAGCTCTCCGCTCGCGAGGACGTCGACGAGATTCGGGATCAGCTTGTGTCCGGCGCTCGCAAGTTCGCCGATGCAGGCATCGACGGGGCGCGCCGGATCCTTCGTCGAGCCCGCGAGGACCTCGCGGATGGCGGCGTCGGGCGTGCGAGCGCGAGATGGTCCTCCGCTCTGGGATACAGCGATCCCTTCCGCGAAGGCGGGAGAGATCGCCGCGAGCATCACGAGTGCGAACCGCGGATCAGTGATAGGCATCCGACGAGTTCTGCAGCGAGCCGCGCGCAACGCCGAGGAGCTTGTAGGGATCGACACGTGAATGGATCATCGACGCGGGGACGGGCAGCCTCTGCCATTCCCGCAGTGCCAGGGTCGTCGCACCCTGGCGCCCCTGCGTCAGCAGGGACTCGTCGAAGTGGAGCCGCGAGTTCGAGCTCAAGACCACGGCTTTCGCGGTGATCGCCCCGAAGTTGGCCCAGTTCGAGCTGACAGTCACGGTAGCCGTGGGCGCGTAGATCGTCCCGAGGAGCGTCGCGTTGGGATTCAGAGCGACGGGATCATCCGAGGCGAAGAAGAGCGAGATGCTCTTCGCACTCGGCGCCGTCGAGGTCACCGTCATGTTCGACACGAAGTTCGTCGGTCCGGTGAAGTAGACGTTCACGGGGCCACCGGTCGCGTCGATGTTCAGATTGCAGCCGGAGTTCGTCGTCAACGAATCGATGACGACCGTCGCGGGACCTTGGACCGTCAGCGAGGCCTGGTTGCCGATCGTCACGCTGCTGAAGTGGTAGCTCCCGGCCGAGAGCGTCCTCGCGAAGAGCGAGTCGGACTTCTTGACGGTCTTCGTTCCGAGCGAGGGCAGGACCGGGACCACGACCGCGGGGAAGGCCGTCTTCCTGTTGGCGGGGGTAGTCGTCCCGGTGACGAAGGTGTTCCCGCCGATACCGGACACCGTCGAGCCCGGACCCGGATTCGCGTCGCCGTAGATCCGGTCGTTCGTCGAGAGCAGGATGTCCCCGTTGCTCTTGATGTTGCCCTTCGTGCCGACGATCAGGTCGTTGTGGCCCGGGAGCTTCTGCTTGGGCTGCGACGCATAGCTCCCCTTGGCCGGATCGTAGCTGTCGATCATGAAATTCGATCCGACGACGAGAGGCAGGTCGGACGTCACTCCCTGCGTGTACTCGACGTTGAATTCCTGGTGGACGACCGCGCGCACCGCCGCCCGACCGCTGTCGCAGAGGGCCGTCGAGTCGAGCTGGAAGTCGCTCCCGCCCAGATCCGTCGCGACCACCCAGACGATTCCGTTCGCGAAACGCGCGGGAACCGCCTGACTGCCGACGTTTCCGCTCCGCCCGGAGAGAATCGCGGCACTGGCTTCCGCGACGCCGGCTTCGGCGATGCAGAAGGCGCGACTGTCGTCGACGTCCGAATTGTGCTCGCGGCTCAGGTTCACCCCGAGCCGAAGGAACGAAGCAGTGAGGACCATGAGCGCGCCGAGGAGGACCACGGCCATCACCAGCACGCTGCCTCGCTCTCCCTTGCGCGGGCGGCCGAGAGCGCGATCGTGGAAACCTGTCCTCATGAACACTGCCCTCTCGAATCAGGGGTTGCGGAAATAGACACGCTTCTCGACGGTCTTCGTCACGAGGACTCCGCCCGCGCTGCGAGCCGCGAGGGTGAGGTGCACGACGACGCTCGACGCATCGACCGTGAAGCACAAGCCCGCTTCGTCGATCAGCCCGTTCCGGTTGTCGTCCAGGTTGTTGAGCGTCTCGCCCTCGATGTACTCGGTGACGCCGTCGGCCAGGACGGACGAGGTCTGACCCGGAAGCCCGAGGCTCTGGGTCCAGACCACCTGACCGTCGTCCACGATGCCGTCGCCGCCGTTGTCGATTCCGTCGTCGATCTCGTCCGGCCGGTACTGGAATGCGATGCGCTCCGTGGCGCTCCACGTCACCACGCCGCCGGCGAAACTCGTCGCCCTCTGGAAATCGATCTGGCGGCTGCTGAACGGAGCGGCGAGAGACGGAGTGATCGCGGCGCGGCTCGAGGCCTGCAGGCGCTCGGCGAGGCGATCGAGCGTGCGGTTGGCGAGCGCCTCGAGATGTGCCGAGGTGCTGCCGACCTGACACGCGCGCATGCTGGAGTTCACCACGGCGACGACGCTCCCCATGACCACCATGGCCAGGGCGGCGACGATGACGACCTCGACGAGCGTGAAGCCGGAGGTCCTGGAACGGTGCTCGAGGCCCACGGCTAGAGCCCCGAAAGGAGAGTCGTGAGCTCGAGTGCGCGTCGACCGCTCTTGCCGGTCCATTCCACCCGGACGCGCACGGGGAGCACGCGATAGTCCGCGAAGTGGTCAACCGCGTCGACGACACCGTCGGCATTCAGATCGCGCGGCAGTCCGAGAGTCGCGTCGACCGTATTCTCGCGGAGCGAGGGACCCGCGGATGGAAACAGGATGCGGCCGCACCTGCCGCCGGGAGCTCCCGCTCGGGGCGTCAGCCCCGCCACGGCGAACGTGTTCCCCGGAGCGGTGCCGACTCCGTTCGGATCGTCGCCGGGGTCGGCGTCGTAGCTCGCGAAGACCGTCGTGAAGTTCGCGTTGCGGAGGACCTCGACCTGGCTCTCGGCGGCGCGGCGCGCGATCTCGGTTTCGTGGCTGTCCTGGTTCAGGGCGCCGGTGGTGATCACGGTGCTCGTCGCCGCGCAGATCGCGAAGGTCAAGACCATGATCGACACCGTCAGCTCGACGAGTGTCAATCCGAGTCTGCTCCGCCGCCCGACGCTCCGACGCCTGTGGGGGGTGCTCATGGGATCGAGAGGATCGATGCGCCGGTGTTCTCGGCCGGGAAGGGGGGACAGCCTTCGTCCCTATCGATCCGGAGGGCATCCGGACTGGAGTCCGAGCCGGTGGCGCGCGGAAGCCGCCGCGTCCGGAGGGCCTTCAGCAGCCGCTCAACGCCCCATGCGCTTGTGGTAGGCGTTCAGCCAGAGATCACCGAGCTTCGGGTTCGTCTCCGTCGAATCGGGTGCGCTGAATTTCACCTGCACGCTGTTGTCGACGAGCTGCCGCAGCTCGATCCTCACCGCCGCTCCGCCCTTGGTGCCGGTGATGTTGCCGGCGGTGCGATCGACGAGCGTCAGCTGCACGCCGACGTCCTGCGCGGCGCCGACCGCGGCGTCCCAGGATCGATCGAAGTTCGCGGGTGTCGAGACGACGACCGGGTGGGTGGGATACGACTCGAAGATGCAACCGCCGATCAGCGCGGAAGCGGCGACGAGGAGGAGAGTTCGGCGGCGCATGGCGGGGCTCCGTGGCAAGGATAGCGTGATCGTCCTGCTTCTGCCCTTTGGACCGGGCGAACCCTCATGGCCGATGGGACGGCGAGCCAGGTCCAGGTCGCGTCTCCGACGGGCGCAGCTCGCGAGACGGACCGCCCTCTGCGCCGTCCCGTGCCGGCCATGCGAGCGCGATTTCACGGCACAGATCGGCCAGCGCCTCGCTGAGGGCCAGCGCCGTGCTCGCGCCGCCGGGTCCGGTGGTCTTGCGCTCGATGCGGGATTCGCGCTCGATCGGCGGTTGCGCGCCTCCCAGCCGACGCACGCTCCAGCGTGCGGCGACGACGATCTGGCCGGACTCGTCGCCCTCGCAGTGGGAGAAGGCGATCTCGATCTGCGCGTCGGGGCGGTCGCTCTCGTACCAGGGATGGTTCACGATGCGGCCGACGCCCAGCGCGCGCTGCAGATCGATCGCGAGCACGCGCACGAACGCGCGGTCGAGCGGCTCGGCCCAGCGCTCCGTCGCGGACGGGACGAGGCGCGTGCCGTCGATCCGCGACACGATCTCGGTTCGTCGCACGTACTCGGGCAGAGTCACGGGACCGAGGCCGACGCGCACGGCCGATTGCGTTGCCTGGGCCTCGTGAACCGCGGCACCGGGCAGCTCGTCGACCGAAGCCAGCACGGCATACCGCGTCGGATCCTCGCGCGGAGAGAGGAGCGAGCAGGAGGGGCAGCCCAGGATTCCCAGGACCGCGAGCACCGTCATGCGGATCGACACGTTCATCGCGGTCTCTCCTCCTGAGCGCCCTTGCCGCGGAGGAGCGCGGCAGGATCGCGCTCCAAGAGCTCGAACAGGGCGCGCGTCGAGCGCGCGGTGTCGGCCAGCTCGCGCAGTCCGGCCCTCAGCTCGACGGCGATCGGCGCTTCTGGATCGAGCAACGTGCGCGTCGACGCGAGAGTCGCCTCCACCGCGACCGCCATCGCCTGGAGCTTGTCGGTCGCGAGCTTCAGACTGGCGAGGAGCGGGCGCAGGCTCGCGGTCAAGTCGTCCGACAGACCCTGCACCGAGCCCAAAGTCGCCCGCGCCTCGCCGATCCCGGCTCGCAGATCGCCGACCGCTGCGTCGACGTCCTTCAAGGTCGTATCGAGCGAGGAGAGCGCCGAGCGCAGCTCGGGCGCGCGGCTGAGGTCGGCGACTCCGTCGAGCGCGGTCCTCACGCTGTCGAGCAGCTTCTCGAAGTCGTACCGCCCGATACGGTCGACGATCGAGCGCAGCGCCACACCGATCTCCTGCAGCGGCGGCGGGATCGTCGGAATCTCCATCACGCCCTCGATGGACTCGTGCAGTCTCAGCTTCGCGTCCGGCACGAACACCAGCGACACGTGCTGGACTCCGGTCACGAGGCTGTCGGACTCGAGCTGCGCGCGCAGGCCGCTGTCGATCGCGCCGCGCAAGGTGTCGGCCCACGCTCCCGAGCGGTCTCCCGCCTCGCCGAGCTTGTCGCCGTCGAGCGCGTAGAACACCGCGATCGGCTGATCGCTCTGCAGCAGCCCTCCCAGGATGCGGGTGCGGTCGACCGTCCCGACCTCGATGCCCTTGAACTTCACCGGCGCGCCGGCGCGCAGACCGCTCACGCCGCCGTCGAAGTAGCTGACGAAGGGGTGCGTGCGCCGGAAGAGCCGGCCCGATCCGATGAACACGACGGCGCCAAGGATGATCACGAGCCCGCCGACCACGAAGACGCCGATCTTGACCGGGTTCGCGCGTTGGCTCTTCATCGCTTCTCCGGCGTGGAGCGCCCTTCGCTGCGCCGCAGGAAGGCCTGCACCGTGGGGTCGGGACAGTGCTCGAGCAGGTCGCGCGGGGCGCCGCGCGCGATGATCGTCTTCGTCTCGCCGTCCAGGAAGATGCTGTTGTCCCCGATCGCGAGCAGGCTCTCGAGCTCGTGGGTCACGACGACGATCGTCGCGCCCAGGCTCTCGCGCAACGCCACGATGAGATCGTCGAGCCGAAGGGAGGTGATCGGGTCGAGGCCGGCGCTGGGCTCGTCGAGGAACAGGATCTCCGGATCCAGCGTCATGGCGCGTGCGATGCCGGCACGCTTCTGCATGCCGCCGCTGATCTCGCCCGGCAGACGGTCCTCGAAGCCCGAGAGGCCGACCAGAGCCAGCTTGAACGACGCGACTTCGCGGATCTCCTCCGGCGTCAGGTCGGTGTACTCCTCGAGCACGAGGCCGATGTTCTCCGCCAGCGTCATCGAGCTCCACAGGGCGCTCTTCTGGTAGAGGACGCCGAATCGGCGCAGCATGGTCGCGCGTTCGGTTCGTTCCGCGCGCGTGAAGCTCTTCCCTGCGTAGGCAATGTCGCCGGCCCCCGGCTCGAGGAGGCCGATCATGCTGCGCAACAGCGTACTCTTCCCCGAGCCGCTGCCGCCCATGATGACGAAAACGTCGCCGCGGCCGACCGTGAACGTGACGTCTCGCAGGACCTCGCTGCCCGCGTAGGAGAGCTTCAGCCCGCGCACCTCGACGTGCGGCTCGCGGTCGGGGATCCGGCCCACGTACTCGCTCGCGGCCATGTCAGATCCCCAGCGCGTTGAAGACCACGGCCAGGATTCCATCGGCGACGACGATCGCCACGACGCCCGTGACGACGGCGCTCGTCGTCGCCGCGCCCACCGCTGCCGCGTCGTTCCCGCAGCGCATCCCGCGCAGGCAGCCCGTGATCCCGACGAGAAGGCCGTACACGACACCGTGGAACAAGCCGCCGTACAGATCCGGGAGCGACAAGCTCCGCAGGGTCTGGTCGAAATACAGCTGCCGCGAGAGCCCGAGCATGAACACGCCCACGACCGCTCCGCCGAGAATGCCGAGCACGATCGAGTAGAGGCACAGGAGCGGCACCATCAGGAACAGCGCCACGACGCGGGGCACCACGAGGAAGTCGATGGGGGCGATGCCGAACGTCGCCAAGGCGTCGATCTCCTCGGTGACCTTCATCGTGCCGAGCTGCGCGGCGTACGCGGCGCCCGTCCTCCCGGCCATGATGATCCCGACGACCATCGCCCCCATCTCGCGCACCATGGCGATCCCGACCAGGTTGGCGACGTACAGATCGGCTCCGAACAGGCGCAGCTGCAGGGCGCCCACGAAGGCCAGGATCAAGCCGACGACGAGGCTGATCATCGTGATGATCGGAATCGCGTCCGCGCCCGCGTCCTCGATGAAGCGATAGAGATCCGAGCGGCGGAACTGCGCCCTCGAGGTGACGAACCGGCCCAGAGCGAGCGTCAGATTGCCGAGGAAGCGCAGGGTCCCGATGACGTCGTGACCGATCCGCGTGCTGCGCGCACCGACGCGCGCCAGGAAGGTCGGCGGCGGCGCTTCGTCGTGCTGCGCGGGCTCGACGACGATCTCCGCCAAGCGGAGGAGCTGGCGAACGCCGGGCGGCAGTCGCGAGCGGTCGACGGCGATCCCTTGCGCTTCGCACGCCTGGATCGCGGCTCGCAACCACGCGAGCAACGCCGTGTCCCATGCCTCGACGCCTTGCGCATCGAGCACGATGCGCTGGAGCGGTCCCGCCGCGAGCTCGCGGGTCAAAGCCTGCGGATCCGGTCGCGGGGCACCCAGGCGCCAGGCGCCGGACAGGAGCACGACCAACTCTCCGTCCTTCGAACGCTCGAAGGCGACGGTCGCCGGCGCTCCCATCTGCGCGGCGCCCGGCACGTCGTCGGAGCTGGCCGTCGATGCGATCATGCAGCGCCCGCCGTTGTAGCTCGTCGGGCGCCTTCGTGCGACTTCCAGCAGAGGTGTGCCTCGTCCGTTGCCGACTGGTCGCTGGATCGTGCGGTTTCAGGCCCTGGCGCTGACGCTGTTCAGGAACTTCGCCGGGATCGCAGCGCTGCGTCGGTGATCAGACCGCCGGCTACGCACAACGCGGCCCCTGCGTACTTCCCCGTGCGTATGGGCGCCTCCTTCGCCCGCCTGCATGCTGGCGGGCGTCTGCGGGAATCTGTTCCGCGCGGGATCGAGTGATCCGGCGGAAGCGGATCGAAAGCGAGGGAACCATGTCTCCGAAAAGCGGCTATCTCATGATGGGCCTGAGTCTCCTGCTGTGCGGCACGACGACGGCACAGACGACCGAGCGCGTGAGCGTGAGCTCCAGCGGCATGCAAGCGAACGCGGAGAGCATCAACGTTTCGATGTCCGGGAACGGCCGATGGGTGGTCTTCAGGAGCGACGCGTCGAACCTGGTCGCGGGGGACGCGATCGGGTCTTCGGACGTCTTCGTCCGCGACCGCGCCAATGGCACGACCGAGTTGGCGGACGTGGACTCGAACGGGCAGCCGGGGAATCAGGGGGGAATCGACTGCTCCATCTCCTCCGACGGTCGCTACGTCGCGTTCGGAAGCCAATCCACGAACCTCGTCCCCGGCAGCACGAACGGCTTCGAGCAGGTGTACGTGCACGATCGCTGGACTGGAGCGACCGAGCGGGTGAGCACGGATTCGAGCGCCGTCGAGGCGGATGGTGACTGCTACGCGATCAACATCTCGCCCGACGGGCGCTTCGTAGCCTTCGTGAGCCTGGCGTCGAACCTCGTCCCGGGAGACACGAACGATCTGGGGGACGTCTTCGTCCACGACCGGCAGACCGGAATGACCGAGCGGATCAGCGTCGACTCCAACGGAGCGGAAGCGGACATGTTCAGCGCCGCGGCCAGCTTCTTCTCCGCCGACGGACGGTATGTCGTCTTCGCGAGCTTCGCGACGAACCTGGTCCCGGGAGACACGAACGGTACCGAGGACGTCTTCGTGCGCGACCGGCTGGCAGGCACCACGGAGAGGGTCAGCGTCGGCGCAGGCGGAGCAGAGCAGAACGGCGAGGCCGAGTACTGCTCGATCTCCGGCGATGGTCGTTACGTCGCCTTCGCGAGCGCTGCGACGAACCTCGTTCCCTTGGACACGAACGGCATGTGGGACATCTTCGTTCGCGACCGCCAACTCGGGGTCACGACGCGCGTCAGCGTGAGCTCCAGTGGAGTCGAGGCGAACGGAGCCAGTTACTCTCCGAGACTCACTCCCGACGGCCGGTACGTCGCGTTCACGAGCGACGCTTCGAACTTCGTGCCGGGGAACCCGAGCGGGACCACTCATGCGTTCGTGCACGACTGCGCGACGGGCGCGATCGTGCAGGCGGACGTCGAGGGGAACGGCGGATTGCCCGACAAGTGGGTCGAGTGGGCCTATCTCTCGATCTCCGAGGATGGCCGACAGGTCGGCTTCGTCAGCGGAGCCACCAACCTCGTGCAGGGAGACTCGAACGGCTTTACTGACGTGTTCGTCCACGAGTCCGCGCCCGCGCCAGGGACGGCGTACTGTTTCGGAGATGGAAGCGGTGCTCCCTGCCCGTGTGGAAATAGCGGCAGCCCCTTCCGCGGGTGCCAGAACTCGGCGTCCACCGGCGGAGCCTGGTTCGCCGCGACCGGCGTCGCGAGCCTCGGAAACGACACGCTGGAGATGACCGCGTACGGGGAGCGCTCTTTCGCTCTCACGGTCTTCTTCCAGGGCGACGTCGCGATCGCGCCGACGTTCTCGGGGGACGGTCTGCGTTGCGTCGGCGGAAACTTGAAGCGCCTCTATTCAGGCAATGCAAGCGGGGGTGTCATCACCGCCCCGACGACGAATGAACCTTCGATTTCGGTGCGTTCGGCAGCGCTGGGCGATCCGATCCCGACGGGAGCCACACGCTATTACCACGTCTACTACCGCGACCCGTCGAGCACGTATTGCCCCGAGCCTCCTGGCGGCACTTGGAACGTCAGCAACGCGCTCTCCGTGGTCTGGAATCCGTGACTTTGGGGGACGTGTCAAGGCCCTGAGTGGACACCCACGACGCAGCGAGTCTTGCGCGGCCGGCCGTTGTGTCGGCCGCGCCGCAAACAGATCTGCGGATCGGCGCGACTCCACGCACCGGACTTGCTCTCCGCGAGCCCGCGTCGGGGATCGAGCTACCATCGTTTCTGGGCGATGGATCGTGAGGTCCACTTCAGGGCGAACCGAGCGAAAACGGGCATTCCTGTCCACCTCGGGCGCGCGCGCGCCACGGGGACGATGAAGCCCCTCGTCACGATGGATCCGTGCGGCATCGCCGCGCGGGTTCGCAAGACCCCGAAGGAGAAGCCCGATGCTCGCTCTCGTCAACCGATTCCGCTCTCCCGTACTCGCCGCCATTCTAGGGTCCACGCTCTTCGTCCTCCCTGCTCCCGCGCAGTGCATGCCCGACGGTCTCGGGTTCGCACCCTGCTGCGGCCCGGCGAGCGTCACCCTGCCGGCGTTCCCGCCGATCTCCCAAGGCATCCAGTTCTTCTGCTTCGACTCCTGCATGCCGGTCCTCGTCGCCAATTACTGCGTCGACATCGGTACGCCCAATGCGGTGCTCATCAGCGGCACGCCGGTCTGCGGCGCCTATCACATCCGCTTCAAGGTGAAGAACTGCGGGACGAGCACGTTCCTCTGGAACGGCCTCGTGAACGCGTACTACTCGCGCAACTGGCAGGAGACGCCCGTCGTCGGCTCACCGCCGATCACGATCTGGAGGTTCATCATCAACGGGGATTTCCTGCCGACGCCCTTCCTTCCGAACAACCCGTTCCAGCGACCGTCCTGCCTGGGCACGTTCACGCGCGTCTACTGGAGCGGCTACATCGACTACGCGCTCGATTGCAGCACGAACACGTGGAAGGTCGCCTGGAACCTCAATCACGAGTGCGACGGCGTCCATCACATCGGGGGAACGGCGCGACCCGCGCCTTCCGGCGGCCTCCACGCGACGCGCTCGTTCTCGTTCGTCGGTCCGGGCGCAGGCTTCGTGGTCTCGAGCACGGGCACCGCCCAGAGCAACGGACCGATCATCCAGGAGGCCGTGCGCTGGAACAACTGGTCCCACGCGCCGGCGATCTGCTCGCTGGAAGAGCCCGCCACGGGGACGCTCCAGGCCCTCAATCCGTTCTGCTTCTGCGTGTCCGGCGGGAACCAGTACGTCCCGACGAACGTGACCGCGAACGGAGCCTGCGGCACGAGCGTCACGCCGAGCCCGATCTACGGCTTCTACCAGAAGCGGATCGGATCGTGGACGAACGCGAGCGTCTACCCCGGGACGCAGGACCTGCTCTTCGACTTCGGCTACCTCGCGTACATGAATGGATGCAATGGGCAGTTCACCCAGGAATGGTTCGAGGGGGCGGAGACGTTGCAGGGGTATCCGAAGTTCGACTTCAACAACGTGGCTCTAGGAAACCAGTTCGAAGATCTCGCCAGCGCGAGCCTCTCGATGGTGAACCAGGCCACGCGGATCGGCGCGCCCCACGTCAGCTACTACATCCTGAACTTCAACCTGCCGTAGGGGGCCCGGCGAGCTTCGGGCCAAGTGGATTCCCGGATCCCGGTCGCGCCCCTAGGATGAACGCTCCCGGCGGCGCCATGCGTCGCCGCACTTCAAACCCTTCTGGAGAGGAGCCCCATGAGAGCATCGTCCCTCTACATTCCGCTGGCGCTCGCCCTTCTGGCATCGCGGACCCTTGCCGACGGCGGGGCGCAGCACCAAGTGAAGCAGACGCCTCCGGTCAAGATGGGAACTTCCGGCGGCAGCGTGAGCGACCACAGCAATACGTACTGCTGCGGCGGCACGCTCGGGAGCCTGGTCAGCCGCGACGGGACCCTGTGCATCCTGAGCAACAACCACATCCTGGCGAGATCGGGCAGCGCGGCGACGGGCGAGGACACGCTCCAGCCCGGGCTGATCGACAGCAGCTGCTCACCGACCGGCAGCAACATCGTCGGCGACTTCACGGGCAACCTCGTGCCGCTCGGCTCGGCCAACGTCGACGTTGGACTCTCGACCGCGCGCACGAACGTGGACGCGAGCGGATCCATCCTCGACATCGGGGTTCCCTGCGCCGGCGTCCAGGCGGCGGCGATCGGCCTGCCGGTGATGAAGAGCGGCCGCACGACGGGGTTCACCACGGGCACGATCACCTCGATCAACACGAGCGTGACGATCCAGTACCAGAGGGGCTGCAACACCGGGAGGCGGTTCAACATCAGCTACACGAACCAGATCGTCACTGGGGCCATGAGCGCGGGTGGCGACTCGGGCTCGCTGCTCGTCTCGAACGACGGCTCGCCGAACCCGGTCGGGCTGCTGTACGCGGGCAGCAGCTCGACCACGATCTACAATCGCATCCAGGACGTGGTGAGCGCCTTCAGTTCGGGAGGGCACACCTTCGCCTTCGTCGGCAACAATTGCTTGACCGCGGACGGCAGCCCATTCGCCACACCACCCGCGGAGCTCGTCGACGCCGCGACCGACGTCAAGGTCGAGAACGAGTACGAGCTGTTCCAGCACCCCGGGGTCCTGGGCGTGGGCGTGGGCGCGGCCGAGGACAACCCTGCGGCGGCCGCGATCGTGGTGTACCTCGATTCCCCGAACGGCCGGATCCCAGCGACCCTACCGACCGTGATCGGCGGCTTTCCCGTGCGTGTCATCCTGACCGACCGGTTCGTCGCCCAGTAAGTCGAAGCGACGTCATGGCCGGGGTCCCGCATCCTGCCGGGTGCGGGACCCGGCGCCAGTCATCGGGCGCCTTGTGCCGCATGTCGCGCGCTCTGGTATCCGAGGTTGCCCGCGATGTGCCGGTCGAAGTAGCGCAGGTCCCAGATCCGGAAGCTGCCATCGTCGTGGGCCGACGTGATCCTGCTCCCGTCCGGCGCGAACGACACGTTCTGCGCGATGCCGGCCCCGGGCTCGAACGCGAGGCGCGCCTCGCCGGTCTCGGCGTCCCACACGCGCACCGTCCCGTCGAAGCTCGCCGACGCGATCAGCGAGCCGTCGGTGGAGGAAGAGATCGACGTCACGACCTGCGCGTGCCCGGTGAAGGTCGCGACCGGCGCTCGCGTCGTCAGGTCCCAGACCTGCAGCATCCCGTTCCAGCCTCCGACGGCGAGTCGTCCCGTCCCGTGGACGAACGCGATCGAGAAGACTTGCCAAGGGACCTCGAGCCGGCCGATCGCGCGCGCGCCGTCGAGCCTCCACAGGCCGATCTTCCCGTCGGGATGCGTCGACGCGATCGTCTTCGAGTCCGGGCCGAACGCGAGGCGCTGCGTCTCGCCGAGGCCGGCCGAGAGCCTCGCGACCGTCGCGCCGGTCGCGGCGTCGAGCACCTCGATCGACCCGTCTCGCCCCGCGCACGCGATCCGCGTTCCGTCGGGCGAGAACCGGGCTCCGTTGAGTGCGTTCGCGCCGAGGTCGCGCGCGAAGACCTCGCGCTTCTTCTCGAGGTCGCAGACGTGCACGGGCCCCGACCGTTCGATCACGAGCAGGTGCGTCGTCGTCGGGTCGAATGCGAGGACCTGGAATGCCCCTGAGCCGAATTCGAATTCCGCGGTCGTCACGCCCTCGGGCAGCCGGCTCACGCGCACGCGTCCGTCGTTCTCCGTCGTCGCCACGCTGTGCCCGTCGCGCGCGAACCCCGAGAGCCCGGGCTTCCCCATCGGCAGCTCGACGCGCGTCTGATGGCCGCCGCTCGCGGCCTCCCAGCGCCGCAGCGGCGACGAAGCTCCGCCGGCGAGGATCGACGTCCCCGACGGATCGAAGATCGCGACCTGGACGGACTCTTCGAGGGTCGATGGGGGCCCGCCGGAGATCGCGGCTCCCGGGGACGCGCGGAGGTCGAAGATCCGCATGCGCCGCGCGCCGGTCGCGAGGAGGCTCGCGCCGTCGGGGGAAAAACGCAGAGAACGGACGGGGATGTCGGCGAGCGCGAGCTCGGCCGTCTTCTTCCGGCTCGCGAGCTCGAAGACGCGGATCCTGCCGTCGGCCGCGCCGCTGGCGACGAGCGACCCGTTCGGGTCGACGTCCATGGCGACGACCGGCTCGGCGTGCGCCTCGATCTCGGCGAGCGGCACGTTCGGATCGGATCCCCAGACCCGGATCGCGCCGTCGTCTCCGGCGGAGACGTACGAGCCCCGCGGTCCTGCCGCGACGCAGCGCACCTTTCCGACATGCCCCGCCAGGACCGCGGTCACGCGCCGCGTCGCGGGATCGACGAGCCGCACCCGGCCGTCGACGCAGGCCGCGGCGAGCGTCGTTCCGGATGCGTCGCGGGCGAGCGCGCCTCCGCCGCCGCCTTCGAGCCGGAGCTCCCACGCGCGCGTCCTCGCGGCGACGTCCCAGGCGACGAGCAGGCCCTCGGAATCGAGGGAGTAGAGGCGCGCGCCGCCGGGATCGAACGCGAGGCCCATGACGATCCCGGCGTGCTCGCCCGGAAGCGTGGCGCCGCGGCGCGCGGCCGCATCCCACAGGACGACCTGTCGCTCGTGCGTGCCCGTCGCGATCCACCGGCCGTCGCGCGTCGCGTCGATCGAGAGGATCGCGCCGATCGGACCCTCGAAGGTCTCGAGGCACGGATGGCGGGAGTAGAGGTCCCACAGCGACCAGTGCGAGCGGCTCGTCGGCGACGCGAAGTGCTCGTCCCACAGGAGCTCTTCCGCAGCGGTGAAGTCGCCCGTGGCGGCGAGCAGCCGCGCGCGCGCGACGTTGCTTTTCGAGAGCGCGTCGGCGAACGCGCGCGCGTTCTCGTCCGCGCGCCGGCGCTGCACTTCGGCGACGATCGCGAAGGCGGCGAGTCCGAGGACGAACGCCGCGCCGGCTGCGACGAGCCAGCGGTGCCGCGAGATCTGCCGCCGCAAGACGTAGAAGCGCGCGGCGCGCAGCGCCGCAACCGGCTCGCCGGAGAGATGCCGCCGCAGATCCGCGGCGAGGTCGGCCGCCGAGGCGTAGCGGCGCTCCCTTTCCGTCTCGAGCGCCTTCGCCGCGATCGCCGTCAGGTCGCCTCGAAGGCGCCGGTCGACGGAGGCGAGGGACGGGGCGGGGTCGTTCCGGATTGCGACCGCGACCTCGGGCAGCGACCGGCCTTCGACCGGATGAGGGAGCGCGTCCGTGAGCAGCTCGTAGAGGAGCACGCCGAGCGCGTAGACGTCGGTGCGCGCGTCGACCTCGGACGGATCGCCCGAAACCTGCTCGGGGCTCATGTACGCGAGCGTCCCGACGAGGAGACCCGGAGCCGTCGTCCGCCCGTCGCCGAATCCGTCGGGGTCGGAGAGGCGCGCGACGCCGAAGTCGAGGACCCGCGGCTGGCCGTTCTTGTCGACGAGGATGTTGCTCGGTTTCAGGTCGCGGTGGATCACGCCGCGTTGGTGCGCGTGCTGCACGGCGTCGCAGACGCGCACGAGGAGCTGGACTCGTTCGCGGTCGCTCGCGCCGGCGCTGCGCGCGTGCTCGACGAGGGGCTTCCCGTCGACGAACTCCATCGCGATGAACGCCTGGAGCCCGCGCTCGGGCATCGCGGTGCCCGCCTCGTAGATCTGCGCGATGCCCGGGTGGTGCATGCGGGCGAGCACGTGCGCCTCGTGCTCGAACCGCCGGAGCACGGCTTGCGAGGCGAGGCCTGGTCGGATCGCCTTGAGCGCGACCGTTCGCCGCGGGATCGCCTGCTCGGCCTCGTAGACGATGCCCATCCCGCCCTCGCCGAGGACGCGCAGGATCCGGTACTGGCCGAGGAGCTCGGGCGGGGATTCCGCGGCGGAATCGACCTCTGCCCGTCGCGCGGCGGGCCGGGCGCGGACGAGCATCTCGAGCCCCTGACCCGGTGCGAGCCCGGCGTCCTCGCGCTCGTTCGCGGCGAGCATCGCCTCGACCTCCCGTCGTACGGAGGCGTCGTCGGCGCAGGAGCGGTCGAGGAAGGCGGCCCGGTCGGCGGGGGAGAGGAGCGCCGCCGCCTCGAAGCACGCGACGACGCGCCGGAAGCGCCGCGACTCCTCCTCGGAAGCACCCTGGAGTGTGCTCATCGGCCGGGAAATCGTAGCCGGTACCGAGGGTTCATCGCCCGGACTGCGTTTCTCCTTGCGGAGGCCGAGCCATGTCGATCACCCGCCACCCGCTGTACGACGACTCCCGATCCTTCGCCCCGGCGCCGGTCGACGTCGGGCTCGTCCGACGTCTGGAGACGAGCTTCCGCGGAATCGCGGACCAGGCGGACCTTCTCGCCGAGCGCTTCTACGCGAGGCTCTTCCGCCGCGTGCCGCCCCTGCGCGTGCTCTTCCCGGAGGACCTCGCGGAGCAGCGCCGCAAGCTCGTGGAGTCCCTCGCGTTCGTCGTCGCTCACCTGCGCTCGCCCGAGGAAGTCTTGCCGGCTCTCCGGGCGCTCGGCGCCGCGCACGTCGAGTACGGAGCGCGGCCGGAGCACTACCCGATCGTGTGCGAGGAGCTCGTCTCTGCGATGGGGGAGATCGCCGGACCCGCCTGGGATACGGACATCGAGCGCGACTGGAAGAGCGCTCTCCACCTCGTCTCCGCGGCGATGCTGTCCGGAGCGGGCTAGGTCCCGGAGAGGCGCACGGCGAGCCACGCGCGGGCCGCGCGCCATTCGCTCTCGACCGTGGTCGTCGAGAGGTCGAGGACGCGCGCGACCTCCTCGACCGTCAGGCCGCCGAAGAACCGCAGCTCGACGACGCGGTGCTTGCGCGGGTCGAACGCGGAGAGCTTCGCGAGGGCGTCGTCGAGGGCGAGGAGGTCGATCTCGTCGTTCTCCGCGGAGATCCGGAGATCGGAGAGGCTGACCTTCTCCCATGCGCCGCCGCGTTTCTGCGCCGCGCGCGCCCGCGCGTGATCGGTCAGGATCTGCCGCATCGCCGTCGCGGCGACGGCGAGGAAGTGCGCGCGGTCGCCGAAGGCCGGCTCTCCTCCGTGCACGAGCTTCAGGAAGGCCTCGTGGACGAGCGCGGTCGGCTGCAGCGTGTGGCCGGCTCGCTGGCCTCGAGCGTACCCGCCGGCGAGATCGCGCAGCTCGGCGTAGACGAGCTCGAGCAGACGCGCGGTCGCATCCGCGTCGCCCTGGCCGGCGCGCGCGAGCAAGAGGGTGACCTCGCCGGAAGCCGGATCGGGAGCCGGGCACATCACGCGCGGACCATCCTACGCGCGATTCCCCGGGATTCCTCCGAGGGTCGGGCCCCCGATTCTCGTGGGTCCTCGCGGCGGAGGCACCCCGTCCCGCCTCGGACTTGGACACACGGACGATGCGGAGCATCGAGGAGAACGACATGAAGAGCGGAAGAGGAACTTGGATGGCCGCGGTACTGCTCGCGGGCACTGCGACGGCGGGTGCGAGCGGCGACGCCCGCATTCCGCGGACGCTGCCCGCGATGCCCGACGTCGGAACGCAGGCCCCGATCATCGTGAAGACGCCGGCGCCCGATCGACCCGTGCTCGCGGCGAATGCGCCCGCCGTGGAGCCGCGTCCGGCGGTCCAGACGGCGAGCCCGATCGCCGCCGTCGCGCGTCCCTCGACCGTCCTGTGGTCGGCGGACGGGCGCGCGACCTCGTGGGCGCGCGGCACGACGTACAAGTGCTCCTTCGGGACCGACGGAGCGACGTTCGTGCCCTTCCTCGGCGCCTCCGCGCCGTGCAACTACCCCGTCCAGTTCCGGCTCGCGCACGTCGCGGCGGGCGGCGTGCCGATCGAGTTCGACGCGGACGTCGCGGCCGTGCGGAACGGCGACCGCGTCTCCTTCGACCGCGGCGCGGTCGTCGAGGTCTACGAGACGGCGCTCGAGAGCGTCGAGCAGTCGTTCGTGATCGAGCGCCTTCCGAACCGCGGCGAGCTCGCGCTGCGCATCGCGGTCGAGAGCGACCTCTCGCCGGCGGAAGCGGCCGACGAATCCGGCGGCCTCGAGTTCCGCGGGGAGCTCGGCTCCGTCCGCTACGGCCGTGCCACGGTCGTCGACGCGGCCGGCCGCGCGGCGACGGCGCCGACGAAGCTCGCCCCGGGCGGCATCGAGATCCGCGTGCCCGCGGACTTCCTCGAGCAGGCCGAGCTCCCGGTGACGATCGACCCCGTCGTCTCACGCTGGACGGTCGACAACGCGCCGATGGACGCGTACGCGCCGGACGTCGCCTACGACGCGACCACGAACTACGTGATGACCGTCTTCGAGCAGACCTTCAGCGCCGCGGATCACGACGTCATCGCTTCCGTGCGCTACGACGACGGCGGCTATCGCGACTACCTCGTGATCGACGGCTCGTCGGAGAACTGGTCGGGGCCGAAGGTCGCGAACAACAACGCGGCCAACGATTTCCTGGTCGTCGCCCAGGCCGGCCCGAGCGGCTCGCGGGAGATCAAGGGGCAGATCGTGCTCGCGCAGACCTTGTTCCAGAGCGCGATCTTCACGATCAGCGGGCCCGAGACCGGCGAGAAGGTGCACCCCACGATCGGTGGGGATCCTTCGCCCGTCGGACCGTCCTACTTCTGCGTGGCGTGGGAGCGCGTGCGGTCGCTCACCGATCACGACATCCACGCGCGCCTCGTCGATCCGTACGGCTTGCTCCACGGTCCGGCCACGATCATGGTCGACAACACGCTCGGGACGCTCGACCAGAACCCGGAGCTCTCGAAGAACGACGGGCTGCCGCCCTCCGCGACGCAGGCGTGGACCGTCGTGTGGCAAAGGCACGAAGGTCCGGGCGACGAGGACATCCACGGGGCGCAGTTCGGCTGGGACGGCTGGCTGACGACGCCTTCGTTCGAGATCGACATCTCGAGCGAGAACTCGCTGAACCCGCGCGTGTCCCCGATCCTCGACAGGGGAGTCGGCGAGCGCTGGTACATGGTCGCCTGGCAGCGCGTCGTCAACCTCTCGCACTGGGCGATCAGCCTCTCCGTGCGCGGCGGCGCGTCGCAGTTCATGGTCGGGGACCTGAACACGGTGGAGCAGAACAATCCCGCGCCCGACAAGATCCTCCCGGCGCTCGACTCGGACGGCGGGCAGTTCGCGCTGTCCTACACGATCTGGGACGGCAACGGACTGGCGGAGGTCCGCCTCTCGAACCTGTACGTCTCCGGCACCGATCTCGGCGTGTCGGACCTCGGGGCCTGGGTGTCGCTCGGGCAGGGCGTGGTCGACATGCGCCAGAGGATCGCTTCCGTGCACGGCAGCGGCGGCAGCGGGCACGATCACTTCCTCTCCTGGGATCACCTCGACAGCAGTCAGGCGACCCAGCACGAGATCCTCGGCGCGAGGTACACGGCGCCCGTCGGCGGTCCCTACTCGCAGTTCTGTTTCGGATCGGGTGCCTGCCCGTGCACGAACAACGGCGCGAACGGGGGCTGCGCGAACTCCGCGAACCTCGGTGGGGCCGTGCTCACCGCGACCGGCGCGACGTCGGTGTCGGACGACTCGTTCGTCCTGCACGGATCGGGGATGCCGGCGAGCTCCTTCTGCGTCTACATGCAGGGCACGACGAGCAGCTCGCCCGTCCAGTACGGCGACGGCTTGCGCTGCATCGGCGGCTCGATGATCCGCCTCAAGGCGGTGAACAACGTCGGGGGGATGTCGGAGTACCCGGCGCAGTTCGAGCTGAACATCTCGATCCGGGGCAACGTCCCGCTGCTCGGTGCGACGCGCGCGTACCAGGTGCTGTACCGCGACCCCGCGAACTACTGCACGCCGGCGCCCTTCAACATCTCGAACGGGATCGAGGCCGTCTGGACTCCGTGATCCGGCGCTGACCCCCCGCCGGAACGCGGTGCCGGCTGCGAGGACTGCCTCCTCGCAGCCGGCGCTTTTTTCTTTGCAGCGTCAGGTCCGCTCCTCCGAGGGCAGGAACCTCACGCGACCCGTCTCGATCTCGTAGACGGCGCCGACGATCCGCGTTCGTCCTCCCGCCAGGCGCGCTTGCACTTCCGGCGTCTCCACGATCTGACGAACCGTCCACCGCACGTTGCTCTCGACCGCGCGCGACGCCTGCTCTGCTGGAGAGTGCTTCGGATCGAGCTCCGGAAGGCCGGGCAGGATGCTCGCCAGGAGGAGCTGGACCCGGGAACGAAACTGCTCTCCTTCGTGCTTGGTCGCCAGCGCAGCGGTGATCGCGCCGCAGCCCTCGTGGCCGAGGACGACGAGCAGGGGTGTCTCCAGGTACGAGCCCGCGTATTGCAACGTCGCCGCGATCTCCTGCGAGTAGACGTTGCCTGCGACGCGGATGACGAACAGCTCTCCCAGGCCGGCATCGAAGATCCACTCGGGCGGCACGCGAGAATCGCTGCAACCGAGAACAGTCGCGTAGGGCGCCTGGGCCTTGGCGAGATCGATCAGGGTCTCACGCCGGAAAGCGGAGCGGCGCGTGTCGCCGCGGAGGAACCTCTGGTTCCCCTCGATCAGGCGCGCGAGCGCCTCGTCGGCGGAAGGTCGAGGGCCTTCGGGGGCTTTTGCCATGGCGCGATCTCCTGCCGGCGGCTGGAAGGTGCGGGTCGGTCCTTGTTCGGCACCAGATCTTGACGCGCTGCGCCGGCGCCAGGTAGAGCGCCTGCCCCGGCTGCACCGCGAAGGCCGCGTACCAGGCTCGAGCCGCGCGCTTGCATCCATCGGAGACGATGGCTCCCTGGGGGTCACCCTGGTACAGACGATTCTCCGGTTGGGACCGGTTCCAGGCAGATCTGGGCCGGGGTGCACGTCGTGGTGATGACGGCAGGCTACTCACTACGCGGCCCCTGCCTACCTCCCCGTGCGAATGGGCGCGTCGTCGCCTCGCCGGCAAACTGCTGTGCGAAGATGCTGCTCTCAGCACCGCCGGTTGCCAGTGACGCCCTGCAGTTCCAAGTCCCATTTCCCCGGACAGCATCGAGGAGGTACTCCCGTGGATTCTTGGTCTCGACGAGCGGCGATTGCGGTGTGGATGCTCGGGTGCGGGCGCGTCTTCGCGCAGACGACGGAGTGGATCAGCAGGAACGCGAGCGGAGGCATCAGCGACAACTGGAGCGTGAATCCGGCGATCACACGCGATTCGCGTTTCGTCGCCTTCGCGAGCTACGCGACGGACATCGTGTTCGGGGACACGAACGGCGGTTGGGACGTCTTTGTCCGCGACCGCCTGACGGGGACGACCGAGCGCGTCAGCGTCGACTCGAACGGGGTCGAGGGTGACGACTGGAGCGGGGACTTCCCCCAGAGCATCGCGATCTCCGCGGACGGGCGCTTCGTCGCCTTCGGCAGCCGGGCGACGAACCTCGTTTCCGGCGACACGAGCTCGAACTACGACACGTTCGTGCGCGACCGGCTGACTGGGACGACCGAGCGCGTCAGCGTGGACTCGGCGGGTGGAGAACAAGACGGCCTCTCCGCGTACGGCGTGGCGATCTCCGAGGACGGGCGATACGTGGCGTTCATCAGCAACGCGACAAACCTCGTCGCCGGCGACACGAATGGCGTGCTCGACGTGTTCGTGCGCGACCGCCAGGCGGGCACGACCGAGCGGGTGAGCGTCGACTCCGCCGGCGGGGAGGCGAACGGGGCGAGCGACTTCGGCGGCACGCTCGGCTTTTCAGCGGACGGCCGCTTCGTCGTCTTCTCGAGCAGCGCCTCGAACCTCGTCCCGGGAGATACGAACGGCGTGCAGGACGTCTTCGTGAAGGACCGCCAGACGGGGACGACCGAACGCGTGAGCGTTGCGAGCGGCGGCGCCGAGGGCGACCTCTCGAGCCGACTCCCGGCGATCTCGGCGGACGGCCGCTTCGTCGCCTTCATGAGCGACGCGACGGACTTCGTCGCCGGCGACACGAACGGCTTGCCGGACGTCTTCGTTCACGACCGGCAGTCCGGCGCGACGACACTCGTGGGCCTCAACTCCAGCGGAATCCCGGCGACGTGGGGTAGCGACGGACCGGTTGGGCTCTCGGCGGACGGGCGCTACGTCCTGTTCATGTCCGGTTCCCCGAACCTGTTCCCGGGGAACCCTTATCAGTTCGGGCACGTGTTCCGCCACGACCGGGAGACGGGGATCACGACCCAGGCGGACATTGGATCGTTCGGTTCGAACCCCGACGGAGGCGGCTACACGGGTGCGATCACGGACGACGGCCAGCACATCGCCTTCATGTCCCACGCGACGAACCTGGTGCAAGGCGACACGGACTTCGGCCGCGACGTGTACGTCCACGACTTCCTGCCGGCGAACGTCGCGTCGTTCTGCCTCGGGGACGGGAGCGGAACGGCGTGCCCGTGCGCCAACACCGGGCGCGCACAGCGCGGATGCGAGACGTCGACGGCGACCGGCGGCGCGATCCTCGTGGCGAGCGGGACGACGAGCCTCGCGGGAGACACCCTGCAGTTCGCCTGCCACGGGGAGCGCGCGCAGGCGCTCACGGTGATCCTGCAGGGCACAGCCAACTCGATCCCTGTGAACTACGGCGACGGCTTGCTGTGCGTCGCCGGCTCGCTGAAGCGGCTCTACGTGAAGGGCGCCCAGCTCGGGATCGTCATCGCCCCCTTCGGGAGCGAGCCCTCGGTTTCGGCGCGCTCGGCCGCGCTCGGCGACACGATCGGCTCGGGCGAGACGCGCTACTACCAGGCGTACTTCCGTGACCCGACGGCGACCTTCTGCCCGGATCCTCCGGGAAACACGTGGAACGTGAGCAACGCCCTGTCGGCAGTCTGGGATCCCTGACCGGCCGGCGAGCATCACCTCGACGCGAACAGAGAGAACGAGCAGGTTGGCGGTCAGCGCAAACCTCTGAGAGCTCGAAGGAAATCAGATCGACAGGCCGGGATCGCCTTCCAGCACGTGCCGCGCGAGGCGTGGCCGTTCTCCAGCTTCCCACAGCTTCGCCGTGTGGACGACACGGTAGCGCAGCGGTCCGCCGTCGGGCGCCGCACTCCGTGTGATCGGGCGCGGGATGCACACGAACTCGGTCCGCATCTCGTCGGCGGTGAGGCGCACCTTCGCATAGCCGTGGCCGCCGAGGTCCACGAACTCGAGATGCGGAGCGAGCGCCGGATTCGTGAGCGCTCGCGCGCGCTCGCGATCGAAGCTCTTCGCGTACTCGAGACACGCCCGGACACCGTGTCGTACGAGCATGTTGAACGTCCACTCTGGGTTCGCTCCGTCCGCCCTGTCGGCCAGGAACAGCGCCCGCAGCGGGTGCTCCTTCGGCAGGCGGTGCTCGTAGGCCTCCATCGTGCCGGGGCTCGCGAGCGATGCGCCGACGAAGCTCAGGCCCACGGGCTCGAACTTCCCTGGCGGCAATGCGGCGCTCGCATAGCCGGCCCAGAAGCTGTGGCGGTCGCCCGAGACGATCGCGAAGCCCGAGATCCTCGCAGCGCGCACCAGCTCGTAGATCTCGCTGCGCTCGACGTAGGCGGTGCCGTAGTCGGCGCCGCCGAACGAGGCGTAGGCATCGCGCGGCCACGATTCTTTCGTGAGCTCCGCGGGCAAGTTCTGCGGATCGGCGCGCGAGTCGAGCGTGGCGACCGAGTTGCCCCAGATCTTCCACGTCGCGGTCGAGGCCTTCAGTCGACCCTTGAACCATGCCTTCTGCTCCGCTCCGAGCAGCGTCTGCGCCGGCGCGTCCCTCCGCGGATTGGGCACGGATGCTTCGTTGAACCGGATCTCGGCCGGAGGCTTGCCGCCGTCGAAAGCGCGCCCGCCGTCGAGGATCTGCATCGCGTCCTCGGGGAACATGCCGAGGAACTCGTTGCCGCCGAGCTTCGAGAGCGACGGATCGCCGAAGGGATCCCGGCTCCGGTAGCTGTGCTGGTCGGTGAGGATCAGGTCGAGGTGCCGTCCGTACCGGAGCGCGCGGTACGCGACGAGACTGCGGATCGCGGCGAGGTTGTTGGGCTCGACGCCGAGGCCGTCGGCGTCGAACTCGTCGATCGGCACGTCCTTCACGACAGGGGGACCGAATTGCTCGAGCGAGCCGCTCGGGGTAGCGACGCGCGCGGGGATGTACTCGAACCACGCCTGGTTGGCGGCGACCTTGACGCTCTGGCCCGGCCGCTCGATCGCGCCGGCCTTCACCGTGCTCTGCCAGCCCTGCCAGGAGAACTCGTGGTTGTCCCACATGCCGACGAACGGCCACCGCGCCCGCGCGTCCTGGAGGTCCGGGTCCCGCAGGTATCCGCGGTAGACGGCGCGGTAGCCGGCCACGGTCAGCGGGACGTGGAAGTCGCCGACTTTCAGTCCGTCCGGGATGCGCGCGACCTCGTAGATCGTGCGGTCGTACCGGGTCGCCACCTCGTCGGGGTACTGCACGACCTCGTAGATGAAGTCGCCGAGATGCAGGACGAAATCGAGCTGGTCAACCGGCGCGGCTCGCTCGTCCTCGAAGATCATCCGGCGATAGCCGTTGAGCGCCCCCTCGTTGACACTCTGGCAGCTGACGAACGCGAAGTGGACCGGCCGCGGATCATCGGCTCGCGGCGCCGTTCTGGTTCGGCCGACCCGACTCCCGTTCCCGTCGGCATCGATGAACCGGTACCAGTAGGTCCGCGCGGGTGCTAGACCGCCGACGAGCACGCGCGTCGTCCAATCCGAGGCGGCCGAAACGGGTGCCGGCGCGTGGGCGACCACCCGACGGAAGGCTTCGTCCTCGGCGAGCTCCAGCGTCAGGACATGGCGCTCGCCGTGGTCGCCCTGGTCGCCCTGGTCGAACGGCCGGCGCGTCCACAGGATGACGCTGTGGTCGTCGGGATCGCCCGAGGCGACTCCCTCGGGATAGAGCTCGCGACGCTCGCGCCAAGTGAGGCGCGAGACGCCGGCGCAGCCACCCCACGCCCACGCGGCGCCGATCACTCCCGCGCTCCGGATGAATGCGCGGCGGCTGAGCGTCATGTCCGTCCCCCTGAATCCTCTCGGCAGGTCACGCGAAGGATCGCCGTGATCATACTGCCGCCAGCGCAGCATAAGCGCGATGCATGCGCGGCGGTGCCGAAGGATGATCTCGGGATCTCCCATTCAGGATGGTGATACGCTCCTCGGAGTGAATGGCCGGTTCCCCAGACGAGGGGCGTGCGCGAGATTCTCCCTTTCGATTCTGGCGGCCGTGCTCGCGATCGCCACGGGTCGGGCGTCGTCGGCGCAGCTCCCGGAAGACCTCATCGTCGAGCGCCTCGGCGAGGAGCGCGGCTTCCCGTCCGCGACGATCACCGCCTTGTACCGCGATCGCGCCGGCTTCCTCTGGGTCGGCTCGCGCGAGGGACTGGCCTTCTGGGACGGGTACTCGGTGCGCAGCTTCGAGCACGATGTCGGAAACGCCGACTCGCTTCCGGACAACTCGATCCGCGTCATCTACGAAGACTCGGCCAGTCACCTGTGGGTCGGAACGAACACCGGAGGACTCGCACGGCTCGACCGGGCGACGGGGCGATTCGAGGTGCTGCGACACGATGCCGCGGATTCCTCGAGCCTGAGCCACAACAGCGTGTACGCGATCGCCGAGTGCGGCGATCGCTCGCTGTGGGTCGGCACACAGGAGGGGCTGAACCGCCTCGATCCGGACACGGGCAAGTTCGAGCGCTTCCGCAGCGACGCCGCGGACCCCGGGACGATTCCCAACGACTACGTGTACGCATTGAAGCTCGACCGGCGCGGCCGACTGTGGATCGCGACCGTCGGAGGCGGGGTCGCGTGGGTCGATCCGGCGACGCGCCGCGTCACGAGGGTTCCCTTCGCGCACGATCCGGGCGCCCCCGAGCCGGATCGATTCATGTTCGCCGTGGCCGAGGACCCGGCGGGCACCTTGTGGTTCGGCTCCCAAGGCGATCTGTTCCGGTTCGATGCGGCCGACGAGGCGCTGCACCACGTCGCTCTCCCGGAGCTCTCGCCCGGCAAGGACGTCCCGATCGTCACGTCGATCGCGATCGATGCGCGCGCCGTCCTCTGGATCTCCACCTGGAATCGAGGCCTCGTGGCCTACGACCCCGCGAGCGGAGCGAGCCGCGGGTACCGGCACGACCCCGAGCGCGCCGACGGTCTGGCGGCCGATCGCCTCGCGTGCCTCTTGATCGACGACGCCGGGGGCGTGTGGGCCGGCACCTGGGGAAGCGGGATCAACCGCTTCGGCTCGGGAAGCGATCTCTTCCGCACGATCCTGGAGCGCCGGCCCGGATCGACGGCAGGCCTTCCCTACCACGAGGTCACCTCCGTGATGGAAGACCAGCGCGGCAACCTCTGGGTCGGAACGTGGGGCAAGGGACTCTCTCACAGCGAGGCCGACGGAGCGGAGTTCGAAGGGATCGCGGCACCTCCCGATCCGCCGCTCGGACTCAACACCCCGCTCGCTCTCGCCGAGCAGCAGGACGGCACGGTCTGGGCCGGGTCGATGGCGGGCCTCTTTCGCATCGACCCTCGCTCCGGCGTGGCGACTTCCTTCGCGCGCGCGACACCCCAGGATGTTCACGGCCTCAGTCCCGGGTACGTCGACGCCGTCTTGGTGGACCGGTCCGGGACCGTGTGGGTCGGCACGGGTGGGAGCGGTCTGCACCGACTCGAACCGGATGGACGCTCGTTCGCGCGCTTCGTCAGCGACGCCGCCGATCCCCAGAGCTTGAGCGACGACTTCGTGACGACCTTGTTCGAGGCGTCGGACGGCACGCTCTGGGTCGGAACGCGCTCGGGCGGATTGAACGCCTTCGACCGCAGGACCTCCCGCTCGGTCCGCTTCCTGCCTTCGCCCTCAGATCCTGCGACGATCGGTCACCACCACGTCACGGCGATCCTGGAGAGTCGCGGGGGGATCCTGTGGGTCGGAACCGACGGCGGTGGTCTCGCGCGCATCGACAAGGCACCCGCCGGTCTCGCGGCCGGCGGCTGGCGCGTGGCGCGCGTCACCACCGACGACGGTCTCGTCAATCAGAACGTCGCCTCGCTGCTCGAGGACGACGACGGAACGCTCTGGATCGGGACGCGGCACGGCCTGTCGCGGTACGAGCCGGCCTCCGGCCGCTTCCACAACTACGGACTGGGCGACGGCCTGCCGGGCAACGAGTTCAGTCCCGGTGCCGCCTGGCGCGGGAAGGGTGAGCTTTACTTCGGGACGTCGCGAGGCGTGCTCGTGATCCGTCCCGGCACCGCCTTCGTGGAGCCGATCGTCGCACCGACCCAGATCACCGACATCCGCACGATCGCAGGCCCGCTGCGGCTTCCCGCGACGCCGTGGGAGACCGAAGCGCTCGACATCGGGTACGGCACGCCGCTCCTGTTCACGTTCAGCGTGCTCGACTTTCGCTCGCCGCATCGGTTCGCCTACCGGCTGGGAGGGAAGAGCGATGCCTGGACGGAGCTCGGCACGAGTCGGGAGATCGCGTTCACGGACCTTCTCCCGGGCAGCTACTCGATGAGCGTGCGCGGCCGGAGCGCGGTCGGCGCGTGGAGCGAGATCCGCGTGCCTCTGCGCATCCGCGTGGTGCCTCCGTTCTGGATGACTTGGTGGTTCCGGATCGGCGGAGCGATCGCTCTCCTCGGTCTTGTCTCGGCCTTGTTCCGCGCGCGCATGGTGTCGCTCGAGCGGCGGAACAGCGAGCTCGAGTCGCTCCAGAGCGCGCGCGAGCAGGCGCTCCACGAGGCGCGCGCCAGCCAGGCGGCGCTCCACGATGCCTACGGCCGTCTGCGCGCCCTCACGCGCCAGCTCGAGGACGCCAAGGAAGAGGAGAAGCGTCACATCGCCCGCGAGCTGCACGACGAGCTGGGGCAGCTGTTGTCCGCGATCAAGATCAACCTGAAGGCGCTCTCCCGGCTGCCGGACCGCTCCGAGGAGCGGAACGAGCGGACTGCGGACGCGATCGCGCTCGTCGACGACATGATCGGGCACGTGAGGGCGATGGCTCTCGACCTTCGCCCACCGCTGCTCGATGAGCTGGGGCTCGTCGCCGCGCTGCGCGGATACGCCGAGGCCCAGTCCGTCCGCACGGGGGTGGGGATCGGCGTCGAGGCCAATGCGGGAGCCGAGAGGCTCCGCGAGGGCACCGCGATCACCGCGTTCCGGATCGTCCAGGAGGCGGTCAACAACACCGTGCGTCACGCCTCCGCCGGAAGCATCACGGTCTCGGTGCGTGCCGACGCGAACCGGCTCCTCCTGAGCGTGCGCGACGACGGGAAGGGCTTCGACGTCGCGGAAGCGCTGCAGCGCGCGGCGACCGGCCGCCACCTCGGCCTGCTCGGGATGCGCGAGAGGGTGGAGGCCCTGGGCGGACGCCTCGAGATCGATTCCACCTCGGGACACGGCACCGAGATCCGAGCGAGCGTACCCTTGGGGGCCGGAGAGGCGGAGGAAGCGGCGTCGTGAAGGTCTTGCTCGCGGACGATCACGCCCTGATGCGGAAGGGAATCCGCGCCGTGCTGGCGGCGCTCCCCGGCGTCGAGGTCGTCGCCGAGACGGCGGACGGCCGCGAGGCGTTGGCGTTGATCGAAGAGCATCGCCCCGACTTCGCGGTCGTCGACATCACGATGCCGGGCTTGAACGGCCTCGAGGTCGCGGTGCGGGCGGCGAAGACGTCTCCCGGGACGAAGGTGCTGATCCTGTCGATCCACGCCGGCGAGGCGTACGTCGCGCAGGCGCTGCGCGCGGGGGTCGCGGGCTACCTCCTGAAGGACGCCGCGGACGACGAGCTGCCGATGGCGATCAAGGTCGTCTCGCGCGGCGAGGTCTATTTGAGCCCGAGGATCTCCACGCAGGTCGTCGAGCGCTACGTCCAGTCCGCTTCGGCGGCGCCCGACCCGCTCGCGGGCTTGACGACGCGGCAGCGGGAGATCCTGCAGCTCGTCGCAGAGGGGAAGTCGTCGAAGGAGATCGCCTTCCTCCTCGATCTCTCGGTCAAGACGGTCGAGTCCCACCGCGGGCAGATCATGGACCGCCTCGATGTGCACGACCTCACGGGTCTCGTCCGGTTCGCGATTCGCGTCGGCCTCGTGTCGCCGGAGTCCTGACGCGCCCCGAGGGCCCCGCGGCATCGCCGCGATCGGCGAGGCTCGGCGGGTCGTTCCTCCAGACCCGCAGGAGCGCGTCGAGCTCGTCGCTGAACTCGGCCTTCGCGAGGAAGCCGTCCGCTCCCGCGGCGAACGCCTCGTCGCGCGCGGCGACGCTCGCGTGGAACGTGACGATCACGACGAGCGGAGCGCCGGCCGTCGCCTTGAGCGCGCGCGTGAGGCGGAACCCGTCGATCCCCGGGAGGACCGCTTCGACGATCATGAGGTCCGGGGAGAGGTCCGCCACGGCGTCGAGCGCCCCGGCCGCGTTGCACGCGGTGCCGACGAGCTGCACGTCGCCGCGCGATCCGATCCAGTGACGGACGCTGGCGAGGAACGCCTCGCTCTCGTCGACGACGACCAGTCGGAGCGGTCGGATCGAAGGCGCGTCCATGCTTCCGCCGGAACTATCCGCGACGGGACTCCCGGCGGCCATGGGGTCAAACCCTCGGATCGCGCACAAAGAACACCGGCGCGGGTCCGCGGGAGGGGGCTCCCGGTGATCTCCGGTCGCCCTCTCGGGGTATCCCCGCATGGTCGCCGTCCGCGCCTCGCCATAAACCGGAGCGCAACGTCCGACGGCGTTCGAGCGCACGTCTCGAGTTCCGTCCGGCAAGACCCCCCGATCCTCCGTCGTGCTCGGCCCCGCAGGCATCGCGGCCGGCCATCAGGAAAGAACCCATCTCATGCGATCGATCATCCCTTCTTGGCAGCGAACCGCGGGCCTCGTCGCGGGCATCGCCGGCTTGGCCGCGTTCGCGCGCGGACAAGACCTGATCCAGACCAGCGCGAACGTCGTCGCCTACGCCGGAGAGGCCGTGCCCGGCATGCCGGGCGTGACCTTCACCACGGCGACCCTCCTCGACTTCGGGACGCTCGACGACAGCGGAAACGTGATCTTCCGCTCGCGCCTTGCGGGGAGCGGCGTCACGTCGGCGAACGACCGTGCGCTCTTCCGCGGCTCCAGCTACGGGAACCTCGCCGCGCTCGTCCGCTGCGCCGATCCGGTGCCGGGACTTCCTGGCGCGACGATCATCGGCAACGGCCTCGGCGGGAGCCCGCGCCATGCCTCCAACGGTCTCATGCTCTGGGAGTGCAAGTTCTCCGGCGCGGGGGTGACGACGGCCAACGACACGGCCATGTTCGAAGGAACCTCCGGCAACTTCGTCCTTGCCGCGCGGGAGGGTGATCCCGCGCCCGGGACCGCGGGTGCCACGATCGGCGGCGACATGAACAACCCCAGCCACCAGCAGGTCGTGCTGCTCAAGAACGGCCGCGTGCTGTTCACGAGTGCGACGCTCGGCGGCGACTCCACGGCGAACAACAACGCCGGGATGTTCAGCGGCACGCCCGGCGCCCTCGTACTCGTGCAGCGCAAGGGTGACCCGGCGTCCAACGGCGCCGTGGTCGGCAGCCTGGGCCTGGGCCAGATGAACGACGCGGGCCAGGTGATCTTCAACGACACGCTGTCGACGACGGTGGGCAGCCCGCCCGCGACCGCGGCGAGCGACCTGACGTTGTGGGTCTACACGCCCGGCACCGCTCCCGTGCTGGTCGCGCGCGAAGGGGATCCGGCCCCGGGCGTCCCGGGAGCGACGCTCAACAGCAACTCGAACGACAACCTGTACACGCTCGGCTTCGGGCCGAACGCGTTCAACAACTCGGGCGAGGGGATCATGCAGGCCGAGCTCAAGGGCGGCGGCGTGACGGTCGGAGTCGACGACCGGATGCTCTACCAGGTGGATTCGAGCGGTCTCACGCCGCTCATCCGTCGCGGATCGCCGGCGGCGGACACCGACGGCAACTTCGACACGATCAACTTCGCGACCTTCCAATACAACAACTCCGGCCAGGCCGCGTTCGAGGGCATCCTCACCGGCGGCACGCAGACCCCGACCACCGACACGGGGATCTGGACCGGCACGCCGGGAGGCACCCTGCACCTCATCGCGCGCGAAGGCGATCTCGCGCCCGGAACGGACGGCGCGCAGTTCGGCGACCTCAACGGGCAGGCGATGCAGATGAACGAGCAGGGACGGATCCTGTTCAACAATCGCGTGGTCGGCGGCGACGTCTTGGCGGACAATTCCAACTCCCTGGTCTTCTACTGCTGGGATCCGACCACGGGGCTGCAGCTCGTCGCTCGCGGCGGGGATCAGATCCAGCTCGCGCCGGGCGACGTGCGCACGGTCTCCACCTTCGGAGGCGTGCAGTTCAACAACGGCGACGGCAATCCCCTGGGCTTCAACCGCAACGGACAGTTCGCGTTGCGCGTGAACTTCACCGTCCCGGCGAGCGGCTCCGCGGGCTCGATCATCGAGTTCGACTTCCCGACGTGCAACGGCCCGTCGATCGTCCGGCAGCCCAGCAACGCGGTCGCGTGTCTGGGCGCTTCGGCGAGCTTCAGCATCGCGGCGTCGGGGACGCCCGCGCCGACGTACCAGTGGCAGCTCAACGGCTCGCCGCTCTCCGACGGCGGCGAGATCAGCGGCTCGACGAGCGCGACGCTCACGATCAACCCGGTGGGGCAGTCCGATTTGGGCAGCTACACGTGCGTGGTCACGGGAAGCTGCGGCCCGGTGACGACGGCTCCTGCGACGCTCGCGCTGAACCCGACCGACTCGGACTCCGATGGCACGACGGACTGCAACGACGGCTGCCCGAACGATCCGAGCAAGATCGCGCCGGGACAGTGCGGCTGCGGTGTCGCCGACACGGACACCGACGGCGACGGCACGGCGGACTGCGTCGACGGCTGCCCGAGCGATCCGAACAAGATCGCTCCGGGTGCCTGCGGTTGTGGCGTCGCCGACACGGACACGGACCTGGACGGGACGCCGGATTGCAACGACGGCTGCCCGAACGACCCGAACAAGATCGCTGCTGGTGCCTGCGGATGCGGCGTAGCGGACACGGACACGGACGGCGACGGCACTCCGGACTGCAACGACGGCTGCGCGGGCGATCCGAACAAGATCGCGCCGGGGACCTGCGGCTGCGGAGTCGCGGACACGGACACCGACGGCGACGGCACGGCGGACTGCATCGACGGCTGCCCGAACGATCCGAAAAAGATCGCTCCGGGGCAGTGCGGTTGCGGCGTGCCGGACACGGATTCGGACGGGGACGGCACGGCGGACTGTCACGACGGCTGCCCCAGCGATCCGAAGAAGATCGCCCCCGGGGTCTGCGGATGCGGCCAGCCCGACGTCGACAGCGACAGCGACGGTCTCTTGGACTGCGTCGACAATTGCCCCAGCCTGGCGAATCCGACGCAGCTGGATGCCGACGGGGACGGCGTGGGAGACGCCTGCGACAACTGCCCGCT
The DNA here is from genome assembly GCA_036006425.1 of Planctomycetota bacterium. Lineage (GTDB taxonomy): Bacteria > Planctomycetota > UBA1135 > UBA1135 > DASYPQ01. The sequence goes on from DASYPQ010000021.1 coordinate 57,887, forward strand.
GATCGTCAACCCGGGCCAGGCCGACTGCGATCACGACGGCGTCGGCGACGCGTGCGCGATCGCCGGAGGAACGCCCGACTGCAACTTGAACGGTGTCCCGGACTCGTGCGACATCCGATCGGGCTCGAGCCTGGACCTGAACGTGAACGGGATCCCCGACGAGTGCGAGCAGGACGGCGGCACGCCCTATTGCTTCGGCAGCAGCGGATGCCCGTGCGGGAACAACAGCAACCCGACTGAGTACGCCGGCTGCCGGAACTCCTCGAACCTCGGCGGCAAGCTCCTGGGCGCGGGCAGCACCTCGGTGTCCGGCGATACGCTGGTGCTCAACGGCACGCACATGACGGGCAGCCTGATGCTGATCTTCCAGAGCTCCTCGGTCGCTTCCGCGACCTTCGGCGACGGCCATCGGTGCATCGGAAGTCCGCAGATCCGCATCGGTCACAAGGACGTGGCCGGAGGATCGGCGAGCTACCCGCAGGTCGGTGATCCGGCGATCTCCGTCCGGGGCGGGGTGCCGCCGACAGGCGGAGTCCGCTACTACCAGGCCGCCTACCGCAACAACGGTGGACCTTGCGGCAGCGGCCTCAACATCACGAACGGCGTGTCGGTGGTGTGGCGCCCGTGACGTGGGCGGAGCCGTCAACTCCGAGTTGACGGATCGGTTGCGACAGATCGCTCGGGGCTGAGCAGCGAAATCTGTTCAGCCCCGAGCGCGATCCGCGCCGCGGGCGGGTTGCTCCCGAGGTGACGAACACCTCGCTGCAAACAGAGAACGCGAGCCACTTGGTGATGGACGCAAACCTCTGCGGGATCCCTGGTTCCTCCCTCGGCCTCGTGGATCATGGCCATCGACTTCCTGCCCCCACATCCTCCCCGAGGCCAGCAGGCAGCCTCGGCCGTTGGCCACGCGGCAGCCCGATCGTAGGATCGCGCGCCGTTCCTCGGCCTCCGGTGCGGCCGGCACATGATCCACGCGATCCAAAAGCTGCGGCAACATCTCCTGACCGGCGTCTCCTTCGCGATCCCCTTCATCGCCTGCGGCGGGATCCTGATCGCCTGCGGGATCGCGTTCGTGCCGATGACGCCGGCCGGGCCGGACTTTTCGGGCTCGCCCGTGATGAAGCTGGTTCTCGACGTCGGCTCGGCGTCCTTTGCGCTGCTCCTCCCGGTCCTTGCCGGCTACATCGCGTACGCGATGGCGGGCAAGCCGGGTCTCGTACCCGGATTCGTCGGCGGCTACCTCGCGGGCGAGGTCAAGGCAGGATTCCTCGGCGCGCTTCTCGTCGGGCTCATCGCGGGCTGGATCGTCAACGCGATCAAGAAGCTCCAGGTCCCGACCTGGCTCCGTCCGATCATGCCGATCCTCGTGATCCCGATCGTCTCGTCGCTCGCGGTGGGCGTCCTGATGCTGAAGGTGATCGGCGTCCCGATCGCCGACCTCATGACGGCGCTCGGCACCGGCTTGAAGCAGCTGAACCAGGGCAACGCCGTCCTCCTCGGCGCGGTCCTCGGCGGAATGATCGCGTTCGACATGGGCGGCCCGGTGAACAAGGCCGCCTTCTTTTTCGGCGCGGCCATGATCAAGGAGAACAACTACACGGTCATGGGCGCGTGCGCTGCGGCGATCTGCACGCCGCCGCTCGGTCTCGGGCTCGCCACCGTGCTGCAGAAGGGGTTGTGGAGCGCCGAGGAGCGCGAAGCCGGCGGCGCCGCGCTCGCGATGGGCATGATCGGGATCACCGAGGGCGCGATCCCGTTCGCCGCCGCGGATCCCTTGCGCGTGATCCCGTGCATCATGGTCGGATCGATGACCGCCTCGGTCATCGCGATGCTCGGCGGCGTCGGCGACCACGCGCCGCACGGAGGTCCTGTCGTCCTTCCGGCCGTCGACCACCGCGTCACCTACGTCGTCGCTATCCTCTGCGGTACCCTGGTCACCGCGCTGACGACCAACGCCTGGAAGGCTTTCGCGGTCCGGCGTGCCGGCAGCCCGAAGGAGAGCGCATGAAGATCGTCGCCGTCACCGCCTGCCCGACGGGCATCGCGCACACGTACCTTGCCGCCGAGCACCTCGCGCAGGCCGCGAAGGCGCTCGGGCACGAGATCCGCGTCGAGACGCAAGGCGCGATGGGACTCGAGAACGAGCTCAGCGCCCGCGACATCCGCGAGAGCGACGTCGTGCTCTTCGCCGTCGACATCGAGGTGGAGCAGCGCGAGCGCTTCGACGGCAAGCGGATCGTGGAGGTCTCCCTCAAGGACGCGATCAAGAGCGCCGAGTCCGTGCTGCGCAGGCTCGAGTCGTGACGCGTCGGCCGCGGCGATGATCGCCGAGTTCGAGTTCAGCTGTCCGCTGCCGAGCGGTCTCCACGCGCGGCCAGCGAGCCACCTCGCGGAGAGAGCGGCGCGGTTCACCTGCGCGATCGAGCTCCGGAACGACCGCAGCGGCGACGTCGCGGACGCGAAGAGCGTTCTCGCGCTCGTCGCCGTGGACGTCCATCACGGGGATCCCTGTCGCCTGCGCTTCGAGGGCGAGGACGCCGATGCGGCACGCGACGCGCTGCGATCGTTCGTGTCCCACGCGCTGGCGGCCTGCGACGTGCCCCTGCCCGAATCGCCCAAGGCGCCATCCTGCGGCCCGATCGTCCTCCCACGCGTGCTGCGCCACGCGGTCACCCGCGTCGTGTTCGGCCTGCCGGCGAGTCGCGGCATCGGTCGCGGTCGCCTCGTGGTCGCCGGAGGACTCTCGTGGGCGATCGACGGCGACGATCGTGTCGGATCCGAGGCCGACGAGCAGGCGGCGGTCGACGGTGCGCTCGCCGCCGCGCGCGCGTCGCTCGAAACCGCGATCGCGGCGCGGTCCTCGTCCGAGGAAGCGGGGATCCTCGGCGCGCAGCTCGCGCTGGCGCGCGATCCATCGATCTCCCGCGAGATCGCGCGCCGGATCGCGACCGGCCTCTCGTCCCGGCAGGCCGTCGTCGAGGCCGGGCGACAAGCCGTCGGGCGATTGATGCGGGTCGAGAGCTCCGTGGTCCGCGAGCGCGCGGCCGACGTCGAGGATCTGTTCGCGGACCTGCTCGAGCGCCTTGGAGCCACCGGCGTCCGCGGACGGACGTCGCTCGACGGACCGTCGGTGCTCCTCGCCGAGAGTCTCGCGCCGCGCCAGCTCCTCGCCCTCGACCGCGATCGGCTCTGCGGCCTGCTCCTCGAGCGCGAAGGCTCGACCTCGCACGTCGTGATCCTCGCGCGCTCGTTCGGGATACCGACGCTCACGGGCGTCCGCGACGCCCGATCGATGCTCGCGGAGGGCGATGCGGTCGTGGTGGACGCGGAGCTCGGGTTCGCGATGCGCGAAGAGCACCCGCGTGTCCGGCGTCATTACGACCGGCAGGTCGCGATCCGGGCGCGGCAGCGATCGTCGCTCGCGAAGCACGTGGCGCCGCCCGCGACGACCCGCGACGGCCGTCGCCTCGAAGTCGGCGCGAACGTCGGCGGTGTCGAGGAACTCGAGGCCGCGATTGCGAACGGAGCCGAAGGCGTCGGCCTCTTCCGCACCGAGATGCTCTATCTCGACCGCACGGATCCTCCGACGGAGGAGGAGCAGCTCGCCGTCCTCGCGCGCGCGATCCGCGCGGCGGGCAGGAGGACGATCCTCGTGCGGACGTTCGATCTCGGCGGCGACAAGCCGCCGCCCTGGCTCGACCTTCCCAAGGAGTCGAATCCGTTCCTGGGCCGACGCGGCGCGCGCCTCTACCCCGACCATCCGGAGCTCTTCGACGCGCAGGTGCGCGCGATCCTGCGCGCATCGGCCCTCGGGCCGGTGCGGCTCCTGATCCCGATGATCGCGACGCCGGCCGAGGCGCGCTGGGTGCGCGAGCGCGTCGAGGGGGTCGCGCGGGGGCTTCGGGAGAAGGGCGTCGCCTTCGACGAGCACCTCGAGGTCGGGACCATGATCGAGGTGCCTTCGGCCGCCTTCGCGATCGGCGAGCTCGCGGAGTGCATGGACTTCTTCAGCATCGGGACGAACGACCTCGCGCAGTACTTCCTCGCCGCGGATCGCGGCGACGACCGCCTGGCCACGCTGCGCGATCCGCGGCATCCGGCCTTCCTCAGGTTGCTCGCGAAGACCGTCGACGAAGCGCACCGCCTCGGCCGCTGGACCGGGATGTGTGGCGAGATGGCCGGCGATCCGCGCCTCCTCCCCCTGCTCGTGGGTCTCGGCCTCGATGAGATCAGCGCCGCGGGCCCCGCGATCCTTGCGGCGAAGCGCGCGATCGCCGGGCTCGACGCGTCGGAGTGCCGCGAACTGCTCGAGCGCGCGCTCGCGTGTCCCGACGCGGACGCGGTCGGAACGCTGCTCGCCGCGTTCGAGCGCGGTGCCGCCGCCCTGCCGCTCACCGGTCCGGAGCTCGTCGCGTTCGACTCCGACAGCGCGAGCAAGGAGGAGACGATCCAGGAGCTCGTCGACCTGCTCCACGAGGACTTCCGGACGCACGACCCGCTCGCGGTCGAACAGGCAATCTGGAGCCGGGAAGCCTCGTACTCCACGGGGCTCGGCGGCGGATTCGCCGTGCCGCACTGCAAGACGGACGCGGTGACCGCGACGTCGCTCGCGATCGTGCGCCTCGCGCGTCCGGTGGAGTGGGACGCGCTCGACGGGAAGCCCGTGCGTTGCGCGATCCTCCTCGCCGTGCGAGCTTCGGAAGGGGACGCGGTCCACCTCAAGTTCTTCGCGGCGCTCGCCCGCCGACTCGTCCACGCAGAATTCCGGGAACGAATCCTCCGCGCGCCGGATCCCGAAGCCCTCCTCGCGGATCTCGTCCGCGAGATCGAACCGCACGCCGCGAGCGTGCAAGGAAAAGACCATGCGAGCCCTCCCTGATCCCGTCCGCTCCTTCTTCGGAATCGCCGCGATCGCGCTCGTCGGCTCGGCGACCGCGCAAGAGTCTGCGAGGGCGACCGGCGCGGCCGCGCCGAAGCACGATCTGTCGAACGACAAGGTCCTCTACTGCGTCGGCTACGCGCACCTCGACACGCAGTGGCGCTGGGACTACCCCGAGACGATCGGGAAGTTCCTGAAGGCGACGCTCGACGACAACTTCGATCGCTTCGAGAAGCATCCGGGCTACGTCTTCAACTTCACCGGGGCGCACCGCTACGCGCTCATGAAGGAGTACTACCCCGAGCGCTGGGTGAAGCTGAAGCGCTACGTCGCCGAGGGACGCTGGCACGTCGCCGGATCCTCCGTCGACGAGTGCGACGTGAATTCGCCGTGCGCGGAGTCGATCGTCCGCCAGATCCTCTACGGGAACGAGTTCTTTCGCACGGAGTTCGGAAAGGAGAGCTGGGACTTCATGCTCCCGGACTGCTTCGGGTTCACGGCGTCGATCCCGTCGATCCTCGCGCACTGCGGGATCCTCGGGTTCTCGACGCAAAAGCTCTCGTGGGGCTCGGCGGTCGGAGTGCCGTTCGGCCTCGGCGTGTGGGAGGGTCCGGACGGAGCGGGCGTCTTCGCGGGCCTGAACCCCGGCTCCTACGCGAGCGCGATCAAGGGGCGCGTCGACCTGAACGAGGCGTGGGCGAAGCGGATCCAGGAGAACGGCGAGCGCTACGGCGTCTTCGCGGACTTCCACTATTACGGCGTCGGCGACGTCGGCGGCGCGCCGCGCGAGGAGGACGTGCTGAACTATCTCGCGAGCATCGACCAGCCGGACAGCCTGTTCCACGTCGAGCTTGCCTCTTCCGACCAGCTCTTCCGCGAGCTCAAGCCCGCCGACAAGGAGCGGCTGCCGCGCTACAAGGGCGACCTACTGCTCACGCAGCACTCCGCGGGCTCGCTGACGAGCGAGTCCGCGATGAAGCGCTGGAACCGGAAGAACGAGTGTCTCGCCGACGCGGCCGAGCGCGCGTCCGTCGCGGCGGCTTGGCTTGGCGCGGCGGAGTACCCGAAGGATCTCTTGAACCGATCGTGGATGCAGATGCTCGGCTGTCAGATGCACGACATGCTGCCGGGCACCGCGATCCCGCGCGCGTACGGGTTCGCGTGGAACGACGAAGTCACGGCGCTGAACGGATTCGCCGCCGCGTTCACCGACGCTACCGCGGGGATCGCGCGCGGCCTCGACACAGAGGTCGAGGGCGTGCCGCTCGTCATCGTGAATCCGCTCGCGATCGAGCGCGAAGATCCGGTCGAGGCGAGCATGAAGTTTGCCGGCGTGGCTCCCCGGAGCGTTCGGGTCGTCGCACCGGACGGCGCCGACGTGCCCGCTCAGGTCCTCGAGCGGTCGGAGGATCGCCTGCGGCTGCTTCTCCTGCCGAAGGTCGGCCCGGTCTCCTGGACCGTGCTCGACGTGCGGCGAGCGGACGAGGCCCCCGCGGAGAGCACCACCCTGCGCGTCGACGAGCGGTCGCTCGAGAACGAGGACTACAAGGTCGAGCTCGACGACAACGGCGACGTGAGGAGCGTGCGCGACAAGAAGGACGGCGATCGCGAGCTGCTCTCCGGTCCGGCGCGGCTCGTGCTCACGCACGAGAAGCCCCAGCAGTGGCCGGCCTGGAACATGGACTGGTCGGACCGGCAGAAGCCGCCGGTCGGCGCCTTCGAGAGGCCAGTTGCGCTCAAGGTCGTAGAGAAGGGTCCCGTCCGCGTCGCGCTCGAGATCCGACGCACGACGCACGACTCGACCGCCGTGCAGACGCTGCGCCTCTCGCGCGGAACGGCCGGACGTCGACTCGAGTACGCATCGAGGCTCGACTGGCAGGCGGCCGGCGTCGCGCTGCGCGCTTCGTTTCCCGTCACCGTCGCCAACGAGGAGGCGACCTACAACCTCGGCCTGGGCACGATCGCAAGGAAGACGAACGACCCGAAGAAGTACGAGGTGCCCTCGCACGAGTGGATCGATCTCACGGACGCGTCCGGCGCGTACGGTATCTCGATCCTCGACGACTGCAAGACGGGATCGGACAAGCCGTCCGACAAGGAGCTGCGTCTGACGCTCCTCTATTCTCCCGGCGTCGGCAAGGCGTACGCGGACCAGCACAGTCAGGACTGGGGCCGGCACGACGTGCTCTACGCGCTCTACGGTCACAAGGGAGATTGGCGCGACGGACGCACGGAGTGGCAGGGACGACGGATCAACCAGCCGCAGCGCGCCTTCCAGCCGACGCGGCACGCCGGCGCACTCGGGCGGTCGCTCGAGCTCCTGCGCTCGAGCACGGACCAGGTCGACGTGCGCGCGATCAAACAGGCCGAGTCCGGCGGTGAGGTCGTCGTGCGCGTCGCCGAGCTCCTCGGCCGCGAAGCGAGGGGCGTCGAGATCGCGCTCGCCGGCGCGGTGCTCGAGGCGCGCGAAGTCGACGGGCAGGAACGGCCGATCGGCCAAGCGACCGTGCGCAACGGACGACTCGTCCTCGACCTCCAGCCGTTCCAGCCGCGCGCCTATGCGCTGAAGCTCGCGCCGCCGAAGAGCGCGGTCCCTGCGGTGCGCGGCGAGGCGGTCGCGCTCCCGTTCGATTCCGACGTCGTCAGCGCGCGTGAGCGCTCCGGGGACGGGAGCTTCGGCCCGGACGGGCGCGCGATTCCCGCGGAGCAGCTCCCGGATCGGGTGCGGTTCGGCGGGATCGAGTACGCGCTCGGATCGACGGCGCCGGGAGCGAAGAACGCGGTCGCCTGCCGCGGGCAGTCGATCGACCTCCCGGAGGGCGAGTTCGACGAGGTTCGCTTCCTCGCCGCGGCCGACGAGACCGTGCAGGCGAGCTTCCGCCTCGGCGACCGCGAGCAGACCACGACCGTTCCGTGCTGGACCGGCGTCGTCGGACGCTGGGACCAGCGCGTCTGGGAGGGCAAGTCCGATCCCGACCCCGAGAGCGGCGAAGGTCACGTCGTCGCCTTCGAGCCGGGCTTCATCCAGCGCGCGCCGCTCGCGTGGTTCTGCACGCACCGCCACGACAAGGACGGGAAGGACGAGCCCTACCGCTACAGCTACCTCTTCGAGCAGCGCCTCGCGCGGCCGGCGGGCGCGAAGAAGCTCGTGCTGCCGAACGATCCTCGGATCAAGATCTTCGCGATCGACGTCGCACGCGGGGTGAACGGCGGATCGAGCCTCGCCGCGCCGCTCTACGACGACTACTCGGACCGGGGTCCGCTGGCCGTGCGCCACGTCTACCCGCCTCCGCCGGAGCCCGTGCACGCCGGTCGCACGCCGACCGGTACGGTCGCGACGGAGCGCGCGGCGAGCTTCGAGAAGCTCGCGCTGACGCATCCATCGAAGACGGACTATGCCGACGCGTCCGCGGGGAACGGCGTCGCGTTCCATTTCTTCGACGGCGACGGGAGCTACTCGCCGCATCCACGCTCGGGCGCCGTGGGGGACAGGTTGCCGCGACTGAACGATGGCGAGGTCGCGCAGAACGAGGACGACACACGACATTGCGTCTGGTACGACAACGAGGGGCGCTTCTACGCGGACCTCGCACGCGAGACGGCAGTCGCGGCGGTGCGCACGTTTTCATGGCATCGCTCGAATCGCGCACCGCAGCGGTTCTCGCTGTGGGGCTCGAAGGCCGCGACCCTTCCCGATCCTGGCTTCCAGCACGGCGAGGGGAAGGACTGGACGCTGCTAGGCGTCGTGAACACCTCCTCGCTCGGCGAGGGCGGCGTCCACGCCTCGGTCGTCAGCGCGAAGGACGGCGGAGCAAGCCTCGGGACGTACCGCTATCTGCTCTGGATCGCCGAGGACGTGGGCGAAGGAACGTTCTTCACGGAAATCGACGTCGACGAAGGCAGGTGATCGCGCGAGGCGAAAGGATCGCGACGTCGGCGGTCAAGAGCCGGCTCACCCGCGAGACTCTCGTACCGGAACTCGAGGATCGCTGCCGCTACTGCTGCCCAGACACGGAATCGGGTCGGGCCTGACGATTCCGAACTGACTGGGTTCCGTGTGGTGACCCTCCGAGACCGCGCGGACGCAGGGCCCCGCCGAGCTCGCAACACGGAACCCAGTCAGTCCCTGACGATTCTGCAAGGCAGCTCATGAGCGCCAAGTTCTCGCTCACGAGCGCCCTCTTCTCGACCTAGTGAACCCACCGCGTTCACCCGGAGGTCGGGTGGAGCCTTGTTCCTGGACCGACAGGAACCACGACCACGGAGGACATGAGTCATGCAACACAAACATCTGGTATGGGCCGCAGCGATCCCCCTCATGGCGGGCGCTGTCATCGCAGTTCCGCAAAAGCCGACGAATCCGCAGGGAGAGCCCGCCGTCAAGGTGGACAAGAAGGAGATCAAGAAGGCGATCCCCTTCTGCCACCGAGCGAGTGAGGTCGTCGGAGCGGAGGTCAAGAACCTCGCCGGCGAGAAGCTCGGGAAGGTCGAGGAGCTCGTGCTCGATCCGACTTCCGGAACCATCGAGTACGCAGTGATCTCCTTTGGCGGCTTCCTCGGGATGGGCGACAAGCTGTTCGCTGTCCCCTTCGGCAAACTCAAGGCGCCGGAAGTCCCCGAGGGGAACAAGCTCGCCTACTTCACGTTCGACATCGACAAGGCGAAGATGAAGGACGCCCCCGGCTTCGACAAGAGCAATTGGCCGGACGTCCACGCGGCGGATTGGCGCGGGCCGATCGACGTGTTCTACGGAACGTCCAATTCACGCGCGGTCGACAAGAACGCGCAGTTCCGGCTGTGCAAGGCGTCCGAACTGATGGACATGGACGTCCGCAACCCCGCGAACGAAGACGTCGGCGAGATCAAGGAGCTGGTCCTCGACCCGCGGCGCAGCCGCGTGGCCTACTTCGTGCTCAAGACGGGCGGGTTCCTCGGCATGGGAGACAAGTTCTTCGCGATCCCGTGGACCGCGCTCAAAGTCGACACGACGGACAAGAAGGACAAGCTGATCCTGAACGTCACGAAGGATCGCCTGAAGACCGCCCCGGAATACGTCGCCAAGGACTGGGACCACATGTCGGACCCGATGTGGCTGAGCGACGTGTACAAGTACTACGGCGTGCGGCCCTATTGGGAAACGGAAAGTCCGGGCGGCTGATGAAGAGCCTTCCACCACGAGCGAGTTCGCCTCCGGCGATCTCGACGTGGGAGTCTTCGAGCGGTCCGCGGCTCCGACGAGCCGCGGACCGCTGCATTTCACGCAGGTAGCACGGCCCTCACGCACACGGCGACGAGCTCGTCGACCGTTGCTTCGTCGGTGCGGAGGACCTGCTTGGGCTTCGGAATCGGAAGCGCGGCGGCGGCGAGCGCCCGGTGGAGGGCGAAGCTCCGGTTCGCCGCCGGATGCCTCCGACTTCGTTCGTCGCGCTCGATCCGCGCTCGAGCGGTCTTCGCGGAACAGGTGCACTCCACGATGCGCAACGCCAGCTTGCGAGTCCGCGCGAACCTGCGCAGCGCTTCGACCTGCCCCTTTTTCGAGAACGTGCGGCCGTCGAGCACGACGAATTTCGGCGACGCATGCGCGAGGAGATGCTCGATCGCCTGGAACAGGACTTCGACCACGAAATCGTCCTGCTCGCGGGTGTAGGCGACGTGGTCGGGGCCGAAGAGCGCGTCGCGGACGCGGTCCTTGTCGAAGAGCGGCGCGCCGAGCTCGCTCGCGACCTTCCGCGCAAGCGTGCTCTTGCCCGTGCCGGGGAGTCCGGCGAACGCCACGAGCGTCGTGACCGACGAACGCGGGCGCCGCACGGCTTTCGGGGATGACTCCCCGGGGGTCGCCTGGCGCAGACGATTCACCACACCTTGACGCGCTTCTCCGGCGCGAGGTAGAGCGCCTGTCCCGGCTGCACTGCGAAGGCCGCGTACCACGCGTCCTGGTTGCGCACCGTCGCCGCGCGGTACTCGCCCGGAGCGTGCACGTTGGTCGCCACGAGGTTGCGCAGCGCCTTCTCGCGCATCTTGCTGCGCCAGACCTGCGCGAAGCCGAGGAAGAGGCGCTGGTCGGGCGTGAAGCCGTCGATCGTCCGCGCCGGCGTGCTCCCTTGCGCGATGTGATACGCGTCGATCGCCGTCGCGAGCCCGGCGACGTCGGCGATGTTCTCGCCGAGCGTCAGCTTGCCGTTGACCGCGAGATCCGGGAACGGTCGGTAGCCGTCGAACTGCGCCGCGAGAGCGTCTCCCGCCGCCTCGAAGTGCGCGAAATCCTCGGGCGTCCACCAGTTCGCAAGCCGCCCCTGCTCGTCGAAGAGCGCGCCGCTCGAGTCGTAGCTGTGCGAGATCTCGTGCCCGATCACCGCGCCGATCGCGCCGTAGTTGACCGCATCGTCCGCCTGCGCGTCGAAGAACGGCGGCTCGAGGATCGCAGCGGGGAAGATGAGCCGGTTCTCGATCGGCAGATTGAGCGCGTTGACCTCGTGCGCCAGTAGATACCACTCGCCGCGGTCGACCGGCTTCCCGAGCTTCGCGAGATTGCGCTGGTACTCGAAGACCCCCGCGCGCTCGGCGTTCCCGAGCGCATCGTCCGCGCGCACTTCGAGCGCCGCGTAGTCGCGCCACCGCTCCGGATACCCGACGGCGATCTGCATGCCCGCGAGCTTCTGCTTCGCGCGCGCCTTGGTCGCGGGCGTCATCCACTCGACCTTGTCGATGCGCTTGCCGAACGCGACGAGGAGGTTCTGCACCATCGCCTCGGCGCGCGCCTTGGTCGCCTTGCTGAAGTAGCGCGCGACGTAGAGCTTGCCGACCGCCTCGCCGAGCGCCCCGTCGACGGCCGCGACCGCGCGCTTCCAGCGCTCCTGCTGCTTGGGCGTGCCGGAGAGCGTGGTGCCGTAGAAGGCGAAGCTCTCGTCGGCGAAGGCCTTGGGCAGGAGGGACGCATGTCGATCGAGCGCATGGAAGGCGAGGTACTCCTTCCAAGTGTCGAGCGCTTCGCTGCCGACGAGCTGCGCGATGCCGGAGACGGCGCCCGGCTGCCAGACGATGAATTCGTCCTGGTGTGCGAGAGATGCGCCGTCGAAGTACGCGGCCCAGTCCATGCCCGGCGCCTTGGAGTCGAAGTCGGCGCGGCTCCAGAAGTTCGCGCCCTTCTTGACGTCGTTGGTGTCTTCGCCGGTGGCGTGGACGCGCGCGATGGCGGTCTCGAGAGCGAGGATGCGCTTGGCCTTGGCGGTCGAGTCGGGGATGTGCGCGAGCTCGAGAACCTTGGCGACGTGCGCCTCGAACTGCGCGCGGATGTCGGCCATGCGGCCGGCTTCGAGGTAGAAGTCACGGTCGGGAAGGGAGAGACCGCCTTGGACGAGGTAGGGCGCGTTGTCGGGTTTCTGGAGGTGTTGGGAGACCCAGAGACCGAAGAGACGATCGGTGTGCCAGACGGTCGCGTTGAGGAGATCGACGTCGGCGCGGAGGGTGCGGCCGAGAGCGCGGGCGAGAGAAGGCTTGTCCTGGAGAGCGGCGATGGCGTCGAGTTCCGGCTGGATGGGCGCGAGGCCTTTGGTCTCGATGGCCGCTTCGTCCATGAAGGCGCGGTAGTAGTCGGCGATCTTGCGCTGGTCGCCGTCACCGGGGTGCGCCGCGACGTCGTCGATGAGGTCGCGCTCGCGGGTCTTGGCGAGTTCGTCGAGGGCGGAGAAGCTGGTGGAGGTGGAGCGGTCGGCGGGGATCTCGGTGTGCTTGAGCCACTTGCCGTTGACGTAGCGGAAGAAGTCGTCGCCGGGCTTGACGGTGCGGTCCATGGCGGCGAGGTCGACGCCGAAGGTGCCGAGGTGGGGTTTGGTTGAGTCAGGTGCGGCGGGCGCCGTGGGCGTGCCGGACGCCCCGGTGTGGCAGGCGGGGAGAAGGGCGGAGAGGAAGAAGACGACTGAGGTGGGGAGCAGGCGGTTCATGGTTGGCTCTTCCGGGATAATGCGGAACTGGCGTGCTTGCTGTCCACCTCAGCCAAGAGGCGACGATCGCAGGGCACCGAGACCGCAGACGAGCCTCTCCGCGGAGCTGCGCTGACGAGAGGGGGGTGGCGAGGCGGTCCGGCGTTGAACTCGGCAATGGACTACTTGGCTGCATCCAGTCTTGCCAGACCGTCGCGATTGGGACCGCATGGCGAACTCACGGGAGCCAGAGGTGGGGGAGGAGAAGTTGCGCATTCAGTCGCGACGCACTTGTGGCCGAATTGGTTCGGGAGTCCCCCTGCAGCCCGCATCGGTCCTCCGCCTCCATCCCCGAGATCCCTCGTCATGTCTACCCCCAGCTCGCTACTCCAGAGCCTCACCGACGTTCGCAAGCGCATCGCGAAGGCGGGATCCAAGGGTCTCAATGAGCAGAACACCAAGACCTCTCTGATTCAGCCAGTCCTGCGCGCGCTCGGTTGGGACACGGAGAATGTGGAAGAGGTGTTCTTGGAGTACCGCGGCAAGCCCAGTCAGAAGCCTGTGGACTACGCGCTGCTCGATCTTTGCGAGCCGCGCCTGTTCATCGAGGCCAAGCCGCTGGGGGAGAATCTGGACGATTCCAGATGGACTAATCAGATCATGGGATATGCAGCGGTCGCCGGAGTCGAGTGGATCGTACTTACCGACGGCAACGAGTATCGGATCTACAACAGCCACGCATCGGTCCCGGTGGAAGAGAAGTTGTTCCGGTCGGTCAGGATCACCGACGAGCGACCGGGCGTGGAAGAGACTCTCGCGTTGCTCTCGAAGGATCAGCTCAAGACGAATACGATCGCGACGCTCTGGCACGCGCACTTCGTGGACCGTCAAGTGAAGGCCGCGCTCAACGGGCTCTTGAGCAGGGACAACGACGTACTGCTTGTGAGCCAGATGCTGAAGGTCACGAAGCACCTGTCCGCGCAGGACATCCGAAATTCGCTCCGGAGGTGCAAGCTCACGGTGGAGTTCTCGCTCCCCATGGACTCCGGCCCCCTCGCCGGTCCCTCGCACGGACTGCTGCAGGGGCTGGTGGATTCCAGATTCCTGCGTGCGCCCGCGTTGCTGTCACGCACGTTCAAGGGCCGAGAACTGACGGCGACGCTCCGCAAAGACGCGACAGTGGAGTGTCTTGGCAAGACGTACCAGTCGCTATCACAGGCGGCGTGCGCAGCGCGCGCTTCCGTGATCGGTGTTCGGCCTGACGGGAAGATGCGAGCAACAAACGGCTGGAGATTCTGGAAGTACAAGGCGATGGACGGAACCATCAGGGAGATAGACCACGCGCGACAGGCCTACCTGCGCGCAGAGGGCGTGGTGTCGGAAGACGCGAGCCGTTCGGCGCGACGCAGAGCCAAGGCGGCGTAGGATCGGTCCCATGACAACCGTCTTCCCTCCGCTCTCTCGCGAGCAGATCGAAGTTGCGAAAGCCGTCTATGACCGTGCGGTGCAGTGGCAACGGTGCGATCGTGCGCTGCACCTACTGCGAGAACAGGTGCCCGGATTTGGCGCCGAGGCAACGCTCCTGAAGGTCGCGGCGATCAACACGCTGTACTCCACAAACGTGTACGCCGTCGTGCGAGTTGCCGAGCACGTGTCCGACGTGATGGCAGGCGCAGCATCTCGAGAGGCCGGTCCAGACCTCGTCGAAAGGCTTGCCAACGTCCCCGCCGGCGGGGCAGAGAAGCATCCGCGCCGGCGCTACAGCTTTGCCTCCAAGTTCGCGCACTTCTTCGTCGAGCCGGAGCAGTTCCCGATCTTCGATCGCTATGCGAACGAAATGGTTCGTGAGCTCTTGGGCGATGGCGAAGTGGCCATCGATTCAGGCAGGCCGTACGAGGCGTTCGTGCGGAGCATCGAACGCGTTGAAGCCGCGATGAGCGTCAAGATCTCAAGAACAAGCCTCGATCACTACCTCTTGATCGCGGGCGAGTACCGTGCGTTCAAGCAAGGGCACGGCGCAGAGATCGGCGGGGAACTTCGTCAGTTGTTCGAGGAGGGGAGATTGGAGCTCGAGAAGCTTCTTCCCCCCCCCTGGATTCCTCCGCTGATTGGGGCATCCTCGCGCACCGTCTGCGTCGCCTTCTCCAGACTCTCCGGAGCGTAGCCGGACTCTCGGAGGCGGCATTTCACGACGGCGCGGAAGTCCGAGGCTGTGGCGCCGCAGGCGCTTGAATCTCCTCACGTAGACCTGGTTCGCAAGAACCTCAGGATTTCACTCCCCCCGGGACTGAGTGGAGTCATGTGCGCTCCCCGCGCTTGAACTCCGTCGTAGCAGATCACACCGGGATGCTGCGGTAGTCCCCAGAGGCCGACCTTGCGTGTGGCAATCACGATTGCCTCTCCGCCCAGCACGCGAGGAAGTACCGAGTTGTGCACGAAGTCACGAGCCAGCCGGACTGACTGAAGGCGAGACAGCCAGCGGTCGGGATCGTGAAACTTTGGGGAGTGGTAGGGGATGAGTTCTATGGATGCCAGGCTTTGCGCGAACCGAGACCGAGCCTCCGCGTACGTGGCGCTCCACATCGTGGCCAGCTCGCCGATGACTCCGGCAAACTTCCCGTGCCACCATCGGAAGCCGCCGTGCCAGGCGAATCTCGGGTCGAAGTACAGGTGCCCCCGCGGAATCGAAGTGAAATCCTGACGGATGGTCGCCAGCAGGGCTTCCCGGTATTCAGGGACAGCGTACTCACCGTAATAGTTGGTCGGTCCGTGTCCGGCGTTCAGCAGCAGGACGAAGATCGAGGCGCGGCGAAGATCACCGCAGTAGGGATGGGGGAGAAGTCCGAGATGGAACCTCCGGTCGCCCGGCTCCTCGAAGTTCTCTGCATCTCTGGCTGCCTCCCAGCTCGTAAGCGTCGTCGTCGCACGCCGACTCCTGTCAGAAGCCAGAATCTCGCGGTCCGCAGGCAGGATGAATGGCGCAGTGGTCGGCGTCCAAGAGCTCCAGGCGTCGAGGAGGCTCGTGGAACTGTCGCTCATGTCCTGGACTCCCCGTGCGGCAAGTCCTCCAGGACCTGCTCGATCTGCTCCAGAGCAGACCGCAGATCGTCCGCGATTTCCTGCGCGAGCACGTGCGGCTCGGGAAGGCTCGCGCTGTCCTCGAGGCTCTCGTCCCGGAGCCAGAAAAGATCGAGGCTGCACTTGTCACGTGCGACGAGTTCGTTGTAGTCGTAGGCCCGCCAGCGGCCAGAGGTCGAGTTCTTGCCGATTGAGGCGGGCGCGCCCTTCCCGCGATCGGCCGCCGCATCCCATGTGGCGCGGCGTTCCGTCCGCGGACGACCGGGGAGGTAGAGCGAGACGAACTCGTCGAGGTTCGCCCGCGTCATCTGGTTCGTCCGGAGCGTGAAGTGCTCGTTGGTGCGCAGGTCGTAGATCCAGAGCTTCGTCGTCCAGGGTTCTTTGCGTCCAGGCTTGCGATCGAAGAACAGCACGTTCGCCTTCACGCCTTGGGCGTAAAAGATGCCAGTCGGCAGTCGCAGAAGCGTGTGAACGTCGCAATCGGCGAGCAGCCGCCGACGGATCGTCTCGCCCGCTCCGCCCTCGAAGAGCACGTTGTCCGGCACGACCACCGCTGCACGTCCATCCTGCTTGAGCAGGTTCCGCACATGCTGGACGAAGTTGAGCTGCTTGTTCGAGGTCGTCGTCCAGAAGTCCGGGCGGTTGTAGGTCAGCGCGACTCGATCCTCGTCGCCCTCCTCGTTCACGATCGTGACGCTCGACTTCTTCCCAAACGGCGGGTTTGTGAGCACCACTTCGAAGTGTTCCTTCGGCTCCTCGCGCAGTGAGTCATCGGTGCGGATCGGCGGCTCCCCCTTGCCGTTCGTCGGACCGATACCGTGGAGGATGAGGTTCATGGCACAGAGCCGTGACACGCTCTCGACAAGTTCCACGCCGCGCAGTGCGTGCAGCCGCAAATCGGTCTTCTGGTCCTTGTCCATCCGCCTGCCGTGCTCGCGGACGAGGTGCGCGTGGGTCTCCAACAGGAAGCCCCCGGTGCCGCAGGCGGGATCGCAAATCGTCTCGCCGGGCCGCGGGCGCACGCAGTCGACGATTGCAGAGATCAGCGGCCGCGGCGTGAAGTACTGCCCCGCGCCACCCTTCACGTCCTCGGCGTTCTTCGCGAGGAGCCCCTCGTACGCGTCGCCCTTCACGTCGGCAGAGAGGGAGGTCCACTGTTCCTTCCCGATTAGCTCCACGATAAGCCGCCGGAGCTTCGCCGGGTCCTGGATGCGGTTTTGCGCCTTGGCAAAGATAAGGCCGAGCATCCCGCCTCTGCGCGCCAGTGCCGCGAGCGTGTCGCGATAGTGCGCCTCGAGCTTCTCGCCTTCCATGTCGTCCGAGACGAGACGGCTCCACGTGTAGGGCGCGGGGATCTCAGGCCCCGGCTGCCCGAGCTTGGTGCGCTCGTCAGCCATCTTCAGGAAGAGCAAGAACGTAAGCTGCTCAGTGTAGTCGAGGTAGCTGAGCCCGTCGTCTCGCAGGACGTGACAGAAGCTCCAGAGCTTGGCGACGAGTTGCGGTGCGGAGGACTCGGTCATCGGCGGCTCCGAACAGAGTTATTCTTTGGAGAGGACGACTTCGTAGTGCGCTCGGAACGGAGACGGTCGAGGAGGACGGACGCGGGCTCATCGCGGGGGTCTTGAGGGACGAGGTGGCCGTCAAAGGCGCGGCGGAGGAGGGACTGCCGGACGCGGGCTAAACGGCGTCCGGACGCAGCGATGAGGTCCTCGATCGCGCGCGCCACCGATTCCTGGTGATCGACTTCGTCCGCGATGCGTCTCTGCACGTCAACCGACGGAATGCGGACTCGAAGGCCGAACAGATCCTTCGCATAAACCGCGGCCACGCTCGTCGTGGCTCGTTTCACCCGCGCGATCTGCGAGGCGAAGAACTTGGATCGCATCTGGAGCGCGAGAAAGCGCGGATCGACTCCCGGGACAACGCGGATCCGCATGATGTTGTTGTTGAATACTGTCTCTGACGGGACACACTGCACGACGGCGGACTTTCCGACCAGCTCCACGGAGTTGCGTGTGTTGAACAGGATGTCCCCTCGGCGCACCGCAAATCGGTCCTCCTCCGCCCGCGTTGCAGCGACGTACACGAGATCTGAGAGATCGAGCGAACCGTCAATTCGGAGGTTGTTCATCTTGATGTACGGTGCGCCCGGCGGCCCGCTGGTCTGCTGTTCAGCGTTTCGCACCAGCCCGACAAGAGAGTCGGCTACGACTGAGCGGAACGCGTCTTCTCTCCACCCTATTTGACCCCCGGACAGCCGCCCTTCGACGGCGGCCAGGAGGATCGCCGTGCGGTATCGCTTCAGGTGTGCTCGCACACGGTGCAGCGAAGTGACGGTCGCGTCCATGCGCGCAAGGTGCATCTCGAGAGCCTCGACGATGCGTCGCTGCTCTGGAAGGGGGGGGAGCGCAACATGAAACGCCTTAGCCTCCGGGAAGTAGATCGTCGTATGCGCGACTCCCTCAGAGATGCGATGTAGGAACGCGTTTTCCGCCATGAACAGATGTTGAAGAAACCGGGCAAGTAGGTGCTCACCACAAATCCAGTTGACGAAGCCCTGGCTCGTGGCCATCTCACGCCCGAGCCGAACCGAGTAGCCGATTGAGCCCGTCCGACTCAGGCAGACCGTTTCGGGCGGCAGGAGCACTGCCGCCGAGTTCTGTATCCCTAGCGCGTTGATATGTTCGCGAGTGTCATGGGCGACCGACCCGTGAGATGAGCGGGCGTCACCGACGGTCATCCATGGGATACTGCCGCCCCAGTATTCCGGGTGCCTCCGACTTGGCGTGTGGCCGGTCGCCATGGTGGCGACTTCATCCAGCGCGGCCCAAGCCCATCCATTGGGGAGCGACTTATCCGGACATCCGACGGAGAGCGCTACATCTCCGGATCGCAATGCGGTCGCCGCCGGTCGGCCGCTCATGCTGCCAAGACCTCATTCAGTTCTCGCAGCAGCGGCGCGATCTGGCCGTCGAATGCGCGCGCCGCGGCACCGAGCCCGCCGCGTTCCGCGAAGGGCGTCGCATCGAAGTCCTCCTGCGTAATTTCCACGCTCGTCGCCACGTGGTCGCGGATAGCCTCCAGCCACTCCGCCTGCTCGGTCGTGTACGCTCGACCCGCCGCGCGCTGCGCGTCGATCCAAAGCTCGAATCGCTCGCGGACGCGGTCGGCGTATGGGGCAAGCTCGTCGTCTCTCTGCACCGCGAAGCGGACGAGCGAGATCACATCGACGAGTTGGTCCGCCGCCCGGCGTGGGCGGACCCTTTGCGGGCGCACCTGCGCGTAGCAGCGCCAGAGGCGGTCGGTCGTAAAATGCTCTGGCGCCTCACGGAGTGTCTGCGCAAGAGCCTTGACCTCCTCGTAGCCCGGTCGTCTCGCTTGCGGGATCGAGTAGTAGAAGCGCAGCGCGTCGATCTCTGCCTTGTGAGTGGCGAGATAGGTCTCGAACTCCTCAACGTACGTCCGCGCTGCCTGCTCCTGCGAGGCGGGCGCGCCGGAGAAAAGGAGCACGTCCAGGTTCTCCTCATCGATGAGCATCTCATCCTGACGGCGTGCATCCAGGATCGCGTCGCGGAGCTTCGGGTCATGGAACGGCATCACGGCCGCGCGGCCGAGGTCCCACGCGGCGTCTCCGAGCTGGGTCTCCGTCGGACGCCAGTCGTCGGGAAGGGGCGCGCCTCCCGCCGCCGCCTTCGCACGCGCTTGAGCGTAAAGCCCGTGCGCGTCGAGTGTACCGACAAGGTCCTGCGCGAGTGCCTCGATAGATCTCCCTCCCGCGGCCTGGTGAATGCGCACGGCGTCGGCCGCAGTCACGTCCTTCGCAAGCCGCAGAAGCCGCGCTGCAAGCGTGGATACGTAGTCCGGATCCGCGCCGCCCGCCTTGATGTGGTCGAGCAGAGCCTTCAGCGGCACGCTGGGAGCGCGATCGAGCGGCGGTGAGTCGATGAAGTCGTGCTCCGTCACGCCGACCGCGTCCACGACCACGAAGTGAGTCTTTGCCCCGGCGTCTGGCGTTACGCTCTTCATCTCCGTCTCGTCACAGATCCGCACGCCGCGGCCCTTCATCTGCTCGAACAGGAGACGGCTCCTCACTGAGCGCATGAAGAGCACCACCTCGACCGGACGGATATCCGTTCCGGTCGCGACCATGTCCACGGTGACCGCAATGCGCGGCCAGAAACTGCCGCGGAACTGCTGGATCATGTCGGCGGGCTTGCCTTGCGCCTTGTACGTGATCTTGCGCGCGAACTCGTTCCCCTGACCGAACTCCTCCCGAAGGATCGTCACGACGCGCTCGGCGTGGTCGTCGTCCTTGCAGAACACGAGCGTCTTCGGCACTTCAGTCCGACCGGGGAAGAGCATCGGGAGCGCGTCGCGAAACGCGCGGGCAACTGTTCGGATCTGGCTTGGGTTCGCCGCCGCGCGGTCGAGGGTGTCGGCGTCGTACGCGACGTCGTCCTCCAGCTCGACATCGCGGAAGAGCTGGCGGCGCTTGTCCACTGCGCGAACCGTCTTGCCCGGGGCGGCCTCGATGCTCGCCCCCTGTGTGGTTATTTCGGTGCGGATGCGCCAGACTTCGTAGTCGACGTTC
The DNA here is from genome assembly GCA_036006425.1 of Planctomycetota bacterium. Taxonomy (GTDB): domain Bacteria; phylum Planctomycetota; class UBA1135; order UBA1135; genus DASYPQ01. The sequence continues at coordinate 78,357 of DASYPQ010000021.1, forward strand.
ACGCCGTCCGCGACTGCGCGCGCGTGGTCGTAGCGCATGACCATGTTCTCGTTGAAGAAGCCGTACGTGAGCTTCGACGGCGTCGCGGTAAGGCCGACGAGGAACGTGTCGAAGTACTCGAGCACTTGCCGCCAGAGGGTGTAGATGCTGCGGTGGCACTCGTCGACGAAGATGACATCGAACGTCTCGGGTGGGAGTGTGGGGTTGTATTCGACGGGGGCGGCCCTTGCTGCATCCGGCCCGGGCGTGAACGCTGATTCGTCCTCGTCGCCGATAAACTCGGCGTCGCCGCGCAGGATCGAGTACAGGCGCTGGATCGTGGTGATGACGACCGCCGAAGCCGGCGCGATCACGTTCGAGGTGAGTCGTTGGATGTTGTAGAGCTGCGGGAACTTCCGGTGCGAGTCCGGAGTGATGTAGCCCTGGAATTCCTTCTCCGCCTGCTCGCCGAGGTTCGCCCGATCTACCAGAAACAGGACACGTTTCGCGCCAGCGTACTTTAGCAGGCGGTAGACCTCGGAAACGGCGACGACTGTCTTGCCGGAGCCGGTCGCCATCTGGAGCAGCGAACGCGGTCGGTCGTCGCGGAGTGACGTCTCCAAGTTCTGAACAGCGGCGATCTGTGCCTTCCGGAGACCCGTGGTCACGAGAGGCGGAAGTGTTCGCAGCCGGCTGCGCAGGGTGGAAGGTCGGTTCGCCGCTGGACCTTCGAGCAAGTCCGGCCACGCCATCCTCGTCTCGGCGACGCGGTCGGCGGTGATCCAGTTGCGGAGTGGGCTAGCCGCGAGCCAGGCGGCGAGCGTCTCAGGCCGGTGGATGTGGGGGATCTCGTCATTGAGCGCGATGCGACGGCTGCGCGGTCGAGGGTCGAGAAGATTGAAGAAGAGCGTTTGTCTTCCGTTGCTGAGGTAGTTGAACGGCAGCGGCCGGACCGGCACGCGCAGGGCGGGCGGCAGGCCCTTGGCATACTTCTCGGCCTGCGACTCCACGCCGGTCAGCGTCGCGCCTTCCTTCTTGGCTTCGAGGACCCCCACGGCCTGTCCACCGAGGAACAGCAAGTAGTCCGCGTCACCGTAGCCTGGAGCCATCGGGAATTCGCGAACCGCCACGGCATGGTGCGCCCCAGACCCGCCAGAGAGGTTCATCGAGGCGTAGTCCTCCACCGCCCAGCCGGAGGCGGCAAGGGCTGCGTCTATGCGCTGGCGAGCGGATTCCTCGGGCTTCACCATGGACTGAATCGGGATCGCAGCGTAGCGAGCCGATGTCGCTCACGCACGTCATAGACGTGCACGCCGACGTGTGCGCAACGTCGAAGGACTCCTACCGGGGTGATCCGCCGCGAGGCGGTTGCGTGGCGAAGGTTGTCTGCATCAGGGTCACGTCGAACGGGAGTGCATCAGTATTCTTGACATGGCTCGGCCGCTCCAGAACCATCAAGCACCGGCACCCGATCGAAGGAACAAGTGAGTATCTCCCAAGGCAGAATCGAGGCGAGATCCTTCCGCGTCTTCGTCAGCTACTCGACGACAGATATGGCGATCGTGCGGCGCGTCGAGAGTGCGCTGCGCGGCGCCGGGGCGACGCCCTTCGTTGCCGAATACTCAGTAGCACCCGGAGAAAGCCTGCAGAAGGCGATTGCCGCAGGCATCAACGATTGCGACCTCTTTGTGGTCCTCTGGAGCAACCACTCGGCGTCGTCCGATTGGGTGCGTCAAGAACTCGGTCACGCCGCCGGAAAAAACAAACGGATTGTCCCCTTCGTATTGGAGGCCGATGCCAAGATTCCCAGCTTCCTGCAAGATACCAAGTACATCCGAGCATACGAGGACGTCGAGGGGGGTATTCAGGCCATCGCGCGACAGGTCCAGGATCTGTTCGCCACGAAAAGGAAGCAGATCGAAGACAGGAACGCGCAGGGATTTGCCTTGGTGATCGGGGTGGCTCTCGTCCTGGCGGCATTCGGATCCAAGGAGTCCTGAGGCGTTGTCGCAGCTTGACCTTCGCGTGCGAAGTGCGTGAGAGGGGGGAGGCGCGAGGCGGCTAGCTCACCTTCTCTTCACTCGGCCGCCCGGTCTCGGCGAACGGCCCGAGTCCTCGGTTGCCGCCGTTGCTGCCACGCTCGGCAGGTTCCAAATGGCACGAATGCGGGGCCAGCTACGACCAATGAACAGAAGCGGCGTACCGAGGAAGGCCACGACGGTGCCCCAGTACACAATGATCCCGTGCCAAGACCATGGGTCGCGAGTGAGGAAGAAACCAGCGAGCCATTGATCGGTGGGGAGCAGAGTCGATGCCGTCAAGACTAGTAGTCCTGCGTACAGAATCGGACCCAAAGCGACAGACCAGCGGGGGGCGTGGATGTTGAGCCGCACGTGAAACACAACCACGAGCACAAAGAACGCTAGCCAATACAGAGCGAATCTTGCGGTCCTCCCACGATAGTAGGCCGCGTGACTGTCGAGTCGATTCGCGAGGCTGGCTACGAGGTCTTCAACGAGCGCGTGATCCTGGCCGGACACCGTCAGGGTGCGCCCGTAGTCCGCGCAGGACAGACCGAACGACGACACTTGGCAATCCGGGCAGAGATACGTGATTGACATCTCCGTGACTGCCGAAGGGAGAGCGGGGAGCGTGTCGAGGGCTTCGAGGGACTCCAGGACGACCCGATCGTCACCAGAGCCGAGCTCGATGCGGATCCGATCTCGTTCGGGGGGCGATGAATTGACCACTCCGACGCGTCGAATCATGCTGGCAAGGTCTTCTCTCAGTTCCGGCATGGACAGCGCCAGAGGAGCAAGCTGGCGCTGAACGGTCCACTCGGGAGATCGCTGAGGAGCCAGAACTGCAAGAGCGAGGGACAGAAGCATGCAGATCCACGGTCATGTCAGGCGCGACTCGTACCCGATCGCGCACCGCCGCGGCAACACGACGCGAAGGACGCCAACCGAGTCCGCTCTCTCCCAAGCTCTCCTAGAGTTCGTAGAGCGTCGCGCGCGGGATCCGGCTGCCGAGGCCTAGAGTTGCGACCGGGGCGCCGATCGCGTCGATGCCAATGGAGGGCGGTCCAACGGCGGAATCGCTGCGGAGTGGCGCGATCCTGGGCGCTTCGTCCGTTCGCAGTCAACCGGCGCCTGGAGGCGAGCTTCATCTTCTGGGGCAAATGGCTCCCCGGGTAGGGCTCGAACCTACAACAACCCGGTTAACAGCCGGGTGCTCTACCATTGAGCTACCGGGGAACGCGCAAGGCGGGCCAAGGATAGGGAGGCCCACCCCCCTGTCAAGGAGACCAGACCCCATCGGCCTCACTCGACCGCGAACCTGAGCGCCGTTCGCCCTGCTTCCACGAGCGCCCCGTCCCCGACCGCCCTTCCGTACCCCGCGATCACCCCGCCGACCCGCAGCGCGTACAGCCGCGCCCGTTCCCGCGTCGCCTCCTCCACCTCGCCGTACGCCCCGAAGAACGCCGCGCGCGCCTCGCCCGCCAGGAATCCGAACGCGATCGAGAGGTCGTCCGCGGGATCCCCGGCGTGCACGTCGCCCCAGTCGATCACTCCGCACAGGTGCTTCTCCGCGTCGACGAGCAGGTGGCGCGCGTAGAGGTCGCCGTGCACCCAGCGATCCGGGCCGCTCGGTTCGGCGGTCGATGCGAGCTGCTCGACCTTGCGCACCGCGGCGGCGGTTTCCTCGAAGTCGGGCGGAAGCTTTCCGAGCGATTCGAGCGTCTTCGCTGCGAGCGTCGGGACGTCCTTGCGGCCGGCGGGGTCTTCGGGAGCTTCCGCGACGAGCGGGATCGCGTGCAGGGTGCGCAGGAATCGGGCGAGGGGAGCGGCGATCGCCTTGCGGTCGGCGTCCGAGAGGTCCACGGAGCAGGCGGTTCGGCCTTCGATCCAGCGCGAGCCGAGGAAGGGCCAGGGGTAGCCGTCGGCGGGGACGCCGATGTGCTCGGGTACGGGGACGGGGAGCGGGAGCGACGGGGCGAGGTCGGGGAGCCAGCGGGTCTCGTTCGCGATGCACACGGCGGCGATCGCGCGGCGGGGGAAGCGGAAGAGTTTCGAATCTCCGACGCGGTAGGCGTCGTTGTCCCAGCCGACGCCGATGCGCTCGAGCGGCTGGCCGGCGAGTGCGGGGAATTGCGCGGCGATCAGGCGCGCGGCGGCGGCGGGGGTCAGCTCGTACTCGGGGGTCCAGGGCGGGCGCATCTTGGGAGCCTGGCGTCGCTCACTCCTCCCGCGCTTCGGACTCGCGCGTTCCTGCCTCTCGCGTTCGAACCCCGCGCTCTCCGGCTCCGCGCGATCCGGGTTCACGCGTACCGACCGCACCCCTTCCGGCCTCGCGTGTTCCGGCTTCACTCGCTCCGACTTCCCGCGCACCGGCTTCGCGTCCTCCGATCTCGCGCTCGAACTCGGGGCCGCACATGACCGGCTCGCGCGGGACGCGGCGGATGTCGAAGGCCGGCAAGAGCTCGCGCGCGGTCGCGGCGCTCACGTGCATCCCGGAGCGCGATGCGATCCATCCTACGAGCCTCCGTGCATCGACGCCGCGCTCGCGCAAGGCGGCGAGCGCGACCGAGTCGGTGCGTTTCGCGAGGCGCTTGCCTGCCTCGTCGACCACCAGCGGCACGTGGAACCATTCCGGATGGGGGAGTCCGAGCGCTTCCTGCACCAGGTACTGCCTCGCGGCGCTCGGCAACAAGTCGTCTCCGCGCACCACCTCGTTCACTCCCGCGCGCGCGTCGTCGAGCACCACGGCGAGCTGGTAGGCGGCGGCTCCTGCCTTCCGCGCGATCGGGAAGTCGCCGACCTCCGCCTGCACGTCGCACGCGAACGCTCCCGCGAACCCGTCCTCGATCTCGATCGTCCCAGGGCGCGCGATCAATCGGACGCACGGCGACCGTCCGCTCGCGCGCTCCGCTTCCTCGATCGAGCGGAACTTCCCGCGGCACGTCCCGGGATACCGCATCTCCCTCTCTCCGCCGCTCTCCGGCGCGTGCGGCGCGCTCTGCGAGGCCGCGATCTCCGCGCGCGTGCACACGCACGGATACGCCTTTCCCGCTTCGATCAACCCGCGCACGCACTCGTCGAACCGCTCGGCGCCCACCGACTGCAACACCATCTCTCCGTCCCAATCGATCCCGAGCCACGCTAGATCCCGCAGCGCCGCGTCCGTCATCCCCAACTTCAACCGCTCCGCGTCGAGATCCTCCATTCGCAGCACGATCCGCCCTCCGCGCGATCGCGCGTGCCACCACGCGAGCAGGAAGCTCCGCGCGTGCCCGACGTGGAGGAAACCGGTCGGACTCGGCGCGAGCCGGCCGACAGGGGACGGAAGGGAGAGCTCGGCCGGGGGCACGGTCGATCGGCGAGCCTTTCGCGGAGGGGGCCGGCCTTCCTAGAAGGCCGAGTCCAGCACCACTTCGGCGATCGAGCTGCCGAGGCGAACCGAGTTCGCGCTGTCGACGAAGTACGGTTGGAGGAAGAAGGTCTTCGCCTCGACGCCCGCGGGAAGGGCGGGGAAGACGATGTTCGCCTGCAGGACGCCCGAGGGCGGGATCGTCCCGATCTGGATGCGGCGCACGAGCGGCGCGTGCTCGAGGAACACGCCGAAGTAGGCGGGCATGTAGAGGAATCCGGCGCGATCCCACACCGTCAGCCGCACGATGTCTCCGGGCTCGCCCGTGAACGAGACGGCGACGGGCACCGTCTCGCGCACCGGAACCGCCAAGCTCATGCGGCGAGCGATTCCAGGAAGCTGCGTCAGCTGGGTGCCCGCGGCGAGATCGAGCGTGGCTCCGGGAGCGCCGTCGACGCCGTTCGGGCCGCAGGCTCCGTAGCCGCCTCTGCCGAACGCGCCTGCGGCGAGCATGGGATCCAGGAGCACGATCGTCGACTGAGCGTCTGCCCGGATGGCGTCGCCGCCGTCGCCGCCGTCGCCGGCCGCGATGTCGATACACGTCGCTTGATCGTTCCCGTTCGCACCGGCGCCGCCGTGGAAGGACGTTCCCGATGCGTGGACCATCGACCCCGAGATCGCGCAGCCGTCGCCGCCTGCGCCGCCGGTCCAGCCGTCGTAGGCGAGGCCTCCCGTGCCGCCGGTGCACTGGCAGTCGTGGAGCGAAACCTGGCTCCCCTCGATCTCGAGACCATCTCCGCCACGGAGACCGTTGCCGGGAGTGAAAACAGGAACCGCGTCCGCACCTTGGAGAGCACAGCCGCTGAAGGCCACGTCCGTGCTCACGACGATCCGCGCTCCCGCCTGGAGGGAGTGCTCGTGGGGCAGGTAGGCGAGACCGATCTCGCATCCGACGATCCGGACGGATCCCGCGTTGCCGGTGACGAGGAGAGAACAGTCGTAGGCCGCGCCGTGCGCGTGCATGTCCAGACCGGAGAGGACGACGGACCCGCCGGCGGCGAGGTTCTGCACGACGACCTTCCGTTGCACCACGACGGCGGCTCCGGTGTCCGCCACGACGCGGATCGACTTGCCGTCGATCACGAAACCGCCGTAGGTCCCGGCGCGCACGAGAATCACGTCGTCGTCCGCGGCGGCCGCCACGGCGGGCGCGATCTCGACGTAGTCGGCGCCGGAAGGGCCGACCGTGATGACGTTGCCCGCCAGGGCGGGCGCGGCGAGCGCGGCGGTCGCGAAGCCGGGGAGGAATCGATCGAGTCGGCACATGGCAGGTCCTCCTCTATCCATCCGCCGGGACCGAATCTCCCGGCAACTGGGACCGATGCTACACCCGTTCCCCGAGAGGCAGCAATGCCGCCGCTGGATGCCCGGTCACGGAATTCGACCGTTTGCTAGCATCCCGCCGTCCGGTCCACCCGACGCTTCCGCCCGACCACCCATCCAAGGATTGCCCATGAGCATGCTGTCCGAGTTCAAGGAATTCGCTGTCAAAGGCAACGTGGTCGACATGGCTGTCGGCGTCATCATCGGCGGCGCCTTCGGCAAGATCGTCGCCTCCATGGTCGCCGACGTCATCATGCCGCCGATCGGCCTCCTCCTCGGGAACGCGGACTTCTCGCAGCTCTACTTCAACCTCGGCTCGACGAAGTACGCTTCCCTCGCGGAAGCCCAGGCCGCCGGCGCGCCGACGCTGCGCTACGGGATGTTCCTGAACAACGTCATCGACTTCGTGATCGTCGCCTTCGTCATCTTCCTGATGATCCGGCAGCTCTCGAAGCTGCAGAAGAAGAAGCCGGCCCCTTCCGCTCCCTGATCGAAAGTACATCGACCATGAACGCATTCGTTTCGGCCGCTCTCGCCGCCCTCGCCGCCGTGATCGTCACGACCAACTTGCAGGACAAACAAGCGAAGAAGGAGGAACCCGTGGAGCTCGGCAACTTCTCCGTCAGCCTCACCGTGAAGGACATCAAGGCCTCGATGGCCTTCTACGAGAAGCTCGACTTCAAGCAGGTCTCGGGCAAGCTCGAGCAGAACTGGGTCGTCCTCAAGAACGGAACGACGAAGATCGGCCTCTTCCAGGGCATGTTCGAGAAGAACAGCCTGACCTTCAATCCGGGCTGGGACAGCGAGCGGAAGACGCCGGAGAACTTCCAGGACGTCCGCGAGCTCCAGCGCATCCTGAAGGAGCGCGGCTTGAAGCTGCAGGTCGAGGCCGATGAGACGAAGGACGGCCCGGCGTTCTTCACGCTGTCCGATCCGGACGGGAATCCGATCCTCGTCGACCAGCACGTGCCGAAGCCGAAGCGCTAGTCGCTAGCGCGCGCGATCGAAGCTAGTACCGGTAGTGGTCCGGTTTGAACGGGCCGTCCGGCGGGACGCCCAGGTAGTCCGACTGCTCCTTCGTCATCACGGTCAGCTTCACGCCGAGCTTCGCGAGGTGGAGGCGCGCGACGCGCTCGTCGAGGCGCTTCGGCAGCGTGTACACCTTCTTCTCGTACAGCGACGCGTTCTGGAAGAGCTCGATCTGCGCCATGACCTGGTTCGTGAAGCTCGCCGACATGACGAAGCTCGGGTGACCCGTCGCGCAGCCGAGGTTCAGGAGGCGCCCTTCGGCGAGCACGATCACCGAGTGGCCGTCCGGGAACTTCCACTCGTCGACCTGCGGCTTGATGTTGATCCGCTGGATGCCGGGGAACTTCGCGAGCGCAGCCATGTCGATCTCGTTGTCGAAGTGCCCGATGTTCCCGACGATCGCGTTGTGCTTCATCTTCGACATGTGCTCGGCGGTCAGGATCCGCTTGTTGCCCGTCGCCGTGATGAAGACGTCCGCAGTCGTGATCACGTCGTCGATCGTCAGGACCTGGTAGCCCTCCATCGCCGCCTGCAGCGCGCAGATCGGGTCGATCTCCGTGATCACGACGCGCGCGCCCTGGCCGCGCAGCGACTGCGCGCAGCCCTTGCCGACGTCGCCGTAGCCGCACACGACGGTCACCTTGCCGGCGAGCATCACGTCCGTCGCGCGCATGATCCCGTCGACGAGCGAGTGCCTGCAGCCGTACAGGTTGTCGAACTTCGACTTCGTGACCGAGTCGTTCACGTTGATCGCGGGGAAGAGCAGCGTCCCGGCTTCCATGCGCTGGTAGAGCCGGTGGACGCCGGTCGTCGTCTCCTCGGAGACGCCCTTGATGCCCTTGCCGAGCTTCGTCCACTTCTCGCCGTCCTGCTTCACGGTCTTCGCGAGCAGGTTCAGGATGCAGACGTACTCCTCGGAGTCGTCCGCGCTAGCAGCGGGCACCTTGCCGGTCTTCTCGAACTCCGTGCCGAGGTGGACGAGCAAGGTCGCGTCGCCGCCGTCATCCAGAATCAAGTTCGGCCCGACTCCGTCGGGCCAGGCGAGCGCGCGCTCCGTGCACCACCAGTATTCCTCGAGCGTCTCGCCCTTCCACGCGAACACCGGCACGCCCGCCGGGTTCGACGCGGTGCCCTTGCGGCCGATCGCGACTGCCGCCGCGGCGTGGTCCTGCGTCGAGAAGATGTTGCACGACGCCCAGCGGACCTTCGCGCCGAGGTCGACGAGCGTCTCGATGAGGACTGCCGTCTGCACGGTCATGTGCAACGAGCCCGAGATGCGCGCCCCGGAGAGCGGCTGCTTCTTCGCGTACTCGGCGCGCAGCGCCATCAAGCCCGGCATCTCGTGCTCGGCGAGCTCGATCTCCTTGCGCCCGAACGTCGCGAGCGAGAGATCCTTGACCTTGAAATCGTGGGCCGTCGTCGGGGCGGTCGTGGGCATGATCGTCGATGTCTCCGCGAGGTGTTCGCGTCGTTCTGGGCCTGAGGATCCGAGGAAAAGCCTACCCGAGTTCCGCGGGACGGGCAGCGAGGACTTCGACCTCCATCACGCCCGAGGGCAGCTTGATCTTCGCGCGTTCGCCGGGGTGACGTCCGAGGAGGCCGGCCGCGAGCGGGGCGCGGTACGAGACGACCGATTCCCGGTCCGTGTCCCACGGCCCGAGGATCGAGATCTCGTGCTCGGAGGCGTTCTCGAGGTCGCGGTAGCGCACGAACGAGCCCGGGCACACCGTGTCCTCGGGCAGGATCGCGTTCTCGATCAGCTCGGCGAGGCGCAGCTCGGCTTCGATCTCCGACGCGCGCTGCGTCAGGTTGCGCTGCTCCTGGATTGCCATCTCCCACTCGGAGTTCTCGGAGAGATCGCCCATCGCGGCGGCCTTGCCGATCGCGTCCTGGTTCGCGGGGATCTTCTCCTCGCGCAGCACGCGGAACTCGGCGCGGCGGCGCTCGAGGCCTTCGCGCGTCGTCCAGATCCGGTCGCCTTCCCAGAAGTGCGCGGCGTCGGCTTCGGACACCGGCGGGGAAACGCGCGCGAGGATCGTCGTCAGCAGGCGGTCGATCTCCTCGTCGACTCCGCGCTGGAGCGCGCGCTGCAGGCCGTCGAGCGCGGTCGGATCGACCTCGGTCAGGAGGCGGCGGAGCAGCGGATCGCGGCCCTTGCACAGGAATTCGACGAGACGCGTCTGCGCGCGCGCGAGGATCGGGTCGGCCTTCTTGTTGACGAAGAGGTACGACGCGAGGGAGAGCAGCGCTTCCGCGCGCTGCACCGGCGGCGGGAAGTTCCCTGTGAGGCGCCCGCCTTCCGCGGCGCGCGCGAGCTGGAGCAGCGCTTCCGGCGAGCGGATCGGACGCGCGAGGAGCTCGTTGTAGTGGGCGCCGAGCTCGGCCTGCTTGCCTTCGGCGATCAGCGCCTCGAGGAGGACGCGCGCCATGCCCGGAGGAGCGTGCTGGAAGTGCTTCGTGCCTTCGTCGGCCCACGTCGCGCCGTACGCTTCCTTCAACGCGCCGACGCAGCGCTCCTGGTCGCGCAGGGAGCCGAGCGACTGGAAGCGCGCCCACAGCGGCGGCGGCGACGTCGCGTCGGTCGCCTTCTGCGGAGCGAGGCTCGCGAGGAGAGCGGACAGCGGCGCGGGAGACGCACCGCGCTCGTCGCGCAGCACGAGCCACGCGGCGAAGCGATCGGCGAGCGGCTCGCGCTCGTTCTGCGAGCGCGCGTCGAGGACCTCGAGTGCCATCGAGCGCACGCGCGCGTCGCCCGGGCCGCTCGAGAACATGTCGCGGACGCGCGCGAGGAGATCGGAGAGGCTCGAGGCCGCTTCGAGGCGGCGCTTGAGATCGGTGACCGGATCGACGGCGGAGCGGAGCACCTGGACTTCGCCGCGCGCGGGCGTGCCGGTGACCTTGAACCACTCGCTCTCCTCCGCGATCTTGCGCGTCTTGCGCCACCAGCCGGACCAGGCGCTGCCTTCGACGCCGACCTGGAGCAGGGCGTTCTTGATCGCGGCGTTGGTCGCGCGTCCGCCGTGGCGCTCGAGGACGGCGCGCAGGACGGCGAGCGGGTCCTGGCGCAAAAGCTTGCGCATCGCGTCGGGGTCGCGGAAGTGGAGCGCGCGCAGGTCCTCGTCGGGGAGGAGCTCGAAGATGTCGACGGCGCCGGCGACGGGGAAGCGGTCCTTGCGCCCGTTCGCGAAGCGCACGCCGATCTCGAGCGCGTCGTGGTTCACTTCGGTCACTTCGCCGACGCCCCAGCCGCCGCGGTGGTAGACGAGACGCTTCTGCTCGAAGCCGATCAGCCGCTCGAAGGCGGTCCACGCCGCGCGGCCGTTGCCGTTCTCGGGGGTGAAGCGCGCGATCTCGGTGTACGGACCCCACCACGACTCGCTGCCCCAGGCTTTCTGCGCCGCTTCGACGAGCGAGGGCATCAGCTCGCCGGGAGCGCCGCCGCCGGAGACCGCGACGCCGAGGAGGCGGGCCGCGTCGGCCGCGCGGTCGGACGCGAGCAGGCTCGCGGCGTGGTCCTTGATCATCGGCAGGCAGCGCGGGAGGCGCTTGCGGTCGCCCGCGATCTGGAGCGCCGAGACGAGGTCCTCGATCGGGCCCGCTTCCTTCTGGAGCTCGGTCCAGGCCTGGTCGAACTCCTGCCACTTCTCTTGGGAGACGAGCTGGGTGAGGGTCATGGCAAGTTCCGGATGGCTTCGGGTTCTCAGTGTCCGCCGATCGACGCCCGCCGGCCAAAAAAGTCGACGGATCGGACGGACGCGCCCTCGAACCGTTTCCGGCGCGAGGGCGCAACCCATAAGATGGCATTTCCGCCATCGGACTTCCACCCCTTCCCGCCTCCGCGAGACCCTAGTCGACCGCGAGGAGAGCGCCCTTCAGGTACCTGGATCTGCTGAACTCGGGCCGCTGGGGGTGGTCCGGACCCGCCCCGAGGGTCTCGAGGAGCCGGATCTCCCGGCCCGCCCGGCGCGCTGCCTGGAAGACCATCCCGAGGAAACTCGGGAGGTCGAGGATCCCCGAGCAGGAGAAGGTCGCGACGACGCCGCCCGGCCGGACGCACTCGAGGGCGAGCGTGTTCAGGTCCGAGTAGCGCTTGAGCCCGGCTTCGAGCTGCATGCGCGTCTTCACGATCTTGTGCGGATCGACGACGACGACGCCGGGCTTCGAGCGCTCCTCGCGCACGGATCGGAGCACGTCGAAGGCGTCGGCGTGGATGAACTCGGCCGCGAGGCCGTTCTTCGCCGCCGCGTCGCGCGCGCTCGCGATCGGCACCTCGTCGAGATCGATGCCGCGCACGCGCGAGGCTCCCGCGCGCGCCGCGTGCAGCGCGAATCCGCCGGCGTTGCAGCAGAGATCGAGCACGTCCTGCCCGCGCGCGAACGATGCGACGCGCACACGGTTGTCGCGCTGGTCGCAGAACCAGCCGGTCTTGTGCCCGTGGCCCGGCCGGACGGGGAACGCGAGGCCGTTCTCCTTGATCCAGCGCTGTCCGAGGTCGGCGGTCGGCTCCTCGGGCGTGAAGCCCTCGGACTTCGTGACCGACGGGGGGACGCGGTGGACGATCGGGACCTCGGGGTAGAGCTCGGAGAGCGCGCTCTCGAGCTCGCGCCGGAGCTTCCAGAAGCCGAGCGAATGGTGCTCGCAGACGAGGCAGTCCCCGAGCTTGTCGACGATGAGCCCGGGGAGGTCGTCGCCCTCCGCGTGCACGATCCGGTAGGCGTCGGTCACCTCGGGGAGGCGCAGGACCTTCTTCCGGATGCGGTCCGCCGACGCCAGGCGCCGGAGCAGGAAATCACGCGGATTGCGCAGCTCGCTCTTCTTGCCGCGCGAGAGCAGGCGCACGCGGATGTCGGACGCGCCGTTGTAGAGGCCGTGCCCGCAGAAGCGGCCCGAGTGGTCCAAAACCTCGACGAGCGAGCCGTCGAGCGGTGCATCGCGCGTCTCGACCTGCCGTCCGAAGATCCACGGTCCCTTCGGGAGTTCGTCGGTCAGCAGGCGGACCGGGGGGAGGACGTCGGACATGCGGCGGGAGACGCGGAGCGGCAGAAGGGTTTATAACCTCCCGCACTCATGATCCTCTCCGCGATCCTCGCAGCGCTCTCCTTCCAGGGCGAAGCTCCGCCGGAAAAAGCGAAGCCCGAGCCGAAGCCGCCCCCGAAAGTCGTCGCGCTCGTCGGCGCCACCGTGCACACGATGGTCGGGACGGACGCGCCCGCGGTCGCGACGATCCTCGTCCAGGGCGACCGGATCCTCGCCGTCGGCCCGTCGGTCGCGATCCCGGCCGACGCCGTGCGGATCGACGTCTCCGGGAAGCACGTGATCCCCGGTCTGATCGACGCGATGGTGAACCACGACGCCGACCACGACCGGCTCTACGTCACGTCGGGCGTGACGCTCGTCCGCGACGTCGGCAACGACCTCGCGCGGATCTTCGCGGAGCGCGACAAGGACGGGAAGTCGATGGCGCGCGAGCGCGGACCCGGGCCCGCGATCCTGTCGTGCGGAGCCGTGCTCGACGGATCGCCGCCGTCGACGACGGCCGCGGTCGTCTTGGACAGCCCCGACGTCGCGGAGGAGAAGCTCGGGCGCCTCGTCGATCTCCAGCCCGAGTTCCTGTCGTTCCATCTCGGCCTCACGGAGCCGGTCTGGCGCAAGGTGATCGAGTTCGGGCACTCGAAGGGACTCACCGTGTGGGGGCCGAAGCTCCCCGGCGTCAGCGCGGCGAAGATCGTGCAGGCGGGACAAGACGGGCTCTTCCACCTCGACGCGTTCCTGCCCGAGGCACCTGCAGGCAAAGACGGAGCGAAAGGCGCCGCGAAGGGCTGGGCCGACGTCACGCTCGACGACCTCCAACCCGCGCTCGACGTGCTCGCGAAGCCGCGCGCCTCGAAGAAGATCGCCGTGACGCCGACGCTCGCCGTCTTCGGCCAGCGGCTGATCGAGCCGCGCGATCATCCGCCCGAGCTCGCCTACCTCGGCCCGATGTACGTCCAGTCGTGGATCGCCGAGGCCGGCATGCGCGGGAAGCTCATGCTCAGCGACAAGGAGTACTTCCAGAACGGCCTGCGCGTCGTCGAGACGCAAGGGAAGCTCGTCCGCGCGCTCCACGAGCGCGGCGTGCCGATCGTCCCCGGCAGCGCGAGCCCGAACGCGTGGATCTTCCCCGGCGAGGGGTTGATCGACGAGCTCTCGCTGCTCACGCGCGCGGGGATCCCGAAGGCGCAGGTTCTTTTCCTCGCGACATCGGGCGCCGCCGAGGTCCTCGGCGTGAAGAAGGACCGCGGCACGATCGAAGCCGGGAAGATCGCCGACCTCGTCGTCCTGAGCGGCGACCCGACGACGGACTTCGCGGTCCTCCACGTCCCCGAGACCGTCGTTCTGCGCGGGCGCGTGCTCGACCGCGCGACGATGGAAGCCCTGCGCAAGGATCTCGCGGACACGCAGAAGCGGATCCAGGCCGAGGCCTTCAAGCCGCTCGTGATCCCCGATCCGCCGCTGCCCCCCGGCGAAGTCCTCCTGCGCGGCACGGTCGAGACGCGCGCGATGGGACAGCGCCTGCGCGGCGAGAGCTACGCCGTCGTCCAGGCCGAGGACAAGAGCCTCGTCTACACGTCGCGCATGCTGACGCCGGGCTCGGCGAGCAGCGCCTCGAGCGACGTCGAGATCCAGCAGACGATCCGCGACGGCGCGCTCGCGGGCTTCGAGGTCAAGATCAAGTCGGGCGGTCACCTCGTCGACGTGCAAGGGATCCTCGCCGGCGGCTACCTGAACGTCGAACGGCATCTCGACGGCGGATTCGCCGGCAATCTGCCCGTCCGCGACCGGCTCTCGTTCGTCGACGCGGGCTGCGTGACGGCGGCGATCGCGATGGGGCAGCTCCCGACGGAAGGGAAGTTCAAGGTGCTCTTCTTCGACGATCTCGACCCGGCGATCGGGAACTGGGAGATGCACGTCGACAAGGACGGCGCGCACCTCGCGAAGACGCACGCCGGCGCCATGAAGGTGCACTTCGCGGCCGACGGATCGGTCGGCGAGATGCAGCGCGAGGAAGGGCGCGGCATCACGACGACGCGGCCGCTCTCGAGCCAGGCGACGAAGGGCGGCCTCCCCGTGCCGCAGAAGAAGAAGGGATGATCGACCCGGCGACTCCGGGCGAGTTCGCGCCGCTCGCGATCGGCCCGCTGCGCGTGTGGCCGCCGATCGTGCTCGCGCCGATGGCGGGCGTCACGAACCTGCCGTTCCGCAGCCTGTGCCGCGAGTTCGGCGCGGGGCTCTACGTCTCGGAGATGATCACGGCGCGCGGATACCTGAACGGGAACCGGCTGACGCGCCTGCTCGCTTCCGGGAGCCCCGACGAGAAGCCGCGCTCCGTGCAGATGTACGGCAGCGATCCCGTCGACGTCGGGGAGATGGCAGCGGCCCTCGCGAGCGAGGGCGTCGACCACATCGACATGAACTTCGGATGCCCGGTGCCGAAGGTGACGCGCTGCGGCGGAGGCAGCGCGATCCCGGCGAAGCCCCGCCTGCTCGCGCGGATCGTGCGCGCGGCGGTGCGATCGGCCGGCGACGTGCCGGTGACGATCAAGGTGCGGCGCGGGATCGACGAGGAGCTGTTGACGTACCTCGACGCCGGACGCGTCGCGCAGGAAGAGGGTGCCGCGGCGATCGGGCTCCACGCGCGGACCGCGGCGCAGCTCTACAGCGGGGACGCCGCGTGGGACGCGATCGGCGAGCTCAAGGCGAGCGTGTCGATCCCGGTGCTCGGCAACGGCGACGTGTGGGAGTGCTGGGACGCGCTGCGGATGATGCGCACGACGGGCTGCGACGGCGTGATCGTCGGGCGCGGATGCCTCGGGCGGCCGTGGCTCTTCCGCGAGCTCGCGGAGGTGTTCGACGGGGGTCAGCCGACCGCGCCGCCGAACCTCGGCGCGATCGCCGCGATCATGACGGACCACGCGCGGAGGCTCGTCGCGTTCTTCGGCGAGGAGCCGGGGATGCGGCAGATGCGGAAGTGGTGCGGCTGGTACACGAAGGGCTTCCGCGGATCGGCGGCGGTGCGCGAGCAGCTGTCGCGCGTGCGCTCGATCGACGAGATGCTCGCGGCGCTCGAGGTGCTCGACATGTCCGAGCCGTTCCCGCAGAGCGCGCTGCGGGCCCCGCGCGGGAAGAGCGGCGGCGCGCAGAAGCGCGTCGCGCTCCCCGAGGGCTACCTCGACGACCTCGAGGACGACACGCCGCCGCGCTCGCCGCACGGCGCCGAGGAGATCGCGGCGTGGGAGCAGGCGCTGTCGGCGGGGTGAGCGGGGTTCGGTTGCGAGCTTTCTCCGATCGGACGTGAAACCAGTCGGAGGCGGGTTCGGTCCTCGGGGCGATGCCCCGCGTCCAGATCCGATTCTTTCGCGACTCCGACGGAACGGTACCGCTCGTCGAGTGGCTGGCCCGACTCCCTGACAAGGCCGAGATGAAGTGCCTGGTGAAGCTGCAGAGGCTGGCGGAACTCGGGCACGAGATCCGGCGACCCGAGGCGGATTTCCTCCACGACGGAATCTACGAGCTGCGAGCGACGCTTCAGGGCGTTCACTACCGGATGCTGTACTTCTTCGTGGATCGTTGGGCCGTCGTCGTTTCGCACGGGATCGTCAAGCAGGACCGTGTCCCTCGACGCGAGATCGACTTGGCTATACTTCGAAGAGTGCTCGTCGAGCAGAACCCCATGCAGCACACCGCGGAGCAACTCTGAGCCATGGCGGCCAAGCGAAAACCCACGCGCGACGGACTCGAGATCCTGCATCGCCGTTTCTACGAGGGACGACCGGACAGAATCGCGGCGTTGGAGGAAGCGCGGGCCACCGCTGCCGTCGCTCGTCGCGTATTCGATCTGCGGGAGGGGGCCGGGCTATCCCGACGCGAATTGGCGCGAGTCGCGGGGACCTCGGCCACGGAGATTCGACGGCTCGAGGAGGACGACTATGACGGTGAGTCGCTCGAGATGCTGAAGAAGATTGCCCACGCCCTGAACCAGCGCGTCGACATCCGTCTGCTCCCTTTCCGCCGGAAGAGAAAGCTCGCCTGAGCGACGCTCTCACAACCGAAATCTGCGTCGTCGGCGCCGGCGCCGCCGGTCTGTGGGCCGCGGCGAGCGTGGCGCGAGCCGGTCGCCCGGTCCTCTTGCTCGAGAAGACGCCGCGGGCCGGGACGAAGGTCCTCGCGAGCGGGGGCACGCGCTGCAATCTGACGACGACGCTCGACGCGACGCGCGCGGCGGAGCTCTTCGGGCGCGACGGCGCGCGTTTCCTGGGGCCGGCGTTCCGCGCGCTCTCGCCGATGGATCTGCGCGAGCACTTCGCGGCGCTCGGCGTCGAGACGGTCGAGGAGGCGCTCGAGAAGGTCTTCCCGAAGACCGGCGGCGCGCGCGCTGTGCGCGACGCGCTCGAGCGGGATGCGCGCGCGGCGGGGGCGAAGCTGCTGTTCGATTCCGGTGTCGAGGCGATTGCTCCGCTCGGGGGATCCGCCGGCTGGGAAGTGAGGCTCGCGGCGGGGGCTTCCGTCCGCTGCGCGCGACTGGTCGTCTGCCCGGGCGGCAAGAGCTACCCGCGCACGGGCACGACCGGCGACGGTTACGCCTGGCTCGCGGCGCTCGATCTGCCTATCGTCGAGCCCGTTCCCGCGCTCGTTCCGCTCTCGAGCCCGGCGAAATGGGTGCGCGAGCTCGCCGGCGTCTCGTTGCAGGACGTCGAGGCGCGACTCGTCGACGCGAAAGGGACGACGCTCGGCAAGCGACGGCGACCGGTTCTCTTCACGCACAAGGGCGTCTCGGGTCCGGGTGCGATGGATCTCTCGAGCTTCGTCGCGCGCGCGCAGAAGCGCGGGCCCGCTCTCTTCCATCTCGTGCTCGATCTCGCGCCCGATCTCGACCGCGAGGTGCTGCGCGCGCTGCTCGTCGACGGAGCAGGACGCCCCGGAGCGCCTTCGATCGCGCGCGTGCTCCCGTCGCCGCCGCCGAAGCGCATCCTCGACGTCGTCGCGCGGCGCGCCGGCATCGAGAGCGGCGAGCTGCGCGCGAACCGCCTCGATCGCGAATCGCGCCATCTCTTCGTCGAGACGCTGAAGGGCCTTGCCGTCGAGATCGACGGCACGCTCGGGTTCGACCTGGCCGAAGTGACGGCCGGCGGACTTGCGCTCTCCCACGTCGACCGCGGGTCGATGCGTGTGAAAGGGTTCGAGAACCTCTACGCCTGCGGCGAGATCCTCGATCTCACCGGGCCGATCGGCGGGCTCAACTTCCAGGCTGCGTTCGCGACGGCGGAGCTCGCGGCGCGCGACGCCGTCAGGCCGTGACGAGCTCGCGCTCCATCTTCTCGCTGTAGCGCCCCGACCGCGCGGCGCTCACCATCTTCGAGCGGTTGAAGAAGGCCTTCTGTCCTGCCGCGACGTTCTGCGCGACGCCCTTCCAGGCCTTGAGCGCCTCGTCCTGGAGCGCGCGGCCGTACGAGTAGCTGATCTGCCAGGGATGTACGAGCGCCATCGCGTTCATCGCCGAGAGGTTCGCGGTCGCCTGCGCGCTCGTCTGTCCGCCGGACAGGAACACGATCCCGGGCACGGCCGCGGGCACGGTGTGCCGGAAGCACGCGACGGTCGCCTCCGCGACCTGCTGCGTCGTCGCCTGCGTCTTGCACTCCTTGCCGGAGATCACCATGTTCGGCTTCAGCAGCATCCGCTCGAGCACGACGCCGCGCTCGTGCAGCGCCGCGAACACCGTCCGCAGCGTCGCGTCGGTCACTTCGTGGCAGCGCTCGAGCGTGTGGCCGCCGTCCATGAGCACTTCGGGCTCGACGATCGGCACGATCCCTTGCTCCTGGCACAGCGCCGCGTACGTCGCGAGCGCGGTCGCGTTGTCCGCGAGGCAATGGCGGCTCGGGGTCCCGTCGCCGATCGTGATCACCGCGCGCCACTTCGCGAAGCGCGCGCCGAGCGTCTTGTACTCGGCGAGCCGCTCGCGCAACCCGTCGAGCCCCTGCGTGCGCTTCTCGGTCGTGCTGCCCGGCAGGTTCACCGTACCCGCGTCGACCTTGATCCCCGGGATGATCCCGCGCGACGCGAGCATCTTCGGGAAGGGCGTCCCGTCGAGCGCCTTCTGCCGGATCGTCTCGTCGAACAGGATCACGCCCGAGATGAACTCCGCGGCGCCCGGCGTCGTGAAGAGCATGTCGCGGTACGCGCGGCGGTGGTCCTCCGTGTTCGCGATGTTGATGCTCTTGAAGCGTTTCTCGATCGTTCCGTGGCTCTCGTCCGCGGCGAGGATGCCCTTGCCGGGCGCGACGAGGGCGTGAGCGGTGATTTCGAGTTCGTGTGCGGTCATCTCGGCTGTTCCTGGTCGGCTGCTCGGGGTTCCGGAGTTTCGGCCGAGGAGTCTAGCCGATCCGAGTGGTCCTTGCCGCCCTGCTTCGAGGCGGAGTCCTTCGGCGCGAACGAGTCGAGGAGCCGCACGAGGAGCTTCTCCACGGCCTCGCCGACGACCACCACGAGATCGCTCTCGTCCGCGTCGAGCGTCTCCGTGGTCCTTGCCGCCCTGATTCGAGCGGCTTCTTGCAGCGCGAACTCGTCGGGGATCGCAAGAGGAGCTGCTTGACCGCCTCGCCGTCCGCGTCGACTGGCCTGGTGATCCTTACCTCCCTCCTTCGAGGCGCTTGCTTTCGGCGAGAACTCGTCGAGAAGCCGCAAGAGCAGCTTCTTCACCGCCTCGCTGCCCGCGTCGAGCGTCCTAGTGGTCCTTGCCGCCCTGCTTCGCAGCGCCTTCCTTCGGCGCGAACTCGTCGAGAAGCCGCAAGAGGAGCTTCTTCACAGCCTCGCCGTCCGCGTCGAGCGTCTTGTGGCGCCGCACGGCGGAGACCCAGAGGTCCCCGTCCGCATGGCAGCGCTTCGTCCACGCCGAGAGGAAGTCCTGGCGCTTCTCCGGCTTCGGCAGGCGCGGCGCGAGCTCCGCGGGTGTCGACTTCGTGTCTTCCCACAGCGCGTGCAGGTTGTCGACGAGGCTGACGTACGCGACGTCGACGGACGCGCTGCCCTCGACGAAGACGGCGGCGAGCGCGTGTCGCAGCTCGCGGTGGCGCTGCGCCGCGAGGAAGATCTCGCCGATCTTGTCGAACAGCTTCTCGTGCTGCGCCGTCGGCACGGGCGCGTGCCACGTCTTGAAGTCGCCGAGCACCGTGTGGACGATCCCGAGCGTGTCGACGTCGGGCGTCTCGATCTCCTTGCCGCTGCCCCACGCGTCGTACAGCGTGATCCCGGTGAAGACGCCGCCGTCGCGGTCCGTGTACGCGTGGCCGAAGGCCGCGAGCGCCTTCTGCTCCGAGCCGTCGTCGAGCGCGCGCTCGACGAGCGCTTCGACGAGGTCGAGATCGGGCGCGATCCCGGCGAGGCCGTTCTGGAAGATGCGCGCCGGATCCTGCCAGGCTTTCGACCGGACGAGCTCGCGCGTCGCGTAGTCGTAACGCCACGCGGAGGCGAAGCGCGGCTTCGGCGCGCGCGCGCGGAGGAATTCAGCGAACGCCTTCACCGCCGGCGCGTCGGGCTCGAGCGGGTGGCGGGGGATGTCGTTCTCGGGCGTGTGCTCCTTGGCGTCGAACCAGGGCGCCGTGCGCTCCTCGCCCCAGGCCTTCGGGTTGCGGTCCTGCTCCCCGAGCACGAACTTCACGAGCGAGGCCTGGAAGGTCTGGAGCTGGCCCGCCTCGGCCCGGAAGTAGTCGATGAGATCGGCCTTCTCGGCGGCGGAGAGCCGCGCGAACGCGGCCTCGGCGTCGGGGTGCTCGGGTGCAGCCGGCCCGGCGGGGTTTTGCGCGGGGAGCGCGGCGGCGTTCTGCGCAGGAAGGAACGCGAGGAGGAGGGAGGCGATCACGGCGCCCATGGTGCCAAAGGCGCCGAGAAGAAGAACAGGGGGCAAGCCCAGTGATGGGCTGCCCCCTGCGGTGGCAATGGCCGGCCCGGGAAGGGTAAGCACTCGACCCGGGTCGACGAGCTCGTTCGTTGCCTGGAGCGTCTCCGCGTCTTCCCCGCGCAGGAACAATCCCATCGAGCTTCCGTGCCGGTTTTTCGCGCCGCCGTCACCGCAAGCGATGCGGCGCACCCGGCCCCTAGGGCGGCAGAAGCTCGCGGTGTTCCCGGAAGGCGGGATCCGCTCCGAACCGAGGAAATGTACCCCGTGGAATCGGAGCGTGCGGGAAAGGAGCTACTCCGGTGGAGGAGCGTGCGGGAAAGGAGCTACTCCGGCGGTTCCGCGGCCGGGCCCTTGGGCCCGCGCGACCTGGAGCGGCGGCGGCGTCCGCGGCGGCGCGCCGCGCGGCGTTCGGCGTCGATCTCCTCGGGCGGCGCCGACAGCGCGAGCTCGCGGCGCGCGCGCCAGCCTTCGTAGATGTCCCAGCCCTGGCCGCGGGCGGCGGCGCGCAGGCGGAAGAGCTCGAGCGCTTCCGGGAACTCCTCGCCGAGCACGAAGAGGAGCGGGCGGAAGTGGCGCGACGCGGGCTGCGTGAACCGACGTTGGCGCTCGAGGATGCGGACGGCGCGCGAGAAGTCGCGGCGCGCGATCCGCTTGTTCATCGAGACGGGCTCGAGGACGCGCATCGCGGTCTGGAGCAGGTCCGGCGGCTGCCCGGGCCGCGCGCTGCGCTCCGCCTCGCGCTCGATCATCGGCAGGAAGAGGAGCGCGAGGCAGACCGGGGTCGAGGGCACGTAGCCGGCGTGGACGTCGTTGTCGAGCGCCTCGAGGAGGCGCCAGAACGTGTCGGTCTCCTCGGGACCGCGCGTCGCCTCGCTCTCGGTCAGGAAGGCGTCGATCTCGGGGAGCACGATCTCGAGCGCGGAGCAGGCGCGCAGCATCCGCATCGCGCCGAGCGCGGCGCCGGAGCGCAAAAGGCGCAGGACTTCCTCGAGGACGCGCGGCGGCGCCGCGCGCGCGAGCTGCGGGGCGAGCGTCTGCATCGCCGCCCACGTGCGCTCCTCGATGCGGAACGAGAGGCGCGTCGCGAACTTGACGGCGCGCAGGATCCGCACCGGGTCCTCCGCCATGCGCACCTCGGGATCGCCGATCGTGCGCAGGACGCCGGCCTCGAGGTCGTCGAGCCCGCCGACGTAGTCGATGATCAGGCCGCGCGTCGGATCGAGGAAGAGCGCGTTGAACGTGAAGTCGCGGCGCTGCGCGTCCTGCTCGGCCGTGCCGAAGACGTTGTCGAGCGTGATCAGGAGATCGTCGGGTGCCGCCGCGCCGTCGTCGGACGCTTCGGGCGCGCCTTCGACCGCGGGTTCCTCGGCGTTGGAGAGGTCCGGCTCGCGCCGGAACGTCGCCGTCTCGACGACGTGGTCGCCGTACGTGATGTGCGCGAGCCGGAAACGCCGGCCGATGATCCGCGCGTTCCGGAAGAGGCGCCGGATCTGGCGAGGGTGGGCGCTCGTCGCGACGTCGAAGTCCTTCGGGATGCGACCGATCAGGAGATCGCGCACGCAGCCGCCGACGAAGTAGGCCTCGAACTCGTGGCGCTGGAGGCGCGAGATCACGCGCAGGGCGTCCTGGTCGAGGCGGCTCGCCGGGATCGACTCCGCGGGGATGATGCGGGGTCCCGGACTCGGTGCGATCCTCGGCTCTCCTGTCCGTTCCTCGGGTTCCATGACTGCGGCGCAAGACTCTACGGAAGTGACTGGGTTCCGTGTTGCGCGTTCGGCGATGGGCTGGAATCCAGCGATTCCTGGGCGTCGCAACACGGAACCCAGTCAGTTCCAAACTCTACTTCCCGCGCGCGCGGCCGGAAACCCGCGTCGTGCGCCGACGCTCTTGCCGGCGGCGGGAGGGCTCGGGTACCCTGCCGATTCGCGCAGCTAGGGCAGTAGCTCCAATCGGTTAGAGCGACTGATTCCAAATCAGTAGGTTCGGGGTTCGAATCCCTGCTGCCCTGCCAGATCCTCCCGCCCCCGCCCATGACCGAGAAGCTCCAGCCGGACGGTGCCGCGGACGAGGAGGCGTCGCCGCCGGGCGCGGACCCCGCGGTCGAGCCCACGGTCGAACCCGCGGTCGAGATCGACCCGCTCGAAGGGCGCGCCGACACCCCGCAGGCGTCGCCGGACGAGCTGCTCGCGGCGCTGCGCTGGGCCTTCGAGGGCGAGGAGATCGCGCCGGCGGTGCTCGAACTCTACGCGCGGCACGCCGCGATGGTCCTCGACACGAACCGCGTCGTGAACCTGACCGCGATCGTCGACCCGCGCGAGATGGCGGCGAAGCACTACCTCGACAGCTGGCGCGTGACCCGGCAGGTCTCGCTCTTCGGCCGCACGGTGCTCGACCTCGGGACCGGCGCCGGCTTCCCCGGCCTCCCCGTCGCGATGGCCGAGCCCGAGGCGCGCGTGGCGCTGCTCGACTCGGTGCAGAAGCGCACCGACTTCCTGTCGCGCGCCGTGGAGGCGCTCGGAGTCAAGAACGCGACCGTCGTGCGCGACCGCGCGGAGGAGCACCTCGCGCGCAACCACTACGACGTCGTGCTCATGCGCGCCGTCAGCTCCGTCCGCGAGAACGTCCGGATGCTCCGCAAGGTCCGCCACTCGCACAAGGACCTCGTGATGCTCAAGGGCCCGTCGTGGGGCCGCGAGGTGCGCGCGGGCGAGCGCGAGGCGGAACGCCTCGGTTTCCGCCTCGACACCGTGTGGGAGCACAAGCTCCCGGGCGAGATGGGCGCGCGCGCGATCCTCGTGTACCGCGCTCCGGGCGGCCACGGGCAGTAGCGTGTCGACGCTCGCGTGGATCGCGGTCGGAGCAGCCGTCGTCGTGCTGCTCGCGATCGCGGTCTCGATCGCCGCCTACCCGCGCGACAATTCCTTCTGAGGAGCCGCCGGGGGCGGGGGAGGAGGCAGCGGCGGCGTCACGGTGTGGACGACCTGCGTCGGGAAGGCGAACTCGATCTTGTCGGCCGCGAAGCGCCGGTAGATCTCGAGGTTGATCTTCTGCTGGACGTCCATGAGCGTGTTGAAGTCGGGCTTCTGGACGAAGTAGACGACCTCGAAGATCAGCGCGAAGTCGCCGAAGCTCTTGAAGTGCGCGCGGTCGAAGCGCGTGTCCGGGATCGCGACGACGATCTCCTTCAGCATCCCCGGGATCGCGGCGACCTGCGCCTCGGACGTGTCGTACGTGACGCCGATCGTGAAGATCTGGCGGCGCTCGGTCAGGCGCTTGAAGTTGCGCACGCGGCTCGAGACGAGGTCGTGGTTGCCGATGATGATCTGCTCGCCCGTGACGCTGCGCACGCGCGTCGTCTTGACGCCGATGTGCTCGACGGTGCCGGCGAAGTCGCCGAGGACGATCGAGTCGCCGATCACGAACGGCTTGTCGAGCAGGATCGTGATCGACGCGAACAGGTCCCCGAGGATGTTCTGTGCCGCGAGAGCGACGGCGATGCCACCGACGCCGAGGCCCGCGATCAGGGTGGTGATGTCCTGGTGCGCCGCCTGCAGGATCATCAGGCCGACGACCGACCAGACGAGGACCTGCCCGACGAACACGAGCACCGGCGCGCCCATCGTGCGCGCCGGATCGTCCGTCCCGCGCCCGCGCGTCATCCGCACGATCCCGAAGTCGATCAGGCCTCTTCCCCAGAAGCCGACCTGCACCCACAGGGCGACCTTGACCGCGATCCGGATGTAGTCCGTCGCCCTCTCGGAGAGGTTGATCCAGTGGTGCGCGAAGAAGACGCCGAGCGCCACGAGGCAGAAGCCCGAGGTGCGGCGCACGAGCTCGACGAGGAGATCGTCGAGGTCCGTCTCGGTCTTCTCGGCGAGCGCGGCGAGGCGGATGACGACGAGGCGCTTCACGACGCCGAGCACGGCCGTCGTCAGCGCGAGCACGGCCAGGCCGGCGAGCCACCGGCCGACGCTGTTGCCGGCGAACTCGCGCTGGAGGACCGACTCGATCGATGCGGCCAGTGCGAACGTCGTCATGGGGATCGTCGGGCTCCTAGAGCTTGATGCGGCGGAAGAGGATCCAGATCACGAAGACGAAGGTTGCCGCGAGCGCGCACACGAGCAGGCTCGCGCGCAGGAGCCTGAGGAAGCTCGGCTTCCGCGGAGACGGTGGATTGGTGCCCGGGGGGGGAATCGAACCCCCAATGCCTTGCGGCACATGGACCTGAACCATGCGCGTCTGCCAGTTCCGCCACCCGGGCCTCGAGCGGGGCGGGGACGATACGCGCTTCCCCGCGGGAGGTCAACCCGCGGTCACGGCGACGCCGTCGACGAGCGCGTACGGGACGCGCGCTTCTCCCGAGCAGCGCTCGGCGGTCGACGAGAGGGCGGCGATCCGCGGCAGGAGCGCGAACACGTTCCCCGCGATCAAGGTCTCGCGGATCGGGCCGGTGAAGCCGCCGCTCTCGATCCAGCGCGAGGACTTCGCGACGCCCGAGAAGTCTCCCGACGCCGGGTCGACCGTGCCCGAGAAACGCTGGACGTAGAGTCCGCGCGCGAGCGTCTTCACGAGATCGTCGCGCGTTCCTCCGCGTCCGGGCGCGACGACGAGCGCGTGCGGCCCGAGGCCAGGCACCGAGCGCGGCGATCCCTTCGCGTGGCCGGTCGACTTGGCACCCTCGACCGCCGCGGCGTAGGCGTTGTACAGGAATCCCTGGAGCACCCCGCGCTCGACGAGCGCGAAGCGCGCGCACGGCGCGCCCTCGCGGTCGAACGCTCCCGCTCCGGCAAGGCCGAGATCGAGGGGATCGTCGTGCACGGAGAGCCCCTCGGCGCCGATCGACGCGCCGATCCTGCCCGCGAGAGGGCTCCGGCCGCGCTGGACGGCGATCGCGCTCGCGGCGGAGACCAGTGGTGCCACGAAGAGCTCGAGGAAGGCGTCCGGCGCGAACAGCACCGGCCCCGCGTACGACTCCGCCGCCTTCGCGCCTAGGTTCCCGAGCGCGACGGTCGCGAACTCGTGCGCGCAGTGCGCTCCCGCGGCCTCGAGGTCGGCGAGCCGGCGCACCGAGTCGCCCGTGTAGTGGAATCCTCCGACGTCCGCGCCGTCGATCGCCATCCCGAACACGTTGAGCGAGATCGAGGCGTCGGATTCCGACGCGCGGATCCCGCGGCTCGTCGCGATCGCGCGCGCGGAAGACGTCGCGTCGATCCCGGCGCTGTCGATCGAAAGTCGCTTGTCGCCGGCCTTCGAGCTCTCGACGAACGCGCGGCCGATCTCGACGGCGCGCTCGATGGGGAGGTCCGCGACCGCGGGATCGACGAGCGGCGGGAGGACGGTCGGGGGCCGCGCCGCGGGGAGGACGTTGTACGGATCGACGGGCGCGAACGCCGCGAGCGCCAGCGCATCCGCGGCGCAGCTCTCGAGCGCGCGCTCGCCAGCCTGGTTCGTCGACGTGAAACCCATCCGGCCGCCGCGGAAGACGCGCAGCCCGAGCGTCGTCCCGCGGTCGACCTGCGCGAGCTTCAGGTCGCCCTTCTCGAAGCGCACGGTGATCGAGCGGAAGTGCATCGCGCACGCCTCGGCCTCGTCGGCGCCGAGCGCGCGCGCCCGTTCGACGAGCCGGTCGCAGCGCGACAGGAGCTCGCTCTCCGCCGCGGCGGGATCGAACACGTCGGGTGCGCGCGGCGCCGCGGTCGCCACGCTAGCGACCCCCGAGCACGACGGTGCAGAGGAGCCACGGCCCGCCCGCGTCGACCTTCGCGGGCTGCCCCTTGCCGCAGTAGCCCGAGCCGAGGTCCCAGCGGAACTCGCGGCCGACCTGCTCGACTGAACGGAGGACGTCGAAGGCTTGCCCGGAGATGTTCACGCCGCGCAGCAGCGGTCCCTTGACGCCTCCCGTGATCCGGTACGCCTCGCGCGTCCCGAACATGAACTCGCCGTTGCTGTCCGCCTGCCCGTTCGTCGCGCCGTCGAGGAGGTACCCGTCGCCCATCGACGCGATCATCTCGTCGAGGCCGGCCTCGCCGGGCTGGATGTAGGTGTTCCGCATGCGAATCAAGGGCGCGTGCTCGTACTCCCAGGCGCGCGCGTTCCCGGTCGGAGCGACGCCGAAGTGCGCGGCGCTCTCGCGGTCGTGCAGGTACGACGCCAGGATCCCGTCGCGGATGATCGTCGTCTTGCCGGTGACGACGCCTTCGTCGTCGACCGCGAGCGTTCCTCCCGCGCCCGGCGCGAGCTCGCTGATGCCCGAATCGCACAGCGTCACGCACTCGGCGGCGACGCGCGTGCCGAGCTTCCCGGCCGCGACCGATCCCGCTTGCACGAAGTCCGCCTCGACCGTGTGGCCGACCGCTTCGTGCGTCAGGATGCCGACGAGAGCGGGGGAGAGCAGCACGCGCACGCGCCCGCCGTCGGGGTAGCCCGCGGAAAGGAGATCGACCGCGCGCGAAGCGGCCTTGTCGGCGAGCGCCTCGGGGCTCGCGCGGCGGAAGAGGCAGTCCCAGCCGCCGGTCGCGCCGACGGTCTCGACGCCGCGCTGGATCTCGCCGTCCTTCTGCGCGACCGCGCTGACGCGGAACTCGGGGCGGACGAGCCGCGTCCAGGCCTTCGCGCCGTCGCTCGTGACGATGCCCTTCTCCTCGAAGATCTCGCTGTACGCGCACGCGGCGCTCCGGATCGAGCTCGACGACCCGCGCGCCTGGGCCTCGAGGCGCAGGACCATCTCGATCGTGCGCTCGACGGGCTGCGCCAGGATCTCGTCGACGCCCTCGGACTCGAAACGGCCGCGCGCGAGCGTGACCCCCGGCAAGGGAGCACAGCGCTGCGTCCGCGCGCGGGCGGAGGCCTTCGCGGCGGCGCGCGCGG
This sequence comes from Planctomycetota bacterium, assembly GCA_036006425.1. Taxonomy (GTDB): domain Bacteria; phylum Planctomycetota; class UBA1135; order UBA1135; genus DASYPQ01. The sequence continues at coordinate 105,916 of DASYPQ010000021.1, forward strand.
CGTCGATCGCCGAGGCGATCGCACCCGCTTCCGTGCGGTCCGTGCTGGCGAACCCGAAGGTGCCGTCCTCGAGGACGCGCACGCCGACGCCGGTGTGCTCCGTGATCTGGGCCGTGTCGAGGCGCCCCTTCTCGACGGCGACCGTGCGCGTGCGCTTCTTGTGGTACCGCAGCTCGACGAAGCCGCCGGGCTTCTGCGCGAGGACGTCGGAGAGGAGATCGGTCGGGTCGGGCGGTTGTTCGATCACGGGGCAGAGGATCGGCGATGCGCGCGCGGGACTCAAGCCCGCTCGCGGCTATCCTGTCGCGCCATGAGCGCCGGAGAGCCGAAGGAAGAACCCCGCCGGTCGGTCGCCACGAACCGGCGCGCGACCTTCGAGTTCCACATCCTGGAGCAGCTCGAGTGCGGGATCTCCCTCACCGGGACCGAGGTGAAGAGCCTGCGGACGGGTCAGGCCTCGATCGCCGAGGCCTTCGGGATGGTGCGGAACGGCGAGATGTACCTCGTCAACTGCCACATCCCCGAATACCGGCAGGGGAACGTGCACAACCACGAGCCCACGCGCGAGCGGAAGCTCCTCCTCCACAAGAAGGAGATCCAGCGCTGGCACGCGCGCGTCAAGGAGAAGGGGATCACGATCGTGCCGCTCGCCCTGTACTTCAAAGGGTCGCGCGCGAAGCTCGCGATCGCGCTGTGCAAGGGGAAGAAGCAGTACGACAAGCGCGAGGACAAGCGCAAGCAGGAAGACAAGCGGGAGATCGACCGCGCGATGTCGCGGTCGCGGCGTCAGGACGGCTGAACGGTGGCGACGCGGCGCATCGTCCTCGCCGCGCTCGCCGGGCTCATGGCAATCCAAGTCCTGCGGCCCGGCGATATCCCGTTCCTCAACGACGAGCCGAACCTGATCGGCAGCGCGCTCGTCGCGAACCAGGGCGGCCGGCTCGCCGAGAAAGGCCTCGTCGGGAGCTTCGGGCTCGCCTACGCGCCGGTCTGCGTGTGGATCTACCAGGCTCTGCTCCTCGTCACGCGGGACATCGTGAGCCTCGCCGCGATCAAGATCGCGCTCGTCTGGCTCGCCGTCTGGATCGCGGTCGCGCGACTCGCGGTGCGCACGGGGCTCTCGCCCTGGCCGCTCCTCTTGATCCCGCTCTCGCCGTACCTCGCGTTCTTCCAGCGCCTCCTCTGGGACAACGTCTTCCTGATCCCGGTGAGCATCGGGATGGTCGCCGTCCTCGCCGGCTTCCTCGTGCGGCCGAGCGTCCGGGCGTTCACCGTCTGGGCGGCTCTCGCGGTCCTCGCGTTCCATGTGCACGTCCTCGGCGCGGTGCCGATCGCCGCGTGCGCCCTCACGCTGTTCGTCTTCCGGCGCGACTGGCTGCTCGAGCAGCGCGGGAAGGTCGCCGTCGTGCTCGTCGCCGCCCTCCTCGTCAGTGCGCGGTTCCTCTACGCGATCGTCGCCGAGCGCGGCGAGGCCGGCCACGCGCACCCCGCGTTCGCGCATTCGCTCGAAGGCACGACGGAAGCCTTCCTCCTCTGGTCCCACGCCGGCTTCGAGTTCTTCGTCCCGGCGTTCTACCGCGATCTGCCGGGTGGCCACTTCCTGCAAGTGATCCCGGGCTGGCTCGCGTTCCTCGCCGGCGTCGCGGCACTCGCGGGCTTCCTCGTCGAGTCGGCGCGGCGAAGGCTCCCGCTCCGCGACTGGCCGCTCGATCGACAGCTCGCGTTCCTCGCGGTCGCGATGCTCCTCCTCCAGGTCGCGCTGCTCCTCGTCCTGCGCCTCGAGCCCCTGTGGCACTACTTCAACGGCGTCTGGTTCGCCACCTTCTATGTCCTGTGGTGGGGCTTCGACCGCGTGCGACTGCACCTCTGGGCGCGCGCGCTGCTCCTCCTCCAGATCGCGACCGTCGGCGCGCTCACCTTCCTCCTCGCGCAGCACGTCCACGCGCACCACGGCGACCGCAATCAGGCCTACGGCGCGACGCTGGCAAACCAGCTCGACGTCGCGCGCGCGGTCGTCGCGCGGCGGCCGAAGAGCATCGAGCGCCGCGTCGCGAACTACGCGCAGTTCCCGCACGCCCTCCAGGTGCTCGTGCTGCTCGAGGCGGACCGGACTCACACGCAGCTCGACGTGACCCCGGAGCGCGCCGTCGTGCAGTACACCGGGACCTCTCCCGACGACGGCGCGATCGGGATCGAGTTCGAGAGGTAGCTCCGCCCGTGTGCTAGACTGCCCTCACTCGAAATGGGGGCGCACCGGTCTCGACCGGTTTCACTTGTCTCCAGGTCGCGTGCCGGGGATCTCGAGTCACCCCGCTAATCATCTCGGGGCGGCATTGCATGCCAACAATTTCTCTCTCGCAGCCTGATTCATCAGGCAGCCGTTTCCGCCCGGAGTGCCCGCGGCCGGGTGGAGACGTACACAGCGGGCTGGCCGGTGAGCTGCGCCTCGGGGCGAGCCGGCGAGACAGCACCGAGACTGGTCCGATGGAAGCCCGTCCATGGGCGTCCGGAGGACGAGAACCAAATCGTGGAACACGCACGTAGAAGCCTGGATCGCGGGTATTCCGGGACGCGGGTTCGATTCCCGCCGCCTCCACCAACCCTTCGCTCGCGCTAGGTCGAAGCCTGGACCGCGGGCTCCGGTCTGTGCTCGAAGGCCGCGCCGTCTGAGAGCCTCGGGAGATCGATCGTGAACACGCAGCCGACCTCGGCCTGCGTGCGCGCTCCCAGGGTGCCGCCCATCGCCTCGATCGCTCGCTTGCTGATCGACAGGCCGAGACCCATGCCCGAATTGGGTCTCCGGTTCGTGTGCGGGCCACGGAAGAGCTCCTCGATCTGCTTCGGCTGCAGTCCGCCGCACTGATCCTCGATCTCGATCACGACACGGGTCGCGCTCACGAGCGCGCGCACGCGCACGTGGCCCTTCTCGCGCGTGAACTTGAACGCGTTCTGCAGCAGATTCGAGACGGCGGAGCCGAGGAGCTGCCGGTCCGCCTCGACGGCGACCCCGTCCGGAGCGCGTTCGACCCACAGCGAGATGCCGCGATCCTTGGCCGCGATCATGCCGGCGGCCTCCGTCTCGTCGAGGAACGACCGGATCTCGACCCGTTCGCAGTGCCGGATGTTCGCGTCGAGCCGGATCTGGGCCATCGTGCGATCCAGGAGCGTGCGCAGCCCCGCGAGACTGCGCGCCAGCACCGCACCGGTGCTTCCGCCGACCCCGACCGTCCCCAGCTTGAGCACCTCGAAGGAGAGACTCGCGGTCTGCAGGAGATTGCGCAGCTCGTGCGCGAGGAATCCCAGCCGTTCGGTCTCCCCCTCGGAGATCGAGCGCTCGCGCACGCGCGCGTGCTCGGTGACGGCCTGGGCGATCGCATCGTCGAGGCAGCGGTTGAGCGTCTTGAACTCTTCGGTGTCGATGGGGGCGCGCCGCTCCATCGCGAGCTGCGTGACGACCTGGCAGAGGTCGCCGTAGTCGTGCACGAGTTGCGCGACGGAGAAACCGAGCTTCTGGCTGCGTTCGCCGTGCAGCGTCGCATCCCGGTTCATCTCGATGCTGCGATCGTTCCCGCCGTCGAGGGTCCGGATCAGGTCATCGAGGAACTGCGGAATCCCGACCGCGAGCTCTTCCTGCGTCGCCTGGGGCGCCGTTCGTTTGGCCACGCTCGCTCGACTCCGGTCGAGAATCTCTTGGCGATTCGTTGTGAGAAACTCGTGGAGCATCCAAGCCCGACGGACCTGAAGGGATTTGTCGTCGGCGCGAGGTCTGAGGATACCACGCGGCCCTTGTCCGAAGGCATTTCCGCTTCCGTGCATCGAAAGCGCGGCGCGCGACGTGAGTAGGCTGAAGGCCATGCCGACGCCGTCCGATCTCTCGCTCCTGCTCGCGCAAACGGGCTGGACCAAGGCGCTCGCGCGCAGGCTCGCTTCGGACGTCCATCTCGCGGACGACCTCGTCCAGGACGCGTGGGTCACGGCGATCGTCTTCCAGGCGCAACAGCTCGTCGAGGTCCGTTGGTGGGGGACACGATCGCCGTCTTCACCGGAGCGGTAGGATCACCAACCGGCTTCCGACCGAACGCGCACGTGCCGATGCCCTCGACCATCACTCGCCACAAAGCTTCGGTCGTAATCTGCTTGCTCAGTGTCGGCTGCCTGGCACTGCGATGGTTCGGCCTTGGCTTCCAATTGCCGCAGGCCGTTCCCGTCGATGCCCTTGTCCTGGCGAGTGAGATGGAGGTTCTGCGGCATCACGGGGACCCGAGCTATCGACTCCACCCGAATCTGTATCCGCGCGTCATCCCTGCGCTCGCTCTTCTCGTACCCCCCCCCCCGCGTCGGCAGAACAACGACCTGAGTCGCTCGACGATCATCTCGACCGCGCTCGCGATCCCTACATGCGCGTGTGCGTCGTCGTCGCTCTGCTCTCGGTACTCGCCGTTCCAGCGACCTACCTGTTCGCTCGATACTTCCTCGAACGCGGCTGGGCGCTCGTGGCGGCCTTCCTTGTTGCTACGAGCGTGCTCCATCTCTGGTACTCGCAGCAAGCGAGGCCGCACAGTGGTGCCGTCGCCGTCACGCTCCTGGCCGTCTTGGCCTCACTCCGGTTGGTGCGGAAACCAACTCTGTCATCGTTCGTCCTTCTCGGCCTCGCCGTCGGCGCTTCCATCGCGACATTGCAGAGCGGGATCGCCACGCTCCTCCCGCTGGCCGCCGCCTTCCTCCTGTGCTCGAAGTCGCGAGCTTCGCCGTGGTTCCTCGTTCTGACCTTGGCGATCGCCGGCGCGATCGCGTTCGCCCTGTACCCGTCGATGGCCGGGACTCCCCAGATCAAGACCGGCACGCCGACACACTTTCTCGCCCTCGACGGCTCGACCGTGCAGTTGATGGGCCACGCCATCTTTCTTTCGAGCTTCAATGGCGGCGGCATTCCCCTCAGCGTCGGCGCGCTGTGTCTCTACGATCCGTTGATCGCCGCCTGCGCAGCGATCGGACTCGCCGGCTGGATCTGGAGCGTCCGAGCGGCCCGCGGACTCGGGAACATCTTCGCTCCGCGCACGGCTCGGCGTAGCTACCTGCTCGTCGCGTTGAGCTACGCCCTGCCGTACGCCGCGGTCATCGGCTTGTATCGATTCAGCGCTCAGCGGTTCGTGATCCCTCTGCTGCCCTTCCTCGCATGCCTCGGCGCGTACGGGCTTCGAGAGCTGTGGAACCTCGCGCACGCCGGACGCTTCTGGCATCGCGCGTCGGTTGGGCTCGCGATCGGCGCCGTTCTCACTCTCCAGGCGACGGCAGCGGTCCGCCTCTCCTCGATTCGCTCGCAGCCCGATACTTCCACCGAAGCGGCGACTTGGATTCGTTCGCACATCCGGCCGAACGATGAACTGGTCATCGTCAGTCCCGGCATCGAGCTGCCGCTCCTACGGACACCCGACGCACTGGCACGTAGTCGAAGCATGCTGCCCAACGCGAACCAACGCTGGTTCGCCTACGAGCAGTCCGCGCCGGCGATGGCCGATACCACGGTGGAACGCTTCGATCTCGTAACCGTCCCGGCCTCGACGGAGGAGGATCGAGCGCGGCTGTTGAAGGACCCCGCCGGTTTCCTGCGGGGCTTGGGCACGGAGTGGGTCGTGCTCGAAGTGCACCGCGTCTACGACTGGAGGGGCGTCGCGAAGCTTCGCGGTGCGCTCGGGCAGATCGGAGAACTCGCAGCGCGATTCTCGCCGGATCGAATCGGGACCTGGGGAGAGCTTCCCATCGCATACGAGGGATTCGATCCGCGGCCGTCCCCGGTGTTCTGGTTTCTGAGAGTGTTGCAAGCACGATGCACAGGAATGGTCCTCGAGATTTGGAGAGTGCGTGACCGGTGAGCTAGCGACTCTGTCCGTAGCGTCTAGTCGAGCAATTCGTCGAGCGTCGCGCCGACCGCGACCTCGGTCGGTTCCTGTCCGCGCCGGAAGATCCTCGCGCCCGAGACACCGGCGAGTCGCAGCGAGCTTCCTTCGCGCCTCAAGATCGCGCCCTCCCGCAGCCCCACCACCGGCACCTCGTTCTCCTCGTGGAACTCGGCGAGCCGTTGTTCGCGCGTCTCGCCCATGTGCGTCGAGCTCGGATCCGCGTCGATGTAGTGCGCGTTGATCTGGAACGGCACGAGCCCGAGCGCTCGCAAGGTTGGCGGCTCCACGATCGGCATGTCGTTCGTCGTCCGGATCGTCGGGCACGCAATGATCGATCCCGCGCTCCATCCCACGTACGGCAATCCCGCCGTCACTCTCCGCGCGATCGGCTCGATCAGGCTCATCCCGTGCAACGCCGCGAGCAGCCGGAACGTGTTTCCTCCGCTCACCACGATCGCCGCGGCCTTCTCGATCGCTGCGCGCGCCGCCATCCCCGACCGGCACTCGTGCAGCGAATCCAGCTCCACTCCGAACGCCGCGAACCTCTCTCGCGCATTCTTCGCGAGCTGCGCGTGATCCGCGATCGCGTACGGCACGAACAGCGCTCGCCTCGCTCCCGTTCCCAGGAACGCGTCGATCTCTCCCGCGCACGTGTCGAGCCATCCGCTGCCGTGCACGCGCGAGCTGCTGATCAGGAGGAGTCGGCTCATCCCTCCATCCCAGCGCACGCACGCCGCGTCTGCACGCGTTTCCGTCGGGATTCCCTCCGCCCCCCGGCCTCGCATAGACTTCCCCGGTGCGCTTCCTCCACGCCGCCTCGCTCGCAGCGCTCGTCGCCGGCTGCCACGTCCCCGACTCGCGCGCGTGGAACCTGAACGAGCTCCACGACGAATCGACGCACCACCGCTACACCGGCGCGATCGAGAGCAACATGGAGTATTTCTTCCGCCACCAGGTCGCCGGCAGCTTCGCCGTCGGCGGCGCCAGCTTCGCGGACAAGGTGCCGGTCGCCATCCCCGATCCCGCCGCGACCTGCCTCGAGAACATCGTCGAGCTCGAGAGCTACGGCGACCACGACCCCCGCATCGCCGCGATGCAGGTCGAATGGGCCTCGCGCCTCGCGGTCTCGGATCCCTGGCGCCTCTCGCGCGAACGCGCCGTCGCGAGCCTCGGCCGCGCGACGCGCCGTCTCTCGGCCGGCGTCCCCCAGGGTCTTCCCCAGGGCGCCGTCCCCGCCGGACCGGGCGCCGTCAGCGAAGCGCTCGCCGGCCTCGTCCGCGCCTCGCGCCCGATCCTCCAGCGCGGAACGCGCACGACCGAGACGGAGCGCCTCGACTTCGCGTCCGCCATCGAGGTCGTCACGGGCCTCACGCTCGATCTCGAGGGCGCGCGGCGGCTGCTCCACGCGACGATCGACCTCGCTTCCGCTGTCGGACTGCGCAACGAGGCCGGGAAGCCGTTGATCGCGCTCTCCGAGGAGCTCCAGAGACGCTGCGTGCGGCTCGCGCTCGCCGCCGCGCTCAAGGATCGCGAGCCGCTCGTGCGCGCCGCGGCGATCGAGGCCTCCGTGCGCGGTACGGACCTCCACATCCTCGATCCGATCCTCGTCCAGCTCGCGCGCGAGCCCGCGACGGAGGTCCTCGTGCGCGCGATGGATCTCGTGCGCGAGCTCGGACTGCCCGAGGGCCCGATCGAAGGCTCCAAGGCGACGCCCGAGCAGGCGCGCGACATCCGGCTCGCGGCGATCTACGACCTGCTCCAGCGCCCCGAAGGGGAGGTGCGCGTCGCCGCGATGCGCACGCTCGCGCAGGTCTCCGGCACCGGGAACCACTCGCTGCGCGAGGAGGACTGGCAGGCCTGGTGGAACTCGCGGAGGGAGAAGCCCGCCCCTTGAGCGGAGGCGCGAAGAAACGCGCTCTCGCCTGGCTGCGCTCGGGGATCGCGCTCGCGCTCCTCGCGTTCGGCGCCTCGCTCATTCCCTGGCGGGATCGTCTCGTGTGCATCGACGGCCGGAAGACCGTGGACGTCACCGGCACGATCCACGGCGGCTGGCGGGAATCGTCGATCCGGTTCCAGGCCGACCCGGGACAGCACCCCGACCCCGCCTGGCCGGCGCCGATCATCGCCGGCATCGAGTCGGGTCGCGAGTTCGAAGTCGCGCGCGCGCCCGACACCGAGACGACCGGTCCGCACTTCGACTGGAAGCCGGGGATGCTGCGCGTCTTCCGCGAAGTCGACCCGCGCCTCCTCTGGCTCGCGCTGTTCCTGATCACGAGCGGCGCCCTCGTCGCGATCACGCGCTGGTGGCGCCTCCTCGCGGTCGCAGGCTGCGCGACGCGTTGGACCTCGGCCCTGCGCCTCTCGTTCCTCGGGTTCTTCTTCAACGTCGTCCTGCCGGCCGGGATCACGGGCGGGGACGTGATCAAGGCCGTGCTCGTCGTCCGCGAGCACCCCGAGCGGCGCGCGGACGCGTTCGTCACGGTCGTCGTCGACCGCGCGCTCGGTCTCCTCGTGCTCATGGGCCTCGCCGCGGGCGTCGTCGTGTTCTCCGGCCACCGGTTCGCGGAGCTCGAGCTCCCCGTCGTCGCCGCGTTCCTCGTCGCCTTGATCGTTCTCTGGGTCATGCTGCACCCGGGTCCGCGGCGCTGGCTCGGCCTCTCGGCGCTGCTCGAGCGGATGCCGCAGAAGGAGCGCCTGCGCAGCATCGACCGCGCGCTGCGGATCTACTCCGAGCACCCGTTCGAGATCCTCGCCGCGATCGGCCTCTCGGCGCTGAACCACATCTGCATCGGCGGCTCGGTGTTCGTCCTCGGCCGCGCGTTCGGCGAGGACCACCTCTCGTTCCTCGAGTACCTCGGCGTCGCCGCGATCGCGAACACGATCAGCTCCGTCCCGGTGACGCCCGCGGGCTGGGGCGTCGGGGAGTGGGCGTTCGGCTCGCTCTTCCACGTGCTCGGATCGTCGAGCACGCTGGGGGTCGCGGTCAGCGTCGCCTACCGTCTGCTCTCGATGCTGCTCGGTCTCGCCGGCGGGCTCTTCCTCCTTCTGCCTGGAGGCCGAGCCGAATTGAAGGAGGTGCAATGAGCCTGCTCGCGATCGGAACCCTGGCCTACGACACGATCGAGACCGCGTCCGCGAAGCGCGAGGAACAGCTCGGCGGATCGGCGACGTACTTCTCGCTCGCCGCGGCGCTGTTCGGACCCGTCGCCCTCGTCGGCGTCGTCGGCGACGACTTCCAGAAGAAGGACACGGAGCTCCTCGGCTCGCGCGGCGTCGATCTCTCCGGCCTCGAGGTCGCGAAGGGGAAGACGTTCCGCTGGGCCGGGCGCTACGAGGCGGACTGGAACACGCGCCACACGATCTCGACGAACCTGAACGTCTTCGAGCACTTCGATCCCAAGGTGCCGCACGCCTCGCGCTCGGCGCGCTTCCTGTTCCTCGCGAACGCCGCGCCGGAGATCCAGGCGAAGGCGCTCGCGCAGGTCGTCAGCCCCGTGTTCGTGATGGCCGACACGATGAACCTCTGGATCGACATCGCGAAGCCGGCGCTGCTCGATCTCCTCCGGAAGGTCGACGCCGTGATCCTGAACGACGAGGAGGCTCGGATGCTGACGGGGGAGAAGAACCTCCTGCGCGCGGCGACGAAGACCTTGACGCTCGGGCCGCGCTTCGTCGTGCTCAAGAAGGGGGAGCACGGGGCGTTCCTGATCGGCAAGGGCGCCCACTTCGCGCTGCCGGCGTACCCGGTCGAGGAGGTCGTCGACCCGACCGGAGCCGGGGATTCGTTCGCGGGCGGCTTCATGGGGCACGTCGCGGCAGAGGGGAACGCCGAGCCGGCGACCCTGCGGCGCTCGATGGTGCACGGGACCGCGGCGGCCTCGTTCTGCGTCGAGGGATTCGGCGTCGAGCGCCTCGCGCGGTGCACGAAGGCGGAGATCGACACGCGCTGCGGCGAGCTGCGGGCGATCGTGACCGTCTGATGCGGCTCTTCGTCGGCGCGTTCGCGCCGCCGGACGTCGCGGCGGCGATCCGCGGCGCCGTCGCGGGCCTCGACGCGCGGGTCCCGGTCGCCGAAGACATCCACCTGACGCTCCATTTCCTGGGCGAGACGGACGACGCCGCGGTCCCGGGGATCACGGCGGCGCTCGAGCGGGAGGTCGCGCGGCGTTCCGAGGTGCCGCTCTGGATCCGGGGAACCGGCGCATTCCCGGACTTCGAGCGCGCGCGCGTCCTCTGGATCGGCGTCGAGGAGGCCGGGGTCGCGGGCCGGCTCCTCGACCTCGCGCGCGCCGTCGGGAACGCGGAGTCGCCGTGGACGCCGCACCTCACCGTCGCAAGACCGCGCCGTCGCAGGCACCTCGAGGTGCCCGAGCCGTTCCGTGCGTTGCGCTTCGACCTCCCCTGGACGCTCGCCGAGGTCCACCTCGCCGCGTCCCATCCCGCTCCGGAAGGGAGCGCGCGCTACCGATCGATCGCGCGCTTCCGACTTCGGCCGGAATCGCTGTAACCGGGGCGCGCGAGACCGGATCCGAGGTGCGCCGGGGAGCTTCTTCCGCCCCTCCGGCACTGCTAGGATCGACCCCTTCCACGACGCACGAGACGAGCCACCCGCGAGGACGCCATGAGCTTTCAGAAGACGAAGACCGAGAAGCCGACCAGCCCCGAGAAGCCCGAGCGCAGCGAGAAGCCCGAGCGCAGCGAGAAGAGCGAGAAGACCGACACGATCCTCTCGCGCAACGAGAAGAACCGCGCGCTCGAGACGGCCGTCGGCGAGATCGAAAAGGCCTACGGAAGGGGCTCGATCATGCGCCTCGGCGACGGCCACGTCGCGCGCGAGGTGCGCGGGATCCCGACCGGGTCGATCTCCCTCGACCTCGCGCTCGGCGGGCGCGGCCTCCCGCGCGGCCGCGTGATCGAGATCTACGGGCCGGAGAGCTCGGGCAAGACCACGCTGACGCTGCACGTCGTCGCGAACGCGCAGAAAGCGGGCGGGATCTGCGCCTTCGTCGACGCGGAGCACGCGCTCGACCCGGCCTACGCGCGCAAGCTCGGCGTCAAGCTCGACGACCTCCTCGTCAGCCAGCCCGACACGGGCGAGCAGGCGCTCGAGATCGTCGAGACGCTCGTGCGCAGCAACGCCGTCGACATCGTCGTCGTCGACTCGGTCGCGGCCCTCGTGCCGCGCGCCGAGATCGCGGGCGAGATGGGCGACAGCTTCGTCGGGCTCCACGCGCGGCTCATGAGCCAGGCGCTGCGGAAGCTGACGGCGGCGATCTCGAAGTCGGACACGATGGTGATCTTCATCAACCAGATCCGCGAGAAGATCGGCGTCATGTTCGGCAGCCCCGAGACGACGACGGGCGGGAGGGCGCTCAAGTTCTACGCGTCGGTCCGCCTCGACATCCGGCGCATCGGGCAGCTCAAGGAAGGCGAGGAGGTCATCGGCAACCGGACGAAGGTCACGGTCGTCAAGAACAAGATCGCGCCGCCGTTCCGCAAGGTCGAGTTCGACATCCTGTTCAACCGTGGGATCAGCCGCGAGGGCGAGCTGCTCGAGCTCGGCCAGGTCGAAGGGGTCGTCTTGAAGTCGGGCACGTGGCTCTCGATGAAGCACCCGAAGGAAGGCGAGATCCGGCTCGGGCAAGGCATGGAGAAAGCGCGACAGTTCCTGATCGACAACCCCGAGGTGTCGCAGGAGATCGACAAGGCGCTGCGCGCGAAGACCGCGGAGAAGACCGCCGCGAGCGACGAGGTCGACCGCAAGGCGATGGCGGCGAGCCAGACGAGCCAGAGCGCGAGTGCCGCCGCGGAGGCGAAGGCCGCACCGCCCGCCGCTGCGTCCAAGCGATGACGAGTTCCGGAGACACGGACTTCCAGTCGGCGCGCGTTCGCAAGGACTTCCTCGAGTTCTTCGCGGCGCGCGGCCACCGGATCGTGCCCTCGGCGCCCGTCTTCCCGCGCGACGACCCCACGCTCCTCTTCACGAACGCGGGGATGAACCAGTTCAAGGACGTGTTCCTCGGGACGGGCCGGCGCGACTACAAGCGCGCCGCGGACACGCAGAAGTGCATCCGCGTCTCGGGGAAGCACAACGACCTCGAGGAAGTCGGCGTCGACACGTACCACCACACGTTCTTCGAGATGCTCGGGAACTGGTCGTTCGGCGACTACTTCAAGGAGGACGCGATCCCGTGGGCGTGGGAGCTCCTGACGAAGGTGTGGGGGATCCCGCGCGAGCGTCTGTGGGTCACCGTGTTCGGCGGCGACGCGAAGGACAAGCTCCCCGCCGACGAGGAAGCCGCTTCGATCTGGGTCGAGAAGGCCGGCGTCGATCCAGCGCGTGTTTTGCCCTTCGGGAAGAAGGACAACTTCTGGGAGATGGGGGACACCGGGCCCTGCGGTCCGTGCACGGAGATCCACATCGACCGGGGAGGTGCTGGCTCCGACCCGAAGGACGGCGCGAACCCGAAGATCGGCGTCAACGCGGGCAACGAGCGCTTCATGGAGATCTGGAACCTCGTCTTCATGCAGTTCAACCGCATGGACGACGGGCGGCTCGCGGAGCTCCCGGCGAAGAGCGTCGACACGGGGATGGGCTTCGAGCGCGTCGTCGGCGTGCTGCAGGGGAAGACGTCGAACTACGACACGGACCTCTTCGCGCCGATCTTCGCGCGGATCGCCGGGATCGCGAAGCGCCCGTACGGCGCGTCGCCGGCGCCGGCGGACGTCGCGTTCCGCGTGATCGCCGACCACGCGCGCGCCGTGACCGCGGCGATCTCGGACGGTGCGCTGCCGTCGAACGAGGGCCGCGGCTACGTGCTGCGCCGGCTGATCCGCCGCGCGTCGCGCTTCGGCCGTCAGGCGCTCGCGCTCGAGGATCCGTTCCTGTGCGAGGTCGTCCCGGCCGTCGGCGAGGTGCTCGGGGGCGCCTTCCCCGAGATGCGCGAGCGCAACGACCACGTGCGCGCGGTCGTCCGCGCGGAGGAGGAGCAGTTCGGCCGGACGCTCGGCCGCGGACTCGTCCTGTTCGAGGATCTCGCGTCGAAGGTGTCCGCCGGCGGCGCCAAGGTCCTCCCCGGCGAGAAGGCGTACGACCTGTACGCGACGTACGGATTCCCGCAGGACCTCGTCGAGCTCATGGCGCGCGAACGGTCGCTGGGGCTCGATCTCGCGGGCTGGAAGCGCGCGGAGGAGGAGCACCAGAAGAAGAGCCGCTCCGAAGGCAGCTTCAAGCAGATCCTCTCCGCGGAGCAGCTCGCGACGCTCCCGCGCACGACGTCGACGTACCACGAGGCGGGGTCGCGCTCGACCGAGCTCGAGACGAAACTCGCCGGCGCGTTCCCCGACCGCGTCGTGCTCGCCGAGAGCCCGTTCTACGCCGAATCCGGCGGCCAGATCGGCGACACGGGCACGATCGAGGCCCTCGACGGGAGCTTCACGTTCACGGTCGAGGACACGAAGAAGATCGGCGACGTCGTCGTCCACATCGGGAAGTCGACCGGGACGCCGAAGCCCGGAGCCGCGGTCCGCGCGCGCGTCGACAAGGCGCGCCGCGACCGGATCCGGAAGAACCACACGGCGACGCACCTGCTGCACAAGGCGCTCAAGGAGATCCTCGGCGTCCACGCAGCGCAGCAGGGAAGCTACGTCGGGCCCGACCGCCTGCGCTTCGACTTCTCGCACCCGAAGGCGGTGACGGCCGAGGAGCTCGAGCGGATCGAGACGCTCGTCAACGAGCGCGTCTTCGCCAACGCGCAAGTGAAGACCACGGTCGAGGACCTCGACGCGGCGAAGGCGCGCGGCGTCACGGCGATGTTCGGCGAGAAGTACGACGAGCGCGTGCGCGTCCTCGACGTCGGCGGCTGGTCGCTCGAGCTCTGCGGCGGGACGCACGTCGCCGCGGCGGGCGACATCGGGCCGTTCGTGATCGTCTCCGAGCGCGCGATCCAGGCCGGCGTCCGCCGCATCGAGGCGCTGACGGGCCCCGCGGCGGTCGAGGAGATCCAGCGCCAGCGCCGTCTCCTGCGCGAAGCGGCCCAGGGTCTCAAGGTCGCGCCCGAGGAAGTGCCGACGCGCCTCGCCGCGCTCCAGAAGGAGATCAAGGAAGCGAAGAAGAAGAGCGCCGCGACGTCGGCGGGCGACATCGCCGAGACGTTCGCGACCCTGCGCGCGGGCCTCCAGGACGCCGGCGGCGTCGCTTTCGCCGTCTTCGACGCGCCCGGCCTCGACCTCGCCGGCGTCCGCGACCTCGCCGACCGGGCGAAATCCCTCGCGCCGCAGATCGCGCTCGCCCTGTTCGGGCGCGAGGAAGGCCGCGTTCCGTGGGTCCTCGTCCTGCAGGGCCTCCCCGCGGGCAAGGGACGCGACGCGCGGGAGCTCGCGAAGATCGTCAGCGGCCGCCTCGGCGGCGGCGGCGGCGGGAAACCCGACCTCGCACAGGGCCAGGGCAAGGACCCGGCCGGCGTGCCGGACGTCCTGCGCGAGCTCGACCTCGCCCTGCGCACGGCCCTCGGCGCCGCTGCACCCGACGCGGTGCGTTGACAGGCGACGAGTTCCGCGGCTAGCATCCCCGCCCCCGAACCTCGGCGAACGAGCCATGCCCAATCCCAAACGACGCCACTCCAAGCACCGCAAGCGCATCCGGCGCTCCCACGACGCGCTCGTCGTGACTCCCGCGAACCACTGCCCGCGCTGCAGCGCGCCCGTGCGCTCGCACCGCGTGTGCGACAACTGCGGGTACTACGGCTTCGAGAAGGGCGGCCAGAAGGGCACCGAGGTCATCCCGAAGGAAGAGGTCTAGCTCCCCGTTCGGCGGAGCGACCATGCTCCAGAAGCGCATCGCACTCGACGTGATGGGCGGGGACCGCGCGCCCGACGCGATCTTGGGAGGTGCCATCGCGGCCTGCTCGCCGCAAGGGAAGCAGCGGATCCCGCCCGAGCGCATCCTGCTCGTCGGCGACGAGAAGACGGCGCGCGAGCGTCTCGCGGCGCTAGGCGGCGATCCCGGGTTCGCATTCCGCCACTCGACGCAGGTGATCGGCATGGGGGAATCCCCCGCGACCGCGCTGCGCTCGAAGCCCGATTCCTCGATCGCCTCGATGATCGCCGCACTGAAGGCCGGCCAAGCGGGCGCCGCGGTCAGCATGGGGAACACCGGCGCCGTCGTGGGGACGGCCACGCTCGGGCTCGGCACGCTGCCCGGCGTCCGTCGCCCCGGGATCGCGGTCACGATCAATCTCACGGGACAGCCGCTGACGATCATCGACATGGGCGCGAACGTCGCGCCGAAGCCCGAGCACCTCGCGCAGTACGGCGTCATGGGCAGCATCTACATGCGCGACTGCCTCGGGAACGCGACGCCGCGCGTCGGGCTCCTGAACATCGGCGAGGAGGAGGGCAAGGGCACCGACGTCCACAAGGAGGCCCATACGCTCCTCAAGGCGGCGCCGATGTCGTTCGTCGGCAACCTCGAGGGCAACGATCTCTTCCTGAACAAGGCCGACGTCGTCGTGGTCGACGGGTTCACGGGGAACGTCGTCCTCAAGCTGATGGAGGGCTTCGCCGCCTTCATGCTCCGCTCGGCGATCACCGAGCTGACGCGCAAGGGCGTCCAGGGGGTCCTCGAGGCGCTCGCGCCGGTGCGCCGGAGCGTCGAGTACTCGGAGTACGGCGGGGCGCTGCTCCTCGGCGTCGCCGGCGTCGTGATCATCGGCCACGGGCGGTCGGACGAGAACGCGGTCGCGAATGCGATCGGGCTCGGCGCCCGCGCGCTCGACGCGAACGTGAACGACGACATCGTCCAAGGCCTCGAAAAGGCCGCGCGGGAGCGCGCGACGACCTGAGACGGCGCCGCGGAGGGCTTGTAGAAGCCCCCGCACCGTTCCCAGAATGTGCGCAGCGCCTCGCCTTTCCCGCGACTCCTGACACAGAGGCCCCTGATGACATCACGCGTTCGCGTCGGCATCGCCGGTACCGGTTCCTACGTGCCCGAGCGGGTCGTCCCGAACTCCTACTTCGAGAAGATCGTCGACACGTCGGACGAGTGGATCGTCCAGCGCACCGGGATCCGCGAGCGCCGCTACGTCGCCGAAGGCGAGGCGACCTCGGACATGGCGGTCGCGGCCGGGCGGCGCGCTCTCGAATCGGCGGGGCTCTTGCCCGAGGACCTCGACCTGATCGTCGTCGGAACGGTTTCGCCGGACCAGATGATCCCGGCGTGCTCCGCGCTGATCCAGCACCGGCTCGGCGCGAAGAACGCCGCCGCGTTCGACTGCAACTCGGCCTGCACGGGGTTCATCACGGCGCTCTCGATCGCCGAGGCCTACGTCGCGTCGGGCCGCGCGCGCCGCGCGCTCGCGATCGGCGCCGAGACGCTCTCGCGCATCAGCGACATGCAGGACCGGACGTCGTGCATCCTGTTCGGCGACGGCGCCGGCGCCGTCGTGCTCGCGCCGGTCGAGGAGTGCAAGCAGGGCGAGATCCTCAAGACGCGCCAGGGCACCGACGGATCCGGCTACGACCTCATCTACATGCTCGCCGGCGGCTCGCGGAAGCCCGCGTCGCTCGAGACGGTCGAGAAGCGCGAGCACTTCATCCGCCTGAACGGGCGCGAAGTGTTCCGGTTCGCGGTGACGCGGATGGGCGACCTGATCGGCGAGATGCTCGAAGGCCACAGCTACGACGACCTCTGCCTCGTCGTCCCGCACCAGGTGAACAAGCGGATCATCGACTCCGCGCTCGAGCGCCTCGGCTGGAACGACGAGAAGGTGATGGTCAACATCCACCGCTACGGGAACACGTCGTCGGCGACCGTCCCGGTGGCGCTCGACGAAGCGCACCACGCGGGACGCCTCGTGCCCGGCAAGCTCGTGATCCTCGTCGCCTTCGGCGCCGGCCTGACGTGGGGCGGCGCGCTGATCCGCTGGTGAACACCGGCATCCTCTTCCCGGGGCAAGGAGCGCAGTTCGCGGGCATGGGCCGCGATTTCTGCGAGCGCTTCCCGGTCGCGCGCGGCGTGTTCGAGCGCGCCGACGCGGCGCTCGGCTTCGCGCTCTCGGAGAAGTGCTGGAACGCGGGGGACGAGGTGAACCGCACGGACGTCGCGCAGCCCGGGATCTTCACGACGAGCGTCGCCGTGATCCGCGTGCTCGAGGAGAAGGGTCTCGACCGCGCCGCGATCCCGTTCACCGCCGGCCTCTCGCTCGGCGAGTACACGGCACTCTGGTGCGCGGGTTCCCTCGAGTTCGAGGACGGCGTGCGGCTCGTCCGCCTGCGCGGCGAGGCGATGCAGGCCGCGAGCGAAGCGAACCCGAGCGGCATGGTGAGCCTGATGGGTGCCACCGAGGAGCAGGCGCGGACAATCGCGGCCGTCGGCGCCAAGGCCGGGATCTGCCAGGTCGCGAACCTGAACGCGCCCGGACAAGTGATCGTCTCCGGCGAGATCGCTGCGCTCGACGTCGTCGAAGCCGTCGCGAAGGACCACGGGGTCCGCCGGACGCGGCGCCTCGTCGTCGCCGGAGGATTCCATTCGGAGTGCATGCGCCCCGCCGCGCGACGCCTCGAAGCGGCGCTGCGGGAGGTCGCGATCGCGAAGCCGCGCGTGCCGTTCGCGAGCAACGTGACGGGCGACCTGTCGGACGACGCCGCGGCGATCCGCCTGCAGCTCGCAGAGCAGGTGTGCGCGCCGGTCCTGTGGGAGCGGACCATGCGGCTCGCACTCGCCAGCGGGATCCGGGATTTCCTCGAACCGGCTCCCGGGACCGTGCTGGCCGGCATCCTGTCGAAGATCGATCCCGAGGCCCGCGTCCGCGCCTGCGCGAAACCCGAGGATCTGGACGCCGCGGTCGCCGGCGCACGTTGAAGGCCCAGAGGGGCCCCGCTATAGTCCGCGGGCTCCGCTGTCGGCCCCCGAATCGCCGTTCCCCCCGGCCCCCCGCTTGGACCCCGCAACCCTCGAAACCCGCTTCCTCCAGGGCCGGGTGGCCCTCGTGACGGGGGCTTCACGCGGCATCGGCGCGGCGATCGCGATCCAGCTCGCGCGGCGCGGGGCGAAGGTCGCCTGCGTCGCGACGACCGCCGAGACGGCGCGCGGAACCGCGGAAAAGTGCGCAGCGCTCGCCGAGGGAGCGCGCTCCTACGGCTGCGACGTCGCCAGCACGGCCGCGGTCGCCGAGCTCGTCGCTGAGGTCCAGAAGGAGATGGGCGGCCTGGACATCCTCGTGAACAATGCCGGGATCACGCGCGACCAGCTCCTCCTCCGCATGAGCGAGGAGGACTTCGACCGCGTGCTCGCCGTGAACCTCAAAGGCACCTGGAACTTCCTGAAGGCCGCCGCGCGGCCGCTGATGAAATCCGGCGGCCGCATCGTCAACATCGCGTCGGTCGTCGGCATCACCGGCAACGCCGGCCAGGCGAACTACGCCGCGAGCAAGGCCGGGATCCTGGGACTCACGCGCTCGCTCGCGAAGGAGCTCGCCGGCCGCAGCGTCACCGTGAACGCGATCGCCCCCGGGTTCATCGCGACCGACATGACGGCTGGCCTCGACGAGAAGGCCGCGACCGAGGTCAAGTCGAACATCCCGCTCGGAAGGATCGGAGCGCCGGAGGAGATCGCCGCCGCGGTCGACTTCCTGGTCGGCCCGGGCGGAGCCTACGTCACCGGACAGACGCTCGTCGTCGACGGGGGACTCTCGCTGTGAGCCTCGAGCTTCCGCACGATACCGGCTCCCGCCGGACTTCCCGCCCCCAACCCCACCCACAGAGGACCGTTTCATGACCAAGCCCTCGGTCGAAGAGCGCGTGATCAAGATCGTGAGCGACAACCTCGGCCAGCCCGCCGAGAAGATCAAGCGCGAGACGTCGTTCGTGAACGACCTCGGCGCCGACTCGCTCGACGTCGTCGAGCTCGTCATGGAGTTCGAGGACCAGTTCGAGATCTCGATCCCCGACGAGGACGCCTCGAAGATCGCGACGGTCGGCAACGCGATCGACTACATCGCGAGCAAGGCCTGACGGCGCGCGGCGCGGCCTCCGTGCCCGCGTCGTCGTCCGGATCCTCCATGCGTCGAGTCGTCATCACCGGCCTCGGCACGATCAATCCGCTCGGGTTGGACGTCGAGACTTCGTTCGCCCGCATGCTGCGCGGCGAGAACGCGGTCGCGCCGATTACGCGCTTCGACACGTCGGACCAGGCGGTCAAGATCGCCGCGTGCGTCGAGTGGGATCCGCTGAAGTTCTTCGCGGCGCCCGATCTCCGCAAGCTCGACCCGTTCACGATGTGGGCGCTCGTCGGGACGGACGAGGCGTTCCGCGACGCCGGCCTCGAGCCGACGAAGGAGAGCGAGGAGGCGCGCGAGCGCTACGGCTGCATCCTCGGCACCGGGATCGGCGGGATCACCGGGATCGAGGAGCAGCACCAGACGATGCTCGAGAAGGGTCCGCGCCGCGTCAGCCCGCACTTCGTGCCGCGGATCATGGCGAACGCCGTCAGCGGCCAGGTCGCGATCCGGAACGGGCTCCTCGGCACGTGCTTCACGACCTCGAGCGCGTGCGCGTCGGCCGGCCATGCGATCGGCATGGCGTGGCGCGCGATCCAGCTCGGCGACGCGGACCTCGTCGTCACCGGGGGCTCCGAATCGGCGACGACGCCCTTGTCCCTCGCGGGCTTCGCGTCCGCGAAGGCGCTGTCGACGCGCAACGACGACCCGGGGGCGGCGTCGCGCCCGTTCGACAAGGACCGCGACGGCTTCGTGATGGGGGAGGGCTGCGGGATCCTCGTCCTCGAGGAGCTCGAACGCGCCCGGAAGCGCGGCGCGCGCATCTACGCGGAGCTCAAGGGCTTCGGGTCGACCGACGACGCCTACCACATCACCGCCCCGCGCGAGGACGGGAAGGGGCCGGCGCGCGCGCTCGCCGAGGCCCTGCGCCACGCCAAGATCGCGCCGGAAGATGTCGACTACGTCAACGCGCACGGAACGAGCACGCCGTACAACGACGCGATCGAGACGCGCGCGATCAAGACCGTCTTCAAGGACCACGCGAGGAAGCTGGCCGTGTCCTCGACGAAGTCGATGATCGGCCACCTGCTCGGCGCCTCCGCCGCGGTCGAGCTCGTCGTCACCGCGCTGTCGGTCTACCGCGGCCAGGTCCATCCGACGCGGAACTACACGACGCCGGATCCGGACTGTGATCTCGACTACGTCCCGGGCGCCGCGCGCGAGATGCGCGTCCGGAACGCGCTCTCCAATTCACTCGGCTTCGGCGGCCACAACGTTTCCATCTGCGTCGGCCAGGTCGGCTGAGCCCCTCCACACCGCTCGAGAACCCAACATCCGAGGAGTCCCCCCGTGCACCAGAAGTTCAAGGAGCTGCTCCACCAGTACAAGCTGGAGGTCTTCCACACCGAACACGACAAGCGGAGCGTGCAGGAGATCACGACGGAGTGCCTGCACCTGACCGAGGACGTGCTCAAGCAGAAAGTGCACTTCCGCTTCCACGAGCTGCCGGACAAGAGCCGCGCGGAAGTGGTCAACCTGATCAACGACTACGTGCGCGAGGCCGTGCTTCCGCCCGTCGTCGAGAAGCTCGTCATGCGGCAGGTCGTGCTCGAGAAGCGGCTGAACGCGCTCCTGCACTTGACCGAGAAGATCCTCGAGGCCCTCTCCGCGACGCCGGTCGCGGGGAAGACCTGAGCTCCCCGAGCACGCGAGGAGCTGGTGGACCCGCGGCAAGTCGCGCTGCGAAGCGCCCTGTCCGCGGCGGGCCAAGGCCACCTGAACGACGCGCTCGACCGCGTCGAGGGCGACGCGCGCACGCGCCTCTCGACGCAGCTCGCGGACCTCGACCTTCCGCTGCTCGCGGAGATGCGGCGCTGCCTCGCGACTCCCGCGCAGGCTCCGCAGAAGGCCGATTTCGCGCCGCCCGAGATCTTCCCCGCGAAGTCCGAGGCCGTCCGGCGCGGGGAGGAGGAGCTCCGCGCGGGGCACGTCGCGTGGCTCCTCGTCGCGGGCGGCCAGGCTTCGCGCCTCGGTCTCGAGGCCCCGAAGGGGACGTTCCCGGTCGGCCCGGTCACCGACCGGAGCCTGTACGAGATCTTCGCGCGCAAGCTGCGCGGTGCCTCCGCGCGCTACGGGGCCGCGATCCCCTGGTACGTCATGACGTCGCAGGCGAACGACGCCGCGACGCGGGAGTTCTTCGAGCGCCACGCGCACTTCGGGCTCGACCCGGCCGACGTCACCTTCTTCACGCAGGGCATGCTCCCGGCGCTCGATCCCGAAGGCCGGATCCTGCTCGCGGCGCCCGACCAGGTCTTCCTCGCTCCGAACGGCCACGGCGGGGTGCTCTCCGCGCTCGCGGAGTCCGGTGCGCTCGCGGACGCGAGGCGCCGCGGGATCCGCACGTTCTCGTACTTCCAGGTCGACAATCCGCTCGCGCGCCCCGCGGATCCGCTCTTCCTCGGCCTGCACGCGCTCGAGCGGGCGCAGATGTCGAGCAAGGTCGTCCAGAAGCGCGATGCGGCCGAGAAGGTCGGGGTCCTCGGCCGCGTCGGCGGGAAGCTCTCCTGCATCGAGTACTCCGACCTCCCTGCGGAGCTGCGCGAGGCGCGGCATCCGGCGGGCCATCTCCTGTACGGCGCCGGGAATGTCGCGATGCACGCCCTCGACCTCGCCTTCGTGGAAGAGCTGACGCGCGGCGGGCTCGCCTTGCCCTGGCACCTCGCGCGCAAGGAAGTCGCGGCCCTCGACGAGCGGGGCCACACCGTCAAGCGCGCGGGGATCAAGTTCGAGGCCTTCGTCTTCGACGCGCTCGGGTTCGCCGAGCGCAGCGTGACCCTCGAGGTCGACCGCGCCGTCGAGTTCAGCCCGGTGAAGAACGCGCGCGGGGAGGACTCGCCCGCGACCGCCCGCGCGGATCTCTGCCGTCTCTTCGGCTCGTGGGTCGAGGCCGCGGGGCTCCCGCTCCCGCCCGCCGGCGCGGACGGCATCCGCCCGGTCGAAGTCGACCCGCTGCTCGCCGACGACAAGGAGACATTCCTCGCCAAGGCGCCCCGCGCGCCCCATGTATCGGCGCGCGGCCATCTGTACGCTTGACCGTGTGCTGAAGAGCAGGAACCGTTTCCGTGAGGAGGTCGCCGGCGCGACGGTCGCAGTCCTCTCCGGCGGCCGATCGAGCGAGCGCACGATCTCGCTCGCGACGGGCCTGGCCGTGACCGCGGCGCTCGCGCAGCGGGACGACTCGGGGCCCGCGCGCTGCGTCCCGATCGAGATCGAGGCGAACGGCGCGTGGAACGTCGACGGCGAGCGCTGCGCGCCCGCCTCCGCGGTCGCGATGCTCCCCGACTCGACGATCTTCTTCCTCGGTCTCCACGGCGGCGAAGGCGAGAACGGGGCGGTGCAGGGTTTCCTCGAGACCTGCTCGCGGCGCTACACGGGATCGGGCGTCGGCGCCTCGGCGTTGTGCATGGACAAGCACGCGACGCGCCTCGTCGTCGCGGACGCGGGTGTCGCGGTCGCTCCCGCAGTGCTCGTCGACGGCGACGCGCGGGCTTTCTCCCCCCTGTCGCGCGACGGCTGGGCGGTCAAGCCGAATTGCGGCGGCTCTTCCGTCGCAACCACGATGGTCGAACGCGAGGACGAGCTGCCGGCCGCTATCGCGTGCGCCCTCGCGACGGGTGACCGCGCGCTCGTCGAGAGCCGGATCCGCGGCATCGAGGCGACGTGCGCCGTTCTCGGCAACGCGCGCGGCGAGATGCGCGCTCTGACGCCGGTGGAGATCGTGCCGCACGCGGGCAAGTTCTTCGACTGGGAGGAGAAGTACAACGCCGCCGGCGCCGAGGAGCACTGCCCGCCGCGCTCGCTCTCGGCCGCCGCGTGCGCGCGGCTCGCGGATCTCGCGCTGCGCGTGCACCGCGCGGCTGGCTGCGACGGATACTCGCGCAGCGACTTCATCGTCCCGGAAAGCGGTGAGCCGGTCTTCCTCGAGGTGAACACGCTCCCCGGGCTGACCGCGCGCTCGCTGCTGCCGAAGGCGGCCCAGACGGACGGCCTCTCGTTCCGCGAGCTGTGCCTCGAAATCCTCGTGCTGGCTGTGGAACGGTGGCCGCGATGAGCACGCCGGTCGCGATCGTCGGCCCCGACGGCCGGATGGGGAGTTTCGCGTGCCGCGTGCTCGCGGACGCGCCCGGATTCACGCTCGTCGCGGAAATCCGGCGCGGCGACAACCTTGCCGACGTCCTCCGCAAATCCGGCGCGCGCGTGGCGCTCGACGTGACGCGCGCAGGCCTCGGATTCGAGCACGCCGCGGCGATGCTCGCCTCCGGCGTGCGCCCGCTCGTCGGCACGAGCGGCGTCACGCCGGCGGAGAACGCGCACCTCGACGCGATGGCGCGCGAGCTCGGACTCGGCGGGCTCGTCGTCCCGAACTTCAGCCTGGGGATGTGGCTCCTCCAGCGCGCCGCGGTCGAGGCCGCGCGCCACTACGAGCGGGCCGAGATCGTCGAGATGCACCACGAGAAGAAGAAGGACGCGCCGTCGGGGACGGCCCTCGACACCGCGGAGCGCATGCGCGCCGCGCGGGAAGACACCGCGCGCGAGATCCCGATCCACTCGATCCGTCTCCCCGGTCTCTACGCGCACCAGCTCGTGATCCTCGGATCGGCGGGCGAGACGTACACGCTGCGCCACGACATGTCGGGCCCGGAGGCGTTCGGCCCGGGGATCCTGCGCGGCCTGCGGTACGTCGCCGGCGCGGTCGGCGTCGGACGCGGCATCGATCTGGCGTTCGGCGCGGCCGGACGCTAAAGGTCGTCCCCATGGGACACGCCACCTTCCAGAACCTCGCGACGGACATGTGCCAGGCCTTCGTGGGCCCCCGCGTGCAGGCGGATCTCGCGCGCCTCGCGGAGCGGGAGGGCGGCCTCCTGACGATCGATCTCCTGACGGGCGCGTGCACGGTCGACGACGCTCCCGACGCGGCGCTCGCGATCGGCGGCGAGCTCCAGCGCTGGTTCGAGGGCGAGCTCCAGCGGACGACGCTGCGCATCGAGGACGTCGCACGCGCCGATCTCGCGGTGCGCTTCTCGACGCACCCGGAGCCCGTCGAGCAGCGCGAGAGGGGGCAGAAGCCCGGCACGGTCGTCCATTTCGAGTGCTCGAGCCTGATCGAGGCCTTCGGGCGCGAGCACGTCGCGCGCGAACGCGGCCGGCGCCAGATCGATTGAGCTACAGCGGCAGCGGCGCGAGCGCGCGCCCGGGGAAGATCCGGTCGAGATCCGCGGCCGCTCCGTGGCGCGCGAGCACGGCCGCGAGCGCGTCGCGGTAGTCGTGCACGACCGGCAGGTCGCCCGGGCCGATCAACGAACCCTCCGCGAGCCCCGGCCACGCGCAGTGCACCCCGCCGTTCGTCCCGCCGCCGAGCACGAGGAACACGCCTCCGCGACCGTGGTCCGTCCCGAGGGAGGCGTTCTCGCCGACGCGGCGTCCGAACTCGGTCATGACGACGACGCTCGTCGTGGCGAGCAGGGTCCCGAGATCGCGCGCGAACGCCGAGAGGCCGAGCGACAGCGCGCGCAACCGCGGCGCGACGACCGTGTCCTGCACGAAATGGCTGTCCCACCCGTCGAGATCGACCGTCGCGACGCGCACGCCGAGGCCCGCTTTGACGAGCTGCGCGACGCGCGCGAGCGCGCGGCCGAATTCCTGCGCGATCGCGCCGTCCGCGGCCGTGGCGTAGCGCGCGCCGTTCTCGACCTCGTAGGGTCGCTGCCCGAGCTCGGCGAGACGCGCGGCAGCGGCCAGCGCCGAGAGCGCGCTCGCGCCGAGCAGCGCGTCGTCCCGGTAGAGATCGGCCAGGCGCGCGCGCCGCTCCGCGTCGTCCTCGGCCGGCTGCAGGTCCTCGAGGCTCTCGAACGCCGTCGCGGTCGGCGCGCCGCGCAAGCTCTCGGGCAGCCGCGACGCGAGCGCGAGAGCCGACAAGGGGCCGTTCTCCTCCGCGGTCCGCAGCCACCGGCCGATCCAGCCGCCTGCGACGCTCGTCCCGCCGTGCTCCATCAGGTCCTGGGCCTCGAAGTGCGAGCGCGTGTCGTCGTCGCTCCCGCAGGCGTGGACGATCGCGAGCTCGCCCGAGCGGAAGAGCGGAAGGAGCTCCGCGAGCCCCGGGTTCAGCGCGAAGAATCCGTCGAGCGGCAGGGCGTCCTGCGCGCGGATCGCGAGGCGCGGCCGGGCGCGGTGGTAGTCGTCGTCCCCGACGGGCGGCACGAGCGCGAGGCCGTCGGCCGCGCCGCGCAGGAAGACGACGACGAGTGTGCGGGACATCGTCAGCAGCGCTGGAAAGAGGGTGAAGCGAGCAACAATCCGACGTCCGGGCGTCCGCCGGCGAGGAAGATCCCGCGCTCGCGCGCGTCGGGCCGGCGGCCGAGGAGGTGCGCGGCGAGCGCGTCGGCGCCGCCCGTGCGCTCGAGGAGAGCCGCGACGTCGATCCGCGTGCCCGCGACGTGGCCTCCGGCGAGCGCGAGCGCCGACCTCCACCGCCAGAAGAGAGCTCCTTGCCAGGCAGAGGCCTCCACGGGGTAGCCGTCGGGTGTCGGATACTGGAACGGAGCGTGACCCATGCGCGCGAGGTAGCTCGTCAGCGCGGGTCCGGCGTCGGTCGTCGCGTCGGTCGCGCGCAGGATCGAGACGAGGTAGTGGAACGGCCTCTTGAGCTTCACGCCGCGCGCCGCGCGGAACTCCGGACGCGCGAAGAGCGCCCGCAGCGTCGTTGCGACGTCGCCGCGGCTCGCGCGGAACGCCGCGGCGACGGCTTCGACCGCCGCGGACGGCGGCTCGTCGGCGACGAAGCGCTTGCAGAGCTTCGCCGCGATGTGTGCCGCGGTCGCCGGATGTCCCGCGACCGTCTCGAGCAGGATCTCCGCGTCGCGCTCGCGCCCGCCGGCGGGGATCTCGACGCCGAGCACCCGCTTCGGCCCGTCGTCGTGCTCCTCGGCGTGGAACTCGACGCGCGCCTTGCGGAATCCGTGGCGGTCGCGCACGGTCCATCCGGTGAGGCAGCGCGCCGCGTCCATGACGTCGCGCTGCGTGTAGCCGCCGTGGACGCCGAGCGTGTGCAGCTCGAGCAGCTCGCGCGCGTAGTTCTCGTTCGGCCGCTCCTCGCTCGAGCGCTTCACGTTCGCGCGCCCGTCGAGGTACCAGAGCATCGCCGGGCTGAACGCCGAGGCGCGGAGCAGCTGCTGGAAGCGGCCGAGCGCGTGCTTGCGGATCACGTCGCGATCGTCGCCGGTCTTGAGCCAGGCGCACTCGGCCTTCGAGCTGTCGATGTTGAAGTGGTCGCTCCAGAACTCGACGAGGATCTCGTACAGCTGCCGCTTCGAATAGGTCGCGCGCAAGAGCGCGGCGGCGGTCAGCTCGCGCAGGAGGACGTCGGGCTTGTACTCGTAGAGCTCGCCGGTCGGCGCGTCGACCGAATCGCAGCGCCGCACCGCGCGCTCGGCGGGCTCGTCGTCGATCGTGCGCGGGGCGAGCTGCCTCTCGAGCCACGCCGCGGCGGCCGCGTCTGGATCCGGCGCGAGCGCGAGCAGCGCGGCGCGATCGCCAGGGCGCGGCCCGAAGCTGCAGCGCGCGAGCACGTGCTGGGCGAGATCGATCGTCTCCGCCCCGGGTGCGGCGAACGCGCGTTCCTCGAGCGGCTCTCCGCGCAGCACGGCGATCCGATCGCAACCCGCCAGCGCCGTGCACGCGCCGCCGGTGGCGAGCAGGAAGCTCCGCCTCGAGAGGCTCACGTGTCGACCGGCGCAGGACTGCGCGGCGAGAGGACGAGCGCGCCGAGCCCGCTGACGAGCGCCCACGGAAGGAGGACGAACCAGCCCAGGAAGGGCATCACGAACGCGAGGCCGAGGACCATCCCGCCGCGCAGGAGGCGCCGCCAGGGCTGCGCCGCGTCGTGCGGCGACGGCATGCCGGAGCCGATCCGCAGCGCGAGACCGGCGGATCCGACGAGGCAGAGCAGTCCGACGAGGAGCAGGGCGCCGATCACGGGCAGCTGGACGACCGGGTGCGGGAGCGCCTTCGCGGCGGCGATCCCGATCCCGAGCGCCGGCAGCGCGATCACGACGCCGACGAGCGTCGAAGCGACCGGCCGCACGCCGTACGTCCCGCGACACCGCTCGACGAGCGACGGGAACAGCGCATAGGCACCGACCCAGTACGCGACGAGGACGCCGTAGGCTCCGAGGATGATCAGCGTCCAGAGCAGGATGTCGGCCATGATCATGGCTGGCTCTCCGTGGCAGCGGGTGAGAGGTCGAGGAACGAGAAGAGGTCCGGGATCGCCGCGAGCGTGCGCGACGCCGACGGCGGATGCGGAGGGCGCGGGATGCGGGTCGGAAGCACCGCGAGGTCGGCGCGCGCGCCGGCGAGCGCGTCGCGGAGCTCTGGCTGCCAGCGCACCAGCGATGCGAGCGCACACAAGAGCAGGGCCGCCAGCGCGAGAAGGCTCCCGCGCTCGACGCGCGTGAAGGGCCGCGGCTCCGGACGGTGACGCACGAGCGCCGCGAGCGCGCGCACGCGCTCCGGCGATGCGTCGTCGATCGGGGCGAGCGCTGGCCGGGCCGCGTCGACGAGGCGCCTCCAGCGATCGTCGAACTCAGCCATCGGGGGTCTTCCTGCGCCGGCGCACCGCGGCGCGCAGGCGCATCCGCGCGCGGAAGACACGGACGCGGACGAGCGCGACGCTCCAGCCCGTCAGCGCCGCGATCTCCGCCGGCGAACGCTGCTCGAGATCGCGGAGCGTCAACACGAGGCGATCCGACGGCGGGAGCTCCGCGAGCAGCGCCTCGACGAGCTCGCGCGCGGCCGCTGCGTCGCCGGAGCCAGCCCCGCGCTCGTCGGCGAGCGTCTCGAGGCAGGCCTGCGCGCCGCGCGACAGCGGCACGCGGTCCCTCCGACGAGCCTCCGCGCGGAGCGCGTCGAGGCACGTGCGGACGGCGAGGCGCGAAAGCCAGGCCTCGAACGGCCGGCCGTCGCGGACCTCGTAGCGGGGGAGCATCACGAACATCTTGAGGAACACGTCCTGGACGAGATCGTCTTCGCCGTGCGACTTCGGCCGGTGGGAGCGCACGATCCTCGCCACGAGCGGGTGGCAGCGCGCGACCAGCGCGCGCGCCGCGTCCTGGTCCGCCGCGGCGACCCTGGAGAGGCAGTCGTCGAGGTCGAAGGGGTGCCGCGGCACGGAACTCCGGTCGGATCCCGCCACCGCACGCGAGAACGCCGCTCGAGAGTGTCGCGTTACAGGTTCCACCGGATTCATGCGCGCTTCGGCCGTCGACCGCTTGCGGGCCCGGTGATCGCAAGAATAGGCTTCGCGTTTCCGCCGGGGTGGCGAAATGGCAGACGCGATGGATTCAAAATCCATTTCCCGCAAGGGAGTCGGGGTTCAAGTCCCCGCCTCGGCACCAGCTTTCACGGACCCGCTCGCCCGGGCGATGCTGCCAGTGCTGCTCCATCGGGTCGGCAACGCCTCGCAGCTCCTGACCGCGCTCGACGGGCTCCTCGAGGTCGATCCGCGCGCGCTCGAGACGCGTTCGGGCGATCTCGTCGCGGCGGGGGAGACCGTCGACGAGATCGGGTGGCTCCTCGCTCTCCTCGCGTCGGCCTCGGGGGCGCGCCTCCTGCTCGACCGGCGCGAGCGCGGCGGACTCGTCCCGGTCGTCGCGTGCGTGCGCGCGTGCCTGCGCCGCGAAGGCCGCGACCTCGCGGCACCCGCGCGCGCGCTCCCGGGTCTCGCGCCGGACGTCGGCGAAGGCTGGCAGCTCCCGTGGGGAGTCGGCTCGCTCCTCTATCTCGCCGGCCGGACGCAAGCTCCGCGCGCGGCGCTCGCGTGGACGGTCGCCGAGTCCGCGGACGGCTGGAGCCTCGCGTGCCCTGCGCCGCAGAGCGACGACGCCGCTCTCTTCGAGCGTTGGGTCGCGAAGCAGCTCGCGCCCGCCCGGTTCCTCGTCGACGACGCCGGCTGCGCGCTCGGGATTCCGCGCGCGTGGCTCAGGAGTCCGCCTTGAGCTGGCTCGCGCGCATCTTCGGCGCCGATCCCGCGACCCCGCCGTCCGGCGATCCGCAGCGCGTGCGGGAGGTCGAGGAGGTCCTCGAGGAGCTCCGGCCGATGCTCGCGATGGACGGCGGCGACTTTCGATTGCTCGGCGTCGAGGGCGGCCGCGTCGACCTGCGCGCCGAAGGAGCGTGCGCGGGATGTCACGCGCAAGCGGAGACGCTCTCGCAGGCCCTGGAGAAGCGCCTGCGAGAGCGGTGTCCTTGGATCGAGAGCGTCCGGTCGGTCTGACCGGATCAGTTGAACGCTGCGGTCGAGCTCCCGACGAAGAATCCGTTCGGATCCGCGACGAGCGCCTGGAAGACGCGCGTGCCCTGCAGACCGCCCGGGTTCTGGAACGTGAACGTCCCGTCGCCGTTCGCGTCGGTCGGGACCATCGTCAAGCGCCGCACGTGCGCCATGTCGAGTCCGGTGTGGAGCAGGTACGTGCCCGTGTCGATCGTCTGCTCGTTCGGGTTGTAGGTGCTCGCGAGGCCGACGAGGATCTGGAGCGACGCGTTCGGGTACGCGCCGCGGACGCGGAACGTCACGGCACCGGGGCCCGAGAGCCCCGGTCCGCTCATCGACGCGAACGGCCTGCGCGTGCGCAGCGTGCGGATCTCGGACGTGTTCGCGATGTAGTCTGTGCCGCGGTACTTGAGGTTCACGCCGTTCGGCTGGAACGCCTGGAACGATCCCGGTCCGTGCGTCGGCAGGAGCTCGACGCCGCTCAGGTAGTCGAGGCTCTGCGCGACGCTCGCGACGAGTTGGCCGTGCGTGTCGAACTCGAACACTTCGCTCGTGCCCTGGTAGACCGGCGCCGCGACGAACAGGTGCCCGTACACCGGATCGAACGCCATCGAGCTCGCGGGCGCGATCCCCGGGACGAAGATCGAGGCGTTTCCGTCCGTCAGCGGAGTCCCGTTCGCGAGCTGCGCCTGCGTCCAGTGCAGGATCGGGCTCGGCGGGGGAGGGAAGGCGTCCGGGATCGAGCCGTAGAAGAGGTCGCCGTTCGCCGCGATCGCGAGCGGACCCGAAGGGCCCGTCAACGAGCCGATCGACGCGAGCGAGCCCGTAGCGAGATCGAGCCGGTAGAACTCGCTGCCGCAGCCGAACCCGCAGGGAGCCGCGCTCAGGATCACGTGGCCCGCGTCCTCGAACGCCGCGTCGAACGCGAAGTCGAGGTCGGCGATCACCGGCGCGCCGGTGCCCGCGAGATCGACGCGCCGGATCTTGCCGCGCGTGCTCTCTGCGACGAGGGCGTACGTGCCGGTCGGATCGAGCCGCACGAAGCTCGGGAAGACGAAGAAGGGCAGGGTCTCGTACGTCTGGATCAGCGTCCCGTCGTCGGCGACGAGGCGGATCACGACGCCGTCGAACTCGAGGCGATCTCCCGTCGCGAGCGTCGCGTACGCGTCGGACGTGCCGACCGCGTGCGAGCCGGCGGGCAGGAGGCCGGGGATGGTGGTGTCGCTCGTGGCCGCGAAGGCGACCGCTGCGGGAGCGACGAAAAGGAATGCGAGCGCGCGAGAAACGATGGAACTCGACATGGCAGATCTCCGTTCGATGGTTCGTCGAAGGGCCGGCCGCTCGGGGGGGAGTCGAGCCCCGGGCCGGAAGATCCGCGCATTTCGGGAGCCGACAGCCTTGCCGCGAGGCCAGCGGTGGAGCGAAGCGCGCCGGATATCCTGACTCGTCGGATCGCCCGTCACTCCAGCCTTCCCAGGGACCCCTCGGACCCCAGTGACTTGCTCCGCGAAGGATCGCGGAGCTTCGGAAGCGACGGACACACGACTCACAGTGGCGGGACCGTGCAGGAATCACACCTGCTTTCCCGACCGCGCTCGCGGATTGGAAAGGAACGCAGGGACTGTACGCCGCCCGCGCGAAAGCGTCAACGCGCCGGCGCGGAGTCCTTCCGGATCTCGCGCAGCGAATCCGCCGCGTGCGCGTCGAGGAGCCTCGGGAAGCGATCGCCGAGCCCTTCGAGCAGCGCCTGGCTGTGCGTCCCGTGGATCGTGTCCTTCGCCCACGCGATCGGCGCGAGCTGACACATGCACAAGAGGATCGCGACGTGGACGAGCAGGCCGGACGCGGATCCCGCGAGCGCGCCGCCCACGCGGTCGACCGCGCCGAGTTGCGCCGCCTCGAGCGTCGCCTTGCCGAGGCGCCCGATCAGCGAGAGGACGAGCATCATCGCGATGAGGATCGCGAGCCACGCGAGGCCGCTCGCGATCGACGGCGAGAGTCCGGGGAGCGCGCTCTCGAGTCCGGGCGCGATCCGGGGAGCGAGGGCCCGGGCGACCGAGACCGAGGCGACGATCCCGAGGAGGCGGACGAGCTGCCACCAGAGCCCTCGCCTCGCTCCGAGGACGAGGAACAGGACGACGAGAGTGATGCCGAGGAGATCGATCCAGCGCATGAGGGGCTCGGACTCGGCTACACTAGGGGATCCGGAAGCCGCCGGACAGGCCGCAGATGACCGCCACCGAACCCGATCCGCTCGAGCCAGTCTTCGTCGCCCTCGAGGCGGCGATCGAAAGGGATCCGGGACTCTCGAAGGAGTTCCGCGCGAGCCGAGAGCTCTTCGGCCCGGGAGTCGGCGGCGAGTCCGAGCTCGCGGCGCGGCGCCACCTCGAGTGGTTCCTCCTCGAGAAGGTCCGCCCCGGACCCGACGAGGCGCGGATCGACGCGTTGATCGAGCAGTACACGCCGGACGACCTGCGACGCAGTCTCGCGGAGTCGACCGCGGGCGTGTTCGAGGTGACGCGCGTCGATCCCGGCCGCGGCGTCTCGCTCTGGGATCTCGCCGCGCTCCACGAGTACGCGGTCGACGAGGCCCTCGGCTCGCAGCTGCTGCGGCCCGGCGATCTGATCGCCGGACGGATCTTCCCGGTCGCGATCGACGGCGCGCCGCTGCACCGGCTCTCGCGCGCCGCGGCGATGTGGCGCGACCCGCGCCTGCTCGCCGCCGTAAAGAAGGACCTCGAGCACGCGCGGGAGATGCGCCCGGCGCACCTGCGCGGGACGCTGCGGCTCCGCCAGTCCGAGATCGAGGCGATGTTCCACACCGCGGTGCCGCGCACGGCCGAGCGCGCCGATCCTTTCGCGAGCGGAGACCAGCCCGTCGCCGACGCGCGCGCCGTGCTCGAAGCGGGCGGCCTGCACCCGAGCACGATCGAAGCGATGCTCGGCCGGCTCGCGCGCGAGGCGCCGGGACCGGCGTCGCTGCTTCCCGGCGCGTCGGACGCACTCGGCGAGATCCTCGAGGAGCTCGCGTTCGAGTCCAACGTCGACCTCGAGGCCGCGCGGCGCGCGCTGCTGCTCGCCTGGGTCGCGATCCACGCGAACGACGAGGCGGTGGCACCCGAGGCGGCGCCCGTCCCTGCAGCCGCCTCGGCGCGCGCGCCGACCGACGTCGCGACGGCGATCGCCGAGTTCGACCGCAAGCGCGCCGAGGGCGTGCCGCTCGAAGCGGTCTTCGGGGAGCTCGAGCGCGATCTCGGACTCGCCGACGCCGCGCTCGAGGACGACGAGGACACGCCGGCGCCCGACTTCCCCGGTGTCGTCGGCGCGATGGTCGAGGAGTTCCTCTGGGACGAGCAGCGCGAGCACGGAGCCGACGCCGCGGCGCGCTTCGCCGGGCTGCGCGGCCTCGGCCGGTTCGCGGAAGGGATCGGCGTCTTCGAGAACCTGTCGGGGCGCGAGCTGACGGCCTACGTCGCCCGCTGGATCCCGGAGAGCCGCGAGATCGTCGACGCGCAGGCCGTCCACGACCTGCTCGACGGGCTCGAACGGTTCTGCGCGTGGGCGCAGGCGAACCACGACGTGCCTCTCGCGGACCAGCTCGCGCCGGTGCTGGCCTCGCTGCACGAGTCCTTGCCGCGTCTCGTCGCGGCGAACCGGCTGTGCGCCGAACCGCGGCCGGACGGAGACGAGCAGTGGTTCGATCTCGTCGAGGCGCCGCAGGACGGCGCGGCGCGGCTGCGCGAGTGGAGCCGCGGCACGACGGAGGACTGGACGCTCGACCCGAAGCTCGACGAGCTCCTGCGCGCGGGCGACATCCTGCGCGGCCGCCGGACCGGCAAGGGGAAGCTCGGCGTGTCGGGCTGCTTCCCGGGAGCGATCCGGAGCCTCGAGTTGGCTTGAAGAGACGCAACTCGCCGTGCGCCTGCATGAAACTTGGTATGTCTGATAATGTACGTTCTGTATCTATGAACGGAACGCGGCCGGCGGCTACCTTCTCCCGCGATGTCCGAGGCCCCTTCGCCGCGCGGCCGGTTCTTCGATCAGCTCGAGGTCGGCGAGCAGTTCACCTCCCAGGGCCGGACGATCACCGAGGCTGACGTCGTCCACTTCGCCGGCATCTCGGGCGACTACAACCCGCTTCACATCGACGAAGCCTACGCGTCCGGGACCGTCTTCCGCGCCCGGATCGCCCACGGGCTCCTCGTCCAGTCCGTCGCGAGCGGTCTCGCCTGGCAGCTCGGCCTGTTCGACGGCACGATCGCCGCGCTCAAGGAGATGGTGATCCGCTTCCAGAGCCCCGTGCTCTTCGGCGACACCGTCCGGATCGAGCTCCGCGTCGCGGAGAAGGATCCCGAGCCTTCGGCGCGCCGCGGCTGGGTCCGTTTCGACGCCCGCGTGGCGAACCAGCGCGGCGAGACGGTCATCGAAGGCTCCTGGACGACGCTCATGCACCGCAAGACCGACCGACGCAGGGAGTTGACGCGCGAGCCCGCGTCCGGATGATGCGCGGCTTCGCATGACCTGGCTCTCGCGCACGTTCTCGGGTTCGCTCGGCCGCAAGTACTTGATGGCGGTGACCGGCCTCATGCTGGTCGGGTTCCTCGTCGTCCACCTGAGCGGTAACCTCCTGATCTTCGCGGGCAAGTCCGGCGCCGACTTCGACGCGTACGCCGCGAAGCTCGACGGGAACCCGCTCCTGCCGATCGCCGAGATCGGTCTCGCCATCCTCTTCATCGCGCACATCGCGCTCGCGCTGCGCGTGAACCTCGAGAACCGCGAGGCGCGCAGCCAGGGCTACGTCGTGCGCGCGAGCCTCGGCAAGAAGACGATCGCCTCGGCCTCGATGGTCGTCACGGGACTCGTCGTGCTCGTGTTCCTGCTGATCCACCTGTACGACTTCCGCGTCGGCAAGCTCTCCATGGAAGCTGGAGGCAGTCTCGCGGGCCTCGTCCGCAAGCGCCTCGCGACGCCGCTCGGCGCCGGCGTCTACCTCCTCGGCGTCATCGCGCTCTCGGTGCACCTGCGGCACGCCTTCCGGAGCGCGTTCCAGAGCCTCGGCGTCAATCACCCCCGCCTGAATCCCCTCCTCGAGCGCGCGAGCTGGGCCGTCGCGGTCCTCTTCGGGCTCGGCTTCGCCTCGTTCCCGCTGTACTTCCTGCTCGCCGGAGGAGGCTCGTGAACGCCGCGCCCGCGTCCGAGATCCTCGCGTCGAAGGTCCCCGGCGGTCCGATGGCGGAGCGCTGGACGCGCCACAAGTTCGACCTGAAGCTCGTCAACCCCGCGAACCGCCGCAAATTCCACGTCCTCGTCGTCGGCACCGGCCTCGCCGGCGGCGCCGCGGCCGCCGCGCTCGCGGAGCTCGGCTACCGCGTGACGGCGCTGTGCATCCAGGACACGCCGCGCCGCGCGCACAGCATCGCCGCGCAAGGCGGGATCAACGCCGCCAAGAACTACCCGAACGACGGCGACAGCGTCTTCCGCCTCTTCTACGACACGGTCAAGGGCGGCGACTTCCGCTCGCGCGAGAGCAACGTGTACCGCCTCGCGGAGATCAGCAATCAGATCATCGACCACTGCGTCGCTCTCGGCGTGCCGCTCGCGCGCGAGTACGGCGGGCTGCTCGCGAACCGCTCGTTCGGAGGCGCGCAGGTGGCGCGCACGTTCTACGCCCGCGGACAGACCGGCCAGCAGCTCCTCCTCGGCGCCTACAGCTCGATGATGCGTCAGGTCGGCGCCGGCCGGCTCAAGGTCCTCCCACGCCGCGAGATGCTCGATCTCGTCGTCGTCGACGGCGTCGCGCGCGGTCTCGTCGCGAGGAACCTGCTCACGGGCGAGTTCGAGCGCCACGCCGGCGACGCGGTGCTGCTCGCGACCGGCGGCTACAGCAACGTCTTCTACCTCTCGACGAACGCGAAGGCGTGCAACGTCACCGCGACGTGGCGCGCGCACAAGCGGGGCGCGTACTTCGCGAACCCCTGCTTCACGCAGATCCATCCGACGTGCATCCCGGTCTCGGGCGGCCACCAGTCGAAGCTCACGCTGATGAGCGAGAGCCTCCGCAACGACGGCCGCGTCTGGGTCCCGAAGGCGGCGGGCGATCCGCGCGCGCCGGACGCGATCCCCGAGGCCGAGCGCGACTACTTCCTCGAGCGCAAATACCCGAGCTTCGGCAATCTCGTCCCGCGCGACGTCGCGTCGCGGAACGCGAAGGAGCAGGCCGACCAGGGCCGCGGCGTCGGACCCTCGCGCATGGCGGTGTACCTCGACTTCCGCGATGCGATCGCGCGCGACGGCGTCGACACGATCCGCGAGCGCTACGGGAACCTCTTCCAGATGTACGAGCGCATCACGGGCGAGGACCCCTACCGCGTGCCGATGCGCATCTACCCGGCGCCGCACTACACGATGGGCGGCCTGTGGGTCGACTACAACCTCGAGAGCACGATTCCCGGCCTCTTCGTCGCCGGCGAAGCGAACTTCTCGGACCACGGCGCGAACCGCCTCGGCGCGAGCGCGCTCATGCAGGGCCTCGCCGACGGCTACTTCATCGCTCCCGCGACCGTCGCGGCGCACCTCGCGACGCGGAAGCTCGCGGCCGTGAACGCGGACCAGGCCGAGTTCCGCGAGGCCGAGAAGCTCGCGCGCGAACGGACGCGCCGCCTGCTCTCGATCGGCGGGAAGCGCAGCCCCGACAGCATCCACCGCGAGCTCGGAACCCTGATGTGGAACCAATGCGGCATGGCGCGCACCGCCGCGGGCTTGAAGGGGACGATCGAGAGGGTCCGCGCCTTGCGCGCCGAGTTCTGGGAGAACCTGCGCGTCGCCGGCGACGGCGACGAGCTCAATGCCTCGCTCGAGCACGCCGGCCGCGTCGCCGACTTCCTCGAGTTCGCCGAGCTCCTGGCCCAGGACGCGCTCCTGCGCGAGGAGTCCTGCGGCGGCCACTTCCGCGAGGAGCACCAGACGCCGGAGAACGAGGCGCGCCGGGACGACGAGCACTTCAGTCACGTCTCCGCGTTCGAGTTCCGCGGCGAGGGCAAGGACGCGGTCCTGCACAAGGAACCGCTCACGTTCGAGGTCGTGAAGCCCAGCACCCGGAGCTACCGATGAGCGACGCCCACGGCGAGGCACACTCCGGCGGAATGCACATCACCCTGCAGGTCTGGCGGCAGAAGCGCGCGACCGAGCCGGGGCGCCTCGAGACGTACCACATGGCCGGGATCTCTCCCGACATGTCCTTCCTCGAGGTGCTCGACGTCCTGAACGAGCGCCTCCTCTCCGAAGGCGGCGATCCGGTGGCGTTCGACCACGACTGTCGCGAAGGGATCTGCGGCGCGTGCAGTCTCGTGATCGACGGCCGCGCGCACGGACCGGAGCGCGAGACGACGACCTGCCAGCTGCACATGCGCCGCTTCCAGGACGGCGCCGTGATTTCGGTCGAGCCGTTCCGCGCGAACGCGTTCCCGGTGGTCAAGGACCTCGTCGTCGACCGCAGCGCGTTCGACCGCATCCTCGCCGCGGGCGGGTTCGTGTCCACGAACGCGGGCTCCGCGCCCGAAGCGAACTCGATCCCGGTTCCGCGGCCAGACGCCGAGAAGGCGATGGACGCCGCGGCCTGCATCGGGTGCGGCGCGTGCGTCGCCGCGTGCCCGAACGCCGCCGCGATGCTGTTCGTCGCGGCCAAGATCTCGCACCTCGCGCTGCTCCCGCAGGGCGCGCCCGAGCGGGCGATCCGCGCCCGCGCGATGGTCGATCAGATGGACACCGAAGGTTTCGGCAACTGCTCGAACCACTTCGAGTGCGAGGCCGCCTGTCCGAAGGGAATCTCCGTCGCGAACATCGCGCGGATGAACCGCGAGTTCCTGCGCGGATCCTGGATGGACGACTCGGGCGCGGACTAGTCGGCCGCCCGCGGAGAGCGGAGCCGGAAGACGACCTCCGTCCCGACGCCGAGGCTCGAACGGATCTCGAGCTCCGCGCCGAGGGCGCGCGCGCAGGCGTCGAGGCTCGCCGACCCGACGCCGGTACCGCCCGATCCGCTGCGGCCGATCCGCAGGAGCTCGGGGATCGCCGCCGCGGCCATCCCCTTCCCGCGGTCGCGGACGGCGAGGGACACCTCCCCCATCCCGACGCGTCGGACCTCGACGTCGACCGGGCTCCCGCGCGGCGACGCCTCGAGCGCGTTGAGCACGAGGTTCTGCACGAGCCGCCCGAGGAAGACCGCGTCGGCGCGCGCGCGCACGCCGTGCGGGCAGGCGATCCGCACGGGCTTCTCGTCGCCGGCGCCGTGGACGCACACGGCCGTCGCGACGGCCGTGCGGATCAGCGGTTCGAGGCCGGTGAGCTCGCGCGCGGCTTCGACCGGCCGCGGCGCGAGGCTCCGGTCGCACACCGCGCGCGCCGCGGACAGCGCCTCCGCGGCGCGGCGAACGCCCTCGTCCGCGCCGCGCTCGAGCTCGAGGCTCGCGAGCGTCAAGTGGTGGCGCAGGTCGTGAGCGACGCCGGCCGCTTCGCGCCCCACGCGGCTCCAGGCGCGGTCGGCTTCGGCGTCCGAGAGGCGCGCGCGCAGCCGCGCGTTCTCGACCCACGTGCGCAGGAGGAGCTCGAGCGCCGCGTCGTCCGCCGGCGCGGGCGCCGCGAGGCCGAGGAGCGCGATCTCGCTGCCGGGCTCCTCGGCGCGGTACGCGAGGATCTCGCGCAGACCGAGCGCGCGCAGGCGCGGGCTGCGATCGATCCGCGCCTCTCCGAGGCGGACGAGGCGCGCCGGCGGGAGCGAGCGCAGGAGCGCGAAGTCGACGCACCGAGGCGCGCGGCCGTCGCCGTCGCGCGCGCGCCGACCGCCCTCGCGGAGCTCGAGCCAGCGGCCGTCTCCCTCGCGGAGTGCCGCCCAGCGCGCGCGGGACCAGCGGACGATCTCCTGCTCGTGCACCCCCTGAGTGTGGTGACCCGGGGAGCGAGATCAACGGGGTTCTCGTGCCGCGGCCGTTACGCATGCGGAACGCGAGAGGGGTGCACGCGCGCCTGCAACGCGTCGAACTGCGCATGAAAAGCGCCTTGGAGGGGCCCGGATTGCAACTTCTCCGGGCGCGACCCTAGGATGCACGAGCCTGGCACGTGCCTTGCCCTGCCCGGCGCCTGGTCGGCGCACGATCCCGATCACCGCACCCGCCCATCCCAGAGAGCCCAAGCAGCCATGAAACGATTCCTCATCCTCGGCACGCTCACCGCGGCATCGACCCTCAGCCTTGCCTCGACCAGTTCAGCCCACGGCGGCACGTACCGCGGCCCCGGTGACACGGTGCCCGCGGGTGGAGGCGGCGGCGGCGGCGGCGGCGCGAGCCCGGCCGGCCCCGGCGCATCGGGCCCGAGCACCGGCAGCCCCTCCGGCCCGGGCACGGCGGCTCCGGGCGGCGCAGGCGTTCCGACCGGTGGACCGGGCGCTCGCCCCGCGGGTCCCTCGACCGGCGGCGCGAACACCGGTCCCGACCTCACGACCTGGGACTTCTGGTGGGGCTTCAACAAGGACCAGTACCTGAACCTGAAGGCGGCGATCTACAGCGGTCCGATCACGGGCAGCGACGACTTCTTCATGGGCCAGGGCACGAAGGGCCAATCGAAGAACCAGCTCAAGCCCTCGGAAGAGGCGATCCGGCAGAAGATCGTCCCCGCGCTCAAGGAAGCGCTCGAGAAGGAACGCGCCAACGACATCGTGACGGGCTGCCTGATCGGCCTCGCGAAGATCGGCGACGTGAAGAGCGAGAGCGGCGCGTCGGAATTCGAACCGCTCCTCTCGAAGTTCCTCTCCGACGGCAACCAGGAGATCGCGGAAACGGCAGCGGTCGCGCTCGGCATCCTCGCGAACGACGCGTCGGTCCAGAAGCTCGCCGATCTCGCTCTCGACAAGCCCGAAGGACGCAAGCTCGTCGGCAACAAGGAAGTCAACTTCCGGTCGCGCGCGTTCGCCACGTACGGCCTCGGCCTGATCGGCAAGCGGACGCAGAGCAACCAGGTCCGGCAGGACATCGCTGGCATCCTGATCGACCTCCTCGGCAAGCCCGAGTCGTCGACGCGCGACGTCAAGGTCGCCGCGCTCGTCGCGCTCGGCCTCGTCCCGATCGACGTCGACAAGAGCGAGAGCCCGGAGAGCAAGCAGAACTACGCCAGCTCGCGTCAGACCGAGCTCAAGTTCATCGAGAAGTTCTTCAAGGACGAGACCGGCAACAACTACCTCACCCGCGCCCACGCCCCGACGGCGATGGCGCGGCTGCTCCAGGGCGCGCCTCCGGAGCTGAAGGACGGCCTGGCGAAGCTGATGCTCGGCGCGCTCGGCAAGCAGTCGAAGGAACGCGACGAAGTCCGCTGGGGCTGCGTGCTCGCGCTCGGCCAGGTCGGCGACACCGACAAGGACAAGATCGACGTCGAGATCCGCGACATGCTCAAGTCGATCGCGGAAGAGAACCGCGATCCGCAGGAGAAGAACTTCGCGATGATCGCGCTCGGCCAGATCGGCGGCCGGCGCGGAACCGGCGAAGCCAACGAGAAGGGCGTCAGCGACTGCCGCGACGAGCTCCTCACCTCGCTCACGAAGGGCAAGAACCACGTCAAGCCCTGGGCGGGCCTCGGGATCGGCGTCATGGAGCGCGAGATCCTCGACAACAGCCAAGGCGGCGAGACGCCCTCGACCACCGCGAAGGAAACGGTCCGCTCGACCCTCAAGGACGCGGCGAGCCCGAACGTCCTCGGCGCCTACGCGATCGCCTGCGGCATCGCGAAGGACACCGAAGCGAAGGCGATCCTCATCGACAAGCTGAAGAATGCCTCCGTCGACGAAGTGAAGGGCAACCTCGCCGTGGCGCTCGGTCTCATCGACGCGCGCGAGGCGGTCAAGGACATCGAGGACATCGTCAAGGAATCCAAGTACAAGCCCGCGCTGCTCAAGCAGGCCGCGGTCGCGCTGGGCCTCCTCGGCGACAAGGACCTCGTGACGGACCTCGTCAAGATGCTGTCGGAAGCCAAGGGCTACTCGTCGCAAGCCGCGATCGCGTCCGCCCTCGGATTCATCGGTGACTCGCGCTCGATCGACCCCCTGGTCGAGATGCTCAAGCGCAAGGACATCACCGACTCCGCGCGCGGCTTCGCGGCCGTCGCGCTCGGCATCGTCGCCGACAAGGAGCCGCTGCCCTGGAACTCGAAGATCTCGACGAACATCAACTACAGGGCGAACACGACGACCCTGACCGGCAACGAGGCGACGGGGATCCTGGACATCCTCTGATCCCACGCCGAGACGCAAACACCGCCCGCCTCCGCGACCCGGAGGCGGGCGGTTTCGTTTCAGCGCCCGCGCGCGAGCGCGAAGAGCGCCGCGAGCACGGCGGCGAGGCCTGCGAGAGAGACGACGCGCGCACGCGAGACGTCGGTATCGAGCTCCCGCTCGCGCGCTTCGAGGTCCGCGGTGTCGCGCGACAGGGCGGTCGCTTCCT
This sequence comes from Planctomycetota bacterium, assembly GCA_036006425.1. Taxonomy (GTDB): domain Bacteria; phylum Planctomycetota; class UBA1135; order UBA1135; genus DASYPQ01. Next base: position 146,621 of record DASYPQ010000021.1, read on the forward strand.
TCGTCCACCACGCGCGCGTCGCGTCGTCGCTCGAGGGCATCACCGCGACGGCGGCGCCGAGCGCAGAGGCCGATCGCGTCGCGACGTCCGGCAGGCGCAGCGCCAGCGCGAGTTGACCGGCGCGGCGCAGGAGCACCGGATCGTCGGGGCGCGCGCGCAGCCCGGCGAGCGCCTCCTGGAGCGCTCCGGGCAGATCGCCCGCGCCGTACAAGACCTCGACGCGCGTGCGGCTCGAGTCCGCGGAGCGGAACGCCTCGGGCCACCGGGTCTCCTGGAGAGAGCCGAGCCCGACGAACGCGAGCGCCGCTACGGTGCCCCGAGCCACAGCTTCCTCCCCTCCTCGACCGATCGGCGCTGGAGCGCGTCGATCGGATTGTGATCGTCGGTCAAGACCGGCGTCGAGCCGGGATCGAACCAGCGCGCCGCGCCCGGGAGCGCGAGAGCGGAGAAGGTCCGCCCGAGCTCCTCCGACTCCGGAGCGGGCGGATCGGCATCGCGGCGCACGCACAGCACGCAGTTCCTCGAGAACGGCACGCGCAGCGCGAGCACGCGACGGCCGAAGGCGTCGGCCGCCGTCGCCGCGACGGCGCGGACGACGGGATCCTCGAACCCGAACCCGCCGACGTTGATCGTGAACCAGCCGCCGGTCGCGAGCCGGGCGCGCACCCCGCGGAAGAACTCGCGCGTGCAGAGGTGTGCGGGGATCTCCATCTGGTTCGCGTACGCGTCGAGGACGATCTGGTCGCACGCCTGCGGGATCGCATCGAGCGCGACGCGCGCGTCCCAGCCGGCGAGCACCCGGTGCGTCGCGTCGTGAGGGAGATCGAACCAGCGCGCTCCGAACGCGAGGACGGTCGGATCGATCTCGGCGCCGACCGCCTCGAGTCGCATGCCCTGCGGGAGCGCGCCTTCGAGGACGCGCCACGTCGTCCCGGCTCCGAGGCCGAGGACGGCGAGGCGCCAGGTACCCTCCCGTCCGGCCCAGATCGGCGGCAGCGCGAAGAGGTTGTAGTAGTAGCCGTCGGGGAGCAACCCGGGCTCCGGCTGCCAGACGGACTGGAAGGAGTCGAACCCCTCGTTCACCTGCAGCCGGCGCATCGCGCGGCCCGCGTCGGCTCCCTCGACCACGCGCACGCTCTGGTACGCGGATTCGGCGGCGTCCTGGAGCTTCCAGCCCGGCGCGACCGCCGGCGCGCGCACGCGCGAGACCGCGAGAGCGCCGATGCTCGCGGCGACGAGGAGCACCGCGCCGAGGCCCGCGGCTCCTCGGCCGCGGACGACCACGAGCACGCCGAGGACCGCGAGCAGCCCCGAGGCGACGAGGAACGTACGCGAGAGACCGAGCGCCGGAAGCGCGACGTAGGTCGTCGCGAACGTGCCGACGATGCTGCCGAGCGTCGACACCGCGAGGACGCGGCCGCCCGCGTCGCCCGCCGTCCGTTCCGCGGAACGCTGGACGAGCTCGGTCGCGAGCGGAGCGATGCACCCGAGCAGGAGCGTCGGCGGGAGGAAGAGGACGAACGCGGAGGCGAGGCTCCCCCAGCGCAGGAGATCCGCCGCCTCGTCGAGCGCCACCTCGGCGGGCCGGAACCACCCGGCGACGGGCGCGGTCGCCCCGGGGAGCCAGCCGGTCGCCGCCGCGGCACCGAGCAGGCACAGCCCGAGGGCGCGCACCGGATTCGCCGAGCGCGAGAGCCGCGCTCCGAGGAGATAGCCGGCCGAGAGCGCCAGGAGGACGACGCCGATGACGTGCGTCCACACGACGCTGCTCGTTCCGAACCAGGGTGCGATGAGCCGCACGGCGGACAGCTCGAGGATCATCGAGCACATCCCCGCCAGCCCGGCCACGGCGAGCACCCAGGCCGAGCCGCGTCCGCTCATTTCGGCTTGGGCTTGGCGGGGAGATCGAACTCCCGCGTGGCGACGCAGATCTTTCCCGGATCGCTGCGGTTCATCGCGTAGTCGAGGAACGTGCCGAGGTTCCTCGGGATGACCTCGAGGTGCTCGGCGCCGTTGCAGACGACCTTGACCGGCTTGTCGAGATCGACGAGGACGTCGTTCAGGCAGAGGTAGATCCCCGTGACGCCTTCGCCGTCGATCGTGATCGCGTTCGTCGCGCGGTCGATCGAGCCCTTGACGATCGCCGTGCCCTGCCCGTCCCAGGGCTTCACGCCGAGCCAGTAGGCCTTGCTCGGATTCGGCGTGCCGGGAAGGAGGACGACTTGCGCGGGGTAGGCGATGCGCGGGTGGTCCTTCATCCAGGACCAGATGTCGTCCTCGGTCCCCTCGGGCTTGATCGTGCAGTTGTCGTTGCCGGCCTTGGTCGCCTTCTCGCCGAACGCCGTCGCCCCGGCTCCCGCGCCGGCGAAGAACGTCGGCAGGTTGTGGAAGTTCTCGGGCGGCGTGTCGCCGACGTCGCCGCTGCGGCCGATGACGCCGGCGAACCGATCCGGGCTGCGCGCCGCGATCGCGAGCGCGGCCTGGACGCCGACTCCGCGGCCGGCGATGTAGACGCGGTCGAAGTCCGTTCCGTACGTCAGGCTCACTTCGCGGAACACGGTGTAGAGGTTCGCGGCACCGCCCCAGCCGCGCTCCTTCGATCCCGGATCGCTCCACTGCGCGACGTCGTCGGGCATCGGCACGGCCGCGAGCACGACGTTCTCGCGGATCTCCTGGCCGATCCACTTCTCGGTCAGGTGCTCGGTCGGCTTCTCGCCCTTGTCCGGGATGCACAGGATCAGCGGGTAGGCCTTCTTCGGCTCGTACTTCGGCGGTGCCCACGTCGCGTACGTGAGGTCGAAGTCGGAGTCCTTGAACTTGACGTCGCTCACCTTCCCCTTCTTCACGTTCTTCGCCGTGTCGTAGTTGATCGACTGCCACAGCGCCTTGCCGAGGTCCGTCGTGAGCGACAAGGGATCGCGACCCTTCAACCGCTTGCGGAACTTGTCGAGCTCGGCGGCGACGTCGGCGCGCGCCTTGTCGACGTTCTTGTTGTTGCGCGACGCGTCCTTGAAGGCCGCGATCACCTTGCCGAGCGAATCGTGATCGGCGGGCTTGAGCGCATCCTCGCCGCCTGCTCGCGGAGCGGGTGCCACGCTCGCGGCGAACGCGATGCAGACGGGCACGACGAGGAGCAGGGCGGGAGTGAGGCGGGTGGTTCGTTTCATGACGGATCTAGTGGCAAGGAACCGGAGAGTTGCGCGACCCGCCTACGGGCGGGCCGCCGGGGAGGAGAGGAGCGCGATCCCGTAACCCCGCAGGGACGGTGCCGGGGCGGGATCGGCGTCGAGCAGGGAGCGGAAGAGGGCCCGCGCGCGGCCGAATTCCCGCTCCGACAGCGCCCGCATCGCGAGGTGCAATGCGGCGTCCGTGGAGCCGAGAGCCAGCGCGGATCCGAGGTCGGCGAGGCCTCGCGGCCCGCGCAGGTCGGCCCTCTCGTCGAGCAGCGCCGCGCGTTCTGTCGGGTCGACGGCGCTCGCGAGCCCCGCGTCGAGGAGCGCAAGAGCGGCGGTGTCGTTGCCCTGCAGCCGGTACACGCGCGCGAGCGCGCGCAGCGTCCGCACTTCCGCGGACTTCTCGTACAAGGCGCGCGCTTCGGAGAGCGCCCAGTCGAGGTGCAGCTCCCGCGCGTCCTCGTCGGTGACCGCGAGCCCGCGCTCCACGCGCGCGCGCGCGCTGTCGCCGCTCACCTCGGCGAGAGCGCCGCGCAGCGCCTGCACGCGCGTCGGACCCGGCCCGGCGACCTCGAGCGTGAGCCACGCTTCGCCCGGCAGGAACTGGATCGAGGTCCCCGGATCGCCGAGAGGACGGACGGCGATCCCCGAGAGACGCGAGAGATGCGCGCGCAGGAGCCGCGCGCGGAACTGCTCGACGCGATCGCGGCGCTTCTTCGCCGAGCTCTCGTGCCGCACCTGGAAGCCGTCGAGGTCCTGCCACAGGCGGTCGTGCTCGGGCGAACCCGGCCTCGACTGCGCGAAGCGCGCGAGGTCCGTCCACGTGTCCTTCCAGGCCTCGAGCAGCGCGGGCGTCGTCGCGTCCTGCAGCGGTGGGGCGACGAGGCTGGCGGCGAGCAGCGCGAGGACGGCTACGAGACCCAACGCACCTCCCCTTCCGCGCCGCGAGCCTTCTCGAGCTTCCCGATGCGCAGCACGTCCTCTCCCTGTCCGCGCAGGTGCGCTTCGACGGCCGCGGACTGCGCGGGGTCGACGACGAGCACCATGCCGATGCCCATGTTGAAGACCTGGTAGGACTCGTCGGGAGCGACGCGACCGCGCTCGCACAGGAACCGGAAGAGCGGCGGCGGCGTCCACGTCGAACGATCGATCCAGGCGTCGCAAGTTCCGAGGACGCGCGGCAGGTTGTCGACGAGTCCCCCGCCCGTGATGTGCGCCATCGCGGCGATCTGGTTCTTCTCGAGCAGCGGCCAGAGCAGCGCGAAGTACGAGCGGTGCACGGCGAGAAGGGCTTCCTTGAGGCTCTGCCCCTCGAGCTCCGCCGGCCGGTCCTCGAGACCGAGCTTCAGCTCGTCGAACACGATCCGGCGCGCGAGCGAGTAGCCGTTCGTGTGCAGTCCGGAGGAGCGCAAGGCGAGGAGCTCCTGTCCGGCGCGCACGCGACTCCCGTCGAGCAGCCGATCGCGCGCGACGGCCCCGACGATGAATCCGGCCAGGTCGAAGTCGCCCGGAGCGTACAAGCCGGGCATCTCGGCCGTCTCGCCGCCGAGCAGCGCGAGGCCGTTCTCGCGACACGCCTCCGCGCAGCCGCGGATCAGCTCGCTGACCATCGCCGGCTCCATGCGGCCGACCGCGACGTAGTCGAGGAAGAAGAGCGGCCGCGCGCCCTGGACGAGGATGTCGTTGATGCAGTGGTGGACGAGGTCGCGGCCGATCGAGTCGAACACTCCCGCGCGCTTCGCGATCTCGAGCTTCGTCCCGACGCCGTCGGCGCTGGCGACGAGCAGCGCGTCGCGGCAGCCGACCTTGGCCGGGTCGAACAGGCCCCCGAAGCTCCCGACGTCGCCGACGACGCCCGGCGTGAAGCTCTTGCGGATCGCGTCGGTCGCGCGTTCGACCGCCTCGTACTTGCTGGCGATGTCGACTCCGGCATCCCGGTAGCGTGCGGCGGCGCGCGTCATGGTCGTCCTGCTTCCTTGGACCGGGGATTCGTCCGAGCGCGGCGTGGAGTGCCGCGGAGCCGGAGGATAACCCGTTCCGAGGCCCCCTTCACTCGCGCGGGCGGAATCCGGCGGTTCGCCCGCTCAGCCAGCGCAGGATCCTGGGCCCGTTCTCGAAGCCGAGGTCCGCGGGCAACGCGGAGGGATCGAACCATTGCGCCTCGAGCGTATCGTCGCCGCGCCGCAGGCTCCCGCCGATCGGGCGGCACAGGTAGACGGCGAGGTTCGCGGCCTTCTTCGGGTTCGCCGCGACGAAGAGGAGATCGACGAGCTCGATCACCTCGACGTCGATGCCCGACTCCTCGAGGACCTCCCGCGCCGCGGTCCGAGCGGGCGTCTCGTCGACCTCCTGGTACCCCGCGGGGAGGGCCCAGTGGCCGCGGAACGGCTCGATCGCGCGGCGGACGAGGAGCACGCGACCGTCCGCGTCGAGCACGAGACCCGCCGCGGCGCAGGCCGGATTCTCGTACAGGACGAACTCGCACCCCGTGCAGCGCGTGCGGTCGCGTCCCTCCACCGGCGCGCGGGCGAGCGCTGCGCCGCACAGCGGACAATGCTTGGCTTCTCGCTGCCACACGCGATCGCGGTCCGGAGGGCGTCATTCCCCGGCGCTCTGCGATCGCCTAGACTACCATCCAGGTACCCCCGCTCGATGAGATCCCTGCTCCTGCTCGGCAGCACCGGCTCGATCGGCAGGCAGACCCTCGATCTCCTCCGGGAAGAGCCCGGCCTCCACGAGGTCGTCGGCCTCGCAGCGAGAAGCTCGACCGACCTCCTCGCTGCCCAAGTGCAGGAATTCCGGCCGCGGTTCGTCGCGGTCACGGACGAGGCCGCGGCCGAGCGCCTGCGCCCGACGCTGCCCGCTTCGACGAAGCTCTTCGCCGGCGCGCACGCGCTCGAGACGATCGCGCGGGAAGCCGAGTACGACGTCGCGGTCCACGGCGTCGTCGGCGCGGCGGGACTCCTGCCTTCGGTCGCCGTGCTCGAGCGCGGGCGGATCCTCGCGCTCGCGAACAAGGAATCGCTGGTCATGGCGGGCGCGAAGCTCGTCGCCCTCGCGCGCGAGCGCGGCGGCGAGATCGTCCCGGTCGACTCGGAGCACTCCGCGATCCTCCAGTGCCTGCGCGGCGAAAGCGTCGACCGCGTGCGCCGCGTGATCCTGACCGCGAGCGGTGGTCCGTTCCGCTCGAGCACACCGGAGGAGATCCGCTGCGCGACCCCCGCGATGGCGCTGCGCCACCCGAACTGGAACATGGGGCCGCGGATCACGGTCGGCTCGGCGACCCTGATGAACAAGGCCCTCGAGGTGATCGAGCTCCACCACCTGTTCGGTCTCGAGCGCGCGCGGATCGACGTCGTGATCCACCCGCAGTCCCTCGTCCACTCGATGGTCGAGTTCGTCGACGGATCCGTCCTCGCGCAGATGGGCCCTCCGGACATGCGCGGCCCGATCCACTACGCGTTGAACCACCCCGACCGCGCCCCTTCGCGGTTGCGCGGGTTCGACCTCGACCTCTTCCGCACCCTGACCTTCGAAGCGCCGGACCCGGACCGTTTCCCTGCGCTCGAACTCGGTTATCGTTGCCTCGAAGAAGGCTCGGACTCTGGAAGTGTGCTCAATGCGGCCGATGAGGTCGCCGTCGAAGCCTTCTTGAACCTGGAGATCGCCCTGCACGACATCCCGCGCATCAACCGACTCGTCCTCGACCGCCGGCCGGGCCTCGACGGGACCGTCGAGGATCTGCTCCGGGCCGATACCCTGGCCCGGACCTGGGCTCGCGAAGAGGTCCGCGCGCTCGCGGGCCGGAGCTAGAGGAGCCCTCGATGGACGGGATCTGGATCGAAGTCGCCCGCTACGCCCAGGTCGTGCTCGGGATCAGCCTGGTGATCTTCGTGCACGAGGCGGGTCACTTCGTCTGCGCGCGCCTGTGCGGCGTCCGCGTCGAGGTCTTCAGCCTCGGGATGGGGCCGCGCGTGTTCGGCTGGAAGCGCGGATCGACGCTGTACCAGGTGGCACTCGTCCCGATCGGCGGCTACGTGCGCATGGCCGGCGAGGAGTCGGCGGAGAGCCGCGCGGCGCCGGCGCGCGACGAGCTCCACGGGAAGACGGTTGGCCAGCGCTTCCTGATCTACTCCGGCGGCGTGCTCGCGAACGTCGCGTTCGGGCTGGTCGTGTTCCCGATCATCTTCGCCGTCGGCGTCCCGTGCTCGGAGCCCGTCCTCGGTCCGACCACGCCGGGTCGGCCGGCGTGGCACGCGAACCTGCCGCGCGGCACGCGCGTGCTCCAGGCGAACGGACACCGGGTCTTCGAGTTCACGCACATCCTGACCGAGGTCGCGCTCGGGTCGCCCGAGAAGACGGAGCTCGAGGTCCTCGAGCCGGGTGCCGATCGCTCGCGCGTCGTCCACCTGACGCCCGTCTGGTCGGAGGAGATCGGCGCGTTCACGATCGGCGTGAATCCGGCGACGGACGCGCACCAGACGATCCGCGTCGCTCCGGGCTCCCCCGCCGCGGCCGCCGGTCTCGCGACCGGCGATCGGCTGCTCGCGATCGACGGCGCGCTGCCCGGGAACCCGATCGAGGACCAGCTCTACCTCGCGATGCGCGACGGCGACCCGCTCGTCGCACGGTTCGAGCACCAGGGGCGCGAGATCCGCGTGGAGCTCGTCCCGAGGACGCTCGACACCGTCGAGGAGCGGATCCTCGGGATCGCTCCGCTCATGTACCACCTGATCGATCTCAAGGCGACGCCCCTCGCCGCGAAGACCGGGCTGCGCAAGGACGACCGCATCCTCGCGGTCGCCGGCCAGCCGATCCGACGGGAGTTCGATTTCGCGAAAGCGCTCGCGACTGCACCCGCCGGAGGCCCGATCCCGGTGCGCGTCGAGCGCGACGGGAGCCCGGTCGAGCTGTCGTTCGCTGCGCCGACGCCCGACGAGATCGCGGCGCTCCCCGGCGACCTCGCGATCGGTCCCGACATGGCCGGCACGCGGATCAGCGTGAAGCCCGGAACTTCGGCGGATCGCGCCGGCATGCGCGACGGCGACCGGATCCTCTCGATCGACGGCCGCGAGATGGACTCCTACAAGGTGATTCAGGAGACCGCCAAGGCGGCTCGCGACGGCCGCACGCTGTCGATCGCGCTCGAGCGACGCGTCGAAGGAGCCGAATCCTCCTACCTCACGGTGCAGGCGTCGGTCGGCGAGCTCCACCCGATCGACTACGGCTTCGCGCTCCAGCCCGCGACGTACGTGTACAAGACGAAGGGCCCGCTCGAGTCCGTCTCCGCCGGCATCGCGGCCTCGTGGAAGTTCCTCGAGGAGTCGTGGCTGACGTTGAAGCGCATCCTCCTCGGCCAGGTCTCGGGGAACAACATCGGCGGCATCATCACGATCGGCGTCGTGTCGCACAGCTGGGCGACGGTCGGGCTCTCGAAGCTCTTCTTCTTCCTGTGCATGCTCAGCATGAACCTCGCGTTCCTGAACGTGCTGCCGATCCCCGTGTTCGACGGCGGACACCTCATGTTCCTCCTGATCGAGAAGATCAAGGGCTCGCCTGTCTCCGAGCGCGTGCTCGGCTACAGCCAGATGGTCGGGATCGTGCTCATCGTTTCCCTGATGGTCTGGGTCACGTACAGCGACGTGATGAAGTGGTTCGTGCACCGCTGAGATGAGGGCCTGGGGCCGGCTGCTGCGGCTCTCCCTCGCCCCCACCGCCGCGGCCGACATCGTCGCCGGGGCCGTCGCGGGGGCGAACGGATGGCCGTGGCGCGGCGACAGCGCATTCGCGATCGCACTCCTCGTCGTCGCCTCCCTCGCCGTCTACCACGGCGGGATGACCCTGAACGACTGGGCAGATCGCGGGGAGAACCGGGTCTCGCGCCCCGATCGGCCGATCCCCTCGGGTGCCGTCGCTCCGCGCGCGGCGCTCCTCGTGGCGCTCGCGCTCTTGATCCTCGGCCCCGCGCTCGCGTTCCGCGTGTCGCCGACCTCCGGAGCGATCCTCGCCGGTGTCTCGGCGGTCGCGTGCGCGTACGACCTCGGGCTGCGCGGCGCGTGGATCGGTCCGCTGCTCCTCGCGACGTGCCGCGCGGGCAATCTCTCCGCCGGCATCGCTTTCGGCGCGGGCTCGGAGCCGACTGTGATCGCGCTGATCCCCGCCCTCGTCTACGGGACGTACGTCTTCGCCGTGTCGACGCTCGGCCGGCTCGAGGACGCCCCCGCCGACGTGTTGCGCGGATCGCGGCCGGCGCTCCATCTCTTCGCCGCGGCGGCGATCCTCGCCGCCAGTCCGGCCGCCGCGGGAGTCTCCGGCCGTTCGCTCGCGGCGTTCGTCCTCTCCGTCTGGGGAGCGTTCGGCCTCGTCGTCCTCGCGCGCCGGACGACGACCTGGTCGAGCGGCGAGGTCACGCGCGCGACCGGCGCCGGCCTGCGGCGCCTCCTCGTCTTCACCGCCGCCCTCGCGCTCGCGGCCGGCGGCCCCGCGGGCCCGTTCGTCGCGGCCGGGATCCTCGCGGGCTACCCGATCTCCTACGCGCTCCGCGGCGTCTTCCCGCCTTCCTGAGCGCGCGCCGCGAGCCATGCGAGCGCGCCCGCGCGCGAGTCGAGTCGGCCGTCCAGCTGGAGCTCCTCGGCTTCGCGCAGGAGCTCCGACCAGAGCGGCCCCTTCGGCACCGCCGCCTGCCCGAGGTCGGCGGAGGTCACGAGCGGCGCCGGGAAAAGACCCGCGTGCCCGAGGGCGCTCCGTTCGCGGACGGCTGCGTCGAGCTCGAGCCCGCGCGCGCGCGCGAGCGCGACACCCTCGTCGAACGCCGGCGCGCGCATCCAGCGGATCCGCGCCGCGCGCGGTCCGGCGATCGCCGCGGCTGCCGCGCGCGCGACGGCGAGGATCTCCCCGACGCGCTGGCGCAGCGCGCGCGACGGACGCAGTGCCTCGAGCCCGGCCGGATCCTCGGAGAGGAGCGCCGCGAGCCCCAAGGCGGTCCCCGGAGGATCCGGGAGCCCGGCGAAGGCCCGCGTCGTCGCCCCGGGGAGCACCCGCCCGAGGATCTCGAGCTCGGCGAGGAGGTCGAGCGCGCGCCGCGCTCCCTCGCCCTCGAGGATCCGCGACAGCTCGTCGAGGACGCGCTCGGGGCTGACGCCGGCGAGCGCATCCATCGACCTCCGCGCGCCGGCGAGCGTCGCGGCGTCCGGCTCGAGGCCGAGGCGTCCGGCGAAACGCGCCAGGCGCAGGAGGCGCAGCCCGTCCTCCCGGAAGCGCACCTCGGCGTCCCCGACGCAGCGCAAGACGCCCCGATCGAGGTCCGCGAGCCCCTGCTCCGGGTCCTCGACAGAGCCGTCCAGAGGGTCGAGGTACACGGCGTTGCACGTGAAATCGCGGCGCGACGCGTCCTCGGCGACCGTGCTCCCGAAGCGCACCGATTCCGGATGCCGCGCATCCCGGTAGGCGCCGTCGGCGCGGAAGGAGGTGTGCTGGACCTCGAGGCCGCCGCAGCGCACGAGCACGGTGCCGAACGCCCGGCCGACCGGGATCGTCCCCGCGAAGAGCTGCTCGATCTCGTCGGGGCTCGCCGCGGAGGCCATGTCGATCTCCTTCGGCGCGCGCCCGATCGCGAGATCGCGCGGTGCCCCGCCGACGATCCACGCGCGCTTCCCGGCGCGCGCGACGGTCGAGGCGATCGTCCGCGCGGCCTCCGCGAGCTCGCCGGAAAGGTCTTGCATCGAGGGCCGTCGAGGCATGGATTGGAGCGTAGCACACGGATGGAACACACCACGCGATGACGACGCCCGCTTGGCCCAGCGAGAACGCGCCCGCGACCTGGAAACGCAAAGCCGCGGCGAAGGCCGAGCCGGCGCTCCGCCGCGGAGTGCGCTTCATCGACGCCGCGGTCCTCGGCTTGATCGCGCTCGTCGTCGTGCTCGTGTCCATGCCGCGCCTGCGCCGCTTCGCGCTGCGCGAGAACGAGACCGATGCGATCCGCGCGCTGCGCGTGCTCGCCGACGACGCGCTCGCGGGGCCGGACGCGCTGCGCTCGGGCGATCTCGGCGGCCTCCTCGCGGCGAGCTCCACGCACCGCGTGCGCCTCGAGGACGTCGAGGTCCTCGACGACGGGCGGCTCCGCCGCCACGGTTACCTCTTCAGCGCGACCGAAGTCGCGCCGGGACGCACCGTCCTCCTCGCATGGCCGTGGGATCACGGCCGCACCGGCCTCGCGGCGTTCGCGATCGAGCCCGGCGCCGACCCGGTCGGCGTCGCGAACGAGGACGGACGCTTCAGCGGGCCCGATCGACCGCCGCCCGCCGACCTCGACCGCGAGGACACGGGGTGGAGTCGGATCACGAGTCCGGCCGCGACGGACTGAACGACGCTTCAGCGGCCCGCGCGCTGGCGCGCGAGCGCGTGGTAGTAGCTTCCGAGCTCGGACCGGCCGAGGAGGTCGAAGATCTGCGCGAGGCCTTCGACGTTGCGCGGCGCGGGGCGGGCCCACTTGCCGCGCAAGAGCGGCTCCGTCGTCAGCGCGGCCGGATCGAGACCGCGCGTCGTCGCGGCGTCGGCGAGCACGTCGTCGATCGATGGCACGCCCGAGTAGACGACCGTCAGCGCGCCGCCGCGGTCGAAGAGGAGCGTCAGCGGGTACGCCAGGCGATCGAAGGGACCGAGAACTTCCATGACCAGGACCTGCAGGTCCTGGAGGAAGCGCTTATCGGCCTGTCCCTCGCCGCACTCGAACGCGAGGAGCGGGACGCCGAGGCCCTCGAGCTCCTTCTTCCTCGCCGCGAGCGCTTCGTGCACGAACTTCGACGCGGGATCCTGCGGGACGCCGACGCAGACGAGGAACGCGCGCCCCTGGAGCGCGGCGACGGTCTGGTTCGCTGGCCCCGCGGACGGAAGCTCGAGCGCGCGCGCCGGCAGCCGTTCGTACAGCACGATCCGCGACTCGTCGCGCCGCTCCACCTGCACGGGATCCGCCGGTTTCTTCGCGAGCTCCGGGTGCGTCCGCGCGGGCACCTTGACGATCTCGTCGCGGCCCTGGACGACGCGGTAGCGCGCGTCGGCGGCGACGCCGGTGAAGGTCTGCGTGCCGCCGCCGGGCCAGTGGATCTCGATCTTGTCCGCCTTCTTCGCGCCGGCGAGGCCGAAGTGGAGCCGCCGCGAGCCGCTGCACATGAATCCGTCGCCCGCGTAGACGGTCTGCCGCAACCGGACGCCGCCCGCCTCGACGAACGCGCGCGCGCCGACGGCGTCGCGATTGCACGTCGTGCCGGCGAGGTCGAGCGCGAGCCAGTGTCCCGTCGACGGCTCGACGTTGCGGAGGAAGCGCAGCCGCGGTCCCGTGCGGTTCCGGACCCAGAGGTCGACGCGCCCATCGTCGTCCCAGTCCATCGGGATCACGACGCGCGCATCGTCGATGAAATCGACGCCGAGCGCCGACGAGCACTCCGCGAAACGCGCGCCTCCGAGGTTCACGTACGCGTCGTTGCGCTCCCGGCCGTTCCACGAGCGGCCCTCGAACAGCGAGAAGTGCCGGATCGTGTCCCACGCGTTCGAGTACTCCTCGCTCGCGGGTTCCTCCGCCGGCGAGCGCGCGACGATGCGGCGCCAGAAGTAGGACGCCATGTCGTGGTCGTCGCGCTCCGTCACGAACCCGTTCGGGACGTACAGGTCCGGCCATCCGTCGTTCTGGAGGTCGAAGAACTCGCCGCCCCAGGCCCAGCCGCTGGGACCGACGCCCGCTGCATCCGTCGCGTCGCGGAAGTGTCCGTGTCCGTCGCCGAGGAGCAGCGTGTTCCCGCGCGCGTGCCGCTGGTACGCCGCGAGCGTCTCCGGGTGTTGCGGCTGGAAGCGCGGATCCGTCGTGATCCGCGCGCCCGCGGCCGAGTCCATGTTCGTGAGGAAGAGATCGAGGTTGCCGTCGTGGTCGACGTCCGCGCACGTGACGCCCATGCCCGCCGCAGGGAGCGCCGCGCCGGCCTCCTCGGCGACGTCGGTGAACTTCCCGCCGTCGTTGCGGTAGAAGCAGTTCTTCCCGAAGTCGTTGACGAGGTACAGGTCGACGTCGCCGTCCTCGTCGAGGTCCTCCCACATCACGGCGAGCCCGTACCGAGAGCCGTGCGCGGCGAAGCCCACTTCCTTCGCGGCTTCGACGAACGCGTGATTGCCTTCGTTGCGCCAGTACAGGTCCATCGCCCCGTTCTGCGCGTTCCAGTACGGCGTGGGCACGCCGTTCGACACGCCGCCGTGCACGTAGCGGCAGGCGTAGATGTCGAGGTCGCCGTCGCCGTCGGGGTCCGCGGCGCTCATGCTCGTGATCTCGGGCGCGTCGGGCGCTTCGAGCAGCGTGCTGTCCGTGAAGCGTCCGTGGCCGTCGTTCCAGCCGACGAGGATGTTCGGCCCGGCCGCCACCGCGATGTCCTCGTCGCCGTCGTTGTCGAAGTCGAGGATCAGCGCCGCGCCGCAGTTGTCGAGCACCTGGAGGTGCGCCGCGGGCGCGCCATCGCGCACCGTGCCGTCGGGCTGGTGCAGGAGCAGTCGATTCGGCTGGCCTCCAGGTTGCGGGAGGTAGAGATCCTCGAGCCCGTCCCCGTCGACGTCTCCCACCGCGAGGCCGTGCATGCCCAGGAAGGGCTGCTGCGACAGGCGGTCCTGGTGGAGGTGGTAGTCGCCGGCGCCGCGCAGGATCTCCTCCGCGAAGCCGTCGCAGGTTCCGAGCACCTCGCGCGTGAGCTCGGCGATCGGCCGCACGCGCGTGCGCACTTCCTCGAGACTCTCGAGAGCGAGCGAGACGAGCCGCGGGAGAACGTCGGCCCCGCCGCCCTCCGGCTGCCGCCAGACGGCGATCCAGCGCACGTTCTGCTGCACGGACCCCTCGCCGGCGGGGCCGCTGACGCGCATCCGGATCCGCGTCTCGAAGCGCGCGTCCCCCTTCGGCGCCAGGCCGTCGACGGCGACGTCGACGCGCGCCCCGGGCGCGTCGCGCAGCGAGCCGGCCCACGCGTCCACGATGCCCGCGAGCGCGGTGCGCGGTTCCCGCGCGGAGGCGAGGTCCTTGCCGCGGCGGACCGTCATCTCCCCGTCGTCGAGCACAGTCTCGAACGCCGCGGGCCAGAGCGCCGTCGCGCCCTCGAAGTCGGGAGCGAGCGCGGCCTCGAGACCGCGCCGGTCGCCCGCCAGCGCCGCCGCGAGGAGCGCGGGCAGATCCCTCTCGATCCGGAGCGCCCACGTCTCTGTCGGCCAGTCGTCGCCCGCGGGATCGATCCGGCGCCGGAGATCGTCGCCCCAAGGGGGCAACTGGCGCAGACGCCCGCGGAACCACTGCGCCGGTTCGGGAGCCCGCGGCGCGTCCCGTGCGGCGCCTGGGGCACCGGCTTCTTTCGAGCCGCAGCCGAGGAGGATCACGCCGAGGATCGCCGCGGGGACGGAGGAGGCTCTAGGGCTCACGCCCCTTCACCATACCACTGCCACAGGAGGCAGTTCAGCGCCGGTCGCGCCCGCTCGTCGGCGACCCGCAGCACGACCCGCTTCAACCGCGGGGCGACGATCGAAGCCGGACCGTGGTGCGCGACGAGATTCGCGGCGTGGAGGATCTCGAGCGGCGTCGAGCGCTCGTCCTCCGCGATGCGCAGCAGGAACTCGCGGCTCGCTTCGTTCTTGTCGGCCGCGCACGCCATCGCGATGTCGACGCGCCACGCCGGGTTCTGCTCCTCGGCCCAGCGATCGCGGAGCCACGCGCGTCCGACCGCGCCCGTGTTGCTCGCCTGCATCAGGTACCAGCGGTGCGCGGGCATGTGGTCGACTTCGCCGCGCCGGTTGCGCGCGCGCTCGTACAGGAACGCGGCGGCCTCGGT
Source organism: Planctomycetota bacterium (assembly GCA_036006425.1). GTDB lineage: Bacteria > Planctomycetota > UBA1135 > UBA1135 > DASYPQ01. The sequence continues at coordinate 161,640 of DASYPQ010000021.1, forward strand.
GAGCGGGATCATGCCGATCGCGCGGTCGAGGTTCGTGTCGTCCCCGCGCCCCGCGGCCGCGGCTTCGCTCTGGAGGCGGCGGAGGAGCTCGAAGCTGCGCGCCGCGAACGCGGCGTCCTCCTCCCACGCGCCGCGCAACACCCCGATCGCGTACTCGACGTCGCCGCGACTGCCTTCGAACATCGCGAGCGCGGAATCCCGCGCCTCCGCGTCGCCGCGGCGAGCGAGCGCCTCGAGACACGCCTGGCGGACGCTGCGCGCGCGGTCGAGCATCCCGCGGCGCAGCCAGGCCGACGTCTCCGGACTCGGCGGGAGGTCGGCGATCGCGCGCGCGACGAAACCGCGCACCGTCTCCTCGCGGTCCTCCCACAGCCGCGGGGCGCACTCCGCCGCGAGCCCGACGGAAGTCAGCGCGCGCGCCGTGAGCATCCGGCGTGCGATGTCGTCGTCCTTGAGGTCGTCGCGCAGCGCCGCGAGCGGCGACGGATCCCCTTGCGCCGCGAGCGCGGCGCCGAAGTACGCGCGGAGCTCGCCTTCCGCGGCGGGGAAGAGCTCGCGCAAGCGCGCGAGGATTGCGGGTCGCTTCGTCGTCGCGACGCGTTCGGGAGCGCCGACCCAGAGAGACGGCTGCTCGCGCGGGCCGCCGAGCCAGGCGACGAAATCGTCCTCGAACCGGTCGCGGTCGGCGGTCCAGAGCGCGGGGCCGAGCGCGCGTTGCACGTCGGGACTCGAGACCGGGACGATCGCCATGAGGCGGTCGTAGTCCTCGGGCGTCGCGTGGCGCCGCAGTCCCTGGATCGCCTCGAGACGGATCGTGTCCTGCCCGCTGCCGAGGCCAAGGAGCAGCAGGTCGTGTCCGCCGTGCGTCTCCATCGCGCCGACGACGGCCAGCGCGTTCAGCAGCGGCGCCGCGCCGTCGGGTGCGTCGAGGTTGCGTTGGCAGAACCGGCGCAACTCGGGCAGCGCCGCGTCGCCGAGCGCGACGAGCTCCGTCTTCGCCTGGCGCAGGGGGTCGAGCTGGCTGCGCGCGAGCTTCGACACGAGGACCGCGATCGAATCGCCGGTGTCCGCGAGGAACGGATCCGCGCGCGCGCAGGGCGCGAGGAGCCACGCGATCCGGTCGTCCGCGGCGAGATCGGTCCGTTCGGGCGCGGGAGGCTGCGCGGGAGGCGCCTCGTGTCCGCAGCCCGCGAGCGCGGCGAGCAGGAGGAGGCGGCCGCAGCGCGGTCCCGTCACTTCCCGAGGTCCTCCCCGATGACACCCTGGGCGAAGTACGAAGCCGCGACCGCCTTCGCGAAGTTCGCGCGCGCGTTGCGCTCCGTCGAGAGCGCCAGGGCGAGGTCCTGCTGGGCGGTCAAGAGCTGGAAGTAGTTCGAGATCCCCTCGTCGTGACGCTTTTCCTCGGCCTCGAGCTGCCGGCGGGAGAGGTCGAGGCTCTTGCTCGCCGCGGAGACCGCCTCGGCCTGGTAGACGACCTGCCTGAGGGCCTGGCGCAGCTCCATGGCGACTTGCGTCTCGATGTCGTCGTAGACGAGGTTCGCGGCGCGCAGGTTCGCCCAGGCGCTCCGCTCGGCGCCGCTGGCGGTCCGGTTCCCGATCGGCAGGCTGAACCGGAGCATCGCCTCGTAGGTCGGGAAGTCGTACCGGGCGGCCTCCTCGAACGCATCGCTCGAGTCCCCGGAGAACCCCTTCCCGATCGCGGTGAGCGCGAGATCGAGGGCGGGCCGCTTCTCCGAGACGCGCTCCATGTAGGCGACTTTCTCCGACTCGATCGTCAGACGCTGCTCGCGCAGCTCGGGGCGCTGCATGAGGGCCGTCTCGAGCGCGCCGTTCCAGCCGGGTGCGGCGCTCGTCGATACGTCCTCCGGGAGCGGCGTCGTCGGGACGAGCTCGGTCTCCCACTGCGCCGCGTCGGCGCCCGGGAGGATCAGCCGTCTCAAGCCATCGGCGGCCTCGCGCACGCGCACGTCGACGGCGAGCAGCACCTGTTCACGGGTCGCGACCTGGGTCTCCGTCGCGAGGACGTCGATCGGCGTCCCGACACCCGCGTCGAGTCGCCGCTTGTCCTGGTCGAGCTGCGTGCGGCCGAGCCCGAGGTTCGATTCGGCGACCTCGCGGTCGGCGCGCGCGGCGACGAGGGTCCAGTATGCGTTCGTGACGTCGAAGAGGAGCTTCAGGCGCACGCCGCGCTCGTGCTCGAGCGAGCGCCGCCACGCGAGGTCGGCCGTCTTCTGCTGCGCCGTGCCGTACTGTCGCCACGCGCCGCGCAGGAGAGGCTGCGTGTAGGAGAGCGAGACCGCGTCCGTCGTCGACGTGCCGAGCGCCGAGAACGTGCTGTCCGTCGTCGTGTTCGCGGTGTCGAAGTGCGCCGACAGCGTGCCTCCGGTCGACACCGGGCGGATCAGGTCGACGCTGAAGAGCTGCGTGTTCGTCTTCGATCCGCCGAACACGCTGTCCGACTTGAACTGGTTGTCGACGACGCCGCCGGCCGCGTTCAGCGTCCAGTCGAACGCGCCCCAGGAGCCGCGCGCGGCGTACATCGCCGCCTCCTGCGCGAGATCCTCGAACTTGAGCCCGAGATTGTTCCGCACTCCGAGCTGGAGTGCTGCGTCGATCGTCAGCTCGAGCGCGCGGCCGGATCCGAAAAGTTCGGGCTTCGGCGCGGGAGCCTGCTGCGGAAAGGCAAGGACCAGCGCCGCCGCGACGCTCGCGCGACGTGAAGTGCGGATGCGCATGGGGCGCAGAGGATAGGGAACGAAGGCGCGCGCGGCCACCCTAGACGCCCTCCTCGATCCCCGCCGGACACTCGAGATCGCGGACGACTCCGCGGAGCTCGGCCGAGTCGCCCACGACTCCGATCGAGAGGCGTCGCAGCTCAGGTCCCGCGTGCTCGAGGCGGACCGCGAGGCGCGGGAGCGGCAAGACGTCCTCGACGCGCGCGGCCCATTCGACCGCCGCGACGCCGCCGGCGTGCATCCACTCGAGGCCTCCGTCGAGGAGCAGGGCGCGCTCGCGACCCTCCATGAAGGCGTCGAAGTGGTGGAGCGCGAGGCGCCCGGGGTAGCTCTGAAGCAGCGCGTACGTCGGGCTCGTCACCGGGTCGGAGACGCCGAGACCGCCCGCCAGTCCCTGGACGAAGCAGGTCTTCCCCGCGCCGAGCTCGCCGTCGAGCGCCACGAGTGTCCCCGGCGGCACGCGCCGTCCGAGCGCGGCACCGAGCGCCCGGGTCGCGGCCGGGGAGCGCGAGATCAGGACGCGCTCTCGTTCAGCGGCCATGCTCGAATCCCCCCTCCGACCGCCGCCAGCGCCGCGCGCGGCCGGATCCGTCGACGAGCCAGAGACCCGAGCCGCGGCGCGCGCGGCCGAGGATCGCGAGACCCGGGATGCGCCGCGCCGCGCGCGCGGCGGCGCGCGGCGGCAGCGACGCGAGGATCTCGTGGTCCTCGCCGTCGTGGAGCGCGTGGAAGAGCGCCTCGCGGCCGTCGCGGCGCGCGAGCTTCCGCGCGTCCCGATGCACCGGAACGGACTCGAGGTCGATCTCGATCGCGACCTGCGAGGTGCGCGCGAGGCGGAAGAGATCCCAGGCGAGGCCGTCGCTCGTGTCCATCATCCCGGTCGCGCCGAGATCGGCGAGCGTCCGTGCGGCGCGGACGCGCGGGCGGATCCGGAGATGGCGGCCGAGGAGGCTCCCGCCGACGGGGCCGGTCAGGACGATCGCCTGGCCCGCGCGCACGCGGTCGCGCCGTGGGGGCGACGCCTCCCCGCTCGTCTCCCCGAGGGCCGCGACGGTGACGTGGGCCGGACCGGGTGCGCAGGCGAGATCGCCGCCGACGAGGTCCGCTCCGTTCTCGTGCGCCATCGCGCGCGCCCCTGCGAGGACGGCGCGGATCCATTTCTCGGTGCGTGCCTTCGGCGCGCTCAAGGCGACGAGGATCGCGCGCGGTTCCGCGGCCGTCGCCGCGAGATCGGAGAGCGCCCGCGCGGCGGCTTTCGCTCCGACGCGCCGCGGCGGCGCCCCGGGGTCGAAGTGGACGCCCTCGATCGTCTGGTCGACGCACCAGACGGGGCGCCCGGAGAACCCCGCGAGCACGGCGGCGTCGTGGCCCTCGACGCCGAGCCTCCCCTTGCGGACGGGGAGCGCGAAGAGCCAGCGGTGGATCGAGTCCTCGGACCAGGTCACGCGGGGAGGATAACGAGACGCGCGAGATAGGCGGCCGCCGCGGCGCTCGGATCCCGGGACGGGAGGATTCCGGAGAGGACCGCGACCCCGGCCGCCCCGACTTCGCGGCAGCTCGCGGCGTCCTCGGGCGCGAGGCCGCCGATCGCCCACACGGGCTGCGTGCTCCGCCGGACGGCCGCGGCGAGGCCGTCGAACCCGGTCGCTTCCTCGAGCCCGCGCTTCGACGGCGTGTCCTTCACCGGGCCGAAGAAGAGGTAGTCGGCGCCCGTCCACCGCGCCGGATCGTCGCGCGCGTGCGCCGAGAAGCCGACCGCGATCGATGGGCCGACCACCGCGCGCGCCTCGGCCGGAGCGAGCGAGCGGAATCCGACGTGCGCGCCGTCGGCGCCGGACGCAGCCGCGAGGTGCACGCGATCGTGAATCGCGAACCACCGCTCGCGTCCGAGCAGCGCGCGGATCTCCCGCGCGAGATCGAGGAACACGCGGTCGGGGAGCGACGGCTCGCGCAGCAGGATTCCGGAGAGCCCCGCGCGCACCGCGGCTCCGATCGGCCGGAGGACCGTGCGCGCCGTCTCCGCCGACAGGTCGCCGGGCGTGAGCGCGACGAGCGGCGGCGGCAGGCGGATCATCCGTCGAGCTCGACGAGATAGCCGAGATCGCGGAGGAAGGACTGCATCCGGCGCGGGGTGCCGTGCGCCTTGAGTCGCGTCGTCCTCTCGTCGAGGACCGCGGAGAGCACGGGTTTCACGCCCGGATCCTGCTGGAAGCGCTTCGCGATCTCCGGGTTCTCCGCGCGCACGACGTAGTCGGGCGCGAGGCGCAGGAGTCCCGCCTGCGCGGCCCAGTCGCGGATCGAGTACAGGACGTTCTGCGGCACGGGCGTCCGCGAATGGCCTTCGAGAGTCCCGACCATCCGCTTCAGGAACATCCCTTCCGCGAGCGCGCGGTGCACGGTCTTCTCCGTGATCCGGAAGTGGAGGACGCTGTCGAGCCGCTCGCGCACGCAGAAGCGGTCGAGGTCGTGGATCAGCTCGCCGTCGTCCCCGGTCGGGAACAGGACGACCTCGAAGTCGGGCGTCACGACGAGGCTGCCGGTGCGCGAGGTCGCGCCGGGAGCGCCGTCGACGATCCCGAGCAGGCGCGCGCCGATCCGCGTCAAGCGCATCGCGACCGGCCGGCCGGACCGGTCGTAGCCGAGGTCGACGACGCCGAGGAGGTGCAGGCGCTGCCGCACCCATCCCGCGAGGTTCCACGCCATCCGCTGCAGGTCCTCCATCGGCGCGTACGTACCGGCCTGGAACCGTCCGGCGAAGCACTCCTCCACCGAGAGCTCGTCGAGGCTCGAGAGGTACGTGTTCCGCGCGAGGAACGGGCAGTACATCAGGTCGTACCAGACCTGCGGCTCGACGCGCTTCAGGATCCGCAGCAGCGTGCGCCGCATGCGCACCTGGTGGTACGGCTCGCCCGGCAGGCCCCGCTCCTCGACCGCGTACTCGAGGAGGCCGTGCAGCTTCGCCTCGAGGTCGCGCGGCTCCCACTCGCGCCCGACGCCGGTCAGCGCGAACGTGCGCTCGCCGGTCGACTCGATCAGCCGCGCGTGGCGCGCGAATCCGTAGATGAACGTGAGCACGGCCTCGCGCGAGAGCTCGCGGCCGGGATTCGGGATCAGCTCCTCCTGGATGCGCTTCTCCGTCGTCTTGAAGATCTCGCCGCGCACGGTGAAGCGCACGTCGTGGTCGAGGATGAAGCCGATGAAGCGCGAGAGGTTCGAGGCGAGGTCGACGCCGTGCTCGGACTCCTCGTGCGGGCTGTCGGGGTCGCCCGGGACCGCGACGCGCCGCAGCCACGCCAGCGCGACCTCGTTGAACACGATCAGCGTCTCGTCGTGGTGGTGGATGCCGTAGCGCCCGAGCTCGACGCGCTCGACCGTGCCGATCAGCGACTCCTCGAGGACCGCGCGCCAGCGCCGCCCGTCCCACGTGAGCCCGGTCTCGAGGCGCTCGAACAGCGCGCGCGGGAGCAAGCCGCCGAACTCGACGATCGTCTTCTCGACGAGAGCCCGCAGCGCCGGCTCGAGGCGCTCGACGCGGCCCGCCGCGCCGGGCTCGTTCGAGTACATCTTGTAGAGCTCGCGCAGCCGCGACGGCGGCGTGCGCGAAGAGCGCGACGGGTCGTCGTAGCGCCGGTCGAGGTGCCCACGCAGCGTGAAGAGGTCGAAGACGCCGCGCCGTTTCGCCCGGCGCTGCCGCAGGATCGCGTCGCCGAGGTCGACGGGGACGGCGTAGGCGCGCCCGGCCCGGTCCTCGCCGCGGATCTCGACGAGCAGGCCGTGCCGCACGAGCATCGCGAGCCCCGCGTCGAGGTCGTACCGCGAGAGGTAGGCGAGGCTCTTCGAGTTCAGGAGCTCGAGGAGACCCGCCTGGTAGCGCGCGGCGGCGAGGTGCAGGTCGAGCAGAGCCGCGAGGCGCTTGCCGAGCGAGACGGCGCGCGCCTCGACGAGCGCGGGGTCGGCCATCCACTCGACGACCTGCGCGCGGATCGCGGCGGCATCCTCGGGACAGCGCGCCGAACCCTTGCCGGCCCAGAAACGGAAGAGCTCGGGGAGATCCGCCTCGGCGATCGCGGCCACGGCGTCGCGGCCGTGCGGCCGGTGCGGGCGCCGCGCGACGCCGTCGGCGGCCTGCACGACGGGTTCCGGGACCGGCAGGCGCGGTCCGTCCGGTCGCTTCGAGTCGCCGTGCCTCATCGCGCCGACCCCGACAACGCTTTCTCCTCGACGATCTCGTACGTGTACCCCTGCTCCGTCAGGAACAGCTGGCGGCGCTGCGCGAAGTCCTGGTCGCGCGAGCCGAGCGTCACGATCGAGTAGAAGACGGCTCCCGATCCGTCGGCCTTCGGCCGCAGAATGCGCCCGAGGCGCTGCGCCTCCTCCTGGCGCGACCCGAACGTCCCGGAGATCTGGATCGCGACGTTCGCGTCGGGGAGGTCGATGGCGAAGTTCCCGACCTTCGAGACGACGAGGACGCGGATCTCGCCCGACCGGAACGCGGCGTACAGGCGCTCGCGCTCGACGACCGGCGTCTTGCCCGTGATCAGCGGTGCCGCGAGATGCCGCGCGAGGGCGACGAGCTGGTCGATGTACTGCCCGATGACGAGCACGCGCCCGTCGTGGTGGCGCGCGATCAGCTTGTCGACGACGGCGATTTTCGCGGGGTTCTCGCTCGCCACGCGGTACTTCCCGCGCGCGTCCGTCGAGGCGTACAGCGACCGCAGCGGCGCGTCGAGCGGCACGCGCACCTCGACGCAGGCGGCGGCGGCGATGAAACCCTGGCTCTCGAGCACCTTCCAAGGGACGTCGCAGCGCTTCGGCCCGATCAGGCAGAAGACGTCGTCCTCCTTGCCGTCTTCGCGGACGAGCGTGGCGGTCAGGCCGAGCCGCCGGCGCGCCTGGAGGTCCGCGGTGACGCGGAAGACCGGCGCGGGCAGGAGGTGCACTTCGTCGTAGACGATCAGCCCGAAGTTCTGCCGCGAGAAGAGCCCGATGTGCTCGAACGCGTCCGTCCGCGCGCGCCGCCACGTGAGCATCTGGTACGTCGACACCGTGACCGGCGCGACGACCTTCTCCTCGCCCGTGTACTCCCCGACGTCCTCGGGCCGCAGCGCGGTCTTGTCGAGGAGCTCCTCGCGCCACTGCCGCACCGCGACCGTGTTCGTGGTGAGGATCAGCGTCTTCGCGCCGACCATGTTCATCACCGCCATGCCGACGACGGTCTTGCCCGCTCCGCAGGGCAGGACGACGACGCCGCTGCCGCCGAGCACCGAACCGCCGGCCCAGAACGCGTGCGCGGCCATCTTCTGGTACGCGCGCAGGGCGAAGTCGCGGCCCGCGAGCGTCCGGTCGCGCAGCGGGATCGGGAACGGATCGCCGTCGACGTAGCCGCCGCGGTCGTCGACCGGGTACCCGATCTTGATCAGCGCCTGCTTGATCGATCCGCGCTGCAGCGGCGCGACGAGCACGCGGCCGGACTTGTCGATCTCGACGAGCTTGCGGATCGATTCGTGCCCGAGCACGTCGCGGAGCGCCTCGGGGTCGCTCGCCGCGAGCTCGAAACGGCCCTCGGTGGCGCCGTCGCGCTCGATGCGCAGCATCCCGTACCGCCCGGTCCACTCGCGGATCTCGGCGAGCACGTTGCGCGGCACGGGGACGCAGGAGAGGTCCTGGAGGATCTCCTCGATCCGCTCCGCGCGGATCCCCATCGCCGCGGCGTTCCAGATCGAGACGGGCGTGATCCGGTACGTGTGCAGGTAGTCCGGGCTCTTCTCGAGCTCGGCGAAGAGCGCGAGGAGATCGCGCGCCTCGGCGTAGCGCGGGTGCTCCTCCGTCAACGGCCGACCCTGCTCGTCGCGCGCCGGACGCCCGTGTCCGTCGACGACTGCGCGCACGGTGTGGAGCATCAGCGAGCGGTCGCCCTGGACGATCAGCGGGTTGTCGGCGCGGATCACGACGCCACCCCCGATCGCCGCAGACGCGACCGCGCCGCGGTCTTCGTCCCGCGCACGTCCGCGCGGCCGAGCTCGCGCGCGAGGAACGGCCCGGTGATCGACGCAGGATCCGCAGCGAGCTCGAGCGGCGTGCCCGCGGCGACGACGCGGCCGCCCTCGGCGCCGCCTTCCGGTCCGAGCTCGACGAGGCGGTCGCAGATCGCGAGGAGCTGCGCGTGGTGCTCGATCACGAGGACTGCGTCGCCGCGCGCCGCGAGGCGGTCGAGGACGCGCGCGAGGTGGACGAGGTCGCCGGCCGAGAGGCCCGTGCTCGGCTCGTCGAGCACGATCACGCTCCGCAGGTCGGCTTCCGCGCGGAAGAGCTCCGACGCGAGCTTCATGCGCTGCGCTTCGCCCGACGAGAGCGTCGTCGAGCTCTGCCCGAGCTGCAGGTACCCGAGCCCGACGTCGGAGAGCGTCCGGAGGATCGTCGCGATCGCCGGCAGATCCCGGAACATCTCGAGCGCCTCCGTGACCGTGAGCGCGAGGACGTCCGCGATCGAATGGCCGCGCCAGCGCACTTCGAGCACCGGGGCGGCGTAGCGCTTCCCGCCGCACTCCTCGCACACGAGCCAGAGATCGGCGAGGAACTGCATCTCGACTTGCGTCGCGCCCTTGCCTTCGCACGCCGGGCAGCGCCCTTGCGGGCTGTTGAAGGAGAATCGCGACGCCTCGAACCCGCGCGCGCGCGCTTCGGGCAGGCGCGCGAAGAACTCGCGCAAGGGCTCCATGACGCCGGTGTACGTCGCCGGGCACGACGCCGGCGTGCGCCCGATCGCGCCCGCGTCGACGACGACGATGCGCGCGAGGGCCGGCGGGCGCTCGACGCGGGTCCAGCGGCCGTTCGCGCGCTCTCCGCGCAGCGCCGGCACGAGCGTATCGAGCACGAGCGTGCTCTTCCCGGAGCCCGACGGCCCGCACACGCCGGTCATCTCCCCCAGCGCGAACTCGAGGTCGACGCCGCGCAGGTTGTGCACGCGCGCGCCGCGGATCTTCACGCGACCGCCTTGCGCCGCCTCGGGCGAGCGCGGGGTCTCCCGGACGAGCCGGATCTCTCCGCGCAGCGCCGCTCCGGTCGCGGACGTCGGGTGCGCGGCGACTTCCGCGGGCGGTCCCGCGACGACGACGCGCCCGCCTTCGCGGCCCGCGCCGGGCCCGAGGTCGACGACCCAGTCCGCCTGCTCCATGAACGAGAGATCGTGCTCCACGACGATCACCGTGTTGCCGCGCGCGCGCAAGTCGCGGAGCGCGAGCGCGAGCTTCTCGACGTCGCGCGGGTGCAGGCCGACGGTCGGCTCGTCGAGGACGTAGCAGACCCCGACGAGCTGCGATCCGAGCGCCGCCGAGAGCCGCACGCGCCGCGCCTCCCCGCCCGAGAGCGTCGCCGTGTGCCGGTCGAGCGTCAGGTACGCGAGACCGACGCGGTCGAGCAGCGCGAGGCGCGAGCGCACTTCCGCGACGACGGCTCCGACGGCCGCGGCCGTCTCGCGGCGCGAGCCCGCGGTCTCGATCCACGCGAGCGCGCCCTCGACCGGGAGCGCGAGAACCTGTGGCAGCCGCAGCTTCGCGAGAGTCACGGCCGAGTACTCGGGCTTCAGCCGCTCGCCGTGGCAGACGGAGCACGCGCGCCGCGTCATCACCTGCTCGAGGATCGCGGCCCATTCGGCGTCCTCGGTCTTCTGGTGCCAGGCGTCGACGTGTCCGCACAGGCCCTGCCAGGTCGCGGTGAAGCGCTCCTCGATCTCGGCGTTCTGCGTCGTGCGCTCGATCTTGACCTGGTAGACGGGCTTCGCGCCCTCGCCGTGCGCGATCAGGCGCCGCTCCGCGTCCGCGAACTCGCGCCACGGACGCCGGAGGTCGACCTTGTGGACGCGCGCTACCTCCGCGAGCAGCCGTTCGTAGTAGCCGCGCCCCTTGACGAGCCAACGCTCGAGCTTCTTCACGATCGCGCCGTCGCCGATCGCGCGCGCGGGATCGGCGAAGAGCTTCTCCTCGTCGCACGCGAAGCGCTCGCCGAGCCCGCCGCAGGCCTCGCAAGCTCCGACGTGCGTGTTGAACGAGAAGTGCCGCGGCTCGAGCTCGCCCTGGATATGGAAGCCGCAGATCGGGCAGACCCCGCGCGTCGAGTACTCGCGGCGCAATCCGGCCCGGTCGCGCACGGCGACGCGCCCCGACACGCCTTCCGCCTGCTCGACCGCGTCGGCGATCCGGCTCTTCACGCCGGCCGCGAAGGTGAGTCGGTCGATCACGAGATCGACGGCGGCGCCTTCCGCGATCTTCGGGATCTCCCCGTCGAGGCGGACCTCGGCGCCGTCGACGAGCACGCGCGCGAATCCGGCCGCGCGCCAGGCCGCGGCACGCTCTTTCAGCTCCTTCGCGGGCTCCGCGATCGGCGCGACCAGCCAGCCCGCGCGCCCGTCGAACTCCGCGACGATGCGCCGCGCGATACGGCTCGCGTCGCTCGTCTCGAGCTTCTCGCCGTGGTTCGGGCAGTGCCGCGTCCCCGCGCGCGCGAAGAGCACGCGCAGGTGGTCGTGGATCTCCGTCGTCGTCGCGACCGTCGAGCGCGGGCTCCCGCCGAACGCGCGGCCTTCGACGGCGACGGACGGGCCGAGGCCGTCGATGCTGTCGACCGGCGGCCGATCCTTCGTCCCGAGGAACTGGCGCGCGTAGGTCGAGAGCGACTCGACGAAGCGACGCCGCCCTTCGGTGTGGATCGTGTCGAGGGCGAGCGAGCTCTTTCCCGAGCCGCTCGGACCCGTGACGACCGTGAGGGCGTCGCGCGGCACGTCGACGTCGACGCCCTTGAGATTGTGCGTGCGCGCCCCGCGGATCGAGATCGTGCGCGCGGCCTCGGCGTGCGGCTCGCTCGTCCCCCCGCGCGGTGCAGGCGTCGCGAAGCTCTTCGCGCGCGCGCGCCGCAGCGCGCGCAGCACCTCGCCGGTCGGCGAATCTTCCGTGCGCTCGATTGCCTCCGGGGTCCCCTCGGCGACGACGTGCCCGCCCGCCGCGCCGCCTTCGGGTCCGAGCTCGATCACGTGGTCGGCGGCGAGGAGGAGATCGAGGTTGTGCTCGACGACGACGACGGTGTGCCCGAGGTCGACGAGCTTCTGGAACGCGGCGACGAGTCGCGCGACGTCGGCGAGGTGCAGGCCGGTCGTCGGCTCGTCGAGGAGGTACAGCGTCTGGCCGCCCCTCAGGCCTCCGGGTCGGCGCTGGAGCTCCGTCGCGAGCTTCATCCGCTGCGCTTCGCCGCCCGAGAGCGTCGTCGACGGCTGTCCGAGCGTCACGTACGAGAGGCCGATCTCGACGAGCACCTCGAGCGGCCGCGCGATCTTCGGGTGGTCGCGGAAGAGTTCCAACGCCTCCTCGGCCGTCATCGCGAGGACGTCCGCGATGCTCTTGCCGCGGTACCGCACCTCGAGCGTCTCGGCCTGGAAGCGGTGCCCGCCGCACTCCTCGCAGGGCACCGTCACGGGCGCCAGGAACTGCAGCTCGACGAGCTTCGCCCCGCCGCCGCCGCAAGCTTCGCAGCGCCCGCCGGCGACGTTGAACGAGAACCGCGACTTGCCGTAGCCGCGCATCTTCGCCTCGGGGAGCGCCGCGAAGAGGTCGCGGATCGGCGTCAGGACGCCCGTGTAGGTCGCGGGATTGCTGCGCGGCGTCCGGCCGATCGGCGAGCCGTCGACGGTGACGATGTCCTTCAAGATCTCGAGACCGACGATGCGGTCGTGCGCCTCGGGCTCGGGCGCCTCGCGGCCGAGGTGCCGCCGCGCCGCGCGCTCGAGGATCCGGCTCGTCAGCGTCGTCTTGCCCGAGCCGCTCACTCCCGCCACCACGGTCAACGTTGCTAGCGGGAAGCGCACGTCGACGTCCTTGAGGTTGAACGCGCGCGCGCCCTCGACGACGACCGCGAGGCCGTTGCCCTTCCGCCGCGCGCTCGGCGCCGGCAGCGCGATCTCGCCGCGCAGGAGCCTCCCCGTCGGCGTGTCCGCGCGCGCGACTTCCGCGGGCGTCCCGACCGCCGCGATCCGTCCTCCGTGGCGCCCCGCGCCGGGGCCGACGTCGACGAGCCAGTCCGCGGCGCGCAGCGTCGCCTCGTCGTGCTCGACGACTACGACCGTGTTCCCGATGTCGCGCAGGCGCTCGAGCGCGCCGAGCAGCTTCTCCTGGTCGCGCGCGTGGAGGCCGATCGACGGCTCGTCGAGGACGTAGAGGACTCCTTGCAGTCCCGCGCCGAGCTGCGCCGCGAGCCGGATGCGCTGCGCCTCGCCCGACGACAGCGTGTCGGCCGAGCGGTCGAGCGTCAGGTACGAGAGGCCGACCTCGGCGAGGAACACGATCCGCCGCCGGATCTCGGTCAGGAGGTCGCGCGCGATCCGCGCCTCGCGCTCCGTGAGCGCGAGCGCCGCGAGGCGCCCCTCGAGCTCGGAGACCGGCGCGCGCGTCAGATCGGCGAACGAGGCACCCCCGCACGTGACCGCGTTCGCCGCGGGCCGGAGGCGGCTCCCCTCGCACGCGCGGCACGTGCGCGTCGCGAGGTAGCGCTGCGCCTGCTTCTTGTGCGCGCCCGAGAGCGCGCCCTTCTCGACCGCGGCGATCACGCCCCGGTACTTCCGCTTCCAGCGCGCCGAGCCCTGGTACTTCTTCCCGTTCCAGTTGAACTCGTCCTCGAAACGCTCCTCGCCCGTGCCCTCGAGCACGATCTTCTGCGCGCGCTTCGAGAGCTTCTTCCAGGGCGTATCGAGGTCGAAGCCGTGGGCCTCCGCGATCTTCTCGAGGAACGCGAAGTCTGCGCGCGGGAACAGGAGGCCCTTGCCGGACGCGAGCGTCACGGCGAGCGCGCCGCCGCGGATCGAGAGCGCGGGATCGCGCACGAGCGCCGCCGCGGAGGCCGAGAGCCGCACGCCGAGGCCCTGGCATTCGGGACAGGCGCCGTGCGGCGAGTTGAAGGAGAAGAGGCGCGGCTCGAGCGGCGGCGTCTCGGCGCCGCAGCCGGGGCACGTGCGCGACGTCGAGAAGGCGCGGTCGCCTTCGGGCGCCGACACGACGACCTCGCCGTTCGCGAGAGCGAGCGCGCTCTCGAGCGCTTCGCGCAGCCGCGCCGGAGTCTCCGGATCGGGCTTCAGCCGGTCGACGACCGCCTCGATCGTGTGCCGCTCGTAGCGCGCGAGCTCGGGCTGCTCCTCGATGCGCACGATCGCGCCGTCGATGCGCGCGCGGACGAATCCCTTCTTCCGCAGATCGTCGAGCAGAGCGCGGTGGCTCCCCTTGCGGTCCTTCAGGATCGGCGCGAGGAGGACGACGTTCTGGCCGGCGTAGTCGCGCAGGACTTGCTGCGCGATCTCCTCGGGAGTCTGCGAGCGGACGGGGAGTTTGCAATTCGGGCAGTGCGCGCGACCGGCGCGGGCGAAGAGGACGCGCAGGTGGTCGGTGATCTCGGTGAGGGTCCCGACGGTCGAGCGCGGGCCGCGGGAGACGGAGCTCTGGTCGACGGCGATCGCGGGAGAGAGGCCCTCGATGCTCTCGACGTCGGGCTTCTCCATGTGCCCGAGGAACTGGCGGGCGTAGGCGGAGAGGGTCTCGAGGAAGCGGCGCTGGCCTTCGCGGTAGAGGGTGTCGAAGGCGAGGGAGGACTTGCCCGAGCCCGACACGCCCGTGACCGCGACGAGGCGGTTCCTCGGGATGTCGACATCGACGCCCGCCAGGTTGTTCTGGCGGGCCTTGCGGATCTGGATCAGGCCGTCCGTCATCAAGCCGGGGGGGCCTGCTTCGCCGGATTCCCGGGCGCTCGGGGGAGCCCTTTGCGCGGGTTTCGGGAGCCTGATGGAGCAGGGCTAGCCCCGCCATTCTACAGGCGGCTGCAAGGGGGGAAAGGGGTCAGATCGATCCGCCCGCGCTTCCGATTCGCCTGGTGGTGCCGGCGGAACTCGGGCGCGGTTGCCGCGCTCCTCCAGCGAGCACCAGCGGCGCCGCCCTACGAGGGTGTCCCGCCCTCGCGGCCGTGTGCGGCGAAGTCGCTCTCGAGGGCTTCCACGAACGGGCGGATCCGGTCGAGCATCGCGTACGCGGCGGTGAACTGCGAGTTCTGCTCGTGCAGCTTGCGCCGGTAGCTGTCGGCGTCCCCGCGCGCGATCTCGAGACTCCTCATCAACTGGGCGATCTGCGACGGCCCCTCGAGCGTCGATTCGCCCGCGCCGGGCCCCTCGCCGAAGGTCGTGTCGACGAGCCCCGGCAAGTCGTCCACTCCGACGACGGGTCGCGCGACCTCGCGCAGCGCGATCGGGTTCTCCTGAATCGGGGTCGGCGCAGCTGCCGGCGCGCGGTCGGCGCTCACCGGCGCTGCCGTGGGCAGCGGCTCCGCCACGACCGGCCGCGGCGTGCGGGAGTCGACCGACGGCGGCCGAGCGCTCTTCGCGGGTGCGACGCGCGGAGCCGCGGCGATCGGGCGCGGCGTGTTCTCCTCGCGTCGCGCGATCGTCGCCTGCAATTTGATGATGTCGCGCGCGAGCTCCTCCGCGCGCGCGCGCACGCTCGAGGCGGAGGCCTCGGCTTCCGGATTCCGCTGCAAACCGACCCGGATGCTCTCCGCGATCTCGCGCGCGCTCTCGATCGTCGCGATTCGTTCGCGGGCCATTTCCTCCTGCTGCGCGTGCCACGCCGCCAGCCCCTGTTCGGAGCGGCTGATCCGATCGTAGACCGCCTGGAGGTTCTGCGCCCAGATCGCCGACTCGGCGTTCGGCGCCGCCGCGGACTCCGCGGCGCCCGCCCCGCGCGATTCGGACACGCCGCGCTCGCGCCGCGCGAGCTCCTGCGTCAACGACTCCAGGGCCTGGATGCGGCCCTCGAGAGTTCCGATCCAGCCGCGCTGTCGTTCGAGCTCGTCGCTCTTCTCCCTCTGGAAGATCTGGAGACTCTGCGCGAACCGATCGACCGTGGATTCGGCGTCGTCCAGGATCGCCCCCTCGGTGACCGGGAGCCCCACGAACGAGGTCTCGTCGATGACGCCGAAGTTCGGATCGCCCGGCACGTCGCAGCTGTCCATCCACGAGAGCGCGTCGGCTTCCGCTGCCGCTTCGGGCGCGGCGCTGACCTCGGCCTCGGGAACGGAGGGCTCTTCGACGACGCGGATCCCCTCCGCGAATTCGTTGCGCAACTCGAACTCGCGCTGGTCGAACTCGGCGATCACCGCGTCGATCCGATCCTCGAGTCGCTTGTACGAGGAACAGCGCTCGTGGACTCCGTCCGTCAGCTCCTGCGCGAGCCTGCGGAAGTACCCGCGGCGACTGCGGCCGAGCAGACGCCAGGTGATCGCTCCGCCCGCGAAGAGGGAGACGATGCAACACAGGAGTTCTGCGGCGAGATGCGCGGGCATGGGACGATCGCACTCCCGAGCCGAGGAGGGGAGTCCCCGGTCGATCGGAAACCTTTTCGGACTGTCGCCGTCCCCTGCTGAAGACGAACTGCGGGGAATCGGCCTCGATTCAGACCTTGCCCAGGCCGCGCCGCTCCATGTTCCCCCAGCCGCTCCGGTGCCCCATCACGTACTCCCAGGAGGCCCGCACGCGCCACCAGGCCGTGATCTGGCGGTAGCCGACGTTCTCCATCAACGCCGCCGTCGCGAGGGAGACCAGATCCTTCGTGCGCCGGTAGGAGCGGAAGGCGATGTCGTCGAGGAGCACGGCCATCATCGAGAACATGATTCCGAGGCCCCCGACGAGGAGGATGAGCCCCAGCGCGAATTCGCCGTTGAGCTTCCCCATGAACCAGAACAGCGGGATCAGGAGGAGGCCGGACAATTCGACCAGCGGTCCGAGCACCTCGAACAGGAGGTAGCAGGGCATCGCGATCATGCCGACGGTGCCGTAGCGCGGCCGTCCGAGCATCCGACGATGGCGCCACAGGACATCGAGCAGGCCCTTGTGCCAGCGCATCCGCTGTCCGCGCAGGACGCGCAGCGTCTCGGGCACCTCCGTCCAGCAGACCGGCTCCGGAACGAAACGGATGCGGTAGTCGATCTTTGCGTCGGAGAGGCGCCGGTGCAGCCGCGCGACGAGCTCCATGTCCTCGCCCAGCGTGTCCGTCGCGAATCCCCCCACCTCGAGGAGCGTGTTGCGGTCGAACAAGCCGAATGCACCGGACACGATCAGGAGCCCGCCGGCCCAGCTCCACGCCATGCGCGAGAGCAGGAACGAGCGCATGTACTCGACGGCCTGGATGCGCGGGACGAGACCTCGCGGCATCGCGGGCCGCTCGATCCGTCCGTGGGCGATCTCGCAGCCATTGGCGATCCGGATCGTTCCTCCGACGGCCACCGTCCGGTTCGGGTCGCGGACGAACGGTCGCACGGCGCGCAGGAGCGAGCTCGTGTCGAGGACGCAGTCGCCGTCGGTGATCGCGACCAGCGGATGCCGAGCGAAGTTCAGCCCGGCGTTGGCCGCGTCTGCCTTGCATCCGAAGTTCACCTTGTCGACGACCAGCAGGTTCTTGTGCCGCCTGGATTCGTAGACGCCCCGCACGGGCTGCGAGGGGATCCGGGGGACGTACGGCCGCCACACCTGGTACAGGTCGAAGCCCTCGATCAGCGTCTCGAGGGTCTTGTCCGTTGAGCCGTCGTTGACGATCACGACCTCGAATTCGGGGTAGTTGAGCGCCAGGAGCGAACCGACGGTCGCGGTGATGCCCGGCCCCTCGTTGTGGGCGGGGACGACGAGGGAGATCGGCGCGGTCAACGGCGACTCCATGCGCCGGCGCGTCTCCTGCCACGGCACGCCGCGGACGAGACGCATCGTCTCGAGGAAGCCGAAGACGAGCAGCATGGCGTAGTACACGCCGAGCAGGCAGGAGTAGAGCAGGAAGACGTCGCTCCACACATCGGCGATCCACTGCACGATCGCGGAGGCGTTCATGCGACCTGCGCGCGCACGGCGGTCCGGTTCGCGACCGGGGGGTCGCTCGCCCCGCCTTCTCGACCGGCGCTGGACAGTTCCTCCAGGAACGCCGTGATCCCTGGCTCCTTCATCTCCAGGAGCGCGCGGGCCGCCTCCATCCGCACCGGCCACGACGGGTCCACGAACGCCGCGCGCAGCGCCGGCAGGGAACCCGAACGGCCCAGCGTGCCGAGAGCCTTCGCCGCCTGGGCGCGCACCTCGGAGTTGTGATCGGACAGGAGCGAGTGCAACTCGGATTCGCAACGGCTCGACCCGATCGCGGCGAGCACGCGCGCGGTCTGCGCGCGCAGTCGCGACCGGATGCCGCGCGCGATCTCGCACAGGCGGTCCTCGGCTCGTCGGGGCTCCAACCAACGCATCGATTCGACCGCGGCCCGGCTCGCGTTCGAGTCGCGCGTGAGCTCGAGGTAGCGGAGGACCTCGATGCCGACGTCGTGCCCCGACCGGCACAGGGCCTCCAGGGCACGCCAGGCGATCGCCGGCTCGGGATCCTCGAGCAACGGGATCAGGGCGACGAGCCCGAGGTCGTCGCCGATGTCCCCCAGCGCGTCGATGGCCGCGAGGCGCACGTTGATGTAGCGATCGTCGAGGAGCTCGAGCAGCGGCTCCACCGCGGCCGCCGGCCTCAGGAGCCCGAGGTTCGCCGCCGCCCGCCGGCGGGTCCGGGGCCGCAGCGCGAACAGACTCCGGATCTCGGGCTCGAGCAGGCCGAGCTGATCGCACAGGCAGGCGATGTTGGCGCAGTCCTGCGCGCGCAGGTCCATCGCGAACTGCATCAACACGTCGCGGACGATCCGCAGGTCGAAGGGTTGCAGGTTCTGCCGCAGCGCGGGCACGGCGTCCGCGTTCCCGATCGAGCGGAGGATGAGCGGCACGAGCACGCGCTGTCTGCGCTCGACGTGGTGCACGATCGCGATCCCGATCGTGTGCTGGATCACGAGAGCGAGGAAGAGCAGTGCGGCGAGGATCAGCGCCGCCAGGGCGACCGGTCCGATCCACGCATTGACGTTTCCGGGGAGCACGATCAGAACTCCACCGTGAAGCCGAGCGCGAGCCCTTGCTTGTCGGAGGTCGACCGGTGGTCCTCGTAGTCGTAGGCGAGCGACACGCGCGTCCGACTCGAGCAGCGCCACTCGACGCCGGCGAACATCGTCAGCACCTCCGAGGTCTGGATGGCCTGACCCGCCGTGGTGGCGAGGAAGGACTCGCTGCCGTAGGCGACCCCGATCCTCGTGCGCACGGGACCCTCGGGGAAGAACTCGAGCCGCAGCGATCCGGCGTGACCATCGCCGGTGTCGGAGCTGTTCACGAAGTAGTACCGCGCCAGCAAGCTCTCGTTCGGGCCGCAGGGGAATTCGAAGCCCGGGGAGACGATGTCCGTGCGAACTCCGGCGGCGTAGGAGGTGTGCCGAAGGTGCAGGAGCGCCGTCGAGGAATCGCCGACACGGCGCGCGACCTCGACGTCCGCAGCCGAGCGCGCGACGACCTCGGCGTCGGGCCCGTACGTGTAGGCGGCGGACAGCGTCCAGGGATCGCTGACGCGCCAGGTGCAATCGGCGGTCGCCTGGACGTCGTCCGCTCCGAAGCGCTGGAAGCCGTCGATTCCCAGGCCGACCGTGAGGTCCGGGCACGCCCGCCACGCGAGGTGCGCCGTCTCCTGCGACCAGTCGTCCCCGGAACCGGTCAGCCGATCGAAGCGGAGCCCCGCGTCGAATCGGAAGCGGCCGGGCACTTCGGTCTGGTCGAGCCGCGACATCAAGTCGCGGACGTCGTGGCTCCAGGGGTCGAGCGAGAGGGCCTCGTCGCAGGCCTCGCGCGCACCGTCGATGTCCGTTCGCGCGGACCGGCTGTTCGCGATGCCGAGCCGATACTCCGTGTTCCACGGGTCGAGCTCCACCGCGGACGCGTACGCCCGCCCGGCTGCCGCGTCTCGCCCGAGACGCAGGAGCAGGGCGCCCTCGAGCCCGTGCACCTCCGCGGAGTCCGGATGCCCGAGAAGAAGGCTCTCGATGTGCTTGCCAGCCTCGGCGAGATGCCCCAGGCGCACCTCGAGGGACGCGCGCCCGAGCTCCGCCTCCAGGTTGCCCGGCGAACGGCCGAGCGCGGACTCGTACTCCGCGAGTGCTTCCTCGACCCGAGCCAGGCGGATCAACGCAGTCGCGCGCGCGATGCGCGCTTCGGTGTCCTCGGGATGCTCGTCGAGTCGCGCCGCCAGGTCGGTCGCCGTCGCCTCGACCAACGCGCGGGCCGCGGCCTCCCGACCGCACGCGGAGAGGGCTCGCGCGCAGCCGAGTCGCGCGCGCGGATCCGCGGGCTCGCGCGCGAGAGCGCGCTCGAATTCGACCTGGGCCTCGGCGGCTCGCTCCGTCCGCAGGAGGACTTCGCCGAGGAGGAGCGACGCCTCGCGATCCATCGGCTGGACGGCCAACACCTCGCGCACCAGACGCTCGGCCTCCTCGAAACGGTTCTCGCGGAGCAGCGTCAGGGCCAAGCCCGTGGATGCGGCGACGTCGAGCGGCGCGACCTCGAGGACGCGCCGGTAGTCGACCTCCGCTTCCGGGTAGCGCGTGCTCCAGACGAAGACCTGCGCGCGGCCCTTCAAGGCGCCGAGGTCGCGCGGGTGCAGCGACAGGATCTCGGTGTACATCTTGAGCGCGCATTCGAGGTCGCCGCCCTGCGCGGCACGCCGAGCCATGGAGACGGTGGGCACCGGGCGACTCTGCGCGACGATCGGCGCGATCGCGCAGGCGATCGCCAGGCCGATCCGCACGGCCGATCCGGGGAAGGGCCGCCGGCGGAGCGCTCGCGGCGGCCGCGCGCCGCTGACGCGCTCGGATCGATGCTGCTCCCGACTAGGGATCCGGAACATCCGGAGGCGGGGACGACCCGTCCTGGACCGGCGGCTCGATCCAGTCGCTGTTCCGAGCCGGATCGACGGGGATCTCGAGCGAGACGGGCGTGTCCGACGGCGCCTCCGAGGAGGACTCGGGCAGCGAGTCGGCGATCTCCGGGGCGGGGCTCACGAACTCGACGCGCGGCCTCTCGCCCACGGTCTCGGAGAAGCCTGCGGATTCGGAGCGAACGGAAGACACGCGCGCGATCGACTCGGCGATGCACGAGCGCAGCTCGGTCGTGATCGACTGGATCATCTCGGCGACTTCCGTCAGGCTGCTGGCGAGGTTCCTGGACCGCGCTTCGAGCGCCTTCTCGATCCTCGAGCCGATCTGCTCGAAGTTCGCCGCGAGCTCGCACTGGGCCGCACCGGCTGCCTGTTGCGAGTCCTGCGTCGACTTGTGCAATGCGGCCAGATGGTCGTGAGCCAGCTGCTCCAGGTGCGCCCGGAGTTGCTCGAGGATCGCCGCGAGTTCTCCCTTGGCGGTCCTCGTCGCTTCCGTCGTGCGCTCGCGGATCTGCTGGAACGAGGCCTGCTGCTCCCGCGAGTGCTTGTCGAACCGGGATCCGAGCTCGCCGAATCCGCCGGCGATCTCCCCGTGGCCGCGGCTCGTCAGGTCCGCGAGCAGCTTCAGGCTCTGTTGGAGCTCGTCGATGCGTCGGGCGACCTGCCCCTGGACCTGCTCCGAGAGCTGCTGGATCCCGGAGACCTGGTTCCGCTCGGAGAGAGCGATCCGGTCGTCGAGATCGTCGATGCCCTTCGCGACCTGCCCCTGGACCTGCTCCGAGAGCTGTTGGATCCCGGAGGCCTGGTTCCGTTCGGAGAGACCGATCCGGTCGTCGAGATCCTCGATGCCCTTCGCGAGCTGCCCCTGGACCTTCTCCGAGAGCTGCTGGATCCCGGAGGTCTGGTTCCGCTCGGAGAGAACGATCCGATTGTCGAGATCCTCGATGCCCTTCGCGACCTGTCCCTGGACCTGCTCGGAGAAATGCTGGATCCCGGAGACCTGGTTCCGCTCGGCCAGGGTGATCCGGTTGTCGAGCTCTTCGAACTCGACGTGCAACGACTCCGCCTGGCTCTGGACCTGGCGTTCGATGTTGATGCGCAAGTCGTTCAGGTCGGCGGACACCTGGCTCACGCTGAGGGCCAGGCGCTCGGACAGGCTCACCCATCCGTTCGCCAGCTTCTCCTGCTGGTTCTTGATCGTGGCCTCGATCCGCGCCGTGGTCTGCAGACTCTGCTCGATGCGTCCGACCGTCTTGTCCGAAGCGGAATTCAGGTGATCGAAACCTTCCTGGACGGCGAGCTGCTGGACCCGCAGCTGCTCCTTCATCAGCGCATGCATCTGACCGAGCGTCGCCTTCAGCTGCTGCTCGGTGTGATCCGACTGCTGGGCGATCGACGTCAAGCGCTGGTCGAGCGTCCCGAACTGCTGCTTCATGTAGACCTCGACGTGCTTGCCGAGCAGGTCGACGCTCGCGGCGAGACGGAACAGCGAGCCCGCGAAGTCGGGGTTCGACACGATCTCCGTCAGCTTCTTGATCCTGGTCTGGAGCTTGGCCACGTCCCCGGTCAGGGTCGTGTTCTCGAGCCGGACGGTGTGGAGCGCCTTCAGCACGGCATGTCCGTCCACCGCGATCTCCTCGAGCCGCGCGGTCTCGCCGCTGACCGCGTCCAAGGAAGACTGGAGGTGCTGCAGCGTGTGCCGCAGGACGCTGAACGTGAACAGGAGTCCGCCGCCGACGAGAAGGATCCCGGAGGAGACGCGGGGGTCGAGCACGCGCTCGAGCACCTGCGGCAGCGGCGTCACGACGAGCGGGAGCGCGGCGAGAACGAGGCCGAGCGCCGTGATCATCAGGCCCGCGATCTGCCAGCCGGCGAAGGCCGACTTGCCGGCCGCCGGACGCCTCCGTTCTCCACTCCGCCTCCCCGAGCTCGAATCGGACTCGGCGGAACTCGGTTCGACGGCCGAGTCGGGGGTGATCACCGCGCCGTCTGCGGCCGCGTCCCCGCTCGCCTGCGGAGTTCCAGCCGGGTCGGCCTTCGACTCCTCCTTGCCGGACTCTTCGCTGCCGCCCTCGCCGTCGGGCGGCGTGAGGCCGAGCAACATGGCATTGGGATCCGATCCGACGCGCAGGAGATCGCTCAGGCTCGTGTCCTGAATCTTCGCCTGATCGCGCACCTTCGTCTGGGACGGCTGTTCCGGTTCGGACATGCGGGGCGTGGGGTTGGGACCGTCGGGGACCGCGGCGGGGAGGAAACGCTCCCTTTCGTCGGATTTCTGCGGGCAGGACCTTGAGGGGGCACTCGCGCGGAGCGCGGCGGGATCGCTCAGGCGACGCGGCTGCGCGACCGCTCGCCCGGGCCGCCTTCGCGCCGGCCTCGTCGACCGGTGCCCGGCAGCAGCAGCTTCGGGCCGCTGAGCTTGCGCGCCGTCTTCGTCGCGGCGCAGAGGAGCTTCCAGAGGACCGCTTCGACGTTCGGGCTCGGCTTGCTCGCCTTCGGCTCGCTCGCGCAGAGATGGATCGCGGCCAAGGGCGACTCGATGACGCCGGTCGTGCGCAGCTGAGCCCAGTGGTCCTCGGGGAACGCGTAGAAGCTCGTCATCTGCTTCCAGTCCGCGGTCACCTGCTCGCCGGCTCCGGCGCAGCGCACGCCGCAGCGCTTCACGAACCTGTCGCGCAGCTTCTTCGCGGCCACGCGCGTGACCGCGCTCGAGGCGGCGAGGAGCATCTTGCCGGCCTGCGACTGGCGCTTCTTGGGCAACGCGGCGAGCACATCGGCGGTCTTGTGGCTCCAGCAGTATTGGCGCGCTGAGTCCCAGCCGAGCTCGTCGATCCCGGACCACAGCCCGGAGGATCCGGACGCGACGACGAGCCGCGGCACGTTCATCCCTCGCTGCACGAGATTGCGCAGCACGCCGAGCCAGACTTCCTTCGACTTGGGATCGCCCGACTCGACGGCGACCACGGATCGGGATCCGTCGACGTGCGAGGCGACGACCACGAGCAGCGCGGTCTCCTCGTTCTCCAGGCCGGCGCGGAGGCGGACTCCGTCGGCCCACAGGTAGACGACTTCGCGATCGAGCCGCGACGTTCTCCAGGCCTCGTGCTCGCGCTTCCAGCGCGCGCCGAGACGCGCCACCGACGGCGTCGCGAGCGGTTCGGGATCGCCCAGGAGTCCCTGCAGCGCGAGGTCGAAGTCGCCTTGCTCCAGGCCGTCCAGGTAGAGCTCCGGAAGCGCTTCCGAGCTCGAGCCGGTGCGCCGCTTGAAGAGGGTCGTGATCCGGTTCTCGACGAGCTCGTCGAGAACCGCTTCGCTTCCCCGCAGTTCCTCGCGGCCGCGCTCGGCCGACGCGTCGACCGCTTCGGCGCGGGCGTGCACGACGTGGATCTGCGCATCGCGCTCGCGCAGCTCGCGGAAGCGCTGCTCGAGCTGTTCCGACTGCACCTTGAAGCGATCGGACAGCTGAGCGTGCTCGCTCGACAGGCGCCGCATGTCCTGGTCCCGGGTCGCGAGCTCGGTCTCCAGCTCGCGGGTGCGCAGGAGCCTCTCGCTCGCCGCGCTGCGCTCCGACGCCTCGCGCCCCTGCTCCTGCTCCGCTTGCCGGGCGATCTGCTGCTCGAGTTGGGCGCAGCGCTCGCCGAGGCCGGCGATCGCCTCGTCCTTCGCCGCCATCTCGCCTTGGAGGCGCTCGATCGTCGTCGAACGCCGGTTCATGTCCTCGTCGAGGCTCAGCAGGCGCTCCTCGAGATCCCCCGCTCGTGCCGAGAGGGCGCGCTGCAGCTCCTGTTCGCGCCGGTGGCCCTCCTGCTCGCGTTCCTCTTGCCTGCGCAGCTGCTGCTCGAGCTCGTCGCAGCGCTGGCTGCGCTCCTGCTCGCGCTCGCTCTGCCTCCGCAGCTGCTGCTCGAGCTCGTCGCAGCGTTGGCTGCGCTCCTGCTCGCGTTCGTTCTGTCTGCGCAGCTGCTGTTCGAGCTCGTCGCAGCGCTGACTGCGCTCCTGCTCGCGCTCGTTCTGCTTCCGCAGCTGCTGCTCGAGCTCGTCGCGTTGCTGATCGCGCTCCTGTACGCGTTCCTCTTGCCGCCGGAGCTGCTGCTCGAGATCGCTGCAGCGCTCGCCCGCCGACTCGGCGACTCGGCTCCTGGCGGCCACTTCGCTCTCGAGACGCTCGATCTTCGTCGCACGCTGGCGCAGTTCCTCGTCGTGGCGCGCGGATCGTCCCTGCTCCTCCTGTGCGAGCAGCCGCATTCCCTGCTCGAGCTCCGCGCAGCGGCGGTCGGCCGCTTCGAGCTCCCGGGCCTTGGCGACCACGCCGTCCTGGAGCAACTCGATCATCCCCGCGCGCTGCCGGAGATCCTCGTCGCGGCTCGCGAGGAGCGCTTCGAGCTCGCGCACGCTGTCGGTCGAGGCCTGGCGCTGCTCCTGATCGCGGACCAGCCGGACCTGCGCCTCCTGGACCTGCTCCTGCGCCTGCTGCTGGATCCGCTGCTCGAGCTCGGCGCAGCGCCGGCCGGCCGCGTCGAGCTGCCGCTGGCTCGCGACCTTCTCGACCTGCAACGACTCGATCTCTTCCGCGCGCTGGCGCAGCTCGTCGTCGCGGCTCGCGAGCCGCTCTTCGAGCTCGACCTCGCGCGCCGATCGCGTGCTCTCGGCCTTCGGCGCCTCCTGCGGACGCTCCACCGGCCGAGCCGCGAACTCTCGGACTTGTCGTTCGAGCTCCACGCACCGTTGCCTCACCGCTTCCATCTGGCCGCCCTGGACGACGGCCGCGTCCTGCAGCGACGCGATCGTCGCGACGTGGCGCTGCAGTTGCTCGTCCCAGGCATCGAGGCGCCGTTCGAGCCCCGCCACGCGGGCGGCGGCGGCGCTCTCCGCCTCGGCTTCCCTCGCGGAGACCGAGAGGGACGGCACGGATTCGGGGGTGATCGGACGCGTTTCGTTCTCGAACCAGTCGGGCATCACGATTCCTTCTTCCTGTGCGACCGCAACCTCTGCGACGGCGACAGGCGGGAGCGGCTGCTCCTCGCCGAGCCCGGCCGCGAGCGCCGCGATCGTCTGCGCCACCTGCTCGAACCGGGCCGCTTCGAAGAGCCCGTCCGTGGATTCCGGCTCACGCGCGGGCGCGCGTGCGAACTCGCCCTCGAGCGACATGGATTTCTCCAGGGCGCCCTGCAGTTCCATGGCCAAGGCCTGATTGTCGGCCGCGACACGCTGGTGCGCGCCCGACAGCTCTCGCCGTTCCGCCGTCGACCGGGCGAGCCTCGCAGCCAGGTCCTCGACTCTGGCTTCCAACCGCACGTACGCGTCGTCTTGTTCCTGGGTCCTCAGGGCGAACTCCTGCTCGAGCCGTTCGACTTCCTTCGCGAACTTGTGCATGCGGATCCACGCCACCGCCACGCAACCGCAGCAGAGGAAGATGCTCGCGAGCACGGACGCGAAAGGGAGTTGGGACCACATGCTGGATTCAGCCCTGGAGGGACCACGGAGGGACTCGTGTACATCGGCTGCCAGGGGACCACTTCCGTAGGGCGGCTCGCTCCGTCCGTGAAATGCACCCGAGGTCTCCCGCTCCGGAGCGACCGCCAGAGGCTGGTCCGCGTCGCCCTCCGCTGCCCAGCGCTCGAGGCACGAGTCGACCGTCGGTGCACTGGACGACCGCGTCGACGCGGAGATCTCGAGCACCGGATCCTCCGTTGCGCAGCCGCAAGGGATCGAGACGGTTCCGAGCAGGACGACGGCCAGAGGCCAGGATGGGAATCGGAGCCACACGCTGAGCTAGCTTCCGGGGGACCGAAGCGGGGATCCCCTCCTTCGGCTGCCGGCGAACGTTTCCGTTAGCCAAATGTGGCGCGGGGCGCTCGGATCGCTCCGGCCCTGCACGCGCGTGCCGAAATCCCCCCAAAGCGCAGGGATTACGATTCCGAGTGGACCGCCCGCGATCTCGAACTCGTCGTAGGCTGGCCTTCGTCGCGCGGGCCCCCAGGGATCAGCTGCCCGCGAAGCGATCCGCGCCCCCTGCTGATCCACTCGTTCCAACCTCCTTCGAGGATCCAAACATGTTCGGCTCCAACCGACGACTGAGAGCGCTCGTCTATCTGGTCCTGCTGTTCCCACTCTGGTGGCTGCAGCGCACGCACGCCGATTCCCTGTCCGGCCACTCCGCCGGAGGCCACGGACACCATCCCGCGAAATCGGGTCAGTCCGGCGGCGACGGCGGCCAGCACAGCAACCAAGAAGAGGGCGACGACGGCGATGACGGCGGCGGCGGCGATGGTGACGACGGCGGCGGCGACGGCGACGACGACGGTGATGACGGCGGTCACGACGGGGACGACGACGACGGCGACGACGGCGATGATGACGATGGCGACGACGACGATGACGGCGGTGGCATCACGGACTGCAACCGCAACGGCATCGACGACTCGATCGACATCGCGAACGGCACCAGTCCGGACCTGAACACGAACGGCATTCCGGACGAATGCGAATCGTACGCAGCCCCCTACTGCAACGGCACCGGTACCGCGAACGGCGGCGTCGACTGCCCCTGCGGCAACGTCGCCCGCCCGGGATCCCAATCGGGTTGCGTGAACAGCACCGGTACGGGTGCGTCCCTGACGGCCAGCGGAAGCGCGTTGATCAGCCACGACACGCTCGTGCTCACGGTGACCAACATCCCGCTCGACCACACCGGCGTCTTCTACGAAGGCGCGTTCCACCTGCCCGGACTGACGTTCGGCGACGGAACGCGTTGCATCGGCGCCCCGCTCGTCCGCGTGTCGAAGGTCTCGCACGCCACGGGCCACGATTCGATCCCGGTTCCCGGCGGTCCGACGCTTTCCCAGCAGCTCGGCCTCACGGCGGGCGACACGACCGCGTTCCAGGTCTTCTACCGCGATGCGGGCGGCCCCTGCAACCAGGGGTTCAACGCGTCGAACGCGATCCTCGTCCACTGGGGTCCGTGACGATCCGGCACGGGTGAACGCGAGGCCGACCGGGCATGCGGTCGGCCTCGCTGTTTTTTCAGGTCCCGCGGTTCGCCGGCGACTGCAGGGGCTCCGCGAGCGGGAGGATCCACGGCCAGCGCCCGAGCGACCGCGGCTGCGCCGCGAGGTCGACCTCCGGATCGACGATCAGTTGCGGCTTCCGCCCGTTCAACGACACGAAGATCCGGGCGCGCACCTCGAGCCGGCCCTTTCCCGCCTTCGCGTACTCGTCCGCGACGTGGTGCGCGAACTGGAGGATCTCGTCGGGATGACCGTACATCTCGCGCTCCTGCCGCTTCTCGAGGTAGTCGCGCGGATCGATCTTCCAGCTCGCGCCGTTCGCCGCGTCGCGAGCGATGAACTCCCCGTACCCGGCCTTGTCGCGCAGTTTCATGTGCCAGGAGTAGAGGTGACCCTCCTCCGTCCAGCTCGCGTACCCGGGGTAGAGGAAATGCCGGAGAGGCAGGCCGATCTGCAGCGCGATCCAGGCTGCGAGACCGGCCATCCCGAGGCTCCGCGCGGTCGACCTCTCGACCGCGGCGGGCGCGTCGGCGCGCGGCGGTCCCTGGGCGCGCACACCCAGGAGAGCGAGGACTCTGCGCGGCCAATCCGGCTCGAAGAAGATCGTCGTCGCCGCGATCATCAGCCAGGGGAAGATCCCGATCGAGAAGATGATCGCGTTCGTGCCGTGGAACAGGAGCGCCGCCGCGAACGCGAACGCGCGGGTGCGCTTCCAGAGCAGCCCCGGGACGACGAGGAGGTCGAGGAGCAGGCCGCCGACGACGAACCCGTAGACGCACCACTCCTGCGTGCACACAAGCCCGAGCAGGGGCACGCTCTTCATGTCGCGCAGCCACATCCGCATCGGCTCGCCCGCGATCCAGTCGGGGTTCAGCTTCGCGATGCCGCCGAAGAAGTACGGCGCGCCGATCTGGAAGCGGAAGATCCACACGGCCCACGCGGGCACGGTCTCCGCCGCGGGTGAGCGCCGCGTCCCCGGCGGTCTCCTGAAGCGCGCGTCGAGCGAGAACGTCCGCTCCGTCGGCACGAACACGAAGAGGAACGAGACGAGCGTGATCAGGTAGAAGTGGTTCAGGTAGTTCGTCTGGTCCGAGAGGAACCACCACGCGAAGAGCACGGAGAACACCGCGGCGGCGATCCGCGTGAAGAGCCCGAGGACGATGCACATCGCCGCCAGCGCGAGGAGGTCGAATTGGACGGTGAGCCACGCCGCGGGGAGCGGGCGGACCCAGCCGAACAGCGGGTAGCTGAAGAAGAACTTCGGCTCGACGAAGTACTCGCGGATCCAGCCGTGGCTCCAGTAGCGCGAGATCTCGACGAGCATCACGCAGCCGAAGACGACGCGCACGAACGCCAGCGACGCGGCGTCCACCGGTCGATGCAAGGCTCGAAGGAGCGGGCTCGTGGATCGCATGGCGTTGGCGTGGGCCGCGCGGTCGAGGGAGCCCCGTCCGCCGTCAGCGCGAGATCTCCCGGACGGCGAGCGCCTTCACCTCGATGACCGACCCGTCGTGGTGCTGCTCGATCGCGATCCGGCCCGCCGCCGCGCGCCGCGCGCGGTCGAGAAAATCCGTGACGACGACGCCGTCGATCGAGATCCGGATCCGCGTGCCGTCCTTCTCGTCCTCGCAGCGCACGCGGTAGTCGAACCAGGTGTCCGGCGCGACGAGGTGCGCGCGCACGGGCGCGAGGCCGAGGAGGCTCCCGGTGTGCTGCGGATCGGGGTAGCTCGAGTTCACCTCGGCTTCGTAGCCCGCCAGGTCGTCGCCCGACGCGCGGAACCGGATCCCCGAGTCGCCGCCGTCCGACACCTTCATGCGCGCGACGAGCTCGAAGTCCTTGAAGTCCGCGCGCGCCGTCGCGAGCCAGCCCTTCTTCCCGGAGCCGACGAGCACGCTGTCGTCGATCTTCCAGTCGGCGTCCCCGAGCTTCGTCCAGCCCTCGAGATCCTCGCCGTCGAAGAGCGGCACGAACCCCGGCTCGTCGACGGGCTCGTCGATCGGCCGGACCTGGATGCCGCCGAGCGCGATCGCGCCGCGGTCGCCGCGGAAGCGCAGCGGCCCGCGCGGGAGCTCGCCCTCGAAGCCGCCTTGCGTCGGCCCCGGGACGTACAGGCTCTCGTGGAGGAGGATGTCGTCGACGAGCACCTTCTCGAACCGCGCGCTCTGCGTCTTCTTGCCGTGCGCGTCGAACCGCGGCGCGCGGAACACGAGGTCGAGGTCGTGCCACGCACCGGCGCCCTTGAAGCACTCGAGCGCCGCGGGCTCGCCCGCGAAGCCTTCGCCGGGCGGAACGGCGCCGCAGACCTTGTCCGCGGAAAGGCGCACTTCGTAGCGGCCCATCAACATCACGCCCCCGCCGCCGCCCTCGGGCATCATGAATTCGGCATGCAGGCGCACGTCGCCGAACTCGGGCTTGCTGACGAAATCCGAAGGCGTCTCGCCGGCCTTCGCCTGGTTCACGAGCGCCGCGTTGCCCTCGCGCGTCACGAGCTTCTTCGGGTCCGCCGGATCGACGTCCGCGTCGACGAGCGACCAGCCCTTCGAGGTCCAGAGGTCGAACGCATCCGTGTAGCAGAGGCGCAGCCAGCCTTCCTCGCCCGTCTCGCGCGCCGGCGGCGGAGGCACGAGCCGCGCGACCGGCGTCGTGCACAAGGGGCCTTCGGGGAGCTGGTTGATCGTGTAGTCGAACTCGTCGTGCACGAGCGCCTCGCCGTCCGCGGAGCGGACGTGCGCGAGCGTCACGCGCGCGACTTCTCCCGCGCGCAGGTTCGAGAAATGGAGCAGGAGGTGCAGCCCGTCCGCCGAGATCGCCGACGACGCGAGAGCGAGCTTCTCGTTGCCGCGCTCGGGCGAGCCGTACTCCCACCACCAGTCGTAATGGAGCATCTCCGCCTCGACGCCCGGGAGGGCCGCGCCGACTCCCAGCGGCTTCGTGAACGTGACGTCGAAGCCGTCCTGGAGGAGGTGCACGCCCTGCATCTCGAACGGCGTCTTGCCCGTGTACCGGATGCGCGCGATGCCCGCCGCGGGCGCGAGGCCGCCCCAGCCGCGGTTCGTGAGCCCCGCGAGCAGCGTCTTGCCGTCGGGAGCGAACAGGACGCGCACCGCGGATCCGACGCGGCGACGGAAGAGGAAGCAGGCGCCCTGGAGCTCGCCGCGCACGCGCTCGAGCTGCACGCGCGCGACGAGGCCGTTCGTGAGCTCGGCGACGAAGAGCTGGTGCGCGAAGTGGCCGAACTTCCCCTGCGTCGTGTCGGGGACGAGGTTCCCGGCGGAGCGCACCCACTTGTACGGCATCCACACCGCGGCCGGCTCGCGCTCGCGCTCGGGCGGGAGCGTGTCGCTCGGGATCGTCTGCGTCGCGAGGTACTCCTTCGTCCACCGCAGCGCGGCCGGATGTCCGTAGAAGCGCCCGGGTTTCACGTGGAAGACCGGGCACACCGGCATCCAGTCGCCCTGGTTGTCCGTCTCGAGCAGGTCGCCTTCCTCGGTCATGCCGAGTCCGCACGGGCTGCGGAACCCGCACGCGAAGGGCTCGAGCTCCCCCTGCGGGCTGATCTTCATCACCCAGCCGCGCCATGGCGCGGTCGATCGGCCGTGCCACCACTGCGGATTGCCGAAGCTCACGTTGAGCGAGATGAAGAAGTTGCCGTCGGCGTCGCGCGGGAGGCCGAACGCGAACTCGTGGTAGTGCCCGGAGACGCCCCACGAGTTGCACAAGGTGTCGATGCGGTCGCAGCGTCCGTCGCCGTCGGCGTCCGCGAGGCGCGAGAGCTCGCTCCGCTGGAGCACGTCGATCCCGCCGTCGACGACGGCGAGTCCGAGCCCCTCCTGCAGTCCCTCCGCGAACAGCGTGAAGTGCGCGTCGTCGGGGTTCTCCGCCAGCGGGTTCTCGACGATCCACACCTGCCCGCGGCGCGTCGAGAGCGCGAGCCGGCCGTCGGGGAGGAAGCCCATGCCGCCGACCTCGAGCACCTCCTTTTCCGGAGGCTTCAGCCAGTCGACCGTGTACGCGTCCGACTCCTGGGGAAACTGCAGCGCGGCCGCGAGCGCGAGGGCGATCACGGAGCGACCCCCGCGAGCCAGCGCGCCTGGATCGCATCGTCCCAGCGCGGGGCGAGCAGCGTCCGGATCTCCACTTCGCGCGCGCCGGGACCGAGCACGAACTCCGCGCCGCCCCCGTCCGGCACGAGCACCTCGCCCGCGCGGAGGCCGGTGACCGAGCAGGCTTCGAAGCTCCCGTCGCCGCGCCGCCGGACGATCCACGAGATCCCTGAAGCGACCCACGCGGGCCCCGCATCGGCGGCGCGCACGCGCACCGCGCGCGTCGAGTCGATCGAGAGATGACGCGTGAATCCGGAGCCGCCCGTGCCGTGCAGCGCGCTCGGCGCCTCGCCGACGCTCCCGATCGCGGTCGAATTCCCCGCTTCGAAGAGCCGGTAGCCGAGGAGCGGGACGCCGTGCTCCGTCGATGTGCTCGCGAGGCGCGCTCCGAACGGCGCTCCGGTCCGCGGATCCGAGAACGTCGGCGCCGGGTCGCCGCGCCCCGCGACGAGCAGGAGCGTCCCGAGCGGCTTCAGCGCGTCGCCGCCCCGGCCGCGCCAGTCGGCGCGGTCGACGAACGCTCCCTGTCTCACGCCGAGCAGGCGCACGTCGTCCGTCCGGTACTCGAACGTGAAGCCGTCCGTCGTCCCGACGCACAGGCCGCGCGGACGCGCCGGCGCGCCTTCGACGATCGGGTCGAGCTTCCCGCGCGCGATCCGCGGACGGTCCGTGACATCGAGTCGCGATTCCGCGGTGCCGGCTTCCGTCGTCACCGGGCCGAGCGCGAGCACGTACGACGCGAGCGCGTTGCGGTCCGCTTCGTTGAGCACCGCCGGCGCGGCGGGCATCGGCGTCCCGGGGATGCCGAACGTGATCGTGCGGACGACGGCGTCCTGCGTGTTCCCGTACGAGAAGCCGCCTTCCTTGAAGCTGCGCGCCGCCCGGTCGAGCGTCGCGGTCCCGTGTCCGTCGCCGGTCTCGCCGTGGCAGCTCGCGCAGTGCTGGAGGAAGAGCGCGCGGCCGTCCTGCGCGGCGGCGCGGCTCGCGCCCAGGCTCGTGAAGAGGACGAACGACGCGCAGACGAGCGGTACGAGGCGCATCGCGCCCAGTCTACGGTGTTCCCGCGCGCCTACCAGACGAGCGCGAGCGCGTTCGTGATGTTGACCGATCCGCCGAGCGGCGGCGGGCAGAACGACGCATCGGGCTCCCGGTACGCGGCCTGGTAGAACCGCGTCGCGCCCGTCCCCGCGATCGGATCGCCGAGCGCCGCCGAGCGACGCGAGACCGACAGCTGCCCCGGCTGCGGATAGACGACGCGGCCCTCCGGCGCGGCGCCCATCGAGATCATGCGCTGCGCGCCGCCGGCGCAGCGCAGACCGTCGCCGAACGTCACCGGAGTCGTCTGCATCGCCGTCTGGAGCAGGAGCGTCACGGCG
Organism: Planctomycetota bacterium; assembly: GCA_036006425.1. Lineage (GTDB taxonomy): Bacteria > Planctomycetota > UBA1135 > UBA1135 > DASYPQ01. The sequence goes on from DASYPQ010000021.1 coordinate 194,698, forward strand.
CCGGCCGGCACGTCGTCGACGCACAATACGATCGAGTCCGTGCCCGTCACGGCGTTCATCGCCGTCGAGCCGCCCGCGCGGAGCCACGCTCCCGACGCGACGGCGGAGTTCGCGCAGCCGCGGCCGGCGGCCCCGTTCGTGCATGGGCAGCTCATCGCCGATCCGTCGCCGAAGCAGAACGGCATCGACGGATCGACGCCCGTGCACTCGCGATCGAAGAGGAACACGTCGAGACAGCCGTTGCCGTCCATCCCCGCGAGATTCGTCGCGGCGCTCCAGAACGCGACGTCGCGGCCGTCCGCGGACACCGCGGGCCCGGCGCTCAGGTCGTCGGACTCCGCCCCGTGCGCGCCGACGCTCGCGCGCAGGGTCACGGCGACGTCGCAGTCGCGCAGGAAGATGTCCGCGGTCGCGTTCGTGTCGCCCGCGACGAGGTTCGACGCGATGCTCTGGAACGCGACGAAGCGGCCGTCGGCGGAGATCGAGGGCGTGAAGCTGTCGCCGTTTCCCGGTCGGTCGACCGGCGTCACGCTGACGCGCGTCGTCGTCGCGGCCTGCAGATCGCGGACGTAGACGTCGAACGCGTTGTTCGCGTCGAGCCCGACCAGGTTCGACGCGGCGCTGTAGAACGCGACGTGCCGCCCGTCCGCCGACAACGAACCCGCGAAGCTGTTCCCGTCGCCGTCGTTCCCCGCGGGATCGACGCTGACGCGCTCGGTCGTCCCGGCGACGAGGTCGCGCACGAAGACGTCCGACGCGCCGTTCGCGTCCCCGGCGCTGAAGCTCGCCGACGTGCTGTCGAACACGACGAAACGGCCGTCGGCGGAGATCGAGGCGGCCTGGCTGTCCGCGTCCCCCTGCATCCCGGCGCTCGACTGGCTCACGAGCACCGTCGTGCCGTTCGAGAGATCGCGGACGAACACGTCGCCCTTCCCGTTGACGTCGCCGGCCACGAGATTCGCAGCGAGGCTCTGGAATGCCACGTACCGGCCGTCGGCGGAGATTGCCGGATAGAACGACTCGCCGGTCGCCTCGAGCCCGGCCGAATCGACGCTGACGCGCACCGTCGTGCCCGTCGTCCGGTCGCGCACGAAGACGTCGCAGATCCCGTTCGTGTCGCCCGCGACGAGGTTCGACGCGTAGCTCTGGAACGCGACGTAGCGACCGTCGGCCGAAACGCTCGGCGCGTAGCTCCCTCCGTTCCCCTCCACTCCCGACGAATCGACGCTGACTCGCACCGTCGTCCCGTTGCGGCGATTCCTGAGGAAGACGTCGTCGACGCCGTTCGCGTCGCCGGACACGAGGTCCGACGCCGAGCTCCCGAACGCGACGTAGCGACCGTCGGCGGAGATCGAGACGAAACGGCTGTTCCCGTTTCCGGGTCCGCCGCCGGGGCCGACGCTCAGGAGGCTCGTGCTCTGGGCGGAGCTCGGGGACGTCAATCCGGCGAGCACGAGGGCGGACAACGAGAGGTCGATGCGCATGCAGGGATCCAACGCAGGTAGGTGGCGGCGCGGAACGGAGTCCGCGGGGGTCGGATCTCCGGCGCGGGCGGCGACCGCGGGCGAGATTTCGACGCAATCACTCCACCGGTGAGGGGCGGAGACCCACCGGAGGCACGTCAGCGAAACGAATTTGTTCACGGCAGCCTGCGCAGCCTGCTGATCCGCCCGCTCTGATTCCAGTCCTGGACGTACAAGTCGCCGGCGGCGTCGAAGGCGAGGCCGTGGGGTGCGGTGAAGATGCCGTCCTTCCAGCTCGCGGGCGGGACGCCGAAGTTCGCGCGCTCCTTCACGTCTGGATTGTCGCCGAGATGCGCCACTTCGGCGTTCTTTCCGTCGAGGATCGTGACGCGGCCCTCGAGCTCGGCGACGGCGAGGTGGTCGCCGCGGAAGGCGACGGAGCAGGGGCGGCGGAGGCCGGTGGCGATCGTGTCGACGAATTTGCCGTCGAGGTCGAAGCGGACGAGACGGCGGTTTTCGCGGTCGCAGACGAGGAGGGTAGGCTTGTCGCCGCGCGAATCGATGGCGAGGCCGTGGCAGGTCTTGACCTTGCCGTCTTCGGTGCCGGAGCCGGCGAAGGTCTTCACGTACTTGCGGTCCTTGTCGAACTTGTGGATCAGCGAGGTGCCGTAGCCGTCGGCGACGAAGAGGGAGCCGTCGGGCGCGGGGACGAGGGAGGTCGGGTGGTAGTCCTCGGCCGTCTTGTACGCGCCGGATTCCATCGGGACGCCGAGGGTCCAGACGGGAGTGCCGTCGAGCGCGAGCTTGAGAGCCTGGTGCCCCGCGAGGTGCGCCGCGTAGAGGAACTCGACGCCGTTCTCCTCGACGAGAAGGAGCGAGTGACAACCCGCGTACTTCTCCGCGATGGTCTTCTCGAGCTTCCCGTCCTTCGCAAAGACGAGGATGCCGCACTTCCCGTCGCTCGCGACATAGACGCGCCCCGCCTTGTCGATGGCGACGCCGCCGTGGGTCGGACCTAGAGGCTTGTCGTCGGGGAGCTTCGCCCAGCCGGCGACGGTTTCGAACGACCAGTCGCCGGAGCCGGTGCGGATCGTCGCGGTGATCGAGAGGGCGTCGGACGGAGCGACGCCGAGCTCGGGGTCGTGAAGCAACGTAGTCGTCAGCAGCAGGAGTTCATGAATCATCGCTGTGCTCCTCCAATCACGGCGGAACCCATTTCGAGGTACGTCTGGACTGGCAGAAGTGGTGCTCCGAGCGCACCACTCTTGACCGAGAGCTCCGCTCCCCCGGTCTTGTTGAACCAGTGAACTTCGATCTTGTGCAGTCCCTGGCCGAGCGCCACGCGCGACCGCTTGGCGAGCGCACTGTGAAGACCGTCGTTGTCGACGACGAGTGCGTCGTCGATCCAGAGGCGCGATCCGTCGTCGGACGTCAGCTCGAACACGTAGACGTCCGCAGTGTCGATCTTGATGTCGCCTTCGAATCGAAGGGCGACGTGTTCTCCAGGATTCGTCAACGCAATCCGCTCCACGGTCTCGCCCCCGTGCGAACCGAAGAGCGGCACCTTGTCCCAGTCGCCGTGCATCGTGTCGCACTTGACGCCCGTTTCGAGTTTGTGCTTCTGCCACTCAGTGTCGGGCGAAAGCGTCCAACCGGGCCGCGGGTCGACTTGCTCGAAACGGGCATCCACGGTGGCGCTCACCGGCGTGTGATCGTGGAATGAACGAGCTCGCACCGTCGTCGTCGACGACACGACAATCGGCGCCGTGCACAGGCTCGAATCGATGGTCGGCTCGGACCCGTCGAGCGTATACCGCACCTCGAGCGCCGGCGAGCTCGCCGCGATCTTCACCTTCATCGGCTTCACGAAGATGTCCGACTCGGCTTCGATCACGGGCGCCTTGTAGACGATCGGCGCGCCCTGGATCTCGAGGACGACGACCGAGTCGATCGCGTCGGGGGGCACTTCGGGCACGGCGATCCACACGTCGGAATCGTGGCGCGCGACCGTCAGCGCCCGCTCCGGCGCCGACAGCAGGGATGCGCGAACGATCTCGTTCCCGAGCCCCGGGAGCACGATCCGTCTCTGCCGCGGCCAGTCGAACACGTGCAGGTAGAGCTTCGTCGTCTTCTCCCCCGCCTTCACCGTGCACCGCCCGAACGCCAGCGCGTCGAACGGGCTCGCCGTCGTTCCGCGGATCGACTCCCCGTTCACCTTCATCCACGCACCGATCTCGGCGAGTCTCTGCACCGCTTCCGGCGGGAACGTCCCGTCCGATCGCGGGCCGATGTTCAGGAGGAAGTTCCCGCCCTTGCTCGCGATGTCCGCGAGCTTCCGGATCAGGTCCTCCGTCGTCTTCCAGCTCTTGTCCGCGGCGTTGAATCCCCAGTGGTCGTTCATCGTCATGCAGGTTTCCCAGTCGAGACCGGGCATCCCTGTCGCCGGGATCTCCTGCTCGGGCGTCGCGAAGTCTCCCACGGCCTCGTTCGACTCCGAGAACCCGCCCATCCCCGCGCGGTGCACGTCCACACGGTTGTTCACGATCATCTTCGGATCGAGCTTCCGGCACAGCTGGTACAGCGCGAGCCCGCGCTCGTGGTTCCACGTGCTCTCCCACTCGCCGTCGAACCACATCACGCCCGGGTGGTATTTCGTCACCACCTCTTCCACTTCGTGGTGGAGGTACTCCTCGAACTTCGCGAAGTCCGCGTTCCCCTCGGGCCGCATCGCACCCTCCCACTTCCTGCGCGGAAGGTAGTCGGGGTGATGCCAGTCCATGATCGAGTGGTAGGTGCAGAAGCGCACTCCGTGCCGCGCGCACGCTTCCGACAGCTCCTTCAGGATGTCGCGGTGGAACGGCGTGCCCATGACGTCCCAGTCGGTCCACTTCGAATCGAAGAGGCAGAACCCGTCGTGGTGCTTGCTCGTGATCACGAGGTATTTCATCCCCGCGTCGGCGGCCATCTTCGCCCACAGGTCCGCGTCGAACTTCACCGGGTCGAACCGCGGCTGGAGCTTCTCGTACTCCTCGACCGGGATCTGTGCGCTCTCACGGATCCACTCGGCGTGGTCCTTGTTCGCGTTCGGCGCGGACTTGCCGTCGACGGGAGGCGGCCACTCGCCCGCGGGGATCGCGTAGAGGCCCCAGTGGATGAACATGCCGAAGCGCGCGTCGCGCCACCACGACATGCGTTCGTCCTGATTCCGCTCGTCCTGATTCGAATCCTCCCGCCCGCTCGTCGTGTCCGTGAGCGGTTGCGTCTGCTGACAGCCGAGGAGAAACGTGGAGGCAAGGAGACGGATGAGCATCGTGCGAGTCATGGCGAGGTCCAGTCTAGCGAGTCGCTCCGTCCATCGACGGCGCGAGACGACGCTCGGAGGAGCGGGAGCCGCCCTCGATCCGGTGTTCGGGACGAGCGCCGTCTTCTCCGCGCTCGCGAAGGACGCGCGCTTGCTCGTCCTCACCGCGCAGGCGGTCGAAGGCTGCGTCGGCTCCCCGCACTCCCTACGGGAACCAGGGGATGATCTGGCCGCTGCTCGTGTTGAACGTGCCGCCCGGCGGATTGGGACAGAAGGTCTGCGTCGGATCGCGATAGTAGATCTGGTAATACCGCGTCTCGCCGGGGTGGATCACATCGCCCAGAGCATCGGATCGCGCGCTGACCGAGAGGTCGGAGGCACCGGGATAGGTCACGACACCGCCCACGGCAGCCTTCACGCCGATGCGCTTCAGGATCCCGCCGACGCATCGGACGCCGTCGCCGTACGGCACACCCGCCGACAGTCGCGTCGTGCCTTGGAGGAAGACACTCAGAGCCGTCAAGCGCTCACCGGCGGACGTCAGGGTCAGTGTGTCCGCGGCCAGTGAGGCTCCCCCCACGCAGGTCAGGATCGCGCCGCCCGTGGCGATCGAATTGTCGCATCCGTGGCCAGGCAAGCCGAAGTTGCCGCACGGACACGGCGTCGCGAGAGTCCCGTCGCCGGCGCAGAACGGAGTACCGGGAGCGAAGTATCGCGACTCGTAGGTCGTGAACTGGCCGGTGAAGATCCCCGACACGAAGTCGGAGAATCCGAAGGCCATCAGCACCTGTCCCGCGTCGTTCAGGTTCCTCGAGGGCCCTGCGTTGTGGTCGGTCGATAGACCTCCGACTCCTCCATCGACGAACGACATGCCGGCGCCCGCGACCGTTCGGTAGTCGCCGGGCGTGACCTCGATCTGCGATCCAGGAATGGCGACCGGGAACAGCCCGTGCTCTCGAGTCCATCCGTACGTCGTCCCGAACGACTGGCCGTGATAGAGAGTCACGGTGAGCACGACTTGCTCGGCATTGTTCATGGCCACCGGTCCGAGGGAACCCAGCGTGAATCCGGGCGGTGCCTCCGGGAGTGGATCGGCTCGGTCCGTGATGATCCGATCGATCCCGCTGGCGTCCACCAGGAAGAATCCGTAGGAGGGACAGTTGTCCGTGCAACTCCCGGACGCCACGCTCGAATAGATCAAGAACGCTCCGTTCTCGTTCATCTCGATCGGCTTGCACGCGAAGATCGTTTCGCCGGGGATTCCGGGAGCGGGGTCACCCTGGGACAGGATCGTGTCGAACACGCCCGCCCTCCAGCGCAGGACCATCCAGCGAGTGGAGCCTCCCGGATCCTGGATCTGCGCTCGGAACGCCAGATCGTCGAGCTCGTTGAGCACCGGCGAGTCGACGTACAGGAAGGTGGTCCCGGCGGGATATCCGGGCACTTGATCGCCGCTCAGCGCGACGAGCTGGAGAGCCCCGGGTTGGCCCGTCCACAAGCCCCAACTCGGCCCCCCCGACAGATCGCTGAAGAGGGCTACCGTGCCGGAGCGGCTCTCGACCATCTGCCTGTACTGAAGGTTCGCGAAGGTGGCGCTCGTGCCGGGAGCGGTTTGACCGTTGATCGCCACGAGCGATTGCCCCGACGCGCGGTCCCACACCCAATAGCCGCCAGCGACGAACGATCCGCCGTTGTACAGGGTGCCGGAGAAGAGGATTTGTCCGGAGTCGCTGAACGATTCCAGCATGAGGTTGTTCCGGAACGTGGAACCCGCCGGTCCGCCTACCGCGGGATCACCGAAGCGAGCGACGAGATCCTCACCGCCGACGTCGTGATACCAGATGCCCGTGTTGTTGAGACCGTCGATGCCCGGGCCCAGCAAGACCGCGGAGAACGCCAGCTTGCCGTCGGCCCCGATCAGGAAGCCACCGAAGTGATCGAACAAGACACCGCTGGGAGTGCCGGGTGCTTGGGCCCAATTCATGTCGAGCAGTTGCGTCGTGCCCGACTGCCACAAATTGAGGCTCTGATTCGTGTTTCCCGCCCCTTCGATCCGGCCGTAGAACGAAACGTCGCTCGTAGCGGCCTGGATCGAACTGCCGAAGCTGGTGAAAGTCGCGCCCGGAAGCCCGGGCACCGGCTCCGGAGGCAGCAGGATCTTCGTCAATACGATCGGCGCCCCGGTGGTCCCGTTTCCAGGGACGGTCAGCACGGCTTCGTCGCTCGTCGTGACGCCGTAGGGATTCGTGACTTGGCAGTCGTAGTTCCCTTCGTCGTTGAGCGACCAGTAGTAGATCGTCATCGTGGGCGTCGTCGCACCCTCGATCTTCCCGGACACATTGGCGATGGGCACGCCGTCCTTGCGCCATTGATAGCTCAGCGGAGGATTCCCTCGCGCCGTGATCCTGAACACGACGGGATCCGGAAAGACCGCTGATTGACTGAGCGGTTGTTGACTGATCGAAGCCGGTGCGCAGGGGCTACCCCATACCGCGATGTTGTCCGACCTCATGCCGCTGATCGTCGTGAACATGCCTCCGACATAGACTCTCGATCCGATGCCCCCGTTGAACCCGCAGATCGCGAGTGGGCCTGCACCGGACACGATGCCGAATCCCGTGAGCCCGCTGCCGAGCGCCGACCAGGTCGTGCCGTCCCAGCTCGCCATCTGGTGTGCCTCGACTGCGTGGTAGTTCACGGAATCGAACCCGCCACCCGCATAGAGCAGCGGACCGCCGCCCAGATCGCACACGCCCAGAGTGAGGATCGAGTTGTTCGCGCCGCCGCCTGTCGATGCGGTCCCCACCGGCGACCACTGCGTTCCATCCCAACGCGCGATGTTGTTGCACGTGTTTCCACCTGCGGAGCCGAACCCGCCGGCGGCGTACAAGCTCCCGCCGTAGGGAGCGAGTGCCAGCACGCCGCCGTTCACGCCACCACCAGGAATCGACCAGGTGGAGCCGTCCCACTTGCGAATGGTGTTGGGCGCGTTGCCGCCAGCGAAGAGGGCTGGACCGCTGCCGTCGTCGAAGGACGCGAGTGTGTTGATGCTTCCGACGAGCCCGGACCCGACTGCCGACCAGGTCGAGCCATTCCACCGGGCAACCTTTGCCGCGGGAGCCCCGCTCGCATTGTTGAACGCTCCCGCCGCATAGAGCGCGGGCCCGGTTCCATCGTCGTGCACCGCGAACGCGTAGACGACACTGTCCACTCCGCCACCGACATCCGACCAGGAGCTCCCGTTCCATCGGGTCATGAAGTGCATCGGAACCCCATCGGCGACGTAGATGTACCCCCCCGCGTACAGTGCGGGACCGGTGCCATCGTCGAACGCGGCGAGCGCGAGCACGGTACCCGTGAACGAAGTGCCCAACGGGCTCCACGCAGTGCCGTCCCACTTGGCGACACTGTGGACGGCGACGCCACCCGCGTGCTGAAAGTATCCGCCCGCGTAGAGCGCGGTGCCCGTTCCATCATCGAACAGCGCCATCGCGGAAACCGGCTGATCGAGGCCGTTCCCAGGGATTCCGAAGTTGGGATCCCAGTTCACGCACTGCGCGGTGGCGACAGTGGAAGAGACGACGCTTGCGAGTGTCCAGACTGCCAGTCCTTGGACGAGACATCGAAGTGTGCTTGCGGGCGTCACTCGTTCAACCTCCTCATTCCCTCAGTGAGTGGTCTTTCGTGGAGAAGCGCCCCATCCTAGTGAGGAGCGGCATCCAGCAGGTGTTCGATCCGGCGGATCGGCGCGGCCAGGCCTGCAAAGGCCTGGACACGAGGGAAATGGCGGAGGATCGGAAGGCGCCGGCTCGCTACGCTCGGGTACGTCGACCGTCGATCCGCATCTGCTAGGCTCCTCCCATGCGCCTCCTCCTCCCCACTTTGTTGCTCGTCTCGATCTCCTCCCTCGTCGATGCGCCCCAGGACGCCGCCGCCAAGGACGCACCTTGCGCCGCGATCCTGCGCGACCTCGCGACCTGCGCCGCGAACACGGACAAGGCGAAGCGCCTCGACGAGTACGACGCGCTCGCGAAGCGCCTCGGCGTCGCGCCGAAGGTCCCGGGCAACTGGACGGCGGCCGCGAGCGTCTCCCCGATCGACGACTCGAAGACCGTGACGCTCGGCCTCGGCGCCGAGAAGGACATCTCGACGGGCGGCGGGAAGACCTTCCAGCCGCAGCTCGTCGTGCGCTGCAAAGCGGGCAAGCTGGAGGTCTACACGATCACCGGCCTCGCGATGTCCGAGGAGAAGTCCGACCACCGCTCGATCACGACGGTGAGGTTCGGCTCGGAGAAGGCCGTCACGCTGCGGATGGAGCGGTCGAGCGACGGCGAGAGCATCTTCTGGCCCGACCCCGAGGTGAATGCGGAGAAGCTGCTCCACGCCGAGCGCCTCGCGATCCTGATCTCGCCGAAGGAATTCGAGCCCGTCGCGCTCGAGTTCGATCTGCGCGGTCTCTCCGACGTCTATCCGCAGCTCGCGGAAGCGTGCGCGAAGCCGAAGTAGCCTCTACTTCTTCGCCGACTCCGCGTTCCACGCCGCGAGCAGCTCCGCCTCGCGCTCCGGCTTCGGGCCGGCCTTGAGCTTCGTCGGATCGGGGAGCTTCGGCGGATCCTGCTTCTTCGCGACGGCCGCGTCGGTGAGCTCCTTCGTGATGCGCGCGCGCGCCTCGAGCTCGCTCGGCCACCACTCGAGGATGCCTTTCACCGTGTCCGGCGCGGAACGGAACTTCAGCCCCGCCTTGATCGCGCGCTCGTTCTTCCACGTGTGCGAGCCCGCGAACTCTCCGGTTGGCGGCGCCCAGATCGGGAACGCGTCCTCGCCGCCCATCCCGTTCTTCTCCAGCCACTCCGTCGGCACCCACGTGAGCTTCGCGGGCGTCTTCGTCGCCGCCGCGCACGCGGTGATCACGTCGCCCCAGCGCCCGCGACCTGCAGGTCCGATCGCATTGAAGGTGCCGGAGGTCCCGTCCTCGACCATCTTCACGAGCCACTCGGCGAGATCGCGCGCGTCGATGTACTGGATCGGGTCGTCGGGCGACCCCGGGATCAACGCCTCGCCGCCGCGTGAGATGCGAACGGGCCAATAGCTGAAGCGGTCCGTCGGATCACCCGGACCGACGATGTAGCCGGGCCGCACGATCGCCGCGCGACCCGGGAAAGCCGCGGCCGCCGCCTGCTCGCACAGGACCTTGAGGCCGCCGTAGTTGCCGAAGTCCTTGCCCATCTCCTCGGTCTTCGGATCAGCGAGCTTCGCGAGCGGCGCGTCCTCGTCGGCGTTCGCCTGCGACATGCTCGCGTAGGCGGAGATGCTCGAGATGAAGATGTACTGCTTCGCGCTCTTCGCGAGGAGCTGCGCCGACGCCGCGACCATGCGCGGGAAGTAGCCCGAGTTGTCGATGACCGCGTCCCACTCCTTCCCGACGAGCTCCTCGAGACCCTTCGGCTTCGCGTCGGGGTGGAGGAGCTTGCCGTCGGCGCCCTTCTCGTCGTCGGCCGGCAGCTCGGGATCGCGGTTGCCGTACAGGTGCTCGACGTCCTTGAACGCGAGCGGGCGGTACTTCTCGCGGTGCCCGCGGTTGAAAACGGTGACCTTGTGTCCGCGCGCGAGCGCTGCCTCGACGGTCTTCGGTCCGATGAACCCGGTGCCGCCGAGGATCAGGATGCGCTTCGGGCCGACGAGCGGCCGCGCGAGCGGGCTCCACTTCGGCGAGAACGACACCGCGGCGGCGCTCCCGAGGACGACGGTCTGGCCGAGGAATTCGCGTCGAGTCGTGGACATGACTGGCTCCGTCTGGAGTTCGGGCGAGGGGAACGCCCCGACGGTAGCACGCGCGAGCGCGGATCAAGTCCGGCGACGCGGTAAGAACTGTGCCAGAGGATCGCGCCGCGTGCAGCGAGTTCGGCTAGTTCGCCGTGCCGCGCAAGCGCACGTGGAACGGCTGCGGGACGTTCGTCGCGTCGTGCGCGAACTCGAGGTTCGCGTTGCGTTGGCCGGTCGCCGTCAGCGGATTGAAGCGCACGAGGTACTGGACGTAGTCCCCCGCCGCGAGCGCCGAGAGCCCGAGACAGCTCGAGTTGACCGCCTGCCGCATGATGTTCGCGCACACGGGGTGGAAGCGGAGGTCGATGTTGTCCATGCCGCCGCACAGGTGGCAGTAGCTCATCAACGTCCCCTGCGAGCACGCCGTCGCGTTCGTGCAGTTCGTGTAGCACGTGTCGAGCGGCGGACAGTAGTCGTGCGTGTGCTGCGAGCCGAAGTTGTGCCCGAGCTCGTGCGCGACGACGACGAAGTCCCAGGTGAAGCCGGCGGGTTGCCCCGTCCACGTGCCCCAGTCGATGTTTCCGCTGACGTTGCCGCTGACGCCGAAGCCGAAGCTCTGGTTGCAGAGCACGCCGACGTAGGCGATCCCGCCGCCGAGGTTTGCGCCGGAGATGAAGTGCGCGAGATTCGCGGACACCGGCCAGTGGTTCGGCGCCCACGCGCCGATGTACTCGTTCAGGAGGTCGCCCGCGTTGCCGCCGGAGTCCTGCGACGTCCACGGGTCCGCGGCGGTCGTGTAGATCCCGAGGTACGCGATCGACATCGTCGTCTGGATGTCGGTGAAGTACTGGTCGCTGACCGCGGCCATGAGCTGCGTGACGTAGCTCGTCGTGCCGCCGAGCGATCCGAAGCGCTGGTAGAGCTGGAAATCCGTCTCGATCGCGATCGCGCAGTCGGCGGTCGTCAGCGAATCGGTCCCAGACGGCATCCCGTCGAGGTCGAGGCGCGCGAGCTGGCCCGGCACGAGGCGCGGCTCGAGGCACCGCGGCGTCGGACGCTCGATCCCGAGCGCGGCGAGGTCGCGGTCGTCGATCGCGGCGCCCTTCCCGTCCGCGCCGGTCGCGAAGTGGACGAGGTGGTTCTCGCCGAACGGGAGCTCCAAGTAGCCGCGCGAGCTCTCGCTCGAGAGCGCGAGGAAGACGCGCGAGCCCGGCAGCTCGACGACGCTCCCGCTCCAGAGCGAGAGATCGCCGAGGACCGCGCGCGGACCACCGGGGACGTCCGCACCGTCGACGCGGAGCACGGCGTCCGCGGTGAACGGCAGCGAGAGGCGGTGGAGAGCGAGCGTCGCTCCCGCGAGGCCGGGCACGGGGAAGCCGTGGACCGTCGCGCGCGTCAGCGGGAGGAGCTCGGCCATGCGCGCCGGGTCGACGGCGATCGCGAGCGCGGGTGTCGAGCGCCCGGTCGTCGTCGCCGCAGCCGCGACGAGCGGCGACTCGACGTCGGGTGCCGCCGTCGGCATGTCCGCGCCTCCGGGCGGCACGAGCGGCGCGATCTCGACCTCGACCGCGAAGTCGTTCGGGTTCGCGCCGGTGAGCGCCGGCGCTCCGAGCGTCATCGCGGAGCCGCCCGCATTCGTGATCCGGACCCGCGTCCCGGCGTTCGGGCCTCCGCCGACCGTCGCCGTGCCGAGGTCGACGAGCGCGTCGTACGCGAGCGAGGTCTCGACGCCCGTGGCGCCCGCGCTGCAGACGAGCGCGGACGGGCCGGAGGCGTCGTCGTCCGCGATCGTGAGCTGGAACAGGCTCGTCGGGCCGACGACGGTGCCCGCGGAAGGCGACGACAGAACGAGATCGACCGTCTCGTCGATCTCGATCGCGGCGTCGTCGAGGACCTGGATGTGCAGCGTCTGCGTCGTGCCGTTCGTGCTCCCGACCGGGAACGTCACGGTCTGCGCGGGGAAGGCCGTGTAGTCCGTGCCGGAGGTCGCCGAGCCGGCGCCCGAATCGGCGACCTGGACGCTCGCGCCGACGCCGAGCGTCACGCCCGCGGCGAGATCGAGGCGCACGACCGCGTTGCGCGAGGCCGTGCTCTCGTCCGGCGTCGTCAGCGAGGCCGAGGAGAACTGGATCGTCGCCTGGTCGGCGTCGGTGATCGTCACCGTGTGGATCCGCGTCGCTCCGCGCGCGGCACCCATCGCGTTCGCGAGCCCGAGCCGCACGGTCTCCTGCCGCCCCTCGACGACGAGGTCGGCGGTCGTCGAGAGCTGGACGGACTGCGCCGCGCCGTCGATCGATCCGATCGGGAACGTGACCGTCGTCGGCGCGAAGGCCGCGTAGTCCGAGCCCGACGCCGCGGTGCCGGTCGCGAGGTCGATCACGTCGATGCTCGCGGGATTCGTCAGCGCCGCGAGCGACGTGTGCAGGACGACCTGCACGTCGAGCGGAGGGTTCCCTTCCGTCGTCGTGGCGCTCGGCGCGACGAACGAGATCGTCGCCGCGGCCCCGCCGCCGCCGCCTCCGCCGCTGCAGGCCGCGCCGAAGAGGACGAGGGTCGCGCCGACGAACACCCGCGCAGAAAGGCTTGCCATCGCCTCCAGATCGACGCGCGCGACGGCCGGTCTGGAGTCAAGGCGACTCGAGCGGGATCCCCGTGCGCCGCGCGAGGTCCTGGAGCTCCCGCACGACCGGCAGCACGAGCGGAATGCCCTCGCGCGAGCGCACGCGCTCCGCTGCGCGCTCCGGATCGCCGGGGAGGATCGGGCCGCTCGTCCCGGGCGCCGGCTTCGTCGCGCGGAACGTGCGCACGAGGTCGTCGATCTGACGCTTGAATTCGTCCTCGTCGATGAACGCGTCGATCCGCATCGCTCCGAAGAAGTGGCCGATGCCCTTGCCGACCGAGCGCGCCGGCATCTCCTGCTGCAGCGCGAACGGCGGCGTGAACGGTCCCCAGTTCGCGCCCGAGAGCACCGCGCAGAGCACGTCGACCATGATCGCGAGCGCGTAGCCCTTGTGCCCGCCGTGCTCGCGGTCGGATCCGAGCGGCAAGAGCGCGCCGCCGTCGATCATGCCGCGAGGCTCGCGCGTCACGCGGCCGTCCTTGTCGATCGCCCAGCCCTCGGGGATCTGTTCGCCGGCGCGCAGCGCGATCTCGATCTTGCCGTACGCGGCCGCACAGGTCGCCATGTCGACGACGATCGGCGGCTCCTCGAGTCCCGGGAACGCGATCGCGATCGGATTCGTGCCGAGCATGCGCTCGGCGCCCCAGAGCGGTGCGACGAGCTTCGTGCTGTTCGTCATCGCCCACCCGATCAAGTCCTGTTTCAAGGCCTCGAGCACGTACCACCCGGCGATCCCGTAGTGGTTCGTGTTGCGGACGCTGACCCAGCCCGTCCCCGCCTCGCGCGCTTTCTCCATCGCGATCGCGTTCGCCTTCGGCCCGACGACGAGACCGAGGCCGTTGTCGCCGTCGACGGTCGCGGTGCTCGCGCTCTCGCGCACGATCGAGAGCTTCGGGCGCGGGTTGATGCGCCCGAGCTCGAGCATGTCGAAGTACGTGTGCAGCCGCGCGACACCGTGGCTCTCGATGCCGCGCAGGTCGGCGGAGGAGAGCACCGACGCCGCCAGCTGCGCATCGTCCTCGGGCACGCCGAAGTGCTCGAAGACGCGAGCGGAGAAGAGGGACAGCGTCTCGGGGCTGAACGTGCGCGTCTCGGGCTTCACGGGCCCCAGTCGACCCTCCCGGACTGCGTCGCGTTGAACGTGCTCCCCGCCGGGCAACCACCGAGTACGACCGGGTCGCGGTAGTACACGAGATACCAGCGGCTCTGACCGGGCTGGATCACGTCGCCGCGCGCGGCCGATCGAACGGAGACGGCGGGGTCGCCCGCGCCGATGTCGGGCGCGGTGACGCTTCCGCCGGAGGCGTTCCGCGTGTAGAGCCGCTTCACCGAGCCGCCGACGCAGCGCACCGCCTGTCCGTACACGACTCCGCTCGCAACGAACGAGCTGCCTTGCATCACGACGCTCAGCGCCGTCGGCGTCTCGCCGCTCGTCGTGAACTCGAGGCTGTCGGAGGAGACGGAGGTCCCGCCCGCGGCCGACAGGATCGCTCCTCCGGTCGCGGCGGAGTTGTCGCAGCCCTGGCCGGGTCCGGCGGGAGGGTTCGCGCAGGGGCACGGGAGGACACCCGCGACTCCGGGGTCGCAGACGCTCGTGAAGTTTGGGCTGCCGAGAACGTCGTGCACGAAGACGTCCACAGCGCCGTTGGTGTCACCGGGGACGAGGTTCGAAGCGTAGCTTTCGAACACCACGAAGCGACCATCGGGAGACATCGCCTTCCTGCCGGCGAGGTCACTAGTCTGGTTCGTCTGCCCGCCCAACGAGTCGACGTCGACGCGCAGGGTCGTGCCGCCGACACGGTCGCGGACGAAGACGTCGGTGACGCCGTTCGTGTCCCCGGGGACGAGGTTCGTGGAGAAGCTCGAGAACGCCACGTACCGGCCGTCCGGGGAGACCGTCCTGGCAATCCCCCCGTGGTCGCCCTCCGCTCCGCCGGTGGACAAGCTCACCCTTTCTGTCGTGCCCGCCTGGCGATCCCGAAGGAACGCGTCGTAGGTAGCATTCGTGTCCCCGGACACGAGGTTGCTCGCCAGGCTCGTGAATGCGACGAACCTCCCGTCCCCGGAGATCGACGAGACGTCGCTGAAGCCGTTCCCCGGGATTCCGGCGGCGTCCACGCTGATGCATTCGGTGACCCCGGCCTGACGATCGCGGAGAAAGACGTCGTAGTCGCCGTTCGTGTCGCCCGGCACGAGGTTCGTGGCGGTACTCGAGAAGACCACGAAGCGCCCGTCGGCGGAGATCGCGCACCAATCGCTGGCAGAGTCCGCTTGCGCGCCGTTCGAGTCGACGCTCACCCGTTCGGTCGTCCCCGTCATTCGGTCATGGACGAAGACGTCGAAATCGGCATTCGTGTCCCCGGGCACGAGGTTGCCCGCATTGCTCACGAAGGCGACGAACCGGCCGTCGGCGGAAATAGCGGGGGAATAGCAGTCACCGTTCGCCGCGCCTCCGGCGGAATCGACGCTCACGAGCTCGGTCGATCCGTTCAGGCGATCTCGAACGAACACGTCGAACGTGGGGTTCGCGTCCACGGGGACGAGATTGGAAGCGAGGCTGTCGAAGGCCACATAGCGACCGTCGGCCGAGATCGACGGGTACTCGCTCGGGTTGTTGCCCGGAGCACCGCCCAGGCCGACGCTGACGAGCTCCGTCGCTCCGGTCACGCGATCTCGAGCGAACACGTCCGAAGCCCCGTTCGTGTCGCCGGGTACGAGGTTCGGCGCGACACTTTGGAACGCGACGGTACGGCCGTCGTCGGAGATCTCGGGAAACCTGCTGGCGCCGACGCCTTGGGCCCCCCCCGGCCCGACGCTGACCCTCACGGTCGATTGTGCTTGCAGCGCACTTCCTGAGGCGATGCACAGCCAGACGGAGAGCGAACCCGATCGCCAGTTCATCGTAGCCTCCTTGGCGCCGCGCGAGTCCTCCTCCGGAACGTGCACGGAATTCGTGCTCGGCGCGTGGCTCCCAGAATACACCTTCCGGCGGAGTTCGGCGGTTTCACGAGCTCAGGGATCGAAGCTCACCGACGATCGTCTCGCCGATCGCGAGCGAGGACGTCGCCGCGGGCGAGGGCGCGTTGAGGACGTGGACGACGCGGCCGCGGACCTCGACGAGGAAGTCGTCGACGAGCGCGCCGTCGGGCGCGAGGGCCTGCGCGCGGACGCCGGCGGGGGCGCGCGCGAGGTGCTCCGCGTGGATCGCGGGCACGAGGCGCTGGAGCGCGCGGACGAACGCGGACTTCGAGAAGGACCTCCACATCTCCATCGACCCCGTGCGCCCGTGCTTCGCCGCGAGGCGCCAGAAGCCGCCGTAGGAGACGACGTCCCAGAGGTCCGAGACGCTGACGTCCGCTTTCGTGTACCCCTCGCGCGCGAACGCGAGCACGGCGTTCGGCCCGCATTCGACGCCGCCGTGGATCGAGCGCGTGAAGTGGACGCCGAGGAACGGGAAGCTCGGATCGGGCACGGGATAGATGAGGTTCTTGACCAGGCCGCGCGCGGAAGCGTCGAGCTCGAAGTACTCGCCGCGGAACGGAACGATGCGCGCGGGCCGTGAGGCACCGGTGAGCGCGAGGACGCGGTCGGAGTGGAGTCCCGCGCAATTGACGGCGGACGCCCCGACGAACTCCCCCGCGCTCGTTCGGACGACGACTTCCTGGCCGCGCTCGTCGATGCCGAGGACGCGCGCGCCGAGGACGATGCGCCCGCCGCGCTCGCGGATGCGTTCCGCGAGGCGCGCGCAGACCGCGACGTAGTCGACGATGCCCGTCTCGGGGACGTGGAGAGCCGCGACACCGGCCGCCGCGGGCTCGAGCTCGCGCAGGCGCTCGGGCCCGATGCGCTCGCAAGCGACGCCGTTCGCGAGAGCGCGCTCGCGGATCGCCTCGAGACGCGGAAGCTCGCTCGCATCGAGGGCGACGACGACCTTGCCGCAGCGTTCGAACGGGATCTTCTCGCGCGCGCAGAAGTCCTCCATCTGCCGTTTCCCGCGGCGGCAGTTCTCCGCCTTCTTCGAGCCGGGCTTGTAGTAGATGCCCGAGTGGAGGACGCCGGAGTTGTGGCCGGTCTGGTGCGCGGCGACGCGGTCCTCCTTCTCGAGGACGACGACCTCGCGATCCGGCCAGCGCTCCTGGAGGCGGTACGCGGTCGCGAGCCCGACGATCCCGCCGCCGACGACGAGCACGCGCTCAGAGCTGGTAGTCGTTGAGGAAGAGATGTCCGGTCTCCGGGTCCACGAGAAGCTTGAAATGCCCTTTCGGTTCCTGCGCGAACGTCCACGCTTCGTACGACGCGAGCGGCTTCGGACAGAACCACGCGGGAGACTCCGGTCCGAGATCCGCCTTCCACTCGGCTACGTCTTTCGGGGACGCGCGCGCGAGGTTCGCCCAATCGAATAGATGCTCGCGCACGGCACCCGTCGCCTCCACCTCGAACGAGTACGCGCACTCGTGCGTCCAGTGCGGCGAGCGCCAGTACTTGGAATGGACGACGACCACGTCCGGCGGCAACGGCGCGTCGAAGGCGCGCTGCCAGTTCTTCGGATCGTCCTCCCACGTGCCGGCCTTCAGGAATCCGCAGCCCGGGAGCAGGACGCCGAGCAGCGCTGACCCGAGGAGGAGATGCGCTCCGCTCACGGCTCGTCGACCATCCGCTGCGTCTGCACGCCGAGCCCGTCGATCCCGAGGCGCACCGTCTGCCCCGCGCGCAGGAACACCGGAGGATTCCGCGCCATCCCGACTCCGGGCGGCGTCCCTGTCGAGATCACGTCGCCCGGCAGCAGGCTCATGAACTGCGAGATGTACGACACGAGGAACGCGGCGCCGTACACCATCGTGCTCGTGTTGCCGTCCTGCATCCGCTTTCCGTCCACCTCGAGCCACAGGTGCAGCTTTTGCGGGTCCGGCACTTCTTCCTTCGTCACCAGCCACGGGCCGATCGGTCCGAATGTGTCGCAGCCCTTCCCCTTGCTCCACTGCCCCTTCCGCTCCAGCTGGAACGCGCGCTCCGACAGGTCGTGCACCACGCAGTAGCCCGCGACGTGCTCGAGCGCGCGCTCCGCGCTCACGTGCTTCGCGCGCGAGCCGATCACCACGCCGAGCTCGACCTCCCAGTCCGTCTTCACCGACCCGCGCGGGATCCACACGTCGTCGTCCGCGCCCTGGATCGCGCTCGTCGCCTTCATGAAGATCACCGGCTCGCTCGGCACCTCCGCGCCCGTCTCCTTCGCGTGGTCGGCGTAGTTCAGGCCGATGCAGATGAACTTCCCCGTCCCCGCGACGCACGGTCCGAAGCGCACCGGACCTTCCACGAGCGGCAGCCGCGCGGGGTCGACGTGGCGTAGCCGCGCGAGGGCCGACGGGCCGAGCGCGTCGCCGCGCAGGTCGTCGACGATGCCGACGAGCGATCGGATCCTCCCCGCCACGTCGACGATCCCGGGTTGCTCGCGTCCGGGCAGTCCGTGGCGCACGAGCTTCACGTGCTCCAGCCTCCGTCGATCACGTGGATCGCTCCGGTCGTGTAGGACGATTCGTCGCTCGCGAGGTAGAGCACGAGCGCCGCGATCTCCTCGGGCGTCCCGAGCCTGCCAATCGGTTGGCGCGCGACGAACGCGGCGCGCGCGACCTCCGGATCGCCTTGCGCCGCGATCCGCCCGCGCAGGGAAGGCGTGTCGACGGTCCCGGCGCACACGGCGTTGCAGCGGATGCCCCTCCCGACGAAGTCGGCGGCGACGGCTTTCGTCAGCCCGACGACCGCGGCCTTCGTCGTGCCGTAGACGAAGCGGTTCGGCGCGCCTTTCACGCTCGACGCGACCGAGGACATGTTCACGATACTGCCTCTCTTCCGCGCGAGCATGCCGGGCAGCACCGCGCGGATCGTCCGGTACATCGACTTCACGTTCAGGTCGAAGGCGAAGTCCCAGTCGGCCTCGGAGCACTCGAGGATCGTCCCGTCGTGCACGAAGCCCGCGCAGTTGAAGAGGACGTCGACCGGTCCGGCGCTCCCGGCGACCGCGCTCACGGCGTTCGCGTCGCGCACGTCGAGCCGCGCCGTCCGGATGCGCGGATCCTCGCGCGCGAGCGACGCGAGCGCCTCCGCGTCGACGTCGGTCGCGAGCACGACGGCACCTTCCGCCGCGAACGCCTTCGCGCTCGCGCGCCCGATGCCGGCGCCCGCCGCGGTCACGAGCGCCGTCTTCCCCGCGAGCCTAGCCACGCCGCACGCCTTTTTTTCCGTTCGCGGCGAGGCGCTCGCTCCAGACCGGCCCGTCGGGGAACGCGAAGCGCGCGCGCGACTCCTTCTTCATCGTGATCCCGTATCCGGGCGCTTCCGGAGGGAGGTAGCTCCCTCCGCGGACGATCGCGGGGTTCTCGAAGTGCTCGTGCAGATGGCTCACGTACTCCGCGACGCGCCCTTCCGTCGTGCCCGCGATCGCGATCGCGTCGACGAGGACGAGGTGGTTCACGTACTCGCACAAGCCGACGCCGCCCGCGTGCGGGCACACGGGCACCCCGAACTTCGCCGCGAGGAGCATGACCGCGAGCACCTCGTTGACGCCGCCGAGCCTGCACGCGTCGACCTGCGCGAAGCGCAGCGCGCCGGTCTGGAAGAGCTGCTTCCACACGACGCGGTTCTGGCACTGCTCGCCCGTCGCGACGCCGATCGGCGCGATCGCGCGCGCGATCGCGGCGTGCCCGAGCACGTCGTCGGGAGAGGTCGGCTCCTCGATCCACAAGGGATCGAAGCGCGCGAGCTCCCGCATGTTCGCGATCGCCTCGGGCACGTCCCAGCTCTGGTTCGCATCCAGCATCAGCTTCCGCGACGGCCCGATCTCCTCGCGCACGATCTTTGCGCGCCGCACGTCGTCGCGCAGGTCGGCGCCGACCT
This sequence comes from Planctomycetota bacterium, assembly GCA_036006425.1. GTDB lineage: Bacteria > Planctomycetota > UBA1135 > UBA1135 > DASYPQ01. The sequence goes on from DASYPQ010000021.1 coordinate 214,736, forward strand.
TGATCTTGAAGTGCGTCCAGCCCTCGGCGATCCCGTCGCGGCAAAGGCGGCGGATCTTCTCGTCCGGATAGCCGAGCCATCCCGCCGACGTCGTGTACGCGGGGTAGCCCTCCCGCCGCAGCGCTGCCTCGCGCGCGGCCTTGTCCGGCGCGCGCGCGCGCAGGATCGCGAGCGCCTCGTCGCGCGTCAGCGCGTCCGAGAGGTAGCGGAAGTCGATCAGCGCGACCATCTCCTCGGGCGTGAGGTCCACGAGGAGCTTCCACACCGGGACTCCCGCGGCCTTGCCCGCGAGATCCCACACGGCGTTCACGACTGACGCGGTGGCGAGGTGGAGCACGCCTTTCTCCGGACCGACCCAGCGCAGCTGCGATTCGGAAGTCAGCGACCGCCAGAAGCCGGCCCAGTCGCGCGCGATCTGGCCGAGCGTGCGCCCGACGACGAGCGGAGCGAGCGCGCGCGCCGCGGCGACGCACAGCTCGTTTCCCCGGCCGATCGTGAACGTCAGGCCGTGCCCCTCGAGCCCCGCGCGGTCGGTGTCGAGGACGACGTACGCGGCCGAGTAGTCCGGATCGGGGTGCATCGCGTCCGAGCCGGCGTGCTCGTCGGAGGTCGGAAAGCGGATGTCGAAGGCCCGCAGGCCTCGGATCTGGACGTCGCTCACGCGAGCGACCTCGCGTGCAGACGGTAGAACGTCGCCGCGTTGCCTCCGAGGACTGCGTCGATGTCCTCCTGCGGAAGCCCCGAGAGGAGCTCCACCGTCGCGCGCCACCAGGCTTCGAAGCCTCCCGCGAGGTCGACGACCGGCCAGTCGCTGCCCCACAGGAGGCGCCTCGGCCCGAAGCTCTCGAAGAGCACGTCGACGTACGGGCGCAGGTCGGCCGTCGTCCACTCGCCCTCGGTCTCGGTGACGAGGCCCGAAAGCTTGCAGCACGCGGTCGACTCGCGCGCGATCTCGATCATGTGGTCGCGCCACGCGGTGAAGGAGAGCCACGGCCGCATGCCGCAGGGGATCGACGGCTTCGCGCCGTGGTCGATGACGACGCGCAGCTCGGGATAGCGCCGGAGGAACGTGCGCAGGTGCGGGAGGTGGTCCATCCGGACGAGCGCGTCGAAGGCGAGGTTCGTGCTCGAGAGCGCCTTGATCCCCGGAGCGAGCGAAGGCCGCAGCATCCAGGCGACGTCGGGCAGGTCCTGGATCATCGGCCGGATGCCGCAGATCAACGGGTCGGCGGCGAGACGCTCGAGCTGCGCCGGTGCCGTGCGCGCCTCGAGGTCGACCCAGCCGACGACGCCCGCGACGAACGGCGTCTCGCGAGCGATCGAGAGGAGGTAGTTCGTCTCGGCGACGGAGTCGGCCGCCTGGACGAGCACCGTGCGCTCGATGTTCGCCCAGTTGAGCCACGGCGCGAGGTCGAGCGGTCCGTAGTCGCGGTAGATCGAGCCGGTCTCGGGCTTCAGCCAGCGGTAGTCGCCGCGCGACGGGCTCCAGAAATGTTGGTGGGAATCGATCAGCACGCAGGACTCCTCGCGTCGCTAGCGACCGGCGTGCCTCCGACACGGTCCGACTCGTAGCAGGCCTCGACGAGGGCCATCGTGTGCCAAGCGTCCTCGACGGATGTATGCAGCACAGGGTCTTCTCCGGCGACGAACCGCTGGAGGTTCGACATGGTGCCGCTGAACGCGTCCGGGAACCAGCTTCCGGCGAGCTGGATCTCCTCCCAGTCGCCTCCCCGCCGGGCGATCTCCAGAGCGTCCTTCCGGCCGCGCGGGTAGTCGAGGTTGACGCCCATCGTCGCGACGGCGGCGCCCTCGGTCCCTTCGAGTCGGAGTTCCGACGCCTGGTGTCGTAATCCGTACGCGTGGTGGTGGTTCACCGAGAGGCAGCAGCGGACGTCCGCGCCGTAGTCGAGGATCGCGCTCGTCCGGCTGCTCGCGAGCTCGGGCGCGTCGGGGTGCTTCACGGTGCGCGCGTAGACGCGCCCCGGCTCGCCGAGGAACGACCGCACGAGATCGAGGTAGTGGATCGAGTGGAGGTTGAGCTCCATGCGCGCGAGCGTGCGCATGAAGGGCCAGAGTTCCCACGGCATCCTGCAGTTGACGCGCACGTCGCACTCGACGAGCCGCCCGAGGACCCCCGCGTCGACCGCGTGGCGGAGCGCCAGCATGTTCGGGCTGAAGCGCAGCTGGAAGTTCACGGCGGCCGTGATCCGCCGACGGCGGCAGGCGTCGCGGATCGCCGTCGCCTCGGCGAGATCGACCCCCATCGGTTTCTGGAGCAGCGCGGCGCTGCCTTCCGGGAGCCGCACGACCGTCGCGAGGAGCGCCGCCGGCGGGAGCGCGACGTCGAAGATCGCGTCGGGCACGGCGAGCGCCTCCTCGAGCGTCGCGAATGCGCGCGGGATCCCGAAGCGCGCGGCCGTCGTCCGCGCGCGCCCGGCGTCGACGTCGTACAGGCCGGCGACGGAGAGCCCCGCGCCGCGGTACGCCGGGAGATGCGCGTCGTTGACGATGCCGCCGGCGCCGATGCCGACGATCGGCCGAGCGCGCGCGGGAAGAGGCCAGCGTTGCCCGAGGTCGGCGGCGAGCCCGCCGCGCCCCAAGCTCATCGTCGGGCGCTCATCGCAGGATGCGGACCCCGGCCGCCTCGGCGGCCGATCCCTCGCCCGCGGGCGCGCCGAGCGCCGCCGACAACCCGCGCGCGGTGTCGGCGAGCGCCCCGCGCGCGGCGCCGAGCGACACGTCCTCGACGTCGAGTCGCGCGATGAAGGGCATCGTCATCGCGGCCACCGCGCACGCGCGCGGATCGAGCACGGGGAAGGAGAGGTCGTGCACGCCGCGGATCCGCGTGCTCTCCATGTCCTCGTACCCGCGCGACCGGATCGTCTGGAGGACGTCCTCGACCTCCCGCGCGAGCGCGCGGCGCGAGCGCGACTCGGGGTCGAGGGCGAGGATGCGCTCGCGCTCCGCGGTCGGCTGGAACGCGAGGAGCACGCGACCGGACGCGGTCGAGAGCAGATCGACGACCGCGCCGACACGGACCGCGAAACCGATCTCGCCGGGCGCGTCCGCCTGCGCGACGACGACGCCGTGCCCCGTCTCGACGACGGTGAGATGGCAGGACTGGTGGACCTTGGCGGCGAGGTCGCGCATGCGCGGCAGCGCGCTCGCGATCAGCTGCTGCAGCGGCGCGTGACGGTGCGCGAGCTCGAACAGCTTCAGCGTGATCACGTAGCGGTCGGACGGGCGCTGGATCGAGAGGTAGCCGCGATCGACGAGGCACGCAAGCATGCGGAAGATCTCGCCGACCGATCGCTCGAGCGAGCGCGCGATCTCGGACTGCGAGAGACCCTCGGGCCGATCGGCGAGGAGCTCGAGGATGTCGAGGCCCTTCTCGAGTGCGGGGGCGCGGTAGCGAGGCGACCCTTCGTCCGACGGGAATCGCGTCATGGCCGTCAGGAGTGTCGCGCCGTCCGTCACTTTTCGCAAATGAAAGCGCGGCTCGCGCCGGACACGTTTCCCACGTGAAGGAAATCCGGGGATCCGCGAAGGGGCGGTCCCGCGATTCCCACGAACAGCGAGCCCCGAGGCACATGATCGAAGTCGCCGAGATCTCCAAGCGCTACGGCGAGACCGTCGCCGTCGACCGCGTCTCCTTCACGGCTCCACGCGGGGCGATCTTCGGGCTCCTCGGGCCGAACGGCGCGGGGAAATCGACGACGATCGGTTGCATCTCCGGGCTCGTCGCGCCGAGCGCGGGCCGCGTGTCGGTGCTCGGCCACGACGTCGCGACGGACGCGCGCGCGGCGAAGGCGGCGCTCGGCATCGTGCCGCAGGAGCTCGCGCTCTACGAGGACCTCTCCGCCGCGGAGAACCTCGCGTTCTGGGGAGCCGCGTACGCGATGCCGCGGCGCGAGCTCGACGCGCGCGTCGACGAGCTCCTCGCACTCGTCGGACTCGCCGACCGGCGCAAGGAACCCGTCAAGAAGTTCTCCGGCGGGATGAAGCGACGCCTCAACTTCGCCTGCGGCATCGTCCACCGTCCCGCCGTCCTCCTGCTCGACGAGCCGACCGTCGGCGTCGATCCGCAGTCGCGCGTGCGTCTCCTCGACCTCGTCCGCGAGGAGGCGCGGCGCGGCACGTGCGTTCTGTACACCACGCACTACCTCGAGGAAGCGGAAACCCTGTGCGACCGCCTCGCGATCCTCGACCACGGCCGCGTCATCGCGCAGGGCACGCTGCCGGAGCTGCGCGCGCTCCTCGGCGAGCGCGATCTCCTGCGACTCAACGGCAGCTTCGATCCGAAGGCCGCGGCGAGCGCGCTCGCGCCGCTCGGCGAGCTCGAGGTCGTGCAGGCGACCGGCGACCAGCTCACCCTGTCGATGCGCGACGCCTCGAAGCGCCTGCCTTCCGTGTTCACCGCGCTCGGCGCCGCCGGCGGCGAGGTGCGCGAGACGACGCTGACGCAGCCGAGCCTCGAGAGCCTGTTCATCCAGCTCACCGGCAAGGAGCTGCGCGAATAGTCGTGGCCACGTCCTTCGTGCTCGCGGCCGCGGGGAAGGATCTCCGCAGGCGGTTCCGCGATCCGTACGCGATGCTGCTGTGGCTCGGGATCCCCCTCGTCATCGGCACGCTGATCGGCGCGATCAACCGCGAGGGCGCGAAGCCGCGCGGCGTGCTCCTCGTCGCCGACCACGACGACTCCTTTCTCTCGCATGCTGTAGCGACTTCCTTCGCGCAGGGGCCGATGTCGGACTTCTTCGACGTCCAGACCGTCGACGAGAGCGCCGGGCGCGCGCGCATGAACGAGGGCGACGCCTCCGCGCTGCTCGTGATCCCGCACGGATTCGGGCGCGCGCTGCTCGAGGACGAGCCCGCGCGGCTCGACCTCGTGCGGAATCCGTCGCAGCGCATCCTCCCGGCGATGGCGGAGGAGTCGCTGAGCCTGATGACCGAAGCCGTGTTCTACGCGCAACGCATCGCCGGGGACCGGCTGCGCGAGAAGCTCCACGCGATCGCCGCGAGCGCGGACGAGAGCGCCTGGACGGAGTCCTTCGTCTCCGATTTCAGCGTCGAGATCCGCCGCACGATCGAGCGCCTCGCGAAGCAGCTCTCCCCGCTGCTCCTCGACGTCGACGTCGAGGCGGAGACAAAGCCGGCGAGCACCGCGCCGGCGCCCGGCTTCGCCTCCCTCTTCTTCCCCTCGATGATCTTCATGGCCCTCTTCTTCATGGCGCAGGGCCTCTCCGAGGACGTCTGGCGCGAGAAGACGGACGGCACGCTGCGCCGCGCCCTCGCGAGCCCGAGCGGCCTCGGCGGACTCCTCGCCGGGAAGCTGCTCGCGGCTGCGGCGCTGCTCGCCGCGGTCGCGGCGCTGGCCGTTTCGATCGGAGCGATGCTCTTCGGGTTCCACTGGGCGGACGCGCCGCTCGCTGCGGTCTGGCTCGTCGCGGCTGGAGTCGTGCTCACGGCGCTCCTGACGCTCGCGCAACTCTTCGCGTCGAGTCAGCGCGCCGGCCACCTGCTCGCGAACACGCTCGTGTTCCCGCTGACGATGATCGGAGGGAGCTTCTTCCCCTTCGAGGCGATGCCGGCGTGGATGGCGGCGATCGGCAGGAAGACGCCGAACGGCTGGGCCCTCGAGCAGTTCAAGGCGATCCTGTTCGAGCGCGCCTCGGCCGGCGACGTCGCGCTCGGCTTCCTCGCTCTCGCCGCGGTGCTCGCGCTCGTCTTCGCGGCCTCCCAGGCGCGCCTTGCGGGCGCATTCGCGAGGAACGCATGATCCGCGATGCCGTGTTCATCGCGCGGAACGAGCTGTCGCAGACGCTGCGCCAGCGCGAGACGATCGTCTGGATCTTCCTGATGCCGATCGTGTTCTTCTACTTCATCGGCACCGTGACCGGCGGGTTCGGCGGCGGAGGAGATCGGAAGACGCCGATCGCCGTGCGCGCGGGCGAGGACGGCGGTTTCCTCTCCGCCGAGATCGAACGACGGCTCTCGGAGCGCGGGTACGCGGTGACGCGTGTCGAGGACGACGCCGCGTTCGCGAAAGCAGCGCGCCGCATCGAGATCCCGGCCCGCCTGACCGCGACCGTCCTCGGCGGCACGCCCGCGCACGTGCGCTTCCACGGCGGCGAGGAGGGCCTCGACGGCGACTTCGACGCGCTCAAGGTGCGGCGCGCGGTGTACACGGTGCTCGCGGACCTCGTCGCGACCTCCGACGGCGGGAAGACGCCGGGCCGGGACGACTTCGCCGCCCTCGCGCAACGGCCGCGCGCCCTGACGCTCGCCGCGACCTCGGCCGGGAAGCGCGTCGATCCTCCGGTCGGCTTCGAGCAGACGATCCCGGGCACGATGACGATGTTCACGCTGATCGTCCTCCTGACGAGCGGCGCTGTCCGCCTCGCGATCGAGCGGCGGGACGGCCAGCTCCGCCGGCTCGCGTCGACGCCGATCTCGCGCGGCGACATCGTCCTCGGCAAGTGGGCCGGACGGCTCGGGCTCGGCCTCGTCCAGATCGCGGTCGCGATGGTGACCGGCGTCGTCCTCTTCCGCATGCACTGGGGTTCCGCGTTCCCGATGGTGTGCGTGGTGATGTTCGCGTGGGCATCGCTCGCCGCGTCGCTGTCGCTCGTCCTCGGCTCGATCGCGCGGACCGACGGGCAGGCGATCGCGATCGGGGTCCTGACGTCGAACGTCCTCGCGGCCCTCGGCGGATGCTGGTGGCCGATCGAGATCACGCCGCCGTTCATGCAGAAGCTCGCGGGTTTCCTGCCGACGGGATGGACGATGCACGCGCTCCACGGGCTCGTCAGCTTCCGCGCCGGCTGGGCGAGCGCCGTCCCGGACGTGATCGCGCTCGCGGTGGGCGCCCTCGTCGCGGGCTGGATCGCCGCGCGGCTCTTCCGCTTCCAGTAGCGTCGCCGAGCGCTATCCTCCTCGTCCGCATGCAACGAGACGCTCGCGCGATCGCCCTCTTCGCTCTCGCGCTCGTCGCGGCGTGCAGTCGCGGATCCGGCGGCGCGCACCGCCTGTCGATCGCGGTGATCCCGAAAGGGACGACGCACGTTTTCTGGAAGTCCGTCGAGCGCGGCGCGCGCGAAGCCGCCGAGGAGCTCGGGGTCGACCTCCAGTGGAAGGGCCCGCTGGTCGAGAACGACCGCGCGCAGCAGATCCAGCTCGTGGAGCAATTCGTGTCGCAGAAGATCGACGGCATCGCGCTCGCCCCGCTCGACCACACTGCGCTCGCGAAGCCGGTGGCGCAGGCGCGCGCCGCGGGGATCCCGGTCGTCGTGTTCGACTCCGCGCTCGACGGACGCGCGCCGACGGCGTTCGCGAGCACGGTGTCGACGGACAACGAGAAAGGCGGGCAGATGGCGGGCGAGAAGCTCGCGGCGCTGCTCGGGACGGAAGGGAAGGTCGTGCTCCTGCGCTACATGGTCGGCTCCGCGAGCACCGCGAGCCGCGAGGAGGGCTTCCTCGCCGCGCTCAAGGCGCACGGCGGGATGGAGGTGATCGTCGACAACCGCTACGCGGGCGCGACGGCCGGAGAAGCGAAGGGCGAAGCGCTGAACCTCGCCGATCCGCTCGGGCAGGCGACCGGGATCTTCTGCCCGAACGAATCGTCGACGATGGGGATGCTGCTGGCACTCCGGCAGCTCGGGTTCGCCGGAAAGATCCGGTTCGTGGGCTTCGACGCGTCGCCGCCGCTCATCGAGGCGCTGAAGAGCGGCGAGATCGACGCGCTCGTCGTGCAGGACCCGCGGAAGATGGGGAATCTCGCGGTGAAGACGCTCGTCTCCGCGATCAAGAAGCAGAAGGTGGCGCCGTCGATCGACACGGGCGCTGTGCTCGTGACGAAGGAAGACTTGGAGAAGCCGGAGATCCAGCGGCTGCTCGAATGACCCCCGCGAACCCGCGAGGGTTCACAGCGACCAATCGATGCGCCCCGTCTGCGTCGAGTTGAACGTGCTGCTTGCGGGGCAGCCGCCGAGCACGATCGGGTCGCGGTAGTACACGAGATACCAGCGGCTCTGTCCGGCCTGGATCACGTCGCCCTTGGCGGCGGATCGCGCCGAGAGGCTCGAATCTCCCGCACCGAAGTCCGGGGCCGTGATGCCGCCGGCGACGGCCGTCTTCACGAACAACCGCTTCGTCGAACCTCCAACGCACCGGACTCCTTGACCGTAGACGAGTCCGTTCGCAAGGAGAGCATTGCCCTGCATCACGACGCTGAACGCGGTCGGTCGCTCTCCACTCGTCGTGAAGACGAGGCTGTCCATCGAGAGGTACGCGATCCCGGCCGCAGAGAGGACCGCGCCTCCCGTCGCCGAGGAGTTGTCGCACCCGCGGTCCTGTCCTCCGGGCGGATTCGCGCACGGGCAGGCGATCACGCTGGATTGGCCCGGCGCGCAGAGGCTCGTGAACCCGGTCGCGGCACGGTCGCGGAGGAAGACGTCGACCAGTCCGTTCGTATCTCCGGGAACGAGGTTCGTCGCCGCGCTGCCGAACGCGACGAAGCGTCCGTCGGCGGAGATCGAGGCGCTCCAGTAGTCGCATTCGCCGTCTCCCTGCGCTCCACTCGAACCCACGCTCACTCGCTCGGTGGTTCCGGCTTGACGGTCGCGGACGAATACGTCGCCGTGTCCATTCGAGTCCCCGGGAACCAAGTTGGATGCGTTGCTGAAGAAGGCGACGTACCGGCCATCGGAGCTTATCGAGAGGCCCCCGCTGTCGCCGGCACCCTGTACTCCGTTCGAGTCCACGCTCATTCGCTCGGTCGTGCCCGCTTGACGGTCGCGGAGGAACACATCGGCAGTCCCGTTCGTGTCTCCCGACACAAGACTCGAAGAGGCGCTCGTGAAGGCGACGAAGCGTCCATCGGCGGAGATGAACGATCCCTGGCTCTCACCGTACCCTTGAAATCCAGCGGAATCGACGCTCACTCGCTCGGTTGCGCCGCTCGATAGGTCGTGCACGAACACGTCGTCGCGAATATTGGTGTCCCCCGGAACGAGATTGCTTGCAGCGCTCCAGAAAGCAACATGACGACCATCGCGCGAGATCGACGGCTGAAGGCTGCAGTTGTTGCCTTGCCCCCCCGCCGAACTGACGCTCACTCGTTCGGTCGTTCTGCTCTGGCGATCATGCACGAAGATATCGGGGTTCAGGTTCGTGTCCCCGAGGACGAGGTTGTCGGCTGAGCTCTCGAAGGCGACATACCGGCCGTCGGCGGAGAGCGAGGAAAAGCCGCATTGAGCGTTCGCGGCCCTCCCTGCCGAGCTGACGCTCACCATCTCGGTCGTACCGCTCTGGCGGTCGCGGACGAACACTCCTCCGCACGGACCGGTGGGGCCGAGATTGGTCGCGAAGCTGGCGAAAGCAACGAAGCGACCATCGGCGGAGATCGACGCGCCTCCGCTGTCGGCGTTCCCCGGCGCTCCGCCCGAAGCGATGCTGATCAGCTCGATCGTCCCGGCCTGGCGGTCGCGGAGGAAGACATCCCTGTGCCCGTTGGCATCCCCTGGGACGAGGTTGCTCGCCGCGCTGTCGAAGGCGACGAAGCGGCCGTCCGGCGAGAGGGTGGGGAAGAAGCTGAGGCCGTTCGCCTGCGCCCCGCCCGAGCCAACGCTGACCCTCTCCGTCACTTGTGCCGAGGCCGCGCTTCCGAGGACCACCGCGACGATCCAGTGCTTCCCGACCATGTTCCCGACTCCTGTTCGAACGACCGCGTCCGTACCGATTCGCTACGGGGACGGCTAGCTAGCCTTCCTCGATCGCGGAGTCACGGCGACGCTTCGAGGCTCAGAACTCCCTTGGACGGCACGCTCTTCCGCGCTCCAATCCAAGGGATGAGCGGAGCCTCCCAGGAACCCCGGCTCGTCATGCGCGGAGTTCAGAAGCGTTTCGGCCCGACCGAAGCGCTCGCGGGAGTCGACCTCGAGGTCCGCTCCGGCGAGATCCTCGCGCTCGTCGGCGAGAACGGGGCCGGCAAGAGCACGTTGATGAAGGTGCTCAGCGGCGCGATCGCTCCCGACGCGGGTTCGATGACGCTCGCGGGCGAACCGTACGCGCCGCGCTCGCCGGCCGAGGCGCACGCGCGCGGCGTCGCGATGATCTACCAGGAGCTCTCGCTCGCTCCGCACCTCACCGTCGCCGAGAACATCGCGCTCGGTCGCGAGCCCGTCCGCGGACTCTTCCTCGATCTCCGCGCCGCGCGCGAGCGCGCGCGCACGCTCCTCGACGCGATCGGGCACGCGAGCCTCTCCCCCGACGCTCCCGTCCGCTCTCTCTCCCCCGCCGAACGCCAGCTCGTCGAGATCGCGCGCGCTCTCTCCCTCGGCGCGAGCGTCCTCGTCCTCGACGAGCCGACGAGCAGCCTCGCCTCCGCCGACGTCGAGCGCCTCCTCGATCTCCTCCGCAAGCTCCGCGCCCAGGGGATCGCGATCGTCTACATCTCCCACGTGCTCGAGGAAGTCTTCGCGCTCGCCGACCGCTTCGCGGTGCTACGCGACGGGCGCTCCGTCGCTTCCGGCCGCATCGCCGACGTCGATGCGCGCGCGCTGATCGCGCACATGGTCGGCCGCGACGTCGGGGAGCTGTACCCGCGCTCCCTGCGCACGCCGGGCGAAGTCGTCGCGCGCGTCGAGGGGCTCGCGGGCGTGCGCCGGCCGCGCGAAGCCTCGCTCGAGCTCCGGCGCGGCGAAGTCCTCGGCATCGCCGGGCTCGTCGGCGCCGGGAGGACGGAGCTCGTGCGCGCGCTGTTCGGGCTCGATCCGGTCGTGCGCGGGAAGCTCTCCGTCCTCGCGCTCGAGGGGTGCGCCTCGCCGCGCGCGCGCTGGCGGCAGGGCGTCGGCATGGTCAGCGAGGATCGCCAGCGCGAAGGGCTCGCGCTCTCGCTCGCCGTCGCGGACAACCTGTTCCTGCCGAAACTCCCCGGTTTCTCGCGTCCGATCGACCGGGCCGCGGTGCCCTGGCTCGAGCGCCTCGGCGTCCGTTGCGCGTCTCCACGCGAGCCGATCGCGCGCCTCTCCGGCGGCAACCAGCAGAAAGTCGCGCTCGCGCGCCTCCTCGCCGCCGACTGCGACGTCCTCCTCCTCGACGAGCCGACGCGCGGCATCGACGTCGGCGCGAAGGCCGCGATCTACGCGCTCGTCGACGAGCTCGCCCGCGGCGACGCGAGCGCGGGCCGCGCCCCGCGCGCGATCCTGCTCGTCTCGAGCTACGTCCCGGAGCTCCTCGGTCTCTCCGACCGCATCGCGGTGATGAGCAAGGGCCGCCTCGGGCCCGCGCGGCCCGCGCGCGATCTCGACGCGCACGCGATCCTCCTCGAAGCGGCAACCGGGGAGCGCGCCGCGTGAGGGCGCTCCTGCGCCGCGGCGGACCGGCCCTCGGTCTCGCGGCCGCCTGGCTCCTCTTCGCGGTCCTCGCGGGGAGCGACTTCGCGGCGCTCGCGAACCAGCGCCTCATGCTGCTCCAGACCGCGGTCGTCGGGACCGCCGCCGTCGGCGCGACGCTGATCATCGTCAGCGGAGGGATCGATCTCTCGGTGGGCTCGACGATCGCGCTCGGGACGATGACGGGCGCGATCGCGCTGCGCACGGGTTGCTCCCCCGCCGTCGCCGCGCTCGCCGCGATCGGAACCGGCGTCCTCGTCGGCGCCCTGATCGGGATGCTCGTCACGCTGCGGCTGCGCCTGTCGCCGTTCATCGTCACGCTCGGGATGTGGGGAGCTCTGCGCGGGCTCGCGAAGGGTCTCGGACAGAACCAGCCCGTCTACCCGAAGTCGACGGGGTGGCTCGCGGACCTGATGCTCCCGTCCGGCTTCCTCCTGCCGCCTGGCGTGTGGATCCTCCTCGCGCTCGCGGCCGCTTTCGCGGCGCTCCTGCGGTTCACGCGCCTCGGACGGCACGCGCTCGCCGTCGGCTCGAACGAGGAGACCGCGCGCCTCTGCGGCGTCGACGTCGCACGCACCAAGTTCCTCGTCTACGTCCTCGGCGTCGGCTGCGCGGGCGTCGCGTCCGTCCTCCAGCTCTCCTACCTCTCGATGGGCGATCCGACGACCGCGCAGGGAGCCGAGCTCAAGGTGATCGCCGCGGTCGTGATCGGAGGCGCATCCCTCTCCGGAGGCGAGGGTTCGATCGTCGGCACGCTCCTCGGAGCCCTGTTGATGACCGTGGTCGACAGCGGCTGCACGAAGCTCGGTCTCGACAACTGGGTGCAAGAGTGCGTCACGGGTGCCATCATCGTCGCCGCGGTCGCGATCGACCGGCTCCGTCACCGCTCCCTCACCTAGGCGATCATGTCCTCACTCCTCCTGGCACTCCTCCCGCTCCTCGCCCCCCAGATCATCGGCGAATCGCCGCGTGTCCTCGGACCGTTCGTCGGACACGTCGGGCCGCGCGAGGCCGTGGTATTCGCGCGCTTCGACCGCCGCGACCCGATGCGCCTCGCGCTCGTCGACGGGACCGGCAAGCTCGTCAAGGAGCGCGAAGTCACGCCCGTGCTCGAGAACGACCTCAGCGTGCGCTGGGACCTCACCGAGCTCGAGCCGGATTCCTCCTACGCGATCAGCGTCGGAGGCCAGCGCATGTTCTTCAAGACGACGCGCGAGCCCGACAAGGCCGACCGGGTGCGCATCGCGTTCGGATCCTGCGCGGACGACCGGCCGGGTCTCCCGAATCCCGTGTGGCCCGTGATCGCGAAGGACGAGCCCGACACGCTCGTCCTCATCGGCGACACGCCGTACATCGATTCGACGGACCTCACGATGCAGCGACGCCGGTACGTCGAGTTCCTCGCGAACCCGGACCTGACGAAGCTGCTCCAGAAGTCGACGTTCTACGCCACGTGGGACGATCACGACTTCGCCAAGGACGGAGCCGACGGGACGACGCCGGACAAGGCGAACGCGCGGCGCGCGTTCCTCGAGCACCACGGGAATCCGAGCGCCGGGACGGGCGAGCAGGGCATCTACACGCGCTTCCGCCGCGGCCCGGCGGACGTGTTCCTCCTCGACACGCGCTGGTTCTCGGGCACGGCGACGTCGTTCGCGGACGCGACGAAACCGACGCTGCTCGGCGCGGCGCAGTGGGAGTGGCTCCAGCGCGAGCTCGCCGCGTCGACGGCCCCGTTCAAGCTCCTCGTCTCGGGGATGATGTGGAACGGCGCCGTGCGGCCGGCCAAGCCCGACACGTGGGACGCCTATCCCTACGAGCGCGCCGCCGTGTTCCACCTCGTCGCCGAAAAGGGGATCACGGGCGTCGTGCTCGTCAGCGGCGACCTGCACCGCTCGCGCGTGTTCGTCCACCCGCCGGAGGAGACGGGGATCGCGTACCCGGTGCGGGAGCTCGTGACGTCGCCGCTCGGCACGAACCCGACGACGGGCGAGGCGCCCCCGGACCCGAGCGTCGTCTTCGACCGGGGCGAGAAGCACGCGTATTTGCTCGCGACCGTCGATTCGCTCGTGAAGCCGCCGCTCCTCACCGCGAGCTTCCGCACCGCCGCGGCGGGCGAGATCTTCAAGCTCGAGATCGCGGCGGACGAGCTGCGCGCGCACTCCGCGATCGTGCCCGTTCCGCGCGAGGACGACGGCGGCAAGAAACGGACGGACGAGGTGCTCGCGCGCGCGAAGAAGGGGCCCGCCGAACTCGTGTTCCTCGGCGATTCGATCACCGAAGGCTGGGAGGAGGCCGGCAAGGACGCCTGGGACGCGCACTACGCGAAGCGGAAGGCCGTGAACTTCGGCGTCGGCGGCGACCGGACGCAGCACGTCCTGTGGCGCATCGACCACGGGCAGCTCGACGGAGTGAAGCCGAAGCTCGTCGTGCTCATGATCGGGACGAACAACGCGAACGGCGCCGACAACTCGTCCGCGGAGATCGGCCAGGGGATCGCCGCCGTCGTCGGACGGATTCGCCACAAGTGCCCCGACGCGAAGATCCTGCTGCTCGCGGTGTTCCCGCGCGGCGAGAAGCCGAACGAGCTGCGCACGAAGAACGACGAAGCCAGCCACTTCGCGGCCGAGGCCGCCGCGGACGGGAAGATCGTCCGGTTCCTCGACATCGGGCCGAGCTTCGTCGGCAGGGACGGGATGCTGCCGCGCGCGCTCATGCCGGACGAGCTGCACCCCTCGAAGAAGGGGTACGAGATCTGGGCCGGCGCGATCGAGGCGCAGGTGAAGGAGATGCTGGGCGACTGACGCCCTGCGTCAGGCGGAGGGCAGCTTCGCCTTGATCTTCTCGTAGAGGGAGCGCGACGCCCCGGAGTCGCCGTAGGACCCGAAGTGGATCGAGATGATGCTCGTCTTGTCGCCCTGGCGCTTGACCGTGATGCGGATCTCCTTGTCGAGCGCCGAGCGCGCGACGATCTTCCCGTCGAGGCCCGTCGCGTCCGACGAGAGGATGTGGAGCTCCTGCTCCTTGAGCACGGCCTCGGTCGCCTGGACGACTTCCTGGGGGCTCGCGGTCAGCGTGCCGTCGAACTGCCCGAAGGAGTAGACCGTCCCGTCGGGGCCGGGCTTCTCGCGCAGGGCGTCGCAGCCGCCGAGCGCGATGGCGAGAGCGAGGACGGGGAGGGCGATCTGGATCGTTCGTCTCATGAGTGGCTCCTCGTTGGGGTCTTCGGTGCCGCGACAGTCTGTCACGACGGTACCGAACCAGGTACGTTTTCTCGCAGTGCGGAGGAG
>DASYPQ010000022.1:0-538546 GCA_036006425.1 Planctomycetota bacterium
TTCATGTCGTAGGGCTTGGCGGGGTCCGAGGGCACGATCGACTCGAAATCGGGGTCCGCGCCGTGCTCGAGGCGGTCGGGCGGGTCGTCGCTCGCCACGAACGGCGGGTCCTCGGCGTTGTTCAGCGGCAGGTACCCGAGCAGCTTGCGCAGGAGCAGCAGGCACGCCGAGTCGTTCGGGCTCGTGAAGTGCGCCACCCCCGACTTCGCCGCGTGCACGTGCGCGCCGCCGAGCTCCTCGCTCGTCACGGTCTCGTGCGTGACGGTCTTCACGACGTCCGGCCCCGTGATGTGCATGTAGGACGTGCCCTCGACCATGAGCACGAAGTCCGTCATCGCCGGCGAGTACACGGCGCCGCCCGCGCACGGGCCGAGGATCGCCGAGATCTGCGGCACGACGCCCGACGCGCGCACGTTGCGCCAGAAGATCTCCGCGTAGCCGCCGAGAGAATCGACGCCTTCCTGGATCCGCGCTCCGCCCGAGTCGTTCAGCCCGATCACGGGCACGCCGACTTTCGCAGCCATGTCCATGACCTTGCAGATCTTCCCGGCGTGCATCTCGCCGAGCGACCCGCCGATCACGGTGAAGTCCTGGCTGAAGAGGTAGATCGGCCGTCCGTCGACGCGCGCGTGCCCGGTGACGACGCCGTCGCCGAGCGGCTGCTGCTCCTGCATCCCGAAGTCGTCGCAGCGGTGCGTCACGAAGCGGTCGAGCTCGACGAACGAGCCTTCGTCGACGAGGAAGTCGATGCGCTCGCGCGCCGTCAGCTTCCCCTTCTTGTGCTGCGCAGCGACACGCTCCGCTCCGCCGCCGACGAGAGCGGCCTCCCGCATCCGCCGGAGGCGCGCGAGCGGGGTTTCGGAGGCGGCTTCCTTGCCGGCGTCGGGACTCATGAGCGGTGGCTCGTGCGGTTGCGCGCGAAATCCACGAGCACGCCGCACTGCGGACAACGATAGGAGACGACCTGCCGCACGGTGCTGTTCCTCAACTTCAACCCCGTCCACATCGATGCGACCGGATCGCCCTCGACCCACTTCGCCGCCCTCGCGAAACTCCGGTGACCCAGGTCGAGGCGGAATCCCCGCTCCATCGGGACGCGACACTGGGTGCAGCTCGGTGTTTCGATCGACATGGCATTCGTCGTGCGGACATCGTGGAAGGGCTGCCGGCTCGCGTCAACGGCGAGCAGCGCGCTCACTCCTCGACGAGCTCCATGAGCACGCCGCCGGTCGACTTCGGGTGCACGAACGCGATCCGCGTCCCGTGCGCTCCGTTCCGAGGAGCCTCGTCGATCATCCGCACGCCGGCCGCGCGAAGCTTCGCGATCGCCGCGGCGACGTCGTCGACGCGCCAGGCGAGGTGGTGGATGCCCGGACCCCGCTTCGAAAGGAAGCCGGAGATCGGCGAGTCCGCGCTCGCCGGCTCGACGAGCTCGATCCGCTGCGCGCCCGCGTAGAGCACGAGCACGTTGACCTTCTGGTCCTCGACGAACTCGATCGGGCTCGCGGAGAGTCCGAGCGCGCCTTCGTACGCCTTCCGCGCCTCGGCGAGACTCGGCACCGCGATCGCGACGTGGTGGAGGCCGCGGACGACGCCATCGAGGCTCTTCGGCGCCTGCATCAGAGCACCTCGGGCGGCTTGTAGCGGCCGAAGACGCGCTCGAGCGTCTCGCAGATCTCGCCGATCGTCGCGTAGCGCTCGACTGCCGCGAGGATCGGCGGCATCAGATTGGTCTTCCCCCGCGCGGCGTCGCCGACGGCGGCGAGCGCGGACTCGACCCGGGCCCCGTCGCGCTCCTTCCGGACCGCGGCGAGGTCGGCGAGGACCTCGGCCTTCGCCGCCGGATCGGGCCGGAACACCTCGGCTTCCGCCTCGTCGATCCGGTACTGGTTCACGCCGACGACGACCTGCTCGCCGTTCTCGACGGCGCGCTGCCACGCGAGCGCGCTCCGGTGGATCTCGCGCTGGACGAAACCGGACTCGATCGCCGCGACGGCGCCGCCGCGCTTCTCCACCTCGCCCATGAGCGCGAGTGCGCGTCGCTCGAGCTCGTCGGTCCAGCTCTCGACGAGCGGCGAGCCTCCGAGCGGATCGACCATCTCGGCGACGCCGGTCTCGTGCGCCAGGATCTGCTGCGTCCGCAGGGCGATGCGCGCCGTGCGCTCGGTCGGCAGGCCCAGCGCCTCGTCCAGCGAGTTCGTGTGCAGCGACTGCGCGCCACCGAGCACGGCGGCGAGCGCCTGCATCGTGACGCGCACGACGTTCCCTTCGGGCTGCTGCGACGTGAGCATCGACCCCGCCGTCTGCGCGTGGAACCGCAGGACGAGACTCTTCTCGTCGCGCGCGCCGAATTCGTCCTTCAGGATCCGCGCCCACATGCGCCGCGCGGCGCGGAACTTCGCGACTTCCTCGAAGAGGTTGTTGTGCGCATTGAAGAAGAAGGAGACGCGGGCGGCGAACGCGTCGACGGCGAGACCCGCATCGACGGCCGCGCGCACGTAGGCTCTCCCGTTCGCGAGCGTGAACGCGAGCTCCTGCACGGCGTTCGATCCCGCCTCGCGGATGTGGTAGCCGCTCACGGAGATCGCGTTCCACTGCGGGACCTCGCGCGCGCACCAGGCGATCAGGTCCGTGCAGAGGCGCATCGACGGGCCGGCCGGGAAGCGGTAGTTCCCGCGGGCCGCGTACTCCTTCAGGATGTCGTTCTGGACCGTGCCGCGCAGCTTCGCGAGCGGGACGCCCTGCTTCTTCGCGAGCGCGGCGTACAGCGCGAGCAGGACGCACGCGGTCGCGTTGATCGTCATCGAGGTCGAGACCTCGGCGAGCGGGATCCCGTCGAAGAGGCGCTCGACGTCGCGCAGGCTGTTCACCGGCACGCCGACGAGACCGGCCTCGTCGCGCGCGAGCGGGTGGTCCGAGTCGTAGCCGATCTGCGTCGGCAGGTCGAAGGCCGTCGAGAGCCCCGTCTGGCCGCTCGCGAGCAAGCTCTTGAAGCGCCGGTTCGTCTCGCGCGCGCTCGAGAAGCCGGCGTACTGCCGCATCGTCCAGAGCTGGCTCCGGTACATCGTCGCGCGCGCGCCGCGCGTGAACGGGTAGGTCCCCGGAAAGCCGCCGTCGTCAGCTCCACCGTAGAGAGGAAGGATCTCGATCCCCGAGGTCGTCCGAAAGGCGGTCTTGCGCTCGGGAGCGGCCGTCTTCGCCTTCGCGTAGGTGCCGGAGAGCCACGCCGCTCGGGCCTTCTCGGTGCTCTCGGAATCCATGTGTTCGCGAGGATATCGTCCGTTCGAGAATGAATCGCCCCGTGTGCGATATCCTCGCCACCCCGAGGATCCCCCGATGAAGAAGTTTGCCCTGCCGCTCGTCCTGCTCGCTCTCGCGTTCGTCTTCCTGGCGATCTGGCGCTTGACGCGCAACCCAAGCACGACCGCCCCCGAAGAGGCCGCCGTCCCCGCCGCACCCGCCCAGCCGAAGGAGGCCGTCACCGAGGATCAGCTCGCCGGGCTCGACCACTCCGATCCGACGCTCGCCGAGACGGATCGCGAGGATCTTCCGACCGCCGCTGCCGGGGAGCAGGGCCTCGAGACGTGGGAGATCGCGCGCTCGATCTGGGTCGAGGGAACGGTCCGTTCTCCGGGCGGATGCGTCGACGAGGGCCCCGTCGAAGTGTTCGCGATCGCCGAGGCGACCGACGCGGACGCGCTCGCGCGGCTCCTCGACCGCGGTCATCCGTCAAAGCCGCTGCTCTCGCGCCGCAAAGTCGGCCCCGACGGCGCCTTCCGCGTCCCCTTCCCGCCCGAGACGAAGACGGGATACGTGAGCATGCGCGGCCGGTTCCTCTACCTCCAGGACTCCGTCGCGGTCGAGGTCGCGACCGGAGCGCGCACGCTCGTGCTCGAGCCGCGCTGCGGCGCGTGGTTCCGCGGGACGATCGGATTGCCGGCCCAGTCCACGGTGGCGATGGCGGAGCTCGACGGTCTCGACGTGACGCTGCGGTCCTCGTTCCAGGGCATGAGCGGCGCGGTGTCGAGCATGCGCGGCTTCCGCCGCCGCGGCCGGATCACCGCGGGGGAATTCGAGTTCCGCGCCGTGCCCGTCGACACCGGCTCCGTCGTCGAGATCGAGCCGACGAAGCTCGCCGCCGTCGCGATGGAGATCGAGAAGCCCCAGGCGGGTCGCGAGGTCCCCGTGCGCGTCGATCTCCTGCGCGGCGGGACCGTCACCGGCACCGTGCGCGACGAGGGCGGACATCCCGTCGTCGCCGCCGGGGTCGAGGCCGCGCGACCGGGACAGTGGTTCGGGTTCGACAACAAGGTCGTGCGGTCCGGGAAGACCGGCGCCGACGGGACGTTCGAGCTCCAGGCCGTGACACCCGGCTCGATCGTCGTCCAGGCGGAGCTCGACGGCTACCTCCAGAGCGAGCGTTCGAAGATCGATCTCGCGGACGGCGGCATCACGAGCGCGGTCGAGCTCCAGCTGACGCTCGGGAACAAGGTTGCCGGCGCGGTCGCCTGGGCGGACGGCAAGCCCGCCGCCGGCGTCGTGGTCGAAGCCGCTTTCGACCGGTCGCAGCTCTTCGGCATGGGCGCGTTCAACGCGGCGCGCGGCGCGAACGGCAAGGCAACCGCCGACGCGGAGGGCAAGTTCGCGATCACGGGACTCGGGAAGGGTCCGTTCACGCTGCAGGTCGCCGCGCCGCCGCCCGGAGAGCCGCAGGCCGCGGCACCCGCGCCGTCGGACGGCGAGCTGAAGCCCGAGAAGCCTGGCCAAGCGAAGTCGTCGACGGACGACAAGACGAAGTGGCGCGCGCGCGCGGACGGGATCCAGCCCGGCGCGAGCGACGTCGCGCTCGTCCTGCGTCCGCCCGTGGGCGTCCCGGGACGCGTCGTCGACGAGAACGCGAAGCCGATCGCGAAGTTCCAGATCTCCGCGGTGCGCCAGGGCAAGGGGCCGATGGGCGACTTCGGCGAGGAAGAGCGCAAGGACTCGTTCGAGGACGCCGACGGCCACTTCCTCCTGACGGGCCTGATCGAAGGGACGTGGAACGTCTACGCGAGCGCCGACGGATTCGGCCGCTCCGAGCCGACGAAGATCGAGCTCCCCCACAAGGCGGAGGACCCCGAGCTCTCGATCGCCCTCGAGCACGCCGCGAGCGTCGCGGGCGTCGTCAAGAGTCCCGGCGGTCAGCCGGTCTCCGGCGCGACCGTCGCGATCGACACGGGCGATCCGTCGTGGAAGGCGATGATCCAGTCCGGGCCGAAGCCGCCCAGCGCGACGTCGACGTCGGACGGCACGTTCGTCCTCGACGGGTTGCACTCGGGCAAGGCGCACATCGCAGCGAACTCGAAGGACTACGCGAAGAGCCTACCGGTCGACCTCGAGCTCGCGATCGGCCAGCACGTCACCGGGATCGAGATCACGCTGCGCGACGGCGGCGTATTGACCGGCGAGGTGTTCTCCGACGGCGGAAAGCCGGCGACCGGGATGTTCGTGCAGGTCGTCCAGATGAAGGACTTCGACACGAAGATGAGCTTCACGGGCTCGAAGGGCGAGTTCCGCGTCGAGCACCTGCTCCCTGGGAGCTGGCAAGTGATCGCCATGCCGTCGCGCGGAGAGCCCGGATCCGTCGGCTCCGACTCCGGCAAGGAGGGAACCGACGCGGCGATGTCGATGTTCCAGAAGATGAAGATGACCGTCGCGACGATCGTCGAGGGCGAGGAGACGCACGTCGTCCTCGGCGCGCCGCCGAAGGATCCGGTCGACGTCCACGGCACGGTGACGCACGCGGGCGAGCCGTGCGGCGGCTCGATGCTCTCCTTCGTCGCCGAGGGCAAGGAGCCCCTGAAGAGCATGAAGACCTGCCAGGTCGGCAAGGACGGCGCGTACTCGGTCAAGCTCGACGAGCCCGGGCACTACTCCGTCTCCGTCCAGCAGGCGTTCGGCGGGATGGGCCAGCAGAGCACGGTCGAGTTCCCGGAGGAGATCCCCGAGGGCAAGGAGTACCGGCTCGACCTCGCGATGCCGACCGCGCGGATCAGCGGACTGGTCCTCGGCGCGGACGGCGCGGCGTCGGCGGGCACGCGGGTGTCGCTGCACCCGGAGTCGCCCGTCGCGGCCGGCACGATGTGGGGGGGCCAGTACCACGAGGGCGTCACGGACGCCGACGGACGCTTCGACGTCAAGATGCTGCGCGCCGGCACGTACACGCTCTCCGTCGGAGGCATGACCTTCGGCGGCATGCTCGGCGGCGACGCCGGTCCGGGGCGCGAGATCCGCGGCGGCCTGCGGCTCTCCGACGGCGAGTGGATGCGCGACGTCGACTTCCGCCTGAAGAAGGCCGGCACGCTCGAGGTGTCGGTCGTCGACGCGGGCGGCGCGCCGGTCCAGGACGCTTCCGTGTTCGCGCGCGACGGGAGCGGACGTCTCGTCGACGGCTTGTCGATGATCACGACCGACGCGAACGGCAAGGCGCATTACAAGGGCCTGGGCCCGGGCACCTACACGATCCTCGCGCGCAAGGACCTGCTCACGAGCGTCGAGAGCGCGCACGCGAAGATCGAGGAAGGCGGGCAGGCAGAAGCCAGCGTCGCGCTACAACCCGGCACCGTCCTCCTCGTCACCTGCCTCGGCGCGGAATCGAAGCCGGTGCGCGCGTCCCTGAGCGTCCAGGACGAGGCCGGCCACGAGGTCGGCGCGATGATCTCGCTCTCGGAGGCGATGAAGATGTTCAACGAGAACGGCTTCTCGACGACCGAACGCCGCATCGGCCCGCTCCCGCAAGGGAAGTACACGGTGCGCGCCGTGGACGCGGACGGGAAGACCGTGACGAAGCCGGTGACCCTGACGGGTCAGGCGGAGCGGAAGATCACGATCCACCTCGACTAGCGCGCAGCGTCTCGAGCGCGGCGGCCATGTCCGGCGGCAGCGGAGACTCGAAGCGCACGTGCTCGCCCGTGATCGGGTGCGCGAACGCGAGGATCTGCGCGTGCAGCGCGTGGCGGACCATCTTGGGCGCGGACGGCGTCGGCCTCGCCGAGCGCAGGTTCCGCGGAAGGTAGAGCTTCTCGCCGAGCAGCGGCATCCCGATCGACGCGAGGTGCACGCGGACCTGGTGCGTGCGGCCGGTCTTCGGGAAGACGGCGAGCAGCGCGTGGCCCTCGAACCGCTCGCGCACTTCGTAGTAGGTGCGCGCTTCGCGGCCCACGCCTTCCGGGAGGATGCTGATCCGGTCGCGGTGCGCGCGGTTCCGCCCGAGCGGCTTCTCGATCCACTCGGAGTCGAAGCGCGGCGTTCCGCGGACGATCGCGGTGTAGGTCTTCTCGATCTCGCGCGCCTGGAACGCCCGCTTGAGCGCGCCGAGCGCTTCGAGCGTCCGTCCGAGGACGAGCAGCCCGCTCGTGTCGCGGTCGAGGCGGTGGACGATCCCGGGGCGCTCCTCGCCGTACAGCGAGGGCATCGGGCCGAAACGCGCGGCGGCGAGCTCGGCAACGCTTGATTCCCCAGCCGTGGCAGCGTTCCGCGCCGCGGCGTGCGTCAGGAGGCCGGCGGGCTTCTCGACGACGATCAGGTGCGCGTCCTCGAACAGCACGGGCAGCTCGATCGCGGGCGCGGGCGACGCGTCTTCCTCGACCGGCGGAGGCAGCGCGAAATCGATCTCGACCCGGCTCCGCTCCTCGAGCCTGATCCCCGGGCGCTCCACGACGTCGCCGTCGAGGCGGACGGCACCCGCCCGGATCAGCCTCTGGAGCTCCATCCGCGAGTATCCGTCGATGAGGTCGACGAGGGCGAGATCGAGCCTCATTCCGAGCATCCCCTCGGAAACATGGACCACGACCTTGTTCGTCGACTCGCTCATCGTCTTCAACTGTAACAGGTCGCGTGGCAAGATCGGCCGACTTCCCGACTTCGTCTCCTTCCCAACGGCTTCGCTGACCGGATCCTGCCCATGATCGAACCGCGCCCCTCCGTGCTCCTCGTCGACGACGACGTGCGCACGATCGACATCCTCGCGGCCGTGCTCGAGACACAGGGCTTCGACACGACGCTCGCGAAGGCGCCCGAGATCGCGGTCCAGCTCCTGCGCACGATCACGTTCGACGTGGTGGTCACGGACGTGGTGTTCGACGGCTTCGCCGAGGGGAACCTGGTGCTCTCCGCGGCGCGCGAGCTCCAGCCCAGCGCGGTCGTCGTGCTGATGACGGGCTACCCGGCGATCGAGAACGCCGTGCACGCGATCAAGTCCGGCGCTCACGACTACGTGCAGAAGCCCGTCGACCCCGCCGTGCTCGCGTCGCTCCTCCACCGCGCGCTGCGCGAGCGGCAGATCGGGAGGCCGGACCTCACGTTCGGCGACCTCGTCGACATCCTCTCGGCGATGGTCGCGAACACGATCGAGCGCGTCGATCCGTACACGGCCGGCCACGGGTCGCGGACGCGCAAGTACTGCCGTTACCTGGCGCAGAAGCTCGGGCTCGAGCAGCCGCGGACCGAGCGACTCGAGCTCGCCGCGATCGCGCACGACTACGGCAAGATCTACCTCGGCGACCTCGGCTTTCTGACGAAGGACGGGCCGCTGACGCCGAGCGAGTACGAGGAAGTGAAGAAGCACCCGCTGCTCGGCGCGCGCAAGCTGGGGAACCACGAGCATCTCGCTCCGGTCCGCCGCTTCGTCGGCGAGCACCACGAGCGGTTCGACGGCGGCGGGTACCCGAAGAAGCTGTCGGGCGACGAGATCTCCCTCGAAGGGCGGATCCTGTGCGTCGCCGAGGTCTTCGATTCCCTGGCGACGAAGCGCTCGTACAAGGAGATCTGGGAGCTCCCGCGGACGGTCGAATTCTTCGCATCTCAAAGGGGAAAGGCGTTCGACCCCCTCGTGCTCGATCCGTTCCTCGATCTGCTCGAAGTCCACGGCGAGCGCTGGATCCGCGCACCGGCGCTCGATCTCGCCGCGGCGGGACTTCCGCTTCACGGCGAAGCGCGAACCAAGGGATGATCGCAGCGCTCCTCGTCGCGTCGTTCGCCGCCGCGCAGGTGTCGCGGACCGGCGACGGCCCGCCGGGGCTCGCTCTCGTCCCCGGGGGAAGGACGAAGATCGGCACCGAGGAGAGCGAGCTCGAGCGCCTGATCGCCGATCCCGAAGTGCGCCCGTACGCAGGAGCGCTGTCCGCCGAGACTCCGCGCCGCGAGCTCGACGTCGCGACCTTCTGGTTGATGACGACCGAAGTCACGAACGAGCAGTACGCCGCGTACGTCCGCGCGACCGGCGCGCGTCCGCCGGAACGGTGGGGCGAGGCGCGCATCACGCTCGGGCGCGCGCGCCATCTCGCCGACGAGCAGGAGCTGCGCGAGCAGGCCGTCGCGTCGGGCAAGCCCGCGCCCGAGCCGGTTCCGTTCGACAGTCACGCGTGGTGGATCGCGCACTGGAACGAATCCGGCAGCGACGGTCCGACTTGGGAGATCCCGCCCGGCGAGCGCGCGCGTCCAGTCGTGTACGTCGATTGGAACGACGCGCAGGGCTACGCGCGCTGGGCCGGGCTCCGCCTGATGAGCGAGCTCGAGTACGAGCGCGCCGTGCGCGGCGACACGGCGAGGAACTACCCGTGGGGCAACGAGTGGGAGGACGGCAAGTACGCCGCGACGAGCCGCGCCGAGAAACGCACCGGCACGTTCCCCGTCGGGAGCTTTCCCGCGGGCGCCAGCCGCCAGGGCATCCTCGACCTCGCGGGAAACGTGTGGGAATGGACTTCGAGCCCTTTCGTGCCGTTTCCGGGCTACCAGCAGCGCACGTACGAAGTCGGTTTCGGCCCGGCGCGCAAGAAGCTCAACGCGCTCGCCGACTGGAACGCCGAGCAGCGCGTCGTCGTCGGGGGCTCGTTCCGGAACGAGCGCATCATGTCCCGCGCGGCGACGCGGCGCGGGGCCGACCGCGGCCAGGCCGCGGACGCGCTCGGATTCCGCTGCGCGGCGAGCGTGCGCCCCGGATTCGACGTCGGCGAAGCGCTGCTCGAATCGGTCCTCGCGCCGAACGCGCGGCCGCGGGACTCGCGCGGGATGCTCGAGTACGCCGGCGACGGGGTCGTGTGCGCGGACGGATGGTCGACGACGGCGCCGGAGGAGGGCGTCCGGCCCGAGGGGTACGCGATCATCGCGGACTACCGGTACGTGCTGTTCGCGCCCGTGCGGATGGTCCAGGCGCACGATCCGGGCGGGCTCGAGAAGCTCGTCGCGGCCGAGGATCTCGTGGCGCTCGGCTTCCTCTCGACGAACGTCGCCGTGGCCGACCCGAACCTCCCGCCCGGAACGTACACGCTCTTCTGGCGCGGGAAAGGCGTGCGTCCCTTCGCGACGAGCCTGTCGAATGCGAGTCGCAAGTCGGACGAGGTGCCGCTCGTCGAGGCGCTCCACCTCGACGTCGGCATCGACCACCTCGTCTTCGCGGACCCGACCGGGAAGCCCGTGACGTCGATCCCCTGCAAGCTCGAGTGGGAGAACCTGCGCGAGGCGCGGATGTCCTGGATCGATCCCGCGAACGCGCCGCGCACGGGCGAAGCGCCGTGGCCGGCCGGGACCCGGCTGCTGAAGCTCGATCTGTGCGCGCCGTGCCGCGCGGCCCAGAAGGGTTTCGCGTCCGCGCTCACGCTGCGGTTCGCGCCGGGCAGCGGCGACGTCGACTGGCGGATCCGCTGAGCGCGTTCAGCCCTTTCCGTTGATCCCGCCGAGACCGGCGACGTTCTTCTCGAGCAGCGCGAGCTCCGTCGCCATCTCCGCGCGGCGCGCGCGCTCCTCCGCGACGATCTCGGGATCCGCGCGCTCGACGAATGCCGCGTTCGCGAGCTTCGCATCGCTCCCGGCGATGCCGGTCCGGACCTTCTCCGCGCGACGCGACAGCGATTCGCGCAGTTTCTCGAGATCGACGTCCTCCGACAGCGGCACGAACGCTTCCAGGGCCCCTGCGACCGCCACCGCGGAGTTCGGCGGCCTCGCGATCGCCTCGCGCACCTCGCAGGATTCGAGGAACGCCAGCGCCTTCACGGTCGCCGCGTGGCGTTCGAGGACCCCGCGCTCGGCCGCGCGCGGCGCCGCGACGTGGGCGGCGAGCGGCTTGCGCTCCGCGATGCCGGTCAGGAGGCGGACCGAGCGGACCGCGCGCACGAGATCCTGGATCGTCTGCATCTCGCTCTCCGCCGCCGCGTCGCGCGCGAGGCCCGCTCCGTCGGGCCAGGGCCCGCTGATCAGCATCGGCGCCGTGCGCCCGAGCTTCTCGTTGAGGGCCTGCCAGAGGACCTCGGTCATGTACGGCGTGAACGGGTGCAGCATCGCGAGCGCGTCCGAGAGCACGCGCGCGAGCGTGCCACGCGCCGCGACCGCCGTCGGGTCGTCCGCAGCCACGAGCCGCGGCTTCACGATCTCGAGGTACCAGTCGCAGAAGTCGTTCCAGACGAACCGGTAGAGCGCGGTGGCCGCGTCGTTGTAGCGGTGCTGCTCGAGCGCGGACGAGACTTCCTCACGCACCGCCGCGAGCCGCGAGAGGATCCAGCGGTCCTCCAGGCGCGCAGCCGAGCTCGACGTGCCGTCGCCACGCGCGCACTCGAGCTTCATCAGCACGAAGCGCGCCGCGTTCCACACCTTGTTCCCGAAGCGCCAGCCCTGCTCGAACCGATCGGGCGAGAGCTTCACGTCCTGCCCTTCCTTCGTGAGCAGGATCAGGCTGTAGCGCACCGCATCGGCGCCGTACTTGTCGATCATCTCGATCGGGTCGATGCCGTTGCCGAGCGACTTCGACATGCGCCGGCCCTTGCCGTCGAGCACGGTCGCGTTCACGTAGCAGACCTCGAAGGGACAGCGCTGGTCCTCGGGCAGGTGGTCGAGGAACTCGTACCCCGCCATGACCATGCGCGCGACCCACAGGTAGATGATCTCGCGCGCCGTCGAGAGGAACTGCGTCGGGTAGAAGCGCGCGAGGTCATCCGTCAGATCCGGCCAGCCGAGCGTCGCGAACGGCCAAAGCCACGACGACGCCCACGTGTCGAGCACGTCCTCGTCCTGGCGCACGATCGGCTTCCCGGTCTTCGGGTGCGGACTTCCGATCGGCACGTCGTCGCGCGAGGCGAACGGGACGCCGTCCTCGTCGTACCAGACCGGGATCTGGTGCCCCCACCAGAGCTGGCGGCTGATGCACCAGTCGCGGACGTTCTCGAGCCAGTCGAGGTAGACCTTCGTCCAGCGCTCGGGGCGGAACTTCAAGGCACCCGTCTGCATCGCGCGGATCGCAGGGCCGGCGAGCGGCTTCATCTTCACGAACCACTGCTCGCTGACGAGCGGCTCGATGATGCTCTTGCTGCGGTCGGAGACGGCGACGTTGTGCTCGTAGGGCTCGACCTTCGCGAGGAGACCGAGCTCATCGAGCTTCTTCACGATCTCGTCGCGGGCCTTCTCGCGCGAGAGGCCCTTGTACGGACCGGCGTTCTCGTTGAGGCGGCCGTCCTTCTCGTAGAGGTTGATGATCGGTAGGTTGTGCTTCGCGCCGCGCTCGTAGTCGGCGGGATCGTGGCCGGGCGTCACCTTGACGGCACCGGTGCCGAACTCGCGCTCGACGCCGTCGTCGAGGACGAGCGGGATCTCGCGGTCGACGAGCGGAAGGAGGAGGACGCTGCCGTGGTAGGCGCGGTAGCGCTCGTCGTCGGGGTGCACGCAGACGCCCGTGTCGCCGAGCATCGTCTCGGGGCGCGTGGTCGCGACCGTGACGAACTCGCCGGGGCGGCCCTTCACCGGATAGCGGATGGAGTAGAGCTTGTCCTTGCGCGGGACGTACTCGATCTCGTCGTCGGAGACGGCGGTCTGGAGGACGCAGTCCCAGTTGACGAGGCGCGCGCCGCGGTAGACGAGGCCCTTGTCGAAGAGGCGGACGAAGGCCTCGCGGACGGCGCGAGACATCGCGGGCTCGAGCGTGAAGCGCGTGCGCGTCCAGTCGCAGGAGGAGCCGAGGCGGCGGAGCTGCTGGAGGATGTAGCTCCCGTGCTGTTCCTTCCACTTCCAGATCTCGGCCTCGAACGCGGGGCGGCCGAGGTCCTTGCGCGTTTTCTTCTGCTCGTCGAGGAGCTTGCGCTCGACGACGGCCTGGGTCGCGATGCCGGCGTGGTCGGTGCCCGGGACCCACAGGGCCGCGTCGCCGAGCATGCGGCGGTAGCGGATGACGATGTCCTCGACGGTGCCGACCATCGCGTGACCCATGTGGAGCACGCCGGTGACGTTCGGCGGCGGGATCATGATGGTGAAGGTGCGCTCGCCGTGCTCCTTCGCTTTCGGCTGGAACGCGCCGCTCTTCTCCCAGCGGTCGTAGATCGCGCCTTCGTGCTCGGCGGGCGTGTAGCGAGTCGGGAGTTCCATGGCGCGTTCGCGGCGCACCACTTCACCCGTGCGCGCGCGGCGCGTCAAGACGCGTTCAGGAGGTCGACTCGCCGCCGTACACGCTCCGCACTCCCGCGCGGACGCCGAGCAGCGGCGTCGCGAGCAGTGCGCGCGCACGCGTCGTGTCCAAGGATACGTCCGCGGGCCGGCTCGACTGCCGCGACGCAGCGCGCGTGCCGGCGGTCACGAGATCCGTGGGCGGCGTCCGGAAAGGTCTCTTCACCTCGAGCACGACGAGCGCGAATTCGTAGCGCGAGACGCGATCGGGTCCGGCGACGTGGAGGATCCCGCGCTCGTCCCGCGCGACGAGCTCCGCGAGCGCGCGCGCGGCGTTGCCCACTTCGAGCGGCGTGCGCCATTCGTCGGAGAAGACGACCGGGCGGTCCCCGCGCTGGATCGCGGCGAGCAGGCTGTCCGATGCGCCGCGTCCTCGACCGAGCGACTCCCCGTACATCAACGGGAGGCGGACGACGAGCGCCTCGGGGAACTCTTCGAGCACCGCGACCTCGCCGGCGGCCTTCGAGCGCCCGTACTCGGACACCGGGCCTGGAGGGTCCTCTTCGCGAAATCCGCCGTTGCCGGGTTCGCGGGCGCCGAACACGAGATCGGTCGACACGTGCACGAGCCGCGCGCCGCTCCGCGCGCACCATTGCGCGAGCTTGCGCGGCACGTCGACGTTCAACTGGCGCGCGATCTCGGGGTTCGCTTCGGCCTCGCCGACGCTCGAGTACGCCGCGCAGTCGACGACGCGCGCGGGCGCGACCTCGGCGAGCACGCGCTCGAGATCGCCGGGCTTGCGCGCGTCGAGGCGCACGAACCGCGCGGGATCGACCGGTCCCGCCTCGCGCGAGGCCGAGACCGCGTCCGGCCCGATCGAAACGACGACGTGCGCGCCGAGGAATCCGCTTCCTCCAAGCACGAGTGTGGCGCCCGGTCGCGGCGAGCCCATGTCGGCAGCAGAAGCGCCGAGGCCGCGCCCGTCAAGCTCGTTATCCTCGGAACCCTCCCGATGGAGCCCCCGACCGACTCACATCGCTTCCGCAGGGCTCTCGTCCTCGCCAATCCGATCGCCGGACGCGGGAGCGGGCGCACGCGAGCCGAGGAGTGCGCGCGCCGTCTCGCCGCGATCGGCGTCGAGTCCAGCGTCCACTTCACGAACGCCCGCGGCGACGCGCGCGACGCGGCTCGAAAGCTCGATCCCGCCGTCGATGTCGTCGTGAGCGTCGGCGGCGACGGAACGCTCGGCGAAGTGCTCGAGGGTCTGTCGGGGCGCGACGTGCCGGTCGCGATCGTCCCCGCGGGCACCGCGAACGTGATGAGCCTCGACCTCGGCTTGCCGCGCGACGTCGCGAGCCTGGTGGACGTGATCGGGCGCGGTCGCACGATCGCTCTCGACACGGCGCGCGTGAACGGGAAGCGCCTCTCGTTCCTCGTCACGGGCGTCGGCTTCGACGCGATGGCCGTGCGCGAGGTCGAGGAGCGGCGCAAGGGGCCGATCACGAAGGCGGCCTACTTCTCGGCGGGAATGCGGGCGCTGCGCCGGTACGTCCCGCCGCGTCTGCATGTCGAAGTCGACGGACGGAAGCTCGAGCAGCCTTGCGCGCTCGTCCTCGTGAGCAACATCGTCCATCTCGCCGGCATGCGCATCCTCGCGCCGGATCGGCGTCTCGACGACGGGCTCTTCGAGGTGTACCTCTTCGCGAAGGGATCGCGCGCGGCTCTCGCCGGCTACGCGCTGCGCGCGCTGCTCGCGGGCCTCCCCGGCGGCTCGTGCACGCGACTCCGCGCGCGGCGCGTGCGGATCACGTCCGACGCGCCCGTGCCCTGCGAGGTCGACGGGGACGCCTTCGGGGAAACGCCCGTGGAGCTCGAGGTCCATCCCGTACAATCCCGCCTCGTCGTCCCCTGAGCGGACGCCGGATTCCCCGCACACCACGATGACCCCGAGCGCGCGTCCCAGCGTGAAAGTCGGAGACCGCCGGTTCGGCGGCGGCGAGCTGTTCCTGATCGCGGGTCCGTGCCTGCTCGAATCGCGCGAGCTCGCGTTGTCCGTCGCGGAGCGCCTGGCCGCGATCGCCGCCGAGCGCGGCGTCCCGCTGATCTTCAAGTCGAGCTTCGACAAGGCCAACCGGTCGAGCATCCGCTCGGCGCGGGGCCCCGGGCTCGAGGGCCTCGAGTGGCTCGGCGAGGTCCGCGACCGGTTCCGGATCCCGGTCCTGACCGACGTCCACCTCCCGGACCAGTGCGCGCCGGTTGCCGAGGTCGTCGACGTGCTGCAGATTCCGGCCTTCCTGTGCCGCCAGACGGACCTCCTCGTCGCGGCGGCCGAGACCGGCCGCGCGGTCAACGTGAAGAAGGGCCAGTTCCTGGCGCCTTGGGACATGAAGCACGCCGTCCAGAAGTGCGAGGAGGCCGGCAACCGCGACGTCATGGTCACCGAGCGCGGTTCGTCGTTCGGATACGGACGTCTCGTCGTCGA
Source organism: Planctomycetota bacterium (assembly GCA_036006425.1). Lineage (GTDB taxonomy): Bacteria > Planctomycetota > UBA1135 > UBA1135 > DASYPQ01. The sequence goes on from DASYPQ010000022.1 coordinate 15,884, forward strand.
CATGACGGGCTTCGAGGTCCTCGCGCAGACGAATCGGCCGGTCGTGTTCGACGCGACGCACTCGGTGCAGGAACCCGGCGGGCTCGGAGAGCGGACCGGCGGCGATCGACGGAAGGTGCCCGCGCTCGCGCGAGCGGCCGTTGCCACGGGGCAGGTCGACGGCCTGTTCTTCGAAGTACATCCCGATCCGGACCACGCACCCTCGGACGGCCCGAACATGGTCGTGCTCGACGAATTCGCGGCGATCCTCGACGGCGTGCTCGCGATCCACCGCGCGGCGCACTGACTTCTTTTCTCTGCGGCCCGCGCGAAGCCCGCGGACGCACGGAAGAAAGCTCCGGGTGCGAGGGCACCCCGCGTGCAGCGCCGCTCCCGCGCGCAATTCGTTCCACGCGCTCCGCGCGCCGCCGATTCGGCGCGTCGGAATGCGTCGGGAAACGAGCTCGCGCGGTTTGCCCGATTGCAATTTCGTATGTAGACTCCCCCGCTCCGACGCGAGGACTCGACATCTTCGGCAGGGGCAGACGGAACTCGTTCCGCCTCGGGTCGCAAGTTTCAGGGTCGAGAGGCTCGGCTTCTTACTCCCACACCGCCGCACCCTCGCACTGGGGGCGGGGTTGCGGCGGACCCTTGCGAGCCGTGGACGAACGGACGTCTCGTCCCGGAACGGCAGCGCAACAGGGAAGAGCACCAGAGAGCATGCACGACGAATGGAGAGAGGAACCGGTTGCTCCGTGGGGACGGGGCGCCGGCCGAAGGAGGGGATGCGCGCGACAAGGACCAGCGGGGACAGGTCCGTGCCGCGCGTCGCTCGACGCAAGCGTCCTCACGGACGCGATCGCCGCCATGGGGAGTGCTTCGGTCTGACCGCAGCACGGCGGTGACGGGCTCGCCCTCGCGGCGGGTCGCGTCGAGTCAACGGGAGCATGGGGCTGCGCCTCATGCTCCCGTTCTTTCTTCAGGCACCGTCGCGGGAGTTCACGCGGAAGCGGTCCTTCAGGCGATCGAGGAGACGCGCGTGCACCTTGCACACGCGCGACTCGGAGAGGTTCATCAGCTCTCCGATCTCGCGCATCGAGAGCTCCTCCCAGTACTTGAGGTAGACGATGCGGTACTCCTGCACGCACAGCTTCTGCGTCACGAGCCGCAGGATCTCCTCGCGCGTCAGGCGCTCGCCGGGCGGATCGCCGTGCGTGTCCTCGAGGACGTCGAGCCCGGGGACCGAATCCTCGCCGGATTCCTCGTTCGGCATCGAGCCGACCGGCGCGCCGGGCAATCCGACGCCGAACACCTGGCGGTAGTCCTCGAGTGGCATGCCCATCTCGCCCGCGAGTTCCTCGTCCGTCGGTTCGCGGTTCCATTCGGAGCGGAGGCGTTCGCTGATGCGCTTGTGCTGCTCGATCCGCGTGCGCCAGGGTCGCGGGAGCCAGTCGAGGTTGCGCAGCTCGTCGAGGAGGGAGCCCTTCACGCGCAGCTCGCAGTAGGACTCGAAGCGCACGCCGCGCGTGGGATCGAACGCTTCGATCGCCGAGATGAGCCCGAAGTTCGCGGCCGTGTCGAGGTCTCCGCGCTCGACGCTGCGCGGCAGACGGTAGGCGAATCGGCGCACGACTTCGCGCACGAGCGACTGGTAGGCCTCGACGAGCACGTTGCGCGTCGCGTCGCACGGACTCCGGCGGTACGCGGCCCAGAGGCGCTCGACGACGGGCGCCTTCTTCTTGCTCGCGCCCTTCGCGCGGGGCACGGAGACGAGGCGTGGTGCCGGCCGCTCGACGCGACCCGCCTTGGACAACCTTCCAGCGGCGGTGACCAAGCTCTCCTCTCTTCCTCGTCGGCGTGAATACCGATTCCGAGCGGTCGATCAAGAGCCCCGGCCGCCGCGCGCACTCTGCGTCGCGTCGCGACGGCGGGTGCGTCACGGGCTGAACAGGCGGGTTTTCCTGCGGAAAAGCGCGCTCTTTGCACGCGCCGGCGGGCGCGCCTCCCCGCCCGCTATGTTTTTTCGTTTTTCTTGTACGGCCGGCCGCTTCGTGTCCCTCGCAACGACGCGAGAACGGCCTCCTCCGCGGCGCGCATGAGCCGCCGCGCAGCGGGCCGGAGGTCGTCGTACCCGCACAGGTGGAGCGCGCCGTGGACGAGGTAGAGCCGCAGCTCGCTCGCCGCGTCGACCTCGCGCTCGCGAGCGACGCGCCGGGCGCAATCGACGCTCGCGTAGATCTCCGCCGCCGGCCCCCCGCCGTCGGCGCCGAGGTCGAACGCGATCACGTCGGTCGGCGAGGGGTCTCCGAGGAAGCGCGCGTGGATCGTCGCGAGGCGCCGGTCGGAGACGAGCGCGACGTCGACGTCGAGGTCCGGTCGCCGGCCGTGCGCGAGCGCCGCGCGGACGGCGGCGCGGACGTCGCGATCCGTGAGCGGCCGCGCGCGCACCGCCCAGGCGACGCCGATCCTGCCCGTTCGCGGACGGCGCATCAGGGCGCGCTGCGATCGCCTTCGCGAGGTCCGCGCGGCGGGCCGTCGTAGGCCCGGACGATCTGCTCGACGAGCGGATGGCGCACGATGTCGCGCGTCCCGAACTCGACGAACCCGATGTCCTTGTAGCCGCGCAGCCGCAGAGCCGCGTCCTGCAGCCCGTTCTTCTTGCCCTCGTCGAGGTCGGTCTGCGTCGGATCGCCCGTGACGATCATCCGCGAGCCTTCCCCCATCCGCGTCAGGAACATCTTCATCTGCGCCACGGTCGTGTTCTGGCCCTCGTCGAGGATCGCGAACGCGTGGGACAGCGTGCGACCGCGCATGAACGCGAGCGGCGCGATCTCGATCACGCCATTCTCCTCGAGGCGCGTCACGTCCTCGAAGTCGAGCAGATCGTAGAGCGCGTCGTAGATCGGACGCAGGTACGGGTTCAACTTGGCCTGCACGTCGCCGGGGAGGAACCCGAGCCTCTCGCCGGCCTCGACGACCGGGCGCGTGATCACGAGACGCCGGCAATCGCCCGAGCGCAGCGCGCGCACCGCCGCGGCGACGGCGAGGAACGTCTTGCCGGTGCCCGCGACGCCGATCCCGAACACGAGCGGGCACTTCTCGATCAGCTCGAGGTAGCGCCTCTGGTTCTCGGTGCGCGGCTCGACGGGGCTGACGCGCAGGCCGCGCGCGCCCGACGCCGCCGGCACGAGACGCGGGCGCGGCGCGCCGCCTTCGTCGGCGCCCTGCGAGCGACCGCCGTTCGCGATCCCGGGTCGGAAGACGCGGTACGCGGAGGAGCTCCGGTCGCCGGCGACGCGCGAGCTCGATTGCGCCGCGCGCGCAGCGCTCTCCGCGGAAGCGCCGTCGCCTCCGAGGAGGATCGCTTCGATCTCGCTCACCGGGAGCTCGCGGCCCTTGCGCGACTTGCCGAGGAGGTGCTCGATCCTGCGCTTGGCTTCCTGCACGTCCTCGTCGCCGCCCTTGAGGCGCAGATTGCCGCGGCGCGTGAAGATCTCGATCTCGAGGTCCTGGCGGAGGAGCTTCGCGAAGCGGTCGTACGGACCGAGCACGAGGATGGCCTCGTCGTGGGACCGCAGAGGGATCGTGACTTCGATCAAGCGTGGGCGCCGCGGGCTGCCGAGCCAAGCATCGGGCCGCGTTCCGCGGCTGTCAATGCGACCCCGCCGAGGTTCCGAGGATCCAGGGCCAGGCGCCGAGCGCGACGGGGACGGCGACGAGGAGGCTGTCGAGCTGGTCGAGGATGCCCCCGGAGGGCCCGAAGATCGTCGAGGAGTCCTTCACCCCGGCCCGGCGCTTCACCCAGCTCTCGCACAGGTCGCCGGCTTGGGCGGCGAGGTTCACCAGAGCACCGGCCGCGCATCCCGCCGCGACGCTGCCGGGCAGGAGGTACGTCGCCACCGCGATCCCCCCCGCGGCCGTGCCCGCGGCGAACGATCCGATGCACCCCTCGAGCGTCTTGCCCGGGCTGATCCCGGGGAAGGGGTGGTGCCGGCCGATCGCCGTGCCGACGTAGTAGCCGGCCGTGTCGCCGATCTTCGCGCACACGAGGAACGCGACGAGGCCGCTGGTCGACCAGGTGTGCCAGATCTCCCACAGCGCCGGCAGCGGCGGGACGAGCCAGACCGCGAGGCCGACCGTGATCGCGAGCTCGCGGAGCCCGTTCGCCTGCCGCAGGACGAACGGGATCGAAGCGAGGAAGAGCGCGAGGAGTGCGACGAGCGCGTGCGTCTGCGCGATGCGACCGTCGATCGTGAGCACCGCGATGGCGCCGACGGTCGCGTAGACGCCGATGCGGGCCGCGCTCGTGCTGCCGGAGAAATGGCGGATCGCGCGACCGGTCGCGTGCGCGACCGCCGCGAGGACGGCGCAGGCCGCGTAAGCCCAGAGGAAGTGCGGCGCGACTGCTCCCCCGTCGATCGTCCGCCGCAGGATGAGGAGCACCGCGACCGCGGAGACGAGCAGCGCGGGCAGGATGTCGCGCAGGGCGAGCGCGCCCATCCGGCTCGCCTCGTAGATCGCCGCGACGAGGACCACCGACGCGGCGTAGAGGAGCGGTCGTCCGTCTCCGCTCGCTTTCGTCCACGCGAGGAGCCCGGCGACGACGAGGACGAGCGTCCCTCCCGTCAGGGTGCGCCTGAGGATGCGCGCCGCCTTCGAGGGCGTCATCGGCGTCGGCGCGCGGGCGTCCGCGCCGGAGGCGCCTCGGCGATCAATCCGCCGAACTTCCGCTTGCGGCTGGCGTAGGCGGCGAGCGCCTCCTCGAGCTGCGGTTTGCGGAACTCCGGCCAGCACACGCGCGAGACGAAGAGCTCGGAGTACGAGATCTGCCACAGGAGGAAGTTCGAGACGCGCATCTCGCCGGCGGTGCGGATCAGGAGATCGGGATCCGGCGTCTCCGGGTCGTACAGGTACGCGCGCAGCGTCTCCTCGTCGATGTCCGCCGGATCGAGCGCGCCGTCGCGCGCCGCCTCCGCGACGCGCTTCAACGCGTCGGCGATCTCCGCGCGGCTCCCGTACGAGAGCGCGAGGCGCAGGAGCATGCCGGAGTTCGCCGCGGTCAGCGCCTCGGTCTTGCGCAAGGCCGCGAGCGCCGGCTCGGGCAGGTCCGCGAGCCTCCCGATCGCGCGCAGGCGCACGCCGTTCTCCATCAGCGTCGGGCGCTCCTTGACGAGGAACTCCGCGAGGAGCTTCATCAGGAAGCGCACCTCGGTCGACGGCCGCTTCCAGTTCTCGACCGAGAACGCGTACAGCGTCAGGCTCGCGACGCCCATCCGCGCGCACTCCGTCGTGATCTCGCGCACCGATCGGATGCCTTCGCGGTGGCCGAGGATGCGGCGCATGCTGCGTTCCTGCGCCCAACGGCCGTTGCCGTCCATGATGATCGCGATGTGGCGCGGGAAGGGGTTGCCCGGCGTCGGACGGGCATCGGGGCGAGCGCTGACTCCCTTCGTCATCGCGACCAGGGTTTCAGACCGCGCGCGATCACCTGGGAGCGGTCGGGTCCCACGGAGAGCATGCGGATCGGAACGCCGACCTCGCTCTCGAGCCACTCGACGTACGCGCGCGCGGCGGCGGGGAGGTCCTCGTAGCGCCGGACGCCGGTGATGTCCTCGTTCCAGCCGGGCTTCGAGATGAAGACGGGCTCGACGCGCTCGACGGTCGACGCCTCGGCCGGCCAGTCGCGCGTCTCGACGCCCTCGACGCGGTACCGCACGGCCGCGCCGATCTCCGGGAACCCGGTCAGGACGTCGAGGTTCGTGACGATCCAGCCGTCCGCGCCGGCGATGTCGAGCGCGTAGCGCACGGCGACGGCGTCGAACCAGCCGCAGCGGCGCGGGCGCCCGGTCGTCGCGCCGTACTCGTGGCCGGCCTCGCGGATCCGTTCCCCGATCGCGTTCTTCTGCTCGCTCGGGAACGGCCCCTCGCCGACGCGCGTGCAGTACGCTTTCGCGATCCCGAGGATCTGGTCGAGCTGGCGCGGCGGGAACGACGCGCCGGCGGCGATGCCGTCGGGGCCCGTGTTCGACGACGTGACGAACGGATACGTGCCCGCGTCGATGTCGAGGAGCGCGCCCTGGGCGCCTTCGAAGAGGATCCGCTTCCCGGCGCGGTACGCGGCGCGCACGTCCTTCCCCGTGTCGCCGACGAGCGGCCGCAGCCGCTCCGCGAGCGCCGTGTAGTGGTCGAGCTGGCCCTCGAGGTCGAGCGGCTTCTCCTTGTGGACCTGGAGGAGGAGCTCGTTCTTCTCCGCGAGCGCCGCGCGCATCCGCACGCGGCGGGTCGACGGATCGAGGAGGTCGCACACGCGCAGCCCGGTACGCGCGGCCTTGTCCGCGTAGCAGGGTCCGATCCCCCGCCCGGTCGTGCCGATCCGGCCTTCGCCGCGCCAGCGCTCGGCGCACTGATCGATCAGGCGATGGTGCTCGAAGATCACGTGCGCGCCCGCCGACAGTCGCAGGTTCGTTCCGTCGACGACCACACCGCGCGCGCGCAGCCCCTCGATCTCGTCGAGCAGCTTCACCGGATCGACGGCGACGCCGTTGCCGATCACGTTCACCTTGGAGGGATGCAGGATCCCCGACGGCACGAGGTGCAGGACGTACTTCTGTCCGCCGACCACGACCGTGTGCCCGGCGTTCGCGCCGCCCTGGTAGCGCACGACGTAGTCGGCGTCCTGCGCGAGAAGATCGATCAGCTTGCCCTTCCCCTCGTCGCCCCACTGGGCACCGAAAACGCTCAAGGAGGGCATGGAATGGGCGGGGGCTGCTCGCAGCGGGACAGGGGCCGGGATTGTTGCGCCGCAGCGAGGGCCCCACAAGGGTACCGGCCCGGGAAAAAAGCCGCGCCTTCAGCGCTCTTCGTCGGGGTAGTCCTGCACTTCGAAAGGCACGTAGTCGATCACTTCCCAGCGCACGAGAGGAACGATGACGTAGTCGCCGTCCACCTTGTGGCGCCAGACGACCGAGCGCACGATCCGCAGGAGCGAATCTCCGGCCTGCTCGCGCGCGCGGAGGTCCTCGCGGTTCGTCGGGACATCGGACTGGTCCCCGGCGGCGCTCGTCGAGCGCCGCGCGACGACGAAGATCGAGAACACGCGGCTCTCGACGGTGAGGAGCGAATTGAGCTTCGCCTGGACGTCCGTCGGCAGGTCCTGGTAGCCGTCGACCTCGGAGAGCTTGGACAGGCTGTCGAAGATCTTGCGGTCGATGATCGGGTCCCCGAATTCGTCGAGCGGCTCGACGATGTCCTCGGTCTCGCTCGTCTCCTTCGGCTTCTCCGCTTCGGTGTTCCGGTACTCGATCACGCGGTCGAAGAAGCGCGGAGGGAGCTCGTGGCCGTCGAACAGCGACTTGAGGACGGCGACCGGCGCCGTGTTCACGTTGACGGCGTAGCCGCCGGTGTCGACCTTGTTCGAGGCACCTCCGGGAGCAGCCGCGCCCCCGCTCCCCGGCGTCGTTCCGTTCCCGGCCCCGCTCGCGCCGCCAGCCGCGCCGGCGCCTCCGGTCGTGGACGATCCTCCGGTCGACTTGCCGCCCGCGCCGCCGGTCGTCCCGCCGGTCGTGCCGCCTGCGGTCGACGCCCCGCCCGGAGTGCCGGTGCTCCCGGCCGCCGCCGCGCCCGGAGGCGCGGGAACGCCGGTGACCTTCGCCGCGTCGGTCGTCGTCGCGATCGAGGACCACACCGTCAGGAAGCTGCCGATCGAGTGGACGACCTTGCCGTCGGAGTCGCGGAAGTCGCGGAAGTGGCTCTCGTCGAACGGACGCAGGACGGCGAACTCCTTGAGCGAGAGCGGCAGGCCCTTCTCCTCGTCGTGCGGATCGTCCGAGAGCAGCGTCGGGCGCGGGACGTGCGAGTCCTTGCGCTGCTTCATGTACTCGAGCATCGCGCGCGCCATCTCGTCGGCGGTGTGCGAATCGATGTCGGCGAGCGTGCCTTCGCGGCACAGGTCGAGGCACCGCACGACCCGGTCGTAGGCGGCTTGCGCCTCCTTCTCGTCCGGGTTGAGCATGTTCAAGACGTTGATCTTGCTGTCCTCGTCCTGCACGAGGATCCGCAGGCGGATGTCGTTCAATGTCGTGCGCTGCGGGCGCGCCCAGTCGTCCTTGCGGCTGTCGCACGAGGTCGCGGCACCGCCGGCCGCGCCGGCCGCTCCGGCCGGGGAAGCGGTCCCCCCGCCGCCTCCGGCCGCGGGCGTCGACGGGCCGCCGGCGGAAGCGTCCGCGCCGGCGGACTTCGCGTCCTGGAGCAGCTGGTCGTCGACCTGGAGCAGCGCGGACTCGACCGCGAGGTCCATCGTCGTGAGCCCGATGTCGTTCCGCGCGACGCGCGCGTCCGTGCTCGTGCCGACCGTGATCTGGATGACGATCGCGACGAGGACGAGGAGGATCAGGAGCGACAGCAGGAGGGCCGCACCGCTCCTGGAGCGGGTTCGACCCGCAGATCGGGACCGTAGAAGGCGCATGGAACCAGGACGAGGGACGGCCCGGATCCTACCTTCTTCCCGTCAGAACTCGCGGTTCAGGTCGGTGCCCTGGAGGATCCGGGGGCGCAGGAAGAACAGGACGTTCGTCTGCTCCTTGCGCTTCAACGTCGACTTGAAGAGGTACCCGAGCAGCGGGATGTCCCCGAGGAGCGGCACCTTGTGCACCTCGTCGACAGTGCGCTCGCTGATCAGTCCGCCGAGAATCACGGCCTGGCCGGGCTGCAGGTAGACGACCGTCGCCGCGGCGCGCTTCGAGAGCGTCGGATTGTTCAACGTGAATCCCGGCGACGTCGAGGACGGCGGCACGGTGAACGTGACGGACGTCCCGACCTGCGCGGAGTCCTCGATGTCGATGTTGAGGGCGACGGTCTGCGTGCCGACGACGCGCGGGATCACGTACAGCTTGACGCCGACTTCCTCGTACGTGAGGTTCGCGGCGAACGTCGCGTTCGCACCGATGCCGCTGACGGCGTAGACGGGGATCCTCACGGTGTTCTCGATCGACGCGCGTCCCCCCTCGCGCACGGCGATCGTGGGCTTCGAGATGATCGAGACGTTCTCGAACGTCGCCAGCGCCTGGAGCACGGCGTTGAAGTGCATGCCGTCCGCGACCGCGCCGATCGTGAGCAGGCCGTTGATCGATCCCGAGGTGTTCGGGAGGTTGTAGTCGAGGCTCTTCACGAAGCCGCCGCTCGGGAAGCCGAAGATCGGCGTGCTGCTGTCGATCGGCGTGACGCCGAGATCGAGCTGGTTCGTCACCGTGACCTCGACGATCTTCGCCTCGATCTCGATCTGCGGCACGCCCGCCGCGAAGATGTTGATGAAGCTCTCGACGTCCTCGAGTCGCGGCGCGCTGGCGACGACGACGAGCCAGTCCGCGATCGCGAGCGGCGTGTCGGCCGGCGGAGGGCTGATGCGCAGGCTCGCGTAGAGCTCCTGGTCGAACTTCTCGAAGAGCTGCAGCCGGACCTGGTCGGCCGTCTGCGCGGCGGCGCCGGGCTGCCACAACGGGAAGTTCCCGTACGTCTGAAGCAGCTCGAGGAGCTGTTTCCCGCTGCCGACGCGCACGGGAAACGCCTTCATGATCAGCCCCGTGTCGGCGTAGACCTGGATGCGCTTCCCGAACACGAGGTACGGATTCGCGCCGTTCTGCGGGGGCTGGGGCGGCGGCGGGGTCTTCGCCTCCGGCGCCGGCGCGGCCCCCTGGCCCGCCGCGGGCGCGGGGTTCGGGGCGCCGGAGGGCGGCAGATCCTGCGTGCGGCTCTCCTTCAGCTTCGCGCTGGCGCGCGCGAACGCTTCGCTGTCGGGCGGCGTGTCGCCGGCGGCGGCCGCGAGATGCGCGGGATCCGACGGCGTCGCTTCGACCGGACGCAGCGAGCCTTTCGCGATCAGGTCGTCGAGAGACTCGCGCGAGAGCGGCGCCTGGCGTTTCTCCGCTGCGTCACCCGACGCGCTGCGACACCCCGCGAGAGCGAGGAGCGCCAGCAACACGGTGCACGAGGTCCGCGGTTTCACGGATCTGGGGCGCGAGGGCGGGCCCCTGCAATCGGCCGCCCTAGAGGAGGGCCTTGACCGCCTCGGTGATGTCGGGGATCGCGCGTCCGTCCGTGTGCTTGATCGTCTTCCAGACGCTGCAGTAGCCGTCGGCGGCGCGGACCTTGTCCGCCGCGGTCTGCACGCGCGTGGCCGCCGCCTGGCGCAGCTGGATCCCCTGCGGCGAGTTGGGCTCGATCTTGTCGTCCTTGACCTTCTTCATCTCCGGTGTCGCGCGGAGAAGCGTGTCGTAGTCGAGCTTGGCCGGCTTGCTGAGCATCTTCGGATCGTCGAGCCCGCAGATGTTGTCGGCGCGGTCGACGACCCAACCGGTGCCCACTTCGTTCGTCGAGACGCTGACCGTCGTCGACGAAACCGCCAGCGCACGCGGAGCGGGCTCGGACGCGAGCACCGGCGCGGCCGCGAGCACGACGCATGCCGCTGACCGCGCGGCAAACTGGATCCAATTCATCTCGGTCACCCCATCGGGAAGCTGTGTCGGTCGATGTTGAACTGCGTCCCGAACGACGGTCGCGGGCGACAGGGGGTGAAGCCCGTTCGATCCAGGACGCCGACCGGTATAGCAGAAGAGCCCGCACCCCTGTCGACGGTTTCGGTGGAAAACGTGCGGGGGGCCGGGCCGGCCGGCGGGGCCGATCCGGACACCTCCCGAAACGCGGAAGGCACCCTCGCGGGCGCCTTCCGGACGCGCGGCGGGAGCCTCGACTCCCTGGAACCGCCTGACTCGGCCCCGATCAGCTTTGGGGCTGCATCGCGGCCTTCCGCGACAACTTGATCTTGCCGCGGTCGTCCACGTTGATGATCACGACCTCGACCTGGTCGCCGACGTTGACGACGTCGGTGACGCGATCGACGTAGCCCTCGTCGAGCTCGGAGATGTGGCACAGGCCCTCCACGCCGGGGAGGATCTCGATGAACGCGCCGAAGTCGCGCGCGCTCTTGACCGTCCCGGTGTACCGCGTGCCGATCTTCGGCGTCTCGGTCATCGAGCGGATCGCGTTTGCACATTCCTTCACGAGCTTGCTGTCCGTGCCGAACACCTGCACGTTGCCGGTGTCGTCGAGGACCGAGATACGGACCTTGTACTGTTCCTGCATCGCCTTGATGTTCTTGCCGCCCGGTCCAATCAGGAACCCGATCTTGTCGGACGGGATCTGCAGCGCCTCCATGCGGGGCGCGTACTCCGAGATGTCGGAGCGCGGGCGCGGCACGGCCTCGAGCATCTTGCGCAGCACGAACTTGCGTCCGGCGTTCGCCTGAGCGAGCGCGCGTTCGAGCAGCTCACGGGTGACGCCGTTCACCTTGATGTCCATCTGGAGCGCGGTGATGCCGAGCCCCGAGCCGGCGACCTTGAAGTCCATGTCGCCGTGGTGGTCCTCCGACCCCTGGATGTCGGTGAGGATCGCGGCGCGCTTGCCGTCGGTCACGAGACCCATCGCGACACCCGCGACGGGCTGCGCGAGCGGGACGCCCGCGAGCATCATCGACAGGCAGCCTCCGCACACGCTCGCCATCGACGAGCTGCCGTTCGACTCGGTGATGTCCGAGACGATGCGGATCGTGTACGGGAAGCTCGGCTTCGGCGGGAGCACGGCGGCCAGCGCGCGTTCGGCCAGCATTCCGTGGCCGATCTCGCGGCGCCCAGGTCCCGCGATGCGGCGCGTCTCGCCGACGCTGTAGGGCGGGAAGTTGTAGTGGAGGTAGAAGTGCTTTTTGTACTCCTCCTCGATGCCGTCGATGATCTGCTCGTCGTCCGGCGTGCCGAGCGTGACGCTGACGAGAGCCTGCGTCTCGCCGCGCGTGAAGAGCACGGATCCGTGCTGACGCGGGATGAAGTTCGGGACGATCGTGATCTCGCGGACCTCGTCGGCCTTGCGGCCGTCGAGGCGCTTCCCGCGCAGGATCATCTCGCGCTCCGCGCGCGTGACGAGCTCGCCGAACTCCGCCTTGACCCGCTTCTTGAGCGCGGCCTTCTCCTTCTCGTCGACGGCTCCCGCCGTCAGCTGCTCGACGCAGCGGTCGCGGATCGCGTCCATCGCTTCCGAGCGCGCGTGCTTGCCGGGCGTGAAGAGCACGCCGTCGAGCTCGCCGGCGAACGCGTCGACCGCGCGAGCGAGCGCTTCGTCCTTCACGGGCGGCGTCCACGGCATCGTCGGCTTGCCGGCCTTCGCGGCGAGCTCGTCGATGAGGCGGACGATCTGCCCGATCACTTCCTGCCCCATCTCGAGAGCGTCGATCATCTCCTCCTCGGAGAGCTCCTTCGCCCCCGCTTCGACCATCGCGATGCCGTCCTTGTGGCCGGCGACGACGAGATCGAGTCGCGATTCCTCGCGGCGTTCGGGGTCGGTCGGGAACGGGACGAGCTTGCCGCCGACGTGCCCGATGCGCGCGGCGCCGAGCGTCGCATCGAAGGGCACGCCCGAGATGCGCACCGCGGCGAAGCTCGCGATCATCGCGCACAGATCGGCCGCGCTCTCGCCGTCGTAGCAGAGCACGTGGCTCATGACCTGGACTTCCTGGCGGAAGCCGTCGGGGAAGAGCGGCCGGATCGAGCGGTCGATCAGCCGCATGGTGAGGATCTCCTTCGTCGTCGGACGTCCTTCACGCTTGAAGAAGCCGCCCGGGATCTTGCCCGCGGCTTCGGTTTTTTCGCGGTAGTCGACGGTCAACGGGAAGAAGTCGACTTCTTCGCGGACGGGTCCGACGGAAACGGCGGCGAGCGCCTTCGTGCCACCCAAGGTCGCGATCACGCTGCCGTGGGCCTGGCGGGCGACTTGCCCGGTCTCGAGGATCACGGGTCGGCCGGCGATCTCGGTCTCGACGCGTGCGTAGTTGTTGTTCATCTGGAAAAGATCTCTGGATTTCGTTGCTTCAACTCATGGACATCTGAACGCCCGGTCCGGACACACTCCGGACGGCCGGGGATGCGGCGGCTGACTGCCGCCGCGCGCCTCTGCGAAACATGTCGATGCCTCAGCGGCGCAGGCCGAGGCGATTGATCAGGGATTGGTAGCGCTCCGGTGCGGCGACGCGCAGGTACTTCAGGAGCTTGTTGCGCCTGTGCACCATGACGAGGAGTCCGCGCCGGGACGTGAAGTCCTTCCGGTGCGTCTTCAGGTGCTCGGTCAGGCCGGTGATGGTCTCGGTGAGCAGCGCGACCTGCACCTCGGGGGAACCGTTGTCCCCCTTCTTGGTCGCGAACTTCTCGATGATCTCGGCTTTGCGTTGGACTGCGAGGGCCATGGCGGGTCCTTTGGCATGGCGACGGACGGGACTTGCCGCGACCCAAGGGAAAGGAACCCCGAGGCCGGGTGCGCCGGTGCCGCGGCGGTTTCTCTGCGCGCCGCCGGATCGCCGGCATCGGAGCGGGCTCACACGCCTGCGTCCGACCCCCGCCAGCCCGGTCCCGATTCCATCGGCTGCCCGGCCCGGCTTGGAGGGCTGACAGTCTAGCGTCGGGCGCGGGGACCACAAGGACCCCCGCCGGACCCCCGCTCACGCCGATCAGTTCTCCGGACCGGTGCTCCGGGCGGGCAGCGCCGCGAGCATCTCGTCGGCGATCTGCGCGCAGGCGTAGGCGAGGAGCTGCTCCTGGGTGCTGAACCTCTCGCGGACCGACTCGAGATCGAAGCGGTGGTCGATGAAGCCGCCCCACAGCTGGCCGTTCGTCGGATTCTCCGCGTCGATGAGCCGCGCGTGCGCCTTCACGACGAGTGCGCCGCGCGTGTCGAGCAGCGAAGCGTCCCACGATTCGACGGTGATCTGGAGGACCGCTTCCTCCTTCAGCGAGCCGGGCGTGTACGTGGCGTCGACGACCTTGCGGTCGACGTAGTCGAGCGCGAGCGGGCTGAAGTGCCGGCGCACGAGTCCTTTCTGGAACGCTTCGCGCAACGCGGCGACCGGCACCGATGCGTCTCCGCTCGTGTTCTCGACCGGCGCGACGACGAGATCGATCGGGTTGCGCTTCTCGAGCTTGCCCGAGGACACGGTCTGCACGGCCTCACCGCGCCGGCGCGGCAACTCGTTGCAGGCGACGAGCGACGCGGCGCACGCGAGTGCGAGCAGGGACGAACGGCGGCTCGCGAGAATCGATCTGATCACGGGGAGACTCCTGGTGCGTGGAGAGAACCGAGGGCGGGACGCGCCGGATTCTAGCGGTCGCAGGAGTGCGGTCCAATGCCGCGAATGCGCTCGAAAATCTGCGCTCAGGGCAGCGTGAACGTCTGGACCGTCGAGTGGACGAAGAGATCGTGCTCGCGCTCGATGTCCGTCCACAGGAAGCGCGCGAGGTTGAGGGTCGGCCAGGACCAGCCCGACACGCGCGCGCCGACCGAGCCGGAGGCGAGCGGGAAGACCCCCGAGAGGTTCGGCAGGTAGACGATCGCGTTCGGCCCCGCGCCGTTCCGCGGATCGGGGAGGAACACGATCCAGGTCCGACCGGTCGAATCCGACAGGACGACGCGGTAGATGCCGCGTCCAGACGGCGACACGGCGTCCGGCATCACGTCCGGGAACCTCAACAGGAAGCCCTGGTTGCCGATGTCGGCCGTGATCGGGTTCGCGGGCAGCACGGGCGCCGGAGGCGGCGTCAGCGACAGGGTCGTCGCCGAGAAGCGCGGACGGGTGCCGCCGCGGTTCCCGACGAGATCGGCCACCTCGACCCCGATGAAGAGGTCCGGATCGATCGTTCCCTGGGTGACGAGGCTCCCGAGCAGGTCGCCCGGGAAGTCCACCGATCCGTCGGCGCTGCCGGGATACGCGGCCCGAACGATCCAGGTGTCGAGGGGCTGGCCGTCGTCGAAAGCCGCACCCTGCCCGACCGCGACGGTGGCGCCGATCCCGGGGCAGACGGCCTCGACGGTGATCACCGGGTTCCCGGCGAGGATCGGCCAGGCCGCGGTCGAGAGCATGTGCTGCGGGACGTCGAGCGGGCGCTCCTCCGGATCGAGGTTGCCGTCGTCGAGGAGGAACGGCACGGGGATCGCCGAGACGACCGTCGCTCCCGGGAGCGCGGCCGCGACGGGGACCTGGAGCGACGCCGCCTTGAGGAACGTCAGTGCGGAGTAGTCGAAGACGCTCGCCGGCACGAGCACGGAGAGCGCGGTCTGCCCGCCGATGCGGTTCGGCGCGATGACGATGGGCCCGAACGGGCAGTCGAAGTTCGGGGGGTCGGCTCCGACCGCGCACACCTGGACCGGGGAGAGGAACGGCACCGAATCGACGTGGCGCGAGTCGCCGACGGCGCGCGCGTAGTCGTTCAGGTCCCCCGCACTCGACTGGTCGAGCGGTCCGACGACGCCGAGCGCCGTGCCCGGGAGCAGAGGCGACGGCGTGAGCGGCACGGAGAGGCGCGTCGTCGGGACTCCCTGGAAGCTGAACAAGGCGTAGCCCGTCTTCTCCACGGTGACGATCGTCGTGCCGCCCGGAGCGGCGGCGACGACCGCGGTGCCGGCGGCGCTCGTCGAGGCGGTTCCGAGCGGATGGATCGCGCTCGCGAGCACCTGGTGGACGTACACGGTCGCCGCGGAGACCGGCGCGAGCGTCGACGCGTCGTACACCTCGACGGAGATGTTCCCGCCGGGGAGGGCCGTTCCCGGTCCGCTCGCGCCGACCTGACGGAACCCGTCCGTCGGGTCGGCGACGTCCGACTGCACGGTGCTCGAATTCAGGGCCCGATCGTAGATCGTCAGCGTGTAGTCGAGCTGCTCGTCCGCTTCGGCGAGCACGCCGAGGCGCACGGGCGCGGCGATGAACACCCCGGTGTCGGTCGAGCCGACGACGGGAGGGATCTGCCCGGGCGTGATCTCGTTGTTGCCGAGCGCGGTCGTGACCTCGGCCTTGAGCAGCCGCTCGCTCGCGCGCCCGTACAGGACGACGTCGCGCACGTCCGAACGCATGCTGCGCGAGCCCGTGCCCGAGTTCCCGAGCCCGAGGATCGTCGGCGGAGTCGTGTCGAGGAGCGGGCTCTGCACGCCCGTCTTGGAGGCGTCGGTGTCGAGGAGCCGGATCGGACTGATGGCGCTCCCGCGATGCACCTGGAACGCGAACGCGACGTCGCCGTCGGCGAACCGGCCGCGGACGGGGTTCGAGCTCAGCAGGAGGTCGATCTCCGCGGCGGTCCACGTGAACGAGTCGAACGGCGCCGTCAGGGCCACTTCGCGGCGCAGCGCGATCAACGGCGGGTTCTCGGGGACCTCGGGATCCTTGCCGAACATCGTGAGCACGAGGAAGTCGCCGGACTGCGCGCCCGAGAGCTCGACCTGGATGGCGAGATCCGCGGGACCCGAGATCGCGTCGATCCCGATCGCGTCGTTCGGAACGGACGTGATCGCCGCGGACAGCGGCGCGGAGAACGCGGCGGTGTCGAACGCGTAGGTCATGTGCGCGAGCGGGTTGCCGCCGATGCTCTCGATCTCGTGCCCGAAGGGAGAGAGCTCGACGCCCACGTGGACGCCCTCGCCGAGCGGCGCCGGGATGCCCGACGCGTCGACGCACTTCCACGTATAGACGCGCGGATCGCTGCCCGCAGCTCCGAGGGAGAGCGCCGTCGGCGCCGGGTTGAACGGGGGCGGCCCCCCGTCGACCGTGACGACGAAGGAGGAGGTCGTGACGGTGGTCGGATCCATCGGGCGATCGAACGCGACCCCGATCTCGGCCGTGGCGCTCTCGTTCGACACGTTCGCATCGGGCCACGTGCCGAGGACCCTCGGCGTCGTGTCCGCCGCCGCCACCGTGCTGAACGTCCCGATGAGACCGTTCGACGGCCGGGTGACGACCTGCCCGGTGTGGTCGAGCAGGATCGCCGTGTCGTGCATCACGATGTTGTAGGTCGTCGCGGCCGCGAGCGGCAGCGCGGCCGAAAGGACGAGCACGCGGCCGTCGCCGACCAGCGTGCCGGCGGCGAAAGGCAGCGACCCGGACGCGGTCGTCTGGATCTCGAAGGCCGATGCGATTCCGGACGGCGGCGTCGTGCCCGCGTTCACCGGCTGCATCGACTCGCTGAAGATGATGACGATCGGCGTGCGGATGTCGACGGCCGGCGTCGACAGCGGAAAATGCCGGAGGATCGCCGGCGGAGCGACCTGGATCCATTCGCCGTCGGTGGGGAGCGTCGCCGGGCGTCCTCCGACCGAGCCGCTCGAGCCGTTGCAGCCCGTCGGCGAGAAGACGCAGGCGGGGTTGTCGCAGCCCGGCAAGAGGAGCGCGAGGGCGAGAGCGGGCCCGGAGAGGCCGAAGAGGAGTCGCGCGACGGACGGAGCGCGGCGGACGGAAGGAATGTTGGGCAAGCGGAGGGAGTGGCCAGGGCCTGGCGGGCAGGGACGCTCGGAGGGGCGAACATCTTCCCGTCCGAACTTGGGACGTGAAGGGTCACGTTCCAGGATACCCCGTCCCGCGCGTCCTCGTCTCCGGCGCGTAGACCGACCCGTCGAGCCGGCTAGAATCCCCCGCCGCCCGCGGTTCTCGCGGCGCCGGAAGAGCGCCTCCGCCATGAACCTCCCGCGTTTCCTCGCCGCGTGCCTCGCGCTGGGCCTCTCCTCGGCCTGCACGTCGGCGCGGCAATCGGGAGCGCCGTCCCCGACGCCTGCCGACGAACACGCCGCCGCCGAGCGCGAGCTGCGACGGATGTTCCCGTCGATCGAGGGTCCGATCACCCGCGAGGCGATCGCGGCACGGCTCGCCGAGGAGACGGAGCGCGAGCGCGCTGCGCGGGACGCGTCCGCGCCGCTGCGCGCCGGCGCGATCGAGGCGATCGAGCAGGGCGATTTCGACCGCGCGCGCGATCTCCTGAGCGAGCTCCTCGCCGGCCACCACGTGGAGCGCGCCCGGACCCTCGCGGAAGCCGGGGACTCGAAGGGAGCGCTCGCGGCTCTCGATCGCGCGCTCGAGATGGCGCCGCGGAGCGCCTCGATCCTGTGCGCCCGCGGCGAAGCGGCGTTCGCGGCCGGCGCGCACGATCCCGCGCTCCTCGAATCGGCCCTCGCGAACTTCCTCGCCGCGGCGGCACTCGCGCCGGAGAACAAGGCGTCCGCGCGCGCGTGGCTCGGCGCGAGCCGCACCGCGCGCGTCCTCGGACACGTCCCCGAGGCCCGCGAATACGCGCTCCGCGGGCTGGCGAGCTCCGGGCTCGCGGGCGCGCCCGCCGACGCCCTGCAGCGATCGCTCGCGGAGGCGACCTTCGACCAATACCTCGGCGCGAAGAGCGCCGGCGCGGCGGCCGAGACGATCCGCTCGCGCGCCGTCGAGTCGCAGGACGCGCTCGAGGGACTCCTCGGACGCGTGCCGGAGGACCCGTGGTCGTGGGCCCACCTCGCCGAGCTCGCGGAATCCTCCGGGGCGCACGCGCAGGCGCGCGAGATCGCGCTGCGCGGACTCCGCATCGCGCCCGACGACGCATCCCTCCTCGAGAGCCTCGCGCGCGCCGCACGCGGAACCGGCGGAGCGGGCGCGGCCGTCGCGGCCCTGGATCCCTACACGCGGCGGCACCCCGAGGTGGCGGCGGGCGTGTGGCAGCTCGCGCTCGCGCTGTACGACCAAGGCGTCGAGGACGCCGCGCACGCGCGCGATCCGGCGCAGCACCTCGCCGACGCCGAGACCGCGTTCGCGCGGTGCCGCGGGCTCGACGCGCGGGAAGAGGGCCGTTGCCGCGCCCTCGAGGCGCAGTGCCGCGGCGCGCGCGCGTCCTGGTTGCTCGCGCACGGCGACATCGACGGCGCTCACCGGGCGTTCGTCTCGATGCAGGACGCGTCGAAGAACGGCCTCGAGCTCGAGATCCGCGGAACGGGCGCGCGCGGCGTCGACGGGCTCTTCCAGGTCGCCGAGCTCTACGCGGAACGCGGAACTCCCGGGAAACCGGGCTCGATCGACAGCCTCGAGCAGGCCGCGCGCATCTGCGGCCTCCTCCACGAGGTCGATCCGAAGGACGCGCGCTTCGCGGCGGCCGCGGGGCGCTTCCACCGCGACGCCGCGATCGCGCTCGAGCTCGAAGCGAGCGCCCTGAGCGGCCCGGAGACGGCGAAGGCGGAGCAGCGCCTGGCCCGCGCCCGCGAGCTCATGGACGCCGCGTACGCGGCGTCGCGCGATGCGGCCGCTCTCGTCCCGGACGACGAACGCTTCGCCGCGCAGGCCGGCGCGATCCTCGTGCGTTATCTGCAGCGCGACCCCGAGGCGGCACGGACGTTCCTCGAGCGCGCGGTCGCGATCGGCGAGACGCGCGTCGCGGCGCTCGCCGCCGCCGCCGAGGAGGCGGACCTCGCGGCGCCCGAGCGGCAGGCGCGCCGCAAGCGAGTCGAGGACGAGCAGGCGCTCGTCGGCGACGCGTGCAAGGACCTCGGCCTCGTCCACCTCGAGTTCCTCGGCGATCCCGCGCGCGCGCGCGAGTGGTTCGAGAAGAGCCGCAAGACCGGTCCGGATCCCCGTCCCGAGATCGACGGACTGATCGAGCGCTGCGAGAAGGCGAAGAAGGGCGAGCTCGATCCCCGCTTGCCGGACGAAGACCGCTGGGCCCCACCCGCTCGCTCGGCGAGGAAACCCTCATGAATGCATTCGGATCGATCCTGGCCCTGGCGCTGCTCGCGACCCCGTGCGTCGCGCGACGCGCGCCGGACGGCGTCAACGAACTGATCGCGCGCGGGCGCGAGGCGCTCGAGGCCGGACGCCCGGCGGACGCGCAGAAGCTCTTCGACGAGGCCGCGGCGAAGGACAACGGCACGCTGCGCACGAAGACCTGGGTGCTCCGCAGCTGGATGGACCAGGGGCGCATCAACGACGCGCTCGATGCGATCGACGCGATCTCGAAGACCGGCGCGAAGGGACCGGAAGTCGACTACCTGTACGGCATGGCGTTCGCGCGCAAGGCGCGCGGCTACATGGACTCGAACGTCGCCGGAGGGCCGGTGCAGATGGCGCTCGACGACGCCGTGCAGTTCCTCGAGCGCGCCGTGAAGGCGGATCCGGAGCTCGCGCGCGACGCGTTCCTGCCGCTGGCGGAGGCGGCGTGGTACGGACAGAAGCTCGACGTCGCGCGCTCCGCCGCGGAGACCGCCGTGAAGCGCACGCCGAAGAGCGCCGACGCCCAGTTCATGCTCGGTCGCATCGCGCTCTCGCAGTTCAGCGCCGCGAAGGACGACGCGAACCGGAAGGCCGAAGCGGACGAGAACTGGGAGGCGGCGCGCGCCGCGTTCACGCGCGCGGTCGACCTCCTCGGCGCGGCGCCCGATCCCGCCGCGCGCGACATGCTCGTGCGCGTGCACGTGGACCTCGGGCACACCTATGTGTGGAAGGAGAAATTCGACGAGGCGAAGCGCGAGTACGCCGCGGCGATGGTCAGGAACCCGGCGCTCGTCGACATGGGACAGGTCCAGCGCGCGCTCGGCACGGAACGCATGCTCGCGGCGCTCGAGACGGCCGTCCCCGCGTTCGCGGCGCGGCCCGGAGCCGACGTCTCCGACGTCGCGGCGCTCACGTGGTGGCTCGGCTGGGCGCGTTACGACCAGAAGCAGTGGGCGAAGGCCGACGAGGCGTTCTCCGTGGCCGTCGCCAAGGCGCCGCGCTTCGTGAACTCGTGGCACTACATCGCGCTCGCGCGCTTCCAGCAGAAGGACTTCGAGGGGTCGTACGCCGCGATCCGGAAGCACTGGGACGAGAACCCGAGCGATCTCGTCGCGGCGGTCGGCGGGAATCCCGACGCGAGCATCCCGCTCCTCGACGGGCTCGTCGCATGGTGCGCGGAGAACAAGCGCAACACCGACGCGGCGTTCCTGTCGGAGCTCGAGACGAACGCGGCCCCGAGCGACTCGCGCTACTGGAACAACGCGGGCCTCTTCTGGCGCGACGCGGGGGAGATCCTGTCGAAGAGCGAGCGCGCCGAGGACAAGACGCTCGCGCAGGAGGACTTCGAGAAGTCCTGGAAGGCGTACACGAAGGCCCTCGACCTCGATCCGGAGAACCCGGCGCTCCTGAACGACGCGGCCGTGATCCTCCACTACTATCTCGACCGCGACCTCGAGCGCGCGAAGGACATGTACCGGAAGGCGGCGGCGCGCGCGAAGGAGGAGCTCGCGAAGCCCGACCTGAAGCCGGACCTGCGGGAGCTGTACGAGACCGCCCTGCGCGACTCGACGAACAACCTCGCCAAGCTCGAGAAGGGCGAGAAGCGCGAGTAGCGCATGGATCTCCCTCTCGCGGTCGTCGCCGCGCGCAGCGACGGACTCCTCGTCAGCGTCGACGGAGCGTGGGATCAACCCGGGCTCAACCTGTCGCACTGGCCGGGGAACACGACGCCCGCTGAGCTGCGCCACGATCTCTCGACGGGATCGGCGCTCGCGTTCGCGCGGCTCCCCACGGCCGAGCGCGCGCGGCTCGCGCGGGGGTGCACGGCGATCGCGAACAACCACTTCGACACGGACGGCGTGTGCGCCGTGTTCGCCGTCGCGCGACCGGAGCTCGCGCTGCCCCGGCAGGCGATGCTGCTCGAGACCGCCGCCGCCGGGGACTTCTACCAGGTGCCGAGCGAGCGCGCGTTCCGGCTCGACGCGGTGATCACGAACGCCGCCGACGAGGATCGTTCGCCGTGGGCCCCGCGCACGCGCGGCCTCTCAGCGGCCGAGAAGCACACGCTCTTGCTCCAGGAGCTCGTCGGGCGGCTGCCGGAGATGCTCGACGGGGATCTCGAGGCGTACGCGGACCTCTGGAAGCCCGAGGCCGCGGACCTGCGCGCCGATCTCGCCGCGCTCGCGGCGGCGGACCGGAGCGAAGTCGTGCACCTCGACTTGTGCGTGTGGGAAGGCGGGCGAGGAGCTGCGTTCGTTCCCGGAAGACACGCGCTGTTCGGCAGCACGCGCATGGACCGCGTGCTCGCGATCGGGCAGGCGGACGGCGGGCGCACGTACCGGTTGCTCCTCTCGACGCTCTCGTGGTTCGACCTCGTGTCGCGCCGCCCGCTGCCGCGTCCGGATCTCCGCGCGCTCGCCGACGCGCTGAACGAGCTCGAGGGCACGGACGCGGGCGCGGAGCTCGCGTGGCGGACGCAGGATCCCGAGAGCCCGTCGCCGGAGCTGTGGTTCGGCACGGCCGACCTCGAACACTTCAGCGAGCGCTCGGACGCGCTGCGCCCGAGTCGCCTCGAGCCCGCGGCGGTGCGCCGCGCGACGAGCGACGCGCTGCGCGCGAGCTGGGCCTTCCCGGTCGACTAGTCCGCGATCCGCAGGTGCGCGATCGTCTCGTCGAGCACCTCGTCGAACGGCCGCGGCGACCAGAGGAGCTCCGTCCGCGCCTTGCGCGCGTCGAAGCGCAGGTCCTGCCCGAGCATCGTGAGCGCCTGCGGCGGCGTCAGCTTCATCGGAAGCACGCGGTCCCACAGCGACGCGAGCTTCGTCAGGAGCCGCCACGACGCGAGCGAGAGCACGCGCGAGGTCGGGCGCACGCCGAAGCGCGCGGCGATCCTCGCCACGAGCTCGCGCGTCGTCACGCTCGACTCCACGAGCAGGTAGCGCTCGCCGCGACGGCCGCGCTCCAGCGCGAGGATCGTCCCGCGCGCCGCGTCGTGCACGCCGACGACTCCGACGCTCCCCGGAGGGACGAACGGCGGCACGCGGCCGGCCGCGATCCTCCGGATCATCCGCACCGTGTTCGACGCGCGCTCCACCGGGCCGAAGATCGCGCCCGGGTTCACGACGACGCAGTCGAGCGAGGGCGCGGCGGCGATCACGAGCTCCTCCGCGGCGCGCTTCGTGTCGACGTAGTCGACTCCGAGATGCCCGAGGTCGAACGCCGCCGTCTCGTCGACCGGGTCTCCTCCGTGCGCGGACCCGACCGTCACGACCGAGCTCACGTGCACGAAGCGCGCGACGCCGTGCTTCCGCGCGGCGGCGAGCATCCGCTCGGTTCCGCGCACGTTGATCTCGCGCGCCTCCGCGGTGTCCTTCGTCTTGTAGCTGATCAGCGCGGCCGAGTGGATCACCGCCGCCGGCTTCGCCGCCGCGAACGCGCGCTCGAGCGACGCCTCGTCGCGCAGGTCCCCGGCGTGCCAGACGACGGGGAGACGCTCGAGCGGACCGCGCGGCGAGCTCTCACGCGCGAGGGCGTGCGTCGTCCGGCCCCGCTCCACGAGCTGCGTGACGATCTCCCGTCCGAGGAAGCCCGTCGCCCCCGTGACGAGCACCGCTCCCCCGCTGCTCACGCCGCGTGCTCCGACAGCACGACGCGCGCGAGGGTTCCCTGCCCGTCGGGCCCGGGCAGGATCTGGATCTCGCCCGCCATCTCCTCGACGAGCCGGCGCGCGATCGCGAGCCCGAGCCCCGTCCCGCCCGTCCGCGTCGTGAAATACGGCTCGAAGAGGCGCGCGCGCACTTCGGTCGAGATGCCGACGCCGGTGTCCCGGATCGTGATCTCGACCTTGCCGCCGGCTGCGCGGACGCCGGCGAACAGCTTCCCGCCGCGCGACATCGCCTCGAGCGAGTTGGAGACGAGATTGATGAGCACGCGCCGGAGCTCGCCGCGGTCGACGAAGACGGGAGCGCTCGCGAGCGAACGCTCGACGGTGACGCCGAGCTCGTCGGCCCACGCGGCGTTGAGGTCGAGCACTTCCTCGAGGACCGCGCGCGCGTCGAACGCCGACGGCGCGGTCTTGTGCGCACCGGCGAAGGCCGAGAAATCCGACGCGATGCGCCGCATCCCGTCGACCTGGCGCTGCACGAGATCGACCGTGCGGTCGAAGATCGAGTCGAACTGGGGGCTCTTCTCGTCGCGCGCGCGCTTCAGGAGGTCCACCGAGAGGCTGATCGGCGTCAGCGGGTTCTTGATCTCGTGCGCCACCTGGCGCGCCATTTCGCGCCACGCGGCGTCCTTCTCCGCTTTCACGAGGCTCTTCCGGCTCTCCGAGAGCTCGCGCGTCATGTGGTTGAAGGACTGCGCGAGATCGCCGAGCTCGTCGTCCGACTTGACGTCGACGCGCGCTTCGAGATCGCCCGCGGCGATGCGCTCGGTCTGCTCCTTCAGGAGGAGGATCGGCCGCGTCGTGCGCCGCGCGACGACGACCGTTCCCGCGACGACGACGCCGAGCGCGAACAACGTCGCTCCGACGAGCAGCGTGTGCAGGTCGTGCACCATCGCGTAGATGTCCGGGTCGTCGACGCCGACGCCGAGCACCCAGCCGAATCCGCCCTTGTCGGGTCCCGCGCAGTGCTTGAACGCCGCCGTCTTCATCACGCCGCGGAACGAGTACCCGGGGTACATCCCCCAGTCCTTCGCGCGCGCCGCCGCGACCATGCTCGGCAGGCTGATCGGCGGCTCGGAGACCCTCGTCGTGTACAGGTCGGCGTCCTTGTGCCCGATGATCGTGTCCGCGTCCGACATCCAGAGCCACGCGTAGACCGAGCGGTAGAGATCGGGCGTCGCGAGGCCGGTGATGCTCGGGCGGACCGGACGGAGCAGGTCGTGCTGGATGTGGCTCCAGTTCATCAGTCCGAACACGACGCCGACGACCTTCGTGGGGTCGAGCTGGCTGCGGATCGGGACGCCGAAACCGATGTGGTAGTTCTCGGGGTGGGAGCCGGTCGACGGATTCTTCGGCGGAAGGAGGTTCGAACGGTGGTGGTCGACGAGGGCCACCTCGCCGCGCATCGCGGTCTGGAACCACGGCTCGACCTTGAAGTCGTGCGCCTCGAGATTGTCGAGGACGTCG
The DNA here is from genome assembly GCA_036006425.1 of Planctomycetota bacterium. Lineage (GTDB taxonomy): Bacteria > Planctomycetota > UBA1135 > UBA1135 > DASYPQ01. Next base: position 40,582 of record DASYPQ010000022.1, read on the forward strand.
CGCGACAGCGGATTCCCCTGCGGATCCGTGGAGTTCGCGACGACGAGCTGACCCTGCGCGTCGACGGCGAGGATCAGGTCGTAGTGCCGCCGCGTGCCGATGAAGTGGTTGAATCCGGCCTCGAGCATCGGAGCGAACCGGACTTCGTCGCCGCCGAAGTCGCCGATCGCCCACTCGGTCAGCGGCGTCGCGCCCCAGAGCTCGACGTCGAGCTGGTGCTCGCGGATTTCGCTGTCCAGGCGATCGGCCATCTCGCCCGCCAGGGAGAGCAGGTCGTACTCCACGTAGGTCGCATTCCATTTCGCGACCTGGTCGTCGACGTACCAGGCGAAGCCGAGGAAGGGCAGCGCGACGGCCGCGAGAGCGGTGAGGACCCACTTCGTCGACAGGCGTCGTATCATCCGCGGCGGATTGTAGCCCTGCACTCGCGCGTCCTTCCCCAAGTTCCGTGCCCTCGACACCTCGACGGATCCTGCTCGTGCGCCTCTCGCACCTCGGCGACGTCGTGCACGCGCTGCCCGTGTTCCACGCGCTGCGCGCCGCGCATCCCGCCGCGGAGATCGCGTGGGCCGTGCAGCCGGAGTTCGCGGGACTGCTCGACGGTCTGCCCGGGCTTTCGCGCGTCTTCCGCTTCGATCGGCGCGGAGGCGCGGGCGCGTGGCTGCGCCTGCGGCGCGAGCTCGCCGCGTGGGAGCCCGACTGGGCCGTCGACGCGCAGGCGAACGCGAAGAGCGCGCTCGCGACGCGCGCCTCCGGCGCCGGAAGACGCAGCGGTCTCGCCGCGTCGGACTGGCGCGAGCCGTTCGCCGCGCGCGTGCTCACGGACAGCGCACCGCCGCTCGCGCGCGATCTCGTCCACGCGATGGACCGGATGCTCGCTCTCGCGCGGCACATCGCTCCGGAGCTCGATGGCGCGATTCCGCGGACCGACCCGGCGTCGTCGGCCGCGGAGCTCGCGCGCGGGGAAGCGCTCTGCGCGGCCTTCTTCGCGGGCGCCCGCCGCGGCGTGATCCTGCACCTCGCCTCGCGCGACGACGTGCGCTCGTGGTCGTCGCGCCACTTCGAGTCGCTCGCGCGGCGTCTCGCGGCGCAGGGCGAGCGCGTGCTCGTGCTCTCCGGGCCGGCCGAGGAGGACGACGGACGCGCCCTCGCCGCGCGCGTCGCCGGCGTCGCGGGGATCGAGCACTGGATCGGACAGCGGGGCCTGCGCGAGCTCGCGGGCTTCTTCACGGCCGCCGCGGGCCGCGGTGCGCGCATCGTGTGCTGCGATTCGGGTCCGATGCACCTCGCGGCGGCGTGCGGACTGCCGGTCGTGTGCCTCGCCGGCCCGCAGGACGAGCGTCGCACCGGGCCCTGGCGCGGGGCGCACCGCAGCGTGCGCGCCGGCGACGCGCCCGACTGCGCGCCCTGCCGCGCGCGGCGGTGCGATCATCCGCTCGGGTCCGTCTGCATGGACCGCATCGAGCCCGCCGCGGTCGAACTCGCGCTCACCGGGCTCACTTCCTGAGGCGGACGAAGACGCACGCGATCGCGTCCTGGTACACGCGTTCGAAGCGCGGGTCGCCGGAGAGCGCGGAAGTCAGCGGCTGGTCGCGCGGTCCGAGGACGACGGCCGCGGCGCCGAGGTCGGGGTCGTCCTCCCAGCCGGGCATCGCGTTCCACGTGCGGTACGAGCGCTCGATGTAGTCGGCGCGGTGCACCCAAGTGCGTCCGTCGATCGCGATCTCGCGGTCGGGAAGGCGCCACAGGAGCCAGCCGCCCCAGTCGTACGGGTTGAAGATCGGCCCGGGCGCGCGCGCCTCGACGAACTCGCTCGCCGCGACGGGGACGTGGAGCGCGAGACGTTCGCGCAGGCTCGTCCCGGAGATCCCGAGCGCGGCGCTCGCCGCGCCGGCGACGAGCAGGACCCCGATCGCGACGAGGAGCGGGCTCTCCTTCTCCTGCACCTCCTCGCGCGCGCCGGCGATCGCCGCCGCGAGGAGCGGGAGGCCCGTCGCGACGAAGAACCAGACGTCGCGCGCGGACCGGAAACCGACGACGATCGCGACCGCGAAGAGCAGGAGGAGGAAGGGCTTCCGGATCGGGCGCCGCGCGACGCCGACGACGACCGCGACGACGATCGCCAGCGCGATCCACGTGTCGAACGTCGCGAACGACGGCGGGTGGAGCTCCTCGAGCAGCGCGTAGATCGTGCGCGACTGCTCCATGTACTGGAGCAGCGGCTCGTAGATGCGGAGGCCGTAGGGATTCACGAGCGTCGCCGCGAGGCACGCGCAGCCGGCGAGCGCCCACGCGCCGAAGCTCTTCCGCGCGTCGACGAGCGCCTGACCCGCGAAGCAGGCGTAGATCGCGAGGCCGTACACGAACTGCACGTGCACGTTCGCCCAGGCGACGAGGACGAGCGGGACGAGCGCGAGCTTGCGCGTCTCGCCGAGGAAGAGCGCGCGCCAGAGCAAGTGGATCTCGAGCAGGGCGAACCAGATCGTGAACATCGTCGACCGGCCGTACAGCATCGGCGCCATCGCGACGAGGCCGACACCCGCCAACGCGGCGGCGAACGCGGCGCGCCCGGAGATCGTGCACAAGAGCCAGAACAGCGCGCGTGCGATGAAGAGCGCGACGAGGCCCGAGAGGACGACCGGTCCGAAGAGACCGAACGCGCGGTGGAACGCGTAGACGACGAGGTCGTAGGCCCAGCTGTACGCGACCCAGCGATCGTGCGCGTGGTGCGCCGAGAAGAGCTCCGCGTCCGGCAAGGCGCGGTGCTGCACCATCCACTGCCCCGTCCGCAGGTGCCACCACAGGTCAGGATCGTCCATCGAGCTCGAGATCGCGAGCGCGAGGGCGACCGCCATGCCGTAGAGCACGACGACGAGCAGCGAACGTCGGAACACGGACTCGCGCGGGTGCATGGTGCGCACGCGGAGTCCGCGGCGCGCGGCGCTACACTAGCGCCCGATGCGGATGGTGCACTACTTCGCCGGGCTCGCGGCTCTCGTGATCCCGGCGCTCCTCTGGACCGCCTGGACCGGCTTCGCGGGCGGCGGCGAGAGCCACGTCAGCGCCGGGCTCGTCGCCGCGGTGTTCGCCGTGCTCGCGCACACGCTCGTGATTCTCTTCATGCTGGTCACGGGGCGCGTGCTCAAGGAGGCGATGGCAACGCGGGAGTTCCCGCCGGCTTTCCTGGCCGAGCTGAACGACTTCTTCGCGCGCAAGAAGGCCTATCCCGCGGCGCTCCTCGGCGCGTCGGTGACCGCGTTCGCGGCGGTCCTCGGGTACGCGCACCGCGGCTTCGGGATCCCGACGTGGATCCACTGGTCCGCCGGGTTCGCCGCGATCGCCGGCAACGTGTGGGCGATCGTCCACGAGCACCGCGCGCTGCTCGCGAACCGCAGCCTCGTCGACCGCGCCGCGGCCGAGCTCGACCGGCTCGATCGGGCCCGGGCGGGAGCGGCGGGATCGTCCGCGGACGAGACCCCCGAACCCTACGATCCCGTGCGCGTCGGACGCTGGGGCCTCATCCTGGCGGTCAGCGCGTGGTTCCCCTACCTCTATTGGGCGCTGATCGTCTGGCGCGGCGATTTCGCGCGCGTCAGCCTGCACCCGTGGGTCGAGGGTTCGGCCCTGGGGCTCGCGGTCTGGTGGATCGCGCTCCGCGAAGCGCGGACCGCGGCCTGAGTCCGCCCTAGGGCTTCCTCGCGCGCCCGTGGTCGTGCGCCTTCGGCGGCGGCTTCTCGGTCTTCTTCACGGCCGGCGGCGCGGGCTTCGGCGCGGGCGCTTCCGAGGGCGGTTCGAGCGCAGCGAGCTGCGCCGCGACGTCCTTGTACTCGGGCCAGAAGACGCGGATCTTGCGCAGGTCGTCGAGGCGATCCGCGTCGTTCGTCGCGCTCTGCGCCTTCGCGTACAGATCCCCGGCGAGTTGCACGTACTCCTCGAGCGTGTCCTTGCGCGTGATCGCGTCCTTGTAGTACTCGGTCTGCGCGAGCAGCACGCCGTAGCGCTCGATCGCCGCCTCGTACTGGAAGTCGCGCTCCAGCGTCAGCGCCTCCTGGTAGATGCGCTCGAGACGGGTCTGCTCGATCGCCGCGCGCGCGCCCTCGAAGAGGTCCTTCTGCGCGATCGTCAGCGGCTCGCCTTCCGCGATGAGCGCGAGCGCGTTGTCGAGTCGCATCCGCACGATGTCCATCTTGGCTTCCGCGAGGAGCGCGGCCGCCTTCGACTCGTTCGTGCAGCGCTCGAAGCCGGCCGCCGCCTCGGCGTTCTGCGGGTCGAGCTTGACCGCGAGCCGGTACTCGTTGCGCGCGGCGCCGAAGCGATGCTGCTCCTCGATCCCCTTCGCCACCGTGACGCGCTGCTGCGCGAGCAGCGCGTCGACCTGCGTCGCGCGTTGCTTCGTCTTCGGGCTGTCCGGCTCGTACTTGTCCGAGTACGCGAAGCGCGAGCGCGCCTGGTCGAGCCAGTACGCGGACAGGGAGCGGATCCCCTCCTCGAAGTACTGCTTGCCCATCCCCTCGCGGTAGTTGATCTGGATCGTCGCCTCGCCGAGCCCGTTCAGGGCGCTGGGATCCCCCGGCGCGTACTCGAGCGCCTTGTCGTAGGCCTCGACGGCTTCGGCGAGCTTGCCGCTCGCGTGGAGCTCGAGCCCGCGCTCGAGCCACGTGCGCGAGAGCTTGCGCGTGGTCTTCCCGATCCACGAAGTGACCTCGGCGGAGTCGGGCTCGAGCTCCCGCGCCTGGCGGAAGAGCGTCAGCGCCTCGAGGTCGTGGTCCTGGAACGTCAGCCGCCGACCCTGCTCGAGGAGCCACGCGACCGAGGCATCCCGGTGCAGCGCCTCGAGGCTCGGATCGCCGGGGTGTTCCGCGCGCAGGCTCGACGCCGCGCGGACGGCCTGCTCGTAGTGGCCGTGGTAGACGTCGTCGCGGATCTCGTCGGCCGGGGTCCGCGGTTCCGCGGCGCAGCCCGGGGAGCCCGCAGCGAGGGCCAGGAGGACGGCGAGAACGGGGTTTCTTCGGGGGTGCATCGTCTCGGAAAGGGGCCAGGGGACGAGCGGGCGGGGGCTTCCTTCCCGTCAGCTCTGCATCGAATCGTACAGGACGAGCCCGAGACTTCCGAACACGAGCACCGGCAGCCACGCGGCCATCAGGGGGTCGAGGGTCCCCTGCAACCCCATGTTGCGCAGGACGAAGTCCGCCGCGAAGTAGAAGACGCACAACACGATCCCCGCGGCCATGCCCGAGACGCCGCGCCGGCGCTCGTGCTGCATCAGGATCGGCAGTCCGACGAGCAGCAGGACGACGTTCGCCAGCGGAAAGGTGAGGCGGTACTGGAGGAGCGTCTGGAAGCCGACGTTGTCCGGGTCGCGCCGGGCGAGCTCGCGCACCTCGCTGAAGGCGAGGTCGAGCGGGTTCTGCCGCGCGCGCCAGTACGTCACCGCCAGGCCGGGGGTGAAGTCGAATCCGTCGAGCCACTCGGTCGGCGCGTGCAGCTGGGACCCCGCGACCTCCTCGTGGATGCCGCCGTCGAGCTTCCAGCCCATCCCGTCCCCGCGCGGCACGTACGCCGCCCGAGCGGCTTCCGTCCCCGACCATTGCGTGTGCGAGCGCAGGATCGCCTGGAGGCCGCGCACCTCCGGGGCGGCCGGCACGTTGGCGTCGCTCGCCTCGGGCGGCAGCGGGATGGCCGGACGGAATTCGTCGAGCATGACGACGCTGCCGTTCAGGTCGCGGAGGCGCAGGTTCTGGTAGACGAGATCCCAGCGCTTCTTCTCGAGGAAGAAGCGCAGCGCGTCGCGGCGGGCGGCGAGTCGCGTCGCCGCGACCTCGTTGAGCGCGAACATCCCGACGCTGCACACCGCGCCGAGCAGGAACACCGGGGCGAGCAGGCGCCACGCGCTGACGCCCGCGCCGAGCGCGGCGATCGTCTCGTGCGTGCGCTGGAGCTTCGAGACGGTGAACAGGCCCGCGACGAGCGTGACGAACGGCGCGACCTGGAAGAAGAGGAACGGGATGTCGAGCAGGTAGTAGCGGACGATCAGGAACGCCGGGGCGCGCCCTCCGCCGGGCCAGGTCTCGACGTAGTCGTCGAGGTTCGTCGCCATGTCGAGGATCAGGAAGAGCCCGATCACGAGCAGGAACGCGGTCGCGTACGACGAGACGAACAGCCCGCCGACGTAGCGGTCGAGGCGTCCGCCGAGCTTGAGGCCTCGTTGCTGCATCGTCGGGCGGATTCTAGCGTCGACGGAGATAGAATCCCGCGGTGGCCGATCGCGCGATCCCCCTGAAGCGCAGCCCGCGGCGCACCGTCGAGCGCGTGGAAGCCGCTCTCGAACCCGCGGTCGTGGTCAAGCGCTACCACCATCCGGGAGCGATCGCGCGGCTCTTCGACCGCGCGCGCGCCGAGCAGGAATTCGACGTGCTGCGACGGCTCGAGGACGCCGGCGTCGGCGTCCCGCGACCGATCGCGACCCGTCGCCGCGACGATCACTGGGAGCTCGTCACGGCCTGCATCGAGGGCGCGGTGTCGCTCGCCGCGATCCTGGAAGGCTCGGCGCCGGCGCCCGCGCCGTCGGGATCGATCGCGAGGTCGCTCGCCGCCCTGCTCGCTTCCGCGCACGCGGCTGGGCTCGACCACCCCGATCTCCATCCGGGAAACCTGCTCGTGCAGCCCGACGGACGCGCGTGGATCGTCGACGTGCGGGGCGCGCGCGTCCGTCCCGGCGCCGCCGCCTTGAACCTGCGCCGCGATCTCGTCGCCCTCGAATCCGCCACGCGCGAGCGCTCGGATCCGTGGACGCGCGCGCGCTTCCTGCTCGCGTACTTGCGCGCGCTCGAGCCGCGCCTCGCGGCCGCGTTGCCCGAACGGCGCGCCCTCGCCCGCGAGGTCGAGCGCGCGGGCCGGATCCACCGCCGCGAGAGCGTGCGGCGCGCGCGCCTGCGCTGGACGCGGCCGTCGAGCGTCTGCGAGGTCGTCGACGTCGACGGTCTCGAGGGGTTCCGCGCCGTCGCAGTCGCAGACGACCGCGCACGCGACGTCGTCGTGCGCGGCGTGCGCTGGCGGAAGCTCCTCGCCGCCTGGTTCGCCGCCGCGCGGCTCTGCGACCACGCGATCGCGAGCGCGCGCCCGCTCCTGCTCGTGCGCGCGCCGGACCCCCGTGCCGTGTTCACCCTGCCGGCCGGCGCGAGACCTCTGCGCGCGGACGAGGAGCATCGCATCGTGGAGCTCCACCGCGCGCTGCGCGACCGCGCGCTCGTGCTCGAGGGCTCGTTCCGCGACGCCGTGTTCGTCGGCGCGGACGGGCGGCTCGGCCTCGGGCCTCTGGTCGGCGCCCGTCTCGCGGACCTCGAGGGATGAAGGAGAAGCTGCGCCGTCGGGTGCGGGCTCGCGCGCTGCGCGCCCTCGTGCAGGCCCGGATCCTCCTTCCTGCGCCCCTCGTCGGCGGTGCGCTCGCGGCGATCTCGCCGCTCGCGCGCTTCAGCCGCTACGAGCGCCTCACCCTCGCGAACCTCGAGCTCGCCCTGGCGAAAGAGACGACGGCGAGCGAGCGCGCGCGCATCGCCCGCGGCGTGCGGCTGCACGCGGCGCGGCTCTTCGCCGAGTGGCTGCGGCTCGCGCGCAGCGGCGCGCCCGGCACGCCGGACGCGGCGCGCGGCGCCTGGATCGAGACCGCGGTGCGGCTCGACGACTCCGTGCGCATTCTCGAGCGCGAGCTCGCCCGCGGACGCGGCGCGCTGATCGTCACCGGTCACATCGGGAACTGGGAGCTCCTGTGCGCGCGCCTGCGCCGGATGGGCCTCGAGGGTGCCGTCGTCGGCAACCACCGCGCGCGCCACCCGAGCTCCGTGTGGCTCGCCGACATGCGCCGCACCTACGGAGTGGCGACGCTGGAGCAGGACGCGAGCCCGCGCGAGATCCTGCGCGTGCTCCAGCGCGGCCAGGTCGTCGGCCTGCTCGCGGATCTCCCCGCGCCGCGGATCCAGGGGGAGATGCTGCCGTTCTTCGGGATCCCGGCGCGGACGATGACCGCTCCCGCGGCGCTCGCCCGCGCGGCGCGGCTGCCGCTCGTGCCGATCCGCTGCGTGCGCGAGGGCGGGGCCTACGTCCTGCGCGTCGAGGAGCCGATGCACCTCGACGAGTCGATCCCGCGGCGCGAGGCGACGCTGGAGCTCACGACGCGGCTCAACCTCGCGTTCGAGCGCTGGATCCGGGAGCACCCGGAGCAGTGGGCCTGGCACCAGCCGCGCTGGCGAGGTTCATCGCATCCTGATCGGCACTTCGCGGCATCCTGACGCCGCGGACCTAGCGTCGGCTCCATGAAACGAGCCAAGATCCTGGTCGTCGACGACGAGCCCGATCTCGTCGAGCTCCTCGAACACCACCTGCGGCGCGAGCACTACGACGTCGCGACCGCTTCGGACGGCGAGAAAGCGCTCGCGGAAGCGCGCCGCATCGTTCCCGACCTCGTCGTCCTCGACCTGATGCTGCCGGGCATGGACGGTCTCGAGGTGTGCCGGCGCCTGCGCGCCGACCCGCGCACGATGCAGATCCCGATCGTCATGCTGACGGCGAAGGGCGAGGAGTCCGACGCCGTGATCGGCCTCGCCCAGGGCGCGGACGACTACGTGCGCAAGCCCTTCGGGACGAAGGAGTTCCTCGCGCGGATCGCCGCGCGTCTCCGCCTCGAGCGCGACGAGAGCCCGCTCGACATGCAGAAGGTCGTGCGCCACGAGGACCTCGTCGTCGACCCGGTGAAGCACGAGGTCACGATCGGCACGCGGTCGATCGAGCTCACGATGACCGAGTTCAAGCTCCTCCAGTTCCTGCTCGTGAACCGCGGCCGCGCGTACACACGCAACGAGCTCCTGAACGCGGTGCTCGGCCGGGACTCCATGGTCGTCGACCGGAACGTCGACGTGCACGTCGCGACGCTCCGGAAGAAGCTCGGAACCCATGGGAACGACATCCTCACGATCCGCGGATTGGGCTACAAATTCAGGGAATTGCACGCGCCGGCGAGCTGAGAGCGAGCGCGCGAGCGCGGCGGCGCCGTTGCAGGCCCCCGCAGCCGGGAGTATAGGGGGCAGGTGCCGCCGCGGACCGCTTCGGACCACCTCGCCGCCGTCGACCTCGGCTCGAACAGCTTCCACCTCGTGGTCGCGTCGCTCGTCGGCGGCGAGCTGCGCATCGTCGACCGCCGGCGCGAGCGCGTGGCACTCGCGGCGGGTCTCGACGCGCGCAAGCTCCTGAACGCCGAGACGCAGGAGCGCTCCCTCGCCTGCCTCGAGCGCTTCGGCGAGCGCCTCCGCGGCATGCCGCCGGCGAGCCTGCGCGCCGTCGGGACGAGCGCGCTCCGCGTCGCGCGCAACGCGCGCCCGTTCCTCGCGCGCGCCGGCGAGGCGCTCGGACACCCGGTCGAGGTGATCTCCGGTTCCGAGGAGGCGCGCCTCATCTATCTCGGAGTCGCGCACGATCTGTCCGACGACGCGCGACGCCGCCTGGTCGTCGACATCGGCGGCGGCAGCACCGAGTGCATCCTCGGCGAGCGCTTCGAGGCGCTGCGGACGGACAGCCTCCACATGGGCTGCGTGAACTACTCGAGCCGCTTCTTCCCGGGCGGCGAGCTGTCGCCGGAAGCGATGGAACGGGCCGTGATCGCGGCGCGGCTCGAGGTGCGATCGCTCGAGCGCCCCTACCGGACGCTCGGGTGGTCGGAGTGCATCGGCTCCTCCGGGACGATCGTGGCGACGAGCCAGATCCTGCGCGAGAACGGCTGGAGCGAATCGGCGATCACGGAGAAGGGCCTCCGGCGGTTCCGCAAGGCGATCGCGTCCGCCGGGAGCATCGACAAGCTCGCGATCCCGGGCCTGGCGGCGGAGAGGAACCAGGTGATCGCCGGAGGTGTCGCGATCCTCTCGGCGATCTTCGAGGGGCTCGGCATCGAGGAGATGCGCGTCTCCGAAGGCGCGCTGCGCGAAGGCATCCTGTACGACCTTCTCGGGCGCGTGCAGCACGAGGATCTGCGCGACCGCACGATCAAGGGTTTCGCGGAACGGTACCGCGTCGACGCGGAGCAGGCGGAGCGCGTCGGGCTCACGGCGCGCGCGCTGCTCGAGCAGGCAGCCGGCGAATGGGGCATCGAGGAGGAGCTCGGCCAGCGCTTCCTCGCGTGGGCGTCGCGCCTGCACGAGAGCGGGCTCTCGCTCTCGTACGGCGGATACCACAAGCACGGCGCGTACCTCGTCGAGCACTCGGACATGCCCGGGTTCTCGCGCGAAGACCAGCTCCTGCTCGCACTCCTGATCGGCGGACAGCGCCGGAAGTTCTCCGTGTCGAACCTCGAAGCGCTGCAGTCGTCGCTGCAGAAGCCGGCGCTGCGACTGTGCGTCCTGTTCCGCCTCGCGGTGCTCCTGAACCGCAGCCGGAGCACGCAGCCGCTCCCGCCGATGCACCTCTCCGTCAAGCGCGGCGGCTACGCGCTCGTGTTCCCGGACGGATGGCTCGAGGCGAATCCGCTGACGCGCGCCGATCTCGAGGAGGAGGCCGCGCACCTGAAGGCGGTCGGCATCGAGGCGGAGGCGCGGTAACGCGTCAGCTCGAGTACCGCGCGAGCAGCTCGTCCTGGCCCGACCGCAGCCGCTGTCCGACGCCGCGCGCGCGCCGGTACTTCCCGTCGGACTGCAGCACCCACGCCTGCGCGTTGTCGCCGAGGTGGACTTCGATCCCCTCGTGGAGCACGCGCGCCCGCGCGCGCGCGTCCTCGATCGGGAAACAGGCCTCGACACGCGAGAAGAAGCTCCGCTGCATCCAGTCCGCGCTCGCGCAGTACGTCAATTCCTTGCCGTCCGCGTGGAAGTGGAACACCCGGCTGTGCTCGAGGAAACGACCGACGATCGAGCGCACGCGGATGTTGTCCGAGACTCCGGGCACGCCCGGACGCAGGCAGCAGATCCCGCGGACGACGAGATCGATCGGAACGCCCGCCTGCGACGCGCGGTACAGGGCCTGGATCACGCGCGGCTCGGAGAGCGCGTTCATCTTCGCGGCGATCCGCGTCTTCTTCCCCCGCCGAGCGTTCTCCGCCTCGTCGTCGATCATCGCGATGATGCTGCGCTGCAGGTTGAACGGAGCCTGGCGGATCTTCTTCAGGCGCGCGACGCGCCCGAGGCCGGTCAGCTGCATGAACAGCTTGTGCACGTCCTCGCCGATCTCCTTGTCGCAGGTCCACAGGCCGAAATCCGTGTACGCGCGCGCCGTCCCGGCGTGGTAGTTCCCGGTGCCAAGGTGCACGTAGTGGCGCAGGCGCTTCCCCTCGCGCCGCACGATCAGGATCGCCTTCAAGTGCGCCTTGTAGCCGACGACGCCGTAGACGACCTTCACGCCGGCTTCCTGGAGCCGCGTCGCGAGCTTGATGTTCGCGGCTTCGTCGAAGCGCGCGCGCAGCTCGATGACGGTCGTCACTTCCTTGCCGTTGCGCGCCGCGGCGAGCAGCGCATCGACGAGCGGCGAGTCGTCGCCGGTCCGGTACAAGGTCTGCTTGATCGCGAGGACGTTCGGATCGTCCGCCGCGAGGCGCACGAGCTCGATCACGGGCGTGAACGAGTCGTACGGATGGTGCAGGAGCACGTCGCCCCGGCGGATCACCTCGAACGGATCGCGGCTCGCGGCGAAACGCCGCGGAGGCCGCGCGAGGTAGGCCGGGTACTTCAGCTCGGCGCGGTCGACGAGATCGCGCACCGCGGCGAGCCGGTGCAGGTTCACCGGTCCGTTCACGCGGTAGAGATCGTCGGGCCCGAGCTCGAACTGGTCGAGCAGGAATTGCGCTGTTTCCGGGCTGCAATCCGCGGCGACCTCGAGGCGCACGGCGTCGCCGTAGTTTCGCGAGAGGAGTTCGCCCTTGAGCGCGTGCAAAAGGTCGTCGACTTCCTCCTCGTCGATCCACAGATCGCTGTTCCGCGTGACGCGGAACTGGTGGCACGAGAGCACCTGCATGCCCGGGAAGAGCTCGCCCACGCGCGCGTGCACGATCGACGACAGCAGGACGTACTCCTGCACGCCGGATCCCGTGTCGGGCGGCAGCGCGATCAGGCGCGGGAGCGAGCGCGGCGCCTGCACGACGGCGATCCCGCTCCCGCGGCCGAACGCGTCGGAGCCTTCGAGCGACACGACGAAGTTCAGGCTCTTGTTGAGCACCTTGGGGAACGGGTGCGCCGGATCGAGACCGACCGGCGTCAGCACGGGCAGGACCTCCTGCTCGAAGTAGCGCCGGATCCAGCGCTGGTGCTTTGCCGTCCAGTCCGCCCGCTCGAGGATGCGGATCCCCTGCTCGCGCAGCGCGGGCAGGAGGGTCTCGTTGAGCACGCGGTACTGCTCCTCGACGAGCGCGTGCGCGGTCGCCGCGATCCGCTGCAGCGTCTGCTGCGGCGAGAGACCGTCGGGTCCGGGCTGCGAGACCTGGAACGCGACCTGCTGCTTCAGGCCCGCGACGCGGATCTCGAAGAACTCGTCCAGGTTCGTGCTGCAGATCGTGAGGAACTTCAGGCGCTCGAGCAGCGGCGTCCCGGGGTCCTTCGCCTGCTCGAGCACGCGCAGGTTGAACTCGAGGACGGAGAGCTCGCGATTCAGGTAGAGCGCGGGGTCGCGCAGGTCCGGAGTCGCGGGCGGCGCGGGCGCCGCGCGCGGAACGAGCACCTGCGGACGCTCCGCACCTGCGTCCGTCGGAACGAGGCGCAGCGGAGACGAGTCCGACGCGCGAGCAGGGAGGCTGCTGTCCATTGATTCGCGGGCCTTCCATGTCCAAGGAAGGCGCACGCGCGACCTCCCATGATCTCCCGCTCGATGCGCCCGCGCCAGCGAACTCGCGCAGGATTCAGGAGAACCCCATTCTGCCCTGGCAGAATCTTCATCGGATCTTCAAGGACGCCGCGTACTAGACTGGCACGCATGCGCGAAATCCCGCCGACGGCGTGGCTCGATCGCCTCGAGGAACGCACCAGTCTCGCGGAAAGCGCGCCGGACGCGGCCCTCGACGCGCACGCGGTGCACGAGCTGCGCGTCGCCTGCGGACGCTTGATCGTATGGCTCGATCTCGGCGGATGGCGCATCCTCCGCGACGACCTCCGCTGGCTCCGCCGTTCGGCGGCGACGGTGCGCGATCTCGACGTCGTGCTCCATCGGTTCGCGGCGCGACCCTGGGCCGGCGAGCTCGCGGCGCAGCGCGCACTCGGCGCGTCGGATCTCCGGCGCACGTTCTCGCTCCCGCGCGTCCAGGGGCTCGTGCAGGCGATCGCGACGATGCCCTCGGTGTCGGAGGAAGCGGCACTCGACCATCTCGCGGGCCTGCGCAAGCGGACGCTGCGCGCGGGCAAGCACCTCGGTCACGTCGAGAAGGATCTCGCGCGCGTCCACAGGCTGCGGCGCTCCGTGCGGCGGCTGCGGTACGTCCTCGAGTGGATCTCGGACGCCCCCGAGGAACTCTCCGAGCTCCAGACGGAGCTCGGGGACCTCAACGACCGCGCGATCGCGCTGCGCATCCTCGGCGATCGGGAGAGCGAGGACGGCGTCGCGGCGGACCGCGGCGTCCTCGAGAAGGAGCTCGCCGCGCAGTGCGGCCGCATCGAGGATCTGTGGGACGACGCGCGACGCATCGTGGAGGGACTGTGACGATGGAGCTCTTCCTTTTCCGCCACGCCGAAGCCGAGCCGCGGTCGGGCGACGCGCCGGACGAGCGCCGGGCGCTCACGGCGAAGGGCCGCGAACGGTTCCTGCGCGCCGCGAAGGGGCTCGAGCGCCTCGAGATCCAGCTCGACCGCATCTACCACAGCCCCTGGCTGCGCTCGATCGAGTCCGCCGAGCTGCTCTCGCTGCTCCTCGACGGCGAGACCGTCGTGACTCCGCTGCTCGCCCAACCCCCGACCCGCGAGCTGCTCGACATCCTCGAGGGCGAGAACGTCGCGCTCGTCGGCCACGAGCCGTGGCTCTCGGACCTCCTCGGTTGGCTCGTTTTCGGCGTCCGGATGATGGAATCGGACGGGAAGTCGCCGTGCCTCGATTTCGGCAAGGGGGGCCTCGCGTGGGTGGGAGGGAAGCCCGAGCCGGGTGCGATGTCCCTGCGCGCCTTCCTTCCGCCGCGCGCCCTGCGACGGATCGGACGCAGCTAGTCCGCCGCGAGCGGGTGCTTTACAAAGACCTGATGAGGAATTGATGAACGCCTCATCGCGGGGCCTTACTCCTCCTCACTTCTCCATGAGCCGAGGCGCATGAAACGCGGTCGCATCCTCGTCGTCGACGACGAGCCGGACCTCCTCGAACTCGTCAAGCACCAGCTCCAGAAGGAGCACTACGAGGTGACGACCGCAGCGGACGGCGAGGTCGCGCTCGCGCAGGCGCGGCGCCAGCCGCCGGACCTCGTCGTGCTCGATCTGATGCTGCCGGGCATCGACGGGCTCGAGGTCTGCCGGCGCCTGCGCGCCGATCCGCGCACGATGCACATCCCGATCGTGATGCTGACGGCGAAGGGAGAGGAGAGCGACGCCGTCATCGGGCTCTCCCAGGGCGCCGACGACTACGTCCGCAAGCCTTTCGGCTCGAAGGAGCTCCTCGCGCGGATCGCCGCGCGTCTGCGCGTCTCGCGCGGCGAGGCGCCGGTCGTCGCCGGCAGGGTCGTCACGTTCGGCGACCTCGTCATCGACCCCGTGAAGCACGAGGTCGCGCTCGCGGGCAAGTCGATCGCCTGCACGCTCACCGAGTTCAAGCTCCTGCACTTCCTCGCCTCGAACCGCGGGCGCGCCTTCACGCGCAACGATCTCCTGAACGCGGTCGTCGGGCAGGACGCGATCATCATCGACCGCAACGTCGACGTGCACGTCGCCACGCTGCGGAAGAAGCTCGGCGGCTACGGCGGGCACATCCTCACGATCCGCGGACTCGGCTACAAATTCCGCGAGACGCCCTCGCCGACGAGCTGAGCCTCGTGCGCTTCGACACGCTCTCGGCGCGGATCCTCGGCGCTCTCGCCGCGATCCTCGTGCTGCTGATCGCGGCCGCTGCGGTTTTCGGCGAGATCAAGATCCGGGCCTTCCACGTCTCGGAAGTCGAGGTGCGCCTGCGGACCGCGGCCGAGCTCCTGGCGGGACAGGCGACGGACCTCCTCGCGGGGCGCGTGAACGCGAAGGAAGTGGGGACGGATCTGCGGGAGCTCGGGCGCGCGACGCGCCTGCGGCTCACGGTGATCCAGAACGACGGGACCGTCCTCGCGGACAGCGAAGCGACGCTCCCGCTCGCGAACCACGCCGACCGGCCGGAGCTCATCGCGGCGTCCCGCTCCGGCGAGGGCCTCGCGTGGCGGCAGAGCGCGACGACCGGGCACGTCACGTACTACTTCGCGCGGCGTCTCGACGAAGGCGGCAAGCCCTTGGGCTTCCTGCGCGCCGCGGCGGAGCTCGAGGAGATGGAGCGCGCGATCGGGACGCTCCGCGCGACGCTCGCGCTCGGCGGCTTCGTCGCGCTGTGCGTCGGGCTGCTGCTCTCCGTGTTCCTCGCGCGCTGGATCGCACGGCCCCTGGAGGACATGGGCGCGAGCGCGATGAGTGTCACGTCCGGCAACCTCGAGGCGCGCATCCACGGCCGCGGCCCGCGCGAGGTCAAGCTGCTCGCCGGCGCGTTGAACTCGATGGCGGACAAGCTCCGCCAGCAGATCCGGAGCGAGCAGCGCGCGCGCGGCGAGATCGAGACGATCCTCGCCAGCATGGCCGAGGGCGTCGTCGCCGTCGACGCGGGCGAGCGCGTCCTGCTGATGAACGACGCGGCCGCGCGCATGCTCGGGCTCGACGCAGCACTCGAGACCGGCGCCAGGCTGTGGCAGCACCTGCGGTTCGCCGAGCTCGAGCGCGGGCTGCGCGCGACGCTCGAGAACGGCGAGGCGTGGCACACGGACGCGCAGTCGCCGCGCGACGACGGTCGGACGCTCTCGATCTCCGTCGCGCCCGTGCGCGGGGAATCGAAGGGTGCCGTAGCGCTGCTGTCCGACGTCACCGAAGTCCGGCGCCTCGAGCAGGTGCGCAAGGACTTCGTCGCCAACGTGAGCCACGAGATGCGCACGCCGCTCGCCGCCGTCCTCGGCGCGATCGAGACCTTGGCGGACCCGACGCAGGACGAGGAGACGCGCCGGCGCTTCCTCGACATCGCGGGGCGCAACGCCGTGCGGCTCCAGGCGATCGTCGCGGACCTGCTCGACCTCTCGACGATCGAGGCGCGCGGCGACGCGATGCCGCTCGACCCGCTCCGCATCGACGAGCCCCTGCGCGCCGCGGCCGCGGCGCTGTCCGGCGCCGCGCAGACGAAGGGCATCGAGCTCATCGTCCCTCCGCCTTCGCGCTCGACGACCCTCGTCCAGGGCAGCCGGCAGCGCCTCGAGCAGGCTTTCACGAACCTGATCGCCAACGCGATCCACTACACGCCGAGCGGCGGCCACGTCCGCGCCCGCGTCCGCACGACGACGAAGGACGTCGTCGTCGAGATCGAGGACGACGGCATCGGCATCCCCGCCGCTTCGCTCCCCCGCGTGTTCGAGCGTTTCTTCCGCGTCGATCGCGGCCGCTCGCGGGATACCGGAGGTACGGGGCTCGGCCTCGCGATCGTCAAGCACATCGCCCTCGCCCACGGTGGGCGCGTCGAGGTCCGCAGCGAGGAAGGCCGCGGCTCGACGTTCACGATCTTGCTCCCGAGGAGGTGAGAGTTGTCCAAGCAGATCCAGGAAGACCTGACCGAGCTCACGAAGAAGGTGTCCCACATGGGAGGGCTCGTCGAGGAAGCGCTCGACCGCTCCCTGACGGCGCTGCTCGACCGCGACGCCGACCTCGCGCGCGAGGTGATCGACGGCGACAAGGTCGTCGACGAGCTCGAGAACGAGGTCGAGGAGCGCTGCCTCGACGTCCTCGCGCTCCAGCAGCCGGTCGCGCGGGACCTTCGGTACGTCGCGGGGATCCTGAAGATCAATTCGGACCTCGAGCGGATGGCGGACCTCGCGGTCAACATCGCCGAGCGCGCCGAGGTGCTCGCGAGCGTGCCCCCCCTCCCCTTCCGTCCGGACGTCACGCGCCTCGCGGCACTCGCGAAGCGCATGGTCCGCGACGGCCTCGACGCCCTCCAGAAGCTCGACGCCGAGCTCGCGTTCCAGACCTGGAAGGCGGACGACGAGGCCGACCGGCTCTACCGGGAGCTCATCGGCGAGGCGATCCAGTTCATGCGCGAGCACACCGAGCGCATCGGCGACGTGATGCACCTCGTCGGCGCGCTCCGGAATCTCGAGCGCCTGGCCGACCACGCGACCAACATCGCCGAGGATGTCATCTTCGTCGTCAACGGCCGCATCGTGCGCCACCACATGCGCCAGCTGGACGAGAAAGGCGGCCCTGGACGGCCGGAATGACGACTTCTTGTCCGTTCCTTGATCGGGTGTTTGCACGTCGGGGTTCCACTGCTGCTCGACAGACTCCCCCTCGATCCAGAAGGAGACACACAGTGAGACTCGCGATCCGATCGATCACCGCCCTCGCCATCCTGGCGTCGGCCCCCGTCGCCCTCCCGGCTTCGACGTCCGCGCAGGCCGTGCAGGTCGACTCGAGCATCCCCGAGTACAAGGTCGTCCAAGGCGTCTCGGGCAGCATCAAGAGCGTCGGCTCCGACACGATGATCAACCTGATGACGAACTGGGCCGAGAGCTTCAAGAAGCTCTACCCGAGCATCACGGTCGAGATCGAAGGCAAGGGTTCGGGCACCGCGCCGACGGCCCTGATCGCCGGGACGGCGAACTTCGGGCCGATGAGCCGCCTCATGAAGGACCAGGAGCTCGACGAGTTCTCGAAGAAGTTCGGCTACAAGCCGACGCCGATCGCGACCTCGATCGACATGCTCGCGGTCTACGTCCACAAGGACAACCCGATCGCGAGCCTCAGCCTCGAGCAGATCGACGCGATCTTCTCGAAGACGCGCAAGAGCGGCGCCGCGAAGGACATCACGACGTGGGGCGACCTCGGCCTCACGGGCGAGTGGAAGGACAAGCCGATCAGCCTCTACGGCCGCAACTCGGCCTCCGGCACCTACACGTACTTCAAGGAGCACGCTCTCGCGAAGGGCGACTACAAGGACTCCGTCAAGGAGCAGCCCGGCAGCTCGGGAGTCGTCCAGAGCATCGCCAGCGACAAGTTCGCGATCGGGTACAGCGGCATCGGCTACAAGACCGCCGACGTCCGCGCCGTGCCGCTCTCGAAGGACGCGAAGTCGCCGGTCGTCGAAGCCTCGCCCGAGAACGCCTACTCCGGCAAGTACCCGCTGGCGCGCTTCCTCTACATCTACGTCAACCTGAAGCCCGGGACCGAGCTCGATCCGCTGCGCCGCGAGTTCCTCCGCTTCGTCCTCTCGCGCCAGGGCCAGGAAGACGTCGTCAAGGACGGCTACTTCCCGCTCCCCGGTCGGATCGCGGCGGACGGCCTGAAGCAGGCAGCGATCACCAGCGCGTCGGCCACCGAGGCCGGTGCTCCGCGCTGACCCGTTTCCTTCGCCTCCCTGCGCAGGCGAAGCCAAACCCCATGACTTCGCCGACTCCGCGCGAAGGGAACGGCCACGCAGGCCGACGAGAGACCCGTTCCGCGGTGCGCATCGCGGAACGGGTCGCTCGACTTGCGATCTCCGTCGGCGGCATCGGGACGATCCTGGCCGTCGCCGGGATCCTCG
Organism: Planctomycetota bacterium; assembly: GCA_036006425.1. Classification (GTDB taxonomy): domain Bacteria; phylum Planctomycetota; class UBA1135; order UBA1135; genus DASYPQ01. The sequence continues at coordinate 59,308 of DASYPQ010000022.1, forward strand.
TGTTCCTCCTGTGGGTGGTCGGCCCGCTGTTCCTCGGCGCTCGCGTCGAGGCGATCGGGGCGAACCCGATGGCGCGCCCGGGTTCGACCTCGACGCTCGTCCACGCCACGGTCGAGGAGGGCGGCCTCGCGGGCTGGTCCCTGCAGAGCGACGGCACTCTCCAGGTCTGGCGCGCTGACACGGGCTTCCCGGTCGAGCGCAGGAAGATCCTCGTCACCGACTCGATCACGGCGAGCGCGTTCCCGCTCCAGGGCACCGAGGCCGCGCTGGGATTCGGCGACGGGAAGATCCTCCTGCCGCGCATCGCGCTGCGCAGCGAGGTGTTCGACGAGACGAAGCGCCCGGATCTCGTCGAGCAGCTCGGCAGCGCCAGCCGCGGCGGAGTCTCCGGCGAGCTGTTCGAGCGCGTGCCCGGGAACCAGCTGCGCCTCGTGACGCTCGACCTCGACCTCGGCGCTCCGATCGAGACCGGGCTGTCGGGACGCGTGCGCCTCGTCGACCTCTCGGAGAGCGGCGAGCGCCGGTACCTGTGCGCGCTGAGCGACGCGGGGCCCGAGGATCCCGCCGCGAAACCGGTCCTCCTGCTCCTGCGTGTCGAGCGCACGGAGAACCTGCTCTCCGGCGAAGTGAGCTGGGCGACGACGCGCACGCAGCTTCCGTTCGAGCCGGATCGCGAGCGCGGGACGCCGACGCACCTGCTGCTCTCCGGAGGCGGCGATCTCCTCTACCTCGCCTGGGACGACGGGCACCTCGTGCGGTACGACCTGCGCGATGCCGACCGGGCGGCCGCGGTCGAGGAGGTCGAGCTCTTCGAGGATCGCGCCGTGCTCACCGACATCCGGTTCCTGATCGGCAAGAACACGTTGATGTGCGGCGACTCGCGCGGGCGCGTGCGCGCCTGGTTCCCGACGAAGCCGCCGGACGCGCGCACGCTCGACGGCATCCAGCTGACTCTCGGCCACAGCCTGTGCGACGGCGGCCCGGCGATCACGGCGCTGGCCGCCTCCCAGCGCAACCGCGTCGTCGCGGCGGGCGACGAGAAAGGCGGCGTCAGGCTCTGGCACGTGACGAGCGCGAGCCTCCTCGCGTCGATCCCGCCGCCGGCCGACACCGCGCCGGGCGTCGCGCGCGTCGATTCCGTCGAGATCGACCCGAAGGAAGACGGCCTCCTCGCGATCGGCTCGTCCTGGATGCGGCGCTGGAAGATCGACCTCCGCCATCCGGAAGCGGCGATGGCTTCGCTGTTCACGCGCGTCTGGTACGAAGGCTATCCGCGTCCGGAACACGTGTGGCAGTCGACGGGCGGGACGGCCGACTTCGAGCCGAAGCTCGGGCTCGTGCCCCTAGTGTTCGGCACGCTCAAGGCGACGCTCTACTCGATGCTGTTCGCCGTGCCGCTCGCGCTCCTCGCGGCGATCTTCACGAGCCAGTTCCTCTCTCCAAAGCTGCGCTCGCCGATCAAGTCGACGGTCGAGATGATGGCGAGCCTGCCGAGCGTCGTGCTCGGCTTCCTCGCGGCGATCGTCGTCGCCCCCGTCGCGGCGCGGATCGTCCCGGCGACGCTCGCCGCGTTCCTGACCGTGCCGTTCGCCCTCCTGTTCGGCGCGCGTCTCTGGCAACTCCTGCCTGCGCGCATCTCGCTGCGCCTCTCCGGGTTGCCGCGGATCGCGGCGATGACGCTCGCGCTCGTCGGCGGGTTCTGGTTCGCGTTCCAGGCCGGCCCCGCGATCGAGCGCCTCCTGTTCGCCGGGGACCTGCTCGAGTGGCTCGACCACCGCCGGGGCACGGGCTTCGGCGGCTGGATCGTCCTCCTCCTGCCGATCTCGGCGATCGTCGTCGCGCTGGGCTTCGCGCGCACGGTCGATCCGTGGCTGCGCCGCACGTCGCTGACCTGGGAACGCGGGCGCTGCGCGCGCGTCGACCTCCTGAAGTTCCTGGCCGGTGCCCTCCTCTGCGTCGGCGTCGCGTGGACCGGAGCGCGGATCCTCGACGGGCTGTGGCTCGATCCGCGCGGAGGAATCCTCGACTCCTACGTCCAGCGCAACGCGATGGTCGTCGGCTTCGTCATGGGATTCGCGGTCGTCCCGATCGTCTACACGCTCGCCGAGGACGCTCTCTCGAGCGTGCCCGCGCACCTGCGCCTCGCGTCGCTCGGCGCGGGCGCGACGCCGTGGCAGACCGCCGTCCGCATCGTCATTCCGACCGCCGCGAGCGGACTCTTCTCGGCGATCATGGTCGGGCTCGGCCGCGCGGTCGGCGAGACCATGATCGTGCTCATGGCGACCGGCAACACGCCGGTCATGTCGTGGAACATCTTCAACGGGTTCCGGACGCTCTCCGCGAACATCGCGGTCGAGCTCCCGGAGGCCGTGCGGAACAGCACGCACTACCGCACGCTGTTCCTCGCGGCGCTGTGCCTGTTCGCGATCACGTTCTTCTTCAACACGATCGCGGAGACGGTCCGCCAGCGCTTCCGCAGGAGGGCCTTCCAGCTGTGACGGCCTCGCTCCAACGCCCCCGGGCCGCCGCCGTCATGCGCGCGGCGCCGCGCAGGCTCCTGCGCCGCGCGACGTCGCTCTCGGCGCAGGGAGAGCCGATGTTGTGGCTGACGGGCGGAGCCCTCGTCCTCGCGCTCGCGATGATCGCGGGGCTGCTCGTGCTCGTCGCGTGGCACGGGTCGTCGACGTTCTGGCCGCGGCCGATCCTGCGCGTCGAGAAGGTCGGCGGCGGCGCGCTGCTCGGCGAGGTCCAGGAGGACGAGACGTACGTCCCCGAGGGCACGCGCACGCCCGTGCGGCGCCGGGAGCTGCGCACCGGGAACTTCGAGATCTCGGGCTCGCACTTCCAATGGATCTCGGCGCCGGAGGTCGCGAGCGAGAGTCGTCCCGAATGGGCGCTCGTGGTCGAGCGCACGAACTGGGGCCGCTTCTTCGGCTTCCCCACCGCGTTCGAGGTCGACGGCAAGTCCGTGGCGACCGACCCGGAGCGGATCCTCGAAGCCTTCGACGCGGAGCACCCCGCCGCGCGCGAACGATTCGAGGCGCGGCACGAGCTCGAGACGGACGCGATCGGCGCGCTGAATCGCCGGATGGAGTCGGCGCGGCTCGCGACCCGCGCCGTCGAGCTCTCCCATCCGGGCGACGCGGAGAGGCTCGCGGAAGCCCGCCGCCTCGAAGACGCGGCGCGCGACGAGCTCGCGGACAGCTACCGCTCGATCGAATCCAGGATCGCGGCGCTCAACGCCGAGAACGCGCGGCGCGAGATCGTCCTGACGACGGTCGACGGCCAGACGAAGAAGATCCCTCTCGCGGAGATCGTCCGGATCGTCCCCTCGAATCGCCTCTCCGCGTGGCAGCGCTTCGCGGTCTACGTCTCGCGGTGGAAGGAGTTCCTCCTGGATCTCCCGCGCGCAGCGAACAGCGAGGGCGGCGTCTTCCCCGCGATCTTCGGGACGGTCGCGATGACGATGATCATGTCACTGCTCGTCGTGCCCTTCGGCGTGCTCGCCGCGCTCTACCTGCGCGAGTACGCGCGCCCGGGATTCCTCGTCAGCACCGTGCGGATCTGCGTGAACAATCTCGCCGGCGTCCCGAGCGTCGTGTTCGGCGTCTTCGGCCTCGGCTTCTTCTGCTACCTCGTCGGAGCGTCGATCGACTCGCTCCTGTTCCCGGAGCGCCTTCCGAACCCGACGTACGGGAAGGGCGGGATCCTCTGGGCGTCGTTGACGCTCGCGCTGCTGACGCTCCCCGTGGTCATCGTCGCGACCGAGGAGGCGCTGTCCGCCGTCCCCGGGTCGATGCGCGAGGGCAGCTACGCCTGCGGAGCGACGAAGTGGCAGACGATCCAGCGCATCGTGCTGCCGCGGGCGATGCCCGGGATCCTGACGGGCATGATCCTCGCGATCGCGCGCGGCGCGGGGGAAGTCGCGCCCCTGATGCTCGTCGGCGCCGTGAAGCTCGCTCCCGAGTTGCCGATCGACGGCGTCGCGCCGTTCGTCCACCCCGAGCGCAGCTTCATGCACCTCGGGTTCCACATCTACGATCTCGGGTTCCAGAGCCCGAACAGCGAGGCGGCGAAACCCGTCGTGTTCACGACGACGCTCCTCCTGATCGGGATCGTCGTGCTGCTCAACGTCACCGCGGTCGCGGTCCGGGGCAAGCTGCGCCGCCGCTTCGCCCACGCACAGATCTAGGAGGGCCATCATGGAACTTTCGATTCGAGGGCAAGCCCAGCAGGTGCGGTCGGACGCAAGTCCGCGCATCGGAGCCGACTGGCGGGGCCAATCGGGCGGCGAGGACGTCCGCGGAGGCAAGCCCGAGCCCGCGGTCGGCCGCGTGTTCGAGACGCTCGAGAAGTCGGCGCGGTTCCCCTCGGCGATCCACGAGAGCCTCTTCACCGAGGACGCCGTGCTCGACATCCGCGAGTTCGAGCTGTGGTACGGCGCGAAGCAGGCGCTCTACACCATCTCGATGCCGGTCGCGTCGGGGAAGGTGACCGCGCTGATCGGGCCGTCGGGCTGCGGGAAGTCGACGCTGCTCCGCTCGGTGAACCGGCTGAACGATCTCGTCGACTCCGTGAAGATCTCGGGGGACATGAAGCTGAACGGCGACTCGATCTACGCGCCCGGAGTCGACGTCATCGAGCTCCGCAAGCGGATCGGCATGGTGTTCCAGAAGCCGAATCCTTTCCCGATGAGCATCTACGAGAACGTCGTGTACTCGCTGCGGATCGACGGCGTGCGGGACCGGAACATCCTCGACGAGGTGTGCGAGAAGAGTCTGCGCGGCGCAGGACTTTGGGAGGAGGCGAAGGATCGATTGAAGGAGAGCGCGCTCCAGCTCTCCGGCGGACAGCAGCAGCGCCTCTGCATCGCGCGCGCGACCGCGGCGGGTCCCGAAGTGCTGCTCCTCGACGAGCCGTGCTCGGCGCTCGATCCGATCGCTACCGGCCGGATCGAGGACCTGATCAGCGAGCTCAAGGGCTCCTACTCGATCCTGATCGTGACGCACAACATGCAGCAGGCGTCGCGCACGAGCGACTACACCGCATTCATGTACCTCGGGAGGCTGATCGAGTACGGCCCGACGGTGGACATCTTCCGCGCGCCGAGGCTGCGCGAGACCGAGGATTACGTCACGGGGCGATTCGGCTGATACTCTCTCGGGAACATGACCTTCCGGAAGATCGTCGCGCTCCTTCTCCTCGCACTCCTCGCGGTGTTCGTCGGCATGAACCTCGAGAGAGCGACCGTCTGGCTCTTCGGCATCCGCGCCGAGATGCCGATCGCGCTCCTCGTGCTCGTCGCGGGCGCGCTCGGCTTCGGTGCCGGACTGCTCCTCGCTTTCGTCAAGAAGGCGAAGCCGGCGAAGGGCGCGACTCCCCGCGCCTAGGGCTCAGAACGCGAACGAGAGCCCGATGATCGGGCCGGCCATCGTCAGGTCGTAGCCGAGGCGGTCGCCGCCGGATCCGCTCCCGAAGCGCACGCTGAGGATGCGGTAGCCGAGCTGGGCCGCGCAACAGGAACCGAAACTGTAGCCGAGCAGCGCGTTCGCGTTCCAGGCGAGGTCCGAGCCGACGCCGAATCCCCCGACATCGGCGCGCGCGCGGAACGACACGCTCTCCCCGAGGTCTCCGTGGTAGCGCAGGCCGACGATCGGATCGACCCACGTGTGGTCGTTGCCGAGCGAGCCCGCGGGCACGCCGCCGGCCGACAGATCGACGCTCGTGTCGAGATCGTAGTAGCGCGCGCCGGCGAAGCAGTTCCAGGAGGTCCCGAGATCGTGCGCGACGAACGCTTCGTGGACCTGCGCGTGGATCGAGACGGCCGCGTCGAGCCCTCCGCTCTCCGTTCCGGTCGCGTCGACGTTCACGAAGATCGGCGCGAGCGCGAAGCTCCACGGACCGCGGTGCGCCTCGATGTGGCCGATGAAGCCCGACAGCGCCGTCTCGCCCGAGAAGCCGTCGCCGCCTCCCTCGAGATCGATCTCGCGGCCATCGACGGTCAGGTTGCCCGAGACGCCCGCCGACCAGTAGTAGACGAACGCGTCGAAGGTCCAGGGCGGATCCTCCACGCCGGGCTGCGGCTCGCCGAGCGGCGCAGCGAGCGCACAGGCGGCCAGGGCGAGGATCACGGTCGGGCCGATCCGTCGCGCGCGGACGCCGGCTCGTCCACCCAGGCCGCGATGAGCGTGTAGGACACGGCCAGGACGATCGGTCCGATGAAGATGCCGACGAGCCCGAAGGCGATCAGCCCTCCGATCACGCCGACGAGGATCAGGAGCACCGGGAGGTCGGCGCCCCGCTTGATCAGGATCGGGCGCAGGATGTTGTCGAGGCTGCCGACGATGATCGTCCAGACGAGCAGCCCGACCGCCCAGCCCGTGTCTCCCTTCCAGAAGAGCCAGATCACGGCGCACGCCAGCACCGGGCTCGCGCCGATCTGCGCCACGGAAAGCATGAACATCACCGCGGTCAGGACCGCTGCGTACGGCACTCCCACGATCGCGAGTCCGATGCCGCCCATCACGGACTGGACGACGGCTGTGACGACGACGCCCATCGCGACGCCGCGGATCGCCTGTCCGGCGAGCACGACGACGCTCTCGCCGCGGGCCCCGCCGATCTTCCGCGCGCAACTCAGGACGCCTCCGGCCGCGGTCTCGCCCTTCGCGTAGAGGAGCGCGGTCGCCGCGACCGTCATGAGGAACTGGAGCACGACGGCGCCGAGGCCGCCGATCTGCGCGACGAACCAGGAGAGGAGGTCGCCGGTGTAGGGCGCGATCTTCCCGCCGAGGTCGCCGGCTGCGACGACCTCGCGCCAGGCCGAATCGACGCTCTCTCCGATCATCGGGAGCTTTGCGACCCACTGCGGCGGCGCGTCGAGCGCGTGCACGTCGAGCGTCTTCACCCAGTTCGTGATGTCGCCCGCGTGCGCGACGAGCGTCCCGATCGCGAGGGAGAACGGGACCACGAAGACGAGCAGCAGAGTGATCGTCATCACGAGAACCGCGAGCCAGCGCCGGCGCCACAGTCGCGCCTGGACCGCGAGCATCATCGGCCACGTCGCGACGGCGATCATGGTCGCCCAGATCAACGCCGGCAGGAATGGCCGGAGGATCCACAGCGAGAACGCGATCAGGATCCCGAGGATCGTGATGACGAGGACCGATCGGAACAAGTCGGGCTCTCGCGCTCGGTCCATCGGCGGGAAGTATAGGGACTCGCGCGCGAATCGTCCGAATGTCGTTTTCTCCGCGAAACTTGACTGGATTCGGGCACAGGAGTAGAAGTCCGCGCATGAAGACCACTTCCCTGATCGCTCGTGTCGGACTTCTGACCTCCCTCGCTCTCTCTTCCGCGTGCAACTCGGCCGGCCATCAGCAGGCCGATTCGACCGGGATGAGCATGGACAACCTCCGCGTCGCGGTCGTCGCACTCAAGGACAAGGTGAGCGCCGCCGCGACCTCTCTCGCGAGCGTCGTCGAGAAGGCCGACATCGATCCGAAGGCGTCGTTCGAGCAGTACAGCAAGGACGTGACGGCGATGACGAGCGCCATGGAGAAGGGCGAATCGACCCTCAAGTCGATGAGGGACCAGGGCCAGGCCTATTTCGCCGAGTGGCAGAAGCAAGCGGCGACGATCAGCGACCCCGATCTCAAGAAGAAGGCCGAGGAGCGGCGCGAGAAGCTCTCCAAGGCGATCGCCGCCGTGAGCGACGCGATGGCCGAAGCGCGCACCGAGCTCGCGCCCTACGTGAAGACGAACGAGGACGTGCGCACGTACCTCAAGAACGATCTGACGCCCGAGGGCATCAAGTCGGTCGCCGACAAGTCGAAGCAGATCGGGAAGGACTCGAAGTCGATCGGGAAGAAGATCGACGAGGTCGTCGAGGCCCTCGACAAGGGCGCGCCCGAGTTCAAGACGGCGAAGCCGCCGCCGCCGGCCGAGACGAAGACCTGATCCGCCTCGCGGATCAGAACGACGTCGAGATGAACGCCATCGGTCCCTGGAAGACGGACCGCAAGGCGCCTTCCCAGTCGCTCTTCGAGGCGGAGACTTCCATCTCGAGGCTGCGCCAACCGAGACCGAGTCCGAGGTGCCGCCAGGGCTGGTAGAGCACGTCGATGCCCAAGGCGAAGACGTGACCCTCGTACGGCTCGTAGGCGAGCCGGAACGCGTCGAGACGGGACGCGATCGCCCACTTGTCCGTCAAGGCGACCTGTCCGTACATGCTGATGACAGGCAACGGCGCCAGGACTTTTCCGGTGTCGGAGCCGCCGCCCCCGGAGCCGGCGAGCTCGGCTTCGATGCTCGTGACGTGGAATCCGAGCGCGATGCCGACTTCCTTGTCGGGCGTCTTGAAGAAGGAGTAGCCCGCCGAAAGACGCGTGATCGCGACGTCGTACCGCGCGTCGACCTGCGACCCCGAGGGGAAGACCTGGTCGCCCCAGATGACGTCCGAGTTGAGCGTGGCCGTGTTCGATCGATTCAGGCCGAAGTGCTCGAGCTCGAGCCGCCAGCGATCGGACATGCGCCAGCGCGCGAGTCCAGTCGGGACGATATCGCTGTTGTCGAGTCCGAGCGTGTCCTCGAAATTGATGGTCGTGCCGAGGCCCGAGGGTGAATTCAGCCGCGCGTCGGTCGTCGACGACGGATAGAAGGCGCCGAGCCCGATGAAGAATCGATCCGTGAGCGCGGGGTGGATCGGGATCTCGCCGTTGACGCTCGATTTCGCCTTCTCGACCGCGTCCTGAGGGTTCAATCCGATCGTCGACGCGATCGCGGCGGCATCCACGGGGACGCGCGAGCTCGCCGGACTCGAGGCGGGAGGTGCGACCGGGGCCTCGACGAAATCCGGTACGGCGGTTTCCGTGCTCAGATACTTGAGGCGGTAGACCCGTTCGAGAGGCGACTCGGCCGCCGGCGCGGTCGATCCGGCCACGACCACGATGGGCTGCGCCGCGCGCGCGCCGGGCACAAAGCACGCGGAGATCCCGAGCAGCCAGAAGACGCGTTCACCGGTCCGACGATCGTTCATGAGCACGCTCCGAAATGGAGGCCTTCGGGAGGAGACACTTCGTCCGTGAGTCTCGCCTTTCGAAGATCGAAACGCCAGCAGTGCGTGCGCTCCGGGATCACATTCGTCGGCGCGATCAGAACAGTCGTCCGAGCACGAGGAACATGTTCTGGTTCCCGCCCTCGGTGATGCCGTACCCGAGGTAGAGCGGACCGAGGACCGTGTCGACGCCGACGAAGAGCGATCCGCTCGGCTTCAGATCGCTCCAGGTGATCTGGTCGAAGTCCGGGAACACGTTGCCGAGCTCGGCCGAGGCGCCTCCGTACCAGGTGAAAAGGCGGCGCTCGAGGCTGCTCCGGCTCAGCGGGTGGGTGTACACGGCGCGCCCGAGGACCGCCGTCGGCCCGCTGATCTCGTCGCTGTGCAGTCCGGAGAGGTGCAGGAAGCCTCCCAGCGGGAAGAAGCTCTCGACGTTCGCGTCGTTCCCGACGACCGTGTCGAGCTCGCCCCCGAGCATGATCGCGCCGCGCCCGACCTCCATCGCGTGATCGACCTGGACGGTGACGGTCTCGTCCTGCCCTTCCTTGAAGCTCGACTCCGGCAGGAACCAGTTCGTCTTCACGAGCCAGCCCGTCCTCGGGAAGCCGAGGTCGTCGAGGCTGTCGCACATGAGACCGAACGCGTATCCGCCGCCTTCGAACTCGCCGCCGACTCCGGTGACCGGGGCGCCGAAGTCGAGCTGCGACTCGCCCGAGCGGTAGACGATCCCCGCGCGCGCCTCCCAGACGTCGCCGATCTCGCGGATGATGTCGGCCCCGAGATCGAGCTCCTCGACGGAGTACTGCGACCGCGTGCCGGTGCCGGTGTCGACCGCCACGGGGTGCTTCGTCCACGTCGCGCTGGGCGCGAGGTACCACAGGCCGCGCGGATCGAGTGCCTGTCGGTACTCGATCCCGGTCAGGATCCGGTTCCCGACTTCCGCGCGCGCACGCCATTCGGAACCCCAGGCGTCCGTCGGTGCGTAGCGCAGGCTTCCTCCGATGACGAAGTTCACGGCGTCGCCCGCGGTCAGCTCGCCGGCGAGCCCCGCCCGCCAGTGCAGCGGGGCCGTCGGCATCGGCTCGTCGCCGACCACGAGATCGGCGTGGTCCTCGGCCGTCTTCTCGAGATCGAAATCGACGCGCCGGAAGAGCTTCAGGCCGTAGAGTCGCGCGAGGTCAGTGCTCGCGACGTCGGGATCGAAGCGCGCGCCGGGCTCGTTCCCGATCCGGGCCTGGATCGAGTCCTGCCCGAGCGGCGAGCCGTCTCGCACGCGCACGGAGTCGATCACCGGGAGGACCTTCTGCCGCTCGCGCCGCAGCCGCAGGTGCTCCTGGAAGGCCTCCGGCGCGAGCGCGAGCGGCGCCAGCTTCTCCTTCAGCGCCAGCGCCGCGGCGCGTCCGCGCTCGACGACCTTGGGCGCGCGCTCGAAGTCCCTCAGCTCGGCTTCCGCGAGCTCCGGCGTGCACAGGACGTCGTTCGCGCGCAGTTGCGCCCGCGCGACGCTCGCGCGCTTGCGAGCGACGAGGTTCAAGGCGCGCTCCCCGACCCCGAAGAACGTGAGCTGGGCCCGGTCGAGGTCCGGATCGACGACGTCCACGACGATCAGAACCTCGGCTCCGAGCTCGATGGCGAGCTCGATGGGGATCGGATCCGCCAGCGCGCCGCTGACGAGCCGCCGTCCCTCGCGCTCGACCGGCGGCCAGAGCACCGGCGTCGACAGGCTGGCCTCGATCGCGCGCGCGAGCGATCCGTCGCGCAGCGCGACCGACTCCCCGAGGTCGAGGTCGGTGGCGACGATCCGGACGGGAATCGGGAGATCGTCGAAAGTCGCCGCCGCGAGACTCTTCATCGTGAAGCGCCCGAGCTCGAGTCGCATGCGATTCCCGACGAGGAGTCCCGGAGGGAGGATCACGCCCTGGCTCCCGATGCCGAGCGGAATGTCCATGAGGAAGTCGCGGTCCTCCTGCTTGGAGCGGAACGAGAGGTAGCGGCGCGGGATGCGGTCGCCGAGCGCATCGACCCACTCGCGCGAGATGAGGGCCGCCTGGATCTCGCGCGGGGTCATGCCCGTCGCGTACAGACCCCCGACGAGCGCGCCCCATTCGGATCCGACGACGAGATCGACGGGGACGTGGAGCTCCTCCAGAGCCTCGAGCACGCCGACGTGCGCGAGTCCGCGCGCGCCGCCGCTCGAGAGCACGACCGCGACGCGCGGCGGTTTCGTTTCCTGGGCCGCGTCGAGCGGCGACCGGACGGCGAAGGCGATTGCAATTCCCGCGAGCGAGTACCGCGCGAGACGGGAGCGCATGCGCGCCAAGATACCGACCCGGGCTCGCCTTGCATGTGCGGAAGACAAGGAGGAGAATGCGCCCGCGCGCTCGCGCACCAAACTCATGAACTCGCACCGCTTCTTCTCGTTCGCCTCGCTCCTGCTCTGCGCCGGAGTTCTCGCGGGCTGCTCCGCGTCCTCGCATCAGAGAGTCCCGTTGCCCGCGCAGGACGTGGTCGTCACGCGCCCGGACCTCACGCGGATCTACTTCGTGCGCGAAGATCCGAACGTCCTGCACAAGGGAGGGGTCAACGTGCTCGACGGCGACATGGAGATCGGGACGCTGACGAACGGCACGTTCCTGTGCTGGGAGCGCGCGGGCGGGCGCACGCTCGGCCGCGCGTTCTACGGCGGCGTGGATCCGAGCAAGGGCAGTGTCGACGGTGTCGTCGATCTCGATTGCGCCGCCGGGCGCGCGTACTACTTCAAGGTGGTGGTCGACCGCGAAGGCGGGAAGCCCGTGATCACCGCCGTGGATGTCCCGGATGGCCAGAAGCTTGTCGCGGAACGCCGCCCCGCGAACAAGGACTGACAACGGCGCGGCCGGAGAACCTCTGATGTTCGTATTCGCCGCGCTCGCGCTCGCCAGCACCGTTCAACCCTCGCCCGGCCTGGAGCTCCCGCCCTCCGCGCTGTTCGCCTCGATCCCGGCCGCGGCCGACGCCGACAGGCCCGGCTTCAGCTACACCTACATCGAGGCCAATTACACGCGCATGGAGCCGGACGCCGCCGACGGCCACCTCGACGGTTTCGAGCTCACCGGCTCGCTCGGGCTGCCGCTCGGCTTCTTCGTGCAGGCGACGGATTCGCAGCTGAACGGAGACGTCGACTTGAACACGTACCGCGTCGGCGGCGGTTGGCACTTCGCCCTCGGCAGCACGATCGACGCGTACGGGATCCTCTCCTACGTCGGCCAGAACTTCGACAGCGGCGTCAGCGACGAGGACGGAGTCGCGGCAGACGTCGGCGCGAAGCTCGCGGTGACGCCCAAGATCGAGCTGAACGGCTACGTCGAATGGGCCGACGTGTCGGAGAGCTCGACCGGAATCGGACTCGGCGCGCGCTACTTCCTGACCGATCGATTGAGCCTGGGCTTGCGCGGCCTCTTCATCGACACCGGTGACGAGTGGGCGGCCGGGCTGCGCTTCCAGTTCTAACTCTCGCCCGGGTGGTCCTCGATGAACGTCAGGGCCTGGTCCATCGCGACAGCCCAGGGCGGTGACTTGGCGCGGCCGCGTTTGATCTCTTCGTGGATCTTCGTGAACTCGCCGTCGTCGAGCCAGATGCCGCCGCACTTCGGGCACTGATCGATCTCGACCTTCAGCGAATCCGAGAACCACTTGCGGTCGAGCACCTGCTCGGGGCAGCGCGGGCACTCGCGCGGACCGTTCGAGTCGTCAGCGCGACTCGCGAGCTGCCAGATCGAATGCAGCGCGCCGGCGGCGCGCGGGCTCACGTGATCGAGCTCGTTGGCGTCGAACCAGACGCCCCCGCAACCGCCGTAGCACATGTCGAGCGTGATGTCGCCGGCGGTCTTCTCGCGCAACATTCTCTTGCAGGCGGGGCACTTCATGAGGTCCTACGCGGTGTGGGCGATCGCCTCGAGGCGACGATCCCTGGTTCGAGCCTTCCGACCCGAGTACCCTAGCGCGCTCCACCCCTTCCCATCGAGGATCAAATGAATCGACCGAGCCCGACGATCCGACTGACCGCCCTCCTCGCGCTGTCGACGTTCTCCGCCGCCTGCAAGCACACGAGCAGCACGCCGAGCGCTCCGCCGCCGCCGCCCGCGGCATCAGCGTCGTCCGCATCGTCGTCGCAACAAGCCGGCCGCGTCGAGCTCACGAGCGACACGTCGGTCAAGGCGGTCGTAGTCTCGGTCGACCGGGGGACGCGGGTCGTCACTCTGCGCAAGCCGGACGGCCTCACGTTCACGGCGCAAGCCGACGCGAGCGTGCGCAACTTCGACCAGATCGCGCCCGGCGACCAGCTGAACGTGCGCTGTCGCGAGACGCTGACCGCGACGATGGTTCCGGGCGCCGAAGCGACGTCTCCGACCAAGGGTGCCGCCGTCGTCGGCCGTGCCAAGGCGGGCGAATCTCCCAAGGGCGGCGTGAGCATGGCCGCGACGATGCGCGTGAGGATCACATCCATCGATCTCGCCAACTCCTCCGTCGTCTACGCGACGGATTCGGGCGAGCTGCGCACGGTGAAGGCCTCTCGACCGGAAGGTCGCGAGTTCATCTCGAGGCTGAAAGTCGGCGACATCGTCCAGATCGACTACCTCGGCTCTCTCGCGGTGGCGCTCGAGAAGGAGTAGCCGGAATCTGGCCCGGTTGGCTGTGCAGGATTCAGGAGCCGGTCGGCGCCCTCCACGCACAGATCTCCGCGACGGTCCATCGCCTCGTCTCGACTCCGAGCGCCATCGCCGGCGGGGTCTCCGGCGCACGATTCGTGACGCCGCGGATGTAGTTGCGCCACGCGATCCAGATCCAAGCGTGGCGCTCGAGCCGCTGTCTCAGCTTCGACGCCGCCCATGTTCGTCTCACGAGCCGTGAGATTCCATCGCGCAGCATCGCCAGCGTGTGATTGATCGGGAAGAGCGGGTTCTCGTAGTTGCGCTTGGCAGTCGAGGAACAGCGCCTGTGCAGCAGACGCTTTCCGAACCGATGCTTCAGGATGCCAGGGTAGGTCGACTTGTGATCTGTCTGCACGTGGACCGGAGCCCCCGGCGCGTGAAACGCCGCCAGAGTGTCGAAGCACTTCGTGACCGCTTCCCGCGACCCGCTCTTGCGCACGCCTGCGATGCGCTCTCGCTCCGCCTTCTTTAGCCGGTCCGCCTCGGAAAGGCCTCCGCGACAAGGCAAAGGGGCGGTGTGGAGATCGACGACGAAGTAGCTCGATCGTTCGATCAGGACGGGCACGGTGACAGGTGCGAGCCGCCGCGAGTGCTCGAAGGTCTCGAGCTCGTCGAGCTGGAACTTGCCAGAGATGCCTCCGCGCTGGGCTGTTCGTGAGAGGCGCCAGAGGTGGAACTCCCTGCAGTGCTCTCCGAGAAGCTTCAGCCGGTGCGCGACCGTCCAGCGCGAGCAGCCGATGACTCGTGCGGCCTGTCGGTGCGTGACCTTGGAGATGAAGGGTGCGAAGAGCGCGTGGTTGAGCTGAGGTTTCTTGAGGCGGTAGTCGACGCGAAACGTCTGCGTGGAGAAGGTGCGGTGACACTCGTGACAGAGGAATCGTTGGACGGTGCGGCCGTCGCAGTCGCGGGTGTAGCCACCCTTGAAACTCCAGCGGTGATGGCCGGAGGAACGCGAAGGGCAATCGGATCGAGGGCACGATCGAGGCTGAAAGCGCATGGGAGTCCTTTCCCCCGGGCATGCCCGGGGCAGCGGTCCCAAGGCGGACCGATCGGACTTCAGATGGTTTCAGCAGAAAACCGGGGATGCCTCGGTCGGCTGCTCAATCCAAGGACAGCCAACCGGGCCAGATTCCTAGAAGCCGGTCCCGAACGCGATCGTCACGTACGGGTCGTCCAGGTCGGGGTTGAAGACGTACGCCGTGAGCGCGGACCTCCCGAACGACACGCCGAAGAGCAGGCCGCGGTCGACGGTCAACTCCTGGTCGAACACGTTCGTCCGCTGACCGACCAGCCCGACGTGGAACCGGTCCGAGAGCGCGTAGGAGAGCTCGTTCCAGCTGTAGAGGAAGTCGCTCGTGTCGCTCGAGGTGCCGATCATGTACTCGACGTCGGTCGAGAAGCTCAGCGCCTTCCAGTCCAAGGCGAGCGCCATCGCCGGCACGATCCCGTCCGAGTTCCCCCCCGCGACACCGATCCGCGGCGTGAAGTGCCCGCTCAGCTCGCCTTCGATCGGGAACGACTTCCCCGCGAAGACCGAGAACGTGTCGCGATCCTCGTACGCCCAGTGCGCTTCGAGGTGCAGCGGCCCGCGGTCGGCGGCCAGGACGGCGCTCAAGTAGCCCGACGCGTGCGGAGGCTCGATCCAGTACGTGCTGAGCGACGTCGTCCACTGCGACGGCGCCGGCGGCGGCTCCGGCGGCGCGTGCTGGACGGGCTCCTGGAGGGGTGCGGAAGCGAGCAGGGTCATGAGTGCGCTGAGCATGGATGGATTTCTCGAGACCCGCCGCCTACTGCGCCGGAATCGTGATCAGAGGCAGCTGTTCGTTGCTGCCGGATTCGGAGATCGTGAAGAAGAACATGATCGCCGTCAGCGCGCGCTTCGACGGCCAGTCCCCGTTCTCGATCCAGTACCAGTGCTCCCGGTAACGCACGGCCGCGAACGCATCCGCGGGCTTCTCCCTGCCGCTGTGGATCCGGACTCCCTGGCGCTGATCGTCGGTCTGGCTGCTCCCGCTTCCCGGCATCGCGCTGTGGTCCTCGATGTGCGCGTCCGGCACGTCCATGTAGCTCGCGAAGGCGCCCATGATCTGCAGCATCGAGCGGCTGTGCACCGCCAGCTCGGTGTCGCTGGCGTTCATCGGGCCGTAGGTCAGCACGAAACGCCGCGCGTCGGGGGACAGCTTGAGCAGCCTGCGGATCTCGGCCGACTTCTCGGTGATCTCGGGCGGCATGTCGTCGCGCCGGAAGACGAGCACGGACGTCGAGGCCTTGTCCTTCTCCTCCTCGATGCGCAGCGCGACCGCCCCCGCGATCTGGAGCTCGCGCATGAGCTGCGCGACGCGCACGAACTCCGGATCGGCTTCGCGCACGACGCCGCCTCCCGTCGAGCGGTTGCGGACGCCGTTCAGCGCCTCGACGGTCAGGTTGAGGATGAAGTCCGCCGCGTACCCCGACTGCAGCATGAAGAAGATGTTCCTCGGCTCGATCGGCGTCATCAGGCCGCGCAGGAACTTCTCGCCCGTCAGCGGCACGTACGTGATCGTCGGCCGGTCCGTGAATTTCCCGGCGGCGCCCACGGACACGTTGTTGCCGAGGTTCGTGTTGCCCGAGAAGAACTGCGCGCCCGCGCTGCCGCTCGTCTCCATCGAGTAGCCGGCGACGATCGAAGCGACCTCCACGAACACCGGGAGGTCCATGTAGCGCAGCTTGACGATGTTGAGGAGCGTCTGCTGCTTCCACGAGTCGGCGACGGCCGTGCTGTAGTCGAAGCGATCCGCGGGGATGCTCTTCGGGCCGAGGCTCATGCAGCCGGCGAAGGACGCGGCTGCCGACAGGCACAGCATCGTCGTCGCGAGGCGGTCGAGGCCTCGAGCCGCCACCATCAGTCCCCGGTCGGATCCCAGCTGTCGTCGGGGTCGAAGGAAGTGATCTTCGCGGCGGCGGCCTCGGTGCCGTCGCCGAGGTCCTTCTGGTAGACGATCCCCTGCGAGCCGACGAGGAAGGTCATCACGCCCGAGTTGCCGTGCTTCGCGGGCCAGGCGAGGATCGCGAAGCCGCGCGTCATCTTCCCGTGCTCGTCGACGAAGGCCTTTGCGCCGCCGGGTGCGTGGCCGCCTTGCTCGAGAAGCACGCGATACCAGTAGCCGTGGAAGGGCTTCGGCTCTTCTTCGTTGCGCGCGTAGCCCGCGTTGGCGGCTTCCGCGACCTGCGGACCGAGCGGGCTCTCCGGCTCGCCTTCCGCGACCGGCCAGTAGAGCCCGTCGTGCTTGCCGGCGGTGCTGAACACCTTGCGCGCGAAGACGCGCGGCTCCCCGTCGTGCGTCTCGGACTCGTACTCGCGCTGCGCGTCGACGAAGGCGTGCAGGGTCGCGAGCGTCGAGATCTCGTTGCGCCCGATGCGGCGATTGGCGATCTCGTCGATCCCCGCCTCGACGTCGAACCGCCAGGCTCCGTCCTCGCGCACGAGCGGGATCGGGAAGGGCCAGCCCTCGTTGCCGAGCAGCGCGATGCGCAGATCCGGGAAATGCTCCTCGAAGGCGAGCTTCTCGCGGATGAACTGCTGGACGCGCTGCGCGTCCTCGCGGTCGGCGACCTCGTCGCCGGACTGGAGCATCTCGGGGCCGTCCGCTCCGAGCAGCCGCCGGGCCCGCGCGTCGTCGTGCGTCCCGATCGTGTCCGCGAGCTCGTGCATCGCGGCTTCGGGCGTGGGGAAGCCCGCCGGCTCCGTGCTCTTGCAGGAGCTCCCCGCGCCCAGCGCGATCGCGAGCAGGGAGCAGGATCGAATCGGTCGGAGCAGTTGATTCAGCATGGTTTCGATTCCTCTCGCTCCCCTACCGTCGACGTCCGCCGCCGCCGCCGCGTCCGCCGCCGCGCGAACCGCCGCTGCTACGCGCGCTGCTACCGCTGCTCCCGCGGCTCGCCGACCCGCGCGTGCTCGCCGAACGATCCATCCCGGGCGAGCGCGAGCCGCTCAAGGCGCCGCTCGACTTCGACGCACTACTTCCGCCCCCTCCGGCGCGTGAGCCTGCGCCCGTGTTCGACGTGCCTGCGGACGGTCGCGCTCCGCCGCCCGAGGGCGTGGTCCCTCCGCCCGGCCGCGACACGCCGCCGGAAGCTCCGCCCTTCGAGCCCGCGCGGTCGTAGCCGCGCGCCTGATCCTTCGAGACGCGGTTCGAGCTCCCGGAGCCGCCGAACTTCTGCGCGGTCTTCGAGTCCTTGTAGTTGGCGCCCTTCCGGTGCTCGGGGTTGTGGTTCCACGAGCCCTTGTTGCCGGCCGCGCCGTCGCGGTTGTACTTCTGGGGATTGATGCTCGTGTTCTTGTTGAAGTTGTTGAAGTTGTTGACGTTGATGTCGACGTCGTTGCCGTGCCAGTTGCAGCCGCCCCAGCAGCCGGCCCAGGCGATGCCGACGGCGAATCCGAACGCCACGCCGCCCGTCGGATACGGCGGGTACATCGGCGGGTAGTAGTACGCCGGGTACGACCACGTGCCGTACACGGCGGTCGGATAGTAGGTCGGCACGTAGACGACGTCGGTCTTCGTCGACTCGATGACCACGATGTCGCCGTCCTGGCTGACCTTCTGCTGCTCGCCCGACTTCAGCGTGCCGGCGTCGAGCGCCTTCTTGCGCATCTTCTGCACGGTCTGCATCAGCTCTTCCTTCTGGCCGAGGAAGGCGTCGCCGAGGTCCTGCGTCCAGTCCAGGCTGTCGTTCATCTGCTTGAGCACGGTCGGAAGACCGCAGATCGACTTCACGGCCGGATCCCAGTCCTGCTTCTTGAGCGCTTCCTCGAGCGCCGCGCCCTTCAAGCTCGCGTTCTTCGCCTGCCAGCGGAAGGCCTCGACGATCTCGAGCGGATAGGTCGAGGCCATCAGGATCTGCGAGAGCAGCGAGTCGGGGTGGAGCGCGATCGGCGCGACGATCTGCTCGAGCTGCTCGGGAGTGAACGCCGACGCGGCCTTCGCCTCCGCAGGGGCCGGAGTTTGCGCAGGAGTCTGCGCCGCGGGCTTCGCAGGAGTCTGCGCCGGAGTCTGCGGCTGCGCGGGAGTCGGCGGCGGGGGCTTCGGCGTGCCGGAGTCCTGTGCCGTCGCGGCGAGCGCGAGCACGAGAGTGAGAAGGCTCGGAATGGCGTCCACTGGAATCCTCCTGCGATCGTCTTGACGAAGAGCCCCGACGCGGCGGCGGCAAGGCTAATCGACGCCGATCGCGCGAACAAGTGCGCGGATCTAGCGCGGAGTCGCGGACGCGACGGAGCGCGCCGAGAACTTGCGCACGCCGAGCGCGGCGATCGCCGCGAGAGCGATCAGGATCGCGCCGAGCTCGATCCCGCGCACGAAGGCGTGGTCGATCGTCTGATCGCCTCGCCGCGCGGCTTCGTCCATCGTGCGCTGCACGTTCGGCAGGCTCTGGTCGAGGCTCGCCACGACGCCGTTCAGCTCGTGCGCCATGACGCCGATCTTCGTCGCGGTGTCGCCGTACTCGGTGATGTCGAAGGGCTTGCTCGGCTCCGCGGGCGGAGGCGGCGGCGCGCCGGGCGGCGGCTCCTTCGCCGCGAAGCCCCCGATGAAGTTGTCGAGGGATCCGATCGTGCCCTGCAGCGCGATCGACATCTGCGCGCCCGCTTCGAGCGTCGCGCGCGCGTCCGTCAGGATCTTCCGCGCCGGCGCTTCCGATTTCTCGAGGTCGGCGACGATGCCCTGCCGCTGGAGCGAGAGCTCGTCGGAGATCTGTTTCACCGCCGCCTCGCGCTCGACGCGCACGGACTCGGGCAACTTGGCGGCCGTCTCGGCGAGGCTCGCGGCGGCGAGGGAGATGCGCTGGCTGTAGTCCAGCGCCGAGTGCACCTCGGCCATGCGCGCGAGCTTCATCCCGAGCAGCTCGACCTGCGTCGAGAGGAGGATCGGCGCGCGCTGCGCGTAGTACAGCGTGCGTTCGGCGAACAGGCGCGACTTCTCGATCTCGCGCACCGCCGGCTCCAGCCCCGAGAGCGGGTCGACGCTCAAGAGATCCCCGAGGCCCGTGCCCGTGTTCGCCTTGGCCTCGGCAGCATCGGCGCGCGCCTTGATGATGTCCTGGAACGCGGGGAGGCGGACGAACGACGTGGCCGCCATGTTCGGGTTCTCGTCGCGCCACGCGCGCAGCGTCGCGCGCAACTCGTCCTGCTGAGGCTGCGTGAGCGTCTGGGCCGCGACCTCCCAGATGTCCCTCTCCAGGGACTGGAACGCCTCGACCATCGGACGGTCGGCCTCGCCCCACACGTTCGGCAGGATGTGCTCCTCGTGAACCATGCGACTCAAGGTCACCAGGACGACCATGTCGAGCAGCGCGACATTGGGGTTGGGACCCGAGGCGATCGTGAAGGCCGACGTGTTCTGCCGGATCGCCCAGCCCATCGCCTGGATGCGCGCCTCCGGTGTCGCGGCTCGGTCCGCGAAGTCCTGCGTCGCCTGGGTGACGCGCGCGGCGAACGTGTCGGCGAACCGCATGAGTCCACCCTGCAGGATGTTCGGCGGGAGTTTCTCGGGAGGCTTTTTGCCGCCGAGCACGCTCGAAGCGATGTTTCCCGGCGCGTTGACCGTCGCCGAGAACAGCTTGCACGAGGGCGTGACCAGGACGAGGAACGCAGCGAGCGCAATGGGAGCTCGCGACCAGCGACGCGGGAGGGAAGAGATGAGGCTCATGGCCCCAGGTTACCGATTGAGCTTCACGCCTTCGCGCAGGATCGAGCGCGAGCGGGGACGCGGTCGATCCGCGTGCCGCGCGCGATAGGATGTCCCGGAGGATGGGTACTCGCTGGGCCCCGCTCGCGCTGCTCCTCGCGGCGTCGTGCTCGCGCGAGCCGCCGCGCATGAACGTCGTGCTCGTCACGCTCGACACGACGCGCGCCGACTACCTCGGAGCGTACGGGCGTCCGGGCGATCCGACGCCGACGATCGACGCGCTGGCGCGCGAAGGGACGCGGTTCGACCTCGCGATCAGCACGGCCGCGGTCACGCCCGTCTCGCACGCCGCGATCCTGACCGGCCTCGGCAACCGCGAGCACGGGCTGCGCGTCCTCTCCGCGCAGGGCGGATTCCGCCTCGCGCCGGGCGTTCCGACACTCGCGACGGTCCTCCACGACCAGGGTTACCGGACGATCGCCGTGCACAGCGCGTTCCCGGTCTCGTCGACGTTCGGCTTCGGGAACGGCTTCGACGTGTTCGAGAGCGTCGAGGGCGAGCTCCAGGGCGAAGGCTCGCGGCGCACGTGGGACGTCGCCAAGTTCCAGCGCCGCTCGGACGAGACGACGCGACTCGCGCTCGACGCCGTGAAGGACGCGCGCGAGCCGTTCTTCCTGTGGATCCACTACTGGGATCCTCACGACGGCGTGCAGGTCCCGCCGAAGGAGTACCTGCCGAAGAACCTCTCGCGCACCGGCGAGAACGGCGAGGTGCTGCCGAGCCTCGACCTCTACGCCGCGGAAGTGAGCTACGTCGACGCGCAGTTCGGACGCCTCGTTGCGGCGCTGCGCGCGAGCGGCGCATACGATCACACGCTCTTCGTGGTCGTCGCGGACCACGGCGAGGGGCTCGGCGATCACGCGTGGGAGCACCACCGCATCCTCTACCAGGAGGAAATCCGCGTTCCGCTCGTCGTGCGCGTCCCCGGCGTGCGACCGTCCGGGAACGTCGCGTCGCTCGTCGGCACGATCGACATCTTCCCGACGGTTCTCGACTACCTCGGCGTCCGCGCGCCGAAACCGGTGACGGGGAAGAGCCTGCGCGGCCTGATCGAGGGCCGTGCGGAGCCGCCGCGCATCGCGTTCGCCGACCAGATCAACGGGTACGACTGGAACGCGCGGATGGTCGACGACCACCCGCTGTTCGATTTCCTCTACTGCGCGATGGACGCGGACTGGAAGCTGATCTACCGGCCTTCGCGTCCGGACCGGAGCGAGCTGTACGACCTCGCGCACGATCCCGCGGAGACGCGTAACCTCTTCCAGGAGCGCCCGGCGGAGGTCGTCCGGCTCGAGAAGGAGCTCGCGCGGCGCGACGCGTGGGTCGTCGCGCCGTTCGAGCCCGACGGGGCGAACGTCGATCCCGACGCCGCGCGCGCGGCGCTGACGGCGCTCGGATACGCGGGGAGCGGGGAGCCGCCGCGCGCCGCGGAGCTGCGGTGGGCGTGGACCTGCCCCGAGCACAAGGAGGTCCGCGTCGCGGAGCGCGGGCGCTGTCCCTCCTGCAATGCGCCGCTGATCCTCGTGCGCCGCGATCCCTAGCGGAACCGCAGCGCGCGCAGCTCGACGCCGGGCGGGAAGCGCACGTCGCCCGCGAGCGGCCAGCGCACGAGCTCGGCGCGCCCTTCCCGCACCCAGGCGATCCATGCGGGCGGCAACGCAGCGTCCGGGGCCGCGTCCGCCGGCGCGAGCCAGGCCGAGAGGAACGTCGGGTGCCGCGGAAAGAAGAACTCGAATGGGACGCGCTTGTCGTGACCGGGCGACGCGCGGACCGGCGGCGTCTCGCGGCGCGCGACTTCCGGATCGACGAGCCCGAACGGATCGAAGATCACGAGCTCGGTGAAGTAGCCGACCGCGCCGATGTTGCCGAGCACGATCGAGTCTCCCGCCTCGGTGTGCGCGGCGAGCGCGCGGCCGAGGAGCTCCCACTGCCGCGCGCGATCGCGCATCCCCCGCCACATCGCGACTTCGCTCTCCGGTTCTTCCTGGTTCCAGCGGAAGTGGAAGCGCTCGCGGACGGAGAGCGGCACGAGGTGGACGTCGAAGCTGGGGAGGAGCGCGAGCACGGCGCATGCGCCCGCGACGGCGACGCCGCCGCGCGTCGACGCCGCGAGCTCCGCGAGGATCAGCGCGAGGAACGGCATCGCCGGGACGAGGAAGCGCCCCATCGGCATGAAGTCGCCGCCGACGAACACCGAGTAGGCGACCGCGAGCGCGAGGAAGATCGCGGCTTGGCACGCGAGCCCGCGGCGGAACACCGCAGCGAGGGGCAGGAGCAGGAACGGCAGGACCTCGAGACCGAACGCGACCACGTAGTTCAGACCGCGCTCGAGGCGCATCGCGGAGAGTCCGGCTTTCACGCGCGCCGTGTTCGGGATCCACTCGCCGTGGACCACGTGGCGCCACGCGAGGTGCGCCGCCTCCCCCGCCGCGAGGATCGCGAGGGCGACGAGGAGCGCGCGCCGGAGCTCGCGCCCGCGCTCCGTGGGTCGCGACGCGGCGGCCGCCGCGACCGCCATTGCCGCCCAGAGGGCCCCGTCCGCGCGCAGGAGCGCCGCCGCGAGCGCGCAGATCCCCGCCTGCACGCCGCGCGGGCGGTCGGGATCGCCCGCGAGGCGCTCCCACACGGCGAAGACTGCCAGCGCGAACGCCATCGTCTCGAGGCCGCCGGTCGACCACATCGCGATTGGCGGGAGGCACGCGAGGAAGAGCGCGACGGCGATCGCCGCCGGGAGAGCGAGCGAGAAGCGCCGCACGGCGACGCGCGTCGTCACCGCGAGCAGGACCGCGCCGCACGCGATCGACGTGGCGCGCGCGGCGAGCGTGACGTCGACGCCGAGGCGCTCGAAGAGCGCGAGCCAGAGGACCCAGAGGAGATTCGTGTAGCCTTCGACGGGCGGCGACTCGCCGAGGTTGAAGACGAGACCGTGGCCCTCGGCGAGGTGTCGGCTGTAGCGGAACGCGATGTATGCGTCGTCGCAGACGAAGTCGAACCGGAGGACGAGGAGCGCCCACGCGACGAGCGCGGCTGCGAACGCGAGGAGCCAGGCCCTGTTCACGCCGGCGGAAGGTACTGTCTCGCGGCACACCGTCCGAGCGATTCCAACTACAATCCAGCCCGCACTGCCCCATGCGGAAGAAACTCATCATCGCCGGGAGCGTCGTTCTCCTGCTCGCAGCCGCGTTCGTCCATCACGAGATCGGCTTCCGCAACGTGATCGGGATGCTCCGGTACGATCAAAGGCGCGAAGGCACCCTGAAGGTCGGCGACAAGGCCCCGGACGTCGTGCTGCGAGCACTCGACGGCGCGAGCGACGTGCACCTGCTCGATGCCATGCGAGGGAAACCGCTGGTCCTCGTCTTCGGCAGCTACACGTGACCTCCGTTCCGGCGCTCGGTCGAGCGCATCCAGGAGCTGTACCGCCAGTACCAGGACCGCGCGAGTTTCCTCACCATCTACGTCAAGGAAGCCCATCCGCTCGACGAGTGGCAGATGGAATCGAACGAGGACGAAGGCGTGTGCTACCCACAGCCCGTCACGATCGAAGATCGCGTCGGCATCGTCCACGACTTCGTCCAGCGCTGCGACTACCGCATTCCGATCGCGATCGATCCGATCGGGAACCCGGCGAACGAGATCTACGCCGGTTGGCCGGAGCGTCTCTACATCGTCGGCGAGGACGGCGCGATCGCGTACAAGGGCAAGACGGGCCCGTTCGGGTATCACCCCGAGGAAGTCGCCGCGTGGCTCGTCGAGCACTTTCCACCCGCAGAGAGCGAGGGGGAACCAGCCGCGCGCTGATTCCCGGTTTGCACGTTCCTTGCTGCCCCAGAGTCCCCTCGGGATGATCAGACCGGAGAGCTCTTCCCGCTCGTCTCGACATGCCCGCAGACCCGAATGGACCGCGTCCGAAGCTCGATCCCCGACTCGAGCTCTTCTTCCGGATCAGTGACGTCGCGCACGGCGAGTTCACGCGCCTGCGCCAGCTCAAGACGCGCGAGGACGACGCTCTGCGCTTCCTCCATGGGGAGCTGAAGGACGCGCGGGCAGCCCTGAAGGCCGCGTCGAACGACACCGAGACGCGCGCGGCGCACAAGGAGCTGAAGGCCGTCGAAGGGCGCTACTTCGCGCCGATCACGAGCGGCCTCCACTTCCCCGACGATCCCGTGGAATTCCGGATGTGGCGGACGTCGTTCGGCGTGCCGTTCGTGTCGGCGTTCATCGTCTCGAGCGCGAGCCAGGAGGACCTGACTGCGCTCGGCGTCGTGATCCGCTCGCAGATCGGCGACATCTTCACCGCGCTGATCCCGCTCGCGCGCGTGCCCGCGCTCGAGGACCTCGCGTCGGTCCGTCAGATCGAGCTCGCGCGGCT
Source organism: Planctomycetota bacterium (assembly GCA_036006425.1). GTDB lineage: Bacteria > Planctomycetota > UBA1135 > UBA1135 > DASYPQ01. Next base: position 84,145 of record DASYPQ010000022.1, read on the forward strand.
CCTCGTGCCGAGCGTGACGGTGCAGAAGACGCCGCTGCAGTTCACGGGGATCGAGGCCCTGAACACGAGCGGGCTGACCGGTGCGGGCACGATCATCGGGGTTATCGACAACTGGCTCGACCTCAGGCATCCCGATTTCCTCGATGCTTCGGGGACCGCTTCGCGCGTGCTCGCGTACTGGGACCAGACGGCCGACGTCGTGAAGGGCGCCGTCGGCTTCGGCGCGGAGTACTCGAACTCGGAGATCACGGCTGCCCTGGGCGGAGGCGCGGTCTGGGTTCCGGCGTTGCCGCAGGACGGTCACGGAACGCTCGTCACCGGCATCGCGGCGGGCAACGGCCGGACGAAGGCGGCCGGTGTCGCGTACCCGGGCGCCGCGCCCGACGCGGAGATCGTCTTCGTGCGCTGCAAGGACCTCGAAGGAGCGGGGATCCTGGCGGAGAGCACGGCGCTCGTCGACGCGTTCGACTACATCTTCAAGATCGCCGACGGCCCGCCGAAGAAGCCCTGCGTCGTCAACCTGAGCCACAACGACAACATCGGCCCGCACGACGGGACGTCGCCGACGGATCTCGCCTTCGCGGGCATGCTCGGGCATGCGGGGCGCGCGATCACGGTCTCGGCCGGGAACCTGAACAACACAGGGAAGCACACCGACCGGTCGGCGGCCGGGCTCGTCATCCATGACGGCGGCCCCGTGCTCGAGTTGACCATCTCGGGCGCAGCCACCCGGAGCGACATGGTCGAGATCTGGTACGACCACGACGACGAGTACGAGGTGACCGTCGTGAGTCCTGCCGTCGGTGCTCCTGCGGCCCCGGTGACCATCGGACCGTTCTCGCTCGGCAAGCCGCTGACGTTCACACCGGTGATCCCCCACGTGTCCGTCGGCGTGCGCACGGACGCGCCGACATGGATCAACGCCGATCACCGCGTCCGCATCGTGTTCCTCGTCGAGGGAAACGCGAGCATCCCGCTGGGCGATTGGCTCATCAAGCTCGATCCCGTCCACGTGCTGAAAGGCACTTTCGACGCGTACGTCGACGTCAGCAACGGCGCGCACGCGCAGTGGAAACACCCGGTCGAGGACCAGAAGACCGTCGCGGAGCCGGCGACCGGTCCGGCGCCCATCACGGTCGGCAACCACGGCTTCGATCTCCCGGCGCACCCCAATTCCCCGCGGAAGCATCCCGAAACCGGCCATGGACCGACACGCGACGGACGCGTCAAGCCGGAGATCGCGACCGTCGGAGTCGACGTCAGGGGCCCGTGGCCGACGAACCTGAGCGCGTCGGGAATCTCGTCCTCCCTCGACGGCACGGGGACGAGCTTCGCCGCGCCTCTCGCCGCGGGTGCGTGCGCGCTGCTGTTCGACGCGCAACTGTGCGGGCCGGGTGCCTACTGCGACGATCTCCGGACGGCGCTGACGACGCAGGCGGGGCACACGACGGCGATCGGCACGATCGCGGATCCGAGCCGCGCGTACGGTCACGGCTACATGCAGCTCGATCCGATCTGGACGCTCCACGTGGGCCACATCGACACCGACACGTGGCTCAAGGAGGACGCCGACGACTTCGGGTTCCGCCCCTACGGGGGCCCGATCATCTGGTGGAACAAGGACATCCGGCTGCTGGACGAGCGGCGCAAGCCACAGCTCAACCCGACGCCGCATCCGCTGAAGCCGTTCGCGAACCAGATCGAGATCACCGTCCGCAACCGCGGGAAGAGGAAGGCGAAGGACGTCGACGTCTTCCTGTACTGGAGCCTTGCCGGGACGGATCTCCCGTTCCCGGACGCCTGGAGCAGCGACGGGATCTTCACCGGCTCGGCCAGGAAACCGGTCGCGGGCAATCGGATCCGCGTCGCGAAAGTGGCCGCCGACTCGAGCGAAGTCGTGCGGTTCGGATGGGGTCCCGAGGTGCGCAGCGCGGATCCGACGGCGCCGGACCACTTCGCGTTCCTCGTCCGCGTCGAGTGCGAGGGCGATCCCTCGCAGATCGCGTCGGGCGGGCGCGTCGTGTTCGGCGCGCAGAACAACATGGCGGTCCGCAACGTCCTGGCGCGCACCCTGGACCGGTCGGGCGCCGCGTCGATGGCGTTCGCCGTCACGGCGCACCCGGCCGACCGTCGCGTGACCGGGCTATCGGTCGTCGCGCGCGTGCCGCACGGCGAAGTCCGCGTCTCGATGCCGATCGACGCGCTCCCCTGGCGCGATCTCGCGCTCCTCGAGCGGCACGGCGGCCGGCTCCCGGCCTACGGCGAGCGCGCGGAGCGGCGTCCTGCGATCACGCTCGCGCGACCTCTCCTCGCCGACGACGTCCGCGCGCGCACGGACGTCGTCGGAGCGCAGCGTCTCGAGCTCCGCGATCGGACCGCGGTCCTCGTCGTCGGCGGCGATCGCCGCCTCGTGATCCCCGATCTCCGCATCGCTCCCGGCGCCAGGATGCCCGTGCGGATCGACGTCGACGGCGCCCGCATCGACGGACCCGGGTGCTTCGTGCACGCCGCGCAGACTTGCGGAGCGGGGCGCACGGGCGGCGTCACGCTCGAGTTGCGCGCCCCGGACGCCTGATCGCGGCGCAGCGTCGATGTTGCTCCTCGCTCTCCTCCTCACCCAGGCCGGGGCGCTCGCGCTCGGGGCCAAGGTCGAGGGGACGCTGCCCGTGCGCCTCGAGAGCAGGCGCAACGCGTCGGAGCAGGCGTTCGAGCTCGTCCTCGGCGAGCACGAGAGCGCGACGCTGACGCTCGAGTCGCTCGACTTCGATCCCCTCCTCGTCGTACGCGACGAGACCACGGGCGCGGAGAGCCGCGAACGCGGCACATGGCGCTACTGCAACGTCTGGTTCCGGTGCGATCGCGAGGGACCTGCGAAGCTCAGCGTGCGCGTCGCCGCGGAAGACGATCGCGGCGGCGCGTTCGTGCTCGCCGCGATCGCCGGGAAGGTCGATCCGCCGCTCGGCCTCGACGCCGTGCGCGAGGCAGCGAGCTACTGCGAATCGGTCGCCGAGCGCGCCGCTGCGCAGAACGACCTGCCGAGACAGGCGCGTTTCCTCGGAGTCGCGAGCCAGGCCGCGTACCGCATGCAGGACTTCGCCAGGGCGAGGAGCGTCGCCGAGCGCGAGCTCGAAGTCGCGCGCCGCGGAAGCCTCTCCGAGGAGACGGTGCGCGCCCAGGTCAACTTCGGAGGCGCGCAGCGCATCCTCGGCCAGCGCGCGAGCGCCCGTTCCCTTCTCGAGGAGGCGCTGCGCGGGATCGCGCACGCGAGCGCCGGCGCGGACGATCCCCGCGCCGCCGAGCGACTCGCCGCGCTCGAGCTCGCCGCGACCGATCACCTCGGCGAGCTCGAGCGCGAGGAGCACGGCGTCGCCCGCTCCGTCCCTTTCTTCCGCAAGGCGCTGGAGATCGCGCCGAGAGCGAATCGCCCGGAGTTCCTGCCGACGGGCTGGTGCAAGCTCGGCGACGCGCTCGGCGAGATCGGCGAGATGGCCGAGGGTCGCGCGGCGATCGAGCGCGGCGTCGCGCTCGCGGAGGCCTCGAAGCGGCCTTACGTCCTCGCCGACGCACTCTGGACCAGCGCGCGACTCCTCGAGCGCTGCGGCGCGCCCGCGGAAGCGCAGGCGACGGCCGAGCGCGCGCTCGCGCTCGCTCCCCCGCCGGCTTCGGAGCTCGGGCTGCGCGCGACGCTCGCGGACGCGCTGACGGATCTCGGCCGCTACGAGGAAGCCCAGTCGGCGTTCGACGCGGTCGAGTCGCGCGCCCGCGAGCTCGGCCAGGACCGTTACGAGATCCCTCTGCGCCTGAGCCGCGCGCGCATCGCCTACGACCTGTGCGATCTGCCGCGCGCCCGCGCGCTGCTCGACGAGGCCTTGTCGCTGCAGGAGGCCTCGGGCTCCCCGCTGCATCGAGCGCAGATCCTCACGATGCGCGGCTTCGTTTTCTCCGACCAGGGTCGTGTCGACGAGGCGCTCACCGAGTACGCGCAGGCGCTCGAGACCTGCGAAGGAACCGGCGAGCGCGACGTCGAGGCCCGCGTGCTCGTCGATCTCGGGCTCGTGTACGAGAAGGCCGGCGATCTCGCGACGGCGGACGCGATCTACACGCAGGCCGAGGGTCGCGCCCTCGAGGCCGGAGCGACGTACCTCGCGGACGTCGCGCGCACCGGCCGGGCGTTCGTGCTGTTCCTCCGCAACAGGAACGCCGAGGCCGCCGAGCTCGCGCGCGGCGTCGCGTCGCGGCGCGAGGCCGCGGGAGACTTGCGCGTCGCCGAAGCGGCGCACGACACGCTCGCCCGCATCGGTCTCGCGGACGGCGACGTGCGCGCCGTCGAGGACGCGCTGTGTGCCGCGGAGCGGTTCCTCGGCGAGCAGTCGACGCCCTGCATGGACCGGTTCGCCGCGGCCGGCCTGCGCTCGCGCTTCGCGGACTGGGGCGCCATCGCGCAGGACCTCACCGCGGTGCGGCTCCGCGCCCTCGATCCCGCGGATCCGCGCCGCGAGGCGGTCGTGCGCGCAGGGTGGGAGGAAGCCGGTCGCTGGAAGGGTCGCAGCCTCCTCGAGCACATGCGCACGAGCGCGGCGGGTCCCGCGCTCCTGCCGCGCACGCACGCGGGGACGACGACCGCCGAGTACGTCGACGGCCTCGAGCACCTGTACGCGTACGTCGCGACGTCCGACGCGCTCCGGTGGATCGATCTCGGCGAACGCAAGCCGATCGAGGAGCGGGCGCAGGCCTACGTCCGCGCGACGGCGGGCCGCGCGACGACGCCGCAGGAGCTGGCGCCGCAGGGAATCTGGCTCTACCAGCGACTCCTGTCGCCGCTCGTCGGCGAGCTCTCCGGCGCAGTCCGCACGCTGCAGATCGTCCCTTCCGCCGCGCTGGCCGTGCTCCCGTTCGAGGCGCTGGTCGATCCGCGGACGGTGGCGACGCCCGCGAGCGGGTTCGAAGACCTCCATTACCTCGTCGACGACGCCGACGTCGTATACGCGCCGTCCGCACCCGTGCTCGCCGAGCTGGAGCGCCGCGGTGCCAGACGCGCGACGCCGCGGTATCTCGTGCTCGGGGATCCGGTCTATCTGGGCGAGGACAAGAACGCGAAGGTCGCGGAGGCGCGACCGGGCAGCGCGAGCTTCGACTACGCGCGCCTGAAGAGCACGCGCGAGGAATCGCTCGAGATCGCGCGCCTGCTCCTGCTGCAGGACCCCACGGCGCCCGACGTCCAGAGCACGAAGCTCCTGCGCGCCGCGAGCGAACGCGATGCCGACGTCTCGACGGCGCGCTTCGACCTCTACCTCGGAGCGAAGGCGTCCCGGAGCGTGCTCGAGCGGGACCTCGGTGCCTACACGAGCCTCCACATCGCGGCCCACGGGCTCGTCGATCCCGACGATCCGCGCCGGAGCGGGCTGCTCCTCGCGTACGAACCGCAGTCGCACGGGTTGTTCACGCTCGAGGACGTGCTCGCCGTCCGCCTCGACGCCGACATGGCCGTGCTCTCGGCCTGCGAGACGGCGAGCGGGCCGATCGTGCGCGGCGAAGGCGTGCAGTCGCTCGCGTGCGCGTTCCTCGAGGCCGGGACGAGGTCCGTCGTCGCGAGCCTGTGGAACGTGGACGACGGCAACACGTCGAAGGTGATGCGGAGCTTCTACGCCGCGCACCTCGAGGGCGGGCTCCACCCGGCGCGCGCGCTGCGCCAGGCGAAGCTCGAGTTCCGGCACTCGTCGGAGGTGCGCGGCGTCAACGAGAACGTGCAGGGATCCGCGCGGATCCTGACCGCGTCGAACCCGTGCTTCTGGGCGCCTTTCGTGTACGTCGGCGCCGGTCCGGAGTAGGCCTCGGGCGGCTAGTTCCCCGGAACGATCGTGCCTTGCTTCGAGACGAGCGCGACGAACTTCTTCGTCGGCGCCAGTTGCGTTCCGTCGGAGTACAGCACCCGGAAGCCCACGAACCAGGTGTCCGAGCCGTCGTAGCTCGGGTCGTAGAGAGTCGTGAACCCCGAGAACATCCACGTGTCCACCCCGAGCTCCGATCCCGGCTTCGTGTAGAAGAGATTGTCGGCGTCGAACAACGAGGGCCTCGAGCTCGACGAATAGACTTCGATCGCGCGCGGGATCTCGTGCGTCGCCTGGTCGTAGTTGACCTGTCCGTCGTAGAGCGCGTAGCCCATCGTCCCGAAGAAGCTCCCCGAGCACGTCGCCGCAGCCGTGTGGCTCTGCGTGCCGCCCATCGCTTCGTCGTCGACACCCGGGACGTGCGGCGTCGGCGCGATGCTGTCGAAGTGCAGGGCGCGATCGCGCGTGCACGGCAGCCAATGATTCTGGCTGGTCTTGTGCGCGTAGTGGTGCCGGACGACGAGGGTGTAGCTCGGTCCGCCGTCCCACGCGTTGCCGAGTCCGCTCGTCTCCAGGCCGGTGACGAGCCAGTAGGGATGATCCGTCGTGATCGTCATCAGGAACGTCTGCGCGTACGCGTCGCCCTCCGTCAGCTCCGCGGCCGTGTGATGACCCGTCATGCCGAACAGCGTCACCGACTTGAGCTCGACGTCGCCCTCCGGATCGAAGGGGTCCGGGAAGGTCCCGGCCGCGTCGAGGATCGCCCGTTTCCCTTCCTCTTCCAGGTAGAACCGACCTTGCGCCTGGACGATCGGGAGCGGGCAGTGCCCGGACTTCGTCCCTTCGCGGTGGTGAGGCAGACCCGGACAGGACGACAGGAGACCGGTGCCGAGTGCGAGCGCGGCGAGGCCCGTCGCGGAGGCGAGGATCCGACGCATGGCGAGAAACTCCTAGGGAAGTGGGAGTGGGAGCGCGCACAGGATACTCCCGCGCGTCCGCACCGACAAATCGGTGCTACTCGTACCGCAGCGCCTCGATCGGATCGAGCCGGCTCGCGCGCCACGCCGGGTAGAAGCCGAAGATCACTCCGACCGCGCCCGAGAACAGGACGGCGAGCACGATCGCCTGCGGCGACACCATCGCCGGCCAGTGCGCGACGCGCGACACCGTGATCGCGCCGCCCGCGCCGAGCCCGATCCCGATCAGGCCGCCGATGCCGGAGAGCACGACGGCTTCGACGAGGAACTGCGAGAGGACGTCGCGCGCGCCCGCGCCCACCGCCATCCGCAGGCCGATCTCGCGTGTCCGCTCGGTGACGGACACGAGCATGATGTTCATGATCCCGATGCCTCCGACGAGCAGCGAGACCGAAGCGATCGCCGCGAGCAGCGACGTCATGACGGTCGTCGTCGCGGTCATGGCGCTCAGGAGCTCGGCCATGTTCCGGATCGTGAAATCGTCCATCGCCTCCGGACCTGCGTCGCGTTGCAGGTGGTGGTTCGCGCGCAGCGTCGCGCGGATCTCGTCCTCGAGCGCCTTGAGCGCGGCGGACGTCGGGGCCGTGACGAGGATCTGGTCCACCGTGTTGAACGTCGAGCCCTGCAGCTTCTTCTTGCACGTGGTCCACGGCAGGAGCAGGACGTCGTCCTGGTCGCTGCCGAACGTGCTCGCGCCCTTGCGGTCGAGCACGCCGACGATCCGGAAGGGCAGGCCCTTCAGCCGCACGCGCTTGCCGACCGGACTCTCGCTGGCGAACAGGTTGTCGATGATCGTCTGCCCGATCAGGCACACCTGGGCCGCGTTCTTCACGTCCGATTCCGTGAAGTTCTCGCCTTCGACGACGGCCCAGTCGCGCACGTCGAGGTAGCTCGGGCTGCAGCCCTGCACGGTCGCCGGTGCCCAGTTGAGATCCCCGAACGTCACCTGCGCGCGCGTGCGCACGATCACGGCGACCGCTTCCGCCGACGGGCAGTCGCGCTGGATCGCCGCTGCGTCCTGCGGCGACAGGGTCTGCACGGTGCCCGACCCGAACATCACGGCTCCGGACGACGAAGAGCCGGGCATGATCATGAGCTGGTTCTGTCCCATGCTCGCGATCTGCTTCTTCACCGATTCGGTCGCGCCCTGGCCGATCGCCACCATCGCGATTACGGCCGCGACCCCGATGATCACGCCGAGCATCGTCAGCGCCGAACGCACGCGGTTCCGCGCGAGCGCACGCAGGGCGATCCGCAGCGACATCGCGCTCACGGCTGCGCCTCCGCGGCGCTCGCCGCGACCTTCGCGAACGTCCGGTCGACGATCGGCTCGTCGCTCTGGATCAAGCCGTCGCGCAGCACGATCTTCCGCTTGCCGTACTGCGCGATGTCGGACTCGTGCGTGACGAACACCATCGTGATCCCCGCGTCGTTCAGCTCCTGGAAGAGCGCCATCAGGCTCGTGGACACCTTCGAGTCGAGGTTCCCCGTCGGTTCGTCGGCGAACACGATCGCGGGCTTGTTCACGAGCGCGCGCGCGATCGCGACGCGCTGCTGCTGGCCGCCGGAGAGCTGGGCCGGATGGTGGCGCGCGCGGTCCGCGAGCCCGACCCGCTCGAGCGCCTCCTTCGCCCGCGCGTGTCGTTCCGTTCGCGTCGTTCCGTGCGCGTAGAGCAGCGGCAACTCGACGTTCTCGAGCGCGCTCGTCCGCGTCAGGAGATTGAAGGACTGGAAAACGAAACCGATGCGCTCGTTCCGGACGCGCGCGAGCTTGGCCCGCGAGAGCTCGGCCATGTCGATCCCGTCGAGCCGGTATCTCCCCTTCGTCGGCCGGTCGAGGCCGCCGAGGATCGACATCAACGTCGACTTGCCCGAGCCCGACGAGCCCATGATCACGACGAATTCGCCCTGCTCGACGTGGAACGACACGCCGCGGAGCGCCGGCACCTCCACGTCGCCCATCGCGTAGATGCGCCAGACGTCGTCGATCTCGATCAGGGCCATCGTCCAGCTGTTCCGATCAGCGCACTCCGCGCCCTCCGCCGCCCATCCGCGGCGGCGCGAACGGATTCGTCGTCGCGGGCTCCTCCTCGCGCAGCACCGCCGTCGCGATCTCGAGCCCTTCCTCGAGCGTCGCGCCTTCCGCGGGCGTCACGACGGTGAAGATGCCGTCCGAGAGCCCGGGCACGACCGCGATCGCGCGGAGCCGGTTGTCCGGCGTCGTCGCGTAGACGAAGCTCGACTTCGGCTTCGCGGCGGGACCGCCGCGCTTCCCGCCCTGGCGACCCCCTTCGCGAGCTCCCTCGCGCGCCCCTTCCGGTTTCGCAGGGGTGATCGGCGTCTCGAGCAGATCCGCCGGCGGCTGGAGGCGCAGCGCCGTCGCCGGAACGCGGAGCGCATCCGAGTCGCTGTGCGCGATCTCGAACACGACGTTCGCGGTCATCCCGGGGAAGAGGAGTCCGTCCGGATTCGATGCGTCGACGATGACCGTGTACGTGACGACGTTCGAGACCGTCGTCGAAGCGAGTCGCACCTGGCTCACGACGCCGTCGAAGGTCTTGTCGGAGTAGGCATCGACCGTGAAGTGCACCTTCTGCGACTGGTGCACCTTGCCGACGTCCGCTTCGGGGACGCTCGTCTGGACCTGCACTTTCGTCAGGTCCTGCGCGATCAGGAAGAGAGTGGGAGCCTGCAGGCTCGATGCGACGGTCTGGCCGACGTCGACGTTGCGCGACACGACGACGCCGTCGACGGGCGAGACGATCGTCGCGTAGTCGAGGTTCACGCGGTCGCCGGTGAGCAGTGCGGTCGCCTGGTTGATCGCCGCCTCGCCGACCGCGACCTGCGCCTCGTCCTGGTGCACCGTCGCCTCCGCGACGGCGATCTGGGCCTCGTTCTGACGGACGGCCGCTTCGGCCGAGGCGAGCTGGGCCGTGAACGAGCCCTTCGTCGCGAGTGCCGCGTCGTAGTCGGCGGGCGACGTGAGCTTCCGGTCGACGAGCGTCTTCTGCCGCTCGAGATCGTGCTCGGCCTGCGTCAGGAGCGCGCGGACGCGTTCGACGTCGGCCTGGGACGAGGCGTGGACCGCCTTCGTGCGCTCGACGTCGGACCGGGCCTGGATGACGAGCGAGCGGATCCTCTCGAGGTCCGCCTTCGCGCGCGCGACCGCGGCCTCGTCCTGCGCGATCTGGGCGGCCATGCGGCGCGAATCGAGGAGCGCGATCGTCTGCCCGGCAGTCACCTTCGAGTTGAAGTCGACGAAGAGCTTCTCGATCACGCCGCTGACCTGCGTGCCGACCTGCACGAGGACGACGGGCTGCACCGTGCCGCTCGCGGCGACGCCCTCGACGACTTCGCCGCGTTCGACCTTCGCGGTGCGGAACATGGAACGCGTCGATGCGCCGCGTACAGCCTTGGCTCCGAAGAAGTACCAGCCCGCACCAGCCGCGATCGCGACGGCCACGAGCCACAGGAATCCCTTCATCCGTTCATTCTCCCTCGATCGCGATGCCGATCGCCCTGGCGAGCTGCGCCACGGCGGTCTGCTCGTCGGCTCTGGCTTGGACTCGTTCGGCGCTCGCCTGGGTGAGCGCCTGCTCGGCGTCGGCGAGCTCGATCGACGTCCCCTTCCCGACCTCGAACAGCCCCTTGGCGAGCTCGAGGTTCTGCACGGCGTTCTGCTCCGTGAGCGCGGTGAGGTCGATCCGCTCGCGCGCGTCGCGGATCGCGAGCCATGCGCGGCGGACGTCGAGCCACGTCGTCTGCTCGATCTGGGCGCGCGCGGAGCGGGCGATGCGCAGGCTGGCGACCGCCTCGTCGATCGTCGCGAGGCGCTGGAAGCCGTCGAAGGGCACCCACTGGATCGCGGGTCCGATCAGCCAGCTCCACGCGAGCGGCCACGTCGAGCCGCCGGCGGAATAGCTCGCGCTCAGATCCAGCGACGGGTACAGCGACGCGATCCGCGCGTCGATCAGCGCGGAGGCCGCGAGCTCGCGCGCGCGCGCGGCGGCGAGCGTCGGCTGCATCGTCTGCGCGAGCGCCCACGCGGCGTCGAAATCCTCGGGCACGTCGGGGAGCGGCGCATCCGGGGCGGGCGTCCAGTCGACGACCTCGGCGAGGCCGAGCGTGCCTGCGAGAGTCGACTTCGCCGCGAGCATCGCGTCGCGCGCCTTCACCTCGAGCAGGCGGGCGTTGCCGAGATCGACCTGCGCCTTCGTCTCGTCGTACGGGATGCGCGTCCCGACCTCGACGAATCCGTGGACCTGCTCGAGGTGGGCCTCGAACTGCCGCACGGTCTGCTGGGCGACGGCGAGGAGCTCGATCTGCCGCGAGAGATCGAAGTACGCGGTGCGCACGTTGAGCGCGACGTCGAGCTCGGCGGTCTTGAGGTCCGCTTGGGCGGCGAGCCAGAGCTCCGCGAGGTTGCGCGCCTGGGCGCGCGTGCGCCCGAAGTCGAAGAGCAGCCAGCTGACGTCGAAGCCGTAGGAGTAGAAGCGGTGATCGACGGCGCCCGCCGAGGACGAGAAGGCCCTTCCGTCGCGGTAGCTCGCCGCGGCGCTCGTGGAGAGCTGCGGGAGCAGCGAGGCTTCGGTCTCGCGGACGCGCGCCTCCGCGGCGACGACGTTCTGGCGCGCGGCGATGATCGAGGGATGGACCTCGAGCGCCTTCTTGAGCGCCACGTCGAGCGCCAGAGGACCCTCGGTCGGAAGCCCGAGCTCGGCGGCGGTCGGAGTGCGTTCGCCCGGGCCCGCCGACGCGAAATCCTGCGCGACCCGCGCGCGGTGGACCGTTTCGCAACCGAGCGACGCGATCAGAAGGAGCGCGGCCAGGAGCCGCGCGAATGGCCCGCGCTTCGTGGACGGCTGCACGCGCGCGCATTGTCGCGGGTCCGCGGACGCGCGACAAGCACGGCCGCGGATGACGGAAACTCCATCCGGAGTCAGGGCGCGGCCGGCAGGAGCACGTCCCGTTCGTCCGAGCCGCAACGCACCCGGACGAGGCGGCGGTTGTCCTCCACGACGATCGCCGATTCGTCGGAACCGAGGCCGACGAGGCGCAGCGTGGACCCCTGCGATCCGCGTGCAGGGATGAGCTCGTGGCGTTCCAGATCGAGTCGAGCGAGGCATGCGCGGAAGTCGCCCGATACGACCACCAGCGGAAGATCGAGAGCGCGCATCGGCGAGGATCCTGAGGCGGCGAAGACGAAGTCCGCGCGGATCGTCTCTCCGCCTGCAACGGCGAGGCGCGCGCGCTCCGACGTACCCGGATCGTACAGGAACACGTCGCCGCCCCACGCGAGGAGGAAGCGACCGTCAGGCACCATGGGTCCGAGACGATCCAAAGGGGAAAGATCGACGGGCTTCGATGCGCGAGGGACATTTTGCCCCGTCTGCGGCAGCGCAGCCGCAGTGCCATGGAGATCCACGGTGAAGGTCTCCCGCGCGGAGCCGAGGACTCCATCGACGGCGGCGCGCGTGCCGTCCGCGTCGATCCGCACGTCCTCGATCGTGAATCGAGGATCGCCGAGATCGCAGTGGTGCGCGGCGTACAGCCGGTGCGCCGACCAGAGCCAGGCCGGCGCGAGCGATACGACGGCGACGACCGCGCCGGCGAGCACGGACCGCGACGATTGGTTCGCGCCGAAGCGGCGACCGAAGACGAACGCGGCTCCCGCGCTGGCGCAGGAACCGAGCGCGCAGAGCGCCGCGAACGCGCGCAGCTCGGCGAGCGTCGGCTCGAGGATCGAGTGGGGTCCGAAGAAGAGCCAGGCCGGGCTGCACAGGAGAGCGGCGACCGCGGCCGCGGTCGGGAGCGCGAGCGCTCCGTGCTGCACCCAGGTCGACGCCGCGACGATCCACAGCGCGAGCCCGATCGCGAGGAGCACGGAGCGCTCCTCGATGGCGCCGAGGAACGCCTCGGGCAACGTTCCGCTGCGGGCGAGCGAGGCCGCGAGAGCGATGCCCGCGGCGTAAGCGGCGACGGCGAGCGTCGCGGCCGCGAAGAACACGACCTTCGCGGCGAACGCGCGCGCTAGCCCCGCGGGAAGCCGCGCGAGGAACCCGACGCGCGTCCCGCGCACTTCGCGCGGGATCAGGTCGGTCCCCACGCCGAAGAACACGACGAGCGCGCCGCACGCCGCGGCGATCCCGGGGCGCAGGAACTCCTCGAGCGCGGCCGTCCCGTCGCCGGCGACGCACACGATCGCGAACAGGAGCGGGAGCGCGACGAGGAGACCGAGCAGCCCCATGCGCTGGTCGCGCCATTCCTTCCGGACGTAGAGAGCGAGCGAATTCATCGCGAGACGCTCCCGACGAGTTCCTTCAGGTCCCGGACCCCGCCCAGGTCCTCGACGTCCGCGCACGCGGCGACTCTTCCGTCCGCGAGCACGGCGACACGGTCCGCGATGCGCACGGCGAGATCGAGCGCGTGCGTCACCACGAGCGCCGCGCGACCGTCGAGCTCGATCTCCTCGAGCACTCCGGCGAGCACGTCGTCGCGCACGAGCGGGTCGAGCCCCTCGAAGGCCTCGTCGAAGAGGTAGAAATCCGGCTGCGGCGCGAGCGCGGCGACGAGCATCGCCTTCGCGGCCTCGCCACGGGAGAGCTCGCCGAAACGCGTGTGTTCCGGCACGCTCCAGCGAGCGACGAGGCGCGCCTCGATCGCGGGGCTCCAGCGCGGGTACTGGGGACGCAGGAATTCGTAGAGGTCCGACGACGTCATCCAGTCGTAGACGTCCGGGTGATCGGGGACGAAACCGATCCGGCCGCGCAGCTCCTTCCCGTCGCGCAGCGGATCGAGCCCCGCGATCCGGATCGTCCCGCGGTCCGGGCGCTCCGCGCCGAGCAGCAGTCGCGCGAGCGTGCTCTTCCCAGCGCCGTTGCTGCCGAGGAGGACGGTGATCGACCCGGCGGGAAGGCTGAGGTCGAGATCCTGGAGCACCGTGCGGCGCCCGAGGCGCTTCGTGAGACCGTGGACTTCGACGATTCCGTTCATGCGATCCTCCGGATCCGAAGCTTCGAGACGTGCAGGACGAGATCGTCCGCCGCGTGGCCGGCGCGCAGCGCTTCTCCCGCCGCGCGACGGAATTCCGCGAGCGTGCCGGCGCGCCGTTCGTCGCGCGCGATGCGCGGGCCCGCCGGGCTGACGAAGACGCCGAGCCCGTTGTGGCCGCGCACGATGCCCATGTGCTCGAGGTCGCGGTAGGCGCGCGCGACGGTGTTGTGGTTGACGAGCGACTTCGCGGCGAGCTGCCGCACCGAGGGCAGCTGGTCCCCCGCCGCGAGATCCCCGCACGCGATCGCGTCGAGCAGCGCGCGCGCGAGCTGTCGCGAAGGCGGTGCGTCCGCGGAGAGGTCGACGGTCCAGTCCATCCGGACCGTACTATCGTCCTGGTACGGCGGACAGCTGGAGTCGAGCGCTACATCTCGATCGCGGCGACGCCTCTGCGGTGGCGCAGGCTGACGTTCTGCCTGCCCATCTCGCGCAGGCGGTCGGCTTCCTTCCGCAATCCCAGGTTGTGGGCCTTCGAGACGACGCTCTTCACCGAGCGGTTGAGGGTCTGCGCGATCTCGAGGTTGGGCACGACCGGGTACAGCGACTTGAGCTTCTCGATCTCGGCAGGGTCCCAGCGGGGCATCCGCGACGAGGCCGGGCCCGACAGCCGGCGCACGAAAGCCTTGTCCTTGGCGAGACAAAGCCGCACCCCGAGGCGGTGCACCGCGTCGAGCGATCGTTCGAAGATCACCGCCAGGTCCTCGTCCGTGCGCGTGCCGTACAGGCGCTTGAACTCGGCGGTTTCCGCCTGGGTCCAGCGCCCCGTCTGCTGCGTCGCGCGCAGGTCCTCGAGCTTCTTCCGCACGTCCTCGACGGAGCGCCCGAGGATGCGCGCGACGTCGTCGAGCGGCGATCCGCCGAGGTACTTGCGCAGGTTCCGGACCTCGACGGGCGTCCACGGCCCGGTCCGCGTCGCGGCCGGGAAGATGGACTGCGCCATCCGCCGCACGCTCTCGACCGGACGATTCAGCTCGCGTGCGATCGCGCGCTCGTCCTTCAGTCCGTAGAGATCCTTGAGTCGCGCGACTTCCGCTTGCGACCATCGACCCCGACGCGGGGTCGCCGGTCTTTCCCTACCCCACCTCACTCTTCGCACCCTGCAATCCTCCCTCCCCTCCAAAGGCAGAGCATATCAGGCACGGTGGCGCCACGGCAGCGCCGAGTTCAGCTGTGCTCGCGGGTCTCCCGGTCTCCGACGCCGTCGCCGACCGCGTCGCTTCCCTCGAGGGCCGCTTCTTCGCTGGCTTCCGCGAGATGCCGTCGGTGCAGCCGTTCCCGCGCCTGCGCGAGAACCCGCCCGACGCCGAGCGAAGTCTCCTGCCGCAACACCTCCACCGCCAGATCGCAGGCCTCCGCGTGCGGAGTCTCGCGCACGGCGAGCTTGACCTCGGGGAGGAGCATGGGGACGACGCTGACGGAGTCGTATCCGAGTCCCATGAGCAGGAGTGCGGTCGCGTAGTCCCCCGCCATCTCGCCGCACACGGAACAGGGCTTGCCGGCCGCGCGCGAGGCCTGCGCGACGAGCGAGAGAGCGTGCCACACCGCGGGGTGCTGCGGATCGTAGAGCTTCGCGACCCACGGATTGTCCCGGTCGACGGCGAGCAGGTACTGCACGAGGTCGTTCGTGCCCACGCTGACGAAGTCGGTCTCCGGGAGGAGGTGCCGCAGGACGAGGACGGTCGAGGGAACCTCCACCATCAGCCCGCACGGCACGTGCGCGGCGACCTCGTGGCCCTGCTCGACGAGCTGCGTCCGCACGTCGTCGAAGATCCTGCGCGCCGCGCGCACCTCCTCGATCGAAGTGACCATCGGGAACAGGATCCGGAGCTCGCCGTGCGCGCTCGCGCGCAGCGCCGCGCGGAGCTGGACGCGCAGGAGGTCCTGCCACTCGAGGGAGATGCGCATCCCGCGCCATCCGAGCGCCGGATTCGCCTCCTCGGGAGTCTTGAAGTACGAGAGGCACTTGTCGTTGCCGATGTCGAGCGTGCGCAGCGTCACGGCGCGGCCCCCCATGCGCTCGAGCACCCGCCGGTACAGCCGGTACTGCTCGTCCTCGGAGGGGAACTGGGTCCTCTCCATGTAGAGGAACTCGGTGCGCAGGAGACCGACGCCGTCGCAGTTCTCGACCGGGAACGTGTCGAGGTCCTGCAGCGTCTCGATGTTGACGCACACGCCGAACCGCCGGCCGTCCGGCGTGACGCTCGGGAGCGACGCGTGCACGGCGAGCCGGCTCTCGCGCGCTTTCCGCCGCGCCAGTCGCTCGAGGAAACGGTCGACGTCCGCGTCGTCCGGCTTGAGCTGCACGGTGCCGCGGTCGCCGTCGACGCTGACGCGCATGCCCTGCTCGAGTCGAGAGAGAAGATTCGAGAGACCGACGACGCACGGGATCCCGAACGAGCGCGCGAGCACCGCGCCGTGGGAGAACCGGCCTCCGGTCTCCGTGACGACCGCCAGCACGCGTTCGCGCTCGAGGAACGTGACGACCTGCGTCGTGAGCTCCGCCGCGGCGAGGATCACCTGTTCCCCGACGGCGACCATGTGGTCGCGCTCGCGCTTGAGCAGCGCGTCGAGGACGGCGTGCCAGGGATCGCTGAAGTCGGCTGCGTAGCCGCGCAGGCCCTCGCCGCCGAGGGAGCCGAGCGTCGTGCGGAAGCGCTCGATGAGCTGCTGCACGGCGGCTTCGGCGTTGATCCGCTGGTCACGGATGCAGGCCTCGACCTTCTTGCGCGAGCTCGGATCCTGGAGCAGCATCCGGTGCACGGAGAGGATCTCGGCGTCCTTGGACCCCGAATGCGCCGCGACGAGGCCCTGCCGGCGGCGCAGCTCCGCGCTGGTCTGCTCGATCGCCCCCTCGAGGCGCTCGATCTCGCGGTCGACCTCCTCGCCGGGCACGGACCAGGTCGGCACCACCTTCGGCCGGGCCCGGACGACGTGGACCTTTCCGAGGGCGAGGCCTCGGGAAACGGGGATGCCCTTGATGATCCGGAGCTGACCCATTGCCTCCCGCCGGGGTTCGGTGCGCAGGCGCCGACTCCCGATCGGACGCCCACTGTACCGAGCTGAAGAGCGGGGCACCTACTGCGGGGCCCCAGGGGGCCCACGAGAACCCGCTTGCCCTCAAGAACCGGGAGCCGTCCACCCGAACCTTGTGCGGGGAATCTCCCGGTCGACGTCGGCCGGAGGACGTCCCCTCGACCCCTCCGCCGATCGCTCCCCGAGGGAATGAAGGCGACGCGGGTCGGGCCGCCATCCCCACCTACGCGGAACGGGAATCAGCACATGTCCAGGGATCACGAGAGGTCGCAGACAGACGAAGAAGCCGGCCGGCACGACGCCGTCGTTCCGTACGCGCACGTGCGCGGCGGCGGTTCGGAGTTCCTGCTGATCGCCATCGGCTTCGCGATGCTCCTCGCGGGCGCGGCGATCGCCGTCCTGCCGAACGTGATGCCGAACAACGCCTGGATGGTCCGCAGCCTCGCCGCGAAAGGGATCACCAGCGCGCCGCTGCTCGTGGGGAGCTTCGTCCTGTGGGGCCTCTGCCTGACGTCGCGCTCGAGCCGTTCGCGCCACCAGTCGGTGCAGGACGCCGCGCTCTCGACGTCGCCCGCGATCGACAAGCTCGCCAGCGAAATCGCGCACCTCGGCGACGGACTGCAAGGCCTGCGGATCGAGTTCGTGTACCTGAAGGACGCGCTCCAGTCGCAGCAGGACCGGAACCAGCCGGCGCCTGCGAACGACGCGCCCGCGGACGCGATGTACCGCCTCGCCGCGAGTCTCGACCAGCTCGGCGCGCGCGTCGAAGGACGTCTCCACGCGAGCCACAGCGAGCTGCACCAGGCGCTCCAGGGCGTCGCGAGCACGATCGAAGCGCTCAAGATCGCGAGCGCGACGCCGCCCGTCGTCGAAGCGCCCGTCGAACACATTCACGTGGAGTACCCGCCGATCGAGCACGCGGCCGAAGCCTCGCCGAACGGCGCCCGCCTCGGTCTGCTCGACATGCTCGACGATCTCGGTCGCCTGCTGCCGCGCAAGGCGGCGCCGGTCGAGCGGCACGCCGAGACCGATCCGTTCGAGGAGGTCCAGGACGAAGGCTGGAAGCACACCGCTTCGATCGCGGGCCCGCTCCCGATGGGACGCGAGGAGCTCCATATTGCCAGTGCCGGCGAGCTCCTCGCCGGCGGACGGGTCCATCCCACGATGGATCTCGACGAGGAGCCGCTGGGCGAGAAGCTCGCCGATCTGCGCAATCTGCTCGCCGACGTGCGCGTTCGCGAGGCCTTGGCCTCGATCGAACGCATGCGCAAGTAGCGCGACTAGCCCTCGGCGCTCTTCTCGTCCGGCTTCTTCGACTTGAAGAAGGACGCGAAGGGGCTGTAGGCGGCCTTCTCGCGGTTGATCGAATCGATGCTGACGCGTTCGTCGCGTCCCATGTCGCCGTCGCGACCTCCGCGTCCGCGGTCGTCGCGACCGCCCGGGCGACCGCCTCCGCGACCGCCGCCGGATCGATCGCCGCGGCGACCGCCGCTGCGCGCGCCGAGGCCGTCGCGTCGGGTCTGTGCCGCGCGCACGTTCGGCGGCGGCGCGGCTGCGCGATCGTCCCCGCGCCCGTGGCGTTCACGTCCGCGTCCGCCGCGGCCGCGCTGCCCGTCGCCGGCGGAGCGCGGCCCTCCGGGTCCGCGCCCGCGATCCTCGCGTTGAGGACGCGCGCCGCCTTCGGGACGGAAATCGCGCTGCGGCGGAGGCACGCCCTTGAGCGAGAGCGTCAGGCGCTGGCCCCCGGCTTCGAGGATCCGCGCGCGGACGACCTGCCCGATCGAGAGCAGCTCGCGCGCGTCGCGCACGTAGCGCTCCGAGATCTCGCTGATGTGGACCATCGCGTCCGCCGGGAGGCCGGCGTCGATGAACACGCCGAAGCTCGTCGCGTTCGTGACGACGCCCTCGACGACGCGATCCTTGACGAGACGGACGGGGTCCGTGTCGGCGTCGAGGAGCTCCGGAACGTGCGACCGCGGACGCGGATCGCGTCCGGGCCACGAGATCTCGCGCATGAGATCGCGCCAGGTGGCTTCGTCGACGTCGAAGTCGTCGCGCCGCAGCCCGCGTGTCGCGCCGAAACGACCGAGCGCCTGCTCGACGCTCGATCCGCTGCTGTCGAGGAGACGCCGGACGATCGGGTACTGCTCGGGGTGGAGTCCGGTCGCGTCGAGCGGTTCCTCGGAGCCGCGGACCCGCAGGAACGCGGCCGCGTTCGTCCACTGCACCTCGTTCAGGACGCCGTCCGCGCGCAGCTCCTCGCGGCTCTTGAACGGGCTCTGCTTGCGGCGTTCGACGATCATGCGCGCGCCCTCGCGGCCGAGACCGGGGACGATCTCGAGGAACGCGGGCGTCGCGCGGTTGACGTCGCAGCCGACGTGCGCGGCCGCGGACTCGATCATCTCGACGAACACGCGGCGCGCGTTCGCCTTGCTGACGAGCCCCTGCTCGGATCCGAGGCCGAGATGCCGCGGGTCGACCTTCAGGATCTCCGCCATCGGGTCCTGGAGCCGGCGCGCGAGGCTGATCGCCATGCGCGCGGGGATGTTGCGGTCGGGGAGCTCCGAACGCGCGAACTCCGAGTTCGCGTAGCTCGAGAGCCCGGATTCGTCGACGATGAACACGAAAGGCTCGTGCCACGGCGGAGCGGAGACGGTCGGCTGCGGCGCGGGTTCGGCGGCGGGCGTCGCCTCGGTCGCGGCAGCGACCGTCGGCACAGGCACGGCCGCAGGCGCGGCTGCCGCGGGCGGCAAGAGGCGCGCCGCGCGCATCGCCGCGCGGATCTTCGACACTGCCGCGCGCGGGCCCTTGCCGTGCCCGACGGCGACGGCGCGCACTTCGCGCGACTCGAGTGCCGCGCGGAGCTCCTGTCCGAGCACCGGCAATGCCTTCGCTCCGACCTCGATCTTCGTCTCGCCGGCGAGCGGGACGCCGTCGGGATCGACGACGACGACGAGCCAGTCGCCCTTCGCGTTCACGTCGATGCCCGCGACCGTGTGCGCGCCGAACGGCGGCGTGTAGAGCATCTGGCGCAGGTGCTGGGCGAGGAAGCGCAGGGCCTCGAAGTCGGCGCGCTCCTTGAGCTCGAGGCGCACGTCCGGCTCGACCATCGGCAAGAGCCGCTGGTTCAACGCCTGGAGCGCGATCTCGCGCAGGAGGTCCTCGTGCGCGGGGTGCGTGTGGCGTCCGAGTGCGGCGCGCACCTTCGGCAGCGCGATCGCGGGATCGAGCGAGATCACGGTCTGGAGCAGGCGCTCCTTCTGTGCCTGGCGGATCGCGAGCAGCCGGTGTCCCTGGAGCTGGCGGAGCGGCGCGTGGAGCCGCAGCAGCGCGCGGTGGCGCCCGAGACGGCTCTCGCTCGTCGTCGCGCGCACGGTGAGCACGCCCTGCTTCCCGAGGAGCCGCCGCACGGCGCCACGCAGGCGCGCGTTGCGGCCGAGCCGGTCCGAGAGGATGCGGACGGCGCCGGAAAGTGCCTCGGATTCCGTGTGGACGCCGCGGTCGGGATTCACGAAGGGCGCGCACAGGCGCGCGAGGTGCACGTTCATCGCGGTCTTGACGTCGATCGCGTGCACGGGCGGGAGCGGAGCCGCCGTCTCCTCGACTTCGTCGTCCTCGACGGCCGCGTTCGGATCGGTCGCTTCCGGTTCGGGCGTCGAAGGAGCCGCTTCGGGCGCGGCTTCCGCTTGGGCTTCGGGCGCCGGCGGAGCTTCCGCGGCGATCTCGGCCGGCGGCGCGGGTTCGGCCGCGGCGGGCTCGTGGCTCTCGGGCGCTTCGTCCTCGCCGCGCTCGCGCGCGGCGGGCTCGTCCTTGATGCCGAGAGCCGCGCGCTCCTCCTGCGAGAGCGGCGCGACGAGCAGGTCCGCGAGCTGTCCGAGCCCGCGGTCGAGCGCGAGCTGCACTTCGGGCTCGGGACGGCG
The DNA here is from genome assembly GCA_036006425.1 of Planctomycetota bacterium. Classification (GTDB taxonomy): domain Bacteria; phylum Planctomycetota; class UBA1135; order UBA1135; genus DASYPQ01. The sequence continues at coordinate 104,956 of DASYPQ010000022.1, forward strand.
GTGCGGGATGAAGAGGTCCTCGAGCTCGAAGCGATCCATGCACGTCCGCACGAGCTGCAGCGTCGCCGCGTCGACGTGCGGCTCGCGCTCGAGGATCGAGAGGATCGTCGCGCGCCGGCGGTCGAGCTCCTCGAGCTCCTTGCGGCGCCGGTCGAGACGGCGGATCGCGTTCTCGGTCAGCGGTCCGACCTGGCCGCGCCGCATGCGGCCGATGAAAGGTGCGCAGAGCCCGGCGTCGAGCATCTCCAGCGCGCTCTGGACGTGTTCGGGACGGGCGGAAAACTCGCGCGCGAGACTCTCGAGAATCGGTGTGGCAGTCACGGGGGGGCCTGCGTCGCTTTCGACGCAACCCGGCTGCGGTCGTGCCGGAGCCGGGCGGGGTATGCGGACGTTCGTTTGGCGCGGGCCGACGCCCGCACGGCCAAGGATACTGCGTCCGGCGCCCGAGGTGGAAGTCCAGTTCGTCCGGCGTCGTTCGACGCCCCCGGGAACGACCTTAGATCCCGACGATCTGCGCCAGCGTCTTGCCGAACCGGATGCCGACGGCCTCGTCTGCCGCGGTGACGAGGTCTCCGTCGCGCTCGAGCTGCCGGCCGGTGAAGCGACCACCCGCCTCCATGACGACCTCGCGAACTTCGGGCGCGCCGGTCACCTTGCGCCCCTTGACGACGCGCGCGCGGGCGAGGATCGCCGTGGCGTGGCCCCACGCGCCGATCATCTTGTCCGCGGCGAGGGCCTCGCGCGCGAGGCGGAGCGCGTCCTCGTTCTGCGCGAGCTCGAGCGCGCCTTCGCCGCCGACGAAGAGCACGCCGGAGTAGGCGTCCATGCGCGCGTCCTCGATCGCGCCGTCGACCATGAACTCGTCCTGGAGCCGCCCCTTGATGAGATCCTTGCCGTTCGTCGACACGCTCCACGTTCCGACGTGCACGTTGTGCAGCGACGAGCGCGCGTGGCGCAGGGTCTGCTCGCCGTAGTCGCTCTCGGGCACGACGACGAGCACGGTGCTCGTGTACTTCTGGACGACGAGTCCGTCGGCGTCCTTCTCGGGTTCACCCGCGCCGGATGCGTGCTTGGCCATGGCTCAAGCCGGCAGCTCGAACACCGAGACGCGCGTCTCCTCGGCGACGAGACCGGCGCCGTCGCAGACCTGGAACGCGACCGACTCGTCGAGGCCGGGCACGGCCCAGTCGCCGAGCATGCGGCCCGTCAGCGTGTCGCGCACCTCGAGCAGCGCTCCCTTGACGAGGTAGAGCTTGCCCGTGTCGGCGGTGATGCTGACCTCCGGGATCTCGTCGAAAGGCTGCGTCGAAACGATCTCGTACCACAGCGGAGAATCGCCCGCGGTCGCGGTCGGCGGCAGCGCGAGCAGCGAGAGCGTGTCGGAGGTCGCGCCGTCCGGCCGGCGCGAGAGCTCGAGCATGAACTGGGGCGTGAGCTCCGGCGGCAGCGCGGACAGGAGGTCGCGCGTCAGGAGGACGACTCCGTCGGTGTTCGCGGCGATGCCGTGGATCACGGGCTGGCGCGGCGCGAGCACTTCCGCGTCGAACTCCCCGGTCTCGGCGTCGAGGCGCAGGACGCCGAGGCGCTTGCTCGCGGCGTGCGTGTAGACGACGAACAGCTTGTCGCCGCTGCGCGCGACGTGGTGGTAGCGCTCGCCGGACCGGGAGTATTCCCAGGCCTCGCTGGTCGCCGACGGCGCGATCGCGAAGAGCCGCCGGGGTGTCACGCAGAAACACAGGTCGGGACAGACGAGCGCCTCGTCGAAGGCGTCGATCGGGCCGGCGCCGAGGAGCTCGCCCGTGCGCAGCGACATGCGCGCGACGAGGTGGCCCTTCGAGCTCGGTCCGAGGACGATCGCCTCCTCCTCGCGACCGATGCCGGCGCCGAAGCCGCGGCCGTAGCCGACTTCGCAGGGCGACGACCAGGCGATCTCGCCCGTCGCGCGATCGAGCGCCGCGAGCTTGCCGGGGATGACGTCGTCCATCCACATCCCGCCCGCCGGCGGATCGTACTCGTGGACGAGGATCGGGCCGGTCGCGCCGAAGGCGATGCCGTCGACGGTGCTCTGCACTTCTCTCGAGAATCGACGCTTCGCCGTCCGGGTCATGGGCGCGAGAGTTTGTCACAGCCCCGCGCCGGGGTCGAGCGTCGTCCTACTGCAACCCGAGCTCGTGAGGATCGAGCCGGTCCCAGGACGCCGGCCGGTTGATGCGGTCGTAGGAAGGGACGCCGGAAGCAGGGATCGAGCCGACCGGCGGAGGCTTGATCATCTTGTAGATGTTCTCTCCCGCTCCCGCGGGAGGAATGATGCTCGACGCCGTCGGCACGTGGAGCTGGATGATCCCGGGGCCACCGTCGCCGCCCGCGCAGATGACGACGAGGGGGAAGTCGTGGCTCGTGTCGCCGACTTCGTTGGTGAAGACGTATCCGGCTCGTCCCGCGACGACGCCGCAGGGAGCCGTCTCATGCGGGTAGGAGTTCGGGGGCAGCGCATCCGCCCGCGGAAAGGTCGGGATTCCTCCAGGGAAGGCGCCGCCGAGGTTGTTCCTCCCAGCGCCTCCCTGACCACCGAGCGCGTAGATCCCTCCGGGAGGATTCGACGAGGTGCTGCAGCGCGAGAAGTCGATCCGATCGTCGCTGCCGAGGATGACGTGGCCGCCCGAACCTCCTCCCGAACCGCCGCCGATGTGCGTGATGCCGCCTGAAGCCGAATTCTCCCCGCCGCCGCCCGTGCCTCCCGAAGCGTCGATTCGTCCTGCCTGGCCGAACATGATCGGACCCTGCGCGATCAGCACGAGGCATCCGCCGCCGCCACCACCGCCCGAACCCTTCTCGTCACCCGTCGGACTGAACGGATTGTCCGGGAACGCGTTGGACGCGATCGCGTCACCGCCCGCTCCGCCGCCGGCGCCGGCCCACGGATGCGCGAGCTCGCCGTGGATCACTTGGCCCGTGGTCGTGTGCAGCGTTCCCCAGAAGTCGTTCGTGCGGTCGCCGTCCACGAAGGGCCGGGGTCCGACACTGCCGCCGGGCGGCGGCATCGAACCGGTGATGGCGCCCGCCGCCACCGGACTCCCAGAGAATCCGGCCTCGGCGTCGAGACCGATTTCGATCTGATCCGGACACCCGTTCGGGTTCGAGTAGCCGGGAACGATGTCCGCCGGACGGAGGAAGTCGTGGCCGAAGGTGCCGCCCCCGCCGCCGCCGGGACGGCGGTGCCCGTCGTCGCCGTCGGCGGGCCACAGATGATTGAATCCCGACTCGCCGCCGCGACCACCCTGATCGACGACGTCGAACGCACCGAATCCGTTGCCTCCGGCCTCCGTGGAGCGCCGCGTCCGCCAGCTGCCCGTGCCGCCCCTGCCGCCTCCCGGCCCGCCCAGCGCTCCAGGCTCGGGGATGTTGGTCGTGTCCAGCGTGAGCACGCTGAGATTGTTCTCGCCCCGGAGATCGATCAGGCCGTCGATCTGGATCCCTCCGGTCGCCGAGATCGTGCAGCCGTTCGGGCCTCGGATGACCAGGACGCCATTGGGCTTGATCTTCAGATTCCGGACGTCGACCCGGCCGTTCACGACCGTCGCGACGCGACTGCCGTCGGCGTTCTCGATCACGGAGTAGGTCGTGTCGAGGATCACCGTCCTCGGCAGCCCTCCCAGATCGTCTCCGATCTGCCAGTCGAAATCGGCGGAGGGCCGCGTCGGGGGCGGCGCCGCGCCCGGGGTGAACAGGAGCGGGAGGAGGACGGCGGACCACATGACGCGAGCGTCCATGGGAGCCCTTCGACTGCCAGGTCGTCAGGGTTGGGGAGAAAGCGACCGTTGCGGCGGGGCTACCCGCACTTGCACGACGGGTAACTAGCTGCCGCTCTTGATGATCTGCTCGGCGATGTTGTTCGGGACGTCGCGGTACTCGAACAGCTCCATCGCGTAGCTGCCGCGGCCCTGGGTGGCGCCGCGCAGGGACGAGGAGTACGCGAACATCTCGGCGATCGGCACGTGTGCGCGGACGACGCGCAGCGTTCCGAGCGAATCGACCTCGCTCACTTCGCCGCGGCGGCTGTTCAAGTCGCCGACGACGGCGCCGATGTACTCCTCGGGGACGCGGACCTCGACCTTCATGATCGGCTCGAGGAGCACGACGTTGTTCTCCGAAGCCTGGCGGAACGCCATGACGCCGGCGAGGTGGAACGCGAGCTCGCTCGAGTCGACGTCGTGGCTCTTGCCGTCGAACAGCGTCGCGCGCACGTTGACGAACGGGTAGCCGAGCACGCCGCCGCCGCCGAATCCCTCGCGCAGGCCGTTCTCGACCTTCGGGATGTACTCGCGCGGCACGGAGCCGCCCTTGATGCCGTCGACGAACTCGAGGTCGCCGTCCTTCGTCGCGACGGGCTCGAACTTGACCCAGATGACGGCGTACTGGCCGCGTCCGCCGGACTGCTTGATCAATCGCGCCTCGGTCTCGAGCGCGCGCTTCAGGCGCTGCTTGTACGCGACCTTCGGCTTGCCCGTCTGGACTTCGCAGCGGTGATCGTTCTGGATGCGGTTGACGATGATCTCGAGGTGGAGCTCGCCCATCCCGGAGATGATGAGCTGACCCGTCGCCTCGTTCGTCTGCGCGCGGAACGTCGGGTCCTCGCGCATCATCTTCCCGATGATCTCGCCGAGCCGGTCGCGGTCGCCGCCCTTCTTGGGCTCGAGCGACATGGAGATCACGGCGTCGGGGAAGGTGATCTTCGTCAACGCGATCGGACGGTCCTCGTCGCACAGCGTGTCGCCGGTGACCGTGTTCTTCAGGCCGATCACGGCGCCGATGTCGCCCGCGTGGATCTCCTCGAGCGGCTCGCGCTTGTTCGCGTGCATCCGGACGAGGCGTCCGATGCGCTCGGTCTTGCGCGTGCGCGGATTCAGGAGCGCGTCGCCCTTCTTGAGCACGCCCGAGTAGACGCGCACGAAGGTGAGGTCGCCCGTCGGCTCGGCGATCGTCTTGAAGGCCATGAGGCAGATCGGTTCCGAGTCGGTGCGCTTGCGGATGACCGGCGTCTCCGAGCGCGGCTCGAGACCTTCGACGTCCGGCATGTCGATCGGCGCCGGGAGGAAGTCGATGACCGCGTCGAGCATGAAGCGTACGCCCTTGTGCTTGAGCGCGGAGCCGCACACGACGGGCGTGAACTCCATCGCGATCGTGCCCTTCCGCAGGGCCTTGAGCACGAGCTCCTCCGGGCACTCCTCGTCCTCGACGAACATCTCGAGCAGCTGCTCGTCCTGCTCGGCGGCGGCCTCGAGCATCGCGTGGCGGTGGACCTTCGCTTCCTCGAGCAGGTCGGCGGGGATCTCGAACTCGGTGTAGCTGCGTCCCTCGCTCTCGTCGGGGAAGCCGTACGCCTTCATCCGGACGAGGTCGATGATCCCGCGGAACTCCTTCTCGCGGCCGATCGGGATCTGCACGGGCACCGGGCGCGCGTCCAGGCGCTGGCGGATCGATTCCACCGAGGCCCAGAAATCGGCGCCGACGCGGTCCAGCTTGTTCAGGAAGCAGATCCGCGGCACGCCGTAGCGGTTCGCCTGGCGCCACACCGTCTCGGACTGCGCCTCGACGCCGCTGACGGAGTCGAACACGGCGATCGCTCCATCGAGCACGCGCAGCGAGCGCTCGACTTCCGCGGTGAAGTCGACGTGACCGGGCGTGTCGATGATGTTGATCGAGTGACCGTTCCACTCGCACGAGGTGGCGGCGGACTGGATCGTGATCCCGCGCTTCCGCTCCTCGTCGAGGAAGTCCATCGTCGCCTCGCCGTCGTGGACCTCGCCGACCTCGTGGATCTTCTGGGCGAGGAACAGGATCCGCTCGGTGACCGTGGTCTTGCCCGCGTCGATGTGGGCCATGATCCCGATGTTGCGGTGGGTCTCGAGCCCCTTTTTGGCCGCGAGGGGCCGGGGCGATTCGGTCTTGACGGCGGTGGTCATGGCGGAGGAGAGGGTCGCAGGCGGGAGGCGCAGGGCAATGTATTGGGGCCAAAGAAGTTAGCGAGAGTCCCCGCGGGGTCAAGGTGTTTTGCTGCTAGCGGCCTTCTCGAGCGACCCGCTGGCCTCGCAGCTCGCCGCCCGGCCCGACGCCTCCGCGCGGCAATCCGCGCTCGACGCGCGCCCCGTCGGCGACGTAGCCGCAGAAGTGCCAAGGGATTGCCTCTCCGCGCCCCGGTTCGGGCGTGTCCTGGAGGTGGACCGCGAGGTGCGGCTCCGGCGTGAACCGCGACCAACCCGAGCAGCCGACGCGCGCGAGGCGGTCGCCGGCCTTCACGCGCTCTCCCTCGCGCACCGCGAGCGAGCCCTGCGCGAGGTGCGCGAGCACGACGAACTCGCGCTCGCCGACCTCGAGCACGACCCGGTTGCCGGTCGCGTCGACGCGGCGGTCCATGCGACCGGGCTCGCCGTCGGGGAGATCGCCGACCGCGCGCACGACGACGCCGTCCGCCGGCGCGAAGACGTCCTTCCCGAACGCGAAGAAGTCCGTCGCCGCGGTCGCTGCTCCCGCGTGCGTCTTCCCGTCGCGAGCGACGACGAGATCGATCCCCCAGCGCCGATCGGCCGTATAGCCGGCGAGCAGGCTCTGCTCGACGGTCTCGCCGCCCCAGAACACGGTCCACTCGCCCTCGACGGGCAGTCGGAAGCAGACGGCGCTCTCGTGTCCCTCGTGCGACGACGGATACGGCACGGAGACCGACGCGCTGCCGACGACGACGATCAGCAGCAGGAACGGGATGCGGCGGCGACGGCGCAGGAACGGACGCTGGCGGTAGCTCCAGATCGCGCCCGCGACGAGCAGCGCGAGCGCAGTCAGCTGCAGGTACACGATCCCCTGTCCCCAGATGAAGCGCGGGAGCGCGCCGCCTGGGCGCAGCCCGAGGTAGAAGAACGCGAGGCAGAAGCCCGCGCCGACGACGTACGCGAGCAGCGCCCACACCTCGAGGGGCTCGCGCGGAGTCGCGTCGGTCTTCATCCCTGCGGACGATTGCGCCCGAGCTTCTCGTGCGACGCGACGAACTCGTGGCTCGCGAACGCGGCCATCAGCGAGACGTCGCCGGCGAGCACCGTCGCGGCCAGGATCTCCGCGAAGACGTTCGCGCTCCCTTCGCCCCTGCACCCGAGGAGCGCGAGGCACTCCGCCGCCGTCCCCTGCCCCGATCCCCCGCCGACGGTGCCGACGAGGAGACAGGGAAGGTGCGCGCTCGCGTACAGGTCGCCCTTCGCGTCGACGTCGAAGTCGAGCATCCCGGTCGCGCTCTCCGTGACGTACGCCGCGTCCTGGCCGCACGCGATCATCACGGCCGCGATCCCGTTCGCGGCCTGGACGAGCCAGTTCTGCGTGCCGAGGCCGGCGAAACCGACGGTGTAGCTCTTCTGGATCGCGACGAGCGCTTCCGGCGTCGCGCGCGTCCGCTGGATCAGCTCCGCGCGCGGGATCGTCGCGTCGGCGACGACGCGGCGGCCGCGGCCCTCGACGAGCGCGCGGCCGTTCGCGCGCTTCTCGACGTCCTGGCCGTGGAGGTAGCGCTCCTGCGCTCCGGTGCGCGACGCGAGCTCGCGCGCGCACAGCTCCGTCGCCGCGGCCGCCATGTTGATGCCGATCGCGTCGCCGGTCGTGAACACGAGGCTGACGACGAGGCGGCGACCGACGACCTCGGGCCGCAGCGCGACGAGCCGTCCGTGCCGCGTCGTGCCCGCGACGATGCGCTGGAGATCCTCGAAGCTGCGCGTCGCGACCTCCGCCGCCTGCGCCGCGCGCTCGGCGTCCGGGTAGACGAGGATCGGATTCTGCGTGAGGCCTTCGCCGAGGACGCGCGCGCGCGCTCCGCCGCCGCTCGCGAGCAGGCGCATCCCGCGCGAGTACGAGGCGACCATCGCGCCCTCCGTCGTCGCCATCGGCACGTAGACCTCGCGCACCCCGCGGCTCGTGTCGACGCGCAACGGCCCGGCGATCCCAATCGGGACCTGCGCGAACCCGACGAAGTTCTCGATCTTCCCCCGCGCCGCCTCGAACGCGACCGGCGCGCCGAAGACGTGCGGCGCGGGAGATCCGGCCGCCGCGATCCACGCTCGCCGCCGTGCCTCGACCGCCGCCGGCGCGAGATCGTCCGCGGCGTCGCGCGGGATCGGGGCGAGCGGCGGGTCCCCGCGCAGGTCCTTCGGCTGGGAGGTCATCGTGCGGGTCTCAGTGGGCGGCGTCTCCCGGGACTTCGCGCTGCGACGTGCGCACGTTCCCCGCGTAGACGCGCTCGAACTTGCGCGTGCCGTCGCGGCTCCAGCCGGTCCACGGACCCTCCTTGAGTCCGCCGCGGTACTCGCCCTCCTCGGCGAGCTGCCCGTTCGCCCACCAGAAGCGCCACGTGCCGCGACGCGCGCCGTCGCGGGCCGGGCCCTGCGCCGAAAGCTTTCCGTCCTCGCGCCAGAACGTCATCGTGCGCTCGACGTCGGGGCCGAGGTAGTAGCACTCGGTGCGCGGATTGCCGTTCGACCAGTAGCTGCGCCAGACTCCCGTCGGCTTGCCGTAGTGGAACTCGCGCTCCCACTCGAGCTGTCCGTTCGGGAACCAGACGCGCTCGACGCCGTGCTTCATCGCGCCGCGGCCGGGCGTCACGAAGACCGACCACTCGTGCACCGGCGCGCCGGTCGTCGGATCGACGTCGCGCTTCTCCTCGAGCCGACCCGGAGGATCGGACTCCTTCGCGCGCAAGGGTGCCGCGACGCGGCCGAGATCCGTCGTGCTGCGGCATCCGGGCGCGGACGCGAGCGCGATCACCGTGAACAGGAGCGAGAGCCTCACGCGCGCAGACGGTATCCCTCTCCGTAGACGGTTTCGATCATGACCTTGCCGCCGACCTCGAGCTTCTTGCGCAGGCGGTGCACGTGGACCTCGACGTGCTTCGTCTCGGGATCGAAGTCGATGGCCCAGACGCGCGCGAGGAGCTCCTTCTGCGAGACCGCGCGACCCGAGGCCTGCACGAGCACCCAGAGGACGTCGAATTCGCGCGGCGTCAGCTGGATCGCCTGGCCGTGGCGCTCGACGCGCCGCACGTGCGGATCGATCACGAGATCCCCGACCTGCATCAGCTCGCCGCGGTAGCACCGCCGGAGCACCGCGCGCAGCCGCGCGACGAGCTCCGAGAACTCGACCGGCTTGACGATGTAGTCGTCGGCGCCGAGGTTGAGGCCCTGGACGCGGTCCTCGAGGGACTCCCGGACGGTCAGGAAGACCACGGGGACCTGGTGGCCGGCCGCGCGGAGCTCGGTCAGGAACTCCCAACCCTTCGTTCCCGGGAGCTCGACGTCGAGGAGCAGCACGTCGAAGGAGGCTCCGTCCGCGCCGTCGAGGCAGGCGCGCGCGTCCCCCGCGCAATCGACCTCCTTGTACTCGATCCCGGCCTCGCCGAGCGCCATCGCCGTGTAGCGACGGGATGCGGGATCGTCGTCGACGATGAGGACTTTCACGCCGGATTCCTGCTCGTTCGCCCGCCCGGGCCTAATGTTGGACGGATCGTAAACTTGTCCCAGCCGGATTCATCTAGCCTCTCTGGTGAGGGGGCCTCCCGGGGTTCCACATCCGAAGCTAGGGCTGATCTGATCATTCGGACGCGGCGCACCTTACTCCCATAACTAGAAGACTCCCCCCTCCTGGGCCCGTAGCCGGTCGCGCGGTTGCGGGCCCCTCGCTTTTGGTGCCCGCGCTTTCGGGAAGAGTAGACTGCAGAGCCTCTCGATGAGGCCCCGCCCGAAGCGTTCCGGCCCCGATGGCTGACCGAGAGCAAACCAGCCCGGACATCCCCGAAGTTCCGGAAGGAACGCCGACGCTCGGGGACAAGCGCGCCGACGCCGACGAGGGCGCGCCGGTCGGTCCGACGCCCGCGTTCGATTTCTGGAAGGCGATCTATTCGCGCCGATCGGTCCGCCGCTTCAAGCCCGACTCCGTCGCGCGCGAGCTCGTCGCGCAGGTGCTGCACGCAGGGATTTGGGCCCCGTCGTCGTGCAACTACCAGATGTGGGACTTCGTCGCCGTCGACGATCCCGAAGTGAATCGGAAGCTCGCGGCCCTCTCGCTCCAGATGGGCAACGCGCCGGTGAACATCGTCGTCGCCTACGGACGCGAATTCTCGGAGGAGGGATGGGCGAACGTGCAGTCGGCGAGCGCGGCGATCGAGAACATGAGTCTCGCGGCGCACGTGCTCGGCCTCGGGACATTCTGGATCACGCAGATGGGCGACCGCGAGAAGGTGCGGGAAGTCGTCGGGCTGCCCGAGGACCGGCTCGTCGTCGCCGTGCTCGCGCTCGGCTATCCGCGGTCGCCGGCGACGAAGGGTCCGAAGCGCCGCCCGATGGCGCACGTCGCGCACTGGAACCACTACGCCGGCAGGCCGATCCCGTCGTCGACGCGGCCGGAGGAATGGGCCGCCGACCTGCTCGCGGTCTACCAGCGCGCGCGCGTCCTCAACGGCTTGCGGCACAACAAGCCGCGCGCGTGGGAGGAGCGCGCGATCGGCGCCGCGCTCGACCGCTTCGTCCCGGAGGGACGCGAGCTGCCCGCCGCGGCGGAGGCGCGGAGCCGCGCGTGGCTCGACGTGCTCCCCTGCACGGGGATCGTCACGGAGAAGCTCTACCGCGAGCGCCCCGCGTTCCGGTTCGACGTCGTCGAGCGCACGAGCGAGGTCGCGGAGTTCGTGTCGGCGCGCACGCGGCCGCGCGCGGGCGCCTTCGCCTGGCCGGCGTCGGCCGCGCGGAACGGCTTCGCGAGCCCCGGCGACGCGCAGTACGACGTCGTGAGCTGCTTCTTCCGTCTCGAGAACCTTCCTGCCGCCGAGCGCGGCGAGCTGCTCCGCGCGATCGCGCGGTGGGTGAAGCCCGGCGGCACGGTGCTGCTCGGGTATGTGAGCCGGAGGTCCTTCCACGACACGACCGAGTGGCTGCGTGGCCGGCGCGGCGGCCCGCGCGGAGTCGAGTACGTGCTCGCGCCGGACCCGAACATCGGCCCGTTCGAGTCCCTCGACCCCGCCGACGTCGAGCGCGCGTGCGGCGAGGCGGGCCTCGCGATCGCGGGCCGCTACGGCTGCCAGGCCGTGCCGCCGCGCGAGGAGATCGAGTTCCGGACGCGGAACTTCTCGCAGCGCGCGCGCGACACGGCGCGCGGGGTCGGCTGGCTGCTCGCGAAGATCGAGAAGCTCCCGTTCCTCGAGGCGCGGCGCGGCCGGTTCCAGTTCCTGTCCCTGCGGCGCGCGTCTACTTGAGGTCGGTCGTCGTCGATCGCCCGCCCGTCCGGCGCGCGAGGTCAGCCCACAATTTCTGCTTCGACTTCGGTGCGTCGACGAGCACCGAATCGAACGCGACCTTGCGGTAGCGGTTGCGCTCGACGAGGAGCTCGATCATGAGCTCGAGGTTCCAGCGGTGCCCGCCGGTCGGCACGCCGTCGGTGAGGACGACGAGCGTGTCGACGTCCGGATCCTCGATTGCGAGGAGCGCCGCGTCGTAGAAGTTCCCGCGCCCGCTCTGGTGGCAGCGCTCGAAGAAGTCGAGCGCGCGCTTCACGCTCCCTTTGTCGCTCGCGACGAGCCGCTTCTCCCAGGGGATCGGATCGTTCGTGTACGGGATCACGTTGAAGCGCGTGCCGGCCGGGAGCGCCTCGAGCGCGGCGCGCAGCTTCTCGTCGAGGATCTCCTTCCGCGTCCTGTCGCCGACCTTCGTCTGCCAGGTCGACCCCGAGAAGTCGACCAGGAAGCAGACCCGGTCGGAGATCAGGCTCATGCCCGCGAACGAGGCCTTCGTGCCGCCGACCGGCGGCAGGCGATCGCCCGCTCCCCCGCCGGTCGCGAGCCGCCCGTCGACCTTCTCCGCCCAGCCGCGCCACGCCGCCGCGTCGAACCCGACGTCGAGCCCGGAGCGCGCGCGCAGCCACGCGAGGATCCCGTACCGCAGGCGCTCGCGCGTCTCGATCTCCATCTGGTGCACGAGAGCGAGGATCGCGGCGCGGCTGCCGAGCTTCTCGAGGTTCTCGATCGCCTGCACGCGCACGCGCGGCTCCGCGTCCTCGAGCGCGCGCCCGGAGACCGTCAGGCATTCCTGCTCGGTGGATTCCGCGCTCGCGAGGAGCCCCGCGACGCGGAGCGGGGCCTCGCGAGCCGACAGGGCCTCGACCACGGCGGGGTGCGCCGCGATCGGATCGAGCGTCGCGATCGCCTGCAGCGCTGCGCAGCGGAGCTCGACGTCCGCGCGCGACGTGGCGATCGCCTCCGCCGACCGCCAGGCCTTCGCCCGGTCTCCCGCGAGCCGCTTCGCACGCGCGCTGCGCTCGATCGACCACAGCAGCATGCGCCGCAGGTCGGTCTCGTTCGCGTCGACGGACGCGAGCGCGCGCGCGAAGAGCTCCGCGTCGAGCTCGACCGGCATCCGACCGAGCACCTCCGCGGCGCGCAGACGGACCCACGCGTCCCGCGCGCGCAGTCCGGCTCCGCCGAAGAGGTCGCGCGCGAGCTTCGGGTCGTCGCTCGCGCCGAGGAGGACCTCGGCTTCGTCCGCGACCATCGAGTCGGAGTCGGACAGCACGCCGACGACGAGATCCCAGGCCCGGCGCTCGTGCAGCGCGGCGAGCTTCTGCACCGCGGCGCGGCGCGTCTCCGGCTTCGGCGCGCGCAGCTCCTGCTCGAGATCGGCGAGGTCGTGGTCCCCGCTCGCGGCGAGAGCGAGCAGGAGACAGGCTGCGCGGGCGAGACGAGGCGACGGCATGGCTGCCCGACGGACCGGCCGCGCCGCGGCGCGGTTTCCGTTCGTTCACGGAAAAACCCGCGTCAACGCGCCGGCGACCGCGGACCGTCTTGGTCAGACCGGACGGCGCGCAGTAGGCTGCGTCGGATGCGGATCGGATTCGCGTCGCGCCTGGCAGTCGGACTCGTTTCGCTCGCGGGTGCGGCCCAGGAACCCGGCGGGCACGCGGGGACCTTCGACGAGGCGCTCGAGCACCGCTCCTTCGCCGACCTGCGGCAGTGGTCGCAGGCGCATCCCTGGAGTCTCGGCGACCGGCTCGGGGCACGGCTCGAGAGCCTGCTCGAGACGCGGCGCGTCGGGGAACGTCTCGCGAAGGAGCGCGCCGATCTCGAGGCCGCCTTCCTGAGTGAAGCGCTGGCCGAGGATCCCTTCTCGGGGTGGATCCACGGCGTGTCCGCGTGGGACGCCGAGGCGTGCTCGCACCACGAGACCGTGCTCGAGGCGCTCGCGTCGCTCCCCGCGATGATCGCGGCGGGCGAACGGGACGCGGCGTGGGCGCAGATCGCCGACTTGCGCGATCACGTCGAGCCGCCCGGAGGCTGGGCCCTCTCCGCGCCGGCGCTCGCGCGCGTCACCGCGGCTTTCCTGCACGCCGGCGACACGCCGCACGCAGCGGAACTCGGCGGCGCCCTCGCCGCTTCGGCCGCGGAGCTGCGCCAGGGCGCCGTCCTCGCCGCGTGCGAGCGCGTGCTCGGCGAGATCGCGCGGCGCGCCGGGGATCTCGCGGGCTGCGAGCGGAGGACCTCCAGGAGCTTCGAGATCGCGGCCGCGCTCGATTCCGGCGACTGCGCGCGACTGCTCGACGAGATCGAGGGCCTCGAGGCACGCGGCATCGACACCGTGCTCGAGATCGCGATCGGGGAGAAGCAGACGCTCGTCGTCGCGGCGGGCGTGCGCGGCCGCGCGGCGAAGCTCCTTCCGATCGAGCGCGCGTGGATCGAGGCGCGGGTCCGCCGCCTGATCGACGCGCCTACGACCGCCTTCGACGCGGCCGCGGCGCGCGAGCTCCACGAGCAGATCCTGCTCCCGGTGGAGAGCGTCCTCGGCCCGCGCCTCGGGATCGTGCGCGACGCACCGCTCGCGGCGCTTCCGCTCGAGTTCCTGGGGTCGGCGCGGTTCCTCGCGGAGGACCACGCGATCGTCTACTTCGCGCGTCCTCCGATCGGAGCGCGCCCGCTGCCGGCCGACGACGGATCGGCGCCGAAGACGCTCCGGCTCGACGCGTCGGAGAAGCTCGAGCCGGCGAAGGCGCGCGCGGAGCTCGTCCTCCTCGCGAGCGAGCGACCCGGATTCGACGCGCTCGCGGACGCGTTCCACGCCGCCGGCGTGCGCGACGTGCTCGGGAGCCTGCGCCCGGTCGACGACGCGCAGCGCCTCGTGCTCGCGCGGCTCGAGGAGCATCGCGCGCGCGGCGAGGACGCGGCCGATGCGCTGCGCGCGGTGCGCAAGGAGCTCCTCGAAGGCGACGGCGCGGACGCGCGGCGCCGGAATCCGTGGACCTGGGCGGCCTGGGTCGTGCACCGCCGGGACTAGCCGCGAACCGACCCGTGCCGCGAGAGATCCCTGCTTCGTTCGCCGCGCTCCGGCACCGCAACTTTCGGTTGCTGTGGAGCGGGATGATCTGCTCGACCGCGGGTTCGATGATGCAGAACGCGGCCATCCTCTGGCACGTGACCCAGCTCGTGCCGGTCGAGAAGCGCCCGCTCGCCCTGGGCGCCGTCGGGATGGTGAAGATCGTCCCGATCTTCGTGTTCTCGCTCGCGGGCGGCGTCGTCGCGGACGCGCTCGATCGCAAGAAGCTCATGCTCGCGATGCAGAGCTTGATGGCGATCTTCGCCGCGATCCTCGCCGTGCTCTCGTTCACCGGCAAGGAGGCGCTCTGGTCGATCTACCTGCTCACCGCGCTGAACTCCGCCGCGAACACGTTCGACGGCCCCGCGCGGCAGTCGATGATCCCGGCGCTCGTGCCGCCGAAGGACTTCGCCAACGCGATCAGCTTGAACACGATCCACTTCCAGGTCGCGTCCGTCGTCGGACCGTGGCTCTCCGGGATCGTGATCGCGTCGCTCGGGATGGGCTGGGTCTACGCGTTGAACGCGGTCTCGTTCCTTGCCGTGATCGTCAACCTCCTGCGGATGCGGAACGTGCCGCCGCGGCAAGGCGCGGGCGTCGAGGTCAGCCTGCGTTCGGCCGTCGAAGGGCTGCGATTCGTCTTCCGGACGCCGATGATCCGCTCGACGATGCTCCTCGACTTCTTCGCGACGCTGTTCTCGACCGCGAGCGGGCTGCTCCCGATCTTCGCGCAGGACATCCTCCACGTCGGGCCGCGCGGCTACGGGTTCCTCGTGTCGGCCCAGGCGGTCGGAGCGCTCCTCGCGAGCGCGTTCCTGGTCCACGCCGCGGACCGGATCGATCACCGCGGCCGCACGCTCCTCTGGGCGGTCACTGCCTACGGGCTCGCGACGGTCGTCTTCGGTCTGTCGCGCAGCTTCGAGCTCACCTTCGCGTGCCTGGCGCTCGTCGGCGCCGCCGATATGGTCAGCACCGTGCTCCGGAACATCATCCGCCAGCTCGCGACGCCCGACCGCCTGCGCGGACGGATGACGAGCGTCAACATGATGTTCTTCATGGGCGGGCCGCAGCTCGGCGAGATCGAAGCGGGCCTCGTCGCGAACTCGTTCGGCGCGCCGTTCTCGGTCGTCACCGGCGGGATCGGTTGCCTCGTCGCCACAGCGTGGATCGCGGCGAAGACGCCGGCGCTGCGGCGCTACCGCCGCGAGGACCCCGTGCTCGAGGCTGCCTGAGTCAGACGGCGAGCAGATCGCCGGGCGCGGCGAAGCTCGCGACGCGCTCGCGCAGCTTCTGCCAGCGCTTCGCCACCGTGTCGTACTGGAGCTGCATCCGCTCGGCGACGTCGGCGTACGGCATGCCTTCGAGACCGCAGTGCAGGAACAGCTTCTGCTCGTCCTCGTCGAGCGCGTCGGCCCACGCGAGCACCGCCTGGAGTCCTTCGTGCCGCGCCATCCTGCGGCTGATCGCGGTCGCGCTGTCCGGGACATTCTGCAGCTGGAAGAGGCGCGTGCTCGGTCCGGCTGCGCCCGCGCCGCCGGAGTTGCGCTGGACCTTCCGGAACGCTTCGAGCATCACGTTCTTCGCGATGCGGAACACCCACAGCCTGAAGCTCCCCGTCTCCGGATCGAACGCGGGGAACGCCTTCCACGCGCGGCACCAGACCTCCTGGACGAGGTCCTCGGGATCGACGTTCCCGCGCATCGCGGGCCGGATCCGGAGACACGCCCAGGTGAAGAGCGCGGGAGCGATGCGCTCGTAGAGCTCGGCGAAACGTCCTTCCTCTCCGCGCTTGGCCGCGCGCGCGAGCTCGCGTGTTTCGTCGCCGCCGGGCGGGTCCTCCTCCGCGTCGCCCATCGCGAGTCATGGTATCACGCGAGGCATCGCTACAATCGCCGCTCGTGCACGCCGGCGGAGACCCCGAAGCGGCGGACGTCTTCGATTTCGTCGACGAATTCCTGACGGACCGCGACAAGGGGCGAGAGCTCGCGCTCGCCCACTACCTCGCGCGCTACCCGCGTTGCCAGGACGCCGTCGCTCGCGAGTACCTCGCGCTGAAGGCTCCGGCAACGGACGGAGTCCACGCGACCGCGACCGAGCCGCATTCCGCAGCCGCGGAGGCGCGGATCGGACCGTACCGGCTCCTCTCCGAGATCGGTCGCGGCGGACAAGGGACGGTCTTCCTCGCCGAGGACTCGCGCATCGCGCGCAGAGTCGCGCTCAAGGTCCTCGCGTCGCGCTTCGATCTCGTCTCCGAGGATCGGCGCCGTCGATTCCGTCGCGAAGCCGAGGTCATCGCTCGCCTGGAGCACCCCGGGATCTGCGGGATCTACGACGCCGACATCGAAGGCGACGCGCCGTACATCGCGATGCGGCACGTCGAAGGACGCTCGCTCGCGCAGATCTTCGCCGACGCGCGCGCGGCGACGCCCGCGCCGCCCGCTCCGGAGTCGGATGCGCCGGAGAGCGACGTCACGACGACGTGGCCTCCGCGGAGCTCGCTCGACGTGCGCCGCGTGCTCCTGCTCTTCGAGCGCGTCGCGCGGGCGCTGCACGCCGCGCACGAGGCCGGCGTCGTCCACCGCGACGTGAAACCCGGCAACCTGATGGTCGCTCGCGACGGGAAGCCTGTCCTCCTCGACTTCGGGCTCGCGCGCGACGAGCAGTCGGACGTCGCGACGCTGACGCAGTCGGGCGACGTCTTCGGCACGCCGGCGTACATGTCGCCGGAGCAGCTCGCCGGCGGCACGGCGCTCGATCGCCGGACGGACGTGTACTCGCTGGCCGCGTCCTTGTACGAGGCGTTGACCCTCGTCCGGCCGTTCGACGCGCCGTCGCGGATCGAGCAGTACCGGCGCATCCGCGAGGAATCCGTGCCCGACCCGCGCAAGCACAACCCGCGCCTCGGCGACGACGTGCGCGTCGTGCTCGAGACGGCGCTCGAGCGCGACCGGGAACGGCGCTACGCGACGGCTCTCGAGCTCGCCGAGGACCTGCGGCGCATCCGCGAGTATGAACCGATCCGCGCGCGGCCCGCGGGAGTCGCGCTGCGTTTCTCGCGCTGGACGCGCAGGCACCCCGTGCTCGCCGTCTCGACGATCGGAACGATCCTGGCGCTCTCCGCGGGCCTCGCGCTCGCGCTCCACCTGATCGCGAAGCGCGACGAAGCGCTCGGCTACGCGCTCGGGCGGCACCTCGCGGAGCGCTGCGTCGCGCTCGTCGCCGAGGATCCGGCGCTCGCGCTCGCCGTCGGCGTCGAAGCGGCGGAGAAGGAGATCCGCGAGGGCGGCTCGACGACCGGTGCGAACTACCTCACGCGGTCCGCGCTCTTCGACGCGCTCGAAGCGTGCTGGCTCGAGCGCGTGTTCTCCGCCGAGCCGGCGCGACTGGCGACGGACGCGGCGCTCGACGGCGATGGCCGCCTCCTCGCCCTGGCGACGGACGCGAGCTTCGCGCGCGTCTTCGACCTCGCGACGGGCGCCCCCGTGCGCGACGTCGGTGCGTCGGAGGGAGCCGTCGCGCGCGTCTTCTTCACGCGCGACGGGACGCGGTTGGTCGTCGCGGGGAAGAACGGGAAGGTCCGGCTCTTCGATGCGGCGTCCGGGACGCTCGTCCGCGAGATCGATGCCGGCGACGCGCTGGTCGGAGCGGACCTCGACCCGGAAGGCGACCGCATCGTCGCCGTCGGAGCGCGCGGAGGCGCCGCCGTGCTCGACCTCGGCACGGGAGAACGCCGCTCCGCGCTCGACGCCGGCGCGCGGTCGATCGAATGGGCGGCGTTCCTGCCCCGCGATGCGACGAAGCTCCTCGCGCGCGACACCGCGGGCGACGCCGTGCTCTTCGACGCGACGACGGGTCGTCCGGTGCTCGCGTACGACACCGGATCGATCCCGGTCGTCGCCTGCGCCTTCGATCCGGCCGCGGATCGCGTGGCGCTCGCGTGCAAGGACGGCCGCGTCTTCATCCGCGACTTCGCCGGCGGCGCGGCCGCGGGTCCCGTGCTGACGCTCGGCGCGCGGGCCGGGTTCCTGGCGTTCTCTCGCGACGGCACGAAGCTGTTCGTCGGGACGCACCAGGACCAGGTGGGCGATGCGCTGCTCTTCGACCTCGCCAGCGGAGAGCGGCGGGCCCTCACAGGTCACGCCGGACGGCGCGTCGTGCACGCGGCGTTCAGTCCGGACGGCAAGTTCCTCGCGACCGCCTCGTTCGACGCGACCGTGCGCGTCTGGGACGTGGTCACCGGAGCGCAGCTGCGCGTGTTCGTCGGACGGACGCGCCCCGTGTCCGTCGCGTGGACTCCCGACGGTCGCCGCCTCGTCACGTTGAGCAACGACTGGGCGAACGTCTGGTTCACGCGCAACCGCCCGGACGTGTTCGATCTCGCCGGACACGCGGGTCCGGTCGTGCGAGCGCGCTTCGCGCCGGACGGCGCCTCCGTGCTGACGGCGTCGCTCGACGGCACCGCGCGACTGTGGTCCGCGGACGTCGCCGGCGCGCGCGATCCCGGGACGCCGCTCCACGTGCTCCGCCACGGTGGCCCGGTCGTCGACGCGTGCTTCGATCGCCGCGGCGAGCGCGTGCTCACGACGTCCGCCGACGGCACGGCGCGCGTCTGGAACGCGCGGACCGGGGAGTCGATCGGGGAACCGCTGGCGCACCCCGGCCCGGTCGCGTCGGGTTCGTTCGACGCCGAGGGAACGCGCGTGCTCACCGTGTGCGCGGACGGGAAGGCGCGCGTGCTCACCGTCTGCATGGACGGGGACGCGCGCGTGCTCGCACCGTCCTCGGAGTCCGCGCCGATCCTGCTCGCGCCGGCGGCGGGCGCGGTCGCCTGCGCCGTGTTCGGATCCGGCGGCGCGATCGTCGCGACGGGCGGGACCGGGGACGCGGTCGGCATCTTCGACGCGCGCACGGGAGCGCACGTGCGCGATCTCGCCTTCACGCACGACAAGACGTTCGCGGCCGGCGTGTGCGCGATCGCCGCGGCCCCGGATGGAGTCGAGATCGCGGCCGCGTGCAACGACGAGAAAGTGCGCTTCTGGGACGCGCGGACCGGCGAGACGTCGCGTCCGGACCTCGTCGTCTTCCCCGTGCGCAGCCTCTCGTTCGCCGCGGACGGATCGAAGCTGCTCGTCACCGGGCAGTTCGGCGGCGGCGCCGCGAAGGTGCTCCTGCTCGGAAGCCCGCGGCGCACGGTGCAAGCCGAGATCGCGCACACGCGCGGCTCGAGCATCGTCGGAGGAGCGTTGAGCGCTGACGGCTCGCTCGTCCTGACGTTCGCGAAGGACGGAACAGCGCACGTCTGGGATGCAGCGAGCGGCCGCCCGGTCGCGCACCGGGCCGCGCACGACGCCGCGATCCTCGACGCCGCCTTCGACAGCGCGACGACGAACCCGCGCGTGATCGTCGCGCTCGACGACGGCACGGTCTCGATCTGGCCCGTCGACCCCCTCCCGTCCGCGCGCGCGCGGATGCCGAGACCGCTGACACCGCTCGAGAAGGAGCGCGAGCGACGGCTGGCGCTGCCGCTGCGGTACGACTGAGATTCTCTGCCCAATCAAGATCGTCGCGAGCGCGCTCGGCTGTTCTCTCGAAGATCTGGCGAGCTGCCGAAACCGCCCTAGAAGGAACGCGAGCGACGCCAGGGGCTACCGCTGCGGTGCGACTGAGAATCTCTGCCCAATCAAGATCGTCGTGATCGCCCTTGCCTGTTTTCTTGGAGATCTGGCGAGCCGGGGTGAACGACCGCAGCGTGAGGTGACTCGCCCAGCTGCGAGTTTCCGAGTTTCCGTTCCAGGAACCTCCGCCCGCGTCACTTCGTCCCAGGCTGACTGCCGGAACGTCCGGCAGCCGCGTTCAGATTGTCGAAATCGAGAGCCTGGGATAGCCTGCGTCGGGCGGTCCGCGCCCCGCGCGCTTCCCGGCGCCGCCCTGGAAACACGATGCTCGCTTCAGTTCACGGAACGACGAATCCCGCGCGCCTCGCGGCGCGTGCCGCGCTGGTCGCGTGCCTCGTTCCCCTGGCGCACGGCCAGAACAACCGCCGCGTCACCTACTCGATCGACTGGCACGGTCCGACCGTCGGCCAGCCCGCGAACGTCAGCGGCACGCGCATCACCGAAGCCGACGTCCTCCTTCCGGCCTTCCTCGATCCGGCGTTCGGTCCGATGCCGCGCCCGCAGATCTTCCTCACGGGTGGCCAGCTCGCGATCCCGCGCTATCCGAATTGCGTCGGCCACCAGGGCGGCACGCCGTGCGGTGTCGAAGTCGACGCGCTGTCCTACGGCACCGACGGCATGTTTCGCTGCGACGTCAACCACGCGCGCATCTACTTCTCCGTCGACGAGCACGCCGTCGGCAGCAACGGCTCCACGCTCTTCCCGAGCGTGCGGTCGGAGGCTCTCTCCGGCGTCCGCGAAGCCGCCGCGGACGTCTTCGTCTCCCTCGCCTTGCCTCCGGGCCCGCTCCCTCCGGGCGCGACGTTGCCCGAGAACGTCGCGACGATCGACGGCGACGGACTGACGAGCGGCTCGGGCGCGCACTACCGCGGCGTCGGGCTCCGCGAGCCGGATCCTCCGGGACTGCCGCCCGATGCGGGCGACAACCTCGACGCGCTCGACCTGAGTCCGCTCCCCGCTCCGACCGCCTTCGTCTACTTCTCGCTCGACGCTGCGTTCGTCGATCCGCTGCTCGGCATCCCGAACAGCGGCTCGGCCCAGGCGAACGGCGTCCCGGCCGCGGCCGTGCTCAAGAAGCAGGTTTCCGGCGGCGGTTTCACGTTCTACGCCCTGCCGAACCAGCTCGGTCTCGATCTCATGGGGCCGAACACGGACGACCTCGACGCGTTGATCCTCTCGGAGAACGGCGACGGGATCTTCCAGCCCTCGCACCTGCCTTGCGACTGGGTTCCGCCTGGCGCGGGACTCCTCGGCGGCGCGACCGACATGTTGCTCTTCTCCGTGCGCCGCGGCTCCGCCGTCGTCGGCATGCCGGACAGCATCTTCGGGATCCCGATCGAGCCCGGCGACGTGCTCACGACGCCGAAAGCGGGCGGACTCTCGGTGTTCCCGGGCATCTACATCGCGGCCGAGGACCTCGGCATCGCGACCGTCCGCAGCGGACAGCCCGGCGTGATCATCGGCGACGAGCTCGACGCGCTCGCTTCGCAGGTCGTGCCGTTCTTCGACTGCAACGGCAACGGCGTCGAGGACTCGGTCGACATCGCGCAGGGCTCGTCCTCGGACGCGAACAACAACGGGATCCCGGACGACTGCGAGCGGACCTGGCAGCGCTACTGCGAGTGCACGGCCGGGCTCGGTCCGTGCGGCAACGACGACGCGACGGCGGGCTGCATGAACTCGACCGGCATCGGCGCGCTGCTCGACGGCGCCGGCACGACGAGCTTCGACACGGACGATCTGCTGCTGAACGTCACGCGCATGCCGACCTTCAAGCTCGGGATCTGGATGATCGCGTCCGGGCAGGCGCAAGCGCCGCTCGGCGACGGCCTGCGTTGCGTCGGCAGTCCGTTCCATCGCTTCGGATCGTTCAACAGCGGAGCGTCGGGATCGGCGGTGAAAGGCCCGGACATCATCACGAGCGCGTGCGCGACGCTTCCGCCGGCCTACTGCATTGCCATGGGCTCGACCTGGAACTTCCAGGTCTGGTACCGGAATCTCGTCGGGGGACCCTGCGGCAACGGCTCGAACCTGACGAACGGGCTCGAGGTCACGTTCACGCCGTAGCGTCGTTTCCGGCGGAATCCGTTCCAGGGCGCGAGGGAACGAGCACCTCGGAGGTGCCTCCCCCGCCCGATCGAGACCGCGCTCCGCTGGTGGATCGCGGCCCACCACCCCGGGCGGAGAGGCGGAGGTTCCCATGCAAGCTCCCAGATCCGCCCGCACGCTCGCACGCGCCGCCGCGCCGGCAGGATTCGCTTCGATCGCGCTGTGCGCGTTGTCGAGCTCGTCGCGCGCGCAGATCCACTTCTCCATCGACTACAAGGGCATGACCATCGGAACGCCCGCGACGGGCAGCGGCGTCCCGATCACCGAAGGCGACATCCTCGTTCCGGCCGCGCCGGGGATGCTGCCCGCCTACGGACCGCTGCCCCCGCCGATGATCTTCGCGAGCGGAGGGTTCGGTCCTCCCGCTCCCGGACTCGGACTCCCGGCGCACCCGGGTTGCATCGGCCACCCGCCGGCGTTCCCGTGCGGCGTCGAGGTCGACGCGTTGTCGTACGGCATGGACTACGCCGTGCCGCGCCGTCCGCTCCCCGCGGGGACGTACGTCTTCTCGGTCGACGAGTGCTCCTCGGGCTTTCCGGGATTCCCGCTGCCCGCGAACGTCTTCACCGAAGCTCCGGTCGGCGACGCCGCCGCCGACATCTTCGAGGATCTCGGCCTCCCGCCCGGGCCGCTGCCGCCCGGCCCGCCGGTCGGGAACACCGGCATCGTCGACGGGAACGGCTTCGTGAGCGCGAGCGGATTCGTGTACCCGGGAGTTGGCATCATCGAGCCGACGTTCCCCGTCGCAGGGCCCACCGGCGACGACATCGACGCGCTCGAGATGGACTCGGCCGGTCCGGGACCGCTCGGCGTCTTCTTCTCGCTCGACGCGGCGTTCATCAACCCGTGCCTCGGCATCCCGAACACCGGATCGGCGATGGCGAACGGATTCCTCCCCGGCATGGTGCTGAACACGGTCGCTCCCGGTGGCCCGCCGATGGTCTACGCGCCTCCGCCGCTGCTCGGTCTCGACATCTTCGGACCGGGGACGGACGACCTCGACGCGCTCGCGCTCGCGGAGAATGGCATCCCGGGCTTCCAGCCGTCGGCGCTGCCGTACGACTGGACGCTCGCGGGCGGGCCGGACATGTTGCTGTACTCCGTGCGCCGCGGGTCCGCGGTCGTCGGCATGCCCGACAGCTTCTTCGGCATCCCGATCGAGCCCGGCGACATCCTGACGACGCCGGTCGCGGGCGGCATGTCGCCCTTCCCCGCGATCTTCATCGCCGCGGAGCAGCTCGGACTGTCGACGCTGCGCTCGGGCGGCGGACCCGTCGCGGACCTCGACGCGCTCGACACGCGCGTCATCGGGCAGACCGGGATCCCGTACTGCTTCGGCACCGCGGCGCTGTGCCCGTGCGCGAACGCCGGCGCGCCCGGTCACGGCTGCGCGAACTCCGCGTTCCCCGCGGGTGCGCTCCTCACCGCGACCGGGACGGCGAGCGTCGCGGCGGACACCGTGTCGCTCGTCAGCTCGAACGTGCCGCCCGGCAAGTTGACGCTCTACTTCCAAGGGACGACGCGCACCGGCGGCGGCTTCGGCATCACGCTGAACGACGGCGTGCTGTGCGTGGGCGGCCCGGGGATCATCCGCCTCGGCACGCACCCCGCGAGCGCCACCGGCGGCTCGTTCTATCCGGACGTGGGTCTCGGACAACTGCCGGTTTCGGTGAAGGGCGCGATCCCCGCGGCGGGCGGCACGCGCCACTACGCCGTCTGGCACCGCGATCCGACCGCGTTCTGCACGGCCGCGACGTCGAACTACTCGAACGGCCTGACGCTCGTGTGGACGCCGTAGATCCCTGATCTCGTCGCATGTCCGGCGGCGCCGCGCGAACGGCGCCGCCGGCTTCGCTTAGGATGGAGTCGATGGCTTCTGCACGCTGCGCCAAGAAGATCGCGCTGGCCGACGTCGCGCTCCCGATCCTCGAGGAGCGCCGTTCGGTCATCCGGAAGTCGAAGGCCGGTCCGCGCCGCGCGCTCGTGCTCCTGCTCGTGCAGGCGCTGATCGCGGTCCACATCGCTCACTGGATGGCGGGCGGCAAGACGATGTCGCCGCTCGAGCCTTCCGAGTCGATGCAGTTCAGCCAGGCGAGCGTCGTGAACGCCGGCCTGATCTTCTTCGTGCTCTCGATCGTGAGCACGCTCGTCTTCGGCAGGTGGTTCTGCGGCTGGGCCTGTCACGTCGTCGCGCTGCAGGACGGCAGCCGCTGGCTGCTCGAGAAGATCGGCATCCGTCCGCGGATGGTGAACCTCGGCATCCTGGGCCTCGTTCCGTGGGCGGCGTTCACCTACATGTTCCTCGCGCCGATCGTGCAGCGCGCGCTGCACGCCGTCCCTCCGCCGGAGGCGACGGTGCACCTCACGACGCAGAACTTCTGGGCGACGTTCCCCAGCTGGCCCGTCGCGCTCGCGACCTTCGTCGTGTGCGGTTTCGTGGTGGTGTACCTCCTCGGCTCGAAGGGGTTCTGCAACTACGGCTGCCCGTACGGGGCGATCTTCGGCATCGCGGACCAGCTCGCGCCCATGCGCATCCGCGTCTCCGACGCGTGCGACGGGTGCGGGCACTGCACGGCCGTGTGCACGAGCAACGTCCGCGTCCACCAGGAAGTGCGCGACTTCGGCGCGGTCGTCGACGCGGGCTGCATGAAGTGCCTCGATTGCGTCAGCGTGTGCCCGAAGGACGCGCTCAGCGTCGGGTTCGGCGCGCCCGCGATCGCGACGGCCCGTCGCGCCGGCAAGGAGACCGCTCCGGCGCCGTTCCTCGAGCGCCTCGCGGACGTCGCGCTGCCCGCCGCGTTCTTCGCCGGCGCCTACGCGGTCTTCCTCGACTTCGACACGGACCTCGAGCGGATCCCGAACGCCGCGAAGCTCGTCGCCGTCCTCACCCTGGGGTCCGTCGCCGTCGCGACGCTCTTCCGCGGCAAGGCGCAGCGCACGCGCGAGTACTCGCGGCCGGAAGAGGCGCTCCTCGGCGGCTTCTTCCTCTTCGCGATGTACTCCTTCCGCGGATTCCACGGCCGGGTCCCGCTGCTCTTCGCGCTCGGCCTCTCCGCGATCCTCTCGTATGTCGCGCTCCAGGGGCTGCGGCTCTTCACGC
Source organism: Planctomycetota bacterium (assembly GCA_036006425.1). Classification (GTDB taxonomy): domain Bacteria; phylum Planctomycetota; class UBA1135; order UBA1135; genus DASYPQ01. Next base: position 130,215 of record DASYPQ010000022.1, read on the forward strand.
ACCGCGATCTCGCGCTCCAACGCCACGCGCTCCGCGCGGGCGGACGGTGGACGGCGGCCGGGACGCTGTTCGCGGGGGCGCTGCTCCCCCTCGGCGCCGCTTGGAGCTACGCGGGCTGGAGTCGGCACGTGCTGCGCAGCTCCTACGATCAGGGTCTGCGTCTCGCGACGGAGGGACGCCTCGAACCCGCGATCGCGGCTCTCGAGCGCGCGGTCGCGCAGGACCCGGGCTACCGCGACGCCCAGGAGAAGCTCGCGAGTCTCCTGTGCGACGCCGGACGGCTCGAGGAGGGCGTCGCGGCGTTCCGCGCGGCCGTCGCGAAGAATCCCGAGCGGCCGGAGACGCGCGTGTTCCTCGGCTCGGCGCTCTTCCAGCTCGGCGATTCGAAGGGCGCGCGCGCCGAGCTCGAGCACGCGGTCGCGCTCGCGCCGAACAACGCGCGACTCCATCGGATGCTCGCCGAATTGTGCAGCGCGACGGGCGACGACGCAGCGGCGCGCGAGCACGAGGAGACGGCCAACCGCCTCGACGCCAAGTCCGGCCACTGACCTCGGCTCAGAGCTCGGGCAGCGTGTACGTGCGCCCGCGGTTCTGCTCGACGAGCCACTTCCGGAGCGGCTCGAAGTACTCGACCATCGCGTGCGCCGAGAGGTCGGAACCGGTCTTCGATCGCAGGATCTCGCGCCAGTCCCCGCAGGCTCCCTGCTCGAGGATCGAGCGCAGGAACTCGCCGACCTCCTTGCGTCCGTAGTAGCAGGTGTCGGTCGGATCCTGATGCAGGATGCGCTTCGCGATGTGGTCGTGGAGCTGGAACAAGAGGACGTTCGCGAGCGCGTAGTCGTAGTACGCCGCCGGATCGTCCGTGATGTGCGTCTTCGTCGCAGCGTCGCAGAAGCGCTCGTCGCGCGGTTCCGGCGGCGCGATGCCCTGGTACCGCGCACACAGCTCCCACCACCGCGCGTTCCAGCGGTCCTGCGGGAGCTCGGAGGCGTACAGCTCCTTCTCGAACTGGAGCATCGTCCCGCCGGACCAGGGGAGGAACACCACGTAGTTCAGCGCCTCCTTGAGCCGCAGCTGCATCGGATCCGGCGCGGCGCCGCCCGTTTCGAGGCCGACTTTCTGGATGAAGCGCGGCTGCATCGCCGCGAGCCCCATCATCGTCCCGATCGCCTCGTGGTACGCGCGGTTCGCGCCTTCGCGCAGGACGTACGGGACGGCCGGCCTCGAGTAGCTGAGGTAGTAGTAGATGTGCCCGAGCTCGTGGTGCGTCGTCTCGTACCAGCGCTGGTTCGCCTCGACGCTCATCAAGGAACGCACGTCCTGATCGAGATCGATGTGCCACGCGGACGCGTGGGTGTTCTTCTTGAACCCCGCGTCCTTCGCGACTGGGAACAGGGACGACCGCGACCAGAAGGACGCCGGGAGCTCGGGGAATCCCAGGCTGACGTAGAACCGCTCGGCCTGCCGGATCACCCAGTCCGGGCTCTTCGTCGAGATCGCGGCGTCGAGGTCGTACCCGCGCACGTCGACGAGCGCGCCCCAGTCCTGTCCCCACCGGTTCGGCAGCCAGTGCGCGGGGATGAGGTCGGGCACGGGCTGCCCGTACTTCTTCGCGAGCTCGTACCGCGCCCACGTGTGGAGCTCGCGGTACACCGGACGCAGCTCGCGCTGGAGCCGGTCGACGAGATCCGAGAGCTCCGCGGTGGTCATGCCGTACTCGGACGCCATGTAGCCGAAGAAATCGCGGTAGCCGAGCCCGCGCACGACGCCGTTGCGCAGGCGCTGCAGCTCGACGAGGCCGGGCCGCAGAGCCGGGCCGATCTCCTTCGACGCCTCCCACACCTTCCGGCGCGCGGCGAGATCGGTGTCCTTCTCGAGCCGCGTGTCGATCTCGTTCGGCGTGATCTCCTTCCCGTCGAGCTGGAACGCGAAGCCGTACAGCTTCTCGATCTGCTTCGTCTCGACGGCGATGCGCGCGTCGACGAGCTCCTTGACCGTCTGCGGATTCGCTCCGGCGTTGAAGAGGATCGCTTCGAGCTCCTTGCGCTGGAGCGCCGAGAGTTCCTCGCTGCGCGCGAGAAAGCCGCGCGTCGCCTCGATGTTCTGCGTGCTCCCCGTGAACGCCGCGAACGCCTCCTCCGCGGCGCGCTTCTTCTTCGCGTTCGTCTCGTCGCCCTCGACGATGTGCGTCTGCGAGAGCCAGTCCGCTTCCACGGAAGCCGTGCGGAGCCTGCGGTACTCCGTGGCGTACTGCTTCAAGTAGTCGTCGCACGAGGCCTGCACCGCGCTCTTCGCCGGGGGCATTTCGTCGAGGTTTCCGGATCGACACGCGCTGACGCACAAGCCGAGGAGAACGCCGAGGAGGATTCGCATCGCCCGAGCGTAGCGCGGGGCGCGGTCCGGGGACAACGCGTGCGGAGGACTGTTACAATCGGGAACGTGCTGCTCCTCGCCCTCGCCGCGACGTTCCTCCAGGCGCCCGACGCCGAGTCCGCGGCATTCGACGCCGCGTTCGCCCTGAAGAAGCAGCAGAAACCCGCGCTCGCCGCCGCCGCGTTCGAGGACATCGCGCGCAAGTTCCCGAACTCGCCGCGGCTCGGGGAAGCGATCGTCGAGTCCGGCGTCGGCTGGTTCGGCTCCGGCCGCGATCAGCAGGTGCTCAATCGCGCGACTCCGGGCAGCACGGAGGCGTTCGCGAAGGCGCGCAAGATCTTCGAGGACTTCGTGCGGGATCACGCCCAGGACGGCTCCGCCGGCCGCGCGCAGTACATGGTCGGGTCCACCGACTTCTTCCTGGGCGACCTCGCGGGCGCGGAGGCCGACTACGACGCGGTGCTCGTGAAGTTCCCCCGCGACGCGAAGTACGTGCCGAAAGCGCTCGAGCGCCGTGCCGCGATGCGGCGGCATCTCCTCGTGACCGACACGGCGATCTCCGACCTCGAGCGGTACGTGAAGGAGTTCCCGGCCGGCGAGGAGCTCGCGTCCGTGAGGAAGTACCTCGAGTTCGGCGCGATGCTCGAGAAGCCCGCGCCGCCGTTGAGCGTGCAGGCCTGGATCCAGGGCGGTCCGACGGACCTCGCGAAGCTCCGGGGCGAGGTCGTCGGTCTCTACTTCTTCGCCACCTGGTGCGAGAAGTGCGAGAAGCAGCGCCCGTTCGTCCTCGATCTCGAGCGTCGGTACGCGCCGGCGGGACTCGTCCTCGTCGGCATCGTCAACGATCTCCAGAAGCAGACCGTCGCGAACGTCGCGCCGTGGCTCGTGAAGAACGAGATCAAGTTCCCGGTGATGATGGACGCGAGCCAGGGGACCGCGAGCGCGCACCACGTCGGGACGATCCCCGACCTCGTCCTGATCGACAAGGCGGGCAAGGTCCGCTGGCACGACAATCCGGCGAACCTGTGGGACTACACGATCGAGACGCTGCTCGCCGAGGACCCGGCGGGTCCCGCTCCGCCCCCGAAGAAGTGAGGATCTGCGTCTTCTGCGGATCGAACCCGGGTGTGCGTCCCGAGTACGCCCGGGCGGCGCGCGATCTCGGGTCGCTGCTCGCGCGGCGCGGGATCGGGCTCGTCTATGGCGGCGGCGCGGTCGGCCTCATGGGAGCGGTCGCCGATGCGGCGCTCGAGGCGGGCGGCGCGGTGGTCGGGGTCATCCCGCAGACGCTCGTCGCGCGCGAGCTCGCGCATCCCGGGCTCACGGAACTGCGGATCGTGCGCACGATGCACGAGCGCAAGGCGACGATGGCGGACCTCTCGACCGCATTCGTCACGCTCCCGGGGGGCTTCGGCACGCTCGACGAGACCTGCGAGATGCTGTCGTGGGCGCAGCTCGGCATCCACGCGAAGCCCTGCGGCCTCCTGAACGTCGCAGGCTACTTCGATCCGCTGCTCGCGTTCCTCGAGCGCGCGGAGAAGGAAGGGTTCCTGCACGCCGAGCACCGCGCGCTCGTGGTGCAGGAAACGGATCCCGCGCGGCTCGTCGAGCAGCTCCTCGGGCGACTCGTCAGCGACCCGCCTCGACCTTGAGCGAGACGAAACTGAAGGTCGCGACCTGCGGACCTTCGGAGACGCGGATCGTCGAGGGGAACGAGAGGCTCCCCGCCTTCTGGTACGTGTACTCCGCGTGCGATTCCTTGCCGGCGGGAGTGCGCGTGTCGAGACGCGAGAGCGCGAACTTGCCCGGGACGACCTCCACGTACTTCATGCGGTACGCGAGATCCGCTCCGTCGATCGAATCGGGGAGCTCCGTCCGCTTGTTCAAGTGGATCGAGGACTTGTCCTTCTCGTCCTTCCCCGTGACCGTGACGATCACGGAATCGCCGCGCTCCTCCGCGCCGACGACCGTGCCGCCCTTGTGGAGGAGGCTCGCGTCGTGCAACGGGAGTCCCTGGAACGCGTGCGAGATCAAGGTGGCGATGCCGGCCTTCATCTTGTCCGACGCGGCCTTCCCGCGCGGATCCGACGGCTCGTAGCTCAGGTCGACGTCCGTCTGGACGACCCCGGTCCCCGTGTCCATCGTGCACTTGATCTCGATGTGCCGGAGCGCGTCGACCCAGCGACTCTTGTCGGGATCGGCCGCGACGGCGGGATCCTTCTCGAGCGCGGCGATGGCGGGCTCGAGCATGTTCGTCCGCACCTGGAAGCTCACGCGGACGCCCGGGCTCGGCCAGACGTACAGGTGAGCCTGCGATTTCGCGAGCCAACCCGTCCCGTCGACGGCGGTGTCCGGGGCGAGCGGCGCGAACGTGAGCAACGCGAGCAGAAGTGCGGTCACCATCGGTCTTCCTCCGACGGCCTCCTCGACGCGCGCCGGGTGCGAACTTGAGGCTGCGCCCCTTCAGGACGCCGACCCTACCGGTGGAACTCGGGGAGCACCTCGACGCGCGCGTGCTTGCGCAACTCGTTCCGGTAGGCCGCGAGGTCCGCGGGCAGCGGTCGCTCCGTCCGCAGCTCCTCCTCGAGCTCCTTCGCGACTTCCTCGAACGTCACCTTGCGCTCGGAGGCGACCTGGAAGACGAACCAGTCGTGCCCGACGAGCACCGGCTCCCCGACCTCGCCGGGGTGCATCGCGAGCACCGCCGCCGCGACGTCGTTCGGCCACGCGTCCGCGCGGAAACGCGCGGGCAGGAGCCCGCCCTGCCCGCGCGTCTTCGGATCCTCGCTCGCCTCGGAAGCGAGCTTCGCGAAGTCCTCGCCCGTGCGCGCGCGCGCCGCCAACGCCCGCGCCCGCGCGCGCGTCGCCTCGGAAGCCGTCTCCATCGCACGCGCGAGCTCCTCGCGCGTGAGGTCATTCGCCGCGGTCGGCGGGTGGACGCGCAACAGGATCATCCGCGCCTCGACGCGGCGGCCTTCCGCTCCGAACTCGCCGAGATACCGGGCGCGCACGTCCTCGGGTCGGATCGTGCGCTCCTTGAGGAACAGGGCCTCGGTGAGGAGATCGACGCGGGTGCGCCACGTGATCTCGTGCAGGAACGCGTCCTCGGTGCGCCCGCCGAGCGCGAGGTAGGCGGTCCAGGCCTCGCGGTCGCCCTTGTAGCCGGAGTCGATCCGCTCCTGGACGTACTCGCGCGTGCGGCGCGCGACTTCCTGCTCGTCGACGACGACTCCCGCGGCGCGCGCCTTGCGGCGCACGAGCCACTCCTGGGCGAAGGGATCCACGCATGTCTCCCCGATCGCGTCGACGAGCCACCGCGCGTACACGCCGCGGTCGACGAGGTCGCCGTCGATGCGCAGCACGGGTTCGAACGCCGCGGGAAGCTCGCCGTCGTTCTTCTCCTCGAGCAGCGCCGGCAGCACCTCGCACCGCACGCCGTCGGCGAGACGATCCTGGACCATGCCGACTTCGTAGGGCTCGGGACCGCGCGCGAGCAGGTCGGCTTCGATTGAGCGCCGCACGTTCTGGAGCGGCGTGAGGGACACGGACCGCAGCTGCACGATCCACCAGCCGCCGCGCGCGTACGTCGGCTCGAGGATCTCGCCGGGCTTCAACGCCTCGAGCGCGTTCAAGAACGCGTTCGGCCAGCCGAAGTGGCTGAAGCCGCCCGCGGGCACGCCGCGACGGTCGCGCGTCTCGGGATCGTCGCTCTCGCGCGACGCGAGCAAGCCGAAGTCCTCGCCGTGGAGCGCACGCTCCCGCACGGCGCGCGCGCGTTCGAAGGCCGCGTCCATCACCTTCTTGCGACCGGCCTGCCACTCGTCGCGCGACATGTCCGGCTCGCTCGGGACGACGACCTTGATCCGGATCAACGCCAGGTCGTAGCGCCGTCCCTTCCTCCCGTAGCGCAACTCCCATTCGCGCTCGATCACGTACTCGGGAACGACGCGGTCGAGGGCCGCGATCGCGCGCGCTTCGAGCTCCGGACGCAGCTCGACGCGCCGCTGGCGGCGCACGCCGGCCTCGCTCCGGCCCGTGCGCTCGAGCTCCGCGCGCCACTCGTCGGGGCTCCCGAGGAACGCTCCCGCGATGCGCTGGCGGATCTGCTCGTCGACCGCGCGATCGACGACGTCCGTCGGAACCTCGACGGAAAGCCGCTTCGCCTCGCGGTCGATCACCCAGTTCTTCACCGCGAAGTCGTGGCTCATGTGCTCGCCCTGCGTGGCGAGGAGCCAACGGACGAACGCGTCTCCCGGGACGGCCTCGCCGTCGATCGAGAGGAACGGAGCGGAGCCGGGGGTCGCGACCTTTTCCGAGCGGAGCTCGGTCGGCGCCGCGCCGGCCTGCGCGAGGAGGACGAGGACGAGCGACCACATTGGGAACGAGTATCGCATACCGTGCTCGAGCCGGTCGCCGGTATCCTCCGCGCGTGAACGCGGATCCCCGGCGCGCCGGAAGGCTCGGATGGCTCTTCGCGCTTCTGTGCGTCGCGCTCGCATCGACTCTGCGCATCCACGCGGCGCTCTCCGATCCGGGCTTCGACCGCGCGAATCCGATCGGGATGCTGCGCAGCGACCCGGGGCTCGTCGACTACGTCGCGGAGAGGATCGACGCGGCGCACGGGCTCGCGCCCGCGGACTTCCGCGCGGACCCGCGCATCGAGTACCCCGAATCGACGGACGTCCCGGCGACGTTCGCCGTCGGCCAGGAGTTCGTCGTCGCGTGGGCGCACCGGATCTTCGCGCCCGCGTCGCCTCTCCACGTCACCGCTCTGTGGGTCATGGGGATCTGGGCGAGCCTCGCGGGCCTCGCGGTGTACGGACTCGCGTTCGAGCTCTGCGGGAGCGCGGCGTGGGCGATCCTCGCGTGCGCGCTGTACGCGGCGCTGCCGGCCAACTACCGGACGGTCGGCTGGATCTTCATGAACGAGGACTTCAGCGTCCCCTGGTTCGCCTTCCATCTGTGGCTCCTCGCCCGCGCCGCGCGCGTCCGCACGCCTCTCGCGTTCGTGCTCGCCGCCGTGCCCTTGGGCTGCGCCGTCTCGACGTGGCACGCGATGTCGTTCTTCGCGGCGCTGGAAGCCCTGTGCGTGTTCGCGTGGTTCCTCGCGACCGGGCGCAATCCGTTCGCCGCGCGCGGCGCGTCGCTGTTCCTCGCGACGCTGCTCGTCTTCGCGGCGTGCGTCCCGGTGCTGCGCAGCACGCTCTTCGCCCTCTCGCTGCCGATGCAGATCGGCCTCGGGATGGCCGCGGCCGCACTCTTCGGAAGCAAGCACCCGCGCGCGATCGCGTGCGCCGCGGTCGCGGTCGCGTTCGCGGCGGCGCTGGCGTGGTCGCGGTTCCACGGCGGCGGGATCGGCGAGTACGGACACGTCTTCGCGCTCCTCGCGGAGAAGATCCGCCACCTCGGACGACTCCCCGCCGACCCGGCGGAGCTCTCCGTCGAAGTGCGGATGATGTGGCAGGGTCCGTTCGCGACACTGGATCCCGCCGACGGGCTGAGGCTCCTCGGCGTCGGCGTCCTGGCGCTCGTGCCCGCCGCGGGCGCCGTTCTCGGACGCGCGCACGAAGGCGATGCGCGCGACCGCGTGCTCGCGCTGTTCGCATGCGCGTCGATCCCGGTCGCGTGGCTCGTCGAGAGGACGATCCTCTTGCCCGGGCTCACGCTGCCCGTCGTGGGAGCCGTCGCCGCGTCGCGGTTCGCGCAGCCGCGCGGACGCGCCGTCGCCATCTCGCTCGCGTCCGCCGCCGTGCTCGTCCAGGCGTGGACGTGCGTGCGCGGCATCGAAGGGACGCCGAATCCCTGGTACGCGCCGCCGCAGCGCGCTGCCGAGATCCGGGCGCTCGTCGACGCGATCCCCCGCGTCGTCCCCGACGGCGAGGCGATCGCAGCGGACTTCATGAGCTCGACGGCGATCCTCGCGCACACGCGGCACCCGATCCTCTTCCAGCCGAAATGGGAGTCGCGGCGGACGCGCGCGCGCGCGGTCGAGCTGTTCGAGACGTTCTACTCCCGCGGCCCCGACGATCTCCGCCACCTTCTCGCGACGAAGTACCGGTGCCGCTACCTCGTCGTCGATCGCAGCTTCTTCGGCCTCCAGCGCGCGTCGCTCTACGTCGGAGGATCGCGCGACGGGAAGGTCGCGCCCGGGAGCTGCGCGGACGTCCTGCTCAGCCGGCAGGCGTCTGTTCTCGAAGCAATCCCCGGATACAAGCTCGTCTACCGGAGCCCGGAGGGGATCCGCTACCGCGACGGCTCGAGCACCGACTTCTACCGGATCTTCGAGCTCGCCCCCTGAGGGGCGCGTCTACCATCAGGCCCGGATCAAGGTTCGGTCAAAAGACCGCCCCGCGCGCGGCGTTTCCTGCGGATTCCCCCGGGAAGCCGCGACCCGGCCCTCCCCCCCATCCAGCCATGTTCAACGTCATCCCGAGAGACCAGGTTTTCTTCGATCTCTTCGAGAAGGCCGCCGGCAATGCGCACGAGTGCACCGGCGCGCTGGTGGAGTTCCTCGACCGCTTCGACGACCTGGGCAGTCGCGCCCGCAAGGTCAAGGACCTCGAGCACGTCGGCGACGAGCTGACCCACGAGACGATCGAGCGGTTGAACCAGACGTTCATCACGCCGCTCGACCGCGAGGACATCCACGAGCTCGCGTGCCGAGTCGACGACATCCTCGACCTCGTCGACACGGCCGTCGACCGGATCGTGCTGTTCAAGATCGAGAAGCCGATCCAACCGGCGAAGGACCTCGCTCAATGCCTGGTCCGGTCCACTGCGCTGATCCGCGACATGATGCCCATGCTGCGCAACATGAAAGGCGTCGAGTCCGTGCGCCAGAAGACGCGCGAGGTCCACCGACTGGAGAACGAAGCCGACCGGATCGAGCAGGTCGCGCTGGCGAGCCTCTTCGAGAACGGGGAGGACCCGAAGTACATCATCAAGTGGATGAACATCATCGAGACGCTCGAGACCGCCACGGACCGCTGCGAAGACGTCGCGAACGTCATCGAAGGGATCGTGTTGAAGAATGTCTGAAACCTGGGTGGTGTGGTCGATCATCGCGCTCGCCCTCTCGTTCGACTTCATCAACGGCTTCCACGACGCGGCGAACTCGATCGCGACGGTCGTCTCGACACGCGTGCTCTCGCCGCACGCCGCCGTCGCGTGGGCGGCGTTCTTCAACTTCATCGCGTTCCTGTTCTTCGGCCTGCACGTCGCGAAGACGATCGGGAAAGGGACCGTCGACCCGCAGTACATCACGCTCGCCGTCGTGACCGCCGGCCTCGTCGGCGCGATCGTGTGGGACCTCCTGACGTGGTGGTGGGGACTGCCCGCGAGCTCCTCGCACGCGCTCGTCGGCGGACTCTCGGGCGCGGCCCTCGTGCACGCCGGGCCGAAAGCGCTGGTCGCCGGGGGCCTCGTGAAGATCGGAGCGTTCATCTTCATCGCCCCGCTCCTCGGTCTCGTCATGGGGTTCGGCCTGATGGTCGCGATCTACTGGCTCCTGCGGCGCGCGTCGCCGACGCGCGTCGGCAAGACCTTCCGGCGGCTGCAGCTCGTCTCGGCCGCGGCGTACAGCCTCGGCCACGGAGGGAACGATGCGCAGAAGACCATGGGGATCATCTTCGTCGTGATGATCGCGGCCGGTTGGCTGCCCGCGTCAGAGGCGGCGCCGCCCTTGTGGGTCGTGCTCGCGTGCCACGCGGCGATGGGCCTCGGGACCCTGATGGGCGGCTGGCGCATCGTGCGGACGATGGGCCAGAAGATCTGCAAGCTCCAACCCGTGAACGGGTTCGCGGCGGAGACCGCCGGCGCGCTGACCCTGTACGGAGCCACGGCCCTCGGGATCCCGGTCTCGACGACGCACACGATCACCGGGGCAATCGTCGGAGTGGGAGCGACGCGCGGCCTGCACGCGGTAAAGTGGGGCGTTGCGACGCGCGTCGTATGGGCATGGGTGCTGACGATCCCGGCCGCCGCCGCTGTCGGCGCGGCGATGTCGTGCCTCTTCGCCTTCCTCGGCTGGCACTGATCGTCGGCTGCCTCGCGGCGGGCGCGTGCAGCCGCACGACCGATCGTCCGAGCGCGGTGCTGATCACGCTCGACACGACGCGCGCCGACGCAATGGGCTGCTTCGGCGGCAAGCCGGGCGTCACGCCGCGTCTCGACGCGTTCGCGCGCGAGTGCATCGCCTACGACGAAGCCGCGACGACCGCGCCGCTGACTCTCCCCGCGCACGCCTCGATGCTGACGGGCCTCTACCCGCCGCGCCACGGCGTCCGCGACAACCTGCTGACGGCGGTGCCGCCCGAGGCGCTCACGCTTGCGGAGCTCGCGCGCGACTCGGGCTGCGCGACGGCGGCCTTCGTCAGCGCGTCGGTGCTCGAGCGACCGTGGGGTCTCGCGCAGGGATTCGACGTCTACGACGAGCCCGGTGCGAACCGCCCGGGGCCGCTCTCGCACGTCGACGAGCGCTCGTCGCCCGAAACGGTGGCGAAGGCGCGCGCGTGGCTGCGCGGACGCGACCGCACGCGACCGTTCTTCCTGTGGGTGCACGTGTACGACGCGCACTCGCCGTACAGGCCCGACGCGCGTTTTCTCGCGCAGGCGGGCGGCGACGCCTACCGCGGAGAGATCGCCGAGGCGGACGATTCGATCGGAAAGCTGCTCGACGAACTCCGCGCCGACCCGAGCTGGGGCCGGACGACGGTCCTCGTCGCGGCCGACCACGGCGAGTCGCTCGGGGAGCACGGGGAGCCGACGCACTCGATCCTCTGCTACCGCGCCTGCCTGCGCGTCCCGTTCCTCGTGCGTCACCCGGACGGATGGCGCGCCGGACAGCACTCGCAGGAGACCGTCAGCGTCGTCGACGCGTTCCCGACGCTCGCCGCCGCGCTCGGTCTGGTCTCCCCGGCCGGGATCGACGGGATCGACCTCGACCACCACGCCGTCGGCGACGATCGAGGCGCGTACTTCGAGTCGTACGCGGGGTACTTGAACCACGGCTGGAGTCCGATCGTGGGCTGGATCGACCGGCGCGGGAAGTACGTCGACGGCGGAGCGCCGGAGTACTACGCGTTCGGGACGGACCCGGCGGAATCGATCGACCTCGCCGTCAGCGGCGGCGTCGATCTCACGCGGTACCGGTCTCGCATCGCCGAGGTCGCCGCGCGGACGACGCTCCCGATCGCCGGCTCCACCGTCGCGGAGGACACGCGCAGCGCGCAGGCGGGACGGCTCGGGTACGCGGCGGCGGGCGACGCGTCGAAGGCGCCGCCGAAACCGCTGGAGCCGACGGGACTCCCGCGCCCGCGCGATCGCATGAACGAGCTCGCGGCGTACTACGCCGCGGTCGACCGCGCGAACGCGGGCGACCTCGCCGGCTCGATCGCGGATCTGCAGACGATCGTCGAGTCGAACCCTGGCAACGTCGCAGCGTTGGACATGATGGGCGCGCTCCTCATCCGTCTCGGCCGCTGGAACGAGGCCCGCGCGGCGCTCGAACGCATGCTGGCGAGGGGTCCCGATCGCGTCACGACGCGCACGAACCTCGGGAGGTGCTGCGAGAACGCCGGCGATCTCGCGCAGGCGCTCGTGCACTACCGCCGCGCCCTCGAATTGAAGCCCGGCGCCCCGGATCAGGCCGGCGACGTCGCGCGCGTCACGGCGCTGCTCCGCTGAAACTCGCGGAGGCGCTCAGCCCGAGGTCGTGTGCGTCATCGACTTCGAGCTCTTGCTCGCCTCGGTCGCACCCGTGCCCGTCGAGTGTCCGGGATCGACCCAGGAGCGCGAGACCTCCGGCTTCGGGAAGATCCTCCGCGCGATCCGGTTGTAGACATCGAACGCGCGCGCCTCGAAGAGGCCCGCGGACAGATTACCTCGCGCCAGGCGCCGGCGCGCGCGCCGTTCCCACCAGCCGAGCTTCCCGCGCGCGAGCCCGTAGTCGAGCGTCGCGAAGTGGTGGTACATCTTCCGCTCGAGCATGACGTCGTCGGGGATCCTCCCCTTCCACGTCTCCTCGAGGTGGTACTGGCCGAGCGTGCCGTAGTCCTCGAGACGGCTCGGCGGCTGGTACCCCTGGGCGATCGCCTCGTCCCACATCGCGGTGCCGGGGATCGGCCGGAAGGGCCACACGGTCGCGCGCGAGAGCGGGCAGGCGACGTGCACCCGTCGGCACTGGTCGATCGTCGCCATCATCGATTCCTTCTCTTCGCCGGGGTACCCGATGATGTACGTCAGATTGGCGCAGATGCCGCGGCGATCGAGCTCGAGAGCGGCGTACAGGTTGTCGTCGCCGTGGATCGGCTTGCCGATCTTCTTCATCATCGCGTCGGTGCCCGCCTCCGCGCCGATTTCGGCGACGTAGAAGCCCGACTCGACGAGCAGATCGAGCGTGTCCGCCTTGTAGTGGAGCAGCGAATGCGTCTCGATGAACGAGTTCCAGAAGAACTTGAGCCCGCGGTCGATGGCGCCCTGCGCGAATTCGCGGGAACGCTTCTCCATGACGCCGAAGTTCGCGTCGTGGAAGCGCACCACGTCGTAGTTCCAGCGTTCCTTGAGCTCGGACAGCTCGTCGAGCATGCGATCGGCCGGGATCGCCTTCCACCGGCGGTCCGTCACGAACGGCGAGCAGCAGAACGTGCACGGCTCCGGACACCCGTAGCTCGAGAAGTACGTGATGCCGAAGTACGGCGCGCGGTCCCCCATCGCGCGCGGCGTCGGCATCCGCAGGATGTCGCGGTGGCTCTGCGGGCGCATCTGGTGCGCGCGGTACGGCTCGATGTCGAGGAGGTGCCAGGGCGGGTTGACGAGCTTGTCCCAGCCGACGACGGCGCGCTTCGCCGTGTACACGATCTGGCCGTCGCGCAGGAGCGCGAGCCCTTCGATCGAATCCAGCTTGGTGCCCGCGTCGACGGCTTGGACGATCTCGCGGAACGTCAGCTCCCCTTGTCCGAGGACGACCGCATCGTAGAGGCCGGTCTGGAGCTCGAGATCCGGCCGGACGCTGGCGAACCAGCCGCCGATGACCGCGGGCAGATCGGGGAAGCGCGCCTTGACCTTGCGCGTGCACTGCAGCGCGTCGAACACCATGTAGCCGAGGATGCCCGTCGTGCCGTAGAGCATCGCACCCTCGCACGCCTCGAGGACCTGCGCGTGCGCGGCCTCGGGGGTCGCGGCCAGGCTCCCGTCGACGATGACGACCTCGTAGCCGTCTTTCACTGGCCAGCCCGCGATGTGCAGCATCTCGAGCGGCAGGAGGTCCTTGCTCGACGCGAACCCGAGGGTCTCGTCCACCTGCTGGGGCTGGTAGAGGACGATCTTCTTCTTGCGGCCGATCATGGTGCAGTCGGGTCGGGGCGCGCGGAGGCGAGGCCTGCCCGAAGTCTATCAGCCGTTCGCGCGTTCGGGCCAGTCGTGCGGGCTGGACGACCGCGTCGACGCCCACTGCAGCGCTGCGATCAGGTTCGAAGGCGATGCGATGCCCTTTCCCGCGATGTCGAAGGCGGTGCCGTGCACCGGGCTCACGCGGAGGTAGGGCAGCCCCGCGATCACCGTCAGACCGCGATCGCGCGAAAGGAGCTTGATCGGAATGAAGGCCTGGTCGTGGTACAGCGCGAGCACGCCGTCGAACTCGCCGCGCGCACCCTGGAGGAAGACGGCGTCGGGCGACTTCGGACCCACGACGTCGATGCCGCGCGCGCGCGCCGCATCCACGGCCGGCCGCAGGATCGCGTCGTCCTCCTCGCCGAGAAGACCACCTTCGCCGGCGTGCGGGTTCAACCCGGCGAGCGCGAGGCGCGGAGCCTCGATGCCGAAGCGCCGCAGACTCTCGTCGAAGAGCGCGAGCCGATCGATCACCTTCTCCGTCGAGACCGCTGCGATCGCCCGGCGCAACGGCATGTGCCGGGTGAGCAGCATCACGCGCAACGGCTCGGCGATCGCGATCATCTCGAAGCGCGTGACGTTGCTCCACCGCCCGAGGAGCTCGGTCTGACCCTCGACCTCCTCCCCAGCGAGGTGCAGAGCCTGCTTGCTCACTGGTCCGGTCACGAGGGCATCGACGCGACCGGAGACGGCGAGATCGTGGCCGGCGCGGAGCGCCGCGAGAGCGGCGCGCCCGGCCTCGATCTGGATCGTGCCCATCGTCCAGCGCTCCGAACCGCCCGTGTCGAGCCAGCGGGAATCGGCGGAGTCCGGTGCCGCGCCCATCTCGGGCACGTCCCCCGGGCGGAGGACGCCGGGACCGAGCACGAGCAACCGCGTGCTCGCGCGCACGAAGGGATCGCGCAGCGCCGCGAGCACGACTTCCGGACCGATCCCGGCGGGATCGCCGACGGTGAGCGCGACGAGCGGCCGCGCATCCGCGCTGCGAGCCATGGGGACCATCGGGCGCGGATTCTAGCGATCGAACGACGCCGCCCCGGCACACGGGGCCGGGGCGGCGTGATGCGCTGGTCTCCGAGCTCAGTACGACTGCCGGAGGATCACGGTGGAGGGCGTCGCGCGGAACCGGTCCGTGCCATGGCGGCCGTCGCTGCCGGTGGAGCGGAAGTCGAGCGGCGACTGCTCGAGGCGTCCGTCGGCGGACATCGACGCGATCGCGAGCGGGAGCAATCCGGTCCGCAGACGTGTCGAGCGCGATCCACCTGTCTGCCATTGCATCGTGACCTGTTCTGCACCGAACGTCGCGGGCACGGCCAGACCGCACTGGAGCCCGAGGACCCCGAGCATCTCGCGATCGAGGACGACGGTCACGTCGCCGTGGAAGGCGATCCGGAGGCGCCCGGAGCTCGCATCGAGGGTCTCGATGCTCGCGAAACCGCGGCCGCGCGCGCCGGTGATGACGGCGGCCAACTCGCCCGTGGTCCCCTCGAGGTAGAAGGCCGGATGGTCGCCTCTCCACGTGCGTGTGAGCGGGAGCTGGATCGTGCTGCGACCGATGATCGGGAGGGTCCCGACCGTCTCGTCTCCGCCGGCGACGCCCGGGCCGCCGGTGTCACCGCCGGGACCGCCGTTGCCGCGACCGCTCGAATCGCCGTCGCCAGCGAGAACGGGCATCACGAGTCCCACGAGCAGGACGGCCGTGAACAGGATGGACCCGGCCGACATGCGCCCGCGATGCGAAGAGGAGTCTCCACTGCGTTCGAGAATCTTCATGCTCATGCTTCCTCAGGCTCTGCGTCACCCGCGCCGGCTTGGCCTGCCGGCACCACGAACAGTTCCGGACAAGTCCGGACGAGTGCCTCGGCGAACCCGGATTGGGAATCGATCGCCTCACGCAATCCTTGCGAACGTCTGAAGAGTTCTGCCACTTCTCCAACCATCGCGGGATGTCGATCGATCAACTGCCGGAAGTAGCCGAGTGAACGGCTCTGGTTTCGCTGCAGCGCGTAGACCATTCCCAAATTGAACCTTGCGACGAAGAAACGATCGTCCTGCTCCGCGAGGCCGGTCATCGTGACCCAGCGCCACAACGCGATCGCCTTCGAGTAGCTCTTCTCGGCCGAGTGCAGGCGGCCGAGCTGGATCGCGGCATGGCCGCGGTTCCGCTCGTCGAGCGCCGTCTCGAAGATCCGCTGGTACTCCTCGGCCGCGACCAGCTTGCGGCCCTCGTGCGCGTGGAGGAAGGCGAGGTAGAGCTGCGCTTCCTCGTTGGAGGAATCGGTCGCGATCGCCTCCTCGAGCAGCTTGCGCCCCTTCTCGAGCGGGCTCTGGATCCTCTCGAGCCGGCCGTTCAGCATCGAGCGCGCGCGCTTCCAGTCCAGTCCGCCGGCTTCGTCCTTGCCTTGCATCACGACGCCGTCGACGAACCCGCGCCCGCGCGCCTGCGTCGCGTCCACGGGGACCGCGGATTCGAACACGCGTTCGCGGTAGCCCGGGTCGATCGCGGCGAGAACGTAGGCCTTTCCGAGCTGGTAGAAGATCGTGGCCAGGCGGTGCACGAGGTCGATGCCCTCGACCGTCTCGGCGTCCGGCAAACCGCGGCCGGTGAGCATGGCGACGCGGGCGAAGATGCGGTCGGGGTCGGCGGTGTCCTTGTGGAGCCGGATCTGCGTGCGCGTGTCCTCGAAGAATTCGCGGCACGCCGCACAGGCTTCCATGTGCATCATCGCGCGACCTGCTGCCTGCGCGTCGAGCTCGCTGTCGACGAGGCAGGAAAGGTCCATCTGGAACCCTTCGCAGATCGTGCTCAAGCCGTCCTTCCAGGTCTCGAAGCTCATGACTCGACCTCCCGGATCTCGTCGTTTCTCCCGATTCCTCGCTCGCCCTGCAGGTCTCCGCGCGCTTTCGGCTCGCGAGCGGGACGGCAGTCGGGCGACATGCCGTCGAACTCGCGCCGCATCGCACGGAAGATCTTCCGTCGCGCTCGGAAGATCACCATCTTCAGATTCTCCAGCTTGATCCCGAGTTCGTCGGCTGCCTCGCGGTAGCTGTACTCGCCGACTTCCACGCGGTGCAACGCCGTCTGTTCGCGCGGCGACAGCAGTGCGTAGAACTTCAGGTACTTGTCCAGGATCAGGAAATACGCGCTGAGGCACGCGGCGCGGCTCTCGCTCTCGATGGCGCCCGTGAGCGGGCTGGTCGCGTGCACTTCGGGTTGATCCGAAAGGTCCTCGAACGGAACCTCGGTCCTCCCGCCGCGGCCCTGCGACCGCAGGTGCTTGAGCACGGTGTTCCGCACGATCATCGCCGACCACACGCGGAACGCGTCCTCGCGCTCCGAATTGAACCGGTGCGGGTAGCGGTAGACGTTGAAGAAGACTTCCTGGAGGACGTCGCGGGGGTCGGCCTTGCTCGTGTAGCGCCGGAGCCGACCGGCGACCTGGACGAGCAGGTGCTGGCTGTTCAGCTCGTACAGGAGGCCGAAGCAGCCGCGGCTCCGGGTCTGCCGGAAGGCCTCCATGAGACGCGTCGACACCGCGTCGCGGTTGGCTTCCTCTCCCCGACCGTCCTCGACGAGGGCCGCGAGGATCGCGCCGACCTCGGTTTCCCCGATTTCGCCGCGCAACTCGGCGATTCGCTCCCGGAGACGCCCGCGGACCGCCTCGGTCGTGAGGGTGGGTTCAGGTAGCGAGGAGTCGATCGTTTGCATGGATCCGCGCGCCCGGTCGGAGGTCGACGCCCCGGCCCCGGGCACCGCCGGTCGAGGAATTCGATTCTAGAGACGAATCCGAAATCGGTAACAGAAACCCAACGGCTTCTTTTTGTTACCGGACGGAATGCCCGGACTCCGGGCCCCGGGGGAGGTCGGAGCGGCCTCGGGTAGCCGTTCGACCCGGCGCGCCGCACGCTCCGGCTCGGATCCCTCGGCTTCCGAGCGTTGTCGCGGCCCAGATTCGGGAGGATGATGCCCGGGTGGATCGCTCGGCCGCGGCCTTGGAGATCGCTCGCGAGGTCGGTTTCGACCTCGCCGGCGTCGCACCGGTGCGGCCTCCCCAGGCGGCCTCACTCTTCGACGCCTGGCTCGCCCAGGGCCGCCACGGGGGGATGACCTGGCTCGAGCGCAACCGGGATCGGATCGTCGATCCTCGGCGCGTGATGCCCTCGGGCAAGTCCCTGCTCGTCGTCGGCCTCGCGCACGCCCGCGCAGCCGTCGCGACCCCGGACGGTGGCCGCGTCGCGCGCTACGCGGCCGGGCGCGACTACCATAACGTCATGGGGCGGATGCTCATGAAGCTCGCGCGCGGGCTGCGGGCCGCCGGACTCGTCGGGCGCAGCCGACGCATCGTGGACGCCGGGCCGCTGCTCGAGCGGTCGCACGCCGCGGAGGCCGGACTCGGGTTCGAGTCGAAGGCCGCCAACCTGCTGCACCCGAGCTTCGGTCCGTGGTTCTTCCTCGGAGAGCTCATCCTCGACGTGGAGCTGGAGCCGACGACGTCGGCGCCGGCGGGTTCGTGCGGGACCTGCACGGCGTGCCTCGACGCCTGCCCCACCGGCGCGATCGTCTCGCCCGGCGAGGTCGATGCGCGGACGTGCATCAGCTACCAGACGATCGAGAACCAAGGCGTCGTGCCAGCGGAGCTCCGGGAGAAGATCGGAGACTGGGCTTTCGGCTGCGATGTCTGTTCCGAAATCTGTCCGTGGGGATCGCGAGCCGGCGATCACGCCGCGCGATTCGGAACGCATCCGGTGATCGAGAGCGCGGGTCTCGTCGAGTGGGTCGAAGCAGGCGAGTCGCTCGCGGAACGACTCGGCGGCTCGCCGCTGCAGCGGCCGCATCGCGCGGGGCTCGCGCGCAACGCCGCGATCGTCCTCGGCAATCGCCCTTCGGACGCGGGACGCGTCGCTCTGCTCCACGCGCTCACGTTCGATCCATCGGAGGTCGTGCGAGAGGCCGCCGCATGGTCGCTCGCGCAGGCGCACGGCTCGGATGCGCAGACGCGCGAAGCCCTGGAACGCGCGGCCAGGCTGGATCCCTCCGAGACCGCGCGGGACGCGATTCGGGACTGGCGCGCAAACTGCTCCTGACCTCCCCTGCGTATTTCTTTCTCGACATCCGGCGAGAATAGGAATTCCAAGCACCCGACGGACAACGAGATGCGTTCGTCCGGGTCACTGATTCGGCTCGGCGTTCGAACAAACGGCGGTGCCGACTCGTCTGAAGAGCGGCAGCGAGTTCGCGGCAGGAGCTGGTGAACTCGAGATTCCGGATCCAAAGAGTCCGCCGTTCGACGAGTCGTACGGAACGAAGGTCATCGAGCCGGCCTCGGCAGGGTTGTCACCCGATCGAGGGGCATCGAACAGCAAGCGGGAGAACACGACACCGGATGGAACACGCGGATTACTACAGCGACCTCAAGTATTGTGCGAAGTGCGACAAGTACGTGCCCTATCTGATGGGCGTCGAACATTCCTACTGCACGGAATGCGGAGACCGAGTGCGCTTGTTCTCCCAGCAGGATTGGACCGCCTTCACGGAGAATCTCGCCCGTCAACGGCCGAAGGGCGGCCGTCCGCGCAAGGAGCAGCGAGGTCGCGAATCCGCCTGAACCCCTCCGCTACTCGGACCCGAGCCGGCGCGCTTTCTCTCCGGCTCGCGCCTGTTCCAGACGATCGCCCGTGCGCGCGTAGTAACGTTCGAGGCGCCGCCACGCCTTCCCTTCCTCCGCGCAACGCTGCTTGATCGCCGTCGCCGCCGTGCGCGCGCCCTCCGCGTCGCCCATCGCCTCGAGCACGTCGAGCGCGTAGATCCGCAGCTCCACGTCCGTCGGTCTCTCCTGGACGAGCCGCGCGAGAGCCTGCCGCGCGGCCGGGACGTTGCCGACCGAACGATGGAGCTCGACGAGGGACCGGAGCAGCGCGACGTCGTGCGGGCCGTACTCGAGGCTGCTCTCGATCGTGTGGACCCGGTCGGCAGCGCTCGCGAGCTCGCGGTACCGCGCCTGCGCGGCGAGCCCCTCCTTCTCCTTCCCCATGTCGAGCAGGATCCTCCCGAGGAGGAACCAAGCTCGCGGCTGCCAGCGGTCGAGGTCGCGCGCCTTCTCCGCCGCGGCGAGCGCGTCCTCGGAGCGATCCGCGTCGAACAGGATCTCCGCCTTCCAGGTCCAGGCGTCCCCGTGCTTCGGATCGAGCTCGAGCACGCGGTCGAGGTGCTCGAGCGCCTTCGCGGCGTCCCCGAGGTGCATCTCGCTCAGCGCGAGTCCCCGCCAGGCCTCGGCTTCCTTCGGCACGGCGGCGAGCACGCGCTCGTAGTGCGCCTTCGCCTTCGCGTAGTCGCCGAGGCTGTAGTAGCAGTGACCGAGCGCGCGCGTGTCGCCGACGCGATCGGGTGCGACTTCGAGATAGCGCTCGAGCGCCGCGGCCGCGTCGCCGTAGCGTTGCAGGCGGAAGTAGACGACTCCCATCTCGTAGACGGCCGGCGCGAAGTCGGGCGTCGCGTCGAGTACGCGGTAGAGCGATGCCAGGGCGCGCGGGAGATCGCGCTCGCGGATCGCGGCGACGGCTTCGTGCATGCCCGGCGGAGCCGCGGGCGACTCCGCGTCGACGGCGACACGCGCTGCGAGAGCTTCGCGGGTGGCGCGCGGCAGCGTCCGCGGATCGCGCTGGAGCGCGGCCACGCTCGGCGCCTCGAGCCGCGCCTCGGGCGGGATGCGCGCCGCCGGCGGCGCGGCGCCCTGCGCGAGCACGAAGAGGAGCCATCTCATCGCTCGGGTTCCTCGACGAGCAGTCGCCGGTCGACGGCGACGTCCGCGATCGTCTGCTCGATCCCGGACGGCCAGCGGACGACCAGATGCTCGAGCCGATCGACCGCGCCCAGACCGAAATGGATCTCCGGGGGAACCGAGCTCTGGAATCCGCCGGCGGTGCGCATCTCCTCGCGGCGCGAGCCGCCCTTCCACTGCGCGATCACGCGCGCGCCGAGGCCGTCGCGGTTCGACGTGCGGCCGCGGAGGCGGACGCACAGCCAGTGCGCTCCTTCCCCGGCGTGAGCCCCGTTCAGGAACACGCGCACAGCGCCGTCGACCTGGAGCCCGACGAGATCGACGTCCCCGTCGCCGTCCAGATCCGCGTACGCGCTCGCGCGCGACACCGCGGGAGCCGCGTCCGAGAGGTTTTCCACCGTGAAGCGGCCGCGGCCGTCGTTGCGGAAGAGCTGGTCGCGCTGCGCGTAGCTCGTGTCCGTGCCGGGCAGGTCGGCCTGCGGGTACACGTGTCCGTTGAGCACCGAAATGTCGAGATCCCCGTCGAGATCGAAGTCGATCATGTGCGTGCCCCAGCCGAGCGTCGACAGGCTCGGGCCGGCGAGCCCGGCGGCCGCGGAACGCTCGCGGAAGCCGCGCCCCTTCGCCGACGCGTAGAGCGAGTCGCTCTCCCCGGAGAAGTTCGTGATGTAAAGATCGTCCCGGCCGTCGCCGTTCCAGTCTCCCGCGGCGATCCCCATGCTCGCCTGCGCCTTCCCGTTGCCGTCGTGGCTGACGCCGCGCGCGAACGCGACGTCGATGAACGTCCCGTCGCCCTGGTTCTCCCACAGGTGGTTCGGCGTCGAATCGTTGGAGACGAAGACGTCGGTGTCGCCGTCGTCGTCGTAGTCGAGCGTCATGACTCCGAGCCCGAAAGAGGGCTCGGTCGGACGGAAGTGCGCGCGCAGCGTCACGTCCTCGAACGTGCCGTCGCCCTTCCCGCGGAAGAGCTGGTCGTGCGACGGAACCAGGCCCTTCGGGCCGCACATCACCGGGTGCCCCTTCCATCTGCAGTCGCCGTCGCCGGGCTTGCCGACGGTCTTCGGATCGAACTCGAGGTAGTGGACGACGACGAGGTCGAGCTTCCCGTCCTTGTCGTAGTCGAGGAATGCCGCGCTCGTGCTCCAGCCGTCCCCGACGAGGCCCGCGCTCGCGGTGATCTCGCGGAAACCCTTGCCGGCTTCGTTGTGGAACACGCGGTTCGGTCCCCACTCGGTGACGACGAGGTCGAGCCAGCCGTCGCCGTCCATGTCGCCCGCCGCTCCTCCCATCCCCCACCGGCCGCCCGCCATCGACCACGACGCCGGCGCCGGCGCGAACGTGCCGTCGCCCTTCCCGAGGAAGAGTCGCGGCGGGAACCCGGCTTCTCCCTTGGCGACGCGGGCGAGGGTCGACCCGTCGACGATCACGACGTCGACGTGTCCATCGTCGTCGAAGTCCCCGAGCACGACGCCGCCCCCGTTCGCCTCGAGGATCGTGTCCTTCGCCGCCGCGCCGCAGTGCGTCGCGACGCCAGGGAGCGCGCGGGACCCGATCTCCGTGAACTGCGGGGACTGGGGCGCGATCGCGCCGAACGACAGAAGGATCGGCAGCACGTGAAGAGGAGAGGATACCGCGTCCGCGAGGCGCGGTGTCCGACGAGCGCTACCAGACGATCAAGAGACCGCTCGTCACGTTGAACAGGCCGCCGAAGGGGCTGCCGCAGAACGCGGGATCCGGATCGCGGTAGTACGTCTGGTACAGCCGCGTCGTGCCCGGAGCGATCGAGTCGCCCAGCGCGGCGGAGCGCGCCGTGATCGCGGCGTCCGTCGGACCCGGGGCGGACGCGACGCCGCCGCTCGCGCTCTTCACGTACAGACGCTTGACGTGCCCGGCGATGCACCGCACGCCGTCGCCGAACAAGTAGCCGGCCGGGTTCTGCGTGTCGCCCTGCATGAAGATCGAGAGCGCCGTCGCCCGCTCTCCCGCCGCGGTCAGGATGATCGTGTCGGGGTTGACGGTCCCGGAGTAGCCGAGCGCGGCCCCGACGCTGCCCGGGTCGGAGTTCGCGCATCCCCGGCCCGTGGCTCCGGAGTTGCCGCACGGACACAGCGTGGAGAGTGAACCGTCACCCGGGCAGAACGGCGTCCCCGGCGGCGGCGGCGCGAGGGGGATGCGGCGACTCGGCGTCACCGTCACGTTGGCGGGCCAGTCGGTGAAACGCAGCTCGTAGGCGAGCTGCGTCCCTTGTCCCGACAGCGTGTCGGGCATGCCGAAGCGGTAGAGCTGACCTCCAGAGTGCGTGCCGACGACCGAGTGCGCGACGCCGGTCACCTGCACTTGGCCGGCGAAGCCGCCCGGAGCGCTCGCCGTTCCGTAGGTCCCGGGGGAGACGAACGTGTAGACGTACGTGGCGCCCGGGGCGAGGGGGCCGGAGTCGAACGTGTAGGGCGGCGTCGTGCTCGCCACGCTCTGCGTCGAGCCGGAGTTGTTCGTCCAGGTGATCGTCGTCCCGGCGGCGACCGAGGCCGTGGGCGGAACGAAACCTCCCGCGACGATCGAGATCGACGTCGCGTTCGGGGTCGCGTCGATCACGTAGGTCGCGACGCCCTCGACGTAGTTGACGCCGTCGTCGAGGACCTGATCGCGGATCTTGGCGTGGACGACGATCGGTCCCGTGTTCGACGCGGTCGCCGGAGTCTGCTCGGCAACGAGACGCGGAGGCAGCGTGTCGGCGGCCCCGGTGTTCCGGTAGAAGCGGTCGATGAACGCCCCGGACTCGCCTTGCGCGGTGATGAGGTCGTACGCGCCGTCGTTGTTCAGGTCCGCGAGCGTGCAGTCGAGGCTCGAGTCCTGGATCGACTGGATCGCCGAGCTCTGGTTCACGAACGTGAACCCGCCGTCGTTCCGGTACAGGTATTCGTGCGCGCCCAGCGAGCCCACGACGACGTCGTAGTCGCCGTCGACGTCGTAGTCGAAGAGCGCGATCTCGTTGTCGTCCACGCTTCCCGGGAGGGCGGCCTGGTTCGTGAACGTGAGCGTCCCGCTCGGCACGACGTTGTTCCGGACCGCGCCCTCCGAGAACCCGCTCAGCGACACGAAGAATAGGTCGAGGTCGTCGTCGCTGTCGAGATCGCCGACTTCGGCTTCGTACGTGCCCCCGCTGCCGGCCTGGATCAGCGAGGAATGATCCGAGAAGTTTCCGTGTCCGTCGTTCAGCAGCAGGAAGTGGTTGCCTCCGCTGTTGACGAACTTGTTGTCGCCGAAGAAATCGATGTCCCAGTCGCCGTCGATGTCGACGAGCTGGACGTCCATCTGTCCGGACTTCAACGGCGCGTTGAAGGTCGCGGCGCTCTCGGTGAACACGCCCGTCCCGTCGTTCAGGTAGAGGTGCGGCCGTCGCGCGGGTCCGTTGTTGTAGGCGTCGTTGACGACGAGATCGAGATCGCCGTCGTCGTCGACGTCGCCGAACTGCGCCGCGCCGGACGAGAACGGCGTCGTCAGGCCGCGTGTCGCGCTCTCCATCGCGAAGAAGCCGGGTGTCGCCGGGCCGAGGTTCCGGTAGAGGAACGGCGGATCGGTGTTGAACGCGTTCGCGAACACGGCGTCGATCCAGCCGTCGCCGTCGATGTCTCCCGTCGTCACGCCCTTCGCGTTCGACACGTGCGCGCCGAGGCGCGCGACGCTCTCGTCCGCGAAGTTCCAGGGGCCGATCTCGATCAGCTTGTTGATGATCAGGATGTTCTGGCGCTTGGTTCCCGCGGTATTGAACCCGTCGCCCTCGGCGAAGAAGACGTCGAGGTCGCCGTCGTGGTCGACGTCCGCGCACTCGACCCCCTCGGTCCACGCCTGGGGACCCGGAAAGGCGGTCGCTTGCTGGAACTGCTGGGCGTCCGCGCCTCGACTCAGCGAGAGGGTCAGGACAGCGAGCAGCGACAGGGAGAGGGACGTTCGTCGGCGCATCGAGCAACCTCGCGCGGCGTCGACGCCGTCGCAGCAGCAGATGCTCCAGCATATCCTGGTGTGCTTGAGCCGCAATCCATCGCACCTCCGTCCGTCGCTCGCCGATGCGCGGCTGATGCTGCTCTTCACGCCGGAGCTGTGCGCGCCGCGCGACCCCCTGGAGGTCCTGCGGGCCGCTCTCGAAGCCGTGGACGTCGTCCAGATCCGGCCGAAGAGCCTCGCCTCCTCGGCCACGGGCAACGCCGGCGAGACGCGCGACTGGTGCGCGCGCGTGCTCGATCTCGTCGCCGCCGTGCCGGGACGGAACGTGCTCGTCATCGTCAACGATCGCGTGGACGTCTCGCTCGCGATGGCCGCGCACGGTTGCGCCGGAGTGCACCTGGGTCAGGACGACTGCCCGGTCGGGGTCGCCCGCGATCTGCTGGGACCGGACGCGCTGATCGGGCTCTCCACGCACGACGCGCAACAGGTCGCGCAGGCGTGGGACCTCCCGCTCGACTACCTCGGCTTCGGCCCGGTGCACGCGACGTCGACGAAGGGCTACGAGCGCGGGCTCGGACCCGAAGCGGCGTGGATCGCGTCCGAGGGTTCGCCGGTTCCGGTGTTCCCGATCGGCGGCATCGACGCGACGAACATCGGGGAGCTTGCGCGCATCGGCCGCGCGGCGGTCGGCTCGGCGATCCTGCGCGCCGACGATCCCGCGCAGGCCGCGCGCGAGCTGCGCTCGGCGCTCACATGAGCAGCATCGCGTCCCCGTAGCTGTAGAAGCGGTAGCCGCGCTCGATCGCCTCCGCGTAGAGCCGCAGGATCCTCTCGCGCCCGGCGAACGCGCTCACGAGCATCAGGAGCGTGCTGCGCGGGAGATGGAAGTTCGTGAGCAGTGCGTCGACGGCGCGGAACTCGTATCCGGGCGTGATGAAGAGCGACGTGTCGCGCGAGCCCGGACGGACTCGACCGGCGTCGTCGCACGCGGACTCCAATGCGCGCGCGCTCGTCGTCCCGACCGCGACGACGCGCCCATTGCGCGCGCGCGCCCTCTCGACGGCGAGAGCAGCCGCATCGCCCACGCGGTACGTCTCGGCGTGCATCGCATGATCCTCGACGATCGCAGCGCTCACGGGCTTGAACGTGCCCGCGCCGACGTGGAGGGTGACCTCGGTCCGTTCCACGCCGCGTGCCTCGAGTCGAGCGAGGAGCTCGCGTGTGAAGTGCAGTCCCGCGGTCGGCGCCGCGACGGCGCCCGGCTCGCGCGCGAACACCGTCTGGTACCACGCGCGGTCCGCGTCGTCGCGCGGGTCCGCGGCGGTGTCGCGACGGATGTACGGAGGCAGAGGCATGCTGCCGAAGCGCTCCAGGCAGTCCTCCACGGTGCGTTCCGTTCCGCTCGCGTCGCGGATCTCGAAGGTCCACGCGGCGCCCGGTCGCCCGCTCGCATCGAGCTCGCGCGCGCACGCACGCGCCTCGACCGCGCCGCCGGCGAGCTCGAGCAGCTCGCCGACCTTGAGCCGCTTCGCCGGGCGAACCATCGCGCGCCAACGGCCGTGCACGTCCGCGGGTCCGAGCAGCAGGAGCTCGACCGCGCCTCCCGACGGGCGTTTCCCCTTCAAGCGCGCCGGAAGCACGCGCGTGTCGTTGACGACCAGCAGATCCTCCGCCGCGAGCACGTCGACGAGGTCCCGGACGAACAGATGCCGAGTCGCGTCCCGCGCGACGTCGTGCACGAGGAGGCGCGCGGAGTCCCGCGGCTCGACGGGGTGCTGCGCGATGCGCTCTTCGGGGAGCTCGAAGTCGAAGTCCGAGACCTTCACGAACCCGATTTTGGCAGGCCTGGATGCGTCCGTCGTGACCGGCGCGGAGTTCCGAGGGCTGGAATCTTCCGCGGTGCTGGATCAAAGATCCGCGAAGTTGGGATTCACAGCTGCCCCATTCCTGCCGTTAGGAACCTGTGGAGCCGTGTGGGTTCCCCAACCCCGTTCCGCGCCCGGGGGGGCCACGGATGGGGTTGGACCTTCCCTCCGAGGAAGGTCATTCAGGGCCGTGGGCAACGTGGAGTGCCTGCGGCCCGTCCTTTTTCCGCCCCACGTCGTTCAGTCGCCCGCGGCGTCGTGCTCCTCGTCGAGCACGGGAACCGGATCGGGTCCGCGGTCGTGCTCGGCGATGTCCTCGCCGATGCCCGCGTCCTGCATCCGCGCGACGAGAGTGTCCGGATCCCAACCGAGGTAGAGCGCCGCACGGGTCTTGTTCAGGCGACCGCCGGGCTTGCGCGTGACGCGGAGCGCGGCGAGGAGATCGCTGCGCAACGGGTGACGCGACGGCAGCCGACGCGCGATCGGCAGCGAGAACCTGCGCGCGATGTCGAGGAGCTCGGGAGGCTCGACCGTGTGCGCGCCGGACCCCGGAGCGCGGTGGCCGACGAGCACGATCTTGTAGACGAAGCTCTCGAGCTCGCGGACGTTGCCGTTCCACGGCTGTCTCCAGAGCAGCGCGAGCGCTTCGTCGCTGAGCGTCGGAGCGGGAAGGTTCTCCTCGCGCGCGAATCTGCGCGTGAGGCACGCGGCGAGCGGAAGGATGTCTTCGCGCCGCTCGCGCAACGCCGGCAGGCGGAACTGGAGCCGATCGAGTCGGTGCGAGAGATCGTCGCGCAGGGCCTTCGTCTCGGTCGCGACCTTCAATCCGATGCGCGTGGTCGCGAGGACGCGCGCCGAGTCGGTCGCCGCCGTGACGCCGTCGTGGGCTTCGAGGATGCGCAGCAACTCCTCCTGACCCTCGGCGGGTAATCGCTCGAGGTCCTCGAGGATGAGAGTCCCCCCGCGAGTCGAATCGATCCACGCGCCGACCGCTCCGACGTTCGACGGCGATCCGCAGTCGACGACGCGGAGCACGCTGTCGCCCGTCCGGCCTTCGTAGTGCAGCCACCGCGCGAGGACGGTCTTCCCCGCTCCCGCGGGTCCGCACAGGACGACCGGCGAGCGCGAGCGAGCCGCGGCGAGGACGTCCTGCGCGAACCCGCGGAACTCGGACCGCTGGGCGTCGAACCAGACCTCGAACCCGAAGCGCTCGCGGTGCCAACCGACGAACTGCGCGAGGCGCAGCGACAACCCTCCGCGCTGCGTCGCGGCCGCGAAACGCTCCGGATCGACGTCGCGGAAGTCGCGCCGGCGGCTGGACTCGATCGCGAGCAACCCGCACAACGCGCCGCCGGCGGAGAGCGGCAGCACGACGCCCGAAGCCGCTTTCGCGTCGATCGACAATCGCGGATCCGGCTCGTCGAAGCCGACGCGGCTCGAGGTCGAGATCGCGCGGGTCAGTGCCCGGCCTCGGCCGGTGGGTTCCGGCGAGAGGCCAGATCCCTCGCCGCCGGAGGCGATGAGCCGCAGCTCGACGCCTTCGATCTCGAACCCCCACCAACGTCGCTGGGCCGTCTTGATCGCGAGCTCGGCGACCAGCGCGTCGAAGACCGCGGCGCAGGCCGTGCTCCGGGATTCCGTGGCGACGCGCCACGGTGCTCCGGCGGGCGCGGCGCGTGCGCCGCCGGTCGTCGAACGACCGTGCCGATGCGCCTGGATCTCGGCGTGCCAGTCCGCGGCGTGCTCCGCCAGCGTGTCGACGGAAGGGAGGCGGTGATGCTCGCACTCGACGTGCAGCCACCCGACGACCTCGCCTTCGTCGTCGAGGACCGGAGCGAGCGCGAGCGCCATCGACGCCTCGCGACCGAGAGCCCCGTCGATCGGCCGGTCGCCGTCGCGGTGGATCACGACCGCGCGCGCGGACGCGACGAGCTCGTGCTCGCGCTGACCGGGGACCGCGCACGCGCCGTCGCGCTGCAGCAGCCACGCATCGACACCGCGGCGCAGCGCGGGAGCCGCGTCGACGACCAACGGATGGACTTCGCCGTCGGCGTGGAACGCGAACACGCCGAGGACCGCGGCGCCGATCTCCGACCGCTCGCGCAGCAATCGTCGCGTCGGTCGATCCGCGGCGCCGTGGTCCCGCGCGGGAACCGCGCGTCCGGCGAGACAGGGCAGCCACTCCGGACGGTGAGCCCGCAGCTCGATCAGGGAGCCCGGGAGCGTCCCGGACCACGGCGCGAGTCCGACGACTGCGCTCTTCGCCGCGGCGAAGTCCCCGAGGGAGAGCAGCGTCCAGGAGAGGAGTTGGCGCAGACGCGGGTCTCCCTCGACGAGGGAAGCGTTCTCCTGGAGCCAGCCGCGCGCTTCGCGCACGGCGCCGCGGTCGAGCAGGCACTCGGCGAGCACGGCGACACCGGCGCGCGACGACGAGCGATCGGCGGGCGGAGAGGACGCTTTCGCGCCGAGTCCCGCGCGCAGCGCGCGTTCCGCGGCGCGGGCGCCGTCCGTGAAGCGCAGAAGTCGCGCGCTCCAGGGCAGGACGTCGGCCGGGGACGGCGCGAGACGAGCCAGGCTCTCGCAGATGCGGCGCGCGACCGATTCGACGGACTCCGCCGGCTTCGGCAAGCCGGCGAGCCAGGGCAGCTCGTCGCGGAATTCGTCGAGGACGCGCCAGGCCGCCGCGTGATCGAGGCCGGGCTCCCCCCAGGCGAGGAACGTGTCCGGCGTCGCCATCGCGCCGAGCTGGTGCCGCAGGAGGTCGACCAGGGCGCCCTCGACGCGGCGCCGATCGTCGTTCGCCATCTCGGAGCGCGCCTGGTCGAGCCCCACCGCGACCGCGCCGGCCCGAGCCGACCGGGCGTCGTCGCCGAGCAGCCTCAGGCACTGGACGACGTTCCGCACGCGGCGGAGTCTCGCGTCGTCGGCCGCGGGGAGCAGGATCTCGAGCGCATCGGGAGCCTGGATCATCGGGAGTGATCTCCTCTCGTGCTTCGGGAGTGACGTCGAACGGTCAGGTGGAGAGCGCCGCGCGCGCGACGGCGCGCCGGACGGCGTGCTGGAAGCGCGCTCGGACGCCGGGGATCGCGAGATCGAGGTGCCGCAGGCGCCGCGACGCGCAATCGATCCACGCCGCGTTCCCCGCGCGCAGAGCCAGCGCGAGCATCGAGACGGCGACGCGCGGCTCGCATCCGGGAGTCCGCAACGCCGCCGCGTACCGACGCAGCGATTCGTCGGATTCGCCCGCGCACTCGAGCGCGAGCGCCAGGGCTTCGAGCACGTCGCGACGTTCCGCGACGCGCGGACGTGCTGCCGCGAGCTCGCGCAGGAGCGCGATCGCCTCGCCAGGCTCCTCCTCGCAGATCCGCGCGCGGGCGAGCGCGACGAGACCGGCGACGCAGCCGTCGAGCCCCAGGGACGCGCGCGCGATGTCCGACGCCGCCGGCCAACGCGCCTCCGGCGTCGCCGCGAGGGCCCGCAGCATCGGCTCGACCTCGGCGTCGTCCGCGTCGGCCACCGCGATCGCATCCGCACAGGCCCGGGCCCAGCGCGCGCGCCGGCCTTCGGGCAGACCGGCGACGTAGAGATCCCCGCGGCGCGACGCCGCGCACGCGATCGACGCGGCATCGCGCAGCAACGCCGCCTGCTCCTTGCGGTGGACGAGACGCAGCTCGTCGAGGGCCGCGCTCCAGTCGACGCCGCACTTCATCGGTCGCCCTGCGCGCCCGGCGGCGGCAACGCGTGGGCGAGGATCACGTCCAGGGCCCGGCGCGCGCGGCGAGCGACCTCGGTCGCGTTCTCCCCGCTCGCGCGCGCCGTCTCGTCGAGGCTCCGGCCGCGGAGGACGAGATCGACGAACGTGCTGCGCTCGGCGTACGGGAGCGCGTTGAAGGCGGCGCACGCGGCCCGCACCGCCGGCGGCTCGAACCCGAGAGGAGGCGCGAGAGACGCGAAGACGGTCGCCGCCCCGGACTGCGCGCAGCCCGGGTCGCGGCCGGCATCGTGCTCCTCGCGCAGCACTTCCTGCGTGGCCTCGGCGACGGCGCTCTCGATCCACGCGGGAAGCTCCGGGCGACCGCGGTAGCGATTCGCGAAGCGGGAGATCCGCGCTAGCGCGCGCAGATGCACGCGGTCGGCGTCGAGGAGCAGCGCATCGGCGCGCAGACGCGCGCCCACCGCGTCCCGCACGCCGAGCGGATCGTCCTGGACGAGGCGGGCGAGCACTTCCCGCGGCGTTCCGCTGAAGAGTTTGCGCCAGCTCGGCTCGATGCGCGCTTCCGCCGTCGAAAGTCGATCCATCGCCAGTCCTCCCTCTCCGGTCGCGTTCGGACGAGCTCGCGACCACCGAGCTCGCGCCCGGAGTGTACTCGGGGCCCCGCGCGGCGGGCAGGCGACGGGCGCCCGGCCGCCGGCACGGCGCCGCGGCGCGGTTGGGTGCGTGCGCGCGCCGCGGATGATCGGCGGGATTCCCCGATTCCGCGCTCGACTCCCCGATCAGGCTTTTCCAACGTCCTCGCGGCTTCGCTAGGATCCGAGCGACGCTGCTTCCCCAGGAGTCTCTCGTTGCAAAAGATCCTCGAAGGCAAGACCGGTCTCGTCCTCGGAGTCGCCAACAAGCGATCGATCGCGTGGTCGTGCGCGCAGTCCCTCGCCGGGGCCGGCATGCGACTCGCGCTCACGTACCAGGGCGAACGCATGGAGAAGGGCGTGCGCGAGCTCGCCTCCGAGCTCCCCGGGTCGATCGCGCTGCCCTGCGACGTCACCCAGAGCGAGTCCCTGGAGGCCGTGTTCGGCGCCGTCGAGAAGGAATTCAGCGGCCTCGACGCGCTCGTGCACGCGATCGCGTTCGCGAAGCGCGAGGAGCTCACGGGCGACTTCTTCAACACGTCGAAGGAGGGCTGGGACATCGCGCAGGAGATCTCCGCCTACTCGCTCGTCGCGTTGACGCGCCGCGCGCTGCCCTTGATGGAAGGCCGCGCCGGGTCGATCGTGACGCTGAGCTACATCGGCGGCGAGCGCGTGGTCCCGAACTACAACGTGATGGGCGTCGCGAAAGCGGCGCTCGAGGCCTGCGTGCGCTACCTCGCGAGCGACCTCGGCCCTCGCGGGATCCGTGTGAACGCGATCAGCGCCGGCCCGCTGCGGACGCTTTCGTCCGCCGGGATCTCCGGATTCACCGACATCCTCGACCACGTCGCGCAGCGCGCGCCGCTGCGGCGCAACATCACCGCCGAGGAAGTCGGCGACACGTGCCTCTTCCTGGCGAGCCCGATGTCGCGCGGGATCACCGGCAGCGTGATCCACGTCGACGCGGGCTACCACGTCATGGGCGTCTGACGAGGTCGGGCTAGCGCCCGCCCGCCGGCGGCGCGCGGCTCTTCGTCCTCGTCTCCGCGATCCGCTTCCGGATCGCCTTCGCGTCCCACTCGAACGCGGAGACGGGCACCTCCGGGCGCGCCGCGACGAAAGCATCGAGGGCACCGAGCCACAGGGCGATCGCGCCGTCGAGCGTCGGATGGAGGCGGTCCTTCTGCATCAGCCCGGCGAGCTCGTCGACGGCCCAGCGGTTCCCGTGGATCTCGACGTCCTTCCCGGCGCGGAGCCGCTCGCCGAGGCGCGCGAGCGGGAGGACGACGACGTTCGTGCGCGCGGCGGCCCAGGCGCGCAGGTGCTCGTTCAACTTCTCGAGCTCGGCCGGCGACGGAACCTGCTCGGGAGCGAGCAGCCTCGGCGGACCGCCGGGCGCGGGATCGCGCGACGCCTCGCGGCAGTCCGGGAAGTCCCCCACCAGCACCGGACAGCGGAATTCCTCGAGCAACGCGAGTCCCTGGTCGAGCAACTTGATCCTTCCGTCCGGGCTCGCGAACGCGCCGTATCCGAACCAGAACAGGAAATCGACGGCGACCACGAGCGTCGGATCGGAGGACCGCGCGGCGGCGGCGAGGGACTTGCCCGTCGGGAGCGGATCGGTGAAGAAGATTAGCGAGGTCCGCGGCACGACCGGACCGTGATCGGCGCGCAACGACGCCTCGACCAGGTCCGAGAACCGGACGTGCGCACCGTGCTCTAGCTCGAGCCCGAAACCGCTCGAGAGGCTCGCGCCGAGCACGACGACGCGGTCGAGGACCGCGACCTTCGGCGCGGGTGCCTGGGGAAGGACCGGCGAGCGCGCGGGCGCCGCGGCGACGAGGAAAAGCAGGGCGGCGATCATCGCGCTCCTTTCTACCATGGCCGCGGAAAGGTCCGCGTTGCCGAAGCTCCGACTCGAAACGTTCTTCGTCACGTGCGCGCCCGGGATCGAGCCGCTCCTCCACGGCGAGCTGCGCGCGCTGCGCCTCGCGAAACTCGAGCGCCAGGTCGGAGGAGCGCGGTTCGAGGGGACCATCGAGGACGCGTGGCGCGTGAACTTGTGGTCGCGCGTCGGCGTGCGCGTGCTGTTGCGCCTCACCCGCTTCGACGCCGCGACTGGCGACGCGCTCCACGCCGGAGCCTCGGCGGTCGACTGGAGCCGGTTCGTGCGTCCCGACGGCACGATCCGCGTGGACGCGCAGTCGAGCGAATCGGCGCTCGATCACACGCATTTCGTGGAGCAGCGGGTGAAGGACGCCGTCGCAGACTCGTTCCGCGCGCAGCACGGCGTCCGACCGTCCGTCGACCTCGACGACCCGGAGCTCTCGATCCACGTGCACCTCTCCCGCGACCGCTGCACGCTGTCGGCGGACACGTCGGGCGACTCGCTCCACAAGCGCGGCTGGCGTCGCTTCCAGGGGCGCGCGCCCCTCGCGGAGACGCTCGCCGCGGCGGTCGTGCTGCAATCCGGATGGGACCGTCGAGCCCCGCTGCTCGATCCCTTCTGCGGGTCGGGCACGATCCTCGTCGAAGCGGCGCTCCTCGCCGGCGGCGTCGCGCCCGGCTCGTTCCGCGAGCGCTTCGGGTTCGAACGCTGGCCCGCTCACGACGCGCCGCGGTGGCGCGCGCTCGTGCAGGAGACGCGCGCGCAGGCGCGCTTCCCCGCGAAGATGCTGCTCCTCGGCTCGGATGCGGACGCGGCGGCGATCGAGGGTGCGCGCGAGAACGTCGCGAGCGCCGGCCTCGAAGGCCGCATCGGACTCGAGTCCGCGGGCGTCGAGGCCTTCGAGCCGAAGCGCGGCTGGAACGCGTGGATCGTGACGAACCCCCCGTACGGGGAGCGCGTCGGCCGCGAGCAGGATCTCGTCCCGCTGTACCGCAGGTTCGGATCGATCCTGCGCGAACGCTGCGCGGGCTACCGCGTCGCGATCCTCTCGGGGAATCCCGCGCTCGCGAAGGCGCTAGCATTGGAACCCGAGCGGCGGACGCCGCTCAAGAACGGCGCGCTCGACTGCGAGCTGCTCGAGCTCGCGCCCTAGCGCGCGGCCGGGTGCGGATCCCCGCGGAACAGACCGGCGAGATTCAATGCTCCGCGCGTACGCACGAGCGAGGCGACGAGCAGGATGCCGAGGATCGCCGCGGCGGCGAGTGAGACGACTCCCGCGGACTCCTCGGCGCCGACACCGAGGGACGCCGACGGAGCGATGCGCCACAGCGCGTAGATCCGGTCCACCGACCAGCCCAGAGTCAGCGTCACCACCGCGAGCGCGCCGACCATCAGGAAGACGACGCGCCGGCCGAGGTGCCGTGTCAGGACCACGAACGTGCCGACGTTCGTCGCGGGGCTCGCGAGGAGGAACACGAGCGCCGCTCCCGGACTCATCCCCTTCAGGATGAACGCAGCGGCGATCGGAGTGGAGCCCGCGGCGCACACGTAGACGGGGATCCCGATCAGGAACATGACCACGAGCCCCGAGAACCCGTGCGCGATCGGCGACTGGAACAGCTCGGCGGGAACGGCGGCCGCGACGACGCCGGAGAGCAGGATTCCGACGAGGATCGAGGCCCAGAGGTCGTCCATCATCTCGACGAACGCGTAGTGCAGGATGCGCATGGGCCAGGCGCGCGGTCGCGCGGGCACGGCGGCGGCCGGAGGCTCGACGTGGACGTGCGGCGCCGCTTCCGCCGGGTGATCGTGTCCGCAGGCCGCTTCGGTCACGGGCGCTCCCGACGGCGCGCGATCGTCCGCGCGATCGAAGCCTCGACGCACGAACCAGCTGACGACCCCACCGACGAACACCGCCGAGACGATGGCACCGAGAATCCGCGCCACCGTGAGCAGGGGATCGAGCAGAGCCCAGCTGATCGCGATCGAGTCGACGCCGGTCTCCGGCGTCGAGATCAGGAACGACGCAGTCGCGCCCTTGCTCGCGCCGCTCTTCCGCATCGCGACGGCGACGGGCACGACCGAGCACGAGCACAGCGGCAACGGCGCGCCGATCAGCGACGCCTTGGCCACGGATTTCAGGTTCTCCCCCGCCATGTGGCGCGTCAGCCACGACGGACGGACAACGAGGTTCATGATGCCCGCGATCAGGAACCCGACGAGCAGGTACGGAGCCGCCTCGACGAAGATCCCCGCGCTCTGGCGACCGACGCGCTCGACGAATGCGAGCGCGGCCTCGAGCCGCGGCCAGGTCGCCGCGGTCGCGAGCACGCCGATCCCGACCGAGACGAGCTTCAGCATCGGCCGATCGGTGCCGTGAAACACCTCCGGCAGGAGATCGCAGGCCGCGACGTACAGGAACGTTCCGCAGGCGAACCCGGTCAGGATCGCGTCGAGACCTCGTCCCGCGCCCGACAGCTCGCCGCCGAGGAGGATCCCGACGGGTCCGATCAACGCGAAGAGCACGAGGAAGAGCCCTGACCGCAAGTTTCCGAGGCGCGCGAGACGCATCACGGTCGCGAGCGAAAAAGCCTCGGTCGCCTTGTGGATCAGGATGGAGAAGAGGAGCTGGGTCCGGACGGAAGGCTCCTGCAGGATCGTCGGCAGGGCGATGCCCTCGGAGAGCGAGTGCATGCCGAGGCCGACCCAGGTCGCGGCCCAGAGCGCGCGGTGAGGGTCCGGCGCGGACGGGCCGGCGAACGAGCGCAGCCACACCTTCTCGATCGCGAACAGGAGCAAGAGGCCACACAGCGCGGCGACCCACGGCGCGATCGACCGCTCGACCTCGACGGATCCGGCGCCGTGGCCGTCGCCTTCCGTGTGGATTCCGGCGAGGTGCGGCAGCAAATGAAGGAAGACGGTGCCGAGAAAGATGCCCGCGGCGATCGAGACGAACACGTGCAGGCCGCGGTCGGACCAGCGCCGGTGCAGAGGCAGGAGCGCGCCGGCGAGGCTGACGGCGAGGATCAGGAGCGCAGTCTGGAGCGGAGTGAGATCCACGGCGTGAGGTCGGCTCGCTTCCCCTATATATAGCCGCCGTCGACGAGCGTCGTCTCTCTCGCGCTCACACGAGACGGGAGCGCCCGAACGCGCGTCGCGCGCGCGGACGCCGCGCCAACGCCGAGGGCGCTCCTCGCGTAGGGCGGCTGCCGCCCCTCGGGCGGCAAGCTTGCCTCGAGTCCATCCGCGGGTTAACTAGTCCCCCCCATCCTCGGGCCGATCGGGCCCAGCGGACCGGTTCGCGGCAGGCGGACACGGGCCGCGCGTGCATCCCGGGCACGCCGCAGCGAGCTCCATTCCAGATGATCGACATCAAGAACCTCTCGAAGAGCTTTGGTCCCTTCCGAGCGGTCGACAACATCTCCTTCTCGGTCCAGCGCGGCGAAGTCCTCGGGTTCCTCGGACCCAACGGCGCCGGCAAGTCGACCACGATGAAGATGATCACGGGGTTCCTGACCCCGACGTCCGGTTCGGTCGCCGTCTGCGGTCACGACGTCGCCACGGCGCCGATCGCCGCGAAGCAGAAGCTCGGATACCTGCCCGAGGGAGCGCCGGCGTACCCGGACATGACCCCGGCGGCGTTCCTCGACTTCATCGCCGACGTCCGCGGGCTGTCGGGCGACGCGAAGCGGACGCGCCTCGCCGAAGTGATCGGACTCGTCCACCTCGAAGGCGTGCTCCACCAGCGCATCGAGACGCTCTCGAAGGGCTTCAAGCGCCGCGTCGGGCTCGCGCAGGCGATCATCCACGATCCCGAGGTCCTCGTGCTCGACGAGCCGACCGACGGTCTCGATCCCAACCAGAAGCACGAGGTCCGCACGCTGATCCGCAGGATGTCGAAGGACAAGGCGATCGTGCTCTCGACGCACATCCTCGAGGAGGTCGAAGCCGTGTGCACGCGCGCGATCATCATCGCGAGAGGTCGGATCCTGTTCGACGCGTCGCCGGCGGATCTGCAGAAGGAAGGGCCGCTCGACGAGGTCTTCCGGCGCATCACGACCGGCGAACGCGTGGCCGCGAGCTAGGGGACGCCATGAAGAACACGCTCATCCTGTTCAAGCGCGAGCTGCGCGGATACTTCGCGACCCCCGTCGCGTACGTCTTCATCGTGATCTTCCTCATCCTGAACGGATGGGTCACGTTCTACCTCGGCCAGTTCTACGAGCAGGAGCGCGCCGACCTCCAGGTCTTCTTCAACTTCCATCCCTGGCTGTACCTCTTCCTGATCCCCGCGGTCTCGATGAGGCTCTGGGCCGAGGAACGGAAGACGGGAACGATCGAGCTCTTGATGACGCTGCCCGTGAGCATGGCGCAGACCGTGATCGCGAAGTTCGCAGCGGCCTGGGCGTTCACCGGCATCGCGCTCGTGCTCACGTTCCCGATGTGGATCACGGTGAACTACCTCGGCACGCCCGACAACGGCGTGATCCTGGCGAGCTACGTCGGCAGCTTCCTGATGGCCGGCGGGTATCTAGCGATCGGCGCGTGCATCTCCGCGCTGACGAAGAACCAGGTCGTCGCGTTCGTCGTCAGCCTGATGCTGTGCCTCGTCTTCATCCTCGCGGGCTTCCCGATGGTCCTCGACTTCATCAGCGGGTGGACCCCGCAACCGGTCGTCGACGCCGTGCGGTCGTTCAGCTTCCTGACTCACTTCAACTCGATCATGAAGGGTGTGATCGACGTCCGCGACTTCCTGTTCTTCGGATCGCTGATGGCGATGTGCCTGTTCGCGAACGCCGTGATCCTCGACCTCAAGAAGGCGGACTGAGGCCCTCATGAAGAAAGCGCTCCTCTCGACGACCGGGCTCCTGCTCGCCCTGCTCCTCTTCCTCGCCTTCAACATCCTCGCGGGCGCGGGATTGAAGTCGATGCGCGTCGACTTGACGCAGAACCGGCTGTACACGCTGTCGACGGGCACGTTGAACGTGCTGTCCGGTCTCAAGGACCCGATCAAGCTGCGCCTGTACTTCTCGAAGAAGCTCGCGGCGGACGCGGGCGGCCTGACGGCGTACGCGCAACGCGTGCAGGAGCTCCTCGAGCAGTACATCGCGCGCTCCCACGGCAATCTCTCGCTCGAGGTCGTCGATCCGGAGCCGTACAGCGAGGACGAGGACCGCGCCGCGGGATTCGGCCTGCAGGGCGTGCCGATCAGCGCGGGCGGCGAGATGCTGTACTTCGGCCTCGTCGGGACGAACTCGACGGACCAGGAAGAGACGATCCCCTTCATCCAGGAAACCAAGGAGGACTCGCTCGAGTACGACGTGACGAAGCTCGTCTACACGCTCGCGAACCCGAAGAAGCGCGTGGTCGGCCTCCTCACGAAGCTGCCGCTCGAAGGCAATCCGATGGCGCGGTTCCAGAATCCCGACGCCGATTCGCAGGCGTGGGCGATCTCCGACGCGATGCGATCGCTCTTCGACGTGCGCACCGTCGCGCCGACCGCGGAGAAGATCGACGCCGACCTCGACGTCCTCATGCTGGTCCATCCGCAGGGCCTGTCGCAATCGACGTTGTACGCGATCGACCAGTACGTGCTCGGCGGCGGCAAGGTGCTCGCGTTCCTCGACCCGTACTGCGAATCGCAGCCCGTGCCGTCGGATCCGTCGAACCCGATGGCCGGCATGATGGCGAATCGCGCGTCGGATCTCGGCCCGGTGCTCGCCGCCTGGGGCCTCGAGATGCCGGCCGACGACATCGCCGGCGACCGGGACAGCGCGATGCGCGTCGGCTACAACGGCGTGGCGGTCGACTACCTCCTCTATCTCGCGTTGCGCGGAGACCACGGAACGTTCAGCAAGGAGGACCTGACCACGAGCAAGCTCGAGCTCGTCAACATGGCGACCAGCGGCGTCCTCAAGAAGAAGGAAGGCGCGAGCACGACGATCGCCCCGATGATCCAGACCACGAAGGAAGCGATGGTCGTCCCGCGCTCGAAGATCATGTTCCGCGCGGATCCGAACGAGCTCCTCGCGAGCTTCGAGTCCGGGAACCAGGAGATGATGCTCGCCGCGCGCGTCAGCGGCCCGGCGAAGACGGCGTTCCCGGACGGGAAGCCGAAGGTCGAGAAGCAGACCGACCCGCCGGAGCCCGAGGCCCCCAAGAAGGACGAACCGACCGGGGACGCGCTCAAGGAGGCGAAGGAGATCAACGTGATCGTCGTCGCGGACGCCGACGTGCTCGCGGACCGCTTCTGGACGAAGAGCCAGAACTTCTTCGGGCAGAAGATCCCGATCACGACTGCGAACAACGCCGACTTCGTGATCAACGCGCTCGACAACCTGTCCGGCAGCAAGGACCTGATCAGCCTGCGCAGCCGCGGGCGCTTCAACCGCCCGTTCGACCGCGTCGTCGCGATCCGCCGCGATGCGGACAAGCAGTTCGGCGAGAAGGTGAAATCGCTCGAGGCGAAGCTGAAGGACGCCGACGCGCGGATGAACGAGCTCCAGGGCCAGAAGGAGAACCAGAGCAGCCTGATCCTGTCACCCGAGCAGCAGAAGGAATACGAGCGCTTCCGCGAGGAGCGCGACAAGACCCGCAAGGAGCTGCGCTCGATCAAGCACACGCGCGACAAGGACATCGATTCGCTCGGCACCAAGTTGAAGTTCGCCAACATCCTGCTGATCCCGATCCTTCTCGTCGGAGCTGCCACCGGACTCGCATTCGGACGCAATCGGCGCGCGAACAGCGCGAAGTCCCCCGTCGGACCGAGGACCTGAGTCATGAACACCCGCTCTCTCGCCTACCTCGCCGGCGCGACCGTGCTGGTCGCGGCGGTGGCCGCGATCACGCTCAAGCGCGGTGAAGTCGCCGTGCGTGCGACGCCCGCGGGCGGGAAGCTCTTTCCGAACCTCTCCGCCTCGATCAACGACGTCGCCACGATCGAGCTCAAGCGCAAGGACGGCGTGACGACGCTCCAGCGCACGGGCGATGCGTGGGGACTGGCCGAAAAGAGCGGCTTCCCCGTCGAGATGGCATCCGTGCGCAAGACGCTCATCGGCTTCTCCGAGCTCACCGCGACCGAGCCCAAGACCGAGGATCCCGGGCTCTACTCGAAGCTGGGCGTCGACGATCCCGGCA
Source organism: Planctomycetota bacterium (assembly GCA_036006425.1). Classification (GTDB taxonomy): domain Bacteria; phylum Planctomycetota; class UBA1135; order UBA1135; genus DASYPQ01. Next base: position 169,934 of record DASYPQ010000022.1, read on the forward strand.
AGGAAGGCGCGACGTCGACGCTCGTGACGCTGAAGGACGCCGCCGGGAAGCCGCTGGCTTCGCTGATCGTCGGCAAGGATCACGCGAGCAAGAGCTTCTCGGGTCCGCACCAGGCCTACGTGCGCAAGCCCGACGAAACGCGCTCCTGGCTCGCGAGCGGCGATCTCGATCTCAAGGAGAAGAGCGCGGACTGGCTCGACAAGAAGATCCTCGAGGTGAAGCGCGAGCGCATCCGCGCCGCGGAGATCCGTCGCGCCGACGGCGAAGCTCTCGTCGTCGACCGCGAGAAGCCCGAAACGAAGGACTTCACGCTGCACGACATCCCGGAAGGGAAGGAGCTCGCCTATCCCGCCGCCCCGACTTCGATCGCCGACGCGCTCGGCTACTTGAACCTTGAGGACGTCGTCCCGGCGACCGAAGTCGACATGAAGGAGGGCGCCACGAGCACGGCGAAGTTCTCCTGTTTCGACGGCCTCACGATCACCGTGACCACGAAGGAAGCCGGCGAGAAGACCTACGCGCGGTTCGAAGCGTCCTACGAGAAGCCGCCCGAGTCGACCGGACCCCCGGCTCCGCCGGAGGAACCGAAGCCCGAGGACCCCGAGAGGAAGGACGCCGCCGCCAGCGCGAAGCCGAAGTCGGCGGAGGAAGTCCAGAAGGAAGCGGCCGACCTCAACGCGCGCCTCTCGAAGTGGGTCTACCAGATCCCGAGCTACAACAAGGCGAGCTTCGAGAAGAAGAAGACCGAGCTCCTCAAGGACAAGACTGCGCCCGGGGCGGACGGGTCCACGACTGCACCCGGAGAGCAACCCACCGAGGGCGAGTCGATTCCGCCGCCGGCACCGGAGGAGAAGCCGGACGACGGGTCGAAGCCCCCGCCGCCGGAATCGAAGCCGCCGCACTGAGCGGCGGATCCGTCAAGGCGCGCCTTCCGCGCGTCGCGCGCCGGGCTTCTCCAGCTCCTTCTTGAAGATCAGGAGGTGGTTGAAGCCGCGCAGGAAGAAGTTCTGCTCGGCGGCCGCACGGTGGAAGCTCGGCTTCTCGAGCTTTCGGTTGCCGCGCACGACGACGACGTGGTCGACCGGACGGAACCGTCGCGCGAGCATCGCGTAGAACGCCGATCCGATGCCGACGAAGCCGCGCTTCTTCTTGAAGCTGTCGCTGCAGTACACCGCCATGTAGCGCCGGTCGCGCAGAACGCGGTCCGTTTCCTCGAAGACGCGTTCCATCGCATCGAAGTACTCGGAGCCGAACGCATCGAGCTCGCCGATGCATTCCTCGCCGCCCGAGTACTCGAGGTGCGTCGAGTACGGCGGGTCCATGAACACGAAATCGGCCTTCCCCGGCTCGAGCGGCAGCTTGCGCGCATCGGCCCGGAAGACGTCCGGCCGCTGGGGCTGGAGGTCGTACCCGAGCGCGCGGCGCTCCAGACTCCGCGCGACGTCGATCGTCGTGCCCCCTCCGCAGAACGGATCGACGACGAGATCACCCTCGCGCGTGTACCGCTCGAGGAGGTTCCAGATCACCCACGCCGGGGTCGCACCGGGGTAGCCCGGGATCCCCATCGGTCGATCGCCGTACTGCGCCGACGGGTGGTACCAGAGCGTCGTCGTCTGGAGCTTGGGCTTCGACCGGGCTTCCATGCGCAGCGCGGGAGTCTACGCGGGCTCGCGCGGAAGCGGACGGCGCGCCGAGCTAGTGCTCGGTGCTCGTGCCCGCGGAGCGACCGACCGGTCCCTGCGCGCGCTCGTCCAGCTCGGGCACCCACTGCGTGGGCGCCGGCACGGACGTCGACTCCGGATCGCGCGGAGTCGCTTCGATCCAGAGGCTGCCCGTCGCACCCTGCAGCGGCGCCGCAGCCGACGGGTCCCGCGCGGTCGGATGGTCGGGGGCGATCCGCTCGCCGCGCGTGCACTCTTCGATGCACGGGGCATCCTGCCGCAGCGAACGTTCGGGAAGGTGCCGGCTGTCGAGGAACTCGTGCACGCTGATCCCGACACCGGAGAGAAGCATCGCGACGAGGAGCGCGAGACTCTTCACCGAGATCGATCGGGGTGTGGGGTCGAGGGCCGAGCGCACGAGCCGTTTCCTAGGCGCGAACTACGCGCTGGATACGCTCATATTCCCCGGGACCGGCGTCCAGGGCAAGGGCTGCACCGAAACGGGTCAGGCCCGTGCAGCCCGGGGGTCGGCGGCGGCGGCCAGGTGGCGCTCGGCGTAGTCCAGCAGACCCTGGAACTGGGCCCTGAAGTCGTGCGTCCCCCCGGCGATCGGCGCCTTGAAGAAGCTGGCGGTGTGCGCCATCTCGCCGGACTCCCCCATCCGCGCCGCGAACTCCGCGCACCGGACCAGGTCGAGGACGAGGGGGGCCGCGAGAGCCGAGTCGCTGCCCGACCACGTGAACTGGAGGGTCATCCGGGCGCCGAGGAATCCCTCGAAGTGCACGAAGTCCCACGCGGTCTTCCAGTCCTTGAGGGACGGGACGAAATCGATCCCGACGCGCGTGTGGACGTTCTGGTCCTGGAGGAGCGACCGCAGCGCCTCGTCCTTGTTGCGCAGCTTCGCCTCGCGGTGCGCGCCGTCGTTCAGGACCTCTCCGTCGCGGTTCCCGAGCATGTTGTAGCCCTGCCACGTGAGCACGCGCAGGTTACGCGCGGTGAACATCGGCGCGAGCACCGTCTTCACGAGGGTTTCGCCGGTCTTCCCGTCGTTCCCGCAGTGCGGGAGCTTCTTGCGCTTCGCGAGCTCGCGCAAGGCCGGCACGGACGCCCCGAGGCTCGGGGTGAAATTGACGTACGGGCACGCGCTCGCGAGCGCCGCGTACGCGTAGAGCAGCGAAGCCGGTTGCGCCCGTCCCTGGTCCAGCGCCTCGTCGAATCGCTCGAGGCTCGCCCACTCGCGCTGCTCCGGACGCACGGCCTCGGTGCTCGCGAGATTCACCACGACGAGGGCGTCGAGGCGCTCCTGCGCGCGGAACTCCGCGAGATCGGCGGTGATGCTGGCGATCTGCTCGCGCGGCGGCGCCGAGCCGAGCCGGAGGGCCGCGCCCTCGATGCCGGCGGAGTCGCGGTCCTTGGCGTCGATGGCGCCGGTCCGGATCCGCGCGGACATCGCGCCGACTTCGGCGCGCGTCCGGTCGACGAGGTCCGCCCGCAAGATGCCTTCGCGGACGAGCTCGGCGCCCGATGCGTGCAGATCGCGCTCGCACACGTCGTGTCCGCCGACCACGAACGTGTCGAGCGGAGCGAGAGGCAAGCGAGCGAACGGCTCGCGTTCCGTGCACAGCCCGACCGGCTCGAGCAGCTTCGCCCGCAGCCCCGCCAGACCGTACGCGACGCACGTGGAGATCGATCCGCGGGCGCCGATCAGCCAGACGCCCACGCGCCGCGGGGCCTTCACCGAAGCGGAACTCATCGATTTCGGCCGTCGCCGGCGTTGCGCCGGGCTTCGATCCAGCGCTCGACGACCGCGTCGTAGCGCTGCGGCCACCAGCGGGAGCCGACGACTCCGCGCTCGCCTTCGGACGCGGCATCGTTGCCCGGAGCTGCCGGGTGGCGGGAAGGATTCACGGGGGGCATCGCTGCGTCCGGATCGCGCACGGTGCGAGCACCCGGACCCGCCATTGTGCCGTCCGATGCGCCCGGCGTCACGGCCGCACCGGCGGCGGCGCGTCGCAACTCCTCGAGCTGCGACGCGAGGTCGAGCTCGCGCGCCCCGCGTTCCTCGGCCGACTGCGCCGACGGCGCGCGCAGCTCGTCGGCTCGCGCCGCCAGCGCGCGGAGCCGATCGACGAGCTCCGCGGGCAGACCCGGCGTCACCGCGAGACGTGTCGCTTCCGACGCGAGATCCGCCGCGTCGTCGGATCGGACCGTTCCGCCTGGCGCGGCCGGCGCGCCGCGTCCGTCGACACGCGCGCTCTCCTGCGCGTCCGTCGCGAGATTCCAGAACGTCAAGGCGACGAACGGGGCGACGAGCAGCATCGCGGACGATCGCGCCGCATGGCGCGCGAACGCCGCCCGGGAGAGGCTCGGCGCGATGCGCGCCGACAGAGCGACGGCGAGCGCGGAGGAGGACGGATTCGCTTCCGTCTCGAGCGCCGTCAACACGCCGCCGGAAAGTCGGAACTGCCCGTCCATCCGTCTGGCGACGGAGTCCGCCCGCGGACGCCGCTCGATCGCCCACGAGCATGCCGTCAGGAGCGCCGTGACCGCGGCGGCTGCCGCTGCCTGCCGCTCGCCCACTGCCGTTCCGCCGGCGACCGCGGCTGCGAGCGTGACGAGGGCCGCGGAGGCGCCGAGCACGAGACTCTCCGCGGCCGTCAGCGCGAGCTGGGTGCGGAGCGCCGAGCGCACGATCGAACTAACGGTCCCGGGCACCATCGACCGACTCCTGGACCACCGGCAGCTGGGCTTCCATGCCCGGCGGCAGCGCCGCCAGCGGCTCGCGCGTGAAGATCAGCGAGACGGGACTCCCGCGCTGGGGCAGCAACCATCCGTTGGCGAGCCAGATCGTCTGCCGCAGGCACTCGGGGAGCGCCGCAGTCAGCAGCGTGTTGCCCTCCTCGAAGAGGGCCACGTTGATCAGGTTGCCTTCGACGTCCGCGGCGAACAGCTCCTTCGTCTCCGAGCCGCGCAGGCGCACCATCCGCGAGCCGAGGAACACCCAGCGGTGACGGCGCATGCTCCGCCCCGTCTCGAGGTTCCGGAGCAGGTCGTCGACGCGGTGGAAGTGCACCTCGGTGCCCTCGCGCCAGGCCGTGTACAGGAAGAACCCGTCGCCGCTCGGCGGATCGACGACGTAGGGCGCGACGCCGTCCTTCGATTCCTCGGCGGTGGGCGCCGGCTCCCGCGGTTTCCACTTCGCATTCTTCCCCGGCGTGACGCCGAGCGCGAGGAGGGCGGCGTTCAGGTGGCTCGGGGCGACGTCGGTCGTGAAGAGGCTCTCGTGCGCGGCGCCCTGCGGGTTCACCAGGAGGTACTCGAGCAGGTCCTCGCGCACGTCGATCGCGACCGGGATCCAGCACAGGCCGTGCGCGACGTCGAGATGGATGTGCTGCTCGAGGAACGCCTGCTCGAGTTTCTTCGCGTCGGCCCCCGCAGGCGCGGGCGTGGTCTGCCCTCCGGTCGGTTGCTGAGCGATCGGGACGAGGAAGGCCGCGACGGCGAACGCACGGAGAGCCAGCATGCGCGTCCGGAGCCTAGATCTTCCCGGCGACGATCGCCTCGCGGCGGACACCGATCCGTTCGAGGTCCTCGCGCACGTGCTGGAACACGCCTTCCGCGTACGCGCGGATCTCGTGCTGCGCGTCGGGCTTCAGGCGCTGCTCGAGGAAGTGGAGGATGCCCTGGAGCGAGACCGTCCAGTACGCCTGGCTGTACACGTTCTGGGGCAGGAGCAGCCGCGCGAGCTCCTTCGCCACGCCGCGCGCGAGCCGTTCCTGGTAGCGCTCGTAGGCGAGGCGGCACTCCTCGAGCATCGACGCGCGCTCCCGTTCGTGGTCGAAGGCGGGATCGAGCTCGACCGAGGCCTGCTTGTTCCCGTGCGGCGGGTTCCCGCGCATCACGCGCGGCACGTAGAACTCCGGCGTCCACTGCACGTAGCGGCCGGACACCTCGTTCCAGCTGCATCCCTTGTCGGTGTCGAACAGGACGTCGAACACCTCGAGGCTGACCGGCTCCCCGTCGACCTCGTACATCCGCCAGCCGCTGCCGACCTGGTACTTGAAGGCCTGGCGGAAGACGAAGAGCGGAGCCTTCCAGTGGAACGTGTAGTACGAGTGGCGGTACGGCGACGTGTGCCCGTGCTCCCAGAGGAACGAGCAGAGCTTGCGGTCCTTCTCGTCGAACTCGCTCTTGCGCTTGTCGTAGGAGATGCGCGCAGCGTTCACGACCTTGAGCGCGGGGTCGGTCTGCATGCGATCGACGAGCGCGACGAATCCGACGCCGTCGCCGAGCGTCTCGAAGGCGCCTTGCGGCAGCGTGGTGAGCTCTCGTGTCGCCATGGGTTCAGTGTAGCCTCGCCTGGGCGGCGGACAGGCAGCGGACGAGGTCGGATGCGACGAGACCGCGCCGGCCGACTTCGGCGGCCGCGAGATCTCCCGCGAGACCGTGGACGTGCACGGCGGACGACGCCGCCTCGAAAGGCGTCCACCACGCGTCCGAGCGGGTCCTGCACAAGGCCAAGTACGCTCCCAGGATTCCCGCGAGCACGTCGCCTGCTCCGGCGGTCGCCATCCCCGGGTTCCCTGTCTCGTTCACGTACACGCGGTCGCCGTCGACGACTACCGTTCGATGCCCTTTCAGGCAGCACACGGCCTGGGCGCGCCGGCTGATTTCGCAAGCCGCGGCCACCCGGCCCGGTTCGTCGCGCGGGACCTCGCGTCCGAGGAGCCGCGCCGCCTCGCCCGGATGCGGCGTCAGGACCATCGGTCCGCGGCGCTTCCGGAGGACCTCGAGATCACCGCCGAGGACGTTCAAGGCGTCCGCGTCCACGATCCAGCTCCCCTCGGCCATGCCGGCGAGCAGCGCGCGGACCACGAGCAGCGTGCGCTCGGTCGCGCCGAGGCCCGGGCCGAGCACGCGCGCGTCGTCGGTCCTTCCCGTGAGCGTCGCGACCGGGTCGCGCGTCGCGTCGAGCAGGACGGCCTCGGGAGCCGCGCCGGGAACGACGATCTTCAAGTTCGCGTCGAGGCACGCGACCGAGACGAGACCGGCGCCCGCTCGCTGCGCCGCGCGTGCGACGAGCACGGCCGCACCCGGCATGTCTTCGCTGCCGCACACGAGAAGCACGCGGCCGGCGTCGCCCTTGTGCGCGTCTTCCGGCAGGACGGGAGGAGCGCGCGGGCTCAGACGAGGACCTCCGTGCGACCGACTTCGAGCCCGGCCCAGTTGCGGATCGACTTCTGCTCCCAGCCCGCGAGGAGGGCGAGTTCCGCGTCCGTGGCCAGCGCGAAGCGGCGCAGGAGTGCGACGAGGACGGCGTGCAGGCCGCGGTTCGAGCCGTCGTCCATCTTGATCGCGAGGCCGCGGTCGAGGCCGCGCGCGCCGATCCCGTACACGGCGTCCCCGCCGATCTTGGGGAACAGCCGGCCGCGCGTCGCGCGGACGATCTCCGTGCAGATGCGATCGCGCCTGCCGGCGAGGAGCACGGGGTTGGCCGCGACGGACGCGAGCATCCGCTCGCACGCCGAACGGCGCGCCGGCGCGAGCGCGCCCGGGTTCGCGACCCGCGCGAACGCCGTCGCGAGCCCGACGAGCGGCATGCGGAACGTCGGCGCGCTGCAACCGTCGATCGCGGTCGTGAGTTCGGACGCGTCCACGCCGCTGACGGCGAGGACGGCGTCGCGGACGAGCTCCTGCCCCGGACCCGCGGGATCGATGTACCCGGCGGTCGGGACGCCGAGGTGGAGTGCCAGGGTCAGGAACCCGGCGTGCTTTCCCGAGCAGTTGTTGTGGAGCGCGGAGGGCTTCCGGCCCTCCGCGCGGAGTCGCGCGCGCGTTTCCGGATCGCCCGGCGGCTGCGGTCCGCAGGCGAGATCCGCGACCGAGAGCCCGAGGCGCGCGAGGAGCGCCGCCACGCCGTCCGTGTGACACGCTTCCGCGTTGTGGGACGAGACGGCGAGCGCGATCTCGGCGTCGGTGAATGCGAATCGCTCCGCCGCTCCCGATTCGATCAACGGCAACGCCTGGAGGCATTTCACCGAGCTCCGGACGAAGACCGGATCCCTCCACGCGCCCGCTCCTTCGATCACGCGACCCGACGAGTCGGCGAGGACCCACGATCCGCGGTGCTGCGATTCGACCGCGTCGCCGCGCCAGACGTGCGCGAGCACGGGATTGTCGGGGTAAGCCGGCGCCGATCGAACGGCGCGTCGCGACTCGGAGTCTCGGGATTGGACCATCGATATCGTTCCAGCGAACTCCGGCCCATACTAGCTACACTGGTACCGCGGTGGCATCGATTGGAAGAGTTGGATCGCGCCGGCGCACGACGCCGGCCTGGCTGTTCGGGCCCTTGATGCTCGCCGCGACGGTGTGCGGGGCGCTCGTCGTCCTGCGCGGACCAGATCGCGCGTTCGTCACCGCCCTCGCCGCGGTGATCGGAACGGCCGCAGCCTGGGTCCTGGTATCCGTCTTCTGGCCCGCGCGCGCCGACAGGACCTGCCCGTCGTGCGGCGGCGGCAGCCTGCGTCGCCGCGATCGTCGCTCGACGCGCGGAGTCGCCTGCGACTCCTGCGGCCACGAGGATGCGCACGAGAGCTCGTTCCTCCTCGTCGAGGACGAAGGGGACGCGATCGAGCCCATCGTCCTCGGCGAGCGCACTCCTGGTCGAGGGTCGGCGCGATGAACGACCCGAAGGACGGGATGAAGATGATCGACGTCGCCCTGTCGCGGATCGTGATCCGCGAGGGCTCGGAACAGCAGTACATCTTCCTGCAGGAAGCGGGCGGCGGGCGCGGGTTCCCCATCGTGATCGGAACCGTCGAAGCCTGCGAGATCCGACGGGTCGTCGCCGGGCTCCAGACGCCGCGCCCGCTGACGCACCAGCTCGCCTACGAGACGATCCGCGCTCTCGAGACCGAGCTGAAGCACGTCGACATCGTCGACCTGCGCGACAACACGTTCTTCGCGCAACTCGTCCTGCACAAGAAGGACAGCGAGATGACGGCCGTCGTCGACGCGCGCCCGAGCGACGCCGTCGCGCTCGCGCTGCGCGCGAAGTGCCCGATCCGCGTGGCCCAGTCGGTGCTCGACATGGTGCGCACCGATCCGTCCGGACCCGACGTGCTCCCGGAACCGGAGGCGACGCCGGAGGACGACGAGGAAGAAGAAGAAGGCGAAGCGAAGGGCGGCGAGGAGCCCTAGCGCGCTGGACCGTCGCGCGCGTCGCGCGTACCCTCCCCGCAGCGCGGAGGCGTGGCAGAGCGGCCGAATGCGTCGGTTTTGAAAACCGAAGTGTCGCAAGGCACCGGGGGTTCGAATCCTCCCGCCTCCGCCAGCCCACATGAGCACGAAGAAGACCCCGACGGACTATCTGCACGGCTTCACCGCCGACGAGCAGTCCCGACTCCGGCGCCAGGCGCGCTTCCTCGAGCACCGCATCCACGACCGCCTTCCGTTCCGGAGGTCGAAGGCACTGATCGAGATCGGCAGCGGCGTCGGAGCCCAGACCGAGATCCTCCTCCGGCACTTTCCGGAACTGCACGTCACGGGCGTCGATCGATCCGAGACGAACCTCGAGGCGGCGCGGGCGCGCCTCGAAGGCCTGCAGTGGGCCGCCGGACGCTACGAGTTCGTGCTCGCGGACGCCGGCTCGCTCGACTTCGAAGCCGACCGATTCGACTCCGCGTTCCTGTGCTGGATCCTCGAGCACGTCGGTGATCCGGCGCTCATCCTCTCCGAGACGCGCCGCGTGCTCCGCTCCGGTTCTCCGATCGTCGTCACCGAGGTCCAGAACGCGTCGTTCTTCCTCGATCCGTACAGCCCGAACACGCTCTCCTTCTGGATGGCCTTCAACGATCACCAGCTCGAGATCGGCGGCGACCCGTTCGTCGGCGCGAAGCTCGGGAACCTGCTCCAGGCCGTCGGATACCGCGACATCGTGACCGAGGTCCGGACGATCCACCTCGACAACCGGGCTCCAGGCGAGCGCGCGGAGTTCATCGCCTACTGGACCGAGCTGCTCCTATCCGGAGTCCCCGGACTCCAGAAGGCCGGGAAGGTCTCGGCGGAGGTCGTCGAAGGCATGAAGCGCGAGCTGGCTCACGTCGCGCACGATCCGAACTCGGTCTTCTTCTACTCGTTCGTCCAGGCGCGCGCGCAGGTCGATTGAGTCGCTCGGCTTGCCCGTGCTCGCGGGCACGGGTATCCTCCCCCGCCCGCCGCGCGGAGAGGTGGCAGAGCGGCCGAATGCGCCGGCTTGCTAAGCCGGTGAGTCCTTTTTTGGGCTCCGAGGGTTCGAATCCCTCCCTCTCCGCCACTCTCGACCGGCATCGAGAACCGTGGCATCCTGCGCACGGCCATGAGGAACTCGCACGGATGCGCGCGGATCGCGCTGCTCTTCGCAGGCCTCGCGGGGAGTTGCGCCGTCCATCGCGAGCTCGTCGTGCTCTCGGATCCGCCGGGTGCGGCCGTGCGTCTCGATCAGAAGATCGTCGGCCAGACTCCGTACCGCACCGAGTTCGACGCGTTCGGCACGCGCCGCGTCACGTTGTACCGCGAGGGCTACCGCGCCTGGTCCGAGCAGGTGAAGCTCGTCGAGCCCTGGTACGCGCGCTTCCCGCTCGACTTCTTCTCGGAGGTGCTGCTGCCGATCGGTTGGCACTACCGCAAAGTGGTCCGCGTGGCGCTCGAGCCCGAGAGCGGGGCCGTCACGCAACCGGACCTCGACAAGGTCCTCGAGCGCGCCGAGGAACTCCGCAAGGCCGGCCCCGAGGGACCGCAGCGCGCCAAGCCCCCGGCTCCGCCGCAGTGATCCAGGCCGCGAACGCGCTCGAAGGAGTGCCGGTGACCGTGATGGGTCTCGGGCTCTTCGGCGGCGGCGCCGCGGTGGCGCGGTGGCTCGCCGGGCAAGGCGCGCGCGTCACGGTCACCGACCTGCGCTCCGCCGCGGAGCTCGCGCCCGCAGTCCGGACGCTCGAGGGATTCGAGGTCGAGTTCGTCCTCGGCGAGCACCGCCTCGCGGACTTCACGCGCACCGGCATGGTCGTCGCGAATCCGGCCGTCGCGCCGGGGAATCCGCTGCTCGCCGCCGCGCGCGCCGCCGGTGTGCCGGTGACCTCCGAGATGGCCCTCTTTCTCGAGCGCTGCCCGGCGCGCATCGCGGCGGTCACGGGAACGCAGGGGAAGAGCTCGACGTGCAACACGCTGGCGCAGCTGCTCGCGGCCTGCGGGATCCGCGTCCACCTCGGGGGGAACATCGGGAGGTCGCTCCTCGAGAGCCTGCGCGAGATGGAGCGCGACGACGTCGCGGTCGTCGAGATCTCCTCCTACCAGCTCGACGCGTTGCCCGCGGAACTCGGGGAGCCCGGCTCGCCGCCGCGTGTCGAAGTCGTCGCGATCACGAACGTCCTCGCCGATCACCTCGAGCGACACGGCTCGGTCGCCGCGTACGCGGCGGCGAAGCGTCGCATCCTGCGGCTCGCCGCCGCGACCGGCGGAACGGCGATCCTTCCCGGCGAAGCGCCGGAACTCGCGAGCTGGACCGAACCGGGTCTGCGGCGCCTCGATTGTTTCGCGACGCGCGCGTCCGACGTCGGGCTCAACATGCGCGACGGGCGCTTCCGACTGGGCCTCGAGCCGCTAGCGAAGGTGTCGGACCTGCGCCTCCGCGGGACGTTCCAGCGCGAGAACACCCTGATCGCGCTCGGGACGGCGAAGCTCCTCGGCGCGGACGCGGAGCGACTGGCGACGGCGCTCCCCGGCGTCACCGCGCTCCCGCACCGCCTCGAGGACCTCGGCACGCGGCGCGGGCACCGCGTCTGGGACAACGGCGTCTCGACGACCCCCGACTCCACGGTCTCCGTCCTCCTCTCGATCGCCCCGGGATGCACGCTCCTGTGCGGCGGGAAGGCGAAGAACCTGCCGTTGGTCGAGCTCGTCGACACCGCGCGGGCGCGCACGCGCCGGGTGATCGCCTTCGGAGAAGCCGCCGATCGCTTCGGCTCCGCCTTCCGCTCGGCGGGGATCGAGACCTGGGCCGCGGCGAGCGTCGAGGCCGCGATCGACCTCGCGTTCGAGCACATGGGGCCGGGCGAGGAGCTGCTCTTCTCCCCCGCCGCGGCGAGCTTCGACGCGTATCTGAACTTCCGCGAGCGGGCGCTCGCATTCCAGCGCGCGCTCCCGCCGGTGGACGCCGACGGGAGATGAGTCTCGACCCCGACGACCCGGAGCTCGCGCCGCTGCTCGCGCGACTCGCGCCGTACACGAGGAGCCTCGTCGGTCGCGCTGGGACCCAGGCGATGCGATTGCACGCGGACACCGTCACGCCCGAGCACCTCCTGTCGGTGCTCGTCGACGATCCCGAGTCCGCAGCACACGCCGCGATCCTCCACGCGTTCGCGGATCCCGCGACGATCTCGAGCGAAGCCCTGGCGATCTCGCCGGGGCTGATGGTGGTCGCCTCCGGATCGACGCTGCCGTTCTCGCCCGGCGCCGTCGACGTCCTGGCGCGGGCGCACCGGCGCTCACGGGAATCCGCGGCGGACGAGGTCGAGGTCGGCAGCCTGCTGATCGAAGCCGCGGCCAGCGTCGAGCCGGGAGCCCGCGATGCGTTGCGCGCCGCCGGGCTCGCCGCCGCCGGCGAAGCGCGCGCGCCGGGGCCGGACTCGCGGCCGAGCGCCGGCTTCTTCAAACGCTTCACGACGCCCGCGAAGCGCGCCCTCTCGGCCGCGAACCGCTTCGCGGCCGGGGAGCGCGCCGCGGCGATCTCGCCGGCGCACCTTCTCCTCGGATGCCTCGCGGAGGAGCCGGCGAACGCCGCGGCCGGCGGACTCAGCGTGCACCGCGCCCGCGCGATCCTCTCGGGACGCACGGTCGACGACCGCGACCCCGAGCCGCGCCGGCTGCAGGCGGACCCGTCGCTGCTCCGGTTCCTGCGGGGCGTGGAACCCGGATCGAGCAGCCTGGGGCTCCTGGCGCGGTTCCTTTCCAACGAGACACCCGAGCTGGCGGGTATCCTGACCCGTTCGAAGGTCACCGCCGCGTTCCTGGAGCGCGCCCGCGAAGCCTTTCAGGATCCGGAGACGGTGAAGGAACCGCCCACGCCTCGACGATAGGAAGGAGCCGAGCTATAGGTGGTGACGAGCGGACTGCTCGAGCCGCCCGTCATGATCTGCCAGATCTGCCAGAAGAACACCGCGTCGGTCCACGTGACGGAGATCGTCGACGCGAGTCCGTCGGACGGCGCGGTCGCCGACGCCGGCAAGGAAGTGCACGAGCAGCATCTGTGCGAGAGCTGCGCCGCGACGATCGATCTGCCGCACGCGCCGGCGATGAAGAAGTCGCCGGCCGACATCTGGAAGCTCCTGCAGATCTCCGCCCAGCAGACGCGCAAGCGCGGCGGCCCGGCGTGCCCGGACTGCGGCATGAGTCTCGACGAGTTCCGCAAGAAGGGACGCCTCGGGTGCGCGCGCGATTACGAGGTTTTCAAGAGCCACATCGGCGACCTGCTCGAGCGCGTGCACGGCGCGCGCGCGCACGTCGGCCGGGTGCCCGGCGGGAGCGAAGTGGACTCGCTGCGCTCGCAGCGGCTGACGACACTCAAGCAGCAACTCGAAGACGCGATCCGGGCCGAGGCCTACGAGAACGCCGCCCGCCTGCGGGACGAGATCAAGGCCCTCGACCAGCCCGGAGCCTCCTGAGGCGCCGCGCCAGGGTTCCGCGTCGGTCGCCGGCCGTTCCCGGAACGGCTTGATTGATCGCGGAGGCCACGCGGTGGTAAACCCGGCGACCCTTGAAGGTCGAAAAGCTAGGGCTAGCTAGCATCCCCTTCAGAACCGGCCCGGATCTGACCAAGACCCCACACCAAACATGTTCGACCGCTTCACGGACCGCGCCAAGAAAGTGATGAACCTCGCCCGCCAGGAGGCTCAGAGGTTCAACCACGAATACCTCGGGACCGAGCACATCCTGCTCGGCCTCGTCCAGGAAGGCAGCGGGGTCGCCGCGAACGTGCTCAAGAACATGGGCATCGACCTGAACAAGATCCGCACGGAGGTCGAGAAGATCGTCAAGACCGGCCCGTCGATGGTGACGATGGGCCAGCTCCCGTTCACTCCGCGCGCGAAGAAGGTCCTCGAGCTCTCGATGGAGGAGGCCGGGAACCTCGGCCACAACTACATCGGAACGGAGCACCTGCTGCTCGGGCTCATCAAGGAGAACGAGGGCATCGCGGCGCAGGTCCTGATCAACCTCGGCGTCAAGCTCGAGGACGTGCGCGAGGAGGTGCTCGACTTCCTGGGCGCCGACACCGGCGAGGAAGAAGAGGAAGAGACCGCGACCACCGAGGGGCAACCGCAGGCGGGGACGAGCAAGAGCAAGACTCCCGCGCTCGACTCCTTCGGCCGCGACCTCACGGAGCTCGCGCGCGAAGGCAAGCTCGACGCCGTCATCGGGCGCGCCAACGAGATCGAGCGCGTCATCCAGATCCTGTCGCGCCGCACGAAGAACAACCCCGTCCTCCTGGGCGAACCGGGCGTCGGGAAGACCGCGATCGTCGAGGGCCTCGCGCAGATGATCATCGAGTCGCGCGTGCCCGACATCCTGCGCAACAAGCGCATCGTCGTGCTCGACCTCGCCCTGATGGTCGCCGGGACGAAGTACCGCGGCCAGTTCGAGGAGCGCATCAAGGCGGTCATGACCGAGGTGCGCCGCGTCCGCGACGTCGTCCTGTTCATCGACGAGCTCCACACGCTCGTCGGGGCGGGCGGTGCCGAAGGCGCGATCGACGCGAGCAACGTGCTGAAGCCCGCGCTCTCGCGCGGCGAGATCCAGTGCATCGGAGCGACGACGCTCGACGAATACCGCAAGCACATCGAGAAGGACGGAGCGCTCGAACGCCGCTTCCAGGCCGTCAACGTGGAGCCGCCGACGCCGTCCGAGACGATCGAGATCCTGAAGGGCCTGCGCGACAAGTACGAAGCCCACCACCGCGTCACGTACACGGAGGAGGCGCTCGCGCTCGCCGTCGAGCTCTCCACGCGCTACATCAACAACCGCTTCCTACCGGACAAGGCGATCGACGTGATCGACGAGGCCGGCGCGCGGGTGCGCATCAAGGCGATGGCGCCGCCCCCGGACATGCGCGAGCTCACCGAGGAGATCGAGCGCCTCGAACGCTCCAAGGACGAGGCCGTCTCCTCGCAGGACTTCGAGAAGGCCGCCCAGCTCCGCGACAAGGCGTACCAGCTCAAGAAGAAGCGCGAAGAGCTGCAGAACCGCTGGCGCGCCGAGCACGGCGAGCGCGAGCAGGTCGGGGTCGTCAACGCGGAGATCATTGCGGAGACCGTCTCGAAGATGACCGGCATCCCGCTGACGCGGCTCGAGAAGGCCGAAGCGGAGCGCCTGCTCCAGATGGACGTCGAGCTGGCGTCGACGGTGATCAACCAGAACGACGCGATCGCCGCGATCGCCCGTTGCGTGCGCCGCTCGCGCTCGGGTCTCAAGGATCCGCGCCGTCCGACCGGTTCGTTCGTCTTCCTCGGCCCTTCGGGCGTCGGCAAGACGTACCTCTGCAAGCAGCTCGCGAAGTTCATGTTCGGCAGCGAAGACGCCGTGATCACCATGGACATGAGCGAGTACATGGAGAAGCACAACGCCTCGCGACTCGTCGGCGCGCCCCCGGGGTACGTCGGCTACGAGGAGGGCGGGCAGCTCACCGAAAAAGTGCGCCGTCGGCCCTACTCGGTCGTCCTCATGGACGAGATCGAGAAGGCGCACCCGGACGTCTTCAACATGCTGCTGCAGATCATGGAGGAAGGACGTCTCACCGACTCGTTCGGGCGCCACGTCGACTTCCGCAACGTGATCCTGATCATGACGAGCAACCTCGGCAGCCAGCAGATGAAGGCCGGTGCGAAGCTCGGGTTCGATCGCCTCTCGAATTCCGCCCGCGTCAGTGACGAGGATCGCTTCAAGCGGATGAAGAGCGACGTGATGATCGAGGTCGAGCGCTACTTCCGACCCGAGTTCCTGAACCGCGTGGACGAGCTCATCGTGTTCAACCCGCTGACCCACACCGATCTGTCGAAGATCGTGCACTTGCAGCTCGCCGACGTGCAGAAGCGCCTCGTCGAGAAGGGCGTGCGCCTCGACCTCGACCAGGCCGCGATCGACTTCCTGATCGGCAAGGGCTTCAGCGAGGACTACGGCGCGCGGCCGTTGCGCCGGGCGATCGAGCGCTTCATCGAGGACCCGCTGTCCGAGATGCTCCTGCGCACCGGTCTCTCGACCGAACAGCCGATCCAGGTGCGTGCGGCGCCCGACGGACAGAACCTCGTGTTCACGCAGCCCGAGCCGAAGCGCGAGCCCGTGCAAGCCGTGGCCGCGCCCGAAGCCTGAGGCCGACGCGCGAGGAGCGCGATCCCTTGAGCCGGGTCCTGCCCCAGGAACCGTCGTTCGATCCGGCGCGCTGGGACGAGGACGCGAGATCCGTGCATCTCGCGCAGGGTGTCGCGCTCTTCAACGCCGGGGAGTACGAGGAGGCGCACGAGGAGTTCGAGATGCTCTGGCTCTCGACGCAGGGCCCGGACTCCGACTTCTTCAAGGGCCTCGTGCAAGCCGCGATCGCGCTGCACCACTTCGCGCGCGGCAACCTCGACGGCGCCGCGAAGCTGCACGCCGGGCACCGGGGCTACCTCGCCGCCTACCTCCCCGCGCACCTCGGCCTCGACGTGGCGTCGTTCCTCGGAGAGATGAAGGCGTGCCTCGCGCCGGTCGCGCGCCGCGCGCCGGGCGCCGAGCCCCGGTTCGATCCCGCCGCGAGACCACAGCTCCGGTCCGCGTAGGAACGCCCTCGTTTTTCCCGCTTTGACGCGACACCGCGACGAGCGGGCGCGGTCGAGGAGGTGTGAGCACACCGGCGACGCTCCTGCGCATCGAGCCTCGTTCGACCCATTGGCCGCGCGAGCTCCGCGAGATCGAGGCTCCCCCCGAGAACCTCTGGTTGCGCGGCCGCGTGGAGATCCTCGCGCAGGGTCCGCGGATCGCCGTCGTCGGGACGCGCGCGCCGACCCCGTACGGCGAGGCGCAGGCCGCGCGCTTCGCCGCGGCGTTCGCCCGGGCGGGTGCAACGATCGTGTCGGGGCTCGCGCGCGGGATCGATCAGGTCGCTCACCGCGCCGTGTTGCGCGACGGCGGCGCCACGATCGCCGTGCTCGGCTGCGGCGTCGATCGGCCATGGCCCTCGGGCGACACCGCCGACGCGCTCGCCGAGCGCGGCCTCCTGCTGTCCGAGTTCCAGCCCGGCGAGGCGCCGAAGCCGCATCACTTCCCGCTCCGCAATCGGGTCATCTCGGGTCTCTGCGTCGGAGTCCTCGTCGTCGAAGCGGCGCAGGCGTCCGGGTCGCTGATCACCGCGCGGTGGGCCGTCGACCAGGGACGCACCGTGTGGGCATTGCCCGGGAGGGTCGACCATCCGATGTCGCGCGGCACGCACAGGCTGCTGCGCGAAGGCGCGACGCTCGTGGAGGATCCCGAGGACGTGCTGCTGGAGCTCGGGCTCTCCGTCGCCGCACCGAGCGAGACGCAGACGTCGGAATCCTCGGGAGGTGCGCGGCGGATCTTCGCGGCGCTGCGCGGTGAAACGCTCTCCGCGGAGGAACTCGCGACCCGGCTCGGCACGCCCTTGACCACGATCCTCGTCGAGCTCGTCACGCAGGAGATGGCCGGCCGCATCGCGCGGACGCCCGGAGGGCTCTACCGGCTGCTCGCGAGCGACGAATGAACGCTCAGTGCGCGGCGGCGAGGAAACGCTCGGCGAGGAGGATGCACGCGGCGAGCACGGCGCAGCCCAGGAAGAACCAGGCCAAGCGCTTCGGCAGGCTGCGGACGGCGGCCGCGTCCTCCGGCTCGCCGAACACGGCATTCATGCCCGTGATCACGAGGCCGACCACGGCGAAGAGCAGGAGATGGACCGGCAAGTCCTTCACGCGGGCGCCCTCGCGTCGCCGGCCACGGGTTCCGCATCGCTCGCGCGCACCGGCGCAGGCTCCGCCTCCGCCCGCGCGAACACGTCGAGCAGCGCGAGCACGTTCAGGAGGCCGGCGAGGCAGACCATGACGAGTCCGGCGTCGACGTACGGGATATCGTGCGCCACGCGCGCGTGCCCGTGCAGCGCTTCGAGCAGCATCACGGGCGCACCGAGGAGCGCCTGGCCTCCCCAGTAGTAGAAGTGGCGCTCGCGGTCGAGGTTCGAGCCCTCCGCGAGCCACGTGCCGAGCACGAAGAGGCCGACGAGGAGCACGAACACGGCGACGCCGCGCGCGACGCGCTTCTGGAGCACGTGACCGAGCCCGGGCACCAGCCATCCGGCGACGACCTGCAGCGTCGCGCGCGGGCTCCGGGCCGCGACGCGTGGTTCGCGCCGCCCCGCGAGGTTCGCGCTGACCATGAGGCAGGCGTTCAGGATCCCGCTGGCGGCCGTCAGCCAGACGCCGAGGTGGATGTGCTCGGGCCACGAGCGCGGAAAGCCCGGTCCGAATCCGTAGCTCCGCATGTGCCACACGAGCGCGCCGAGGTTGCCCACCTCGGGAGCCAGCGCGCCGGCGAACGGACCCTGGAGATCGGGCTCGAGGAACTCGAACAGGCGACCGTCGGACAGCCGGACGCCGAGGACGTAGAGCCCCTCGACCAGGAGGAAGGCGAGGATCCCGAACAACGGCCGCCCGAGGACGACGTGGCCGGCACCCGGCACGAACCAGGTCAGGACCGCCGCGAAATCGGCACCGCCGCCGGCGGGATCGCTCTTTCGGGCACTCATCGGTCCCACTCCGGGGCAGACGTTCTACCAGGGCCCGGGCGTGGGGCGCCACTTCGCGAGCTTGCGCGCTGGCTCGGCGCCCGTCCGGCGTGCGATCATCCCGCGCGGACTCCACCGGATGGACGCGCCCTACCACGAGCATCGGCTGCGCGTGCGCTACGCCGAAACCGACCAGATGGGAGTCGTCCATCACCGGAACTACCTCGTGTACCTCGAGGAGAGTCGCACGCACCTCATGCGCGAGCGCGGGTGCTCCTACGCCGAGCTCGAGCGCAAGGGGTGGGCGCTCCCGGTGCGGCGCGCCGAGCTGCGCTACCGCGCCCCGGCTCTCTACGAGGAGGAGCTCCTCGTCCGCACCCGCGTCGGCCGCATCGGCAACGCGTCGATCGTGTTCGAGTCGGAGGTCGTCCGCGTGTCGGACGCCGTGCTGATCGCCTCGGGTTCCGTCGAGCTCGCGTGCATCCGCAAGGACGCCGAAACGCGGCGGCCGATGCCGCTGCCGCCGGAGATCCTCAGCCTGCTCGCGCCCGCCTAGGAAGCCGCCGGCGGACCGTCGAAGTCCTCGGGCGATTCGCGCAGGCTGAACTCGGCCTGGCCGCGCACGCCCTGGAGGTCGGGCAGGATGGGCGGGAGCGAATCGAGCACCCGATCCCTGCAGGTCGGGCAGATCTGGCCGTTGTCGAGACGGTTGAGCTTGTGGGGCTCACCGACCGCCATGCCGCAAGTGAAACAAAGGGGTTGGGCCACAGGGGATGGATCGACCATCGGTCCGAGGCGCCTTGAGGGGCGCTCGAGGGCCTCTTTTCTGCGATCCAAGTGTTCAGGGGGCTTCCGCCGAAATAGAATCAGCACTAATCTGGTGCACTTTCCTGTCCCGTGATCCAACTCACCAAGAGAACCGAATACGGCCTGATCGCCCTCGTCCACATGGCCGAGCGCGAGGGCCACTGCGTCAGCGCGCGGGAGATCAGCGAGCGGTTCCTGATCCCGAAGCGGCTCCTGGCCGAGGTCCTGAAGGACTTGTGCCGCGCCGAGCTGATCGACTCCCATCGCGGGGCGACGGGCGGCTACTCCTTGGCGCTCTCCCCCGACGACCTGACGCTCAGCCACGTCGTCGCCGCGCTGGAGGGGCGTCCCTCCCTCACGAGCTGCGAGGGCCTCGCTCCGGGCCACTCCGGCCATCCCGGGGAATGCGGTCTCGAGCCGCGCTGCCCGATCCGCTCGCCGCTGCAACGACTCCGCGAAGGACTGTGGCAGCTCATGCAGCGCACGACGCTGCGCTCCCTCCTCAAGCCCGCCGAAGGTGCGGTCGCCCTCGCGCCGCTCACGGTCCTCTCATGAAGCTCCCGATCTACTTCGACTACCAGGCCACGACGCCCCTCGACCCGCGGGTGCTCGAGGCGATGCTCCCCTACTTCACCGAGAACTTCGGGAACGCCGCGAGCCGCAGCCACTCGTTCGGATGGCACGCCGAGGAAGCAGTCGAGAAGGCGCGCGGACAGATCGCCTCCCTGATCGGGGCGTCGCCCAAGGAGATCGTGTTCACGTCCGGCTCGACCGAGTCGATCAACCTCGCGATCAAGGGCGTCGCCGAGATGTACGCCGAGAAGGGGCGACACATCGTCACGAGCCAGGTCGAGCACAAGGCCGTGCTCGACACGTGCAAGCACCTCGAGAAGTCCGGCTGCGAAGTCACCTACCTCGCGCCGACGAAGTCGGGACGCATCACGAGGGAGATGG
Organism: Planctomycetota bacterium; assembly: GCA_036006425.1. Classification (GTDB taxonomy): domain Bacteria; phylum Planctomycetota; class UBA1135; order UBA1135; genus DASYPQ01. The sequence continues at coordinate 190,151 of DASYPQ010000022.1, forward strand.
TCGAGGGTGCGCTGCGCCCGGACACGATCCTCGTCGCGCTGATGTGGGCGAACAACGAAGTGGGCACGCTGAACCCGATCCGCGAGATCGGCGAGCTCTGCCACGCGAAGCAGATCCTGTTCTTCACGGATGCGACGCAGGCCGTCGGCAAGGTCCCGGTCGACGTCGAGGCCGACCACGTCGATCTCCTGTGCCTCTCGGGCCACAAGATCTACGGTCCGAAGGGCGTCGGATGCCTCTACGTGCGGCGGAAGAGCCCGCGCGTGCGCCTCGTCGCGCAGGTCGACGGCGGCGGACACGAGCGCGGGATGCGTTCGGGCACGCTGAACGTCCCGGGCATCGTCGGGCTCGGCGCGGCGTGCGAACTCTCGCGGACGGAGCTCGAGAAGGATCGCGCGCACACGCAAGGGCTGCGCGACTACTTCGAGAAGCGGATCTTCGAATCGCTCGACCACGTCCACCTGAACGGGGACAAGGAGCACCGGCTCCCGAACAACTCGAACATCTCGTTCAGCTACGTCGAAGGCGAATCCATGATCATGGGGATCAAGGACATCGCCGTGTCGTCCGGCTCCGCGTGCACGTCGGCGAGCCTCGAACCGAGCCACGTCCTGCGCTCGATGGGCGTCGGCGACGAGCTCGCCCACAGCTCGATCCGCTTCGGGTTCGGACGGTTCACGACGAAGGACGAGGTCGACTACGCGATCGAGCACGTGATCCAGGCGGTCAAGCGCCTGCGCGAGCTCTCTCCGCTCTACGAGATGGTCCAGGAGGGCATCGACCTCTCGAAGATCGACTGGACGAGCCACCAGCCCGGCACCGCGACGAAGCACTGAACGACGAAGGAAGAGCCATGGCCTACAGCGACAAAGTCATCGATCACTACAACCACCCGCGCAACGTCGGGTCGTTCGACAAGTCCAAGCCGAACGTCGGCACCGGCGTCGTCGGCGCTCCGGAGTGCGGCGACGTGATGAAGCTCCAGATCGAGGTCGAAGGCGATCGGATCGTGGACGCCAAGTTCAAGACCTTCGGTTGCGGGTCCGCGATCGCGAGCTCCTCGCTCGCGACGGAATGGATCAAGGGCAAGACCCTGGACGAGGCGATGGAGATCCGGAACACGCAGATCGTCGAGGAGCTCTCCCTCCCCCCGGTGAAGATCCACTGCAGCGTCCTGGCGGAAGACGCGATCAAGTCCGCGGTCCAGGACTACAAGAGCAAGCAGGGCGGCGCGGCGGCATCCGCGAAGCCCGCAGGAGGCAAGCCGTGATCCAACTCACCGAACGAGCCGTCAAGGAGATCCGACGGATCATCAGCGAGCAGAAGCTGCCCGACGGGACGGCGCTGCGCGTCGGCGTCAAGGGCGGCGGCTGCTCCGGGTTCTCGTACACGCTCGGGTTCGACGACCACATCGGCGAGATCGACCAGGTGAACGAGGTCGACGGAGTGAGGGTCGTCTGCGATCCGAAGAGCTTCCTGTACCTGAACGGCACCCAGGTGGACTTCGAGGACACGCTGATGGGTCGCGGCTTCAAGTTCGGCAACCCGAACGCGGCGAAGAGCTGCGGTTGCGGGGAGTCGTTCTCCGTCTGAACGGTCCGGCCGGGAGCCTTGGGGCCTCGGTGCGAGAAGACGCCATGGCGAGCTGCCCCCGCTGTTCCGCGCAACTCGAGACTCCGCTCGGCTGCCTCGCCTGCGGGACCTTGATCCCCCTCGCGAGCGACGCGAGCGGGCGCCTCGAGTTCGAGATCCTCGGCCTCGCGCCCGCCTACGCGATCGACGCCGCCGAGCTCCGCCGCCGGCTCCTGCGATTCAGCCGCCTCACGCATCCCGACTACTTCGCGACCGCGGGGAAGGCCGAGAAGGAGCGCGCCGAACGCGCGACGGCGATGCTGAATTCGGCCTTCGCGCTGCTCTCGGACGACGCGGCGCGCGCCGACCATCTCGTGCGCATGCTGGGAGGTCCGGACGAGAACGCGGAGCGTTCGATGCCCAAGGAGTTCCTGATGGAAGTCCTCGAATGGAACGAGACGCTCGAGGCCGCGCGCACCGGCGACGCGGTGCCCGCCGAGCGCCTCGAGGAGCTGCGCCGCGAGCTCGAGGCGAAGCGCGTGGAAGCTCTCGCGACGGTCGCCGGGATCCTCGAACCGCTGCCCGCGAGCGGCGCCGAGTCCCTGCGCGACGCCCGGCGCGCGCTCAACGTCGTCCGCTACGTCGATCGGGCGCTCGCCGAGCTCGAGGCCTTGCGACTCCATCGCGCAGAAGCGCGCTGACATGGGCTACGTCGAACTGAACGTGCTCCAACCGTCGCCCGAGCAGGAGCCGGCGCTCGGCATCGATCTCGGGACGACGTATTCGCTGGCGGCGATCTGGAAGGACGGCCGCCCCGTCGTCCTCCACCCCGAAGGCGAGAGCGGACTGATCCCTTCGGTGGTGCACTTCCCTGCCGAAGGCCCGCCGATCGTCGGACGCGAAGCGCGCGCGCGCGCGGTCGCCGATCCGCTGAACACGATCTTCAGCATCAAGCGGCTGATGGGCCGCGGTCTCTCGGACGTGCGGGACGACCTCGCGGCTCTCCCCTACCAGGCCAGCGAAACCGAGCGGAAGGTGATCCAGCTCGACGTGCACGGGCACAAGTACACGCCGCCGCAGATCTCCGCGATGATCCTCGGCAAGGTCCGCGACGTCGCCCGGCGCGCGCTCGGCGTCGACGTCGCGCGCGCGGTGATCACGGTCCCCGCGTACTTCGACGACACGCAGCGTCAGGCGACGCGCGCGGCGGCCTGGCTGGCCGGGCTCGAGGTCCTCCGGATCATCAACGAGCCGACGGCGGCGAGCCTCGCCTACGGGCTCGATCGACGGGAAAAAGGCAATGTCGCGGTGTACGACCTCGGCGGAGGGACGTTCGACGTGTCGGTCCTCTCGATCGAGGAAGGCGTCTTCCGCGTCCTCTCCACCGCCGGCGACACGCACCTCGGCGGCGACGACTTCGACCGCAGGCTCGCCGACGTCGCGCGCGCGGAGATCGGTGCGCGGGTCGGGAACGGCGTGATCGAGGACCCGGGGTTCCAGCAGGCCGTGCGCCTCGCGGCGGAACGCTGCAAGATCGAGCTCTCGCAGCGGTCGGAGGCGGAGATGCACATCTCCTTGCCGGAGATCGGCCTCAACTGGCGGCGTCGCTTCACGCGCGAGGAATTCGATCGTCTGACCGCGGATCTCGTCGAGCGCACGATCGACTGCTCGCGGCGCGCGCTGTCGGACGCGCGTCTCGGGAACAAGGAGATCGACGAGGTCGTCCTCGTCGGCGGATCCTCGCGCATCCCCGCCGTGCGCGCGAAAGTCGAAGCGTTCTTCGGGCGCAAGCCGCACACGGAGCTGAACCCCGACGAGGTCGTGGCGCTCGGCGCCGCGATCCAGGCGAAGATCCTGACCGGCGGCAAGCGCGACATGCTCCTCCTCGACGTGACGCCGCTCTCGCTCGGCATCGAGACGATGGGCGGGGCCGTCGCGAAGATCATCCAGCGCAACTCGACGATCCCCTGCCACGCGACCGAGGGATTCACCACGTACGCCGACAACCAGACCGGGATCGACTTCAACATCGTGCAGGGCGAGCGCGAGCTCGCGAAGGACTGCCGCAGCCTCGGGCGCTTCCGCCTGAAGGGCATCCCGCCGATGCCGGCCGGGATGGCGCGCGTCGCGGTGCGCTTCCACATCGACGCCGACGGAGTGCTCACCGTGAGCGCGAAAGAGGAGAAGAGCGGCCAGAGCGCGAGCATCGAGGTCCAGCCGATGCACGGGCTGACGGACCAGGAGGTCGAATCGATGCTCCAGGCGTCCTTCGAGCACGCACAGGCCGATTTCGAGGGCCGTCGCGTCGTCGATCTGCGCACGGAGATCGGCATCATGGTGCGCGCCACGGAGAAGAACCTCCCCGCCGCGCGCCAGGGCCTCGACAAGGAGAGCCTCGGCGATCTCGAGGAAGCACTCGTCGAGGCCAAGGCCGCGGCACAGGGCGAGGACGGAAAACGCCTCCAGCAGTCACGCGACGTGCTCGAGCGCGCCACGCTCCCGCTCGCCGCGCTGCTGATGGACTCCGTCGCGAAGAAGGCGCTCGCGGGCAAGACGCTCGACCAGGTCTAGTCGCGAGGCCCCATGCCCGGCTCAACGATCAGCTGGAGCGACGTGCGCGAGATCGCGATCCGCCTGTCGGAGGCGCATCCCGAGGTCGATCCGCTGACCGTGCGCTTCACGGATCTGCACCGCTGGGTGCTCGAGCTCCCGGGATTCACGGGCGATCCGAAGAAGAGCAACGAGCAGATCCTCGAAGCGATCCAGATGACCTGGATCGACGAGCGCGACTAGCGGTCCTTGCGCTTGCCCTGCGCCGCGACCGCGTGCTGCGCGGCGGCGAGCTCGGTGTCGCTCGCGAGATACCGGCTGCGGATCGGCGCGAGACGGTCGTCGAGCTCGTACTCGAGCGGGATCCCCGTCGGGATGTTCAGCGACACGATCTTGTCGTCCGGGATCCCGTCGAGGTGCTTCACGAGCGCGCGCAGGCTGTTCCCGTGCGCCGCGATCAGCACCCGTTCACCGTTCATCACGCGCGGGACGATCGTCTGCTCCCAGCAGGGCACGACGCGCGCGACGGTGTCCTTGAGCGACTCGGTCACTGGCTTCTCCGCCGGCGAGAGTCCCGCGTAGCGACGGTCGAGCGACGGATTGGCCGGATCTCCCGCGGCGAACGGGGGAGGCCGGATGTCGTAGCTGCGCCTCCACACGAGCACCTGGTCCTCGCCGTGCCGCGCGGCGGTCTCGCTCTTGTCGAGTCCCGTGAGCGCGCCGTAGTGGCGCTCGTTCCAGCGCCAATCCCGCACTTCCGGGATCCACACGAGGTCCATCTCCTCGAGCGCGAGCCACGCGGTCACGATCGCGCGCCGGAGCAGCGACGTGACGACGACGTCGAACTCGAGTCCGGCGTCGCGCATGCGCCGCCCGGCCTCGCGGGCCTCCGCGGCGCCCTTCTCGGAGAGCGGCACGTCGCGCCAGCCCGTGAAGCGGTTCTCGCGGTTCCATTGGCTCTCGCCGTGCCGCAGAAGGACGAGCCGTTGCATCCAGGATCTCCTCAGGGAAGGTGGCGAGCGGCCGACGTGCGCGCGGACTCCGCGAGCGCGGACGCCTCGCGCAGGATGCGCTCGCACTCCGCGAGGCGCATCTCGGCCAGTCCGCGGTCCGCGAGGGACGCGGCGTTGATCTTCACGTTGAGCGCGGCGCCCTCCGCGGCGCTCCAGAGGCACCAGCTTCCGGTCGCGCAGTCGCTGGCGAGGTTCTTGTTGATGTCCGGCGCACCCGCGGCCGCGATCCGCAGCGCGGCGACCGCCTTCCCCATCGTCTCGAGCGGGACCTCGAGCGCACCGATCAAGGCGCGCTGCACGGCGGCCGTCCGCCGCACCTTCTCGGCGTCGGTCGTCTTCGGGAGCCCGTACGCCGCGGTCACGGCGTCGTAGGACGAGCTGTCGGCGTCGACGAGCTCGATCGCCCGCACGCGGATCTCCTCGAGAGCGCTCGCGCGCTCGCCCATCGCGCCCTCGACGGCGGCGTATTTCGGCCCGGAGGTGAACCGGAACGCCATGGCGACGAGCCCGGCACCAGCTGCGACGAGGTAGGCGGCGACGCTGCCGCCCCCCGGAGTCGGCGTCCGCGCGGCCAGGCGCTCGGAAAAGCTGGCGAGGTCGAGCCGGGCGAGGTCGGGGCCTGCGGTCATGGGGGGTCGGATTCTAGGGAGGGGCCGGGGGTGCCGGGTCGGGATCTTTCTCGCCCCGAACCGGTAAATGTAAGTGCTTACCACCAATGCACTAATGGAAAACTCAACAGGCTGATCCTCGGGAACCTGAATGGAGTTTTCTAAGTTGGCACCCAGCTGAGGATCGGCCGGGACCGGAATCTGGCCGCTCGTCGACGAGGAACCACCGGTCCACGACCCCCGGTAGCCAGGCCCAGCGAGCGGCCACCCTGCAGCACCTGCGGTGCGACGGGGTCCTCCTCTCGACGCGGCCCAGCGACCCCACGGCATTGAGAATCGCCTTCGCAACCCCCGAGCTCCAGTCGCTGGTGCGGCGCACCAGCCTGGCCGAGGTGTCGGAATCCCTAGCCCGCACGCTGCGGCAAGAGGGCGCCGACGTCCGCGTCTTCCTCCCCTACTCGGCGGACGTCAACCTGACGCCCCTCGCCGAGCTCAAGGTGGTCGGCGAGGTCCGGGTGAAGGACGGCACGGGCCGTCAGACCCTGACCATCCACTCGGGGATCCTGGGCGACCTCCCGATCGTCCTCGTCGATCACCCCCAGGTCCTGCGCGCGAAGCATCCGTACGGGGACGAAGAAGGTCCGTACGCCGACAACTGGAGGCGGTATGCGCTCTTCAGCCGCGCCGTCCTCGAGAGCTTCCCGCTGCTCGGCTTCGAGCCCGACATCATCCAGTGCATGGATTGGACGACCGGGCTGATCCCGGTGATCCGCGAGGTCGAGTACGCCGCACGGCATCCGGAGCATCCCGCCGCGAAGGCCGGCACGTTCTTCGCGATCCACAACCTCGCGATGCAGGGTGCGTTCGAGCGCGAGATCCTCCCGCACATCGGGCTCCCCCACCGCGTGTTCCAGAACGTCCGCGGGATCGAGCTCAACGGCAAGGTGAACTTCCTCAAGGCCGGCGCCGAGTTCGCGACGATCGTCGGGACGCATTCCCCGAGCCACGCCCTCCGCATCCAGGAGACGGACCGCGGCTACGGGCTCGAGGAGACGTTCCGCCGGCGCCACAAGGAGCTCGTCGGGATCACGAACGGCATCGACTACCGCACGTGGGATCCGAGCAACGACTCGCTCCTCCCGCAGACCTTCTCGATCAAGGACCGCGAGCTCGCGGGCAAGCGCAAGTGCAAGGCGTCGCTCCAGGCGGCGCTCGGGCTCGACAACGGGGCGCGCATCCCGCTCGCGGCGGTGATCGGGCGCTTCGACGCCGACAGCGGGTTCGACATCCTCGCCGAGGTGATGACCTCCGTCCTCGAGCGCAACCTCGAGATCGTCCTCATGGGCTCGGGCAAGCACGAGATCATCGAGCGCGTGAAGACGATGGAGGGCACGTTCAACGGACGCTGCCGCCTGATCGAGGGCTACAACGTGAACACCGCGCACACGCTCCTCGGGGGCGCGGACCTCCTGATCCTGCCGTCGCACTACCACTCCTCGAACGCGCTCGTCGCGATCGGCATGCGCTACGGCGTCGTGCCGGTGATCTACGCCGGCAGCGGCCTCGAGGACACGGTGATCGACTGCGAGAAGGACGCGCGCCACGGCACGGGCTTCACGTTCCGCGCGTACACGGGCGACGGGCTGCTCGAGGGCATCGACGCGGCGCGCAAGGTGTACAAGGAACCCGCCGACTGGCGCGCGCTCGCGCAGCGGTGCCTCAAGCAGGATTTCAGCTGGCAGGCGACGGTCCACAACTACCTCAAGGCCTACCGGCGCGTGACGCGGCGCGTGAAGGCGGTGCCCGTCGAAGAGTGAGCGGCGGGGCCCCGGCCTCATGCGCGCCGTCGGCATCGACCTCGGAGGCACCGCGATCAAGGCGGGCGCCGTTTCGGCTGAAGGCCAGGTGCTCGATCGCCGCTCGGCTCCGGTCGACGCCGGCGCGGGTCCGGTGGTGCTGCTCGATCGCATGGCCGCGATCGCGCGGGAGCTCGGGGCGAGCGGTGCGATCGGCCTCGGATCCCCGGGTCTCCTCGATCGGGCGCGCGGCGCCGTGATCGAAGCGCCGAACCTCCATTTCCTCGAAGGGATCTCGCTGCGCGACGAGCTCGCGAGGCGCCTCAGCCTCGCGCCGGACGCGGTGGCACTCGAGAACGACGCCAACGTCGCGGCGCTGGCGGAGCACTGGCTCGGCGCGGGCCGCGGCGAATCGCACCTCTGCCTCGTGACGCTCGGCACGGGCGTCGGAGGCGGCCTCGTGCTCGCGGGCGAGCTCTACTCCGGCCCCGGCGGGATGGCGGGCGAGATCGGCCACGTCGTCGTCGATCCGAACGGTCCTCCGTGCGGGTGCGGTGCGCGCGGCTGCCTCGAGACGCTCGCGTCCGCGAGCGCGGCCCGGCGCCGCGCCCTCGAGCGCGGCCTGCCGGGCGACCTCGCCGAGCTCGCCGCGGCCGCGCGGCGCTCGGCGGGACCGGAGCGGACGCTGTTGCTGGAGGTCGGCGTCGACCTCGGGCGCGGGCTCGCGAGCGTGCTGACGCTCCTCGACGTGCGCCTCTTCGTGATCGGCGGAGGCTTCGGCGCGGCCGTCGACGTGCTCGAGCCGGGCATCCGAAAGGGACTCGCCGAGCGCAGCTACGGCGCGCGCGTCGCCGAGGTCCGGATCGTCCCAGCGGCGCTCGGCGCGGACGCGGGATGGATCGGCGCGGCGCGACTCGCGCTATCCTTCCCGGCTCGATGAGCTCGCAATCCGATCGCAACGGCGCAGCGGTCCTCTCCGTGCGCAACCTGGCGAAGACGTACGGCAAGGGCGTCTTCACGCGCAAGGGCTTCCGCGCCCTCGACGGCGTCTCGCTCGAGGTGCAGCGCGGATCGGTGTTCGGTCTGCTCGGCCCGAACGGCGCCGGCAAGACGACGTTGATCAAGGTCCTGCTCGGGCTGGTGCGCCGGTACGAAGGCGACGCCACGCTCTGCGGCTTGCCGCCGGGTGATCCGTCCTCCCGCCGCAACGCCGGTTTCCTTCCCGAGTCGCACCGGCTCCCGCCGTACCTCACGGGGCGTCAGGTCGTGAAGCTGTTCGGGATGATGTCCGGAGCGGATCCGCGCGATCTCGATCAGCGCATTCCGAAACTCCTCGAGGTCGTCGGGATGGAAAAGAGCGCCGATCGGAAGGTGCGCGAGTACTCGAAAGGGATGCAGCAGCGGATCGGTCTCGCCCAGGCGCTCGTGCACGAGCCCGAGATCGTGTTCCTCGACGAGCCGACCGACGGCGTCGACCCGGTCGGCCGCGCGGCGATCCGCGGGATCGTGGAGGACCTGAAGCGGCGCGGGATCACCGTGTTCATCAACTCGCACCTCCTCATGGAAGTCGAGCTCGTGTGCGACCGTGTCGCGATCATGTCCAAGGGGAAGTTGATCCGGGAGGGTTCGGTCGACGAGCTCACGCCGCGGACCGGGAAGGTCCAGTTCGAGCTGCGCGAATCGCGCGCCGACCTCGCGACCCTGCTCGCCGGGATCGGAACCGGCTTCGCCCTCCGCGCGCGCGGCTTCGAGCTCCAGGTGACCGACGTCGAGCTCGATCAGGCGATCGATCGCCTGCGAGCCGCGGGCGTCGGCATCCGCGAGATCAGCCATCGGCGCCTGACGCTCGAGGAGTCCTTCATCCACCTCGTTTCGGGAGAGCAGGGATGAAGCGCGTCGTCGCACGAGCGCTGCTGCAGGACGCCTTCAGCCAGGTGATGGACAACAAGGTCTTCCGCCTCCTCGTCCTCGCCTCGATCACGCTGATCGCACCGGCGTTCCTCATCGGGTTCCGGGAGGACGGGATCCACATCCTGTTCGGATGGAAGCTGATCACGTACCAGGAGCTCTTCGCCACGGTCGGCGCTCGGGTGCCCCACGTGAAGGATTTGAACGTCGAGGTGATCCAGGGCCTGCAGACCGCGATCGTCCAGGGTCTCGCCGGCGGCCTCGGGATCATGTTCTGCATCGCCGCCACGGCGTTCTTCGTCCCGCGGATGCTCGAGAAGGGTGCGGCGGACACCCTGTTCACGAAGCCTCTGTCCCGCGTCGTGCTCCTTCTCTCGCGCTACATCGCCGGACTGATCTTCGTCGGAGTCCTCTCCTTCCTGCTCGTCCTCGGCATCCATCTCGGCCTGCTCCTCGTGTCGGGATACAGCGACCCCGCATTCCTGTGGTGCACGCTGACCCTCGTCTACGTCTACGCGCTCGTGCAGACCGTCTCCTTGGCCGTGGGGGTGTTCACGCGGAGCAGCGTCGCAGCGATCCTCACCACCGTGATCTTTTTCGCGTTCAACGGCTGCGTCCACAGCTTCTGGATCGGGAAGGAATGGAACACGGAACGCAACAGCGTCGAACGGGAGAACGACGCGGACGAGCCGCCGAGCCCTGTCGAGACGGGAGTACCGGTCCTCAAGCTGCTCGGCGCGACTCTCGACGCGCTCCACTACACGCTGCCGAAGACGTCCGATGCGGACGTCCTCACGAAGAAGCTCCGGACCGTGCTCGCAGGGCATTCGAACGTCCTGACCGACGAGGCCGGCAAGCTCGCGATCGACCGGGATCCGGAGGGCTTCGTGCTCGAAGGTCCCGGGGGCAACGTCGACCTCCTCCAGACGCCGGCGACGTGGATCTCGAGGGTTCCCGACGGGAGCGAGTCCGCGCGCATGACGCTTTCGCGCCGCAGCCGGCTCGTCGAGCGGCCCGGAACCGCCGGGTCACCGCCGCGCATCTCGCACCAGTCGACCGGCCAGGCGGCCAGCGAGTGCCTGAAGAGCCTCGTGGGACGACCCGAGATCGTGAACGCGGGCAAGGAGCACCAGCAGTCGATGCGCGTCTCGCACGACGTCGTCCGGTGGAGCGAAACCGACTCGGGAGGAACGCTCGAGCGCGAGCGGGCCTTCTTCGCGGTCGACGATTGGATCTACGAGCTCGACGTCCGTGCGCGGGCCGGAGCGGACGCCCGTCCGGAACCGAGCTCGGGCTCGGGCATGAGCGACCGCCGCGCCGACCGGATCGACCAGTTCATGCGCGGCGTCCGAGTGACGAAGGACGAGGCCGCGTACTCCGACCCCGGCGCGTGGTACGCGGCGAGGCTCGGCTGGACGTCTCCCGTGAAGTTCAACGCCTTCTTCTCGATCGGATCCTCGCTCGCCTTCGCCGCGTTGATGCTCGGCATCGCGACGTGGCGGTTGAGCCGCATCGACTTCTGATGGACGCGAGCCTGATCGAGGCCCTGCGCTCGATCGTCGGTGACGCGGGCCTGGTGCGCGAGCGCGCGCGGCGCATCGCCTACGAGTCCGACGGGCTCGCGATGCTGCACCGGGTTCCCGATCTCGTCCTGCTGCCGCGCAACACCGCGGAGACGGCACGCTGCATGCGCCTCCTCCACCAGCACGGCGTCCCCGTCGTCGCACGCGGAGCGGGCACGGGGCTCTCGGGCGGCGCGACTCCCGTCGAGGGCGGCGTCGTCCTCGCCACGTCGCGCATGCGCGACATCCTCGAAGTCTCCGCTCCCGACCGCTTCGCGCGCGTCCAGGCCGGCGTCGTCAACGCCGATCTCTCCGTCGCGTGCGCGAAGCACGGTCTCTTCTACGCTCCCGATCCCTCGAGCCAGCGCGCGTGCACGGTCGGAGGCAACGTCGCGGAGAACTCGGGCGGCCCGCACTGCTTCAAGTACGGCGCGACGACGCGCCACGTCCTCGGCGTGGTGATCGTCACGGCCGACGGCGACGTGCTCGATCTCTCGGAGCCCGTCGCCGAGCCCTCGGGCTACGACCTCGTCGGTCTCTTCGTCGGCAGCGAAGGCATGTTCGGCATCGCGACCGAGATCACGGTCGCCCTCCTGCCCATCCCGCCCGTCGTCGAGACGCTGCTCGCCGTGTTCCCCGACCTCGACCCGGCCTGCGCAGCCGTCACGGAGATGATCGCGGCGAGGCTCGAGCCCTCCGCGATCGAGATCCTCGACCGCCTCACGATCGAGGCGATCGAAGCGAGCGTCCTCGCGGCCGGCTACCCGAAGGACGCCGGCGCCGTGCTCCTCGTCGAGATCGAAGGCATCGAGGTCGAGGTCGCCGGCACCGCGCGCGCCGTCCGCGCGATCCTCGAGCGCCACCTCCCGATCGAAGTGCGCGCGGCGCGCGGCGCGGCCGAACGCGCGCAGCTCTGGGCCGGCCGGAAGGGCGCGTTCGGGGCGATGGGACGCATCGCACCCGACTTGTACGTCGCGGACGTCGTCATCCCGCGCACGAAGCTCGGCTGGCTCGTCCGGCGCGCGACCGAGATCTGTCGCGCGAGGAATCTCCGGATCGCGAACGTGTTCCACGCCGGCGACGGCAACCTCCACCCGAACATCTGCTACGACCGCCGCGATGCCGACGAGACGCGGCGCGTGCTCGAGGCCGGCGAGGAGATCATGAAGCTGTGCATCGAGAGCGGCGGCTCGCTCACCGGGGAGCACGGCGTCGGGCTCGAGAAGCAGGCAGCGATGGAATGGCTGTTCACGCCCTCCGATCTCGCCGCGATGTGCCGCGCGCGCGACGCGTGGGATCCGGCGCGGCGGTTGAATCCCGGGAAGCTGATTCCGGTGCGCGCGTGCATGGAGACGCGCGCGCGCCCGCGCCCGTTGGAGGCCGTGTGAGCGACGTCCGCGCGGAACTCGAGAAGCTCCTCGGCGCCGCGGGAGTCGTCGCCGGTCGCGTCGTGACGGCCTGCCCGGCGAACGACGACGAAGCGATCGAGACGATCCGCTTCGCCGCGCGCGACGGCCGCCGCTTCGTACCCCTCGGTCTGGCATCGAAAACCTTCCCCGCGGGGATGTTCGACTTCGCCCTCTCGACGCGGAGGATCGCGGGGATCGTCGCCTACGAGCCCGGCGACGGCACGCTGAGTGCACGCGCGGGCACGCGGATGGCGGATCTCGAGAGCGCCGTGCGCCAGAGCGGCAATCATCTCACCCCGCGCATCGCCGCGCCGGAACGCTCGACGCTCGGCGGCGTGCTCGCGGCGGGCCAGAGCGGGCTCGACCGTACGCGCTACGGTCCCGCTCGCCATCACGTCCTCGGCATGCGCGTCGCGCTCGCCGACGGAAGCGTGGCGAAGAGCGGCGGGCGACTCGTGAAGAACGTGACGGGCTACGACATGCACCGCTTGTACTGCGGGTCGCGCGGGAGCCTGTGCGTCATCCTCGAGGCGTCGATGCGTCTCTTCGCGGGGTTCGAGCGCGAAACGCTGCTCACGGCGGCCGCAGTCGATCGCAGCCGCGCGCTCGAGCTCGCCGCGGCCGTCGAGAGCCTGGCCGTCCAGCCCCTCGCGATCCGCGCCGAGAACGTGCTCGACCAGCAGGGGGCGTGGCGCGTGCACGTCCTGCTCGCCGGCCGTCACGAAGTCGTCGAGTGGGGCCGGCGCACGGTGCTCGCGCGCATTCCCGGCGCGGAAGAAGGGGTCGAGACGATCGAGCGCGTCCGCGACGCCGAGCTCGCGCCGGGCCGTCGGCCGAATCCGTACGCGAGCGGACGGCGATCGCGACTACCCGCCGCGCTCGCGCGATTTCCGGCCGACGTTCGGATGATCATCGAGCCCGCGGTCCCCATCGCGTGGATCTTCGGGGACGAGGCCGGCGTCACCGCCGCCGAGCCGTCTCCCGGCAGCGTGGTCGCCGATCGCTTGAAGCAGTCTTTCGATCCTCGGAACCTCCTGCCGGCGATGAGCTGACCCGATGGATGCGAAGGCGATCGTCGACTACGTCGGGACACTCGACTGCATCCACTGCGGTCTGTGCGTCAGCTCGTGTCCGACCTGGAAGCTGACCGGCGTCGAGTCGTCGAGCCCGCGCGGGCGGATCCACCTCATGCGCGCAGTGGCGGAAGGCGAGCTCGAGCCCGACGCCGACTACGTCGAGGAGATGGAGTTCTGCCTCCTCTGCCGGCACTGCGAGAGCGTCTGTCCGTCGGGCGTGAGGTTCGGCGCCCTGATGGAGGCGGCGCGCGACGGGATCACGCGGGAGGTCGGACGCCCGCTCGCGGCGCGCTTCGCGCGCTGGTTCGGCTTCCGCGTCCTGCTCCCCCACCGGACGCTCCTGCGCGCCGCCGCTTTCTTCGGCCGCATCGCGCAGAAGCTCGGGCTTGTGCGGCTCTTCGCACCGCGTCTCGCGCCACCCGCGATCCCGGCCGGCGCGGAGCGAAAGCGACTCCCCGAGCGGACTCCGGCGATCGGCGAACGACGCGGAGAGGTCGCCGTGCTCGAGGGCTGCGTCATGCCGCTCCTGTACGGTCGCGTGAATCGCGCGACGGTCGAGGTCCTCGCCCGAGCGGGCTTCGACGTCGCGTCGCCGCAGCACCAGACCTGCTGCGGCTCGCTACACGCCCACAACGGCGACCTCGAGGGAGCCCGCGCGCTGGCGCGCCGCACGATCGCCGCGTTCGAGGCAGTGCCGGGCGTGATCGTCGTGAACAGCGCGGGGTGCAGCGCGCACATGAAGGAGTACGGACACCTGTTCCGCGACGACGCCGCGTGGAAGGAGCGCGCCGCAGCGTTCGCTTCGCGCGTCCGCGACTTCTCGGAGTTCCTCGCGTCCGGCCCCGGGAAGGCGGGGCTCGCGCGCGCGCTCGTGAAGCCGAGCACGGATCCGATCGCGTACGACGACCCGTGCCACCTCTGTCACGGCCAGCGGATCCGCGCCCAGCCGCGCGCGCTCCTCGACGCGATTCCCGGCATCCGTCGCGTCGAGATGGCGGACAGCGAGGCTTGCTGCGGATCGGCCGGGATCTACGCGCTCGCGCGGCCCGAGGCGAGCGCCGCCGTGCTCGATCCGAAGATCCGCTCGTTCGTCGAGAGCGGAGCGCGGACGCTCGTCACCGCGAATCCGGGGTGCCAGATGCAGTGGGAGGCGGGATTCGCGCGCGCGGGGGTGCGCGCGCGCGTCGCGCACGTCGCCGAGATCCTGCGCGAAGCCTGCGGCGACTAGCGATCACCTTCGTGGTTCGAGTCCGACTCGAACTCCGGGTTCGCGGCTGCTGTACTCGGCAGGCGCGAACCCGGAGTCCGGCGGCGCCGGACCTGGCGCCGCCGTTCGGTGGCGCGTTGCGTCTCACCTGCGCGAACCGCAACGCGCCACCGTACGGCGGGCGGAGTGAGCCCGCCCGCCGGACTCCTGATTCGCGCCTGCCGAGTACGGCAGCCGCGAATCAGGAGTTCGAGGCGGACTAATGTTCGGCGCCGTGCTTTGGCCCGATCCGGAAGGGCTTGAGGAAGGTCTGGACCTCCTCGTCCGAGACGGGGTCGGAGCCCGTGACCTTCATCATCTCGAGGTACACCAAACCGTCCGCGCCCTCCGCGGTCACATCGACGAACGCAATGCTGCTCAGCTTGCCGAGCTCGCTCTGCGCTTTCTTCGACATCAACATCTTGATGAACGCCGGGAACTCCATCCGCATGCGGAGGATGCGCAGCGATCTGCCTTGCACGTCGACGGTTCCGCTCTGCAGATCGGCGAACTTCACGACGCCGGCGTTCTCGGGGAACTCGGGCTTCTCGGACGCAAAAAGCTTCCGCCGCTGCTCCGCGCCCGACTTCCCGGCCAGGCTCTGGACGGTGATCATGAATCCGCGCGTGTCCTGCAGCTGCACTTGGTCCATCGATTCGCCGAAGTTGAGGCCCATCGTCGGCGTCAGCTCCGGCGGGCGCGCGTCGTAGGGCAAGACCCGCGCGAGGTGCTCCCACTGGACCTCCGGATTCATCGCGTTCTTCAGCATCGGGACCAGGATGGCGATCGCCGCGATGGCCACGAGCACCGCGAGCAGGCAACCGCCGCCGCAGAACCAGACCCACGTCGGAACCTTCTTCTTCGGAGGTCCGACCGCCGCTTCCTCGGTCCAGGGAGTTTCCGCCATGCCAGTCTCCTTCACTTCCAGTCGTGGAAGCCCTTGCCGCTCTTCTTGCCGAGCTCGCCCTTCTTGACCTTCTCGCGCAGGAGCTGCGGCGGCTCGAAGCGGGCCCCGAGCTCCTTCGACAGATACTCCGCGATCGAGAGTCGCACGTCGAGCCCGACAAGATCCGTCAGCTCGAGCGGGCCCATCGGGAATCCGTATCCGAGCGTCATCGCCTTGTCGATGTCCACCGCCGAAGCGACGCCGCTCTCGAGCATCCGGATCGCCTCGAGGCCGACGAGCACGCCGAGGCGCGACGTCGCGAACCCGGGCGTGTCCTTGACGCGGATCGGATCCTTGCCGAGGCGTCGCGCGAGGTTCATGGCCGCGGTCACGGCGTCCTCGGAGCTGCGGTCGCCGGCGACGACCTCGACGAGCTTCATGATGTGCACGGGATTGAAGAAGTGCATGCCGACGACGCGCGGCGGGGCGGAGGTCACCGCGGCGATGCGCGTGACGGAGAGCGACGACGTGTTTGTCGCGAGCAGGACCTGGGGCCCGAGTCGCTTCCCGAGGTCGGCGAAGATCGACTGCTTGAGCTCGAGCTTCTCCGGCGCCGCTTCGATCGCGCAGTGGACGCCGGCCGTCGCTTCGTCGAGGTTCGCCGTGCCCGAGAGCCGCGCGAGCGCCGCGTCGCGCGCGCTCGATTCGACCTTGCCCTTGGCGACGCCCTTGTCGAGGTTCCCGCGTATGGCGACTAGACCGCGCTCGACCGCGGAGGCGTCGACGTCGTAGAGCCGGGTCTCGATGCCCGCGAGCGCGAGCACGTGCGCGATCCCGTGGCCCATCGTGCCCGCGCCGAGCACGGTGGCGATGCTGATGTCTTCGGCTTTCACGGCGGTCTCCTGTTCCTAGCTTCCGGGCGTCAAGACGATCTTGCCGAGGACCTTGCGGCTCTCGAGGAGCTCGTGCGCCTCCACGATCCTCGACATCGGCATCACGCGGTCGACGACGGGCTTGAACACGCCCTTCGCCACGCGCTCGAAGATCGCCGGGAACGCCGAGCGCGGCCCCATCGTCGAGCCGAGGATCGACTGGTTCTTGATGAAGAGGTGCGGCAACGCGACGGTGACGTTCGGCCCGGTCGTCCCTCCGCAGGTGACGAGGCGGCCGTTGCGCGCGAGCACCTTCATCGAGGTGTCCCAGGTCGCCGGACCGACGTGCTCGACGACGACGTCGACGCCGCGCTTCTGCGTGAAGGCGCGGACGGTCTGGCCCCAGTCCGGTTTCGTGTGGTCGACGGCCTCCTCGGCCCCGAGCTCGCGGCAGAGGCGCAGCTTCGCCTCCGAACCCGCGGTCGCGATCACGCGCGCACCCGCATCGCGCGCGATCTGGATCGCGGCCGAGCCGACGCCGCTCGTGCCGCCGATGACGAGCACCGTCTCGCCGGGTTGGACACGCGCGCGGGTCACGAGCATCCCCCACGCGGTCAGGAACACGAGCGGCACCGCGGCGGCGCGCACGGGATCGACGCCCGCGGGGAGCGGCAGCGCGAACCGCGATTCGACGGCGACGTACTCGCGCGCGAGGCCGTCGAAGTGCTCTCCGCGGATCTGGTAGTCGTCGGAGAGATGGTCGTTCCCCGCGCGGTCGTGCGCGGACGTCCCCGAGCTCCGGCCCGGCTCGACGACGACGCGCTGGCCGGTCGCGAGACCCGTGACCCCGGAACCGAGCGCGGCGATCTCCCCGATGCCGTCGCAGCCGGGGACGAGCGGCAACGGCAGCTTCACGCCCGGCATCCCGGCGCGCACGAAGAGATCGAGGTGATTGATCGAGACGCCGATCATCTTCACGAGCACCTCGCCCGCCGCGGGAGTCGGCCGCGGACGATCGACGATGCGCAGCACGGACGGAGGCCCGTGGGCCGGGATCTCGACCGCTTGCATGAGTCAGCTCACCGACCCTGGTAGACGCCGTGGCGCTTCTCGACGAACGCCGCGATGCCTTCGCGCGCGTCGTCCGAGGCGAAGAGCCGCGCCTGGAGCTCGCGCTCGAGGGCGAGAGCGGATTCCATCGGGATCTCGAGACCGGTCTGCACCGCGCGCTTGATCGCGCCGACGGCCATCGCGGCCTTGCGGGGCGCGCAGAACGCGAGCGCGTACTCGAGGACCTGCGCGAGGAAGGCAGAGTCGTCCGCCGCGTCGCGCACGTCCTGGACGATGCCGAGCGTCCGCGCCTCGTCGTAGTCGAAGAGCCTCCCTGTCGCCATCAACTCGATCGCCTTCCCCTTGCCGACGACGCGCGCGAGCCGCTGCGTGCCGCCCGTGCCCGGGAGGACGCCGAGCGTGATCTCGGGCAGGCCGCACTTGCCAGACCCGCGGCGGGCGATGCGCAGGTCGCACGCGAGCGCGATCTCGAGTCCGCCGCCGACGCAGTGTCCTCCGAGTGCCGCGATCACGAGCTTCGGCGTGTGCTCGAGGCGGAGCAGCGTCTCGTTGGCGTGCAGGCAGAACTGGTACTTGAAGCCGGGCTCGACCGCGTTGAGCATCGCGATGTCGGCTCCGGCGCAGAAGAACTTCTCGCCGGCGCCCGCGAGGACGAGCACCTGCACGGCGTCGTCGAAACGCGCGCGCAGGATCGCCTCGTCGAGGTCCCGCATCATGTCGTGGCTGTACCCGTTCGCGGGCGGGCTCGTCAGCGTGAGGAGCGCGACGGCGCTCCCGGAGGCGTACGTCACCTTGCCGCGCGGCATCGGCTCGGGAGTCGATAGGTTGGCGACCACGTGTTGGCTTCTTCTCCTCGGGAGAGGGGCGAGTGCGGGGCGACGCGCGCGCAGTCTAGCGTCCCGGCGAACCGCAGGCAGCATCGACGGGATCGGAGCGTGTCGGCGTCAGCCCGACCAGGTCCGGCCCTCGCGGATCGCCTCGAGCTGCTCGAGGTGGTGCAGCGCGTGGTTCCCGCACACTTCGGCGAGGCTGATCGCCGTCACGGGCCCGCGTTCGGGATGCACCGTGCCGCGCTCGAGAACGGCCGGAGGGAGCACCGCGAGGTAGTGCGCGAGACCGACGCGCGCCGCCGCGATGCACGCCATCGACACCGCGATCGGTCGCTCGCGCACCCGCAGCTCCTTCACCCACCGGTCTTGGTCGAACGGGACGATCGGCACGCCTTCCTCGGCGACGACCTTCAGGAACCGGTAGTAGTAGACGAGATCGCAATCGGCGAGATGCCCGAAGACCTCCGCGCCGTTCCACTTCCCCGCCGCGTACGCGCGCGCGAGCGTCGCCGCGTCGAGGCGCGCCATCGCCTCGAGGCCGCGCCGACCCGCCTCGATCCGTCGCGCGGCTTCGGCGGCGCGCTCCTTCACGCTCATCGCGAGTAGAACTGGATGTGCAGGACGCCGCCGGTGCGCGAGACCGTGGACACCATCGTCCCCTTGAAGTGGCGATCGACGGACTCGGGACTCGGGAGATAGCGCAGCGGGCTGTCGGCACCCCCGGAGAATCCCGCGAGCATGCCGCTCATCTGCTTGAGCGCGCTGAGTCCCATCTTGAAGGACTCCGGCGTCGCCGCGAGGGAGAGCACGCCCGCGTCCGCGTGGGCCGCGAACAGCGGCTTGAACGACTCCTTCTCGAGCGCCGAGTCCTTCTTCTCCGCCGTCTGCATGCGCAGCGCTTCCCGCATCGCCGTCGGGAGCTGCGCGAAAATCGCCGCGTTCTTCGTGAACGCCCACTGCATCGCGATGCCCGGGCCCATCGAGAATGCGTGGACCGTGGTCCCCTGGACCTCCTCCGTCTTCACCATCTCCGACATCCCGATGCCCTTGAGGATCTCGTCGAGGAATTCGCCGACGACCTGTGCATCGCGCAGCCCGACGACCGTCGCCGATCCGAGCGCCCCGGTCGTCGACTTGTCCGTCCCCTTGGCCGCCGCGCCGAATTGCGCGGTCCACTCGCTCGCCGGAACCGCGACGTTGAAGGACATAAATCGCCCGTCGAGCTGCGCGACGAGATCCTTCTCGAGGTCCCCGGCGGAGTACTGGTCGAGTGCGGAATTCATCGCCTCCTTCGCCTTCTCGGCGCCGGCGGCGTCGATCTCGGCGAAGAGCTTCCAGGCCGACTGCCACAGCCCCCAGACGTCGAACTGGTAGATCGTGATCGCGGCGCTGTCGCGCGGCGCCTTGCCGGCCATCTCACTCGAGATCTTGCCGAGGAACCCGGCCCAGTCGTGGAGGTAGCCCTTCTCCGGGATCTTCGCCGTGACGTCGAACGTGATCGCTTCGCCCTTGCCGAGGTCGCCTGTCGCGTAGATCCAGCGCAGACCGTCGACGCCGAGAGCATCCGCCACCTTCCCCGCCTTCTCGTCCTTCGCATGCTCGGCGCGCGCCGTCTGCACGACTCGAGCGAAGTCGCCGAGGGCCTCGAACCGGCCCGACTTCGCGACGCTCGCGCGCGCTTCGGTGAGGAGCGCGCTGCCTTCGATCCCCCCGGCGGAGTCCTTGCTGCGCATGCGGTCGACGAGGCCGTGAGCCGTCTCGGTCAGCTCCTCCCGTGATTCCGCGAACACGATGCACGTCGCGCCCGCGACCTCGAATAGCGCGGCGTGCTCCAAGTCCAAGTCAGGCTTGTCCGCGTCGGGCGAATCGTTCTCCGCGGGTGCTTTCTTCGCGAACAGCTGCATCGCGACGCCCGAGTAGTCCTCGGCGGCTGCCGCGCGCGTCTGCTTCCAGTGGTCGGCAACTTTCGCGAGCAGGGCGTCGAACGGTGCGCGCGGCTCGCCCGGGTCGATCAGGATGCCGATCGAAGGCTCCTTCTTCGTCGGCTTCACGACGCCGAACATCGCGATCGACCCGTGCAACGATTGGACGACCGCCCAGGGGTCGAGATCGAGCGCGCCTTCCTTCTTAGTGCTCTCCTCCGCGATCTCCTTCGCGAGCCACCCGCGGAATCCCTTCATCTCCTCGTCCTGGTAGAAGCCGTACCAGGCTCCCGCTTCGAAGTCCGCGCGCAACGAATCGAGTCCGCGAATCTGGAGGAGGAAGAGCGCGTCCTTGGGGACCGCGCGCGAGAGAACGACGGCCGCCTTTTCGGGTTTCGCGCTCTGCGCGGATTGGAGGGTTAGGGCGCCTGCGACGAAGAGCGAGAACAGCATGGAATTCTCCGGGCCGGGGGAATCGGGCCCGGATTCTACCTGCGCTCGCGTTCAAGTCGATGTCGCGTGTGTCATCTCCCGCTCGTGCGCGAGGAGCCACTGCTTGCGCCAGATCCCGCCGGCGTAGCCCGTCGGCGAACCGTCCGAGCCGATCACGCGATGGCACGGGATCAGGATCGAGAGCCGGTTGTCGCCGTTCGCGCGCGCGACCGCGCGAACAGCAGTCGGCCGGCCGAGCTCGCGCGCGAGATCGGCGTACGAGCGCGTCGCCCCGGGCGGGATCTCGCGCAGGAGCTTCCACACCGACGCCTGGAAGGGCGTGCCGCGCGACAGGAGCGGGACGTCGAAGGTCGAGCGTTCCCCCGCGAAGTACTCCTCGAGCTCCTCCGCGAGCTGGTCGAGCGCGTCGTTCGTCCCCGGCACGACCGGGAGCGGGAAGTGCCGCCGCAGCGTCGCGATCTGCGTCTTCAGCGAGCGGCGATCGACGAACTCGAGCAGGCACACGCCCGCGCCGCCGGCCGCCGCGAGCATCGGCCCGAGCGGGCTCCGGATCCACCGCACGCGGAGCACGTCCTTGCCCTCGGCCGCCGCGCGCGCGGGCGGGACGCCGAACAGCCGCACGAAGGCGTCGCGGAACCCGCTCTCGGACTCGAATCCGCTCGTCAGCGCCGCGCTCGTCACCGGCGCGCCTCCGCGGATCCGCTCGAGCGCGCCGACGAGCCGCCGGCTGCGCATCCAGGACTGGAACGTCATCCCGTACCGCGCGCGGAACCAGCGCGCCGCGCGCGCGGGATCGATCCCCTCGCGGCGCAGATCGAGAGCCGTGACGCGGTCCTCGCGCGCTCGCTCGGCGAGCGCGAGCAGCTTCTCAGCCCACGGCGGCGGCGCGAGCGCCGGCTCGAGGGGCCGACACCGCAGGCACGCGCGGTACCCGCGCTTCTCGGCGTCCGACGCCGTGGCGAAGAACTCGACGTTCTCGCGCAGCGGCTTCCGCGCGCCGCAGCCGGGTCTGCAGAAGATGCCGGTCGTGCGGATCCCGGCGAAGAAGGAGCCGTCGTAGGTCGCATCCCGCGCGACGAGCGCGCGGTACATCTCGGAGGGAGGCGGGAGCGTCTTCATGGCGCCCATCGTCCGCCGCGACGTGTTCGCCGCCACCGCGTTCCGGCGCTCGAATTCGGATTCCCGCCCGCGCACGGGTCACTGCGCCGAGGCTTTGAACGTGAACTCGCCCTCGAAGTCGACTTCCTGGCTCATCTCGACGGATTCCTCGCCGAGCTCCAGCTTCGCGGACGACTTCGTCGAGAGGCGTGCCTTGCCGCTCGAGCGGAACGAGCGGAAGTGGCCGGCCGCGAGGTCCCAGGCGAGCTCGCCCTCGAGATCGAACGCGGCCTTGAACCCGACCTTCGGCGCTTCCTTCGCCTTCGATTCGAGGTCGCCCTCGCTCTCGAGCTCGGCGGTGAGCGCGATGATCCCGACCTTGTGCCCGTCCTCGTCGCGCACGCCCTTCCACGTCGCGTGCACCTTGCCGTCGAGGTGCTTGCGGATCTCGGCGCCGAGGTCGCCTTCGGATTCGTCGGCTTCCTCGCCCTCCTTCGGAGGAGCGTCGAGCTTCAAGTCGCCGCCCGGAGCGAGGATCGTGTCGAAGCTCTTCGGGTCGACGTCCCACCCTTCGTCCTTCGCGACCTTCCCCTTCGGGAGGAAAGCGCGGAAATCGGTGTCCTCGACGAGCTCCGCGAGCAGCTTCTCGTCGCCCTTGCCGTCGACGAACGTCGCGTCGAACTTCGACGCGTCCTCGTTCCAGGTGAAAAGGACGCTCTTGCCTTCGAGCGGGCTTTCTTCCTTGCGCTCGTCGTCGGGGCTGCTTTCCGCGCCCTCGGGACCCTTCGCGACCTGCTTCTGCGTGCCGGAGAGCTTGTCGAACGTCCGCTTGAGCTTCGCGGGGCGGTCCTTCCCCATCGCGACGTACTCGTCGGTCAGCTCGATCCGCTCGAAGTTGTCGAGCGCGATGGAGACGTCGCCCATCTCGTCGGAGGGCTCGTCCTCGCCCGCGATCGAGACGTGGAAACGGGTCGACGCGAGGTGGACGGTCGTCTCGAAGCTCTTCGACACCGACGACTTCGCCTCGACGGCGAAGCGCGGCTCGTCGGAGATGCGCGCGAGGCTCGTGAACAGGGCGACGGAGGAGGCGGCGAAGAGGATCTTGTTCATGGGCGGTCAGCCGGATGGGTGGACGAGGGCACTCGAGCAGAGACTACCACGCCGTCCAGGGCCGGTTTCGCGAGGCGCGCGGCCCCTCAGGGCAGCTCCGCGCGCAGCTCGACCTCGGCTCGGTCGCCGCGGATCGTGACGCGTGGTATTTCGACGTTCGCGCCGCCGCGCTGAACCTCGAGGCGGTATTCCCCCGGGAGGAAGCGCCCCATCTCGATCTTCCCCTCGGGATCCGACGCTCCCTCGCCCTTGAACATGCCCTCGAGGACTCGATTCGCGTCCGAGCTGTCGAGGCTCGGGCCCTCGTCGGCCCGGTACAACGTCGCGCGCGCGCCCGACGCCGGCTGCCCGTCGTTCTGGTAGACCCGCACCGTCACCGCGACGCCGCGGCTCAGCCGGATCTCCTGCGGCTTCGCTTCGCCCGACGCGCGCTCGACGTGCACGTCGCGCTGCGTCCCGTCGGCGTAGTCCTTCGCCGCAGCTCCGAGGACGTAGACGCCCGGCGCGAGCCCGGCGACCTCGAACCGTCCGCTCGCGTCGGACCGCGTGCGTTCGGGGCGGCCCTCGGGCCGGTCCTGGCGCCGCACGAAGACGCGCGCGCCTTCGATCGCCTCGCCGCCTTCGCCGCGCACGAATCCGACCAGTGTCACCGGCGCGACGAGGCGCAGGACGCAGCCGCGCTCGACGCGACCCTCGTCGACGCGCACGACGACGGGATCGGGCGGCGCCCAGCGCTTGCTGTTCTCCTTCCCGCGCGGCGGCCGGACCGTGACCTCGTATTCGGCTGCGCACAGCCGGTCGAAGGAGAAATGCCCCGACTCGTCGCTCGTCGCGCGCGCTCCGCCTTCCTGGCTCATCGCCATCGCGAGCAGGCCCTTGAGCCGCGGAGCCCCGAGCGCGCGCAGGCGCACGTCCGCGTTCGCGACGGGCTCGTGCGTCGAGTCGTCGATCACTTGGCCTTCGAGTCCGCCCTCGGGCAGCGAGAGATCGGCGCGCAGCTCGGGCTGGTCGGGCACGTCGAGCAGCATCCGCACCTCCCCGGGCCCGGATTCCTCGCGGCGGCCCTGCAACGTCAGCTGCCAGCGCCCCGGCGCGAGCCCGGGGTAGTCGTACTGACCGCCGAGCGAGACGTGCGCGATCTTCATGTCGACGCCGAGCGCGCCGTTCCCCTCCGAGCCGAGCCCGATCAGCGTGCCGGACGCGACCGGTTTTCCGGCGTCGAGGATCGTCCCGTGCACGTGGCATCCGCCGTTCGTGCTGTCGACGAGGTCGTAGTGGACGGTCTGTCCCTCGACGACGGTCACCATGTCGAAGTTGAGGCGGCTCATGAAGCTCATCGGGTGGAGCGCCTCGTCCCCGCGCGTGACGACGAGGAAGTAGCTGCCCGCCGCCATGTGCGAGATCTTGTACAGGCCCTTCGCGTCGCTCTGTCCCTGGTAGAGCGCGCCGTTCGCGGCGCCGCCACCCATCCCGCCCATCGCCATCGGCGCGAGCGCGATGACCATGTCGCCCTCGACCGGCTGGCCGTGGCGATCGCTGACCTTCCCTTCGACGCCGCCGCCGGTGTGCATCTCGATGCGCACGTTCTCGATCGTGCCGCCTTCCTCGAGCTCGAGCGGTTCGGAGACGCCGTACGCCTGGTCGCGGTGGAACGCGCGCACGTGCAAGGCGCCTTCGGCGACTCCTTCGAGCGCGAACTCGCCGCGCGCGCCGGAGACGACCTCGCGATCGCCGAGCAGGCCGAGCCCGGCTGCGTAGCCGAGCAGCGGCGCCGGGACGCTGCCGAGGCCGGAGAGGGGCGAGACGGAGGCTCGAGCTCGTTTGCGTCCAGTGACCCCTTCCTTGTCGTCCGGGACTGCGACGACGTGCGCGCCCGCGACGGGGTTCGCCTGCTCGTCGACGACGACGCCGCGGATCTTGCCGCCCGGGTGCAGCTTGACGACGACGTCGTGCGCGACGCCCCCTTCGGGCACTTCTACCGGCACTTCCTCGTCCGCGTAGCCGCGCGAGGTGACGCGCAGCATCTTCGTTCCCGCCGCGACGGCGTCGAGCCGGAAGCGGCCGTGGTCGTCCTCGACGAACTTGCCGCCCGTGAAGGGATTCCAGGCCCCCGGGACTCCGGCTTCCGTGTCGATCGAGTCCGCGGCGGACACCGTGAACGTGGTCACCGGCTCCCCGCTCTTCTCGTCGACCACGGTGCCCTCGACCGCTCCGCCGCGCGCGAGCACGACGGTGATCTCCGTCGCGGCCTTCTCCGCATCGACGCTCTCGGACTTGTCCTCCCAACCGAGCTTGTGGAAGTTGAGCGAGTACGGCGGGTCGCCGGCCATCGGTCCGGCCGCGAAACGCCCGTCGGCGTCCGTCGTCGGGAAGATCCATCCCGGGATCGCCTGGCCGAGCAGCGGCGCGAAGCTGAAGTCCTGCGGCGAGAACTCCGTCCCTTCGAGCGGATTCCAGCGCAACTGGACGCCGGCGATCGGCGCGCCGGCCGCGTCGACGGTGCGGCCGCGCACCATCGTCCCGGGCGCGAGCGTGATGTCGTCGACCGAGACGCGCGCGCGGTCCGCGACGATCGCGCGGCCGCCGAGCGTCGGCAGGTGCTCCGCCGCGACGACGGCGACGTCGATCTCGCCGGGCGGGACGCGCGCGAGCGTGAACGAGCCGTCCGCGGCGGTGACCGCGTGCGTCGCGGCGAGCACTTCGCCGACGAGCAGGAGATCGCGGATCCCGCGCGGTATCGCGGCGACGTGCGCTCCGGCGAGCGGGATGGTCGGCTCGGTGCCGCGGCTCTCGACGACGCGGCCGGTCACCGTCGCGCCCGCGCGCGCCTGGACGTCGGCGCGCGTCTCCTTCCCCGCGACGACGTCGACGCCGACGAGGTGCGTGACGGCGAACGTGTCTGCAGCCGCGCTCACGTCGTAGCCGCCTCCGGGCGGGACGCCGTCGAAGGCGAACGCGCCGTCCGCCTCGCAGGTCGCTTCGAACAGGCGCAGGTCGCCGCTCGCCGCGTCCTGCAGGAATCGACCGGGACCCCCGATCAGGACGACGTGCGCCGCGGAAGCGGGTTTGCCGTCGGGAGTGACGACGCGGCCGACGACGCGGCCTCCCGCGCGCACGTGGACCTCGAGCGGGCCGCCGCCGGATTTCTGGACGAGCGCGCGCGCGGAACCCTCCGGTGCGTGGAAGGGCCCGCGCGCGTCGACGAACCACGAGCCCGTGCGGACGCCGACGAACGCGAAGTTCCCGCCGTCGACGCTCATCGTCGAAGCGACGGGCAGCACGCGCTCGGGGAGCTCCGGTCCGAGCCCGAGGAGGCGCAGGATCCGCGCCGCGAGCGTGCTCGCCGCGGGCGGGAGCGGCGAGAGCTCGACGCGCGCGCCGGCGACCCCGGCGCCGCTGACGCGGTCGATGACGCGCCCTTCGAGACGACCGTCCCCGGAGAGGCGCGTGCCGACCGGGAGACCGCCGGCGCGCACGGTCGCGTCGCCGCCGCCGTCGAGCGCGTCGCGCCCCTTGCCTTCGTCGCGGCTGAGCTCGCTCTCCGCCGGCGCGCTGGCCGCGGGAGCGCTCGCTTCGGCTCGCGTCGTGTCGGCCGGGGCTCCACCGCTCTTCAGGAGGAACGCGAGTCCCGCGACGATCGCGCCGGCGACGAGAAGCAACACGAGGATGGCGCGCGAGGCGGCTCCCGTGCGATTGCCGACATGTCGGGACATGGGCTCGCCGGCATCGTACTCCTACTCCTTGGTGATCCGCAGCCCCTTCGGGAAGCTCGTCGTCGTCTCGAACAGGACGTCGGTCCCCTTCTCGCCGCGCGGCACCTTGATCAGCCAGGTCTGGATCCCCTTCTCCTCGCGGTCCTGCTTCCAGCGTTCGTCGTCGGAGGGCTTCGGCTCGGCTTTGCTGATCTCGACGGTGATGCGGTCGTCGCGGCTCTTGGGCGAGGCTTCGCGGACGATCACGTCGACGCTGCCGTCCTTCGCGGCGCCGAACGCGCCGTGGTTCACGAGGTGGATGCGCCAGGTCTCGACCTTGCTGCTCTTGGACGAGAGGAAACCCGGGCCTTTCGCGAGGTCCTGGGTCTGCGTGCGGGTGACGGTGAGTCCGGGGTCGGCGCCGAGGTGGAGCGTCAGCTCCTCGCCGGGCTGGACGGTGTCGATCTGCGCCGGCCCGAGGTAGTCGGCGCCGAAGAAGACGGCGGCGGTGCCGGGGAGGAGCACCCAGGGGCTCGTGTTCTTCGTCTTCGCGCGCAGCCACACCGTCGGGTCGAGCGCCGGGACGCACACGCGCTCGGGTGCGATCGCGAGCTCGCCGGTGCCGACGAGGACGGTCGTCGGCTGGTCGCGCGACTCGATCGTCTCCTTCTTCGCGAGCTTGAAGTGGACCGAGAGACCCTGGCTCTCGACGGTGGCGAAGGGACGCGGGGCGGCCTCGCCCAGTGCGGGCTCACGGGCCGCCACGTTCTTCGCGGCCGCGCGTCGATCGTCACCCGCGTAGCCAAGACCGTCCAAGTGATCCTTGGCCTGCGGCTGCCACACGCCGACCCAGATCGGCTGCGGCTCGGGTCCCTGCGCTCCGATCTGCGGCCGCGCGGTCGAGAGCACGACGTCGACGTCCTTCCAGTCCTCGCCGGTGCGCTGGAAGATCCGCGCGCGGTACGTGAGCTCGACCTTGTCGAGGTCCTTGCTCGCGCGGAGGTCGTACGCGGGCTGCCAACCCGTTCCGCCGACGAGGTACTCGACGTCGAGCGTCGCCCTGGCGTTCGCGACGACCTCGACGACGACGTCGTAGAGCGGAATCGAGCCGGCGTTCTGCGTCCGACCGAGGTCGACCTGCACCGCCTCGATCTCGCGGTTCTTCGCCTCCATCTTCCATTGGGTGTCGCGCACCGAGGCGATGTTCTCGGCCAGACGATCTGAGACGAACTTCCAGCTCGCGGTCCAGGCCTCGACGGAGGGCTTGCCGCCCTGGACGTCGCGGTTCTGCTCGGCGGTCGCGACCGCGCTGAGGCGATCGAGGTGCGCGCGCAGGGCCTTGAGCGTCGCGAGCGAGTCGTCGAGGACCTTGAGCTCGCGCTGCAAGGCCTGGAGCTTGTCGCGCCATTCCTGCACGCGCGCGGACAGAACGCGTTCGACGAGGCGATCGCGCACCTCGACGTCGACGACGTCGCCGCCCTGGCAGCGGACGCGGACGTTGTCGCGGTCGGCGGTCGCGGGCAGGCCCTGGATCACGAAGCTCCCGCCGCCGGGGAGCTCCGCCATGCGGCGGACGAGCGCGCTCTGTCCGTAGAGCGTGACGTCCTGGATGCGGGAGGCGATCGGCGTGGGATCGCCGAGGAGGAGGAGCGGGAGGAGCACTGCGAGCATGGAAAGATCTCCGGTGTCGGCAACGGCCAGAGCCTCGCACTCCGCGAGGCGGCGATCAAACGCCGAGCGCGGCGAGCGTGCTGGCGGGTTTCGGCTACGGACGCGGCCGGAAGTTCCACGTCTTCAGAGACTTCGGTCCGGCGCGCACGATTCCGGCGCGAGCTGTCGAACTCGCAACCTCCCGCGCGGCCGGGAGAGCATAGAACCGACCTCGAGTCCCCGATCCGAACGAAAGGAGTGTTGCGATGCGATTCCTGGTGATGGTCAAGGCGACGAAGGCTTCCGAAGCGGGCGAGATGCCGAGCGAGAAGCTGCTGACGGACATGGGCAAGTTCAACGAGGAGCTGTCGAAGGCGGGCGTGCTGCTCGCGGCCGAAGGGCTGCATCCGAGCTCGAAGGGTGCGCGCGTCCGGTTCTCCGGGAGCAAGCGGACCGTGGTCGACGGACCGTTCCCCGAGACGAAGGAGCTCGTCGCCGGCTTCTGGCTGTGGCAGGTGAAGTCGAAGGAGGAAGCGATCGAGTGGGTCAAGCGCTGCCCCAATCCCTTCGAGGGCATCGACTCCGAGATCGAGATCCGTCAGGTGTTCGAAGCTGCGGACTTCGGCCCGGAGTTCACTCCGCAAGCCCGCGAGTCCGAGAAGCGCGTGCGGGCGCAGGCCGAGCAGCGGATGAAGACCGCGAAGCCGTAGACGCGGCCGCCAGCACCAGGGGCGCCACGCAACCGCTCCCGTCGGGGTGGCGTTGAACGTGCTCGATGCGGGATAGCCGCCGAGCACGATTGGGTCGCGGTAGTACACGAGGTATCAGCGAGTCTGGCCGGTCTGGACCGCGTCCCCGAGTCCGGCTCGCCATGCGGCCGGCAAGATCGTACAAGCAATGAGGAACGCCTAGCTCAATGAGTCAGGTCCTCATCAACCAATATCTCGCGCAACTCGATCGCCTCAAGAAGGTCGGTGGTACGACCCGTGAGACCGTCGTGCGTGAAGCCTTCAAGGATCTATTCAAGGGCTGGGGCAAGCAGCACGACCTCGTGTTCATCCCGGAGTACCGGTTCTACACCTCCGCGAAGGACTCCCGCTCCGTCGACGGCGCGCTCGTGCACGAGCTGCGCGTGCCCTACGGCTACTGGGAAGCCAAGGACGTGGACGACGACATCGACGAGGCGATCGCCACCAAGCTCAAGCGCGGCTACCCGAAGGACAACATCATCTTCGAGAACAGCACGCAGGCTGTCCTAATCCAGGACCGCGAGGAGGTGATGCGATGCGACGTCACCGACGTCAAGCCCCTGGAGAAGCTGCTCAAGCTCTTCTTCGGATACGAGCGGCCCGAGATCGCCGAGTTCCGCAAGGCAGTCGATCAGTTCAAGCTCGACTTGCCGGCAGTCTTGTTGGCGCTCCGCGGAATGATCGAGCTGCAGCACAAGAACAACTCCGCGTTCCGCACAGCTTCGAAGAAGTTCCTGGCTCACGCGCAGGAGGCGATCAACCCGAGCCTCACGGCCGCCGACGTGCGCGAGATGCTGATCCAGCACGTCCTCACCGAGGAGATCTTCTCCAAGGTGTTCAACAGCGAGTTCCACCGCGACAACAACGTCGCGCGCGAGTTGTACAAGCTGGAAGAGACGTTCTTCACCGGCGGCCTGAAGCAGAGCACGCTCAAGGGACTGGAGCCCTATTACGCGGCGATCCGGACGGCCGCGTCCCAGATCGGCAGCCATCACGAGAAGCAGACCTTCCTCAAGGTCATCTACGAGAACTTCTACAAGGTCTACAACGCCAAGGCCGCCGATCGACTCGGTGTGGTGTACACGCCGAACGAGATCGTGCGCTTCATGATCGAGGGCGCGGACTGGCTGTGTGAGAAGCACTTCGGCCGCAATCTGATCGACAAGGACGTTGAGATCCTCGATCCCGCGACCGGCACGGGGACGTTCATCTGCGAGTTGCTCGAACACTTCCGTGGCTCGCCCGCCAAGCTCAAGCACAAGTACCTCGAGGAGCTGCACGCCAACGAGGTGGCGATCCTGCCCTACTACGTCGCCAACCTGAACATCGAGGCCACGTTCGCGGCGATCACGGACGAGTACCTCGAGTTCAAGAACCTGTGCTTCGTCGACACGCTGGACAACGTCGGTCTACACACCGCCGCTCCGGGCCAGACCGTGAACATGTTCGGCAGTGTGAGCGAGGAAAATGTCGTGCGGATCAAGCGGCAGAACAGTCGCACGATCAGCGTCATCATCGGGAACCCGCCATACAACGCGAACCAAGCCAACGAGAACGACAACAACAAGAACCGCGAGTACCGCGAGGTCGATGCGCGCATCAAGCAGACCTACATCCACGAGAGCACGGCGCAGAAGACCAAGCTCTACGACATGTATGCACGCTTCTTTCGCTGGGCCAGCGACCGACTCGCCGCGAACGGCGTGTTGGCGTTCGTGACCAATCGCAGTTTCGTCGAGAGCCGTACGTTCGACGGATTTCGCAAGGTCGTGGGGCAGGAGTTCGCTGAGCTGTACGTCGTCGATCTAGGCGGCGATGTGCGCGCGAATCCGAAACTGAGTGGGACGAAGAACAACGTGTTTGGGATCCAGACGGGGGTGGCGATAAGCTTCCTCGTCAAGTGCAGGGGCAGCAAGGCCGCGCATGTATCTTACGCGCGGCGGCCGGAGCTGGAGACGGCTGAAGACAAGCTCGCATTCCTCGGCGGTGCAGCGCTGAGCCGACTAGAGATGGATAGGTTTAAGCCGGATGCAAAGCACAATTGGATCAACCTGTCCACCAATGATTTCGAGACGTTGATCCCAATCGCGTCCAAGGAGGCGAAGGCTTCGAGACTGCCGAGTGAGGAGAGGGCGATCTTTAAGTTGTTCTCCCTTGGCATATCCACAAATCGTGACGACTGGCTGTACGACCTTGACGTTGCCCAATTGGCCGAGAAGGCGCAGTATCTGATCCACAAGTACGACGCGCACCGCTCTGGCGGCGAGGACTTTGATACCTCGATAAAGTGGTCAGAGACACTCAAGCGGCGATCGGAGTCGTCTGTGCGTGAGCCATATGATGCAGCACGGATCCGCCGTGCATCGTACAGGCCATTCTTTGCGCCAAAGGTGTACCTCTCCTCGCTCTTCATTGATCGACCCGGCGCTTCCGAAGAGATGTTTCCCGGTGGGTTCCCGAATCGGGCGATCTGCTTCAGCGACGCCGGCTCGCGAGCGCATTACGTCGTCTTGGCAGTAGATGGCGTCGCTGACCTACACTTCGGTGCATCAGTCGATGCATATCAGCAGGTTCCTCTGTACCGAGTCGAACGTGCCACCCACACTGAAAACGTTACCGACTGGTCGCTGGCCGAATTTGAGAAGCACTACCAGTCCGTCGGCGGCAAGAAGCAGCAGCCGATCACTAAGGAAGCCATCTTCCACTACGTCTACGCCGTGCTGCACGACCCGCTCTACCGCGAACAGTACGCACAGAACCTGAAGCGCGAGTTCCCGCGCATCCCATTCTATGGCGACAGCTCCGCTGTCTTCTGGAAGTGGGCCAACTGGGGCGCGGAGCTCATGGGGTTGCACATCGGCTATGAAGCGGTGAAGCCTTTCGCGCTCAAGCGAACCGACATTCCGGACAAGAAGGCTCGCGCCGCGCACCAGCCACCCACACCCTCGCTCAAAGCCGATAAGAGCGTGGGCTGCATCGTCATCGACAGCGAGACAACCCTCACGCGCGTCCCAGCGGACGCTTGGAGATACCAACTCGGAAATCGCTGCGCGCTGGAATGGGTGCTCGATCAGTACAAAGAGAAGAGACCCAAGGACCCGACGATCCGCGCGAAGTTCGATAGTTACCGCCTGGCCGACTACAAGGAGCACGTCATCGACCTGCTCGCGCGCGTGACAACCGTCAGCGTCGAGACGATGCGCATCATCGACCAGATGCAATCTGCCGACCGGTGAACTCCGGAGTTAGTCCATTGCCCGCGTCGATTAGCAAGCATGCATTCCTGGCCGGCTTCGTGTGCCGAACGCGCGGCTGGCTTGAACATCACGCCGCGGCGACCTCAGTGAGCGCCGGCGACGAGTGGCGTTTCTATTTCGGCAACGAGATCGGCCAGTTGGCGCGTTCAACGCTCGGATCCGGTCTACTGCTGCCGCGAACCCCGACTGAACACGCGGTCGCCAGGTCGCTCGAGGCGCTGCAGGATCCCGGGTCGACGCTACTGTTCGAAGCCAGCTTCACCTGGGACGCGTTCGTCGCGCGTGCCGACGCTCTGCGGCGCCATGCAGACGGATGGGATCTGATCGAAGTGAAGTCGGGCAAGTCGCCCGATGGCGAGCCGCCGAAGGATGAGTACATCGACGACATCGCATTCACCGCGTTTGTCGCGAAGTCGTCTGGACTTGCGATCGCGCGGACCATCTTGATGCTTGTCAATCGTGACTATCGCCTCGATGGGTCCGCTCCGATGTTTGTCGAGCTGGACGTCACCACCCACGCGCTGGCTCGTGCCGATCAGTTCGCACGGGCAAGCGCCAGCATTGCCGCGGCAGCATCTGCAAGTGAGAAACCAACTGCATCGCTGGTGTTCGAATGCAAGGACTGCCCGCATTTCGCTACGGAGTGCATCGGCGCTGGCATCGATGATCACATCTTCGTCTTGCCTCGCCTCTCGGAGACACGCTTCAACGAGCTCCGAAAGTACGAACGCATCGCGAACCTTCCCATCGATACCAAGTTGACCGACCCGCAGAAGCGCATTGCGGGTGTGTGTCGTGCGGGTCAACCCCTCATCGAACCCGCGGGCCTGACGATCCTCCACGATGTCATTTGGCCGGCTCACTACCTTGACTTTGAGGCGGTGATGCCCCCGTTGCCGTGGTTCCCTCTCACAGCGCCCTACGAAGCCACGCCCTTTCAGTACGCTCTCGATGTATGCGGTGACCTCAGCGAGGAACCGATTCACTTCGAATACCTCGCCGCAATCGAGGGTGATTGGCGACGCGAATTGATCGAGCACCTGCTCCAGCAGCTCGGATCCACGGGTTCGATCGTCGTTTACTCGTCGTACGAAAAAACGCGCCTCAACGCATTGGCCGTGCTCTTCCCCGATCTCAAGCCGCGGATCGATGCGGTCGTCGCGCGCCTGTTCGACCTGGAGCGTGTCTTCAAGCACGGCTACTGCCATCCGGGATTCGGCGGACGCACGTCGATCAAGGAAGTGCTTCCCGTGATGGTCAATGGTTTGAGCTACGCCTCGCTGGACATCGGCAATGGGGACGACGCGATGGCAATCTTCGCGCTGATGCGCGTCGGAAAGTACCCTCCCGAAACGCACGCGAAGCACTGTGAGAACTTGCTGAAGTACTGTGGACTCGACACACGAGCGATGGTGCAGCTCCATCGCGCCGTGGTTCAGCTGATCAACTAGATCGTCGCTTCCGCGCCCGTGTCCAGCGTCTCGACGAAGCTCCGCATCCCCTCCGGCCTGCTCTTCCCGAAGATCTGCTTCACGTTCTTCATGCCCAGCTTGAAGTCGTCGAGCATCCCGTAGCCCGACACGACCGCGTGCTGGTACCAGAGGAACGCGAGCAGCGTGAAGTCGAAGGCCGGGTTCCGCGGCAGGCGGATCAGCTTGCGGACGACGGCTTCGCCGCCCGGCGCGTACACGGCGAGGTTGAAGAGCTTCTGCAGGTTGACGACCTCGCGCACGTCCTCGCGCTTCATCATCGTGTCGTTCTGCAGCGACGGCCCGATGTCCTTCTCCACGTCGACGCGCCCGGTCGCGAAGTCCTCCTGCCCGAGCACCGTCGACTTGAACGGCCGGTAGATCAGCACCGTGCATCCGTTCGGCTTGATCCGCTTGTTCACCCGCGCCGTCTCGAACATGTCCTCGAGCGTCTCCGTCGGCGAACCCATCATGTTGTTCGTCCGGTACGTGATCTTGTGCTTCCGCAGGAGCTTCGGGATCCCGTACACGATCTCGTCGGTGTACCCCTTCTTGAACACCTTGAGCCGCACGTCCTCGCTCCCCGACTCGAGCCCGAACTGCACGCTGACGCACCCCGCGCGCTTCAGCGCGATCACGTCGTCCTCGTCGAGGTAGTTGATGTTGATGTTCGACGCGAACGGAAGCCCGACGCGCACGGGCCACTTCTCCGAGAACTCCTGCAGCCACCCGCTCGTCATGTTCAACGCGGCGTCGCCGAAGTTCACCATCCGGAACCCGGGGTACCGCGCGAGGATGTCGTTCATCTCCTCGCACACGTAGTCGACCGACTTCTGGCGATTGAAGCGCTCGCCGCGCCGGCCGCTGACCCAGTCCTTCTTCATCAGTCCGACGGAACAGTACGTGCACGAATTCTGGCAGCCGCGGCTGACGTGCACCTGCATGACGCGCTTGCCGCGCAGGAACGGGTACTTGTAGAAGACGTCGACGTCGGGGAACGGCAGCGAGTCGAGGTCGCCGATGACGGGCCGGATCGGATTCTGGACCGCGACGCCGTTCTTCAGGCAGGCGATGTTCGGGAGGTCGTCGATCGATCGGGCCGCTTCCCAGGCGTTGACGAGGTCGAGCATCGCGTACTCGCCCTCGCCCTTGATCGTCGCGTCGACGACGTCCGCGTGGGCGAGCGGCTCGAGGTCGTGCGACGGGTGCGGGCCGCCCATGACGACCTTGAGGTGGCGGAGCTCCTTCTTCCATCCCCGGATGAAGTCGTAGCACCACGCCTCCTGCCCGGTCGTCGCGTAGATGCCGACGACGTCGGGCTTCCAGTCGAGCACGACGCGCGCGTAGTCCTTCTCCTCGGAGCGGACGAAGCAGTCGGCGACGTGTCCGTGCTTCTTCAGCACGGCCGAGAGCACCTTGACGCCCTCGAACTCGTGACACGTCGTGACGATGAAGGCGACGCGGGCCATG
The DNA here is from genome assembly GCA_036006425.1 of Planctomycetota bacterium. GTDB lineage: Bacteria > Planctomycetota > UBA1135 > UBA1135 > DASYPQ01. Next base: position 225,420 of record DASYPQ010000022.1, read on the forward strand.
GTGAAGAGCCTACCTCGGCGCCGCGGCGCCGTGGGGCTACTGCACGGGGAACCCGCGCTTGCGCATCAACGCCGCCGTCCCCGCGTCGTGTCCGCGGAACGCGCGGTAGCCCTCGAGCGGATCGACGGTGTTGCCGACGGCGAACACGTGGTCGCGCAGCTTCTTCGCCGTCGCCTTGTCCCACGGGCTCCCCGCTTCCTGGAACGCCTCCCACGCGTCCGCGGCGAGCGTGTCCGACCAGAGGTAGCTGTAGTAGCCGGCGGAATAGGCGTCCGACGCGAAGATGTGGCTGAACTGCGTCGTGCGGTGCCGCATGACGATCTCCTTCGGCATCCCGAGCGCGGCCAGCGTGTCGCGCTCGAACGCCGCCGGGTCGATCGACTCCGTCGGCGTCGCGGCGAGGTGCAGCTTCATGTCGACGAGCGCCGCGGAGAGGTATTCGACCGTCGCGAAGCCCTGGTTGAACTTCGAGGCGTTCGAGATCTTCGCGACGAGCTCCGGCGGGATCGGCTTGCCGGTCTGGTAGTGCAGCGCGAAGCGATTGAGGACCTCGGGCGTGTCGAGCCAGCGCTCGAGCACCTGCGACGGGAACTCGACGTAGTCGCGGAAGACCGACGTCCCCGAGAGCGACGGGTAGTTCACCGACGAAACGAGGCCGTGCAGAGCGTGGCCGAACTCGTGGAAGAGCGTCGTCGCGTCGTCCCAGCTGATCAGCACGGGCTCGCCCGGCTTGCCCTTCACGAAGTTCGTGTTGTTCGAGACGATCGTCGAGATCTCGCCGTCGAAGCGCTCCTGCTTCCGGTAGGCGTTCATCCACGCTCCCGAACGCTTGCCCGGGCGCGCGTAGCAGTCGAAGTACCAGAGGCCGACGTGCTTCCCGTCCGCGTCGGTGACCTCGTACACGGTCTCGTCCGCCTGGACGATCGGCACGTCCGTGACGCGCTTGAACTTCAGGCCGAAGAGCTCGCCGGCCGTGTAGAACATCCCCTCGCGCAGCTTGTCGAGCTGCAGGTACTGCGTGACGAGGTTCTGGTCGAGGTCGAACTTCTCCTTGCGCACCTTCTCCGCGTAGTAGCGGTAGTCCCAGCCCTCGATCGTGATGTTCGCGCCTTCCTTGTCGGCGATCGCCTGCATGTCGGCGACTTCCTCGTGCACGCGGGCGACCGCGGGCTTCCACACGGCTTCCATGAGCTCGATCGTGCGCTCGGGCGTCTTCGCCATCGTGTCGTCGAGACGCCAGTGCGCGTGCGTCTTGAACCCGAGCAGCTGCGCGCGCTCGGCGCGCAACTTCAGGATCTCGGGGATGATCGTCTTCGTGTCGTGCGCGTCGCCGTTGTTGCCGCGGTTGTAGTACGTGCGCCACACCGTCTCGCGCAGATCGCGCCGCGAGGAGTACGTGAGGAACGGCTCCATGCTCGAGCGCGTGTTCAGGACCGCCCACTTGCCCTTCTGTCCGCGCGACTCGGCCGCGTTCGCCGCGGCCGCCTTGAGCGCGTCGGGCAGTCCCGCGAGATCCGCCTCGTCGTCGAGCAGGAGCATGTGCTCGCTCTCGTCGGCGAGGACGTTCTGGCTGAAGCTCGTGAAGAGCGTCGCCAGGCGCTGGTTGATCTCGGACATCCGCGCCTTCCCCTTCGCGTCGAGCTGCGCGCCCGCGTGCACGAGGTTCGTGTGATCGAGCCACACGAGGCGCTGCTGCTCCGGCGTCAGCGTCCCCTTCTCGCGCACGTCGTAGACCGCCTGGATCCGCGCGAAGAGCTTCTCGTTCTGGACGATCTGGTCGTTGAGGGCCGCGAGCTTCGGAGCCATCTCGGTCTCGACGACCTGGAAGTCCGGCGTGTTCATCGTCGACTGGAAGATGCCGAAGATCGTGCTGACGCGGTCGAACGTCCGCCCCGCGCTCTCGAACGCGGCGATCGTGTTCTGGAAATCCGGCGGCGCGGGATCGTTCGCGATCTTGTCGACGTCGGCGAGGTACTCCGTCATCGAGGCCTCGAGCGCGGGCTTGAAGTGCTCGACCTTGACCTTGTCGAGCGGAGGCACGCCTCCGTGCGGACCGGTCCACTCGGCGAGGAGAGGATTCGAGGACGACGACGCAGTCGAGGACGCGGACTCAGGCGAGGACGAAGACGGCGTGGGCGCGAGGTGCATGCCGGTGGAGGTGCAGGTGGAGGTGAGAAGGCTCGTGAGGACGACGACGGCGCGACGGACCTGGGTCATGAAACGGGGAAGCTCCTGGGGAACGGGGGCCCAAGGAATAACATCCCGCGCCGGTACACGGATGCGCGATCCGCGTCTCTTCCGCGCAAAATCGCGCGCGAACGCCTAGGTCTGGGCGGCGCGCTTCTTCTGGAAGTCCAGATTCGCGTTGAAGATGATCTGCATCATCTCCTGCTTCAACGCGCGGTTCGCTTCCTCCGTGGGGAGGCCCTGCACGACCCGGTAGAGCGACGCGATGCCGAGGTCGATGTTCTTCATCGCCGCGACGTCCTTCAGCGTCTTCTCGGTCACTTCCAGGGATTCGGCGAGCTTGCGGACGCGGCGCTCGAGGCGATCGACGTGGGCGTCGCGCTCGCGGATCTGCGCGGCGGAGGCGCGGCGGCGCATCTCCTCCATGAGGACGAGCGCCTGCTCCGTGAACTGCTTCTCGATGACGAGCGCTCCCTGCGACGTCTGCCCGAGCTTCTCGAACGTCTCCCGGATCGCGAGGCGCATCTTGTGCACCGTCGGATCGTTCGGATCGGCGGCCGGGGTCGCGGTCGAGCGCACGCGCTCGCGCCGCATCTCGGCCAGCTCGTCGAGGAGCTCGACCCGGCTGCGCGAGATCGCTCCGCGCGACGCCTCGACTTCCTCGACGCCCTTCAGGAGCCCGAGCAGGCCGCTCTGGGCCTGGTCGACGAGGAGGCCGAGATCGCCGGTCTCCCGACCGAGCGTGCGCTCGAGGATCGTGCGGTTGACGGCCTTCTCGATCATGTCCGAGATCTGCTGCACCGGGACGGATCGGACGGTCCGGACGCCGCGTTTTTCGAGCTGATCGGGCGTCGTGGGCTTCGCGAACTCGCGCACCGCTTCCGCGAGCGCGGCGTTGAGCTCCGGCTTCTTGCGACTCATGGTGCCGCAAGTCTACCCCGTCGATTCGGCCGAGGCTCGCGCCGAGCGCGCCGGGCGAGACACGCCAGAAAATACTTCCCCGTAACGTCGGTGCCGTAGGATGGCCCGTCCGAGCCGCGCGATGGGTCCCGTTCTCGCTCCGCCGATCGAATCGACCGTCCGCCGACGGCGAGCCGAGTCCTCGACATCGCGGTCGACGCTGCGCGTGGTGCTCGTCCAGACGTACCACCCGTACACGCAGTTCACGCACGTCCATCCACTCGGGATCATGGCGATCGCCTCGGCCGCGCGCTGGAAGGGCCACCCCGACGTGCACCTCCTCGACATGAAGGTCGAGGGCTGGACTCCGGAGGCGGCCTGCGACGCGATCACGGCGCTCGCTCCCGACGTGATCGGCCTCTCGGGGATGACGTACGAAGCCGGATGCATGCACGCGGTCGCGCGCGAGATGCGGCGGCGGCTGCCGGAGGCCGCGATCGTCTGCGGCGGGCCGCACCCGAGCGTCGCGGACGAGGACGTGCTCGCCGATCCGGCCGTCGATTTCGTGGTGCGCGGCGAGGGCGAGGACACGTTCGCGGAGCTGCTCCTCGGCTTGAAGGAGAACCGCGAGGACTGGAGCGGGTGCGCCGGGCTCTCGTGGAGACGCGCGGACGGCACGATCGCGCGCGAGGTCGATCGGCCGCCGCCGGCGAATCTCGACGAGATGCCGTTCCCCGCTTGGGACCTCGTCGACCACGCGAAGTACCACACGGTGCCGCGCGGCGGCGTGATCTACGCGCACAAGGAATTCGCGACGATGTTCAGCTCGCGCGCGTGCCCGTGGCGGTGCACGTACTGCCACAACAGCTACGGGAAGACGTTCCGCGAGCGGAGCGCGGAGAACGTGCTGGCGGAAATCGAGCTCCTTGTGACCAAGCACGGAGTGAAGGAGCTCGTCTTCATGGACGACATCTTCAACTTCCGGCCGGCGCGCGCGAAGGCGATCGCGCAGGGGATCATCGATCGCGGGTGGAAGCTCGCGCTGACGTTCCCGAACGGATTCCGCGGAGACATCCTCGACGAGGAGCTGGTGGTGCTTCTGAAGAAGGCGGGGATGTACCGGTGCATGGTCGCGGTGGAGAGCGCGGTGCCGCGGATGCAGAAGGTGATGAGGAAAAATCTCAAGATCGATCGCGTGGAGCGGATCGTCGACTTCATCGCCGCGCAGGGCGTGATGGTGCACGGCGCGTTCATGCTCGGGTTCCCGACGGAGACCGAGGAGGAGATGGAGGCGACGATCGCGTGGGCTGCGAGGAGCTCGTTCCACACGGCCGCGTTCTTCCGCGTGATCCCGTTCAAGGGGACGGAGTTGTTCAGCCAGGTGGAGGAAGCGGGGTTCCACTTGCCGACGGATTGGTCGGCGTACGAGCCGTACCAGAGCGAGATCAATCTCTCGAAGGTGTCGGAGGAGAAGATCCTCGCGCTGAGGAAGAAGGCGTACCGGCGCTTCTATTGGAATCCGAAGCGGCTGTGGCGGATCTTCAGGTTGATCCCGCAGAAGAGCCGGATGATCCCCTACCTCGCGCTGCTGTTCGCGCGACGCGCGTACGCGCGGTAGGCGCCGGTCGCTCCCTCAAGCGACGCGAGCCGAGACCTGGACGGTCGCATAGAAATCGATCTCGTTGGACGTCGAGCTCGGCACGACGGACCGATGACGGGGACGCGGAGGATTCACCCCGTCCTCGAGCAGACCCTTGAGATGGAACTCGATCGCCTTCCGGATCCTCCGCAGCGCCGTGTCGAGCGTGCGCGCCGTTGCGACGCAGCCGGGAAGATCGGGCACCGAGGCGCCCCAATCGCTCCCGGGATCTCTGTTGATCCGGACGAGATAGTGAATGCTCTTCATGTGTTTCCTCGCTTCAGTCCCGCCTGTCGGAGAACGGCGCTGAGCGTACCCTTGGGCATCTCGTCGCCCGAGTTTCCGCTGACGGTCACGCGCCCTGGCCTCCATCGATGCTTGAACTGACGATGACTCCCGCGAGTGGCAACAAGGTACCACCCCTCTCGGCCGAGGAGACTGATCACCTCGCGCACCTTCACGCGGGAATCCCCCCGCGGGAAGGACCACCGTGAACAGAAAGCGGGTGAGCGCGCTCCGGCTTCCCGACGACTCCAGCGGATCGCATCGCCCTCGGAGACCGTGCGTCCGGAGCGCGGTTGCATGGGAACCTCGGAATCCTTCTCGGTGCCGGGATCGACGACCGAGTGTGGGATCGAGCTTATGGAGGCGGTCGCACGCCAGCGCTGAAGCACTACACTGGCGGGCATGAAGAGCCTCGCCGTGCTCGCCGTGCTCACCGCGTCGTGCGGCAGCTCACCCCGCCCGTATAGCTGCGAGGAGATCGGGGGTTTCGGTTCCAGTCTCTTCGAGGATCACGTCATGCTGCGGTTCGCAGGCATACCGAAGGAAGAGGGTTTCTTCTGCCCAGGAGCGCAGATCATTTCCGGAACAGAAATCACGGTGACGCTCATGCGGGCTCCGATCGGTTCCGCCCCGCCCGTTGACGCTTCCGCAAGGATTGAGGGAGATGAGTTGCGGGTCGATGTCCCCTACGACCTTCGCGTCAACACGGCCATCGTCATCTCGAATGGCACCAAGGAGTGCACGCGCGTGGCTTGGAGGCCGGCTGAGAAGCACTAGTGCTGTTTGTTGAGCCACGTACCTTGCTGCCCTCGCGGGGCTTGCTACTCGTCAATACGCTATGATCGAGGTCAATGGATGGTGGGGCAACTCACACCGGGCGTCGCCTGCGCGCATGGTTGTCACGCGGAGCACGCTCCTTCGAGTGGATGAAGACTCGTGAGGGCTTTCGGAGACTCGTGCTGCCAAGCTGGGTTTTCGGCGTCCTCGTGCCCGCCCTGGGACTCTTCGTCGCAATCCATGGCAACGCCTCCGACACGATTCTTGACTTCGTCTACGGCTACACGGCAATCCTCGTAACGGTCCTTACGATCTGGCTCCTACGACGAGGGAAAGTCACTGGGTTGTCCGGACTGTTTGAAGGAGCATTCCTGGGAGGAGCGTGGTTCGCGGCCTCGATCGGCGGAGTGCTCCTGCCGGTCGCCGTTGTCTACACCCCGATTGGGGGAACAGCAGGTGACGCCCGTGGGGACATTTCCGTCTTCATCGTGCTCACCATCGTCGCGCTCTTCAGCCTGGGGCCGTGGGGGTGGACGTTCATCTTGAACGCGCAACGAGTTCAAGCAGGGCTGCAGGGTTCGCCTCTTCGTTCTCGTTCAGTCCAGAAGTGGAGTGGATTCCTCGCGCCGTACTTGTTTGGTTTGACCTTGTGCGCCGGCGCTGCTCACGTCGAATCCAATCTCACCGAAGAGATTGTGAGCGCGCGCATCTCCGAGCTCGATGCCACTCTGAACCATGCGTTCGAGTGGCGCGCAGTAGTCTCTATCCACGACGTGGTCTGGCGCGCGTGGTTCAGGCGCGGGGCCACCGACCCCGAAGGCGCGCGACGTATCTCGGACAGCTACGAGCAAAGGACAGGATCGCCCCTTAACGGCTCGGGTTAGGAATGCGGCAGTAGGCGTCCGATTGGCTCGACGAGAATCTCGTCCATTCTCGCGACGGCAAGTCGTGCAGGAACGGCTCCTGCCACTCGAACTCGGGGTGCGTTGCCAAGAACTTCTTCGCGCGGAACGTCTCTCCGCACGCGTGGCCCATGCACGTCCAGAACGAGAGCTCGCTCGCGAGCTTCGAGTCCACGACCTTGCTCTGGCAGGCGCCGCCCGGGTACGACGCGGCCCATGCCCACTCGGGCGCGCCTTCGTTGTCGAGGTCGACGTGTCCGCACAGCGTGTGCGCCGAGGGAACGGCCGCTCCGTCGCGCGCGTCGACGTGATCGGCGAGGAAACGCTTCCCCGCCTCGACGTCGATCCTCCCGCGGTTCTCCCCCATCAGCGTCTCCCACCTCTTCCGCCGTACGTTCGCCGAGTTGTGCTCGTCCTTCGCGTCGAACGTCGTCTCCTCCTCGCGCAGCTTCGCGTCGCTCGGGAAGTTCGACCCGACGAAGTACCCGTCCTTCGTCCTCTCCATCGGCGTGTTCTTCAACCCGAGCTCGAGCCGCGCGATCTCCCCCGTCTTCCGGTCGCCGACGAGCCACGAGTTCGCGTACGCGCCGTTGTTCCCCTCGCGCATGATCCGCGCCCACTCGTCGATCGAATCCGCGTACTGGATCGCTCGCCGCGCGCGCGCGAACTCGGGCACGCCGGCTGGATCGAATCCCTTGAACTGCGTGATCGTCGTCTCGGTCACCATCAGCCCCGCATCGTTCAGCGCGAAGTCGTCTCCGCTGTCGATGAAACCCGGGAAGCTGTCCATGAACATGCGGTGCCCGTGCTCCGGCACGATGTCGAGCACGAGATTCCAGCGCTCGCCGACGACGTAGTCGACCCACGCGTTGTGCGCCATCACGATCCCGCCGTCCGCGGTCCAAGACCCGGTCGCGATGAACGCGCTGCAGTTTCCCGGCGCGGCGTTGTCGCGACCGTCGATCGCGGGGATGTCGTACCACCCGATCTCCATCCACCCGTTGATCGCGACGACGTCCTCGCGATCGATCGACTTGCCGCGCGCGCGAACGCCTTCGACGATCCCGTCGATCTCCGCGCGCTGCTCGTCGTCGAGCTTCGGCCAGTAGAGCTCCTCCGTCGTCCTGCGGAAGAAGCGCCAGTCGCGCTTGCACGCGGTCGGAACGTAGCTCTGGAACATCGCGAGCGCGTCGGCGATCTCGTCCGCGGCGAGCCAGCCGTACTGGAAGCCGATCGTCGAGGGAGATCCTTCGAGGTGGAGGACGATCCAGCCGGCTTCGTCGCGGCGCGAGGCCGAGGCGAGGCGCGGATCGTCGCTGTGCGGCGGCTTCGAGGAGATGCTCGAACACGACGAGCCGACGAGCGCGAGGACGCCGACGACGAACCGGATTCCACGGGACATGTCGGACGCGAGCATACAAGCCGGCGCGCCCCGCGTGCGGTTGGTATCGTGAGGACGCACATGGCACGACTCGCCGTCGCCTTGGTGTGGCTCTATCAGGGGCTCTGGTGCAAGTTGCTGCTCGCCGATCCGGCGCAGCTCGACATCCTCCGCGGCGTCCCCTGGCTCGGTGAGAATCACGCTCTCTTCGGCCTGCGTGCATTCGGGGTTTTCGAAGTCGGTCTCGCGCTGTGGGTGCTCTCCGGCTGGCGTCCGTTCGCGTCCGCGCTCGCGCAGACCGCACTCCTGGTCGCGATGAACGGCGGCGGACTCCTCTGGAGCGGAGAGCAGATCGCCCATCCCGGAGCCATGCTGACGCAGAACTTCGTGTTCCTCTGCCTGGCGTGGATCGTCGCCGGCCGCGCAGCCGCGGCGAGGCTCGTCGCCGATCCGTGGAAGCGCGGAAGGCTCGACGCGGCCGCCGGGGCGTCCGAAGTCCTCTTCGGCTGGACGTACGAGGATCCGTCGATCGAGCTCTCCGTGTTCCCCGCCGGAGGTCGAGTCTTCTGCATCGCCGCCGCGGGCGAGACCGCGGGCGCGCTCGGCAATCGAGGCGACCGCGTGACCGCTGCAGACGTGAACCCCGCGCAAGTCGACTACGCTCGCGGTCGCGCAGCCGGAATGCCGGCGCGGCCCGGCGTCATCGAGGTGCGGATGGCGCGCGGTCGGCGGTTCCTGCCATGGCTCGGAATCCGCGAGCGCGATCTCGCGTCGTTCCTCGCACTCGACGATCGCGAGGAACAAGTGCGGTTCTGGCGGAATCGGATCGCGACCCGGAGACTGCGCGGCTTCCTCCGCGTCGCGCTGCATCCCGTCGTGCTGCGACTCCTCTATCCCGGCGACCTCGTCGCAGCGCTGCCGAAGCGTCTGGATCGAGCGATCCTCGCGCGCCTCGAGCGCACCTGGTCGCTCCATCCGAATCGCGAGAACCGTTGGGCCTGGCGACTCCTCCTCGGCCGGGAGCCGCCGGTCGGCGGAGCCGACTCTGTCTTTGCGGCTTCGCCAGGGCTCGAGTTCCGGCTCGCCGATGCCGAGGCGTACTTCGATGCATGTCCCCCGCACTCGTTCGACGGGATCTCTCTCTCGAACGTCCTCGACGCGATGACGGCAAGCCGCGGAGACCGCCTGCTCGCAGCCGCTCGTCGCGCCGCGAAGCCGGGCGCGCGCATCGTGCTGCGCCGTTTCGACGAGCCGCGCGACGCGACCGCCGCAAGCTGGGCCGCGCGCGACCGCTCGCCGCTCTGGGGTGCGATCGAGGTCCTCGAAGTGCGGGCCGACGGAGGCTGCGCGCCGCTTTCGCCCTGAGAATCCCGATGCTGCACTACTTCCGCCGCCATCCCGTCCCGATCGAGGCGCACTTCCGCCAGTGCCTCGTGCTGACGTACGCATTCCCCGAGACCGTGCTCGCGCCGCTGCTGCCGCCCGGTCTCTCCCTCGACACGTACGAGGGGCTCGGCTTCCTCGCCGTGGCGCTCGTGCAGACCGAGGCGCTCCGGCCCGCCGGCGCACCGAGAGCGGTCGGACAGGATTTCTTCCTGACCGGCTACCGGATCTTCGCGCGCTTCACGACGCAAGCGGGTCGCCGACTCCGCGGTCTTCGGATCCTGCGCAGCGACACCGACAAGGAGTTGATGGTGATCGCGGGCAATCTGCTCACGCACTACCACTACGCCAAGTGCGAGGTCGAGGTCGACGAGCGCGGCGGGCGTCTCGCAGTGAAGATCACGACGCCGCGCGGCGAGGCGGACCTCGACGTCGTCGCGGACCTCGCCGGCAAGCCCGCGCCGTTGCCGGTCGGATCCCCGTTCCCCGATCTGCGCACGGCGCGCCGTTTCGCTGGCCCGCTGCCGTTCACGTTCGACTACGAGCGCGAAACCCATTCGATCGTCCGCATCGAAGGCGTGCGCTCGCGCTGGGATCCGCAGCCGGTGGCGGTCGAGGTGCGCCGTTGCACGTTCCTCGAGCGAGCGTCGTTCGCGAGCGCGAAGCCGATCCTCGCGAACGCGTTCCACCTCCAGGACGTCCCCTACCGTTGGGAGCGCGGCATCGTCGAGCCGCTGGGTGCGGACGTGCGATGAGAGAGGAAGCCGCCGTCTCGCGTTCCGCGTGGCGCGGCGTGCGCCAGATCCTGGGGTTCAACCTGCCCTTCTATCTCGCCACCGGTGCGGGCTGCGTTCTCGCTCTCGTCGCGGTGCGCGCCGTGCCCATGCCGTTCGTCGTCGCGGTCGGGATCTGGATCGCGATCGCCCTGGCGGCTGGTTGGTCGCTCTCCTCCTTCCTGATCTCCCACTGGGTGTACGACCGTTCCGACCTCGAGCGCTGGGAGTGGATGAACGAATGTCTCGTGTCGCCCCCGCGCCGCTGGGCGAGCCTCCACGCCGGGCTCGACGAAACGGGCGGAGCGCTCCGGCGTCTGCTCCCCGGGACAGCGACCGAGCTCGATCTCTACGACGGCGTCGAGATGCCCGGAGGCTCGATCGCGCGAGCGAGACGCTCCGCCGCGCCGCCGTTCGCCGGTCGGGCGACGCCGGCGGATTTCCGGAGCCTGCCGTTCGTCGACGGCGAGCTCGATGCGATCTTCCTCGTCTTCGCCGCGCACGAGCTGCGTCGATCCGCGGCGCGGGACGTCCTCTTCGCCGAGCTCGCGCGCGCGCTGTCCGCTGGTGGGCGCGTCGTGCTCGTCGAGCACTTGCGGGACGTTCCGAACTTCCTCGCCTTCGGGCCCGGCTGGCTCCATTTCCGGCCGCGCCGCGAGTGGCTAGAGGCGGGGCGACGAGTCGGGCTCGCCGTCGTGCTGGAGCGCAGGATCACGCCGTTCGTCGCCGTCCTCGCACTGGGGAAGAACTCATGAGCATCGAAACGCATCTGCGCGCGGCAGGTGCGCTGCTGCTCCTCCTCGCCTCGCTCCATCCCTTCCTGCCGAAGGAGCTCGGTTGGAGGGACGACCTCGCGAAGCTCTCTCTCGTCAATCGTCAGATCTTCCTCGTGCACGTCGCCTTCATCGTCCTCCTCCTTGTGCTCCTCGGTCTGCTCGTTTTCTGCTTCGCCGGCGAGCTGGCGGCACCGTCGCGGCTCGCGCGCGCCATCCTGGGCGGTCTCGCGTTGTTCTGGGGTCTGCGGCTCGTGACCCAGGTCTTCGTCTACGACCGCAAGCTGTGGCGCGGCCAACGCCGGAACACGACGGTCCACGTCGTCGCGATCCTGCTCTGGGTCTATCTCACATCCGTGTTCGCGTGGGGCTTCTGGCGGCAGACCACGGGCATCTAGTCGACGAGGCCCTTCCTCACCGCGTGGATGAAGTCCGTGTACGCGGGCTCGCAGCCCGCGTCGCGGAGCTCGGACGCGATCTGTCCGCGGTGGTAGGCGGAGTGCAGGAGCACGTGTGTCAGCACGTCGTTCACCGTGCTCGACCAGCTCTCGCCCTTGCTGTTCATGTAGTCGATCGAGCGCTCGAGGTCCTCCGGCGCGAGGTCGTCGAGGTAGTCCTCCCAAGCCTTGTCGAGCTCGGCCATTTCGTCGCGACACCGGTCGAGCGAGAGATCGGGCCACACGGCGACCTTGGGGTTCGCACGCTTCAGGCGGTCGAGCCACAGCCGCTCCGCGCCGATCACGTGGGCGAGCACCTTCGACGACTTCGCCGGCGCCGATCCCGCCGCCCGGAGCGCCGCGAGCGTCTCCCGGTTCGCCCAGTCGTCGTACGCAAGGAGCCTGCGCAACCGTTGCATCCTGTCCATTCCTACCGCGCCTCCAGCGCTTCGAGCCTCTTCCTCACCTCCGGCCATTCCTTCGCGACGATCGAGTACATCACCGAGTCGCGCACGAATCCGTCCGGCATGATCATGTGCGCGCGCAGCACGCCTTCCTTCGTCGCGCCGATCCGCTCGATCGCCCGCTGCGACTGCACGTTCCGCGCGTCCGTCTTCAACTGCACACGCAGCATCGCGAGCTCCTCGAACGCGTGCCCGAGCAGCAGCCGCTTGCACTCCGTGTTCGCGGCCGTCCGCTGGTGCGCGACGCCGATCCACGTCCATCCGATCTCGAGCCCGCGGTGCTCGCGACGGATGTCGAAGTAGCGCGTCGAGCCCACCGCGCGCCCCGAAGCGCGCTCGACGATCGCGAACGGAAATGCCGAGCCGTCGCGCGCGGCCGCGAGCGCCTCTCCAATGAACGTCCGCGCGTCTTCGACCGATGCCATCGGCGGCCGCGGCATGTACTTCCAGATCACGGCGTCGCGCCCGGCGCGGAAGAGGTCCTCCGCGTGCATCTCGGCGAGCGGCTCGAGGCGCACGGTGCGCCCCTCGAGGACGATCGGCATCACGGCGGGCGCTGTCACTGCGGGCGGCATCACGGCGGGCTGCGAATCCGGCATGCGAGCCGATGGGATACCATGCTCGCGATGCCGACGCATCCGGGCTTTGCTCGCCGCTTCGCCGCGCTCGTTCTCCTCTGCGCGCTCGCGCCCGGCGTTTTCGCCCAGACCCTCCCCTTCCGCCGCTACGACGTTCCCGAAGGGCTGCCGAACAGCCGCGTGAACTTCGTCTTCCAGGACTCCCGCGGCTACCTCTGGTTCGGCACCTGGGAAGGTCTCTCGCGTTTCGACGGCGTCGAGTTCAAGAACTACGGCACGCGCGAGGGCCTCCCGAACTTCCTCGTCAACGCGATCGCCGAGGATCCGACCGGCCACATCTGGGTCGCGACGCAAGGCGGCGGCGTCGCGCGCCTCGTCGATCGGCGCGAGTCGCCGATCCTGTTCGAGCCGCACACGGTCGGCGCGACGCGCGAGTCGAACATCGTCGCCGGCCTCTTCTTCGACCGCGAAGGCGCGCTCTGGTGCGGCTCCGAACGCGGGATCTTCCGCGCGAAGGACCCGCGCGCCGCCGATCTCTCGTTCGAGCGCATCGTCGAGGACGGCGTCGTCGACTCGAGCCAGTTCGGTTGCGTCGACGCGAGCGGCCACGTCTGGGTCTGCACTCCGACGGCGATCGTCGAGATCGAAGGGACTCGCGTCGTCGCGCGCCATACCGCGCCGGATCCCGCGCTCGCGGCCGAGCACGTCTACGCGATCCTCCCGCGCGCCGGCGGCGGCGTCCTCGTCGGCTTCCGCAAGGACGTGTTCGAGTTCACGCCGCCCGGCTGGCATCGGCTTCCGATCGAGTTCGCTCCGGAGCAGGAAGTCCGCTGCGCGCTCCTCGCGTCGAAGGAGACGCTCTGGCTCGGTACGACGGGCGGACTCGTGCGCTGGCGCGCGGGCGCGCAGACGAGCTACGCGTCCGAGAGCGGCCTGCCCGACATCTCGATCCGGTACCTGCGCGAGGATCGCGACGGCGTGCTGTGGATGGGCACGTGGTCGTCCGGCGTCGTGAAGCTCGCGAGCGAGGCGATCGTCAACTTCGTGCTGCCCTCAGCGATGCCGGACCGCAACGCGCTGCGCGTCCTCGAGGCGCGCGATGGCTCGATCTACGCGCCGGGGAAGACCGGCATCCTCCGCGTGCGCGGCGAGCGCGCCGAGCTCGTCCCCGGCTCGGACGATCCGCGCTTCGCCGCGATCGCGAACCGCATGCTCCAGGACAGCCGCGGCGATTTCTGGATCGGCACGTCCGGCGGGCTCTATCGGTTCGACGGCCCGGGGCTCGATCTCGCCCGCGGTCGCCACTTCGTCGACGGCGACGGGATCCCCGAGCAGGGCGTCTTCGGCCGGATCCACGAGGATCGCGAAGGGCGCATCTGGGTGAGCGTGCTCGACGGCGCGCTGTACGACTGGGATCCGTCGAAGAGCGCGACGCCGCACTTCGATCGCGTGCCGTTCCAGGACGACGTCGGGCTGCAGCTGCCGCGCGACTTCCTCTCGGACGCGGAGGGACAGCTCTGGCTCGCGCCCTACGTCGGGCTCGCGCGCCGGGTCGACGGAAAGCTCCAGCCGCTCGAGGCGAGCGAGGGGCTGCCCGATCTCCAGACGCGCTGCCTGCTCGAGGACCACCTGGGTCGCGTCTGGATCGGCACGCGCTTCCACGGCGTGTCCGTCACCGACGAACCCGCCGCGGCGCGGCCGAAGTTCCGGAACTACTCGACGCACGAAGGTCTCGCGAGCGACGCGGTCTGGTCGATCGCCGAGGACGGCGAGGGGCGCATGTACCTCGCCACGTCGCGCGGGATGGAGCGCCTCGACGTCGCCTCCGGCCGCGTGAAGCACGTGACCACGTCCGACGGACTCGCCGGCGACATCGTGAACCAGGTGATCCAGGACCACGCCGGTCGCATCTGGGCCGCGACGTCGGGCGGGCTCTCGCGCTACGACCCGCGCGCGGAGGCGCCCGCGCCGGAGCCGCCGCCGGTCTACCTCGCGCGCGTGCGCGTCGCGGGCGAGGAGCTGCCGATCTCCGAGACGGGCGAGATCTCGATCCCGGAGGTGAGCCTCCCCGCCTCGAAGGACAACCTGCGGATCGACTTCGTCGGTCTCTCCTTCCGCGGCGAGCGCGATCTCGTCTACCAGTACGAGCTCGAGGGCATCGACAAGGACTGGTCGCAGCCCTCGCCCGAACGCTCGGTGAACTACGCGCACCTCGCGGCGGGGAGCTACGTGTTCCTCGTCCGCGCGCTGCACCCCGACGGGGCGCGGAGCGGGACGCCGGCGTCGTTCGCGTTCCGGATTCAGCCGCCGGTCTGGCGCCAATCCTGGTTCATCGCGCTGGCTGCCGTCCTCGTCGGCGCGATGGCGTTCGCGATCCACCGCGCGCGCGTGCGACGCTTCCTCGCGCTCGAGGAGATCCGCACGCAGATCGCGACGGACATCCACGACGACATCGGGTCCGGACTCTCGCAGATCGCGATCCTCTCCGAAGTCGCGAAGCGCGAGTCGACTCCCGCCGTGCAGCGCCACCTCGACGAGGTCGCCGGCCTCGCGCGGACGATGCGCGAGTCGATGAGCGACATCGTCTGGGCCGTCGACCCGCGCCGCGACCGCTTCGGCGATCTCGTGCAGCGGATGCGGCAGGCCGCGTTCAACCTCCTCGAGGCCGAAGGCCTGCGCGTCGAGTTCCGCGCGCCGGCCGACGCCGCGCTCGACGGCATCGGGCTCGCGCCGGACCGGCGCCGACACCTGCTCCTGATCCTCAAGGAATCGCTGAGCAACGTCGCGCGGCACGCGCGCGCCTCGCACGTCGTCGTCGACATCCGGATCGACGCCGGGAAGCTGCTGCTCTCCATCAAGGACGACGGATGCGGCTTCGACGCCGCGAGCGAGAGCCGCGGGCACGGCCTCGCGAGCCTGCGGCAGCGGACGACCAGGATCGACGGCACGATCCGCATCGATTCGTCGCCCGGCGATGGCGCTTCGATCGAGGTCGCCGTGCCGCTCTGAGCCCGCCCGTTTCCCTCCTCCCCGCATGTTCATGGAGTGGCCGCGGAACGTCGTCGTCGCGTAGGCTCGCCCTGCGCATGACCGCCGGAGAGATCAAGCTCGCGATCGTCGAGGACCAGGCGCAGACCCGCGAGGGCCTCGCGACCCTGCTCCGCGGCACGCCGGGCTACGAGCTGATCGGCGCCTTCGGGTCGATGGAGGACGCGCTCGCGGGCCTCTCGCGCGAGGTGCCGGACGTCGCGCTCCTCGACATCGAGCTCCCCGGAATGTCGGGGATCGCGGGAGTCCGCCGCCTCAAGGAACGCTTCCCCACGATCCAGATCCTGATGCTGACCGTCTTCGCCGACAACGACCACGTGTTCGAGGCCGTGTGCGCCGGCGCGAGCGGCTACCTGCTCAAGGACACGCCGCCGGCGCGGCTGACGGAAGCCGTGCGCGAGCTCCACGCCGGGGGCGCGCCGATGTCGCCGGAGATCGCGCGCAAGGTCGTCGGGATGTTCTCGAAGGTCGCGCCGCCGCGGACGGAGGAGCACCGGCTCTCGCCGCGGGAGGTCGAGCTCCTGAAGCTCCTCGCGGAGGGCCACAGCTACAAGACCGCCGCCAAGGCCCTCGCGATCAGCATCGACACGGTCCGGTTCCACATCCGCAACATCTACGACAAGCTCCACGTGCACTCGAAGTCGGAGGCGGTCATCCTCGCGCTGCGGCAGGGCATCGTGCGTTAGCTCCTCCGGGCCCGTCGCGGATATCCTGTCCTCGACGATCATGCCCGCATCGAGCACGAAGGAAGGCGCCGAGAGTTCGCTGCCGAGGGTCGCGGGCGGCTTCCGTCTCCTGCGCGAGCTCGGCCGCGGCGGCATGGGCGTCGTGTACCACGCCGAGGAGCTCTCGTCGGGCCGCGCGGTCGCTCTCAAGGTGCTCGCCGGTGGAGAGGACGTCTCGGACGAGGCGTTCGAGCGCTTCCGGCGCGAGTCGCGCATGGCGGCTTCGATCTCCGACTCGCGCTGCGTGTTCGTCTACGGCGCGCACCAGGTCGACGGCCGGCCGGCGATCGCGATGGAGCTCTGCCCGGGCGAGACGCTCGAGCACCGCCTCGGGAAGGGCGTCCCGGTCCCGGTCGAGACCGCCGTGCGCTGGACGCTCGAGATCCTCGAAGGGCTCGAGGCTGCGCACCGCGCCGGTGTCGTCCACCGCGACGTCAAGCCGTCGAACTGCTTCATCACGCAGGACGACCGCGTCAAGGTCGGCGACTTCGGCCTCTCGCGCTCCCTCGACACCGACATCCGCCTGACCCAGTCGGGCGCGTTCCTCGGCTCTCCGCTGTACGCGTCCCCCGAGCAGGTCCGCGGCCGCGACACGGATCTGCGCAGCGACATCTACTCGTGCGGGGCGACGCTCTACGCGCTCCTCGGCGGCCGGGCGCCGTACCACGGATCGAACATCGGCGAGGTTCTCGCGCGCATCCTCTCCGAGAGTCCTCCGCCGATCCGTTCGCTCCGCCCGGACGTCCCGCCGGAGCTCGAGAAGGTCGTCGCGCGCGCGATGGAGCGCGACCCGGAGAGGCGCTTCCAGGACCACGCCGCCTTCCGCGCGGCGCTCGGTCCGTTCGTCGCGAGCGAGATCGTGCCGGCGGGCCGGATCCGGCGCGTGGTCGCGTACGTCCTCGATTCGATGCTGACGACCGGGATCGTCACCACCACGGTGTTCCTCGGCGCATCGCAGGGGGCGGAGTGGATGGCGATGGACCCGGATCGGCCGGGGCGGTTCAAGTCCCTGGCGTTCACGCTGTTCGCCAGCGCATTGCCGTTCGTGTACTTCGCGCTGTCCGAGGGCCTGTTCGGCGCGAGTCCGGGGAAGTGGGTCCTCGGGCAACGGGTCGTCGACGCGCGCACGGGGCGGACGAGTCTTCCGCGCGGGATCCTGAGGGCGCTCGTCTTCTTCACGTCGACGTTCACCTCGCTCACCTTCTTCCACTACGCCGCGCTGAGCCAGCGGGCCTTCAGCGTCCTCGTGAATGTCGCCGGGCTCGCGAACTACTCGATCATGGCGTCCACGATGCGGCGCAGGAACGGGTTCCGCGGCCTCCACGAGTTCGCGAGCGGCACGCGCACGGTCCAGGTGCGCTCCCCGTTCGCGCGCATCCAGGAGTCCCGGCCGGTGCCGGTCCAGGCCTCGACGCGAGCCGAAGGGTGGCCCGCGGACCTCGGCGCGTACGTCATCGAGAGCCGCCTCGGCGAGACGCCCACAGGCGTCCTCCTGCAAGGCGTCGACCAGTCCCTCGGGCGCGCGGTGTGGATCTGCGCGCGGAAGGGCGCGCCCGCGACCGTGAGCGAGGAACGGCGCGCGCTCGCGCGCCCGGGTCGGCTGCGCTGGCTCGACGCGACGCGACAGGGAGAGTTCCTCTTCGAGGTGTTCGAGGCGCCCGGAGGAGCGAGCCTCTCGGACTGCGTCGCGCAAGGCGCGAGCTTCGACTGGTCGACCGCCCGCCGCGTCCTCGCGGATCTCGCGGGCGAGCTCGCGCACGCCTCGGACGCCGTCTGCATCGAGCAGGTGTGGATCGACCGCACCTGGAACGTGCGACTCCTCGACGAGCCGATCGGGAGACAGGGGAGCGCGTGGCGGTCGCCGCTCGAGCTCCTCTCCGACGCGGCGCGACTCGTCCTCGACGACCGCCTACTCCCGGTCGCCGCGGAACCGGTGGTGAAGAAGCTCCTCGGCGGCGGAGGCACCTACGCGAGCCTCGCGGACGCGCGCCGCGAGCTCGAGGAGCTCGCGCAGCGCCCGACGCGGCTCACGCCGGCGGTCCGCGCGGGACAAATCGCCGTCTCGGCGATCGCGCCCACGATGATCCTCTCGATCATCGCGCTGAGTCTCTTCGCGCTCGCGGATCCGATCCAGAGCTTCGTGGAGTCGATCCGCTGCATCGAGCAGCTCCGCGCGCAGGACGCGAATCCTCCGCCCGCCGAGCGGATGGACGACGACGACCGCAAGGCGCGCGAGATCGTCATCTCCTCCGCGCAGGGCACGGCCTGGGCCGCGAACTTCAACAGCAGGCTCGAACCGGAGCAGCTCGCGATCGAGCGGCGCGCGGTGGCCGCGCATCCGGCGCCGGCGGCGGACGAGATCGCGTGGGCTCGCGAACGGATGTCCGCCCGGCCGTTCAAGGAGGGCGAGGGTGCGAGCGCCACGAACATCGACATCGGGCCCGGCGCGAAGATCTCGGTGACGCCCGACACGAACGGGGGGGCGAAGCCGGGCGCGAAGGAAGGGCTGCGGGACGTGCGCTGGAAGCTCATCCCGATCTTCATCACCACGGCGATCGGCGCGTGGGGCGTCTTGAGCACGATCCTCGCGCTCGCGTTCCGCGGCGGGCTCTCGCTCAAGCTCTTCGGGATGGGCGTGCGCACGACGCGCGGCGAGATGGCCTCGCGGTTGCGCTGCGCGTGGCGGAGCCTGATCGTGTGGATTCCCCTGACGTTGCTCTACGGCACCGGGGCCTGGCTCGGGAACCACGGTCACTTCGCGATCGGCTCGTCGCTCGTGCTCGCCGCCGCGGCGGTCCACGCCGGTCTCGTCGCGTACGCGGTCGCGAATCCCTCCCGCGGCATCCAGGACCGACTCGCCGGCACGCGGCTCGTGCCGCGCTGACACCGCATCGCTATCCTTCGCCGCATGATCGAACGAGAAGTGCGCGGATCCGTGGCCGTCCTGCGTCTGGCGCACGGCAAGGCGAGCACGATGGACCTCGAGCTGCTCTTCGCGCTCGAGCAGGCGCTCGCGAACGAGCAGTCGAGTCCTGAGCGCGCGGTCGTGCTCACGGGAACGGGATCGATCTTCTCCGCCGGCGTCGATCTCTTCCGCGTCCTCGACGGAGGGCGCGCGTACCTCGAGCAGTTCCTCCCGGCGCTCGACGCCGCGTTCAAGAAGCTCCTCGGGTTCGAGAAGCCCCTCGTCGCGGCGATCAACGGCCACGCGATCGCCGGAGGGTGCATCCTCGCGTGCGGCGCAGACCAGCGGTTCCTCGCGCGCGGCAAGGCGACGTACGGGGCACCGGAGCTGAAGGTCGGCGTCCCGTTCCCGCCCGTCGCACTCGAGATCCTGCGCCTCGGTTTCCCGCCGCGTCACCTGCGCGACGCCGCGCTGCGCGGCCGGATCTTCAGCGTCGACGAATGCCGCGAGCTCGGCCTCGTCGACGAGGTCGTCGAGCCGTCGCTGCTCCTCGAGCGCGCGCTCGCGGCCGGCGAGGAGTTCGCCGCGCTTCCGCCGCGCTCCTTCGCCCTGACGAAACGTCAGATCCGCCGTCCCTCCATCGAGGCCGTCGAGCGCGCCGCGGGCCTGACGCCGCGCATCCTCGACGCGTGGTCGTCCCCGGAGATCCTCGGCGCGATCCGGGCCTACGTCGATCGCACCCTTAAGAAATGAACAGCAAGAAGTCCGCTGTCCTTCTCCTCTGCGCGGCCCTCGCCGGTGGCTGCAGCTCCCCCGCGAAGTCCGAGGATCCCCCGAAGCAGCCCGACCCGGTCCTCTTCGGCGATCTCGGTCGCCACCGCCGGGCCGTGTCGACGAAATCGGCGCAGGCGCAGCGCTGGTTCGATCAAGGTCTCGTGCTCGCGTTCGCCTTCAACCACGACGAGGCGATCCGCTCGTTCGAGGAGTGCGCGCGGCTCGACCCGACGTGCGCGATCGCGTGGTGGGGCGTCGCGCTGTGCAACGGACCGCACATCAACAACCCGACGATGGACGCGGAACACAGCCGCGCCGCGTGGGAGGCGCTGACGAAAGCCCGCGGGCTCGCGGCCGGCGCGACTCCGCTCGAACGCGATCTGATCGAAGCCCTCGGCCGCCGCTACGCCCAGCAGCCGCCCGACGATCGCGGCCCGCTCGACGCGGCGTACGCCGACGCGATGCGGGCGCTCGCGAACGCGAACCCGAAGGACACGGACATCGCGGCGCTGTGCGCCGAGGCGCTGATGGATCTCCACCCCTGGGATCTCTGGAACCAGGACGGCACGACAAAACCGCATACTCCCGAGATCGTCGAGCTCCTCGAGCGGGTCCTCTCCGCCGAGGCCGATCACCCGCTCGCGAACCACCTCTACATCCACGCGGTCGAGTCGTCGCCGCATCCCGACCGCGCGACCCCCTCCGCCGACCGCCTGCGCACGCTCGTGCCCGGAGCGGGCCACCTCGTCCACATGCCGGCGCACATCTACGCGCGGACCGGGCGGTGGGCCGACGCGGCCGCCGCGAACGAGCACGCGATCGAGGTCGACCGCGCCTACCGCGCCCGGTCGCCCGAGCAGGGCTTCTACCGCGTGTACATGTCGCACAACCACCAGTTCCTCGCGTGGGGATCGATGATGGAGGGCCGGAGCTCCGTCGCGATCGGCGAGGCGCGGACGATGGTCGCGGAGATCCCCCCGCCGATGGTCGAGGCGATGGCTCCGTTCGTCGACGGCCTGATGGCGCTTCCGTACGCGACGCTCGTGCGTTTCGGCCGCTGGGACGAGGTGTTGCGGGAGCCCGAGCCCGCGCCGTACCTGCCCGTGACGCGCGCGCTGTGGCACTTCGCGCGCGGCACCGCGCTCGCGGCGACTGGCAAGGTCGACGAAGCGAACGCCGAACGGACGGCGGTCGAGGCGATCGCCGCGACGCTGAAGGACGGCGTCACCGTCGGCAACAGCCAGGCGAAGGACATCCTCGCGATCGCGTCGCACGCGCTCGCCGGGGAGATCGCCGCCCAGCTCGGTGAGACGGACGCGGCCGTCGTCGCGCTCGAGAAGGCCGTGTCGATCGAGGCCGCGAACCGCTACGACGAGCCGCCGGACTGGCTGCAGCCGGTGCGCCATTCGCTCGGCGCCGTGCTGCTGCGCGCGGGTCGCGCCGAGGATGCCGAGAAGGTGTACCGCGAGGACCTCGCGCGCTGGCCGGAGAACGGCTGGTCGCTGTGGGGACTCGCGCGCGCGCTCGAGAAGCAGGGCAAGCGCGCCGAGGCGCAGGCGGCGGAGCTGCGGTTCGAGAAGGCCTGGGGGCGGTCGGAGACGAAGCTCGATTCTACGTGCTTGTGCCTGCCCGGCGTCACGCGCTGAGCACGATGCTCGCGATCTCCGCCGGACATCCGATGCGCATCGGCGGACCCCAGAACCCCGTCCCGCGCGACACGTAGATCTGCGTGCCGTCGTCGGCGCGGTGGAAGCCCGCGATCCACGGCTGCGTCAGCGCGACGAGCGCGCCGAACGGCCAGAGTTGTCCGCCGTGCGTGTGGCCGGAGAGCTGCAGCCCGACGCCGAGGCCGCGCGCCAGATCGATCTGCCGCGGCTGGTGCGCGAGGAACACGAGCCCGCGCTCGGGGTCGCGCCCGACGAGAGCGCGCGCGAGGTCGGGCGTGTGCTCCGCCGACGTCCCTCGCCCCGTCGGATCCGCGACGCCCGCGAGGTCGAACGTCGCTCCGCCCGGCATCGTGTCCCCCACCGCCATCCGCTCGTTCAGGAGCACGTGCACTCCGCGCGCGCGCAGGAACTCCACCCAGTCGCGCGCGCCGCAGTAGTACTCGTGGTTCCCGGTCACGAACGCGACGCCGCACCGCGCGCGCAGGTTCGCGAGCGGCGCGAGCGCAGGCGCGAGCTTCCCGACGGGAGCGTCGACGAGGTCCCCGGTGATCACGACGAGGTCGGGGCGCAGCGCGTTCGTCTTCTCGACCACGGACTCGAGGAAGCGCTCGCGCAGGAGCGGCCCGAGGTGGAGGTCGGTGAGTTGGGCGATCCTGAACCCGGAGAGCTCGCGCGGGAGGCGCGGGAGCCGCACGCCGATCTCGGGCGTCAGGATCTCCCCCGCCTCGCGGTGTCCGAGCACCGCGACGGTGCTCGTGCCGACGATCGCCGTGCTCGCCGCGGCGCGCGCGAGGAACCGTCGCCGTCCTTCGTCGACGGGCTTCGTCCGGAACACGCGCGCCGCCGCGCGCGCGAGGTCGAGAGCTCCGAAGCAGAGGAACACATAGAAGAGGACGCCGAGCCAGCTGTACCCGATCAGCGCCGCGCCGGTCACGTGGTCCGGATCGACGCGCCGCCCGGACACGAACACCGCGCACACGAGGAACCCGAGGAAGACGACCAGGAACGTCGCGCCGCGACGCCACGGCCGCGGGAGCTCCGGATCGCGCACGAGCCGCTTCCACGCGTACACGTGGAGCCCGACGAACGCCGCGATCGCGACGACGACGAAGAGGACCCCAACCGGCGTCACGTGCATGGCCGCGCCCGGCTTCAGGGGCCGATCGCGTCCGCGATCGGCTTGCCGGCCTTCGACTCCGCCGCGCACCAGTCCTCGCCGAGGAGCGCCGCGACGGTCGCGGCGACCTGGGACTGCGTCACTTCGGCGCAGCTCGCCCGCTCGCCGAGCGCGGGCGTGTCGGGACCGAGGACAGCGATCCAGATCCGGTCCGACGCCGGGATCTTCTCGCCGTGGCTCTTCCATTCCTCCGGAGCGTCGCCGCGTCCGTGGTCCGTCGTGATCACGAGCGACGTCTTGCCTGCGTACGCGGGCATCGACTGCACTTCCGCCCAGAGTCTCGCGACGTAGCCGTCGATCCGGTGCGCGGACTCGAGCACGAAGTCGTAGCGCCCCTCGTGCGCCCACTCGTCGGTTTCGCCGAAGCTGACGAAGAGGACGCGCGGCGTCGTGCGCTCGAAATAGGCCTGCGCCATGAGGAACGTGAGCGCGTCGGAGCGCTGATCCGCGTGAGGCCACGTCGTGTCGAGGAGCACCTGGTTCAGCGTCTTTTCGCGCTCCGAGAGCGACGGCCCGACGACCGGTTCGATCCCCGCGTTCACGAAGAGCCCGCTGCGCGGCGCGTTCAGGATCGACGGGAAGCAGTCCCACTCAGCGAACGCCGCGACGCGGCCGCGGTAGGCATCCTTCCCGTTCAGCCACTCGAGCACCGACACGTTCGGGTTCGGCTTCTTGTCGTTGCTGTCGATGCGCGGATCGCCGAAGCCGCACAGGATCTCGTTGTAGCCGGGGTAGGAGAACCGCTTCCCGTTCGTGACGCGCGCGACGCTGCCCTTCGGGCCGTTGCCGTACAGCTGCCCCTGCTTCGCGACCGTGCCCCAGAGGAACGGCAGCAGCGCCGCGCGCCGCTCCTCGGCCGAGTCGCGGCCGTACGCCTTGCGCGCGGCTGCGTGCTCCTTCGTGAACAGCGACGCGTCCGCGCCGTCGAACACCTCCTGCCAGCGCAGTCCGTCGTACGTGACGAGGATCACCTTCTCGGTCTTGTGCGCGCCGTGCGCGAGGAGGAGGGAGAGGACGAGGTGCAGGATCGGCATGATCCTCACGCGTCCCGCGCGAGCCGGAAGCCGCTGAACTGCCAGCGCGCCGTCGGCACGAAGAAGTTGCGGTACGTCGCGCGCAGGTGCGAACCCGGCGACGCGCACGATCCGCCGCGGAGCACCATGCGGTTCGACATGAACTTGCCGTTGTACTCGCCGAGCGCGCCGGACGCGGGCCTGAAGCCGGGGTACGCGACGTAGGGACTCGCGGTCCACTCCCACACGTCGCCGAACAGCGCGGCGGGAGCGGAGGCGTCGCGGTCGATCGTCGGCCGCGGGTGGAGCTCTCCGCTCTCCGCGAAGTGGCCCTCGACGGGAAGCCCGGCGGCCGCGAGCTCCCACTCGTCCTCGCGCGGCAGCCGCGCGCCGGCCCAGCGTGCGAACGCGTCGGCCTCGTAGAAGCCGACGTGCGCGACCGGCTCCGAGGGCGCGAGATCGAGCTCGCCGGCGAGCGTGAACACTTTCCGGCCGCGCTCCTCGCGCGACCAGTACTCCGGCGCGCGGATCGACTCCGCGACGACCCAGTCCCATCCGTCCGAGAGCCACCACTGCGGATCCTGGTATCCGCCCGCTTCGACGAACTCGAGGAACTCGCCGTTCGTCACCGGGCGCGCGGCGAGCTCGAACGGCCGCGTGAAGACCTGGTGGCGGGGTCCTTCGTTGTCGAAAGCGAACCCGTCGCCCTCGTGACCGATCGCGTGGAGCCCGCCTTCGAACCGGAGGAACCGCAGCGGCGCCGCGGGGACCGTCGCGGTCAAGGCGCGCTCCCGGTAGCAGGGCCGCAGCGGATTCAGCGCGAGGAGGTGCTTCAGGTCGGTCAGCATCAGCTCCTGGTGCTGCTGCTCGTGATTGAGCCCGAGCTCGAGCGCGGGCGGCGCCTCGCGCTCGAGCAGGCGCGCGACGGCGCGGTCGACGTGCGCACGGTACTCGAGGACTTCCCCGAGGTCGGGCCGCGTCATCTTCCCGCGCATCGGCCGGGCCACGCGCTCGCCGATCGCGTTGTAGTAGGAGTTGAAGAGGAAATCGAAGCGCGTGTCGA
The DNA here is from genome assembly GCA_036006425.1 of Planctomycetota bacterium. GTDB lineage: Bacteria > Planctomycetota > UBA1135 > UBA1135 > DASYPQ01. Next base: position 250,271 of record DASYPQ010000022.1, read on the forward strand.
AGCGCCGGTAGCCGGCGTCCGCGCGGGCGAGGACGAACGTCTCGAAGAACCAGCTCGTGTGCGCGAGGTGCCACCGGATCGGGCTCGCGTCCGGCATCGACTGGGCCGCGCAGTCCTCGGCCGAGAGCGGTTCCGCGATGCGCTCCGTCGCCCGCCGCACCGCGTCGTACCGCGCGGCGAGGCGCTCGACGGCGACCGGAGCGGATCTCACTCGGCGACTCCCCGCGCGAGCGCCTCGACGAGCCGCGGCACGTCGCGCGCGGGCGTCGAGCACAGCGCGACGCGCACCGCTCCCGCGAGCGGCACGACGTAGATGCCCGCGGCGCGCATCGCTCGCGCCGTGCGCTCGGCGTCGGGCGTGAACACCGAGACGAAGAAGCCGCCCTCGTACCGCGGGAAGCGCAGGGTCGTCTTCGCCGCCTCGCGGTGGAACGCGTCGACGCGCTCGCGGAGGAGACGGACGAGTCCGTCCCGCTCGCGCTCCGCGCGCGCGCGGAGCTCGCGATCGACGAGGAGCGTCGTGATGGCGAGCTGGCCGAGGTGGTTGCAGTTCGACCACGTGCCGCGGCAGGAGAAGCCGAGCGCGGCACGGATCGCCTCGCGCTGTTTCGGTTCCGGGTGCACCGCCACGAGCGCGCCGACGCGCGCGCCGTACTGCGCGAAGGATTTCGACGCGGTCCAGGCGACGAGCACGGCCGCGGACTCGCTCATGCGCTCGGCGTGCTCCACCCAGACGCGGCTCTCCGCGGTGCCGAAGCGCGCGTAGGCGTGGTCGAGCAGGAACGCGACGGGTGCCGCTTCGCCCGCGCGGCGGACGATGTCGGCCACGCCGGACCACTCGTCCGCGTCGAGCGAATAGCCGGTCGGGTTCTGGCAGGGGAAGTTCAGGAGCACGAGCGCGCGGCCCTGGCGGGTGATCTGCCGCGAGAGAGCGCGCTCGAACGACTCGAGATCGAACCGTCCGCGCGCGTCGAACATCGGGAACGTCTCCACGCCGCGCCCCGTGTGCGTCGCGATCGTCCGGTACGGACCCCAGAAGTACTCGGCGGTGAGCACCGACTGCCCGGGCTCGAGGAAGTTCACGATCGCGTGGTGGATCGCGCCGGTGCCGCCGGGCGTCGCCGCCGCGACGGCGCGCGTCGAGAGCGGACCGGCGTCGAACAGGTCGCCGACCACGGCGCGGAGGAAGCCCGCGTCGCCGAGGATCGGCGCGTAGGCCGCGGCGCGCTTCGGCTCCACGCGGGCGATCGCGTCGACCACGGAGGGCATGATCGCGAGCGTCCCGTCGTCCTCCATGAGCGCGCCGAGCGTCGCGTTGAGGATCGACTCGCCCTTCTGCGCGCGCGCCGTCGCTTCGGCGTTCAGCGCGAAGATCGGATCGTCGCCGGATCGACCCGACGCGGCGGGGATCAGGGCGCTCCCCGGGTTCTGTGTCACGATCGAGCCCACGTCGACCCTAGAGCGTAGCGCTTGGCACCCGCCGGCGCAGCACCCTCCGCGCGCTCGTGTCATAATGCGTTCTCGAGGTCTCCGACGATGGTCCACACGATCGCAGCTGTATTCTTGTTCATCGGGCTCTCCTCCCCGCGCGGGGACCACGGCCGCGTCGAGTGGTTCGACGGCACGTTCGAGCAGGCGCTCGCCGAGGCGACGAAGCAGAAGAAGATCGTCCTCCTCGATTTCTTCACGAAGACCTGCCCGTTCTGCAAGCAGCTCGACCGCGAGACGTTGAACGCCACGGCGATCGTCGAGGAGGCCCGGACGTTCGTCTGCCTCCCGATCGACGCGGAGAGCCAGGCCGGGAAGCCGATCGCCGAGCGCTACGGGATCCCGTCGTGGCCCGCGCTCGTCTATCTCGAGCCCGATGGCACGCTGCGCGACCGGTTCGCCGGGTTCCGCGGACCCGAGCAGCTCGTGGCCGAGATGCGGCGCGTGCGGGCCGGACTCAACACGTTCGGAGAGCTCGAGAAACGCGTCGCAGCGCACCCGAAAGACATTTGCGCGCGACTCGACCTCGTCGCCCGGCTCCGGCAGCTCCACGACGAGCGCTGGTCGCGCGAGATCGCCGTCGCGCAGGAGGCGATCGGCCGCGGGGACGGGTTCGACCCGAAGAGCCCGGACGAACGTTTCGAGATCGCGAAGCGCCTGCGGCAGTGCGGCGATGGACGCGGCTACGAGGAGCAGATCGAGGCGATCCGGGAGCTCGATCCGGAGGGCGTCTCCGCGCCCCTGCACCTGCTCGAGCTCGGCGACCGGATCACGTTCGTGCGGAGCCGGATGCGCGAGAGCCAGAGACTCGAGACCCGCCCCGTGGTCGACTACCTCGCCGGGGAGCACCACGAGCGCGTCCTCTTCGAAGGCTGGTTCCTGCTCCGCGCGATCGCCCGCGAGCACTACCGGAAGGAGGCCCGGGAGTTCGGCGCGGAAGCCTGGAAGCACTGCCCGCCCGACCAGGTGGCGAGCTTCGGGCGCGAGCTCGCCGCGGATTTCGTCGCCGCGGCGGGCGAGCTCGACGACGCGCAGCGCGCTTTCGCGCTCGAGGTCGCGACGAAGGCGAGCGACGCCGCGCCGCAGAGCGTCGACCACCTCGAGACGCTCGCGAGCTGTCTCGTCCTCGTCGGACGCAAGGCGGACGCCATTCCCGTGTTCGAGCGCGCGCAACGGCTCGATCCGGCGTGCGCGTCGATCAAGGACCGACTCGACGAGCTGCGGCGCTGAGCGCCGTCACTTCGGCGGCGTGGGCGGCGCGGTCGGCTGCGTTCCCGACGGCGGGCTCCCGACGGCCTGCACCGCGTCGAGCGCGCGCTTCTCCTCGCGCGACAGCGTCCGGTCCTGGTACGTGCGGTGATCGTGGGCGCGGATGCCCCGCAGGGCGAGGTAGCGGTCGAAGTAGCGCTTCGACTCGATCGCGCCCGAGAGGAAGTCGGTCGCCTCCGCCTCGAACCAGTTGAGCTCCTCGCCGAGCGGGTCGTACGCGAGCGCCTCCGGCAGCTCCTTCACCGCGGTCGCGTAGCGCTTGCTCTTCGAGAGACGCTGGATCTCCGGGGGAGCCTTCTCGCTCTCGGGAGTCCCGGGGAAGTAGCTCCGGACCTTGCGGAGCACGTCGTCGGCCGCCGCGATGTCGCGTTTGCGGCGCTCGAATTCCTCGGCGAGCTTCGTCTCGAGGCGCGTCGTGAATAGAGCCGACGCCATGCCGAGCTCGCGCTGCTCGAGGCGGTCGAGGATCTCGGGCAGCTCGCGCGCGCGCCGATCGACGTCGTCGGTGCGGATGAGCTCGAACAGGGCCTCGAGGTCCTTCCCCCACGTCTCGCCCGCGGTCGCGTCCTTCGAGTCCTCGCGCAATGCTTCGAGATCGAGCTTCGCGCCGCGCAGGCGCGAAGCCGCGAGGTCGACGCGCCGCGAGATCGTCTCGGCCTCGGCGTCGCGCAGCCCGACGAAGCCGTCGAGCTCCGCCGAGAGGACGGCGAGGCCGGACTTCAGCTCGGAGAACTCGAACTCGAGGCCGTCGATGACCTGGGCGCGCACGCGGAACCGCGAATCGACGAGCAGGCGCGCGAGGAGGTCCGCGGAACGCCCGCCCTTCGGCAGCTCCGTGCCGGCGTGCAGCGCGCGCTCGCGGAACACGGCCGCGAGCTTCTCGAGGGGCGTCATCTGCGCCTCCTCGGTGCCGGTCGTCCGCGGTTTCTCCTTCTCCGCGATCTCGATGAGGTCGAAGTAGCCCGAGCTCTTGTACCGCTCGGTCGCGAGCGAGAGCAGCACGCGGATCTCGTCCTCGAGCTTGTAGAGCGACTGGACGAACGCGCGATCCGGCTCGGCCGTCGAGCGCAGGAGATGCGTGATGTCGCGCAACGAGCGGTGGGGCCCGAAACCCCGCTCGCCGTCGTGCGCCTGCCCCCACTCGCCCTCGCGCGGCCCGACCGGCACCTGGCCCGGCGCCTGCCACGCGAGGAACACGAGCGAGAGCGCGGCGAGGAGCATCGCGATCCGTCAGGCGAACGGTCCGCCGGCGTTCTCGCGCTCGGCGGTGCTCTCGCGCTCCGCAGGCTCGCGGTCGGCGGCGGGCTCGCGCTCGGCGCGCACGGCGGGCGGCGGGACCGGACGGATCTCGCGATTCCATTCGAGCTCGAGGATCGACGGCTCCGTCCGAGGCGGGCCTTCCGCGGGCGACAGCTTCGGCGGCGGCATCCCCGCGAGGGTAACGGCGCGCCGGGCGAGACCCGCGAGCCTCCAGAGCCCCGTGTAGCCGACTCCGAGCTCCGCCGAGAGCGCGAGCGCGTCGATCGCCGCGAGCTCTTCGAGCGTCGAGACGCCGACTTCCGCGAGGATCGCGGCGGTGTCCTCGTCGAGGCCGTCGACGGCCCCGACCTCGAGGAGTTTTTCGATCTGCACGGGTTCCACGGGATCAGGATCGGCAGGAGACACGCTCGATGTGATGTCGCGGACCGCGGCGGCGAGGTCCGTACCGAACTCGAACTCCGGCCGCGCGCGGACGGGCCGCGGCGGCAGGTCGTCCGCCTCCTCCGGTTCGGGGTCCTCGGCGACGAGCTCCGCCGGAAGCTGCGCCTCGAGCGCGCGCGGCTGCGCATCTCCGTGCGACTCCTCGCGATCGAGGAGCCCCTGCCCGAGGCGTTCGCGGAGGTGTCTCGCCTCGCGCGCGAATCGACGCGCCGACGCGGCGGGCGAACCGAGCAGCTTCGAGAGCCGCTCCTCTTGCATCGTCTCGACGGACTCCAGCGACGAGCAGCCGGCCTGACGCAAGTTCCGGAGCGTCGCCGGGCCGTCGGCGTGGAGCATGCACAACAAGGCCATCGCGTCCATGTTCGGACCTCCTCGAACGGCTGGTCTACGCCTTTCGAGGCCGGGAAGCCACCGCGAGGCGCGGGCTAGGTGAGCGCCCGGCGCGCGCGCTCGTAGAAGGCGGTCGACGTCCGCGCGTGGTCGATGGGCGACCAGGACGCGGCCCGGGCGAAGGCGAGGGCCGCCCGGCTCGCCGGTTCGCCCAGGATCACCGGCGTCCGGGCCTGGACGCTGCGCGCGACCGCTTCGTCCTGCGGGATCCACCCGACGTACTCCGGGGAGTCCCCGAGGAACTTGAGTGACACGCTCTTGAAGCGCTCCCACGCGGCGCTCGCGGAGGCCTCGTCGGGGGCGCGGTTCAGGACGAGGCCGACGCGCAGGTGCTCGTTGACCATCCGCGCGCGCTTGTAGAGGGCGTACGCGTCGGAGAGCGCGGTCACCTCGTGGTTCGTGACGAGGACGAGGGTGCTCGCCGCGGCGAGGTGCGCGACCGTCGCGTAGGACATCCCCGCGCCGTGGTCGACGATCACGAGGTCGTAGTCCTGCTCGAGCGGGCGCAGCGCCTGGAACAGACGGTCGAGCTCGCGCCGCGTCGGATTCGCGAGCGCGTGGCGCCCGACGCCGCCCGAGAGGAGGTGCATTCCCGCGGGGCCGCGGACGACGGCGCTGCGCGCGTCGACCGTGCCGTCGAGCACGTGGCCGAGGTCGTGCTGCGGCGCGAGGCCGAGGAGCAGGTGGAGGTTCGCGAGCCCCGCGTCGAAGTCGAGCAGGAGCACGCGCTCCCCGCGCGCGGCGCGCGCGACGGCGAGGTTCGTCGCGAGCACGCTCTTGCCGACGCCGCCCTTGCCGCTCGCGACGCACACGACTCGCGCTCCGGGAGCGGAGTCGGCGTCCTTGCGTTCCCCCGGTGACAGGAGCCGCGACAAGGAGCGCAGCCGAGAGAAGTCGAAGCGGGTGCCGTTGAGCATGGTGAAGATTGGTAGACGACTGTCCGCGAGCCGCCGCGGAGAGTCAACCCGGTGAAGCTCCGATCGTCGCCGATCGGAGCCCTCCTGGTCAGTGGAGTTTCACCTCTTCTCCGATGTGGTGGAGCTTCATCACGTTCGTCGTCCGGGAAATCCCCGGGGGCACGCCCGCGACGAACACGATCGCGTCCCCCGCGCGCGCCATGCCGCGCACGAGGAGCATCTCCGAGGCCATATGCAGCATCTCTTCGAGGCTGCGTTCGCGCCGGAAGAGCATCGGCCGCACGTGCGCGAGGACGGTCATCTGGTTCACGGTGCGCAGGTGCGGGCTCAGGGCGAAGACCTCGGCGCTCGGGCGGTAGCGCGAGACCTGGCGGACGGAGTTCCCGGTCTCGGTGAAACACACGATCTTGGTAATTCCGAGCGCCTCGGCGGCCTGGACCGCGGCGAGCGCCGTCGCGTTGCCGAAATTCGCCTCGGAAATGCGGAAAGTCGGCCGCGGCAGGTCCTGGTAGCGCTGGCTCGTCTCGACGGCGCGTGCGATGCGCGCCATGGTCGCGACCGCCTCGACGGGGTGCTCCCCGACCGCGGTCTCGGCCGAGAGCATCACCGCGTCGCTGCCGTCGAGGACGGCGTTCGCGACGTCCGTCACCTCCGCGCGCGTCGGCCGGCTGGAATCGACCATCGACTCGAGCATCTCGGTCGCGGTGATCGCGAACTTGCCGGCGCGCAGCGTCGATGCGATCAACGATTTCTGGATCAACGGGAGCTGCTCGAGCTCCGCTTCGACCCCGAGGTCGCCCCGAGCGACCATGATCCCGTCCGCCTCGCCGAGGATCGCGTCGATGTTCGCCAGGGCGGCCATCCGCTCGATCTTGGCGATCACGCAGAGCCCCGGGACGAGCGCGCGGATCGCGCGGATCTCGTCGGGCCTGGAGACGAAGCTCGCGCCGATCATGTCGACGCCCGCCTCGTTCGCGAGCGCGAGGTGCTTCTTGTCGTGTTCGCTCGGCAGGTCGTAGGCGAGCTTCGAGTCGGGGAAGTGGACGCCCTTCCGGTCCCCCACGTCGCCGGCCCGCGACACGCGCGCGACGATCGCGTCGGACTCGATCGTCTCCGCGACGAGCTCCGCCTGGCCGTCGGCGAGGATCACGCGGTGCCCCGGGCGGACCGCCTCCAGGAATCCGTCGAAGTCGAGCTCGACCTCGTCCTGCTTCGCGACGCCGGCGCCGCGCCGGCGCAGACGGAGACGCTCGCCGTCGCGCAGCGTGCGAACGCCGCCGGCGAATCTCCCCATCCGCATCTTCGGGCCCGGAATGTCGGTCAGGATCCCGACGGCGCGCATGCGCGCGTCGGCTTCCCGCCGGATCAGCGCGACGCGGCGGAGGAAGTCCTCCTCCGTGCCGTGGCTCAGATTGATCCGGGCGACGGACATCCCCGCCTCGATCATCTCGCCGATCCGTCCCTCCGAGGCGGGACCGATCGTGGCGATGACCTTCGTGTGGGGAATCGTGGCCGGGAACGGAGGGGGGGGCGGTTGGAAGTCCGAGCTCATTCCATTCGCGGTGCATCGTTCTCCCGCGGCGACGACCGGGCAAGGCCTTGGAGCCGCGGAACTCGCGCAGCCGGGCTCGAAGCACTTGGGCGGACACGACTTGCGCGGCGCGTCGGCCGGATGCCGCGACAAGAGAACGCCAGCCGAGAAGACTCGACTGGCGTTCGGGGGGGTCCACGCCGCTCCTGAGGTCGTGCTCCCGGCAGCCCCTGCTGGATCCGGGGGCAACATTCCATCGGCGCGGAAACCGGCGGATTGGACGGGAGGAGGCCTCCCCGGGTTCCAGGTTCCCGCCAGGATCCGATCAGCGTCGGTGGACCTGGTCGAAACCGGGCCCCAGGACCTTGGCGAAGGCGTCCCAGCCCTTCGAGCGGCGGCGGTCGCTCCAGACGACGCAGATTCCGTCCGCCAGGGGGGCGATCGAAGGGCTCTGGCGGTCCGGGATGACCAGGGTCGGGAGCTCGTTGACGAGGACGATCGGGCCCATGTCCTTCGCGTTCTTCGCGATCCGGCGCAGGTAGGTCTGGTCGTGCGCGGAGATGTCGTCCTCCCAGGCGACGGCCCACGATCCGTCGGCGAGTCGCACGACGTGTCCGTGGTCCTGCTCGTTCGTGAGCGGCGAGATCGGGAGCAGCGGACCCGCGGGACGGCCCTGTGCGTCGAACGCACGGGCCACGACGTCGTGGCCCCCGTCGTCGCGCGCGCCCGAGCACCAAGACATCACGAAGCCGCCGCCGTTCCCCGCGGCGACGGAGGGATCCCAGTCCTGCCCGCGCACGGTGCGCTCGAACGACAGCTCGTCGGCGCGCGCGACTCCGTCGAAGTCGAGTGCCCGCGCGGCGACGGACCACACGCCGTTGCCGCCGGCGTCCCGGCTCCAGGCGGCGATCACGCGGTCGCCTCCGACGAACGCGAGCGCGGGCTCCTGGACCGCGCCCTTGGGCGCGCTCGCGAAGGGACGCGGTTCGCCGGCGAGCGTTCCGTCGGGCGCGATCCGCGCGGCGAGGAGCGCCTTTTGCGAGAGGTCCTCCCACGCGAGGAGGTATCCCTGCTCGTCCGGGAGCGCGACGGAAGCGATGCGGGTCGGCGCCTTCGCGAGATCCGGGAACCGGATCGGCTCGCACGCGGCGCGACCGTCGGCGCGGAAGAGCTGCGCGCGCGGCGCGACGCGTTTCGCCGGGCCTTCGACCCACGCGACGAGGAAGCTCCCGTCCTCGCGCATCGCGACCGAGGGATTCGCGCGCGCGGCGTCGGATGCCGGCACCTTCGCGTCGGGCAGCGCGCCCGGCACGAGGAATTCGTCGGAGGCGAACCCTCCCGGCCACCCGACGAGCCTCGCGTACACGTGCGGCTGCACGTCGCGATCGTCCTGCCAGGCGATCACCGCGCGCGCGCCGGCGCCGGCGACGATCGGCTTGATCTGCGCGGAGCTCGCGGTGTCCGTGTTCAGCCGGCGCTCGGGTCCGAGGCGCTTCTCGAGCGGTGCCTTCGGGTCGACGGTGCGCCCGTAGACGTCGCTGTCGCCGTTCCGACGGTCGCTCCAGGCGACGAACAGCGTCGCGCCGTTCGACACGATCCGCGCGTCCTCGACGTTGCGCGCTTCGGGCGAGCTGACGGGCGTCGGCTGGTCCTCGACGCGTCGCCCCTCGAGGTCGAAGAGGTGCAGCTCGAGGAATCCGGAGGCGCGCTGCGCGAGGAGCGCGAGCCCGCCCTGCCAGCGCGCGAGATCCGCGCCGGAGAGCGCGTCGTCCACGGGCTTGCTCGCCGCGCGATCGGGTTCCCCCGCGGGCGAGAGGTGGCGCAGGTCGAACGAGCCCGCGCTCTGGAACAACGCCCAGAAGCCGCCGGCGGGGTCGGACACCAGGCGCGTCGGCGTCCCGTCGCCGCAGTTCCGCGCCGCGCCCTCGGGCATGCGATGCGACGGATCCGGCGCCTGCCCGAGCGCGGTCGCGACGCTGCGGTCGTGCGTCTTCCACGCGCACAGGAGCCCGCCTCCCTTCTCGACCGCGAGGCGCACGCCCGGCTCGGCCGCGGACGTCGTTGTGTTCACGATTCCGGGCGCGTCGCGCCACGTGCCGGATGCGTCCGTCTCGAGCATGTTCACGTTGCCTTCGTCGGTCCACGCGATCGCGTAGCCGCCGTCGCGGCGACGGACGACGGTCACCTGCGTCGCGCCGGCGCGCCGCGGACCGCGCGTGGGGCCCGCGCGCGCGGGCTTCGGGCTGAGCGACTTGTCCGCCGCGAGGAAACGTCCCTTCGTGTCGAAGAACCGCGCCCAGGCCGACGGCGTGGTCCCGCCGACGGGGGCGGTCCAGGTCACCGCTCCGGATCCGTCGGGCGCGATCGCGATCGAGGTGTCGAAGCCGCGCCCGGCGCTCGCCTCGTTGATCGACTGCTCCGGCTCGAGCGGCTCGCCCGCGCCCGAGAGCCGCACCATGTAGAGTCCGAGCCGCGCGTCGCGCTGGTCCTGCCAGACCGCGGCGAACCCGCCGCCGTCGGATCCGCACAGCGCGCGCAGCGACTGCGTGCTCCCGCCGGTCGTGTCCTGGTGGACGACGGAGTCCGGGACGCGGATGTCGACCGCGGCAGGCGACATCTGGCCGATCGTCCCCTTCTCCGCGCCCGGCGGGAAACCCGCTCCCGGGCCCTCCTGGGGAGGTCCGCTGCGCCCGCCGCGACCGCCTTGGGCGCCGAGTGCGACGAGCGCGATGGATGCGACGAAAGCGGAGCGAGATGTGGAGATGACAAAGCGATCATGCATGTTCGGAAAGGATTTCAGGGACCGCGGAGCTGATCTCGGGAAGTGCCACACGGATCGAAAAAGCATGGTATCTCTGTGTAGGACGACGTCGCGCGAGCGACGACGCCACCTGAGACCTGCTTCCAAACCCCGGTTCGTCCCTCGGGGTCGCGGAAAAAGAAAATGCAGCCCCCCACTTCATCCGCCGAGAGTCGCCGCGCAGTTCCCGCGGCGACTTCGATGCTGATTTTCGCGCTCGTGCTCGCACTCCTGTTGTTCGCATTCTGGACCTGATTCCAGGGAATCGCGAACCTGGTTCTCGAGCTCGTCTGCGCCGCGCTTCTGGCCGGTCCGGCTCGCGCGGATCTCCGGTCGACGTTCGAGACGTGGAGCGCCGCGCACGGCGGCCGATGGCGGCTCGCGGTCGACCCCGAGACCGGATCGCTGCAGATGCTCTCGGGCGGACGCGCCGCGACGCCGTTCCGGCCGAAGACCGACGCCGGGTTCGTCGACGCAGCGCGGCACGTTCTCGCCGAGACGCGCGCGCTCCACCGCCTCGACGGGGAGACGCTGGTCCTCGACCGCGCGCTCTTCCTGCCGCTCGGGCAGGTCGGCTCGGGTGACAAGGAGACCGTCCGCTTCCGTCAGGTCGTGCGCGGAGTCCCCGTCGTCGGCGGATTCGTCAACGTGCTCTTCGCCGCGGACGGCTCGCTGCTCTCGATCCAAGCCAGCGGGCTTCCGGATCTCGCGACGCAGGAGACGCGGCCGGCGCTCCCCGCGCGCCGAGCCCTGGACCGTGCCGCGCAGGAGTTCCGCGCGCTCGCCGGAGCGCTCCCGACGCGACTCTCGGAACCCGCGCTCGTGATCGAGCGCCATCTCGGCGCGGACGGGCTGCGCCGCCCGCGACTCGCCTGGCAGGTCGACGCGCAGCGCATCGACGCCGGATCCGCGCCCGAAGGCCGCACGCTGTGGATCGACGCCGCGGACGGCGCGGTGATCCGCTCGGAGAACAACATCCATTCGTTCGACGTCGGAGGGACCGTGCAGTCGCTCGCGACGCCGGGCACGCTCCCGGACACGCCCGCCAACCCCGCGACGGCGCAGCCGATGAAGTACCTGCTCGTGCAGAGCGCGGCCGGGACGGTGCTGACCGACGCCTCGGGGAACTTCGACTTCCCCGGCGTGAACGCGCCGCTCGACTGCACGTTCAGCTACACCGGGCCGGTCAACGCGATCGGCAACGCGGCGGGCCCGAACTACAGCCTCACGCAGACGCTCCTCCCGGGCGTCGCGAACGCGGTGCTGATGAACGCCGGCGCGTCCCCGGACGTCACGGCGCAGGCGAACGTCTTCGCGACCATCGACCGGCAGCGCGACTGGGTGCGTTCGATCAATCCGGCGGACGACACGCTCGACTTCCAGCACCTCGCGATCGTCAACATCGCCTCGGCGTGCAACGCGTACTTCGACGGCAGCGGGATCTACTTCTACGACGCGGGCAGCGGCTGTCCGAACATGGCCTACTCGACGATCGTCTCGCACGAGGACGGGCACTGGGCGAACCAGCTCTACGGGACCGGCAACGGACCCGACGGCATGGGCGAAGGCAACGCGGACGCGTGGGCGGAGTACGTGTGGGACACGCCGGTCGTCGGCGCCGGGTTCTTCGGCTCGGGCAACGACCTCCGCACGGGACTGAACACGAGGCCCTTCTGCGGCGACTGCTGCGGCGGCTGCTACGGCGAAGTGCACACCGACGGCGAGGTGTGGATGGGGACGGCGTGGAAGGTCCGCGCGCGGCTCGTCGCGTCGAACGGGCCCGCGGCGGGCACGCTGATCGCGAACACGCTCTTCCTCGCGTGGATGGAGAGCTACAACCAGAGCCAGATCAAGTCGATCATCGAGACGCAGTGGTTGACGCTCGACGACGCCGACGGGAACGTCGACAACGGGACGCCGCACTTCGCGGACATCGACCTCGGCTTCCGCGACCAGGGCTTCCCCGGATTCGTGCCGGCTCCGGTCAGCTTCGGTCCGGTCACCGACGTCGCGGACACGGAGGTCCAGGCGCTCCCCGCGGTCGTGAACGCGACGATCCGCGCGAACGCCGCACCGCCGCTGACGACCGCGGTCGTCCGCTACCGCGTGAACGGCGGCGCGTTCCAGGACGTGCCGCTCGCGAACGTCGGCGGCGACGAGTTCCAGGCGACCCTGCCGGGCGAGCTCGCGCCGGCGCACGTCGAGTACTACGTCGCGGCCACGGACAGCGCCGCGCACTCCGCGACCTACCCGAGCCACGCGCCGGCGAGCCTCCTCGACTACGACGTCGGCGCGAAACACGTGCTGCGCCTCGATCACTTCGACGAGTCGAGCAACCTCGGCTGGACGCACGGGACGTACGGCGACACGTCGAATCCCGAGGACGACTGGCAGCGCGGCGCTTCGTCCGGGAAGTACGGCGTCGCGGGCGGGATCGCGTGGACCGATCCGACGCACGCCGTCAGCGGCGGCGCGTGCTGGGGCAACGACCTCGGCCACTTCGCGAACACCGGCGCGTACTCCGCGGACGTCCACGCGTGGCTGCGGTCGCCGTCTGTCGACTGCAGCAACGCCGTCGGCACGCAGCTCCGCTTCATGCGCTGGCTGAGCGTCGAGGACTCGAGCCACGACCAGGCGCGCGTCCTCGTGAACGGCGTCCCGGTGTTCGCGAATCCCGCGACGAGCCTTGCGGACGAGGAGTGGACGAACCAGACGCTCGACATCTCCGCTGTCGCCGACCATCAGGCTTCCGTGCAGATCGAGTTCGAGCTCCGCACCGACGGAGCGACGGAGCTGGGCGGCTGGCAGCTCGACGACGTTGAGCTCCTGTGGGTCTCGGTCCCGCCGTGTCCGACGCCGGTGAACGACTGCGTCCAGTCCCCGAACAGCGCGGACCCGCAGGGCGCCGTGATGGGCTGGAGCGGATCGACGCTCGTCTCGCACGACGACCTCGTGCTGCGCACGACCGGGTGTCCGCCGGACAAGACCTGCCTCTTCCTCTACGGTCGCAACGACACGTTCGTTCCGTTCGGGAACGGCGTCCGGTGCGTCGCGACTCCGTTCCACCGCCTGCCGTCGCTCCACACCGACGCGGGCGGCGCCGTGGCGTTCCCGCTCGATCTCACCCACCTGCCGCCGAACGGGCAGATCGCGGCCGGCGAGGACTGGCTGTTCCAGCTCGTGTTCCGGGATCCGGCCGCGGGCGGCCTGCGGTTCAACTGCAGCGACTCCCTGCGGGTCTCGTTCTGCCCCTGAGGAACCCCGCGTCTGTTCCGGACGTGTGAAGGACGTCGTCGACCCGGCGAGGCTTCCTTATACTGTGCGGCGTCTGGACCCGGGGGACCGAACCCTCCGCACCGACCTCTCCACCGTGCTCCGCGGCACGGCCTTCCTTCGCGCACGAGGCGCACGAGAACCATGTTGCACAACCGATTCCTGATCCCGGCCGCGCTCGTCATCCCGGCGCTCCTCTCCTCCCACGTCCCGGGCGATCGCATCCGCTTCGCGCCCTCCGAGGGCTCCAAGGTGGAGAAGACCTTCGAGAACAAGGCGGAGTTCACGCTCCAGAACATGTCCCTGTCCATGAACGGACAGGACTCTCCGGCGAAGCCGGAGATGGAGATGAGCATCAACAGCGAGCAGAAAGTCGTCGTCACCGACGAATACGTCGCGAACCGCGACGGCGCGCCGAAGAAGCTCCGCCGCAATTACGACGAGCTCGGCAACACCGTCACCATCGCGATGAAGATGGCGATGATGGGCCAGACGCAGAACAAGGACCAGAACCTCACGGGCGAGAGCGAGCTCCAGGGCAAGAAGGTCGTCTTCACGTGGGACGACGAGAAGTCCGAGTACAAGAAGGCCTTCGACCCGGCGCTCGACAAGGATTCGCTGCTCAAGGATCTCGAGGAGGACATGGACCTGCGCGTCCTCCTCCCGAAGGACGAGGTCAAGCCGGGCGATTCGTGGGACGTCGACGTCAAGGCGCTCGCTTCGGTGCTCGCTCCGGGCGGCAACCTCTCGATCATCCCGAAGGAGATGAGCGCAGACGAGATGGCGATGGGCATGCCGGGGATGGGCAGCATGTCCGACTGGCTCCGCGGATCGCTCGAAGGCGAAGCGAAGGCGACGTTCGCGAGCGTCCGCGAGGTCGAAGGAGTCAAGATGGCCGTGGTCAAGCTCACTGCGAAGATCACCGTCTCGAAGGACATGACCGAGATGGTCCAGGACGCGATGAAGAAGGCGAAGCTGCCTCCCGAAGCCGGCGACCTGACGATCGATCACATGGACGTCGACTACAAGCTCGAGGCGGAAGGCGAGCTCGTCTGGGACATCGCGGGCGGCCACATCCACTCGTTCGACATGTCCGGCCCGTCGCACGTCCAGATGGACATGGCGATGAAGATGGCGCCGCAAGGCCAGAAGATGACGATCGAGTACGGCATGGAATTGTCCGGGACCACCGGACTCAAGGTCGCCGTCAAGTGAGCCCGTCGCGCGACGTCCCGCGCGCGGACGCGGGACGCCGCGTGCGGTACGCGCCGGACCGCGCGTTCCCGGGCTACGCCTACCTGCCCGGCCGCGATCCGCACCCGACGCGCGATCCGCGCGGCCACTCGCATGGACACGTCGTCGAGACCGCGCGCTACCTCGAGGCGGACCGGTGGCACGAGAACGAGGAGTACCTCTTCGGAGTCGACCTCTACAACGAGGGCTACCTGTGGGAGGCTCACGAGGCGTGGGAGAGCCTGTGGCACCTCGCGAAGCACGATCCCGACCAGGCGAGCTTCCTCCAGGGCCTGATCCAGTGCAGCGCGGCGAGCCTGAAGATCCCGATGCAGCAGCCCGGAGGACTCGCGCGGCTCGCCGAGATGGGAACCGGGAGACTCGAGGAAGTCGCGCGCCGCGCCGGCCCGCACTTCATGGGCCTCGACGTGCCGGCGTTCGTCGAGGCCTTCCGCGCGTTCGCCGCTTCCGCGCCGGTCTCCGCGGAGGCGCGCCCGAGGCTCGCGCTCGCCTGAGAGTCGACGCATGAGCGCGCTCGGCTTCGAGATCGACCCGGACATCACGCAGGCGTCGACGCCGCCGGGGGCCTTCTACTCCGATCCGCAAATCTTCGAGCGCGTGAAGACGCGCGTCTTCGCGCCGAGCTGGCAGCTCGCCGGCGACGCGGAGGACGTGCGCGAGCCCGGATGCGCTCGCCCGATCGTGCTCCATCCGACGCTGCTCGACCAGCCGATCGTCTTCACGCGCGACGCGTCCGGGCGGCTCCACGGGCTCTCGAACGTCTGCACGCACCGCGGGAACGTCGTCGTGTGCGCAGCCGCGCAGCGTTCGGCGCTCGTCTGCGGCTACCACGGCCGGCGGTTCGATCTCGACGGCAGGTTCCGCGCGATGCCGGCCTTCGAGGGCGTGCGGAACTTCCCGTCCGCTGCGGACGATCTGCCGAAGGTCGGATGCGCATCGTGGGGCCGCCTGCTCTTCGCGTCGATCGCGCCGACTGCATCGTTCGACGACTGGACCGCGGACGTCCGCCGCCGGATGGGCTGGTTGCCGACGGACGGGATGCAGCCCGATCCCGCGCGCTCGCGCGAGTTCGAGGTCCGGGCGAACTGGGCTCTCTACTGCGAGAACTACCTCGAGGGCTTCCACATCCCGTTCGTGCACGCCGCGCTGTCGGCGAGCATCGAGCTCGACGAGTACACGACGGAGACGTTCGCTTCCTCGAGCGTGCAGATCGCGCACGCGAAGCCGGGCGAGGCGGCGTTCGATCCCCCGCCCGGGTCGCCCGAGCACGGCCGCAAGGTCGCGGGGTACTACTGGTTCCTGTTCCCCAACCTGATGCTGAACTTCTATCCGTGGGGACTCTCGATCAACGTCGTGCGTCCCCTCGCCGTCGACCGGACGCGCGTCTCGTTCCTCGCGTACGTCCGCGACGCGAGCGCGCTCGAGCGCGGGGCCGGCGCCGGACTCGATCGGGTCGAGCACGAGGACGAAGCCGTCGTCGAGGCGGTCCAGCGCGGAGTCCGCTCGCGCTTGTACGGCCGCGGGAGGTACTCGCCGACGCGCGAACGCGGCGTGCACCACTTCCACCGCCTGCTCCTCGCGCAGCTCGCGTGAATCGCGGCGGTTGTGCCGCGGCGGCGTCCCACTAGACTGGGCGCCCGCCATGCCCCGGAAAGCAAGAGAAGAGGTTCTCGTCGCCAACGGCCAGGGTTTCTGGGGCGATTCGATCCTCGGTCCCGTGCGCCTCGTGCGCGAAGGGCCGCTCGACTACCTGACGCTCGACTACCTCGCCGAGGTCACGATGTCGATCATGCAGAAGCTCCGCTCGCGGAACCCCGACGCGGGCTACGCGACGGACTTCGTGGAGATGATCGACCGCGTGTTGCCGGATCTCGTGGCGAAGGACATCCGCGTCGTCGCCAACGCGGGCGGCGTCAATCCGCGCGCGTGCATGCAGGCGGTGATGAAGGTCATCCGGAAGCACGGCTTCCAGGGCGTCGGCGTCGGCATCGTCGAGGGCGACGACGTGTTCCCGAACCTCGACGCGCTCCTCGCGCAAGGCGAGGAGCTGCGCAACATGGACACGGGCGCGCCCCTCTCGGCCGTGCGCGACCGCGTCACGAGCGCGAACGTCTACCTCTCGGCCTTCCCGATCGCCGAAGCGCTCGACCGCGGCGCGCGCATCGTGATCACCGGACGCGGCACCGACCCGGGTCTCGTGCTCGGGCCGCTGATCCACGAGTTCGGCTGGAAGCGCGGCGACTACGATCTCCTCGCCGCGGGCACAGTCGCCGGACACATCGTCGAGTGCGGCGCCCAATGCACCGGCGGCAACTTCACCGATTGGCGCCGGATCCCCGACATGGCGCGGATCGGCTATCCGATCGTCGAAGCGCGCGCGGACGGGTCCTTTGTCGTCACGAAGCACGCCGGCACCGGCGGCGCCGTCGACGCGAGCACCGTCGCGCACCAGCTCGCCTACGAAATGGGCGATCCGCGCGCGTACCTCGGCCCCGACGTCAGCGCGGATTTCACGAGCTTCACGCTGCAACCGGACGGCGCGGACCGCGTGCGGATCACCGGCGTGCGCGGGCGCGCACCGACGGACACGTACAAGGTCTCGATCAGCTACGAGGACGGCTGGAAGGCGACCGGACAGCTCACGATCAGCGGCCCGGACGCGCTCGAGAAGGCGAAGCTCTGCGCGGACGTCGTGTGGAAGCGCCTCGCGATGGACGGATGCGAGTACGCGCCGGAGGAGAAGCTCGTCGAGTTCCTCGGCGCGAACGTCTGCCACGCCGGGATCGCGGGCGCGGAGGCGCGCGACGCGAGCGAAGTCGTCCTGCGCATGGGCGTCAAGGGGACGGACCGCGCGAAAGTCGACCGGTTCGGCATGGAGCTCGTCCCCCTCGTGACCAGCGGCCCGCCGGGCGTCACCGGATTCGCGGCCGGCAGGCCGAAGGCGACCGAGATCATCGGCTTCTGGCCCGCGCTCGTGCGCAAGGAGAAGATCTCGACGCGCGTCGAAGTCGTGACGTCGTGATCCCGAACATGCCCAGGGTCCCCCTCGCCCGCATCGCAACCGCACGCTCCGGAGACAAGGGCGCGGGCTCGAACGTCGGCGTGATCGCGCGCTCCGACGCCGCGTACGCTTTCCTGAAGGAGCAGCTCTCCGCGGAACTCGTCCGGCGGCACATGGCGGGCATCAACGCCGGGGCCGTGAAACGGTACGAGGCCGACAACCTGCGCCTGCTCAATTTCATCCTCGAGGACAGCCTCGGCGGAGGCGGCTCCGCGTCGCTGCGCACCGACGCGCAGGGCAAGACGCACGGACTCGCGGTGCTGCGGCTCGAGCTCGACGTGCCGCAGAGCGTGCTCGAGCGCACGGAGGCGCCTTGAACCTCCTGCTCGAGATCGACGAGAAGGCGCGGAGGCTGCAGCGCCGCGTCGTGCTGCCGGAATCGCAGGATCCGCGCGTGCGCCAGGCGGCCGCGGCCCTCGCCGCGCAGAAGTCGTGCATCCCCGTGCTCGTCGAGACGGCCGGGATGGGATCGCCTCCACCCGGCGTCGAGGTCGTGTCCCCCGCACGCGACGCGCGCACGAAGAAGTTCGCGGAGGAGCTCTTCGAGCTCCGCAAAGCGAAGGGCATGACGGCCGAGGAAGCGCGGAAACGCGCCGCCGATCCGGTGGTATTCGGCGCGTTCCTCGTCCGCAGCGGCGACTGCCACGCGGGCGTCAGCGGCAGCGAGGCGAAGACCGCGGACGTGCTGCGAGCCGGCTTGCAGGTCGTCGGGCTCGCGCGCGGGATCGAGACGCTCTCCTCGTGCTTCCTGATGCTGCTCCAGGACCGCGCGCTGACGTTCGCGGACTGCGGCGTCGTCCCCGATCCGACCGCGGAACAGCTCGTCGACATCGCCATCGCGTCGGCGGAGACGCACCGGCGCCTCGTCGGCGAGTCGCCGCGCGTCGCGATGCTTTCGTTCTCGACGAAGGGCTCGGCCGACCACCCGCGCGTCGACAAGATGCGCCGGGCGACCGAGCTCTTGCGCGCGCGCGCGAGCGGTCTCACTTGCGACGGCGAGCTGCAGGTCGACGCGGCGATCGTTCCGAACGTCGCCGATCGCAAGGCTCCCGGCTCGCCGCTCGCGGGCCGCGCGAACGTGCTCGTGTTCCCCGATCTCGACGCGGGGAACATCGGATACAAGCTCGTCGAGCGCCTCGCCGAGGCGACGGCGCTCGGTCCGCTCGTCCAAGGCCTCGCGCATCCGTTCATGGACCTCTCGCGCGGCTGCAAGGCGGAGGACATCGCCCGCGTCGCCTGCATCGCGGCGGTGCTCGCGAGTTAATTCCTTGCGGGGCGTCCTTCCGTTACCTTTCCATCCCACCGCCATGCGGTACGTCCTCCTCCTGTGCGCGCTTCTGCTCGCCGCCTGCCATCGGGAGCAGTCGCACACTCCGGCCGCGTCCACGTCCGCGGTCGCGCCGGCGGACGAAGCGGTCCCGCGGACGATCGACCGCGGGGACGGCTGCGTCGTCGAGATCACGCAGAACGGTTCCGGTCCGGTCGCGCGGATGGGCGACGAAGTGACGCTCGCGTACGACGCGCACGTGAAGGACGCCGAGACGACGGTCGCGTCGACGCGCGGCTGGGACGTGCCCTGCAGGCTGCGCCTCGGCGAGAGCGGCGCGCTCGCGGGGCTGACGCGCGGGATCGAGGGGCTCTCCGCCGGATCCAAGGCGCGCATCGAGGTCCCGCCCGCGCTCGGGTACGGCAAGGACGGCGTCCCCGGCGCGAGCGTCCCCGCCGATGCGACGCTCGTCTTCGAGGTCGAGATCCTGGGAGTGCGCTGATGCGGCGCGCACCCCTCGCCTTCGCCGGAGTCGCGCTCCTGCTCGCGAGCTGCCGTCAGATCGGGCTCCAGCAGCATCCGATCCCCGTCCGCCACGACACCGCCAGCACGACGTCGGGCCTCACGTTCGAGGACCTCTTCGTCGGGCAGGGGCCGGTCGCTCGCCCCGGCGATCTCGTGACCTTCGAATACACCGCCTGGCTCGAGGACGACACGCGCGTCGATTCGACGTACGACCGCGGCGTCGCGATCACCGTGACGCTCGGGTCGGCTCCGATCAGGGCCTGGGACGAGGGACTCGTCGGCATCCAGCCGCAGGGTCGCCGCCGCATCGTCGCTCCCCCGGCGCTCGCCTACGGATCGAAAGGCGTCGAAGGCATGGTGCCGCCGGACGCGACGCTGATCTTCGAAGTGCTCGCACTGGACGTTTCTCGTCCCCGCGAGACGCCCAAGCACTAAACGAGACGGCCGGCGCGTGCATGCCGCGCCGGCCGTCGATTCGAATCGCGCGAACTCAGTTCTGCGGAGTCGCTTCCGACTTCTTGCAGCAGGCGCCCGCCTTCTGGCAGTCGGCCTTCTGCGCGTCGCTGCAGCTGCCGCTCTTCGCGGTGCAGCATTCGGCCTTCGGCATGTTCGCGTTCGCCGGGTCCGACACGCTGGCGTTCTTGTCGCTGCGACAACCGAAAGCGAGTCCGACGAGGGCGATGCCCACGATGAGGTTCTTCATAGGGAGGTCTCCTGGATGCGGCCGGCAGGCCGGCTCTGTTGAACAGGTGATGCCGGGGGCTCGTTCGACCCCCTGGTTACGAGGCCAAGTCTAGCCGACGCCCAGGTGCCACGAGGTTCGGACAGCATAAAATGCCCCCATGGGCACCGCCCGCGGAGACGACGAGCCAGCGGAGGACCCGCTGCACGAGGTCGACCTGCACGGCTTGCGCCCGGACGCGGCCCTGCGGCGCGTGGCGCAGGAGATCCACGCGGCGCGCGTGCGCCGCATGGCAAGCCTCAAGATCATCACCGGGCGGGGTTGGGGGAACCTGCTCCAGCAGCCGGTGCTCCGGCCGAAGGTCGAGCAATGGCTCCAGGGGCCCGAGGGACAGCGCGCGGGCGTCGTCGGATTCGTCATCGACGACGAGGGCGGTTCGCTCATCGTTGAGCTTCGCTAGACTCCGGCCCCATGCGACTCGCGACACTGATCGTCGTCCTCCTCACCCTCCTCCATGCGGGCTGCTCGAGCACCTCGTCGCGCATCGGGCGCCTGTACCAGGCGCTGCAGACCGACGTCGCCGAGCGCCCCGCGGGCGCCTTTCCCGACGAGGCGCTGATGGCCCGCCACGCGGCGCGCGCGAAGGAAGTGCGCGAGATCGTCGATGCGGGCGCGCTGAAGACGACGAAGGAGAAGTTCCAGGCCGCCGTGCTCCTCGTGGAGACGAACGACCTCTCGAATCTCAAGCTCGCCGAGCAGCTCGCCAACGAGGCGACGCTCGGCGGCGAGCACCTCGGCCCGCGGGTCGCGGCCGAGGCGATCGACAAGCAGCTGATGGTCCAGCACCAACCCCAGCGCTACGGAACGCAGTACGAATGGGTCGTCGCCCTGGGCGAGTGGCGCCTCTACCCGCTCGATCTCAAGACCACGGACGCGGAACGCGCCCTGGTCGGCGTCCCCCCGCTCGCGGAGCTGTACGCGGGCGAGCGGAAGCTGAACTCCGCGCGCACGATCCATTAATGCTGAGAGTTCGCGATCTGCTGCTCGAGTGACGCGTTCCCCGGGAACAGCGCCAGCCCCTTCTGCCAGGTCGCGAGCGCCTGGTCGCCCTTGCCGAGCTGCTGGTACATGTTGCCGAGCAGGAGCCACGTCTGCGCAAACTTGGGTTCCGACGGCTGCTGCGCTTGCTGCGCGGCGAGGATCTCGAAGTGGTTGATCGCTTCGGTCTGCTTGCCGAACACGGGCGGCCAGAAGGAGAGGCTGACGGCTTTCGAGAAGCGCGCGTCCCAGTTGTGGTCGTCGACGGCGAGGCCGGAGTCGAAGGCCTTGTCGGCCTTGGTCGCCCACACGCCGGCTTCGGGTCCGTTGCCGGCCTTGAAGACCTTCTGCAGGTAGGCGCTGCCGAGCTCGACCTGCGCCGCGGCGCTCTCGGGATGCTCGCGCGCGAACTGCTCGAACATCGCGACGGCGTCGTCGAGCGCGCCGGCGTCGGCGATCGCCTTCCACTTCGCCATCTTCTCCTCGCGGGAGAGTCCGGGCGCCTGCAGCTCCGCGACCGCGGCGTGGAGGTCGAACGCCTTCGCGGCGGCGGCCGCGGGCTTCGACGCCGTCTCCGAAGCGGGATCCGCGCTGCGCTGCTGGGCGAGCGCGCGGTTCACGGCGCCCTCGATGTCGCCCATCGGGACGCGCGAGTCCTGGCTCGAGCGCAGAGCGAGTTCCGCGCGCAGCTCCTCGACGCTCTTCGCCAAGGCGGCTTGTCGCGATTCCGAGTCGGCGAGCGCGCGGGTGAGGCGCGCGACGTCGTCCGCGCCGACGGCGGGCGCAGGCGCGGCGGCGCAGCTCCCGGCGCAGCGCACGACGGCGAAGCTGATCGAAGCGGAGAGGATCGCGGCCAGGGAGAGGATGAGGATCGGTTTCATGTGAATCTCGGTTCGTGGGAAGGTCAGTGCGAGGAGCGGAGCGTGATCTCGACGTCGCGCTCCTCGTCGGCGACGAGGTCGAGCGTGGTCGAAGAGGATTCATGGCGAGCGGCGGAGGCCTCGATCTTCCAGCGCCCCGGCTTGACGCCGAGGATGCGCAGGGAACCCTTCGCATCCGAGCGGTCGTCGGGGCTGAAGGAATAGGCGGAGTTGCTCGCGTCGAGGAAGCGCAGGCGCGCTCCGGCGATCGATCGGCCGTCGCCGTCGCGCACGTGGACGACGAGTCCCGCTCCGGCGCGGAGATCGAAGTCGCGCACGGCCTCGGGAGCGCTCGCGTCGACGGCGACGTCGTCCGCGGTCTCCTGCCCGAACCGGCCGGTCACCGCGTAGGCCGTGACGCGGTACCTCGCGGCCGGCAGGCGACCGAGGACGTAGCGCCCGTCGGCGTCCGCGACCGTGCGACCGCCGAACGTCGACCCGTCCGGCGTCGCGACCTCGAAGACGACGACGCTGCGCGCGAGCCCGGCGCCGGTCGCCGCGTTCCGGACGACGCCGCGCACGACGTTCGAGCCGACGTGCACGGTCGGACGGAAGACGGGAACGGCGGGGACCTCGACGGGGCCTTGCCACGAAAACTCCGTTCCGAAGTCGGCGCCGACGTAGACGAAGTACGGGCCGGGCGCGAGGCTCGGGAGATCGAAGCGGCCGGCCTCGCGGCTGCGTGTCGACTTCCAGTCGTTGGCGGAGTCGTTCGCCGGCACCCACGTGACGTCCAGGCCGGCGAGCGGCTGCTCGTCGCTCCCGAGGAGCGTTCCTTCGACCGCGGTGCCGAGCGAGCCGCCGGGGAGGTCGACGCGCGTGCGCACTCCGGACTCGACGTGCGCCTGCTGGACGCGCGGCACGCGGGACGCGCCCTGCCCCTGGGCCTCGGCGGCGTTGAGGACGACGTACAGCCCCGGCGGCAGGTCCTCGATCGCGTAGTGCCCTTGCGCGTCGGCGGTCGCGTGGCCGAAGCTCAGCCGCGCGCTCTCCGAGAACGAGGTGCTCATGTCCATCCAGCTCGCGATCACGAGCGCGTCCTGCCACGGAGTTCCGTCGTCGTGCGCGACCTGGCCTTCGATCGCGCCGCCCTCGACGAGGCGCAGCGTGACGTCGGTCGCGTCGCCGGCCGAGAGATCGATCGGCTCGGACCACACGGCCGCGGAACCAGGGCGCGTCGCGCGCAACCGGTGCGTGCCGCGGCTCAGGTGCGCGAGCTCGAACGTCCCGTCACCGTGGTCCGTCACCGCGGCGCTCCATCCCGTGGGCGGCGCGACGGGGCCCGAGAGATCGAAGGGCAGGAGCTGGGACGCGGTGTCGGTCTCGGAGAGGACGGTCGCGCCCTCGACCGGATGCCCGTCGCGATCGACGACGCGACCGCGCACGGCGGAACCGCCGTCGAGGACGACGCTCAGGGCGACCGGAGGCGCACCGGCCTCGAGCTCGACGTCGTTGCGCTGCCACGTCGCGAAGCCCCGCGCCTGGACGAACACGGTGTACCGGCCCGGCCGGAGCCCTTCGATCGCGAACGCGGGCTCGCGGAACTCCTGCGCCCTGGGGCGGCTGACCTCGGGGAGTCTTTCGCGGCGCAGGAGCGTCACGACGAACGTCTCGGGGAGCTGCGCGCCGGCTTGCACGGCGACCGTGCCGCGCAGCGACGCCTTCGTCGCGGGAACCGGCGCGGCGGGGTTCGGCTCCGGGCCCGCCGCCGCTGCGGCGCCCGTGCGCTGCGAGCCGTCCTGCGCGACCGAGTCGAGGGGTCCTTCGAGCACGAGCGCGCCGCCGCGGAGCCAGACCTCGCGACCGGGGACGAGATCCGTCCGCGGATCGACTTCCGCCGCGCCGGATCCGGAACGCAAAAGCGCGCGCGTCGCCGGCGAGCCGCGCAGGTCGAGACACGCGACCTCGATCGCGCCCGCGTCGAGACGGACGGCGCCGTCGTGCGTCGAAATCCGCCAAGGCGCTTCCGCCGCGCCGCGTTCGAGCGCGACGCCGCCGCTCTGGAGGGCGACGACGAGACCGCCTTCGCGGGGAGCATCGAGCGCGACGCGGGACGTCGGCTGCGCGTCGAGCGCGCCGTCGGATCCGACGAGGACGTGCGCGGAGACGCCGGCCGGCGTCGCGAGCTCCAGCGCCGCGTCCGCGAACCGCACTCCGCTCCGGGCTTCCTCCTCGGTGAACGCGCGCCAGGCGCCCGAAGACCCCTCGCGGACCGCGGCGTGGCCGCCGGCGAGGAGATGCTCGACGCTCGCCGTGGCGCGCCTCGAGCCGCCGAGGAGACGCCACCCGAGGACTGCGGCACCGACCGCGACGAGGATCGCGGCCGCGAGGCGAACGGCGAACGCGCTGCGCGCCGGCCGCGCCGCGCGTCGGGTCCCCGCGATCGCGGACTCGAGCTCGCGCCGGAGCCGCGCGCGGAACGCGGGCGCCGCCCGCACGGGCGCGTAGGCGCGGGTGAAGAGGAGCTGCAGATTCCGCTCGAGGACGTCCGGCTCGGGGGTCATCGCAGCCCTCCGCGCTTCTCCGCGAGGAGCTCGAACACGCGCGCGAACGCGGCCCGTGCGCGCGTCAGGACGGATTCGATCGCCTTGTCGCCTTTTTTCGCCTCGCGCGCGATCTCGGCGACGGAGCGGCCCTCGACGTACTTCTGCACGAGGGCCTGCGCGTAGTCGGGAGGCAGCGACGAGAGCGTCGCGCCGACGAGGTCGCGCGTCTCCGCGAGCTCGAGCACGTGCTCCGGCAGGGGCTCGCGCGCGATCTGCGCGAGGATCGCCTCGATCTCCGGGTCGGCCTCGAGCAGCGCGTCCTGCAGCGACTGCGGTCGCCTCGTCCGGCGGGCGTCGCGGATCTTGTTCTTGGCGATCCCGCACAGCCACGTGTGCAGACTCGAGCGCCCGTCGAACCCGCCCATCCGCTCGAGGGCGACGAGGAACGTGTCCTGGACGAGGTCCTCGACGCCGTGCGCGTCCCCTCCGAGGCGGAAGTGGACGAACTGGACCAGGGGGTCGAGGTGCTCCGCGAGCAGCGTCTCCGCCGCCGCGCGCTCCCCGGCGACGATCCGGTCGCGCAGGAGCATGTCCCGGGCGTAAAGATTCGTGTGGACCAATCTGAAGATGGGTGGGGCCGTGGAACCCGACCCCGCGCACATTCCGTCGAATTCTCGCCTCCGCGGCGCCCGGACCATCCGGAAACCGCTCCTGCTGCCTCCACGCGAGGCTCCAGGCTAGTCTGTTGCCCTTCATTAGGAGTCCCCCCCCGGATGATCCCGCGTACCCCGTTCCTTGCATGCACGACGGCGGCGCTCGCTCTCCTCGTGGCCGCCTCCGCGCGGTCGACCGACGAGAAGCCCTGGACCTTGAAACCACCCGCGCCGGCGGTCGCGCTGCGGCCGCCGAAGCTCGAGAAGCTCGACGGCGAGACCTGCGGCCAGTGCCACGCGGACGTCGTCGACGAATGGGTCGGCACCGCGCACGCGATCGCCTGGCTCGACGAGGTCTACCGCGAGGAGATCCAGGACAAGACGCGGCCCGAGTCCTGCCACGGCTGCCACATTCCGAAGCCGATCCTCGCCGCGGGTCTCGCGGCGCGCGCCGAACCCCGCGCGGAGACGCGCGACCTCGGGATCTCCTGTGAGGCCTGCCACGCGGGTCCCGACGGCGCGATCCTCGGTCCCTGGGGTGCCGCCACGACGGCGCACACGAGCGCGCTCTCCGAGAACATGACCGAGAAGGCGTCGAGCGCGATGTGCGCCGTCTGCCACGCGACGAACATCGGGCCGGTCGTCGGGATCGCCAAGGACTTCACCACGGCGAAGCTCGGCGAGAAGGGCAAGAGCTGCATCGGCTGCCACATGGCCCCGATGGAGCGCAAGCCGTCGAAGGGCGCCGCCGAGGGCGCGACCGCGCGGCCCGGGCGCAGCCACGCGATCCAGACGCCGCGCGACCCCGCGTTCCTCGCGCTCGCGTTCGAGCCGAGCCTGCGCGTCGAGGGCGGCAAGAGCGTCGTGACGATCCTGAACCGCGCGGGCCACCGGATCCCCGGCTTGATCGGCCGGAAGATCGAGTTCCAGGCCGAAGTGCTCGACGCCGGCGGCAAGACGCTCGCGACCGGCAACCTCGTCCTCGACGCGCGCAGCTACTTGCCGGTCGAGAAGAGCGTCGACCTCGCCGTTGCCGCAGCCGGCGCGAGCGTGCACCTGAAGGGCCTCCACCACGATCCGCGGCAGGAGAAGCCCGTCGAGTTCCTCGACGTGCGTCTCCAGCCGAGCGGCCACTGATCCGGCGCCGGGACATGCTCGGCGCCCGCGCCTCCTTGCCGGCTGTCGTCGCACTCGCGCTGGCCGCGTGCCGCGCCACGGAAGGTGCGTCGGATTCCGCCGGCGTCCCGGTCCACGGCAGCCTCGTCAGCCGCTACCAGGGGCGTTGGACGAGCGGAGCGCACGACAACGATCTCACCGAGGTCCTCTCGGTCGAGGTCGGCGACGCGAAGAAGGATCCCGTGACCGGCTACGTGCTCGCGGAGGGGCTCGCGGACCTCGACGGACACGGCTCGTCGACGTTCCACAGCCTCGCCGACACGTACGACAGCGCCGTCACGGCGCGCCTGTACGAGGCGCACGCGGACCTGCACGTCTCGCGCACGCTCGAGACGCTGCGCGTCGGCCGCCAGTCGATCGTGGAGACGCCGGAGATCGCGTACTTCGACGGCGCGCGCGCGGAGACGGTCGACCTCGGCGAGGCGCGGATCCGCGTGGGCGCGTTCGGCGGCGTCCCCGTGAAGCTGTACGCCTCCTCCACCGCGGGCGATTCGATGTTCGGGACCTTCGCGCAGGCGCGACCCTGGACCGGCGGCCGACTCCGCGCGGACTGGATGCACGTCGAGGACGAAGGGTCGTTCGGACCGCGACAGGACGACCTGCTCGGCATCGGCGCATCGCAGAACTTCGGCTCGAACCTGCGCATCGAGGCCCAGCACACGCGGCTCGAGAGCGAGTCGCGCGACCTGCGCCTGCGCGCGAGCTACGCCGCGAAGGACTCCGACCTCGTGCTCCAGGCGTCCTGGTACCGGCTGATGCAGACGCAGAAGGACTTCACCGTCCCCTTCGACCCGTTCTACTCGACGCTGTACGACCTCTTCCCGTACGCGCAGGTCGGATTCCTGGCGTCGAAGAGCCTCGGGAAGCACGTCGAGCTCCAGACGGGTGCCGACCTGCGCCGCGTCTCGAACGACGACGACATCGGCGAGTTCAACCGCGACTTCAACCGCTTCTTCGCGACGACCGGGATCCGCGGCGTGCTGCCGGCCGAGCTCGACCTCTCGTTGACCGGGGAGATCTGGGACAGCCAGGAATCGGACTTCAGCACGTACGGCGCCGATCTCGCGCGGGCGTTCGGCGCGGCCGTCGACGCGAGCATCGGGACGTACTACTCGCTCTACAAGTACGACCTCTTCCAGAACCGCGAGATCGACGACGTCCGCACCTGGTACCTGAAGGTCGAGTGGAAGCGCGCGACGAGCACGACGTTCGACTTCCGGTACGAGTACGAGGACGATTCCAGCGACGAGTATCATTCGCTGAGACTGGGGATGACATGGCGGTTCTAGGCAGACGATCCTCGACCGCGATCCTGTTCGGCGTCGCCGCGCTCGCGCTGGCGGGATGCGTCTGGCTGCGGAACCTCGGCGGCGACGGGCGCCTCGCGTTCAGCCACGCGCGCCACGTCGGGCAGGAGAAGCTCGACTGCGCCAACTGCCACGCCGAGGTCCTCGCCGCGGACGAGCCCGGCATGCCGACGCCGGACACGTGCACGGTCTGCCACGGCGACATCGATCCCTCGAAGCCTCCCGAGCGCCGCGTGGAGACGCTGTTCCACGGCGAGGAGTTCGCCGCCGTCCACGCCAGCGCGCTCTCGGGCGAAGTCGTGTTCTCCCACAAGCTCCACGCGACGAGCCAGGAGTGCGACGCGTGCCACCGCGGGATCGCCGCGAACGAGCGCGTCTCGAGTCTGCGTCCCATCCGCATGGAGACGTGCACGGCCTGCCACGCCGACAAGAAGGCGCCGAGCGCGTGCACGACGTGCCACACGGCGATCACGGAGACCTGGAAACCGCCGAGCCACGCCTCGAACTGGAAGCGGATGCACGGGCTCGCGGCGCGCGCGCACGGCGAAGCGACCGCCGACAACTGCTTCATGTGCCACACGGAGGCGACGTGCAGCTCGTGCCACCAGTCGCAGGCTCCGGAGAACCACAACAACTACTGGCGCGAGCGCGGTCACGGCATCACGGCGATGGTCGATCGCGAGAACTGCGCCGCGTGCCACGAGCCGTCGTCGTGCGACCGCTGCCACGCCGACGTGAAGCCGCGCAACCACACCGCGACGTGGGGCCAACCGCTCGACACGCACTGCCTCACGTGCCACATGCCGCTCGGGCAGGAAGGCTGCGTCGCCTGCCACGCGAACACGAACAGCCACCTCTCGGCCGCACCCAAGCCCTCGGACCACTACCCGGGGATGGACTGCCGCGCCTGCCACGGGCTCTCGCAGAAGCTCCCCCACGTCGACAACGGCGACGATTGCAACTCGTGCCACCGATGAATCCGCTGAATCCGCGCAACCTGGCTGCTGCATTCCTGGCGATCGCGGCCGCGATCCTGCCGTGCTGCTCGAGCGCATCCGACGACCACCCGCCGCCGCCCGGGCCCGACGAGCCGCGCGATCTAGCGCCCACGCAGGACGCGCCCGGAATCGTCGTCGCGATCGTCGGCATCGACGGCGGATCGGGGTCCGGAGGTTTCTTCCGCGCCGGCGACCACGTGCGCGTGCACTACACGCTCCAGAAGAAGAACGGGGAGCGCTGGAACCTGCACGAGATGGATTTCGCGCAGATCCTCCTGTCCGGACCGAGCTTCAACTACCAGCGCGTGATCCCCGAGCAGTCGGACCTCCACGCCCGCTCGCTCCAGGCCGTGGACGGGTCCTGGTTCTACACGTTCGCGGACCCGCTGCCGGCCGCGTACCTCCCGCCGATCCACGACACGGCGAGCTTCGGACGGGACGACGGCGAGCGCACCGGCGACGATCTCCTCGACGGAACGTACACCGTCGGCCTCGCGTTCGCGTGGAACTTCACGGTGGGAACGGCTTCGTTCGTCGACGCCGGCAACGCGACCGCGGACTTCCTCCTCGGCGGCTCGGCGGTGCTCGCGCACCGGGAAGCCGTCGACCAGGAGAGCTGCAACCGCTGCCACGTCGACCTCCGCTACCACGGCGACCACTGGCGCGACGTCACGACCTGCCTCCTGTGCCACACGAGCGGCGCCGAGGATCTCAACGACCCGTCGGTCGCGTCCGGGACGCCGGGAGTCTCGAGCGACTTCCGCGTCCTCATGCACAAGATCCACAACGGCCGCCACCTGCCGTCGGTGCTCGGCGTGACGACGAAGCCGAGCGGCCGGCGCGACTACACGTCGCCCCCGCAGCCCTACCTCGTCGCCGACTCGGACGGGACGGTGCACGACTACTCCACGTTCGGGTTCCCGGTGTGGCCGAACCGGACGATCCCCTTGTCGAAGGACTTCGGCTACAGCGCGCTGACGCCAGCGCAGCAGGCCGTCGAGGACACGATCCGCTCGGGCGTCGCCGACTGCTCCGTCTGCCACGGGAACCAGAACCCGGACTGCCCGACGAGTCCGCCGGGAGCGCCGACGCCCGCGCAAGGCGCGCTCGCCTACTCCGAGCCGTCGATCCGCTCGTGCGCTTCCTGCCACGACGACTGGAACCCGGCATACCCGTACATCTCGAACGCTCCGCCGGCGGGAATGTTCGCGCAGGTGGACAGCAGCCTCTGCAAGGAGTGTCACAGCCCGTTCGACGCGCACTGCTCGAGCGGCGGCCTGACGGTCGACGGGTCCCATCGACATCCTCTGCTCGATCGGCTCGTGAACCACGGGCTGCACTTCTCGATCACGTCGGTCAGCGAGGCGGGCACCTCCAACGGCGACGGGACGGTCGATCCCGGCGAGAAGATCCAGGTCGTCTTCACGATGACCGACGACGCCGGCGCGCCGGTGC
Organism: Planctomycetota bacterium; assembly: GCA_036006425.1. Taxonomy (GTDB): domain Bacteria; phylum Planctomycetota; class UBA1135; order UBA1135; genus DASYPQ01. Next base: position 280,462 of record DASYPQ010000022.1, read on the forward strand.
CGGCCGGCGAGGTGGCGGCGCTCGGCGTCGTCGTCTCCGGGCCGACCTCGAACGAAAACCAGCTCCTCGTCGCGCCGATCCCGAAGGCGCTCTGGTCCGGTACGCAGCCGTTCACGATCCTGCTCCCCGAGCTGCGCCAGCTCGAGCTCGTCGGCCGCTCGACCGCGGCTCTGGGCGACGTCTTCACGACGGAGGCGGCCCCGCACCTCAACGTGTCCGGCGCGCTCACGACCGTCCGCGTGCGCACCGCGCTCTCGGGCGGCGCGAGCACGCTCGCGAACGGCTGCGGGCCGCTCCAGAACTTCGTCGACGTCGCCGACGCGACCGGGTTCGCGCGCGACGACTACGTCGTGGTCGACGACGGGACCGGCGTCGAGGACTACGCGCGGATCCAGTTCGTCGATGGCAATCGCCTGTGGTTCTCGAGCCCGAGCACGCCCGCGTACGCCGCGAGCCTCGCGAAGTCCCACGCCGCCGGGGCCCCGATCCAGGGTGTCACGCTCACCCAGAAGTTCCCCGGCATCGACTACTCGATCGTCGCCGCGACCGGGACGATCACGGAGGTGACCGAGTTCGGCGCCGGCAATCCGGTGATCGTGACGTACACGACGGACTTCACGCTCCCGCGCAAGCACCCGCTCGCGCTCAACGAGTCGCCGGATCTCGACGAGACCTGCGGGAAGTGGGCGGGGAAGGACATCGTCCCGGGGACCTACACGGTGTCCTTGTCGGGCTACCGCGACCTGACTTCGGACTTCAACGGGGAGACGAACGTGCTCTTCGGGACCTCGCCGCCGGCGACGATGGACTTCCTCGTCGGCGGGGCGAGCACGCTCGCCCCGTACGCGTTCATCGAGTCGTCGGAGAGCTGCTACCGCTGCCACACCGACATCTGGTTCCACGACGGCAAGTACCGCGGGTTCGAAACGTGCATCGCGTGCCACGGCCAGGCGGGCAGCGAGGACCTCCCGCGGTACGTCGCCGCGAACGCCCCGCCGACGACCGGCGTCACCGTGAACTTCCGGACGCTGCTGCACCAGATCCACCGGGGGAGCTCCCTCGCGAACGCCGCCGCGTTCCAGGTCGTCCGCTCCGGTCCGGCCCCGTACCCGGACAACTTCGAGATCGCGAACTTCTCCCAGTACATCTTCCCGCCGATGCCGGGCGCGACGATGCAGTGCGCGAAGTGCCACGGCGACACGAACACGGCCTGGATCCAGCCCACCGACCGCGCCCATCCGACCGAGCAGGGCGTCGCCGTCCTCAACTGGCGCGCAGTCTGCGAGGCCTGCCACGCGACCGCCCAGGACCTCGTCCACGAGCAGACCTACACGAGCGGCGGGGACGAAAGCTGCGACCTCTGCCACTCCCCCGGGACCGAGCTCCCGGTCGAGGTCGTCCACAAGACGCGGTAGCCGGCTCAAGTGCCTGGAAACAGGCATCTTCCGTCGTTTGTCGCCCCGTGGTCGATGAGGGATCATGGGGGGCTCGCCGGGGGGGCGTAGACCCCGGCGACCACCCAGGAGACGCATGGCCGAGAGGGATCCGTTCCGCGAGAGCAACTGGTCGACGGTACCGATCCGCGACCTCGGATTGACCGTCGCGGGGACGCCGCTCGAGCCGATCCTCGAGGAGTTCGAGCGTGAGCTCGACCGCGTCGGCATCACGCGCCTGAAGCCCCGGTTCTACCTCTCGACGGAGTGGGGAGTGCCCTACGGCACGACCGCGATCGCGATCCCATTCTACCTCGCCCGGCCGGAGCTCGTCGAGCTCCACGAGCGCAAGATGGGGCACGTCGAGGGCATGTCGCGGCGGGAGATCCTGCGCTACCTGCGCCACGAGATGGGGCACGCCGTGAACTACGCGTACCGCCTCTTCGAGCAGGAGGAGTGGGTCCTCGTCTTCGGATCGATCACGCAGCCCTATCTCGACGAGTACCGGCCCGCGCCGTTCAGCCGGCGCTACGTCCGGCACCTGCCGGGCTGGTACGCGCAGAAGCACCCCGACGAGGACTGGTCGGAGACGTTCGCCGTGTGGATGACGCCGGGCGTCGACTGGAGGACCGAGTACGCAGGCCAGCCCGCGGCTCTCGCGAAGCTCGAGTACTGCGACCGGACGATGCTCGCGCTGCGCGAGCGCGATCCTCTCGACGCTCCCGCGGACCTCGACGAAGACGTCGGCGACATCACGATGTCGCTCGAGCAGTACTACACGAGCCTCCCGCGCGGCGACGCGGAGTACCCGCGCGGCCTGGACGGGGCCTTGCGCACGATCTTCGACGAGGTCGGCGGAGCCGCCGAGGGCGCGAGCGCGGCCGCGACCCGGCCGGCGACGGCGATCTTCAAGAGGACCGAGAGGGATCTGCTCGCGAACGTCTACCGCTGGACGGGGCACTTCCCGGAGCGCACGCGCGGACTCCTCCGACACCTCGCGGAGCGCGCGGCGACGCTCGGCCTCGTGTACGCGGAGGAGCGCGAGGCCGCCGTGACGGTCGCGCTGACGACGCTCGTCACCGCACTCGCGATGAACTGGGTCCACGGCGGCACCTACGGGCCGGAGCCCGGCGCGCCCGGGGTCGCGCCGAAGGCCGAGGGGCGCGCGCTCGTCACGATCCCGAGGCCGCCTCCGGCGCCCTCGCCGACGCCCGCATCGGCGACCCCGAGCGCCCCTTCCCCTCCGGCGGAAGTCCGCACTCCCCCGCCGCGCGTCGCGTCGGACTGAGCGGGCGCGCAGCGCATGAAACGGATCCTGCTCGCCGTCGCCGCAGCCGTCGTGCTCTTCTTCGTCGGCCGCGCCGTCGTCCGGTCGCTCGCGTCGGACGAGACGAAGATCCGGCGCGTCGTCGAGAACATGGCCGACGGCTTCGACCGGACGCGCATGGATCCGGTCCTCGCGGGGCTCGCGCGCGATTTCGAGGACGAGAGCTCCGGCGCGACGCGGCAGGAAGTGCGCGAAGCGCTCGCCTACCTCTTCTTCAACGCGAAGGACGAGACGACGAAGGCCTTCGCCTACCGCGTGGAGATCGACGTCCCGCGCGTCCTGGTCGACCGGAGCGACGCGCAGGCACCGACGGCCCAGTGCGAGCTCCGCGCGCGCTTCGTCGACGTGCGCGGCGGCAAGGAGACGCCGGCCTGGGAAATCGCCGTGACGGCGACTTTCGTCCGCGGCGAGGACGGATGGCGCATCCGGCGGACGAAGTACGCGACGACCTCGGGGCGGATGCTGCGCTGACGCGCTACCCGTACCGCTCGACCGCGAGCGCGGCGATCCTGTTCACGAGCGCCGTGTAGTCGAGTCCAGACGCGGCCGCCGCCATCGCGAACTCCGCGGCCTTCTCGAGGTAGCAGCTCGCGTTCACCTCGATCACGTAGACCTCGCCTTCGTCCGTGAGCCGCAGGTCGATCCGCCCGTAGTCCCGGACGCGGAGCGCGCGGTACGCGGCAACCGCGACCCCCGCGAGCTTCGCCCGGACGTCCTCCGCGAGGTCGGCGACGACGGCCTTCGTGCCCTTGAACTCCGCACTGCGCTTCACCCACTTCGCGCGGTGGTCGAGGATCCTCGGCGCGCCTTCGGGGAGCCCGGAGAAGTCGATCTCGATCGGCGGCAGCGCGGTCGGCGTCGCATTGCCGAGCACGCCGACGTGGAACTCGCGCCCTTCGATGTATTCCTCGACGAGCGCCGAGTCGCCGATCTTCTCGTGGATGTGCGCGACGCGCCGGCGCGCGTCCTTCTCGTTCGCGACGACCGCCTTGGCGTCGATCCCGATCGACGCGTCCATCCGCAAGGGCTTCACGATCAGCGGCATCCGCAGCGCGATCGGCGCGTCGGAACCTCCGCGCAGCGGGAACACGGCGAAGTCGGGGAACCGGATGCCGTCGAACGCGAGCAGCTTCTTCGTGAGCCCCTTGTCCTCCTGGAGATAGAACTCGCCCGGCCCGCCGCCGACGAAGCGCAGTCCGAGCAGGTCGAGGAGTCCGACGACGGCGACCGCGCCGAGCTGGGTCTTCCCGAACGTCTCCATCAGGTTGAAGACGAGATCGGGCGCGGGATCTGAGAGTCCGCGGACGAGCTTCTCGACTTCGTCGTGCACGGCGAGGACCGAGACCGTGTGCCCGCCGGCCGCCAGCGCCTCCTCGACCTGGCGCGCCGCGACGTCGACCGTGCGCGAGTCCTCCTTCTGGAGGTGCGTGAGGACGGTGATCTTCACGCGGCACCGCCGAGCGCCGAGGCGAGCTCGCGCAGGAAGAGCTCGGCGTCGGTGACGAGGCCGACCGCCTGCCACGAGCCGCGGTCCGCGAGCTTCGTGACCACGGCGGGATTGATGTCGACGGCGACCGTCTTCACGGACGCGGGCAGGATGTTCCCGGTCGCGATGCTGTGCAGCATCGTGCACACCATCACGGCCATCTCGACGCCCGGGAGGGCGGCGCGCATCCGGTCCTGCGCGACGAGGACGTCGGTGATCACGTCCGGCAGCGGCCCGTCGTCGCGGATCGAGCCGGCGAGGACCATCGGGACCCCCTTCCGGATCGCCTCGAAGACGATGCCCTTCGTCAACGTCCCCTCCTCGACGACCGCGGCGAGCGAACCCGCCGTGCGGACGACGTTGATCGCGCGCATGTGGTTGCGGTGGCCGCCCTCGGCGGGGAGCCCGCTCTCGAGGTTCACGCCGAGGCTCGTGCCGAAGAGGGCCGACTCGACGTCGTGCGCCGCGACGGCGTTGCCGCCGAAAAGCACGTCCACGTGGCCGTCGCGGATCATCTGCGCGAGGTACCCGCCCGCACCGGAATGGACGATCGCGGGACCGGCGACGACGAGGATGCGGCCGCCGCGCGCGTGGATCGCGCGCATTTCGCGCGCGATCTCCTGGATCACCAGCTTCTTCGGCTTCTCCGAGCTCACCGCGCTGTTCATGAAGCTGAAGACTTCGCTCTCGCGTGCGCGCGGGATCGGAAGCACGCGGATGCCTTCGTACCCGACGGCGATCGGATCGCCCTTCTTCACGTGGACCATCGGCCGCGTCGCGGCACGGCCGCGCTTCCGGTCGACGACGACGGCGACGTCCATCTCGGTGCCCTCGACCGCGGTCCACTTGCCGGCGAGGCGCACTTCCGTCGGCAGGTTCGAGGTGCTGTAGAAGTCCGGCGGGAGCGCGCCGTCGCGCGGCGCGGGCTTCGTCTCGACGTCCTTGCCTCCGACGACCTCCGCGCCGAGCTCCTGGAGCTGCGTGACGATCTCGGAGAGCTGGACGGCGGACGGCGCGGTGACGCGCAGGCGCGCGTAGCTCGTCTCGTCCTTCTTCTTGCCTACCCGGATGTCGAGGACCTCGAACTCGCCCCCGAGGTCCATCACCGAATCGAACACCCGCGGCAGCACCCAGGAGTCGATGATGTGGCCGCGGAGCTCGATCTCCTCGCTCGGACTCCTGGATTTCGCGCTCATCTCGAACGGGCCGCGCATCCTAGCGACGAGCGCCGCGCGAGTCGCGTGCGGATCAAGTCGCCGGAGCGGGATCCATCTCCGAGTCGGGTCCGTCCATCCGCACGGTGTCCATCTCCTCGACGGTCGGTTCGAGGCCGCAGTTCCCCTCGTCGAACGTGCGCGCGCCCTCGAGGATCAGCGCCATGGCGTTCAGGCGCATACCTCCCTCCGCGTGGATCGGGGGGCCGCTCCAGAAGCTGAACCGCGCCGCGGGCGTGATGAAGAGGCGGTTGAAGAGGAGCTGGACCTGCGTCCGGAGCGCGGACATGAGCTGCTCCTGCGTGACGAGCTCGGCCTTCAGGAGCTGCTCGCCGATGCGCGACTTCCCGCTCGAGCCGCGCAGCTTCTCGACCGTCTCCCGGTCGACCGACCCCTCCGCGACGAGGATGTCCCCGAGGCGCTGCTCCGGCAGGGTCCGGTTCACCTGAGCGTGCACGATCTCGCCCGAGTCGAACTCGACCAGGAACACTTCGGTCGCCGTCGCGACCTCGAGCACTCCGGTGCGACGCTGGGCGGCCAGGAATCCGACGAGGTCGGGGGTCGGGAAACCCTCGCCGAGACCGCGCAGGTTGAGCACGTGCTCGCGGCTCGGCGGCGTGTCCAGCGACCGCGCCGACGCGGACTCGACTTCACCGTCCTCGTCCTTGCCGCGCAGCATCCGCAGGAGGGAACCCGCGCTGATCCGCTTCTTCTCGGGGCGCTCGGTCGGCCCGGCGCGCGAGATCTCCTGATCCAGCGCCTCGAGCGATCGCGAAACCATGCGATCGACGTCGGCGAGCCGCGAGTAGTCGACGATGATGCCGGCCTTCGCCAGGACCCTCGCGCGCTGCGCGAGGCGCTGGCAGGACAGGTCGAGCGCCATCAGCTTGAGGTGTCCGTCGACTTCCATGCGTCAGCCCTGCTCCCTCCACCCGTTTCCGTTGGAAGGGGGACTCCCAGCCTTCTCCACGCCGTCCTTTGCTTCGTCGCTCGCGCGCGCGCCTTCGAGCAGCAGCGAGGTCGAGTTCAGTCGAACGCCGATCTCGCCGCACAGCGGCGGACCGGTCCAGAACGTGAAGCTCCGCGCGACTTCGCGGAACAGGCGGCAGAACAGGAGCTGGATCTGCGTGCGGAGCGCGCGGACGAGCTGGTCGCGCGTGATGTGGCCGTCGTCGAGGAGTCGCCGGCCGAGCTTCCACACGATCCCCTCCGCGGCGACTTCCTCGAGGACGATGCGGTCGATCGCGCCCTGCGCGACGAGGAGGTCGCCGAGCCGTTGACCGAGGGGCGCGCGCGTCGCTTCGGCGTGCACGACGTGCCCCTGGCTGAACTCGACGAAGAAGAGCTCCTTCTTCGTGCTGACCTTGAGGACGCCTCCGACCCCGATCGAGCCCAGGAAGCCGACGAGCTCCGGGATCGGGACCGCCGTGCCGTGACCGAGGAAGCCGAGCGTGTGCTCCGGGCTCGGCGGACCGTCGCCGAGGAGGTCGATCAGGGGGTTCTCGGGCACCGACTTCTTCTTCGCCGGCGCGCGCGGTGCGCCCGGCTTCGGGCGATCGGGCGAGTAGCTCGGGTCGAGGATCGTCCGCGCGAGGTGGACGACGCGCTCGATCTCGAATCGGCACGTGTCGTCCTGATCCTCGGGCTTCGGGCCGTCCTTGAGACGGCGGATCTCGCGCGCGAGACATCGACTCGCGAGGGCGAGCGCGCGGAGTTGTGAGGAACGTTCGCTGTCCACGGGGGATGGGGCCCAGGACCTGCACCCGGCGCAGGCGAAAGGCAGTGCTCGGGTATCGGCAAGACGCGGGGGGGAGGATGAGTCTCCGCGGGGATCCGGCGCGGTCCTTCAGGTCCGCACCTTGCCGTCCGAACGACATATCATAGAATCAAGATACGATGATTGGACTCACAGGCACCTCGCGTCTCCTCAAGGCCCTGGCCGACGAAACCCGTCTGCGCATCCTCCACCTCCTCGCGCACGAGGAGCTCTCGGGGACGGACCTGATGGAGATCCTGAACATGGGTCAGAGCCGGATCTCGACCCATCTCGCGCTCCTCAAGGAAGTCGGACTCGTCGTCGACCGTCGCCACGGACGCCGGAGCCTCTTCTCGATCGCCCCGGGACCGGCCGCCGGGCTCTGGGAAGACATCCTGGAGGAGAACCGCTCGAGCCCGGAGCTCGACGCGGACCTCGCCGGCCTCGAGGCGCTGCGCGAGCGGCGCAAGCTCGAGTCCCGTTCCTACTTCGACCGCGTCGCCGCGGCCTTCGGGGAGCAGATCCTCCCCGGCCGGACCTGGGAGGGTCTCGCGCGCGCGCTCGTGCAACTGGCTCCCCGTGGGCGTTACGCCGACCTCGGCATCGGCGACGGGCTGCTGACCCTGATGCTCTCCGAGGTCGCGAGCAGCGTCACCGCGGTCGACATCAGCCCCGAGATGCTCGCGCAGCTCCGCGCGCGCGCCGCGAAGCAGGGCGTCACGAACATCGAGACGGTCGAGGGCGGGATCGAGGACCTGCCCCTTCCCGACGCGAGCTTCGACGTCGCCGTCCTCTCGCAGGCCCTGCACCACGCCGTGAAGCCGGCGCGCGCGCTCGACGAGGCGCGGCGCATCCTCGTCCCCGGCGGGCGGCTGCTCGTGATCGATCTCCTCGCGCACACCGAGGAGTGGGTCCGCGACCAGCTCCAGCACGTCCACCTCGGATTCACCGAGGCGGCCCTCGCAAACCTCCTCGAAAAGGCCGGTTTCGAGCGCACGGTCATCCACCGGGCCGCGCGAGATCCGCAGCCTCCCCACTTCATGACGCTGGTGGCGACCGGAGTCGCCCCGGCGCACGGACTCCGATGAGCGCGTCCCTCCGCGAAGCGATGGCCGAGCGCGTCCTCGTGCTCGACGGCGCGATGGGCACGCAGATCCACGCCGCCGACCTCGACCTCGTCCGCGACTACCTCGGCCACGAGAACTGCGTCGAGGTGATCAACCAGACGCGCCCCGAGGTGATCCAGCGGATCCACGAGGGCTACCTCGAGGTCGGATGCGACATCGTCGAGACGAACACGTTCGGGTGCAACCCGCTCGTGCTCGGCGAGTTCGGCATCGGCGACCGCGCGCGCGAGCTGAACCGCCTCGCGGCCGAGTGCGCGCGGCGCGCTTGCGAGCGGCACGCGACGCCCGAGAAGCCGCGGTTCGTCCTCGGCTCGATGGGTCCAGGGACGAAGCTCGTGACGCTCGGTCACACGACGTACGACGTCCTCAAGGCGTCCTACCGCGAGCAGGCGCGCGGCCTCGTCGACGGCGGCGTCGACGGCGTGCTCGTCGAGACGTGCCAGGATCCGCTGCAGATCAAGGCCGCGGTCAACGGCGTCCTCGAAGCGCGCGCCGAAGCGAAGCGCGACGTCGTCCTGATGGTCAGCGTGACGATGGAGGTCACCGGGACGATGCTGGTCGGCACGGAGATGGCGGCCGCGATCGCGATCCTCGACGCGTATCCGATCGACGTCGTCGGCCTCAACTGCGCGACTGGGCCGCGGGAGATGGGCGAGCACGTGCGCCTGCTCGGACAGACCTGCCGCAAGCGCACGCTCGTCTATCCGAACGCCGGCCTGCCGCAGCTCGTCGACGGCAAGCCCTTCTACCCGCTGACCCCCGCGGAGCTCGCCGACTGGCTCTCGCGCTTCGTCGAGGAGGACGGCGTGAACCTCGTCGGAGGCTGCTGCGGGACGACCCCCGCGCACCTCGCCGCGGTCGTGAAGCGGATCGGGGTCCGCGCGCCGAAGCCGCGCAAGCCGGCGCACCAGGCGCAGGTGACGAGCATCTACTCGGCCGTTCCGCTGTTCCAGGACAACTCGATCCTCTTCGTCGGCGAGCGCAGCAACGCCAACGGCAGCAAGGCGTTCCGCGAGCACCTCCTCAAGGGCGACATCGAGGCGATCGTCGCGATGGGACGCGAGCAGGTGCGCGAGGGCAGCCACGTGCTCGATCTCTGCACGGCGTACGTCGGACGCGACGAGGTCCTCGACATGACGAAGGCGGTCACGCGCTACCGCTCGGACGTCCCGTGCCCGCTGATGATCGACAGCACCGAGGCGCCCGTCCTCGAAGCCGCGCTGAAGCTCTGCGGCGGGCGCTCGATCATCAACTCGATCAACCTCGAGGACGGGCTTGAGCGCTGCGAGAAGGTCCTGCCTCTCGCGAAGGAGCACGGCTCCGCCGTCATCGCGTTGACGATCGACGAGAAGGGCATGGCGAAGACCGCCGACGAGAAGGTCCGCATCGCGCGCCGCATCTACGACATCTGCACGGGCGACTTCGGCCTGCGGCCGGAGGACCTCCTGTTCGACGTCCTCACGTTCACGATCTGCACCGGCAACGAGGACGACCGGCGCCTCGGGCTCGAGACGCTCGAAGGCATCCGCCGCGTGCGCGCGGAGCTGCCCGGTGTCGGGCTCATCCTGGGCCTCTCGAACATCTCCTTCGGCCTGAACCCCGCGGCGCGTCACGTGCTGAACTCGGTCTACCTGCACCACGCGCAGGAAGCCGGCCTCACCGCTGCGATCCTCCACGCGGCGCGGATCGAGCCGCTCCACCGGATCGACGCCAAGGCGCGCGAGATCGCCGAGGATCTGATCTTCGACCGCCGGCGCGAGGGCTACGACCCGCTGCAGGAGTACCTGAAGCTCTTCGAGGGCGTCGACGTCAAGAAGAAGAAGGCGGCGCGCGAGGTGCCGAGCGACGTGTTCGAGCGCCTGAAGTGGCGGATCGTCGAGGGCGAGAAGCCCGGCCTCGAGGCCGATCTGGCGCTCGCGATGCAGTCGAAGAAGCCGCTCGAGATCATCAACGTCGACTTGCTCGCCGGGATGGCCGTCGTCGGCGACCTGTTCGGCCGCGGCGAGATGCAGCTCCCCTTCGTCCTCCAGTCCGCGGAGACGATGAAGGCGGCGGTCGCGTACCTCGAGCCCTTCATGGAGAAGGCCGCTGGCGAATCGCGGGGCAAGATCGTGCTCGCGACCGTGCGCGGGGACGTGCACGACATCGGGAAGAACCTCGTCGACATCATCCTGACGAACAACGGCTACACGGTGTTCAACCTGGGGATCAAGCAGCCGATCCAGCACATCCTCGACGTCTCGCGCGAGCACCAGCCGGACGCGATCGGGATGAGCGGGCTGCTCGTCAAGAGCACCGTGATCATGCGGGAGAACCTGGAGGAGATGAACCGGCGCGGCGTGACGACGCCGGTGATCCTCGGCGGCGCCGCGCTCACGCGCGCGTACGTCGAGGACGACTGCCGCAGGATCTACGAAGGCCCGCTGTACTACGCGCAGGACGCCTTCGAGGGCTTGTCGACGATCGCGAAGATCATGGACGGCGCTCCGAAGCCCGCGGCGCGCGACACGAAGAAGAAGGACGCGGCCGAGGAAGTCCAGGCACCCGAGAGCGCGCGGATCAGCGCGCCGGCGAAGGTCGCGGCGCTCGCGAGCGCCGTGGCGTCGTCGGTCCCCGGGCGGGGCGAGAGCCGCGCGCCGATGGCGAGCCGCGCGTGGAGCAAGCAGGCCGAGATCTCGCGCGACATCGACTACCCGGAAGCGCCGTTCCTGGGCCCGCGCCTGGTCGAGAAGATCGATCTCCAGAGCGTCATTCCGTACGTGAACGAGACGACGCTCTTCCAGTTCCAGTGGGGCTACCGGCGCAAGGGCAAGGCGACGGGGCCGTACCAGGAGTTCATCAAGAAGAAGGTGCGACCGATCTTCCACGACCTCGCGAAGAAGTGCGCGAAGGAGAAGATCCTCGAGTGCAAGGCCGCGTACGGGTACTGGCACTGCATCCCGGAGGGCGACACGCTCGTGCTGCTCGATCCGAAGGACGAATCGAAGGAGGCGGCGCGGTTCACGTTCCCGCGGCAGGCGGCGAAGGCGCGGCGGTGCCTGACGGATTTCTTCCACGTGCACGACGGGAAGCCGGACGTGGTCGGATTGATGGTCGTGACGGTCGGACAGAACGCGTCGGACGTCGCGCGGGAGTGGTTCGCCGCGGACAGGTACCAGGACTACCTGCACCTGCACGGGTTGTCGGTGGAGGTGGCGGAGGGGCTCGCGGAATCCATCCACAAGCAGATGCGCGGAGAGCTCGGGATCGCGGGGGACGACACGCGGGAGATGAAGGAGCTCTTCAAGCAGGGCTACCGCGGAAGCCGCTTCAGCTTCGGCTACCCCGCGTGCCCGAATCTCGCCGACCAGGAGATCCTGCTGCGCCTGCTGGGCGCGGAGAAGCTCGGGATCCAGATGAGCGACGAGTTCCAGCTGTGGCCGGAGCAGTCGACGTCGGCGCTCGTGTGCCACCATCCGAGCGCGAAGTACTTCACGCTGTAGCGATGCGATCGTCGGAGCGCGCGCGCTAGAGCCACTTGTCGCTGATCGACATCCCCGACACGCCCGCCATCCAGTAGGAGATCCACAGCTCGAGCGTGAACATCGCGACGAACAGGTGCAGAGTCTCTCGACCTCGACTCAGCAGCACGATGCTTCCCACGAGCTGAACCAGGAACACGGCCCATGGCCAGTTGGCTGCAGCCGGACCCTCGTGCGCGAGGACGCAGCCGAGCCCGAGGATCAGGAGAGTCCCCGCAAGAGGGCAGATCGACCACGGCAAGTCGCGCCCGACCGTGTGCCGTCGTCGACGGATCGTGCTCCACCAGCAGAGCGCGGTCCAGACTGTGAGGCCCAGAGTGACGGGCCAGACGTAGAGCAGGAAGCTCGACCCCATTTCGGCGAGCCAGAGGAAGTACCCACCCATCAGCAGCTCAGCGTCGAACACCGCCCGATCGATCGCACGGGAAGCCGGCGAGGATTCTACGCTGGGACGCGATGGGCTCGGGGATGGAGATCGTCGAAGTCGACCTGCGCGAGGCGGAGCTGGAGGATCTGCTCGTGTTCGTCTTTTCCCACCGCCCCACCGGCAAGGCTCGCGGCTCCAAGGAGTGGTATTGGAAGAAGGACTACCGGCTGAGAGTGGATCCCACGCGGCAAGTCGTCCTCATGACCCAGTTGTTCCGCCGGTCGGCGAAGTTGCTGCGGACGTATTCGGAGACGCAGATCGAGGACGGGTTCTGGTTCCTCATCGGGCCAGCCGGCTCGGACTGGTTCCGCGACCAGCTCTGGAATCGTAGGGTGGCCTGGCATGCTCGCAGGAACTGCATCGCGAGCATCCCGCATCTCTACACGGGAGTCTTTCGCGCTCCGCTCGGAACGATGTCGCAGATGCTCTGGGATCTGCTCACCGAGGACTATCGGTTCGGCAAGCGAATCCCGAAGGGGAATCGCGACGCCCGACGCGTGCAACTCGCGATGCTGCGAGCCCTCGAGGTCCAGCTGAAGCTTCCCCATCGTGAAGCCCAAACGGCCGCGCTCCACGGGCTCGGCCACATCGGGATGCCGGAGGCCCGGACGTGCATCCGCAAGTTCTTGAGCAGGAAGAGACTGCCGAGGAGCCTCGTCTCGTACGCCGAGCAGGCGCTGACCGGAAAGCTGCTCTGAGCCGCCGGAAACCTCCCTCCGTTCTGCGGTGTCTCTTGGGCGATGAACCCCGAAGTCCTCGTCGCGGTCGACTGGTCGGGCGCTCGATCCGGCGCCCGGCGCGCGCTCTGGCTCGCTGAGATCCGAGAGGCTCGACTCCGTCGCCTCGAGTGCGGGCGCGATCGCGAGGAGCTGATCGCGCATCTCGTCGCGCTCGCCGCGCGCGAGCCGCGTCTCGTCGTCGGTCTCGACTTCGCCTTCTCCTTCCCCGCGTGGTTCCTGCACGCGCACGGCGTCGCGACCGCGCCCGAGGCGTGGGAGCTTGCGCGTCGCGAGGGCGAGACCTGGCTCGCGCGCTGCGAGCCTCCGTTCTGGGGGCGCCGCGCGCGTCCGCGGCCGGACCTTCCCCCCGACAACTCCTCCTTCCGCGTCACCGAGAGCGAACGCCTCCCCGTCCGCGGCATCGGTCCGAAGTCCGTCTTCCAGATCGCCGGCACGGGCTCCGTCGGCACCGGATCCATCCGCGGCATGCCGAAGCTCCGCGAGCTCTCCGACGCGGGCTTCTCGATCTGGCCGTTCGATCCTCCGCGTCTCCCGATGGCGATCGAGATCTACCCGCGCTGGCTCACGGGGCGCGTCCGAAAGACGAACGAAGTGTCGCGGCGACTCCACCTCGCCGTCCACGCGGCGTACGACGACCCCGCACTCGTCGAGCTCGCGGCCTCGAGCGAGCACGCGTTCGACGCGGCCGCTTCGGCGATCGCGATGGGACTCCATCGCGGTAGCTTCCTCGAGCTCCCTCGCGCGGACGATCCCGTCGTCCTCGCCGAGGGGAGGATCTGGACCCCTACTTCTCCGCCACGTACGGGCGCAGGAACTCCGCCAGCGCCTCGCCCGCCATCCGGTTCCCGCGCACGTTGAAGTGCGTGTCGCGCAGCTTGTAGAGGTGCCGCTGGCCATCCTCGAGCGGCGGCACCGCGCGGGCGAGCGGAAGGAGGTCCAGGCACGGGATCCCCTGCTCGGCGAACCACGGCAGCAGGAGCGTCTGCGCGCGGTCGCGGTCGAACCGTTCCGCCGGCGCGGAGCGCTCGATCTGCGCCCAGAGCGGGTCGTCGACCTGGAACTCGTCCGGGATCAGCATCACCGCGAGCTTCGTCGATCCCGCTGCACGCTGGATGTCGAGCATCGCCTCGTGGAAAGGCGCCAGCGCAGCCGGAGTCAGCCCGCTCAGCTGCTCCGCCCGAGTCGATTCGATCATCAGGAAGTTGGCTTCCGAGTACGATCCGATCTCGAGCAGCGGGTTCTCGATCCAGGGGAAGAGCTGCTCGAGTTCGGATTTTCCGGGCGCGATCCCGGCCTCGAAGGTCTCCGTCGCGAGCCGTCGCCGTTCCTCGCCGATGCGGCGGAGTCGCCCGGGCAGCACGCACGCGATCACGTGGTTGCGGTCGAACCAGGAATCCATGCGCTCCCGCCACATGTCGAGAGGCGGCAAGTCGAACAGCAGATCGTTGCCGACGAAGACGTCGATCACGACGACGTCCGGAGCGAGCGGCAGCGCCTCTTCGACGAGCATCTGCAAGTACTCGCGCGGACCGACTCCGATGATCCCCATGTTGTAGACCGGGCATCCGAGCAGCGGTTCGCACACGGTCGTGAAGTGATAGGGATGCGGAACGACCCCGACGCTGAACGAATCGCCGATCGTGATCGCAAGGTGCTCGCCGGGAGCCTTGCGACGGAACTCGGTGTCGAAGTGCCCGCCCCGGTTGCAGGGAAAGCCCATGAGGATCTGCCCCGGCTTCATGCGCCATTCCGCGATCACCTGTCGCGGCGGATCGCCCGCGCGCGCCAGGATCTCCGTCGGGTGCACGGCGACGATCGCGCGCAGCGTGAGCTCGAGCAACACCGCGGAGGCGCACAGGGTCGAGATCGAGAAGTCCAGCGCGCGGCGCAGGCCGCTCGGGAGGCGCGCGAGGACCCGCTCGAGGGCGACCACGCATCCCCACGCGCCGAACACGATGCTCGCGACGATCTCGAGCCAGATGCGCTCGGGAGGCTGGACCCTCCACAAGCAGTACGCCCATCCGAGGACGCCGACGACGAACAGCGCGCGCACGGGAGCCAGCGGCCGCGAGCGACGTTCCCCTCGGCGCATCCGCGCGACTTCCCGCACGAGAATCCACACGAGCAGCGCCACGGTGAGCAGGAGCGAGGCGACGAGCGGGATGAAGGTCGGTCCCAGGATCACCCGCAACGGCACGCGATTTCCGGACACCCGCACGAGGGCGTGGATGCTGGCGAGGACTCCGAGAAGCGCGAGGAAGACGGTGGATCCGGCCATGTCAGCGCTTCGAAGCCGCGTCCAGGGTGATGAGCACGAGTCCGAGGTTTGCTGCGACGCGCGCGCCCTCGTGGCGGTCGCGGGTCGCGCGCGTGAGGAGCGGCACGGCGGCAGCGCCGTCGACTCCGATGCGCCCGAGCTCGATCGCGGCGAGGCCGCGTGCGACCGGTTGGTCCATCAACGTCAGGTCGAGCATCAGCTCGGAGACGCGCTGCGCACCGGCGCCTCTCGCGCGCGGGAGAAAGGAACTCCGGACGACGATGCGGACGAGGTTGTCGCGCGCGAATCGCGCCCGCTCGGGCCCGCGCATCCCCGCGCGATCGACGAGCGCCGGCAGAGCCGCCTCGCCGATCCATTGGATCTCGCGCGCGGCATTCTCCCGCTCCTCAGGCTTCTGCGCCGCTGCGCGCAGGATCAGGATCTTCACGACGGCGCTTCCGGCCGCGCTCCGGACCGCCGGCGAGGGATCGAGGAGCGCCGCGCGCAGCGGCTCGAGGACGTCGCCGCCGTCGGGCCGGATGCTCGCGAGGCTCTCCGCAGCAGCGCGCGCGCATTCGGGATCCCGTCCCTGGAGCGACTGGATCAGCAGGGGCACGGCCCGTCGCGCCGCGGGTCCGAGTCGGCCCAGGAGCTCCGCGGCACCGCGCCGCACGGCGAGGTCGGGATCGGATTCGAGCGTGCGAACGAGCGGATCCACGGCCGGGGCACCGATGCGCTGGAGGACGAGGTCGACGTGCGATGCCGCCGCGATCTCAGGTTCGCGCATCGCCGCGAGCATCGCAGGCACCGCCGGCGCGCCGGCATCGGAGAGCGCCTCGACGAGCGCACCCTGCCTCGCGTCGGAGGGGTGCCAGGCCGTGGCGAGCTGGTGCAGCATCTCCCGCACCGCGAACGGAGCGATGCGCGCGAGAGCCCGGCGCACGTGCGGTCGGACCGCGGTGTCCGGTCCGTCCAGGACGTCGAGGAGGACCGGGATCGCGGCGTTCGACCGCTCGGGTGCAGCCTCGGAGAGCGCCAGCGCCGCCATGGACCGGCTGAATGCGTTTCCGGCGACCAATTCGCGATTCCATTCCGCCTCCGTCTTCGCGCAACCGCACGCGAGAACCAGGCACATCGCGGTGAATCGCTTCACGTAAGTCGAACGCCCGATTTGCATCGCGTCCACCGCCGCAGGATAATCGAAACCGACGAGCGTCGGTGGACGAGGACTCGGCACGCCCTTTCGGCGCGCACGGGCACGCCGAGCGAACACCTGGAGTGGCGGCGAGACGAGGAGCGTGACGATGGCCGTGAGGAAGCTCGACGTGCGGGGTGCGAAGTCCCCCGTGCCGACCACGAAAGCGAAGAAGGAGATCGACGCGATGGCGCCGGGCGACATGCTCGAGGTCACCGCGACGGATCCGGGATCCATCCCCGAATTCCAGGGCTGGGTGAAGACGCACAAGAACGCGCTCCTCAAGGACCAGCGCACGTTCCAGGACGAGACCGGACGCGAAGTCTACGTGCACGTTCTCGAGCGCAAGGGCTAGGGCTTCCTCGAGAACCGCCGGAGGAACACGGCCAGCGCCTTCCCCGCGCCGCGCGCCGCGCGCCGCGCGCGCTGAAGTGCGTGTCGCGCCGGTGATCGAGGTGCCGTCGCTTCATCGCGAGCATCTCATCCTATCGCGCGGGTCGATCCGCTAGCCTCTTCGCCGTGGCGGATTCTGCTTCGGGCGAGCTCGCGATCGTGATGAGCGGCGGCGGAGCCCGCGCCGCGTACCAGGTGGGACTCCTGCGCTGGCTCGCGCGGGAGCACCCCGACCTGCGGATCCCGATCGTCACCGGCGTCTCCGCGGGCGCGATCAACGCCGCGTTCCTCGCGAGCCACACGACGAGCTTCCCGCAGCGCGTCGAGCGCCTGACCGAGATGTGGAAGAGCCTGACCGTCGAGCAGGTGTTCCGCGTCGACACCTTCTCGCTCGCGCGGAACGTGCTCCGGCTCGGCGCGAAGCTGATGTCCGGCGGGAGGCTCGCCGCGCCGCAGACGCACGCCGCGGTCGACACGAAACCGCTGTGGGACCTGCTCGGCCGCGCGCTGAACGCGGTCGACGGCCGCCTGCCGGGAATCGACGCGAACCTGCGCGACGGCGTCCTGCGCGCCGTCGCGATCACGACGTCGAGCTACACGACCGGCCAGTCGATCACCTGGGTCCAGGGACGCGACATCGAGCAATGGGAGCGCGCGCACCGTCGCAGCTTCAACGCGGAGATCACCGTTGCGCACGTCATGGCGTCGTCGGCGCTGCCGATCTTCTTCCCCGCGATCCAGATCGCGAACGACTGGTACGGGGACGGCGGCCTGCGGCTGACCGCGCCCCTCTCGCCCGCGGTGCACCTCGGCGCGGACCGGATCCTGGCGATCTCGACGCGGTACGTGCGCGCCGCCGGCGAGCCGGACGAGCCGGTGACGACGGGCTACCCGCCGCCGGCGCTGATCCTCGGCTCGCTCCTGAACTCGATCTTCCTCGATCAGTTCGACGCCGACGCGCTGACGATGCAGCGCGTGAACAACATCCTCGAGGCCGTGCCGGCGATCCGCGAGCGCGGATTCCGTCCACTGCGGCTGCTCGTCATGCGCCCGTCGATGAACCTCGGTCGCCTCGCGAACGCGTACGAAGTGCAGTTGCCGGGCTCGTTCCGGTTCCTGACGCGCGGCCTCGGCACGAAGGAGACGCGCACGAACGACCTCCTTTCGCTGCTCATGTTCCAGCCGGACTACCTCGCGCGACTCGTCGAGCTCGGCGAGGCGGATGCGGAAGCGCGCCGCGACGAACTCGACGCGTTCCTTACGAAGCCGGCGGACTGAGCGGCGCGATCCTTCTGCGCGATCGACCGCGGCGATATCCTGTGCGCCCTCCCAGGACCGCCGGAGCCCGATTCATGCCCATCGCACTGCTGCTCGCCGCGATCGCCGTCGCCGGCACGAACCCCGCCCCCGACGATTCCGCGCGCGCGCCACTGCTCGAGGACCACGACGTGCAGGTCGCGATGGCGCGCCTCGCGACCGAGCACAAGGATCTCGTGAGCGTCGTCCCGGTCGGCGCGCTCCCGTCGCGCGGCGGGCGCAAGATCGAGGCGCTGCGCATCGCGGCTGGCGCGATCACGCCGGGGCGTCCGGCGATCCTCGTCGTCGCCGACATCGACGGTCCGCGGGTGTGGACGAGCGGTCTCGCGCTCGATCACGCGCGCCACCTGGCGGAGGGCTACGCGAGCGACGCGCGGACGAAGCAGCTCCTCGACACGACGACGATCTACGTGATCGCGCGCGCGAATCCGGACGCGGCGCAGGCGCGGTTCGCGAAGCCGCTGCGCGAGGTCGAAGCGACGGGTACCGGCGTCGACAACGACCGCGACGGCCGCACCGGCGAGGACCCGCCCTCGGACGTCGACGGCGACGGCCTGGTGACGTGGATGCGGGTCCCCGATCCCGAAGGCGAGTGGATGGCCGATCCTGCCGATCCGCGCGCGACGATCCGCGCCGACCGGAAGAAGGGACAGCACGGCGTGTGGAAGCTCGTGCCGGAGGGCCGGGACTCGGACAAGGACAAGCAGGCGAGCGAGGACCCGGAGCTCGACGCGGTCGTCAACCGGAACTTCCCGCAAGGGTGGAAGGAGCACGCACCGGAGTCCGGGCAGTTCGCGACCGACGAGCCCGAGGCCCGGGACCTCTGCGACTTCGTTCTCGACCACAAGGACATCGCGCTCGTGCTCACGTACGGGGCGCTCGACGACTTCGCCGACAAGCCGAAGACGGTGAAGGACGACGCGCCGTCGGTGAAACGGATCCCGCCCGAGGGGATGCCGGAGTCCGACGCGGCGCTCCTCGAGGAGATCGGACGCAGCTACAAGAAGGTGGCGAAGAGCCACGCGAAGAGCGAAGGCGACGACCACGGAACGTTCCAGTCGTGGTGCCGCACGCAGCGCGGTCTCTGGTGCGTGAACCTCGAGCTGTGGTCGATCCGGCTCGACACGCCCGACGCGAAGCCGGCCGACGGGAAGGCGCCGCCCCCCCCCGAGGAGGCAAAGGCCGACGAGAAGAAGTCCGAAGAGAAGAAGTCCGACGAGAAGAAGCCCGACGACAAGCCCGCTCTCTCCGACGAAGCGAAGCGCCTGCGCTGGATCGACGCGAAGAGCGAGACCGCGCGCTTCGTGCCGTGGAGGAAGATGAAGCACCCCGATCTCGGCATCGAGGTCGAGATCGGAGGCTGGGCGCCCTTCGCGACGGTCGAGCCGCCGCCGAAGGAGCGCGACGAGATCGCCGCGGGAGAGCTCGAGTTCCTGCTCGGCCTGGGCGACCTCCTGCCGCGCGTGCGCGTCGCCGATTGCACGGCGAAGGACCTCGGCGGCGGCGTGTGGGAGATCCAGGCCTGGCTCGCGAACGACGCGTTCCTCCCGTTCCAGAGCGTCGCGGGCAAGCGCTCGACGAACGTGCGCCCCGCGCGCGTCGCGATCGTTCTGCCGAAGGAAGCGCACCTCCTCGCCGGCGAGCGCCAGGAGCTCGTCGCCGATCTCGTCGGCAGCGGCGGGCGCAAGAAACTCCGCTGGCTCGTCCACGGCGCGCCGCCCTCCGCGCTCGCCGTCGAAGTCGACACCGACCGTTCCGGAACGGCGCACGTCGTTCCCGAGGTGAAGTGATGTCTCCCCTCCTCGCGGCACTCCTTCTCCTCCAGTCCGCGGCCCCGAAGCCCGCCGGCGGACAGGAGCCGGGCTTCCCCGGCTCGCCCGTGAACCACCGCCCGAAGGTGGAGATCCCGTGGAACCGCTTCTACGACGTCGCCGAGGTCTACGCGCACCTCGACCGGCTCGAGGCCGCGTTCCCCGGCTTCATCCGCCACGAAGTGATCGGGCAGAGCTTCGAGAAGCGCGAGATGCGCGTCTACACGATCACGAACCCGGCGACGGGCAAGGACACCGAGAAGCCCGCGATGTGGATCGACGGGAACGTCCACGGGAACGAGGTGCAGGGCGCCGAGGCGGCGATGTACGCGGCCTGGTACCTGCTCGAGAACTACGCGAGCAATCCCGACGCGAAGGACCTGCTCGACGGCTCCGCGCTGTACGTCCTCCCGATGCAGAACCCCGACGGGCGCGCGCACTGGATCGAGGATGCGAACGACCCGCACAGCTCGCGGACGGGCTACATCCCGACCGACGACGACGGCGACGGACGCCTCGACGAGGACGGTCCCGACGACCTCGACGGCGACGGCGAGATCACGCAGATGCGCAAGTACGTGCCCGGCCACGGCACGCACCGGCTCGATCCCGACGACCCGCGCATGCTCGTGCCGGTCCCTCCGAACGACAAGGGCATCCGCGGCGACTGGATCCTCCTCGGCGAGGAAGGCATCGACAACGACGGCGACGGGCTCGTCAACGAGGACTCGAAGGGCGGCTACGACATGAACCGCGCCTGGCCGTCGTCGTGGGAGCCGGAGAACATCCAGGGCGGCGCCGGTCCGTACCCGCTCCGCTGGCCGGAGTCCCTGTGCATCGCGCGCTTCGTGCTCGCGCATCCGAACATCGCCGCGGTCCAGTCCTTCCACAACTCGGGCGGCATGATCCTGCGCGGCCCGGGAGCGGAGGCGTTCGGCGAGTACCCGGCGTCCGACGTGCGCGCGTACGACGAGCTCGGGCGCGACGGCGAGCGGATGCTCCCGTTCTACCGCTACATGGTGATCTGGAAGGATCTCTACACGGTGTTCGGCGGCTTCGTCACGTGGACCTACGAGGGACTCGGGATCCTCTCGTTCACGAACGAGCTCTGGTCGGGCGAGGAGTACTTCCCCGACGAGTCGAAGAACCCGAATCCGGGGCGCAACTTCTTCGGGACGAACTCGCAGGAGCAGAAGCACTTCTTCGACGACAAGCTGCTGCTCGGCGCGGGCTTCGTGCCCTGGCATCCGTTCGACCATCCGCTGTACGGCAAGATCGAGATCGGCGGCTACCGGAAGGACGTCGGGCGCGTGCCGCCGTCGTTCCTGATCGAGGGCATGATCCACCGCAACGCGCTCTTCTGCATCCGCCACGCGAAGGAGATGCCGCTCGTTGCGATCGAGGAGCCGACGGTCTCCGACCTCGGCGACGGCGTCCGCGCGATCGACGTCGTGTTCCGGAACAAGCACCTGATCCCGACGCGCACCGGCCGCGCTGCGCAGGAAAAAGTGGGCGAGCCCGACGCCTACACGATCAGCGGCCGGGGCGTCGAGGTCCTCGCCGGAGGCTTCCGCAGCGACCTCTGGCTCCCGGAGAAGATGACGCTCGCCGAGCGCGACCCGGCGCGCCTCCTCCGCGAGGAAGGGATCCCGGGCCGCGGCGAGGTCCGCGTGCGCTGGTTCGTCCGCGGCGAAGGCCAGGAGGCGACCGTCGGCTGGACGGGGGAAAAAGGCCGCGACACGAGCCTGAAAGTGCGCGTCCGGTAGAGCCCGGGCCTTGCGGGCCGGCGCCCGATCCGCCATCTTCTCCGCGACTCCGCGCACCCCGCATGGTCCAGAAGAAGGTCGAGTGCCGCGACTGCCGGTACTTCAAGGAAGCGCCCTACGACGCGCCGCGCACGGGGTGCTATTTCCCGGACTTCATGCCCCAGAAGCAGAAGGACGCCTTCCTGAAGGAGCAGGAGATCCCCGGGGACCACGAGAAGATCAACCTGCGCGGCGACTGCCCGAAATGGTCTCCCCGGGCGCCCAAGCGGTCTTTCTGGCAGCGGATGCTCGCCGGAGAGTTCTGACCGCACTCAGGACTCACCTCAATCGCGACGATTAGCCGATCCAGGGAGGGCCCGTCCCCCCTCCATGGCCAGCTCGTCCCTCCGGCCCACCCGCGCGCGGCGTCTCCTCCTCGCGCTCCTCGTCTCGTTGCCCGCCGACGCGGTCGCGGTCGAGGTCTATCTGCGCGTCTTCAGGAACCCGGAGTACCGCCGTCCGACCACGGACGCCGACGGAACGATGTGGAAGAACATCGTGCACCGGAAGTCGAGCGTTCCGGGGCTCGACTACGACATGAAGCCCGACGTCCGGCGGACCGTGAACGACATGGTCATCGAGACGAACTCGCTCGGCATGCGCGACGCCGAGCCGAACGCCAATCGGCGACCCGACGACGTGCGCATCGTCGCGGTCGGGGACTCGGTGACGTTCGGCATGCACGTCGCCGGCGGCGAGACGTGGCCGAACGTGCTCGAGACCCTGATGAAATCCGCGGCCGAGCCCGAGCTCTGGATGGCGAAGCGGCGCTTCGAGGTCCTCAACATGGGCGTCTCGGGGTACAGCACGGGCGACGAGGCGATCGTCGTGCGGCAAGCCGCGATGGGACTCGCACCCGACCTCGTGATCGTCGGGTACTACCTGAACGATCCGGAGACCGAGCCCGTGCAGCAGCTGCACCAGCACTTCCGGGATCCGGTCTGGTGGGAGCACTCGGCGCTCCTGCGCTGGCTCGCGTACCAGAAGCGGACGTGGGACCAGGAGCGCCTCGGCGGCGGCGACCTCTTCCGCTACCTGCACCGCGATCCGGAGAAGTGGCGGAGCGTCGTCGACGGTTTCGCGAGCATCGCGTCGGCGACTTCGACGCGTGGGACGCGCGTGCTCCTCGTCGTGCTGCCGACACTGCGCGGATTCGAGCGCTGGGAGGACTACCCCTACACGGATCTGCACGCGCAGGTGATCGACGCGGCGGGCGCAGCCGGGTTCGGCACGCTCGACGCCCTCCCCGCGTGGCGCGACAGCGGGAAGACGCCGGCGGAGCTGCGCGTCGACGAAGAGCACCCGAATGCGACGGGGCAGGCGCTGATCGCGCGCGCGGTGCTCGCGAAGATCGCCGCGAGCCCGGGACTCGTCCAGGGCGCGAGCGTGGCGCTCGCTACAAAGAGCAGCTCCAGGCCGCCATCACGGTGAAGTCCGGACCGGACTTCGCGATCGCGTCCTCGCCGAATTCGAGGAGGAAGCGCGAGCGGTCGCCGAGGTCCCAGGCGGCGCCGACGTCGATCGACAGGATCGCTCCGTCCATCTCCTTGATCGGGATGCCGCGCGTCGCGGCGGATTCGAGGATCGTGCCGAGCAGGAGCGACATGCGGTCGTTCCAGCGGTACTCCGCGCCGAGCTGCAGGTCGAGGTTGTCCTGGGCCTCGATGTTCGCGCGCTCGAAGCTGTGCGACGTCCCGATGAAGGCGTAGTCGACGGCGCCCGTCATCGACCAGCGCCCGAGCGACTTCTCGCCGAGCACGCCGCCGCCCCAGTCGAACGCGCCGTTGCCGAAGCCCTTCGACTCCGATCCCGTCGGGAGCTCGACGCCCGCGCGCCAGGAGATCGCAGGCCGGTTCTCGGTCTCGTCGACGATCGCGTGCGTGAAGATGATCGGCAGGTCGGCGAGACCGGGCTCGTAGGCCTCGAGCCGGTACGCCTCGACGCCGTCGTGGAACGCGTCCATCTCGTAGTCGTTCCGCGGCCGGCTGTCGCGGCCTTCGCTCGGGAGCCCGAAGAAGCTGTGGTAGTTCTCGACGAAGAGATCGAGGAAGCCGTTCGTCGCGTAGAGGACGGCGAGCTCGATCTCGAGGTCGGCGCTCGGCGAGACGGCGCGCCGGACGGCGATCGAGGTGCGCAGGATCTCGCCGTCGAAGACGACGTCGTCCGTCCCCGAATGGCCGTTCTGGTACACGCTGCTGTAGGCGGCCTGGACCGAGACGCCGGTCGTGTCCGCAGGCTGGATCGCCGCGCGGCGCGGGCGGAAGTCGAGGTACGTGAGCTTGACGACCTGCTGCGTGCGCGCCGGGATCGGGCCGCGGACGATCGGCGCGGGATGGTCCTCGTGCTGGAAGATCGCGCAACTCGTCGCGAGGCACGCGGCGAGCGCCGCGGTGAGAGAGGGCGGTGCGCGCACGGAGCTAGGGCTTCGTCGAGAGAATGACGCCGGTGTCGCCGGCGCGGACGCCCGCCTTCGTGGCGGAAGGCGGCGTTTCGGCATCGATCTGCCCGTCCGGGAGCGCCACCCACGCGGCGAGGTCGACCGTCGTGTCGACGGCCACTCCGAGCCGGAAGTGCCCGAGGGAGTCCGTGCGGTCCGCTGCGACGCGCTTTCCCTGCGCATCGAAGGCGACGACCAGCGCGCGCGCGAAGGGAGTCTCGTCGGCGCCGCGGAAGACGCCTTGCACGTCCGCCGCGCGCGGGAGCTGCACCGTGATCGGCTTCGCGCCCGCGGACACGCCCCCGATCGTCGTGTCCACGAAACCCTCCCGCCGCGCGGTCAGCGTGTACGCACCGTCGGGCAGCCCGACGAAGGAGAACGTCCCGTCGTCCGCCGACTCGGCGGTCATGACGCTCGGACCGTCCTTCCAGACCGGAGTGAGCTGGATGCGCGCCGCGGCGATCGCGGCACCGAGCGAGTCCACGACGCGTCCTTCGAGAGGAAGCCCGCCACCGAGCACGATCTTGAGGCCCTTGCGTACCTCGCCTTCGGCGAGCCGCACCGTCGTCTTCTCCTGGACCGGCGCGCCTTCTTTCACGACGCGCAGCGCATGGCTCCCGGCGGCGAGGTCGCGGAACAGGAAGCCACCGTGTGCGTCGGTCGCGACGGAGCGTGTCTCGAGCACCGAGGCATTCGAGGACGAGATCGCCTCCGGCCTGATCCACACGCGCGCGCCCTCTTGCGGCCGACCGTTCGCGGCGACTACCACGCCGTGGAGCGTGGCGCCCGGGGCGAGCACGACGTCGCCGAGCTCGATGACGGCCGTCTCGACGTCCGGCATGTCCACGATCAGCGTCCCGTAGCGCATCCGGCGCACGACCAGTGCGTGCGGGAGGTCCGGACGCAGATCGGCGAGCTCGAAATGCCCGTCGTCGCCGCTGCGCGTCGAGATCAGGTCGTCCCGGGGGAGCTTCGCGTCGTCGTCGTACGCGTACGCGTAGGCCGCGACGTAAGCGCCGGCGACGGGCGAGCCGTCGCGCGCGACGACGCGACCGCGCGCCGATCGCGTCCGCGCGAGGTCGAAGTCGGCGCGGAGGACCTCGCCCGTCACGGGCACGATCATCTGCTCGAACCGCCCGTGCCCGGCGGCGCGCGCCGCGAGACGGCCGGGTTCGGCGCGAAGCCCCGCGAGCGTGTACTGCCCCGACGCATCGGTGCGCACCGTCTTCGCGTAGAAGGACCAGGAGCTCACCTCCGCCCCAGCGATCGGCGCGCCGGTGACCGCGTCGCGGACCTCTCCCGTGACCACGAAACCCGCCTCGAGCGCAACGCGATGGACGAGGCGCTCGCCCTCCTGCAGCTCGAGCTCCTGCGTGACGGGCATCGCGTCCTCCGGGATGACCTGGAGCGTCATCTGCCCGGCGTCGAGGCCCTCGACGTCGAATTTCCCGGCCTCGTCGGTCACGCCCTCCCACGTCCGCTCCTCGCCGCCGAGCACGATCACCCGCGCGCCGGCGACCGGGGTTCCCGCCGGTTTTCGCGTGACAGTCCCGTCGATCGCCGCCGCGCGGTGCAGCGTGATCGTCACGGGGATGCCGACCATCGCGTCCTCCGCGAGCGCTTCCGCGAACCCGACGGCGCGCGCGCGCAGCTCGTGCGGCCTCCCGGTCGGCAGATCGAACGTGAACTCCCCCTTCTCGTTCGAGCGGGCCGCGGCGACCTTCGTCTTCTCCTCGCGGTAGGCGTGATCGAGCAGGTACTCCCGCGCCTCGACCGGCCGGAGGTAGGCGACGATCTCGGCGCCCGCGATGCCCGCTCCGGCCGAGTCCACGACCCGGCCGACGAGCTTCCCCTCCTCGTCGACGGCGACGATCGGAACGACGGCGGCGCGTTCGATCGGAGCCTCGGCCGGGACGGCGTCGCGCGCGAGCGCGGACTCCCCCGTCGCGAGCGGCGTCGCCGCGGAGCGGGACTCGGTCACGGGCGCGGTCTCCGGCCCGGCTCCGTCGGTCGGCGTCGACGGCGACGGGCCCCGGCCGACGAACCAGACGAGCCCGAGGACGAGGAGAAGGAGGACGGCGGCGAGGGCGATCAGGCTCGAGCGCTTCAACGGGGCTCAAGGTACCGGTGGCCGGACGCGGGGCAATGCACTCCCTCCTCGGAAACACTCGCGTAAGCCGGCGGGAAAACCGTCCCCCGCCCTAGCGCTCCAACTACTCGGGTAGTAGACAGGCTTTTCGAGGGCTGCTCGTGCCGCGCTCCCACCACCTCGCCGACCTTCAGTACGCGATCATGCGTGTCCTCTGGAAAGAGGGCGAAGCCAGCGTTTCGCGCGTCCAGGAGGCGCTCGAGCCCGACCGCGACCGCGCCCTGACGACGATCGCGACGATGCTCTCCAAGATGGAGACGAAGGGTGTCGTCACCCACCGCTCCGTCGGACGCCAGTTCCTCTACCGCGCGAAGGTCAGCGAAGCCGACGTCCGCCGCTCGATGGTCGGCGAGCTCACCCGCCGCCTCTTCCGCGGCGACGCCGCGGCGCTCGTCAGCCATCTGCTCGAGGAAGAGGAGATCGACCCGGAGGAGCTCGAGCGCCTCCGCTCGCTGATCGCCGAGAAGTCCTCCGGCGGCGACCGCCCGAACAAGGAGCGACGTCGTGGTCGCTGAAAACGTCCTCGGTCCCCTTCTCGCATGGCTCGCGACCGCGGCGATCCACGGAACCACGCTCTGCCTCGTCGCGTGGGCCCTCGCCTCAGCCCTCGCGCGCGTTCTCGACGAACGCGCCGTGCTCGCCGCGGTCCGCGAGCGTCTCTGGAAGTTCGCGCTGTTCGGCGGCATCGCGACCGCGAGCTTCGCGTCGGCCGGAGCCACCGGATGGCGCGTCCAGGTCGGCCTGCCTGCTCCTCCTCCGCCGCCGGCGCGCCCGGTCGAGAACGTCCAGTTCATCGGCTTCGACGAGCCCGGCATCGCGCGTCCCCCGCGCGCCGCGGCGCCCGCCCCGACCAAGATCCCCTGGATCGAGATCGCAGCGGGCTTCTGGATCCTCGGCGTCGGCGTCGGCGCGGCCCGTTTCGCCCGCGATCGGCGCGAGCTCGCCCGGCGCCTGCGCTCGCGCGAGCCGATCGAGACCGGCCCGGCGTTCGAGCGCCTCGCCGAGCTCTGCCGCCGGTCGCAGTCGAGCCTCCGCGTGCGGCTCTCGCGCGCCCCGTGCCTCACCGCGCCGATCACGCGCGGGATCCTCCGCCCGGAGATCTGCATCCCGCCGCGCGCGGAACGCGACCTGATGCCCGACGAGCTCGAGGCGATGCTCGCCCACGAGCTCGCGCACGCGCAGCGCCGCGATCCGCTCCTCCTCGCGCTGTGCCGCGCGGTCGAGATCGTCTTCTTCTTCCAGCCGCTGGCGCGATTCGCCCGCGTGCAGCTCCTCGACGAGGCCGAGATCCTGTGCGACGCGCGCGCGGCGCAGTGGACCGGCGATCCCGCCTCGCTCGCGAGCTGCCTCGCCGAAGTCGCCACGTGGATCGTCGCCGGGGGCCGCGAGGCATCTGCCTTGCCGATGGCCGCGCGCGGGACTCGCCTCGAGCTCCGCGTGCGTTCACTTCTGGAGGATCGGGAACCGGCATCCAAGCGCCGGAGGAGCTGGCTCGCGGTCCCGGCGACGCTCACGCTCGCCGCGGCGCCGCTCGCGATGCCCGCGGTCTCCATGGAAGCGGTCGCCCCGTCGCGCACGCCGATGTCCTCGCCCGCGCCCGCGCCCGAGCGCGAGCTCGAGCCGGCGCCCGCCGCGTCCCTCGCCGACGGCGCCGACGAGCTGACCTCGACGCTCGAGGAGCTCGAGGTGCAGTTCGCCTCGATCGCCTCCGAGCCGGCGCTCGCGGACGCCTCGACCGAGTTGCGCGAGCGCCTCTCCAAGATCGGCGACCGCCTGCAGACACTGCGCGCGATGCGCGCAGAGCTCGACACCCTCATCGCGGAGGACGCCTCCGCCGAAAGCCAACAGCAGCCATGAACCACGCAGCGTTCGCGATTCTCATCCCTCTCCTCGTCGGTCCGCATCAGGACGGCCGCGGCGCACGATCGGGGGCGGGATCCCGGGAGCAGGAACAGGAACAGGCGGAAGTCGAAGCCCGCGAGCAGGCGGAAGCCGCAGCGCGCGACGCGGAAGCGGAAGCCCGCGAGGCGGAGGCCGACGCCCGCGAAGCCGAGGAGGACGCCCGCATGGAGGCGGAAGAAGCCGAGGTCGAAGCCCGAGACGCGGCCGAGGCAGCCCGCGAAGCCGCCGAGGAGGCCGCCGAGGAAGCGATGGCCGCCGCGGAAGAGCAGGCTCAGAGCGCGTGCGCGAAGGCCGAGCAGGAATGCGCGAAGGCGCAAGGCGACTGCTGCAAGGCCCAGAAGGGCGCGAAGGGCCAGAAGTCGAAGGAGCTCGCGGAAGTGCGCGCGCACGACCTCGCGGCGATGAGCCAAGGCCTCGCCGGGCAGCTCTCGAGCCTCAAGGCGTTGAACGGCGTCACCACGATCCACTCGCAGGAGCTCGCGGAGAAGCTGAGGGAGCTCAACAAGCTGGGCTACGTGCACGCCGGGCAGGCCATCGACAGCGAGAAGCTCGCGAGCACGCTGAGGCAGCTCGGAGAGCTCCGCGCGGCGCAGGGAGCGCGCGCGGGTGGGCGCGGCTCGTCGGGCAACCTCGAGGAGCGCGTCAAGGTCCTCGAGGAGCGGCTCGGTCTGCACTCGGACGGCGACGATCACGATTCGCTCGAGGAACGCGTCGAAGCGCTCGAGCGCCAGGTCGAGAACCAGCACGGCGTCAGCGCGCCGCGCCGCAAGGCCGGAGCACCGCGCTGGAACGTGATCACTCCGAAGGCGTACTCCTTCACCGTGCCGCCGACGCCGGCGACGCCGCCGACCGCGCCCGCGCCCGCGGTCGCGCCCTCCGAGCCCTCGGAAGACGGCGCTCCGTCGGTCATGGTGACGCCTCGTGGCAGCGCTCCGCGCGCGACGCTCCGTTTCCGCGGCGACGGACCCGGCGGGATGACTGTCGTCACGCCCGACAGCCGCGTCCTGCACGTCGCTCCGACTCCGGCGACGCCGCCGACTCCCCCGACGCCGTACTTGCAACCCGAGACGAAGCCGGAAGACTCCGCACCCGTCGCGCGCGAACCGTTCGACGGTCCGGTGCCGGCGAAGGTCCGCAGGGGCGGCGACTCCCGCTTGACGCCCGAGCGCCGTCGCGAAGTCGAGGACATGATGCGCCGCATGCGCGAGGAGATGGAGCGTCTCCGCGCGGAGATGAACCGCCTGCGCGCCGACATGGAGAGCAGCGCCGGAGGGTCGGCCCGGTAGTCGAGCACCGCGAAGCTCGCGAGTCCTGTCAGCCTCGTCGGGTTCGTCTCGTCCTTCGGTCGTCGAAGGAGACGGACCCGACGCCTTTCAATTCCCGGGTCGGAGCTCCCCGGTCGCGGGATCCCAGGTCCACGCGGGCGGATCGCCGAGCGCGTGCACGAGCTCCGCGTTGCGCGGGCCGAGGTCGCGCGCGAACACGAGCGCGGCCCCGGGCTCGGGGGGCGCGAGCGGGTAGTTGCGCCAGTCGTGCGGATTCGTGAGGCTCAGGAAGACGACCCCGCGGTCGATCCCGGCCTTCCGCACATCGTCGTACGGACGCTGCCGCTCGGCGAACTCCTCGCGCGCGAGGCCGAAGTGCGCGGCGAGCAGCACGACCGATCCGCACGCGAAGAACGCCCACGCCGCGCGCGAGGCGGTCGCGCCGAACGCCGTCTCGACCACGACGAGACCTTCCGCGACGAGGAGCGCGAGGTACGGGAGCGCGTCCGAGAGATAGACGGGACCGACCCAGGGGATCCCGTGGAACGGGTGCAGCACGTAGAACGCGAACAGGCTCGCGGGGAGCGCCGCGACGAACCAAGCGCGTCGGTTCGGACGACCGGCGGCGAGCGCGAGCGCCGGGAGCAGCAAGCCCGGCGCGATCCCGACGAGCCACACCGAGAGCCGCGAGAGATTGAACGCGCTGATCGACGCGGCCGTCGGGGCGTCGATGCTGCCGTAGACGGACACGTCGGTGGTCATGAACGTGCCGTAGACCGTCCGGAACGCCGAGCCGGTGAGACGCCGGTCGAACTCGAGGAAGAGCAGGGCGACCGGCACCGCGGCGGCGAGCGCGCACGCCAGCAGGCGCGCGCTGTGCCTCGGCCGTTCGCGGACGAAGAGCGCGAGCACCGGGACGCCGAGCGCGACTGCGGTCAAGGGTCGCGCCGCGAAGGCGATCGAGAACGCGAGTCCTGCGGCGCACGCGCACGCGATCGATTCCCCGTCGATCGCCGCGAGCGCCGCCCATGTGAAGAGCAGGAGGAACGGCAGCGACGTCCCGTGCGCCAGGTTCAGCGCCTCGACGCCGAGGAACGCGGGCGAGAGCGCGAGCGCCCACGCTCCCCACGCGGGCCGCGCGAGCCCGAGGCGGCGGCCGATCGCCCACGTCGCGAGCACCGAGACGCCGGCCAGCAGGCGCGGGAGGAGCATCGGGAACCCGATCCACACGCCGGGGACCAGCATCGCCGAGTGGCCGGGGAAGACGATCGCGAAGATCCTCCCGCCGGCGTTCTGGGTCTGCACCGAAGGGAAGAAGTCCGCCCATGCGCCGGCGTCCTGCGCGAGCCCGCCGCGCGCGAAGAGCCTCGCCTGGAAGAGGTAGGCGAACTCGTCGTTCGAGAGCGGATGATGCCGGAGGGCCAGCGACGAGATCACCTCCGGGAGGATGACGGCGACCGCCATCGCCGCCGCGATCGAGGCGATGGACGCGTCGCGCGGTACGGGCTCGGCGCGGCGCCGCGGGAGCGCGAGGAGCACTCCGGCGTACGCGAGAGCGAGCCCGAGCGCGCGGAAGAGATCGCCGACGTCGAGGTACCGGTCGGCGGAGAGAAGCTGGCGCGTCGCGACGAAGTGCGCGATCTGCGGATCGAGCGCCGCGGCCCACGCGAGCGCGCAGAGCATCTTCGCGCTCGCGCGCTCGGTGAAGAGCTTCGCGGTCGCCCATCCGAGCGCGCCCGCGAGGACGAGCGTCGCGGGGATCGCCCACGGGAGGATTCCCGCGGCGCGCGCCGCGAACTCGGCGAGCGGCCGCGCGCCGCCGGCTGCGCCGAAGAAGCTCCACGCCATCCGCACGACGCCGTCCGCGCCGGCGACCGGGCGCAGGTCGAGGCCGAGGAGGATTCCGCCGGCGAGGAGGAGGACGATCGCCCCGGCGCGGCGCATCGTGCAGAGCCTAGGGAGCTACTTCCCCGAACCCAACAAGCCTCGCAGGAGATCGATCGGCACGGGGAAGATGATCGTCGAGTTCTTCTCGCTCCCGATCTCCGTGAGCGTCTGCAGGTAACGCAGCTGCAGCGTCACCGGGTTCTTCCCGATCGCGTCCGCGGCCAGAGCGAGCTGCGACGACGCCTCGTACTCGCCCGACGCGTGGATGATCTTCGCGCGCTTCTCGCGCTCGGCTTCCGCCTGACGCGCCATCGCGCGCTGCATCTCGACGGGCAGGTCGACGTGCTTCACTTCGACCTTGCTGACCTTGATCCCCCACGGGTCCGTGTCGCGATCGAGGTCGGACTGCAGCTTCAAGTTCAGCTTGTCGCGCTGCGAGAGCAGCTCGTCGAGCTCGTGCTGCCCGAGGACGCTCCGCAGCATCGTCTGCGAGAGCTGGGACGTCGCGTAGCCGAAGTCCTCGACCTCGACGATCGCCTTGCGCGGATTGACGACGCGGAAGTACACGACCGCGTTCACCTTCACGGACACGTTGTCCTTCGTGATGATGTCCTGCGGCGGCACGTCGTGCACGATCGTCCGGAGCGACACGCGCACCATCCGGTCGACGATCGGGATGAGGAAGAACACTCCCGGGCCGTAGTCCATCGGCCGCAGCCGCCCGAGGCGGAACACGACGCCGCGCTCGTACTCCGGGAGGATCCGGACCGAGTTCACGAGGATGAAGAGGACGAACGCGACCGCGAATGCGATGCCGAGACCATCGGGGATCATGCGAGTTTCTCTTTCTGTTCGACGAGCAATCTCGTCCCTTCGACCGCGAGCACGCGGATCTCCGCGCCGCTCGCCACCGGGGAGACGCTGCGCGCCTCCCAGGTTTCTCCGTGCACGTAGACTCTTCCTTCCGGCGCGACGTTCGTCGCCGCGCGGCCGATCTCCCCGACCATGCCCTCGACCCCTGTCGCGATCGGGACGTTCCGCGCGCGCGCGACGAGGACGACGAAGAAGACCATGACGCCCGCCATCGTGATGGCGAGCGGCAGCACGAACGCGAGCGAGACGCGCAACGCCGGGACGTCGCGCGGGAACATCAGGAGCAGTCCGAGCACGAGGCAGGCGATTCCGCCTACGGTCAGCGCGCCGTACGACGTCACCTTGAGCTCGAGGACGAACAGTCCGAGGCCGAGCGCGAGGAAGAGGATCCCGACGGTGTTCATCGGCAGGAACTGGAACGCCAGCGCGGCGAGGAGCAGGCACAGGACGCCCACGATGCCGGGGAAGATCATGCCGGGGTGCGAGATCTCGACGTAGAGGCCCATGACGCCGAGACCGAGGAACAGGAGCACGAGCTCGGGATGGAGCAGCGGGCCGATCGTGCGCTGGAGGAAGCTCTTGCGCACCTCGCGCACCGTCCCGCTCGTCCGCAGCACGACCCTGCTCTCGTCGAAGCGCCGGATCGTCCGCCCGTCGAGCTTCGCGAGCAGATCCGCGCGGTCCTTCGCGACGAGATCGATCAGCCCCTGCTCGAGCGCCTCGCCGTCGGTGTACGACGACGACTCGCGGACGGCCTTCTCCGAGAGCTCGACGTTGCGGCCGCGGTGCAGCGCGATCGTCCGCACGAATGCGGCGAGGTCGTTCTCCGCCTTCGCGCTCTCGGTCGCGTCCGCCGAGCCTCCGAGGCCCACGGGATGCGCGGCGCCCGTGTTCGTCCCCGGCGCCATCGCGGCGACGTCGGCGGCGATCAGCATGTAGAAGCCCGCGGAAGCGGCGCGGCCGGCGCTCGGCGAGACGAAGACCACGATCGGCGTCCGCGCGGCGGTCATGTGCTGGATGACCTCCTTCGTGGGATCGACGAGGCCGCCTGGCGTGTCGAGCTCGATGACGAGGAGTGCGGCCTGTTCGACGTCGGCGTCGGCGATCGCGTCGAGGAGGTACTGGGCCGACAGCGGATGGATGATGTCGTTGTGGAGTGTCGCGACGAGCACGTCTCCCGACGCGGGCACACGCGGGAGAAGGGCACAAGCGGCGAGCAGGGCGAGAAGACCCATGGCCGCGATTGTAGCGAACGCTAGCGACGGACCTCGAAACGCACGGAACCGGTCGGCGGCGCGTCGGAAAGATCGACGGATTCCACGCGCGCTGCGGGAGGTCCGTGGCGGATCCAGTCGACGAACGCATCGACGGATTGCGGCGGTCCTTCCACCCACGCTTCGACGGCTCCGTCGGGAAGATTCTGCACCCAACCGGCGAGACCGAGCCCGCGCGCGCGCTCCTTCGCGTGCCAGCGGAAGCCGACGCCTTGGACGACGCCGCGGACGACAGCGTGCTTCGCGATGCGCTCCACGCGCTAGAGACTAGCGCGGCACGGCCACCACGACGTCCTTCGTACCGGGCCGCGCTACGGAACGAACACGATGCTCATCGCGTCGGACGTGTTGAACCGCGCTCCGCCCGCCGCGTTGTCGCGGTACTCGCACTGGAACCGCCACGTCGACCCGGGCGTGATCTGCCCGCCCGGCGGCGGATGCGTGTAGTCGATCGGCAGCCAACCGGCTCCGGCCTCGTTCAGGCTCAGCATCGACAGTGCGTGGATCGCGCCGCCGACGCACATGAACCCGTTCCCGAACGGGGTCTGCACGGCGTTCGGGCCGTAGTAGAACTGCGCGGTCACTCCCCGCGGCGCGTCTCCCACGAACACCTTCAAGTCGTTCGCCACGACGCTCGCCGTCCCGTTCGCCGAGATCCTCGCGCCCGCGCCGACCGAGTTCGGAGCGCCGACGCAGTAGTTGCTCGCGAAGGATGCGATGTCGACGATCGTCACCCAGCCGTTCTGCGGCCCCCACTGGCACGTCGCGACCGCGCGGTCGTTGCTGACGGCGACGCCGTCGCACCAGGGGTAGTAGGGATTCTGGGGGCACGTCGTGTACGTGAAGAGCTCCGCCCCGGTCGCGAGCTCGTACACCGTGACGTTCGAGTTCCCCGTGATCACGAGCTTCGTCTCGTCGGGCGTGATCGCGAGATCGATCGGCCGCGTGTGCTGGACCGTCCGCGCCGCGATCTCGACGAGGTCCGATCCCGAGATGTCGTAGATGTGCACGGTCATGTCCAGGTGGTTCGCCGCACGGCACAAGCCGACCGCAAACCGATTCGTCAACGCCACGGAGTCGAGCCCGCCGAAGTACTGGATGGACGCCGACTGCGCCGTCGCGCGCGACAGCGTCGTCAGTCCGTTCCCGGCCGGGAGGTTCACGATGTCGTAGAGGAAGGCACCCGTGCTCGTGCGCACGAACCCGCGCGTTCCATCCGGCGTGATCGCGAGGTCGTGCGGGCTGCCCGTGACGCGCGCGACGTGGTCCACGCCGCTCATGTCGTACACGTCGACCTGCGTTCCGTTGCCGAGCGCCGGGTTCGAGAGCTTGCTGATCGTCAGGATGCGGTCGTTCGTGACCTCGATCGCGTCGAGCGCTTCCTCGTTGTAGAGGCCCGGATTCCCCGCGGGCCGGCGCAGCCACAGCACCGCCGGCGGCGAGACGGAGAGGTCGTAGGCGCCGATCTCGAGCTCCGAGCGCACGATCACCGTCGTGCCGTCGGGCGTGATCGCAAGGTCGTACGGCGCCCCTGACTGGTCGCGCGTCCCCGCAGAGGTCGTCGTCTCGAAGGCGACGGCCGGCGGGCCCCCACCGCTCGGGTGCAGCTCCCAGATCGTCACGCGCGCGTCCGGCGTCGCGGTGCCGTTGCTGATGAACGAGATCGCGACCGCGTGAGCGTTCGTCACCGCGACGTCGTCGACGTCGAAGGAGAAGGTGCCACCTGAACCGTACGGCGTCGGCTCGCCCGGGTGGAAGCCGATCTGCGCCCCCGTCGCGAGATCGAACAGGTACGATCCGCCGACCATTCCAGCGAGAGTCTCGCCTCCGCGCACGGCCGCGATCGTCCCGTCCGGCGTGATCGCGACGTCGCGCGGATGGTAGCCGACGCGCGTTGCCGCGATCACCGGGTTCGCGAGATTCGTGAGGTCGAGGATCTGGGCCACGTTCCCGAGCACGATTGCGCGCGTGTTTGTCACCGCGACGCCGTCGAGGCACTCCCCGCACAGGAAGTCGTTCGGATTCGCCGCAGGACTCGCGACGAGAGCGCCCGTCGTGAGGTCGTAGACCCGCGCGAACTGGTCGTCGCGGTTCTGCCGGACGACGGCGTAGTGCTGGTCGGGCGTGATCTCGACGTCGTCGATGGCGAGGAGACCGTTGTCCGAATGCATCAATGTCTGCGCCGAGAGGCCTGGGGCGAAGGCCGCCAGCACCAACGCGGATGCCGCGGTCGAGAGAGCGGAGGACGAGGAAAGGCCGCGCGCGGAGAGAGAGTGGAACATGAAAGAACTCCGGGGATCTGGGGCCGGCGCGCCCGCCGCGACGAGTCGGCGGCTCGCGCCCGAAGCGGGAGTCATGGGAGGCCCCCCTAGCCAGGACGCGCGCGCCGGTCACACCGTTCCGACGAACTCGCGAGCGCGCCGGGGGGACTCTAGCCCCCTATCATGGGGGCATGCTGCTGGCTCTGGCGATCGGACTGCTGATCCAGGGGAGAGACGGCGACTACGGCATGGGCTACGCCGAGATCGGCCCCCCCACCGAGATGCTCGAGGTCGGGGCTTGGCGCGCGTGGCTGGAGAGCCCGGGCGGCGAGCTGCCGTTCGAGATCGTGATCGCGCGCGACGGCCCGAAGCTGTCGGCGAAGATCCGGAACGGCGAAGAGGAGATCGGCGTGCCGGAGACGCGGCTCGAGGGCGACCAGATCGTCTTCGACATCCCGCACTACGATTCGAGCATCACGGCGAAGGTCGCGCGGCTCGGGACGAAGCTCGACGGCGAGTGGAAGAACCGGTCAGGCGCCGATCGCTGGACGAAGCTGAAGTTCCATGCGACCGCCGGCGCCGCGCCGCGTTTCCGGAGCGAGGGTCCCCTGAACGCGGCCCCCGTCGCCGGCCGCTGGTCCGCGAAGTTCGACGGCGACGCCGATCTCGCCGTCGCGATCCTGCGTCCGGGCGCGGACGGCGCCGTCGAAGGGACGTTCCTGACTTCGACGGGCGACTTCCGCTGGCTCACCGGGTCGTGCGAACGCGGACACCTGCGCCTCTCCTGCTTCGACGGAGCGCACGCGTTCCTGTTCGACGCGAGGACGAGCCCCGACGGAAGCCTCGCCGGCGACTTCTGGTCGGGCGACCGTGGGCACGACACGTGGATGGCCCTGCGCGACGACCACGCGTCGATCCCCGACGAGTTCGAGCGCGCGCACTGGAAGGACGGGTTCGGGCTCGCACAGCTGCGCTTTCCCGATCTGGACGGCAAGGAACACTCGCTCGGCGAGGAAGCATTCGCCGGCCGCGCGATCGTCGTCCAGGTGCTCGGCTCGTGGTGTCCCAACTGCCACGACGAGACGGCCTACCTCGCGCGCGTGTACGACCAGTACAAGGCGCGCGGCCTCTCCGTCGTCGGCCTCGCATTCGAGATGACCGGCGACTTCGCGCGTGACGCCGAGCAGGTGCGCCGGATGCGCGAGCGGCACAAGGTCGCCTACCCGATGCTGCTCGCCGGTCTCGCGGACAACC
Source organism: Planctomycetota bacterium (assembly GCA_036006425.1). GTDB lineage: Bacteria > Planctomycetota > UBA1135 > UBA1135 > DASYPQ01. The sequence goes on from DASYPQ010000022.1 coordinate 317,573, forward strand.
AGAAGGCCGCGGAGGCCCTTCCCGCGCTCGACCGCGTGATCGCGTTCCCGACGACGATCTTCCTGCACCGCGACGGCCGCGTGCGCGCCGTGCACAGCGGCTTCGCGGGTCCGGCGACGAAGGAGGAGCACGCGAAGCTCGCGAAGCAGTTCGAGCGCATCATCGAGGAGCTGCTCGCGGAGCCGGACGCAGCCGGCCCCAAGTAGTCCGGGCTACCCGCCCGGCTTCCACTGCACGTCGCCGCGCCCGTTGTGGTTCTGCACGCGGGCGAGCACGAAGAGCAGGTCGGAAAGGCGGTTCAGGTACCGCAGCACCTCCGCGTTCACGCGCTCCTTCTCGCCGGGCATCTCCATCAGCTCGGTCACGTGCCGCTCCGCGCGCCTGCAGACGTTGCGCGCGAGGTGCATCCACGCGGCCGCCGGCGTTCCGCCGGGCAGGATGAAGCTCGTCAGCGGCGCGAGCGCCGTGTTCTCCCGGTCGATCCAGTCCTCGAGCCGCTTCGTGTACTCCGCCGTCAGCCTCAACCGCTCGCGCTTCTCCGGCTTCCCCGGCGCGCCCGGCACGCACAGATCCGCGCCGACGTCGAACAACTCGTTCTGGATCCTCGCCAGGTCCTCGCGCAACGGCTCCGCGAGCCCGTGCGCGATCGCGAGCCCGAGCACCGACGACAACTCGTCGACCGTCCCGTACGCCGCGACGCGCGGATGGTGCTTCGCGACACGCGTCCCGTCTCCCAATCCGGTCGACCCGTCGTCGCCCGCCTTCGTGTAGATGCGATCCAGTCGGACCATGCGCTCCATGATGCTAGTGTTACCGCCTCGCGCCCTCCAGCGATCGGCATGGACGCCTCCGGAACGTGCGCGTACGATCGTCCTCACGCGAACCGGCAGGATTCGTCCGATGAAATCCCGGCTCCTCTCCCGGCTCTTCCTCGTCGCCGCCCTCGCCGGCTGCGGATCGACGTCCTCGAGCTCGGAGCCCGAGGTCGCGGAGGCGAGCGGCAACGGCTGGCGCGAGTCCTTCCCCGTCGACCGGACGACCCTTCGGAGCAGCGGAAAGTCCGCGTACTTCGACCTCACCCCCGGCGCCTGCTCGGTCTTCGAGCACGGCAAGACGCGCCTCACGATCACCGTCCTCGACGAAACGCGCGTCGTCGATCGCGTCGAGACGCGCGTCGTCGAGGAACACGAGGAGGTCGACGGCAAGCCCAAGGAGATCTCGCGCAACTTCTTCGCGATCGAGCCCGCGAGCGGCGACGTCTACTACTTCGGCGAGGAAGTGGACGTCTACAAGCACGGCGAGATCTGCGGTCATCCGGGCGGCTGGGTCGCCGGCGTCTCGGGCGCGCGCCTCGGTCTCGCTCTCCCGGGCAACGCGAAACTCGGCGACAAGTACTTCCAGGAGTTCGCTCCCGCCGTCGCGATGGACCGCGGCGAGATCGTCGGCGTCTCCGAGACGATGCGGACGCCCGCGGGCACCTTCGAGCACTGCCTCCATGTCCGCGAGACGACGCCGATCGAAGCGGACGTCGGCGACAAGTGGTACGCTCCGGGCATCGGGCTCGTGCGCGACGATGACCTCCTCCTCGTCGCCCACACCAGCCCGGCCCGCTGATCGTCCGGCTGCTCCGATGCGCATTCTCGTCGTCGAAGACGAACACAAGGTCGCCCAGGCGGTCCGATCCGGCTTCGAGCGCGAGGGCTACGACGTCACCGTCGCGGAAACAGGCGAGGACGCCTTCTTCCTCGCGCAATCCGAGCCCTTCGACCTGATCGTCCTCGACCGGATGCTCCCCGGACGCGACGGCCTCCAGATCATCAGCACGCTGCGCACGCGCTCGATCCTGACGCCGGTGATCATGCTCACGGCGAAGGACGCGCTCCCCGATCGCGTCGCGGGCCTCGACGCCGGCGCCGACGACTACCTCGTCAAGCCCTTCGCGTTCGCGGAGCTCGCCGCCCGCAGCCGGGCTCTCCTCCGGCGCGGGCGGATGGACAGCTCGAAGTCGCTGAAGATCGCCGACGTCGAGATGGACCTCGCTTCGCACCGCGTCACGCGCGGAGGGCAGGTGCTCCATCTGACGGCGCGCGAGTTCAAGCTCCTCGAAGTGCTCCTGCGCAATCTCGGCAGCGTCGTCCCGCGCGAGCTCCTCGTGCGGGAAGTGTGGAAGGAGACCGGCCGCACGGATTCGCTCGACAACGTGATCGACGTGCACATCGCGCGGCTGCGGAAGAAGCTCGACGATCCGTTCCCGGTGAAGCTCCTGCACACCGTGCGCGGACTCGGCTTCCACCTCGAGGAGCGGACCGAGTGAGGTTCCGCCCGCGCACGGTCCGCGCTCGCCTCGCCCTCTCGCTCGCCGCGACCCTCGCCGTCCTTCTCGCGGCGTTCTCCGTGAGCGTCTACGCGACCGCGCGCGCCAACCTGCTCGGTCAGGTGGAGACGCGGGCGCGCGAGGATCTCGCACTCGTCGCGCACGAGGTCGCGGAGGGCCCGCTCGAGGTTTCGCAGATGGAGGACATCGGCCTCGTCGCGCTTTACGCCGTCGCCGTCGGGGACGAGCCCGTGAACGCCTCCTCCGGATGGGTGAAGCGCGGCCTGCCGATGTCGCTTCCGCTCGCGAACGATCCCGAGACGAAGCGCTGGAAGTCGGCCGAGGGGCTGACGTACACCTGCGCCACCACGTCGCTGGACATCCGCGGCGAACGAGTCTCGATCGCCGTCGCGCAGGACGAGCGCCACGTGCAGAAGAGCCTCGCGACTCTCGCCACGATCCTGCTCGTCGGATCGCCGATCGCGATCCTGGCGGCATTCCTCGGCGCATCCGTGCTCGCGCGGCGGCTCCTCGCGCCGGTCGGCGCGATGGCCGAAGCCGCGGCGCGCATCACCGAGGAGAAGCTGTCGGCGCGGCTGCCCGTCGAGGATGAAACCGACGAGTTCGGCCGCCTCGCGATCGCGTTCAACCGCACGTTCGCGCGCATCGAGAGCGCGTTCGAGAAGACGCGACGCTTCACGTCAGATGCGTCGCACGAGCTCCGGACGCCGCTGACGGCGCTGCGGAGCGTCGGGGAGGTCGCGCTGCGGGACGGAGCCGACGCGAACGCGTGCCGGGAAGCGATCGCGAGCATGCTCGAGGAGTCCGACCGGCTCGCGCGGCTCGTCGACGGCCTGCTCGTGCTGTCGCGCGAGGACGCGAACGCCTACCGCGCCCGCTTCGCCGAAGTCGATCTCTGCCAGCCGGCCAGCGAGGTCGTCGACGTCCTGCGCGTGCTCGCCGACGAGCGCGGACAGAAGATCGAGACCGAGATCCGACCCGGACTGTTCGTGCAGGGCGATCCGACCATCCTGCGGCAGGCCGTGTTCAACCTCGTCGACAACGCGATCAAGTACACGCCCGAGGGCGGGACGATCCGCGTCGGCGTGCGCGCGGACGGCGCCGGCGAAGCTCTGCTCGAGGTCGCCGACAGCGGTCCGGGCATCGCGCCCGAGCACCGCGAGAAGATCTTCGAGCGCTTCTACCGGATCGACGCGGATCGATCGCGCGCGAGCGGCGGTTCCGGCCTCGGCCTCTCGATCGCGCGCTGGGCGGTCGGCCTCCACGGCGGGCGGATCGAGCTCGAGACGACGGAAGGGAAGGGCAGCGCGTTCCGCGTGCACCTTCCCCGCGCGCGCGCCGCGACCTGACGCGCGTTCACCGGCGCGCCACCGCCACGCGGTGCAGGTCCTCGTGGATCTCGCGCATCGGAAGGTCGTCGGAAGCCATCGAGCGGTAGACCTCGGGCGGGAAGATCGCGACGCCGCGATCGAGAGCGGTCCACACGCGCCGGAACGTGGCGAAGTCGACGATCTCGCGGCGCGGGTCGTCGCGCAGCCCGAAATCGAGCTCGCCGCGCGAATGGACCAGGTCGACGGTGCGTCCGAGATAGAACGGCAGCGCCTGCTCGTACCGCGTGACGCAGTACACGGGTGCGCCGTTCGACGCGTCGCTCCGGATCGCGGCGGCGAGCTCGCGGCTCGACTTCACGGACGAGAAGCACTGGAAGCCGAGGAGCAGGACCTGGAATCCGACGAGCGAGACCGCGCCGAGGGCGCCGGCGGCCGCGAGCGGTCGCGCGCGCAGCGTCCAGCACGCGATTCCCGCGGCGACGAGCAGCGCGGCGCCGGCGAGCACGCTCGGCCGGTACGCGTCGAGCATCTCGCGCGGCACGTCCGGGATGCTCACGCGGAACGGGAGCGTCGCGATCGCGAGGAGCAGCGCGCCGAGAGCGACGGCGGAGCCTGCGTCCCAAGCGAGCCCGCGGCGCGTCGCGAGGCGGCGGCCGACGAGCAGCGCGAGCGCCGGGAAGACGGGGAGCGCGTAGGGCACGAGCTTCGAGCGCGACAGCGTGAAGAACACGACCGTGAACGCGCACCAGATCCACAGGAAGCGGACAGGATCGAAGCCGCCCTTCCCGCCGCGCCACGCGAAGCCCGGGCGGACGAGGACCGCGACCGCGGAACCGATCCAGGGCGCGCAGCCGATCGTCACGACGGCGAAGAAGGTCCACCAGGCGCCGTTGCGACCGGCTTCGTTCGTCGCATAGCGCGCGAGGTGCTCGTGCAGGAAGAAGAACTCGGTGAAGCCCGGGTTCCGGAGCCCGACGACGACGAACCACGGCGCCGCGAGCGCGAGGAAGACGCAGAGGCCGAGGCGGAGATGGAGTCGGCGCCAGAGATCGAGGTCGCGCTGCCACACGCTCGCGATCGCGATCGTCCCCGCCGCGAGCACGGGCGCGACCGGTCCCTTGCTCAACGTCGCCGCGGCGAGAGCCGTCCAGGCGAGGAGCATCCAGCGTCGGCTCCGGACCGGATCGTCGCGCTCCGTCTGCGCGAGGAGGCACGCGCCGATCGAGAACCACAGGAGCACGCTGAGCCCCATGTCGAGCGTCAGGATGTGCCCCATCCCCACCCACAAGAGGCTGCTCGCGAGGACGATCGCGCCGAGCACCCCCGTCTCCTTCCCGAAGACGCGGCGACCGACGAAGAACGTCCAGAACACCGCGGCGAACGCGAGCGCGGCCGGCCACAGCCGCGCCGTCGCGTTCGAAACCCCGAGCAGCTCGAACGCGGCCGCAGTCGCCCAGTACTGGAGCGGCGGTTTCTCGAAGTACTTGAGCCCGTCGAGGTGCGGCGTGACCCAGTCGCTCGTTGCGAGCATCTCCCGCGGGATCTCCGCGTACCGTCCCTCGTCGGGATGCAGGAGATCGCGGTACCCGAGGAACGAGAACCAGACGACGGCGAACCCGATCGAGCAGGCGAGCCAAGTGCGCCACGTGCCCACGCTGCGATGCTGGAACGCCGCGAAAGCCCGATCACCTGACAAGTTCCTGTCTTCGGGGACAGGGTGACCGCGCGCGCGGCCGAGCGTCCGCTGCTACGCTGGAAGCCGCTCATCGAGCTCCCCCGCGATGCGCAATCTCCTCGCACGCCTCGGAACGTCGGCGATCCCGATCCTGTGCGCGGGCTGCATCGCCTACCACGCCGCGCCGATCGAGCCCGCGCGGATGGAAGACGAGTTCGCGCGGCGGACGCTCGCCGATCCCGCGCTCGCGGCCTGGGTCGCCGGCGAAGTCGTGCCGGCGCCGTCCTTCCCGCCGCCGACGTGGAGTCTCTCGACCCTCTGCCTCGCGGCGTTCTGGTTCCATCCCGACCTCGACGTCGCGCGCGCGCAGGCGCGGACGGCGCGCGCGGGCGTGACCACGGCGTCGACGCCTCCGAATCCGACGTTCGCGTTCCGGCCGGAGTACGTGCTGAATCCCGCCGCTGGAGACAGCCGCTGGGTCGCGGATCTCGGGCTGGACTTCCTCGTCGAGACCGCCGACAAGCGCGATCTCCGCACGGAGCGCGCGCACAAGCTCGCGCTCGCCGCCGAGGTCGGCGTCTACGAGGCCGCCTGGCACGTGCGCAACGGAGTGCGCACCGCTCTCCTCGAGCATCTTTCAGCGCTGCACGAGCTGAACCTGCTCCGCCTCGAGCAGGAGCCGCGGCGCGAGGTGCTCGATCTCCTGCGCCGGCGCCTCGCCGCCGGCGAAGCCGCGCGGCTCGAGGTCGCGCGCGCCGAGATCGAGGTCTCGAGGATCGACATCGAAGTACGCACGGCCGAGACGCGCATCGCGACGAGCCGCGCCGCGCTCGCCGCGGCGATCGGCGTCCCGGAGTCCGCGATGGAATCCCTGACGTTCGAGGTGCTCGGGCGCGGGAACCCCGGGAGATGGGGCATCGGCGAGCCGCCGGCGGAGCTTCCTCTGGACGCCGCGCGCGAGCCGGGTCTGCTCGAGCGGTTCGACGTCCGCCGCGCGCTGCTCGAGTACGACGCGGCCGAGGCGGACGTGCGCCTCGAGGTCGCGAAGCAGGTTCCCGACCTCACCCTCGGTCCGGGCTACGTCTTCGATCAGGGCTTGCGGAAGCTCGCGTTCAACTTCGCGCTGCCGCTCCCGCTCCTCGACCGCAACCGCGGACCGATCGCCGAGGCCGAAGCGCGCCGGAGCGAGGCGCAAGCGCGCTTCACCGCGCTCCAGGCCCGCGCGATCGGCGAGATCGAAGGCGCTCTCGCGGCCTACCGCGGCGCGCTGGCGGAGCTCGCCGAGGCGCGCCTCCTCTCCGAGCGGCAACGCACGACCGAGGAAGGTCTCCGGCACTCGCTCGCGGCGGGCGCGGCCGACCGTCTCGACGTCGCCGTCGCGCGCGCCGAGGTCGCCGCGCTGGCGCGCGTCGAGTTGCTCGTCCTGCATCGCGCCGAGGAAGCCCTCGGCGATCTCGAGAACGCGCTCGAACGGCCGCTCGAAGGCAGCGCGCCGGTCCCCGATTCCCTGCCGGTGAGGGTCGAACCATGAAGCGGAGTCCCTGGCTCGCCCTCTGGGCTGCAGCGTTGCTCGCCGCCTGCGCACGCGAGGAAGCGAAGACGGAAGCGAGTCCGGAGAAGGTTTCCACGGAGCACGGTCCGCGCGGCGAAGTGCTCGTCCACATCCCTCGCGCCGCGCAGGAGCGTCTCGGAATCGCCGTGGCGGCTCTCGCTCCGCGCTCGTTGCGGCCGCAGGTGCAGGCGTACGGGCGCGTCGTCGCCGATCCCTCGCAGATGTTCGAGCTCCACGCGCCGATCGCGGGGACGATCCGCTCCGCCGCGGATTGGCCCGCCGTGGGGAGCACGGTCGAGGACGGCGCGCAGATCGGATCGATCGAGCCCCGCCTCTCCGCCGTCGAGCGCGCCGATCTCTCCGCGCGTCTCGCGGCCGCGAAAGGCGACGAAGCGACCGCGCGCGCGGCGCTCGACGTCTCCAAGGCCGCCCTCGAGCGCGCGAAGACGCTGAACGCGGACGGCAAGAACGTCTCCGACCGCGCTCTCGAGGAAGCTCAGGGTCGCGTCCAGGAGGAGAGCGCTCGACTCACGGCGGCGACGGACTCGCGCCGCGGGCTCGAAGCGACTCTCGATCCCGCGACCTTCGCGACCGCGGGGATCCCCCTCGCGTTTCCCCACGGCGGCGAGGTCCTCGAGATCGGCGCGCGACCCGGCGAATCGGTCGAAGCCGGAGCGCTGATCGCGCGCATCGGCCGCTTCGATCCCGTGCTCGCGCGCGTCGAGCTCCCGATCGGCCTCTCGCTCGCGAAGTCCGAGCACGCGACGATCGTCGCCGCGGCGCATCCCGACCGCCAGCTCGACGGCCAGCGCGTCGCGCTCGCGCCGACGTCGGAGACGCAGGGACAGGCGCTGCTCTTCAGTGTCGCCGCGGGAGACACGGCGATCCGCCCGGGCGAAGCTGTCACCGCCTGGCTCGACCGCGACGGGCCGGAGCTCGCGGGCGTCGCCGTCCCGCGCTCCGCTCTCGTCCGCCACGCGGGCAAGACCTGGGTCTACGTCGCGAGGGGCGACGACGCGTTCGAGCGCAGGGAGATCGCGCTCGACCACGCGCTGCCCGAGGGCTGGTTCACCGACGCCGCGTGGACGAAGGACGCGCGCGTCGTCGTCGGCGGCGCTCAGAGCGTCCTCTCGGCGGAGATCCTGAGCGCGTCGGCGGGAGCCGGCGAGGAAGAATGACCTTCCCTTGCTGAGCGCCCTCGTCCGCTTCTCGCTGCGGCACCGCGGCGTCGTCGTCGTCCTCGCGGCGGCTCTCCTCTCCTTCGGCGCGTACGTCGTCGCGCACGCGAAGCTCGACGTCTTCCCCGACTTCGCTCCGCCCGAAGTCACCGTCCAGACCGAGGCGCCCGGTCTCTCCGCGGAACAAGTCGAACTCCTCGTCACCCGCCCCGTCGAAGCCGCGCTCAACGGCGCCGGCCGCCTCGACGCGCTCCGCAGCCAGTCGATCCAGGGCCTCTCGATCGTCACCGCGATCTTCCGGTCGGGCACCGACGTCCACCTCGCGCGCCAGGTTCTCGCGGAGCAGCTCGTCGAAGCCGCCGGACAGCTCCCCGCGGGCGTCCAGCCGCCGAAGCTCACTCCTCTGACCTCCGCGACGATGGACCTCCTCAAGATCGGCCTCCTCTCGGAGAAGCTCACGCCGATGGAGCTGCGCTCCTTCGCGCAGTGGACGCTGCGCCCGCGTCTCCTCGCCGTCCAGGGCGTCGCCAACGTCAGCGTCTTCGGCGGCGAGCTGCGCCAGCTCCAGATCCGCCTGCGCTCCGATCGTTTGCGCGCCTTCGACTTCTCGATCCAGGAAGTCGCCGACGCGGCGCAGGCCGCGACCGGAGTCCGCGGCGCGGGATTCGTCGACACCGGGAACCAGCGCATCGTCATCCAGAGCGAAGGGCAGTTCTCCACTCCCGCAGCCCTCGCGCAGATCGTCCTCGCGCGGCGCGGCGACCGGAACGTCCTTCTCTCCGACGTCGCCGACGTCGTCGAGGCTCCCGAGCCGAAGTTCGGCGAAGCGCTGATCCAGGGGAAGCCCGGCGTCCTCCTCACGATGCTCAGCCAGTACGGCGCGAACACGATGGACACGACGCGCGGCGTCGAAGCCGCGCTCGCGGAGATGAAGCCCGCCATCGAGGCGCAGGGCATCGTCCTCCTGGACCGCCTCCATCGGCCCGCGACGTTCATCGAGAACGCGATCTCGAACCTGCGCTCCTCCCTCCTCCTCGGCGCCGTCCTCGTCGCCGTCGTCCTTTTCCTCTTCCTCTACAACCTGCGCACCGCGGCGATCTCCCTCGCGGCGATCCCGCTCTCGCTCGTCGGCGCCGTCGTCGTCCTGCACTTCTTCGGCGCGACGCTGAACACGATCACGCTCGGCGGACTCGCGATCGCCCTCGGCGAAGTCGTCGACGACGCGATCATCGACGTCGAGAACATCTTCCGGCGCCTCCGCGAGAACCGCGCGCTCGCGCAGCCGCGTCCCTCCTTCCAGGTCGTCTTCGACGCCTCGCTCGAAGTCCGCCGCACCGTCGTCTACGCGGCCTTCATCGTCGGCTTCGTCTTCCTCCCCGTCCTCACGATGTCGGGACTCCAAGGACGGCTCTTCGCGCCGCTCGGACAGGCGTACCTCCTCGCCGTCTTCGTCTCTCTCCTCGTCGCGTTGACCGTGACACCCGCACTCGCGCTCATCCTCCTCCCGAAGGCCGCGGAGAAAACGAGCGAGCTCCCGCTCCTCGCGCGCGCCCGATCCGGCTACCGCCGCGTCCTCGGAACGTTCACCGGACGCCCCTGGCTCGTGATCGTCCCGGCGATCCTCGTCTGCGTCGCGGCGCTCGCCCTGCTCCCTTTCTTCGGCGGCGAGTGGCTGCCGGCGTTCCGCGAAGGACACTTCGTGCTGCAGGCGTCCGGAGCGCCGGGCACGTCGCTCGAGGAGATGAAGCGCATCGGCGCGCGGATCTCGACGGACCTCCTCGCGATTCCCGCCGTGGCCACGGTGTCGCAGCAGATCGGGCGCGCCGAGCGCGGCGAGGATCCGTGGGGTCCGCACCGGAGCGAGTTCCACCTCGAGCTGAAGGACGTGCCGGCGAAGGAGCAGCCGCGGATCGAGAGCGAGATCCGCGGGGTGATGCAGAGCTATCCGGGGTTGCACACGAACGTGCTGACGTTCCTCGGCGATCGGATCGGAGAGACGATCACGGGCGAGACGGCGTCGGTGGTGGTCGGCGTGTACGGCGACGACCTCGAGGTGCTCGACACGAAGGCGAGGGAGATCGTGAGCGCGCTGTCGAGCGTGAAGGGCGCCGTCGACGTGCAGCAAGGCTCGATGCCGGGGTTGCCGCAGATGCAAGTGGAGCTGGAGGCCGATCGACTCGCGCGATTCGGATTCCGGCCGGTGGAAGTGCTCGATGCGGTGCAGACGGCGTTCCAGGGAAGAGTGGTCGCGACGACGTTCCAGGAGAACCGGGTCGCGGAAGTGGTGGCGATCCTCGCGCCGGAAGAGCGGAGCGATCCGGAGAAGATCGGCGACTTGTTGTTGAAGAGTCCGGGAGGAGCGGCGGTGCCGTTGAGGGAAGTCGCGGAGATCCACCCCGCGCAAGGGCATTTCGTGCTGTTGCACGACGGAGGAAGGCGGCGGCAGACGGTGACGTGCAACGTGGAAGGCCGCGACATCACGTCGTTCGTGGAGGAAGCGAAAGCGACGATCGCAAGGGAGGTGCAGATGCCGAAGGGCACCTACGCCGCATTCTCGGGAGCCGCGGAAGAGAGGCAGCGAGGGATGAGGGAGCTGTGGTTGCACTCCGGGTTGGCCGCCGTGGGCGTGCTGCTCCTGTTGTCGATGGCGTTGAGAAGTGGAAGAAACCTCGCGCTGGTGCTGGCGAATCTGCCGTTCGCTTTGGTGGGCGGAGTAATCGCCGCGTGGCTGTCGGGAGGATCGTTGTCGATCGGATCGCTGGTGGGGTTCGTGACGCTGTTCGGGATCACGACGCGGAATTCGCTGATGATGATCACGCACTTCGAGCACCTGGTGACGGTGGAAGGCTGCGCGTGGAACCTGGAGACAGCGTTGCGCGGAGCAAGCGAGCGCTTGGCCCCGATCGCGATGACGGCGCTGGTGACCGCGCTCGGCCTGCTCCCGCTCGCACTCGGCGGCGGCGAGCCGGGCCGAGAGATCGAAGGCCCGATGGCGACGGTGATCCTCGGCGGACTGATCACGTCCGCCGCGCTGAACCTGCTCGTGCTGCCGACGTTGGCATTGCGGTTCGGACGCTTCGAGCGGCACGCGATCGAGGAAGAGGGAGTCGGATCCGTGCACGCATGAAGCAAGAGAAGATGCTCGCCGCGCTTCGAGCACTGTTCGTGCCCGTGCTCCGAGAACGTGGGTTCAGAGGCTCACTCCCCCATTTCCGCCGGATCGGTCCGACGGGGATCGATCTCCTGACCGTGCAGTTCGACCGGCGCGGCGGAGGCTTCATCGTCGAGGTCGCTCGATGCGGGCCGGACGGTCACGCGACCTACTGGGGGAAGCAAGTCCCTCCTTCGCGCGTCTGCGCCCACGATATTCATCCCGGCGAGCGCCATCGACTTGGGGCCAGTGGCCCCGGTGTGGACGGTCGCTGGTTTCGATTTGACGACGGAAGTTCGATCGATAACGTCGCTCACGAAGCCGTGGACATCCTGCAAGAGGCCGATGCGTGGTGGAGTGAGCGCGCAGGGCGCTGAGCTGGCGTCTTGAAGCTCCGCACCGACCATCGCCGTCCCGTTCGACTCCGCTTTCTGAAAGCCGACCCGTGACCACCGCCCCCGCCATCTTCCGCATCGTTCTCCAAGTCACCGACATCGAGAAGGCGACGCGCTTCTACGCGAAGCTCCTCGGCTCGAAGGGCCGACGCATCCACGGCGCTCGCCACTACTTCGACTGCGGCGGCGTCATCCTCGCGCTCCTCAATCCTGCGGACGGTACGACGAAGGCTCGCGCCGCGCCGGACTACGTCTACTTCTCCGTGAAGAACCTCAAGCCGCTCCACACGCGCGCCAAGAAGCTCGGCTGCCTCTCCAAGAGCCGGGTCCACGGCGAGAAGGGCGGCGACATTGTCGTCCGTCCGTGGGGCGAACGCTCATTGCTACGCGCGCGATCCGTTCGGCAATCCACTCTGCTTCGTCGACTCGAAGACGCTCTTCACCGGCCGCTGATCCGCCGGAGTGCTCGGCCTACCGACGAGTATCCTACCCGACGTCGTTACCGTCTCGGGTCGACGGGTACTGTGATTCGGATGGCGAAGTCGGATGAAGGTCCGCGGAACCGAGGTCGAGCGGCCGCCGCCGCCGCCATCCTGATTCTGCTCGTCGGCGTGGTCGCCTTGCTCTTCTGGTTGAAATCCACAGAACGCATCTCCGAGACCACGACGGAGGGGTCGAAGTTGCCGTCCACCGTCCCACCGCCGGCCGATGTCGCCCGCGGGGATCGCACGCCAGCGACAATGCCTGCGTCGGGAGCAGTCGGATCAGACGCTGCTCTCCCTGCAACGAAGGACGCGCCGCCGAGTGATTCGAGTCGGCTGGCGGTGGAACGACTGCAAGCGGCGATCGAGTCCTCGCTCTCGGGTGTGCTCGACGTCGAAGCTCTCCTTGACTCGACCCTCTCTCTGACCAACCTGCCGATGCAATCGGGCCCGCCGGCGGCTGACGACAAGGGCACTCAACAGTTCCAGCTCGTGAATCCCCCACCCGGAGTCGAACAGGCACAGGTCTGGATCGGACCGGCGAGCGAGCCGAATGGGGTCAGAGCACTGTCACTCCGGGTCACGCTTCAGCGTCAGGTCCGACCGTACGCTGTCGCCGGAGCGACGAGATTCGGTCCGGAGATCGACCTGACGCTCATCACCGACAATTCGGGCGCGTTCCTGGAGCATCGGATTCTCACTCATCTCGGAGCCGCTTCGAGCGGCAATGGTGGCCTGGCATCCGATGTCGTCGAAGGAGTCGCCTGCGTTTTCGATGCCACGGGCGCGGGGAAGAACAGCATGAAATTCTTGGGCACGAGAAACGGAAAGCCGGGACAGTGGGACGGGCCGATGGCGCTGTCCGGTGCCGATCCGACGGACAAGTGGAGTGAGCTAGGCAAGAACCTCTCGACCCGCCTCGAGGAGTCCAAGAAACAATGAGCCTCGCGGTGGCCCACGCATCCGAGCGGGCCGCGCGCGTCCTCAACTCGCGGATCTGCGCCCCGTCGATTTCGCCACCGCGTTCTTCCGCCGGCCGCGCTTCGTGTGCAGCTCGATTCCGAGGTCCTTCGGCGTCACTTGGCTTCCGAGCGCGCGCAGCACGAGGTGCCACGCGCGGGCGTCGCGGTCTTCCAGCGGGGCGCGCGCGGTGAAACGCTCGATCATCGCGAGGATGTCTTTCTTGGCCGACGGCGTCCGCGCGATCCGCTCGCCGAACAGCTGACTCATCGCGGCGCCCAGGAACTTCCGGCCTTCGCCCGACAGCGATCGCCGGTTGCGCTCCCGCTTCTTGAAGCCCGGCTCGACGAACAAGTCCGACAGCACGATGCTCACCGCGATCGCCAGATTCAGCGACGTGTGCTCCGCCGTCGTCGCGATGTGCACGAGCTCGGCGCACTGCGCGGCTTCCTCCTTCACGAACCCCGTCACCTCGTTCCCGAACACCAGCGCGATCTTCTCGCTCGCATCGTTCGCGCGCTCGACCAGCGTCTCCTTCGCCGCGCGCCAGTCGACCCGCAGCCGCCGATCGCGCGATCGCGCGCTGAAGCCGATCGAGTGCGTCGCTTCGGCGAGCGCTTCCGCGAGCGTCGCGACGATCGTGCAGCGCTCGCGCGGCTTCTCCACGCCGTGCGACATCTGCTCGAAGTCGGGATGCAGGAGCAGCGACGGGCGCTCCGGCGCCACCAGGAACACCTCGCACGGGCCGAAGTTGGCGGCCGCGCGCAGGATCATGCCGACGTTGCGCGGCCCCGACGGCCGCACCAGGACGACCCGCTTCATCGACGGATCGTCATCGCGCGGCCGGCGAACTCTTCTCGCGTTCCACTTCCACCCGCACCGACTCGAGCTGCGCCGGATCGGGGTTGCCTCCGGACACGACGCAGACGACGCGCAGCGGCTTGCTCGCGCTCCGGCCTTCGAGGATCCGCGGCGGGAGCAGACCGGCGAGCACGAGGCCGACCGCGGCGGCTCCGGCGGGCTCGGCGACTTCGCCTTGCGCCACGAGACGCTTCTGGCCCGCGAACGCCGCTTCGTCCTCGAAGAGGACGACCTCGTCGACCGCCGCGCGCGCGATGTCGATGTTGATCTGGCCGGAGTACAGCGGCGTCAGCCCCTGCACCTTGCTCTCGATCTTCTCGAGCATCGCCGGCTTCCCCGCGGCGAGCCCGCGCGTCAGCGATGGAGCGCCCTTCGGCTCGGCCCCGACGATGAACACGCGATCGCCGAGCGCTTGCCGGAGGGCGAGCGACGTCCCGCTGACGAGTCCCCCGCCGCCGACCGGCACGACGACCACGTCGACTTCCGGCCATTGCTCCGCGATCTCGAGCCCGACCGTCCCAGCCCCCTGAATCGTCCGCTCGGCGTCGTACGGATGCACGAGCGTCATCCCGGCCTCGACGCGCTTCGCACACTCGACGTCCGCGAGCTCGCGCGTCGGCGCGAGCACGACCTCCGCTCCGAACTCGCGACACGCCGCGATCTTGTTCGGGTACGCGTTCGCGGGCATCACGATCGTCGCCGGCACGCCCGCGCGCCGCGCCGCCCACGCGAGCGCCTTCCCGTGATTCCCGGAGCTCGCGGTGACGATCCCAGCACGCCGCTCGGCGGGAGAGAGCTGCGACACCTGGTTCCACGCGCCGCGCGCCTTGAACGATCCCGTCTCCTGCCTGCACTCGAGCTTCGCGCGCAGCTCGATCCGCGCATCGTCGCGCGCACGCCGTTCGATCGGCACGAGCGGCGTCTTCTTCACGACGCCCGCAAGACGCGCCGCCGCCTCGTCGATGCGGATGTGGGCGAACCGCCGCCAGGCGCCGTTCTCGCGCGGAACTTCCATGGACGCCGCGAATTGTAGCGCCTAGCATGGCTCGGAATCGGATGACCGTCTCCCTCCGCACGAAGCGCCTGCTCCTCGGGCTCGTGGTCGTCCCGCTCGTGACCGCCGCCGGCCTCGAAATCGGTGCGCGCCTGCTCGACCGTTTCCGCGGCAGGGTGTGGAACTCGGAGGAGGGGCGCGCCGCGATCGACGACGTCTGCCGGAAGCTCACGCAGTCCTGGGTCGCCCCGAAGGGCACGGACCCGCACGCCAACGTGGATGTCGAGTCGGATCCCGTCATCGTCCAGCCCTACACGGGCTGGGAGCATCCGCGCACACAAGAGATGATCGCTGCCGCGACGTCGTACTACAACACCAAGCAAGCCGAGCGGACGTACGACATCGTGATCCTCGGCGGCTCCGTCGCGCAGATGTTCGGCGACCTCGGCTGGAAGCCCCTGGTCGAGACCCTGATGCTCGATCCGCGCTTCCACGACCGCCCGATCCACATCCACAACTACGCGCTCGCGGGATACAAGGAACCGCAGCAGGTGATGATGCTCGCGTACCTGTTCGCGATGGGCCACAAGCCCGACGCGGTGATCAACATCGACGGGTTCAACGAGGCGGCGCTCAGCTGGAACAACGCGAAGCTCGGGACAAATCCGTTGTACCCCCACGTGCCGCACTGGGCCGAGACCGGGAACACGCTGCGCTCCGACAGCAGCATGATCGAGTACTTGTACGCGGTGCGCTCGACCCAGATGCGCGCGCGGAACTTCGGCGTGTGGTTCCTCGATTCGGGCCTGTGGAGGAGCTGTTTCCTCTACCACGCCGGCTCGATCGCGCTCGACAGGATGAGGAGGAAGTACGTCGCGGCCTACGGCGCGCTGATGGACCGGATCATGAACGGCCCGAAGGGCCCGGGGCTCAAGGGACCCGAGTTCAAGTCGAACGACATGGCGCTCGGGCACACGGTCGTGCTGGCGTGGATGGAGACGTCGACGAGCATCCTCGGGATGTGCAAGCAGCGCGGGATCCCCTATCTCCACGTGCTGCAGCCGACCCTGCACGACAAGGGGTCGAAGGTGCTGACGCCGAAGGAGATCGAGAACTCGACGATGGATCCGACGTGGCTCGCGGGCGTGGAGAAGCTCTACCCGATCTTCCGCGAGATGGGGAAGAGGCTCGCCGAGCGCGGCGAGAACTTCTTCGACGCGTCGCAGGTGTTCAAGGACCACCCGGAGGACGTCTACTACGACGTCTGCCACTTCGCCGAGCACGGCAACGCGATCCTCGGCGAGGCGATCGGCAAGGAGCTCGCGCGGATCGACACGCGCTGACGACCTATTTCGGCGCGGGTGGCGCCATCCGGACGAGCAGCCCCCACGGATTGCCGCGCGCCGCCGCCGACCTGAGATCGATCGGCGCGGTCGGCTGCCAGTCGCGGTAGACGATCTCGACGCTGCGGGGGCGATGCGTGGACCGGACCGTGACCGCTCCGTTCTTGTCGGTCGTTCCGGCGTCGCGACCGTCGAGGCGCACGACGGCTCCGGCGATGCCCTTGCCCCTGGCGTTGCCGACGACGTGGTAGGTGTCCTCCCAGCCCGGTGTCAGTGCGACATCGGCGATCCGCCAGGAGCGGCCGTCGCGCGTCTCCAGAAGCGAGAATGCCTTTTCGTCGCCGGCGGCGTGAACGTAGCCGATCATGTCGATCCGCCAGCGGAATCCGCGCTCCAGCGGGAAGCGGTCGAGGACGAGCGTCTCGCCGTCGATCTTCCGGGTGAACGATGCGCCGTTCGCGACGTCCACGCGAGCGACGGCGCCGGAGAGCGCCGCACCGTTGTCCGAGTCGTGCACGCGGAACGCGAACTGTGCGAGCGCGAGGTCGTCGCGGACGAGGAAGCGCGTTTCGGACGGCGGCGAGACGACGGCGGTCTGCGGATCCCAGTGGAACCAGCTCGGGTCGGTCAGGTTCATCTGGAACTTCCCGGCGGGCAAGCCGGCGAACCGGACGACGCCGACCTTGCGTCCGTCCGTCTCCTCCCACTGCACCTTGAGCTTGGTCCGCGGATTCATGCCGCCCGTGCTGGTGGGGCCGTCGACGGCCCAGAGCTCGAGCTCGACAACGGAGTCGTAGCGTCCGGTTTCGCTCTCGAGGCGCGCGCGGACGTCGCCGGGGGAAGGCAGCCGCGCGAGGACGAAGTCCTGGGTCGCGATGTGCGTGGCGGGAAAGCGCACGTTCGCTTCCTCGAGCGCGTGCCGCAGCGATCGAACGACGAGCACGCCGGAGCCTTCGCGCAGGAAGTCGAAGCGGTAGTGGCCTTTCGCGTCCGTCCAACCCCAGCGCTGCGGAGCGGGGTCCGACGGATTGAGCCGCAGGGTGACCGTCGCCTCCGCGACCGGGTCTCCGGCGTCGTCGACGACGTGTCCCTCCAGGACGGCGCGCGCAGCCAGCCGGATCTCCACGAGCTCGGGCACGACGCCGCGAATCGCGGCGACCTTGCCGCTGCCGATCCAGAGGCCGTCGCGGCTCCTGAGGTCGACCGACTTCGCGCGCTCGTAGGGCTCGTCGACCGGAGCGAAGCGCACCCAGGGCGCGTCGCCGATCCACGGGACGCGCAGCGGCTCGTCGCCGAGCTTCCCGTTCGAATCCGGACCCGCGAGCTGCAGCTCCGCGCGGAACTCCGTCGGCGGCGCCGCGTCGGGCGGCGTGAGCGCGAAGCGGAACGTCGGACCGCTGGCGACGGCGAGATCGATGTCCGGCGCGGTGTCCTCGCGCACGGCGTGCTCGCGCGCGATCTCCGGGAGCGATCGCGGATGGACGGTGCCGTCGAGCGGCCGGATGCGCACCGTCCCGCTCGGCATCGGCGAAGCGGTCGCATAGCGCCCGACGTCGTCGGTGAATACGTCCTCCTGCTTCCCGCTCGCGTCCCGCAGACGCAAGAGATAGTGCGGCAGCGGCTCCCCCGTCGCCACGTCGGTCAGGAGACCTCGAACCCGCGCGGAATTCGCCGCCGGCGCCGCGATCGACGTTTCGTGTACTTCTTCGGCCGGCGGAGGCAGCTCCTCGCGCGGCGCTTCGTCGACCGGAGTCTCGGCGACGTCGAGCGGAGGTGGCGCGTCGGCCGACTCCTCCTCCGCGACCGGCGCCTCGTCCGGAGCGACCGGCTCGACGTGCATCACACGGTCCACCCGCAGCAGCACGACCACGAGGAGCGCGGCGAGGGCGAGGAAACCGAGGAGGAGGCGGGCGCTGCGGATGGGATTGTTCCTCGGTGCTCTCCATCGTAGCGCCGTAGACTGAGGGACGTGACCGCGACGCGCCCCTTCGACGGACTCCCGTTCACGGCCCGGAACCTCCTCGCGCCGATGGAGGGCGTCACCGAGCCCTGCTTCCGCGACCTCGTCCTCGCGCGCAACACGCCCGGACACCTCGGCGGCGCCTTCACCGAGTTCGTACGCGTCGTCCGCCACGCGCTCCCCGCGCGCACGCTGCGCGAGCACCTCGGCACCCGTCGGTTCGGCGCGCCGGTCGGTCTCCAGCTCATGGGCGCCGACCTCGCGGCCCTCGCCGAGACCGCGCGGCGCGCGATCGACGTCGGCGCGCCGCTCGTCGACCTCAATTTCGGCTGCCCGGCGAAAGGCGCGATCGCGGGTTGCGCCGGCTCCGCGCTCCTCAAGGATCCGCGCTCGGTCGAGGAAGTCGTCGCCGCCTGCCGCGGCGCGGTCGATCGGGCTTCGGATCCCGCGATCCCGGTGACCGCCAAGATCCGCGCCGGCTACGACGACGACCGCCTGCTCGAGGACCTCGCCCGCGCCGCCGAGGCGGGAGGCGCCGCGATGCTCACGGTGCACTGCCGCACGCGCGCCGAGGCGTACCAGGACGAAGTCGACTGGAGCCGCATCGCGCGCGCGGTCCGCGCGGTCTCGATCCCCGTGTGCGGGAACGGCGGCATCGGCGTGCACGCGGACTTCGAGCGCATGCGATCGGAGACGGGCGCCGCGCTCGCGATGGTCGGCCGCGGAGCGCTCGCCGATCCCTGGATCTTCTCCGGCGTCCGGGTGACCGCCGCCGACGCCGCGCGCTTCCTCCTCGACTACGCCGACGCGCTCGGCGCGCAGAGCGTCGCCGGTCCGCGCGGCGCGGCCGGGCGCCTGAAGCAGCTCCTGCGGCACTGGACGGCGGGCGACCTCGTCGGCGACGATCGCGAGAGCTGGATGCGCGAGCCCGATCCGGAAACGCTCTTCGCTCGCCTCGAGGAGATCGCCGGCGTGCACCGCGATGCTAGGCTGAATCCGCTCCTCCCTGCTCCGCGAAAGGACCTCCGATGTTCGACCCCCGCGCCGGTTTCGTCGCCCTCCTCCTGACCGCCTCGCTCGCGCTCCACGCGGCCTCGGCGAACACCCCGTCGAACCAGGAAAAGGGCGCAGCGACGCCCTCCGCAGGCAGCGGCGACTACTCCGGAACGGACGCCGAGGGGAACTACCAGAAGGCCCTCGACGCGGCGATCAAGGCGGCGCTCGAAGGTGTGTCGCACGCCGGCGGCAAGGTGATCTCGGACGCCATGGTCAGCTGGCAGGTGGTGTCGGTCTCCGGCAACCAAGGCGGGATCATGGGCAAGCGCGACGTGACCGTGACCGTCCACGTGAAGAGCTGAAACCGGCGGCGCGTCGAAAAAAAAAGTGCTGCTCCGGCACGGCACGCGGTTCCCGCTCCTAGAATGCCGCGCTGCGACCCGGAGACGATCGAAACCCCGATGGCCAGGTGGACTCACCTCGACAGCGAGAATCTCTACAACGTCCAGAAGTGGGGGCAGGGATTCTTCCACGTCAACGAGCTCGGCAACGTCGAAGTCCGCCCCGAAGGCGCTGATCGCCCGAACCGACCGGGCATCGACCTCCACGAGCTGCTCGGACAACTTCTGCGACGCGGCGTCAGCACGCCAATCCTCCTGCGCTTCGACGGCATCCTGCGCGCCCGCGTGCGCGCGATGTTCGGCGCGTTCAACGCGGCGCGCAAGGAGTTCAACTACCAGGCGCCGTACTGCGGCGTCTATCCGATCAAGGTCAACCAGGAGCACCACGTCGTCGAGGCGCTGCTCCAGGAAGGCGCGAACCACGGACTCGGCCTCGAGGTCGGCAGCAAGTCGGAGCTGATCGCGGTCATCGCGCTCCAGGCCGGGCGCGGATCGCTGATGATCTGCAACGGCTACAAGGACGAGGAGTACGTCGAGATGGCGCTCCTCGCCACGAAGCTCGGCATCACGCCGATCATCGTCGTCGAGAAGTTCTCGGAGGTCGAGACGATCCTGCGCGTCGCGCGCACGCTCGAGATCGAGCCCGCGATCGGCGTCCGCACGAAGCTCTCGGGCCGCGGCTCGGGACGCTGGAAGGACTCCGGTGGCGACAGCAGCAAGTTCGGCCTGACGACGCGCGAGATCGTGCAGCTGATCGAGATGCTCGAGCGCGAAGGGAAGCTCGACTGCCTCCAGCTCCTCCACTTCCACCTCGGGAGCCAGATCCCCGAGATCCGCTCGCTCAAGAACGCCCTGCGCGAGGCGACGCACACGCTCGTCGGCCTGACGAAGATGGGCGCGAAGATCCGCTGGTTCGACGTCGGCGGCGGCCTCGGAGTCGACTACGACGGCTCATCGACGAACTTCGAGTCGTCGGTGAACTACTCCCTCCAGGAGTACGCGAACGACGTCGTGTACCACCTGCAGCAGGCCTGCGCCGAAGCCGAGATCCCGCAGCCCGGCATCGTCACCGAATCCGGGCGCGCGCTCTCCGCGCACCACGCGGTGCTCGTCACCGAAGTGCTCGGGACGACCGACTTCAGCTCGGTCGGCGTGCCGATCGCGCCCGGCGAGGACGAGCACGAGGTCGTCCACAACATCGCCGCGGTCAACGAGAACGTCACCGCGAAGAACTACCAGGAGTCCTACCACGACGCGATCCAGCTCCGCGACGAGGCGATGGTCCTCTTCAACGTGGGTCAGATCGGCATGCGCGAGCGCGCGCGCGTCGAGGAGTTCTACTGGCGGATCTGCGAGAAGATCCTGCGCGTCACGCGCCTGCTCGACTACGTGCCCGACGACCTCGCCAACCTCGAGCGCGACATGTCGGACACGTACTTCCTCAACTTCTCGCTGTTCCAGTCGATCCCCGACAGCTGGGCGATCCACCAGCTGTTCCCCGTGCTGCCGCTGCACCGGCACCTCGAGGCGCCGACGCGACGCGCGACGCTCGCGGACATCACCTGCGACTCGGACGGGAAGGTCGACCGCTTCATCGACCTGCGCGACGTCAAGCGCACGCTCGAGCTCCACCCGCTGAAGAAGGACGAGCCGTACTACCTCGGCTTCTTCCTCGTCGGCGCGTACCAGGAGATCCTCGGCGACATGCACAACCTGTTCGGCGACACGAACGTCGTGCACGTCGATCTCGACGACGCCGGACGGCCGCGGCTCACGCACGTCCTCCGCGGCGAGCGCGTACAGGACGTCCTCGAGTACGTCGAGTACTTCGAGCCCGATCTCCTCTCGAACCTGCGCCGCTCCGTCGAGAAGGCGCTCGAGGACGGTCGCATCACGTTCGAGGAGTCGGCGCTGCTGTACCGTCGCTACGAGGCGGGGCTGCACGGCTACACGTACCTCACGCGCGATCGCCGCAGCGGAGAGGGTCCGAACTCGAATTCGATCGCCAGTCCCACGTCGACGGTCCCGATTCCCGCGCCGTCGAACGCCACCACGTGAAGATCGCCACCGGCTGCATCGTCGAGATCGAATACGAGCTGTTCGACGCCGAGGGTGAGCTCGTCGAGAACTCGAAGGAGGGCGGACCGATGGTCTACCTCCACGGCAACGAGGAGATCCCGGAAGGGCTCGAGAAGGAGCTCGAAGGGCGGCAGAAGGGCGACAAGCTGCACGTCGCGTTGCCGCCGGGCGAGGCGTACGGCGAGTACAACCCGGACGGGCTCGTGTCGGTGCCGCGCGAGCAGTTCCCGCCGGACGCGGAGATCGTGCCGGGCGACTGGATCGACGTGACGCTCGCGGACGCGGAAGGGAAAGAGCCGCAGGACGCCGAGTCGATCGAGATGAAGGTGATCGAGATCTCGCCGGAGTCGATCGTGCTCGACGCGAACCATCCGCTCGCGGGACAAGCGTGCACGTTCGACTTGACGATCCTCTCCGTGCGCAAGGCGAGCCAGGAGGAGATCGAGGATCACAAGCGGCAGATGGAATTGAAGGAAGAGCCCGAGGAAGAGGGAGAGCAGGCTCCGTAGGGTTTCTCCCGCACGGACGTGCGGGTGCGGGATTTCTGTCAAAACTGCTACGCTCGTGGCCTTACCGGCCAGCTCGTTGCGTGGCGATTCCCGCAGCGTCATCGACGGCCGGATCTCCAAGGAGGTTCGCGATGAACGTGATGCAGAAATTGACGTGGCTCGGATCGGGTTGCGCGCTCGCGCTGGTGCCGATGCTTCTCTCCGCGCAGTCGGAGATGAAGCCGGCGAAGATCACCGGCAAGACCCTGATCGCCGTGGACGAGCTGAAGTGGGTTCCGATGCCCGGGCTCGAGGGAGCGCAGCAGGCGGCGTTGTGGGGCGACTCGACGAAGGAAGCGCACCGGATCTTCTACAAGTGGGCGCCGGGCACGAAGGCGCCGACGCACACGCACACGAGCGGCGACCGCGGGGTCGTCGTGTCGGGAACGCTGTCGCTCGCGGTCGAGGGCGCGCCGCCGAAGAAGCTGCCGGCGGGGTCGTACTTCTCGCTCGCGGGCGGCGTGAAGCACGCGACGGCGGTCGAAGGGGACGCGCCGTGCGTCTTCTACATCGAGCGCGAAGGCCCGTTCGACGCCGTGATGGCCGACGAAGCGGGCGCGAAGAAGAAGTAGTCGCGGACGGCGGCGCCAGGAGGACTGGCCGCGGATTCCCGGCTATCATTCACGGTCGGGAATCCGCGGCGTGCGCTCCAGCAGCTCCAAGATCGCCGTCTCCGGTCCCCCCACCCTCCTCGTCGTCGTCGACACCGAGGAGGAGTTCGACTGGTTCGCGCCCTTCGACCGGAAGAGCACGTCCGTCGAGCACATGCGCGACGTCGGGCTCTTCCAGAGCGTCTGCGACGACGCCGGCGTCCGCCCGCTCTACGCCGTCGACTATCCGATCGCCACGCAGGACACGAGCGCTCGGCCTCTGCGGGAGATCCATGCTTCCGGGCGCTGCGAGATCGGCGCGCACCTCCATCCCTGGGTCACACCGCCGCTCGAGGAGGAGGTCAACGCGCGCAACTCCTACCCGGGCAACCTCCCGCGCGATCTCGAGAAGCGGAAGCTCGAGACCCTCCTCACGGCGATCGAACGCCACCTCGGCGTCCGCCCGCGCTCCTACAAGTCCGGTCGCTACGGCTTCGGGCCCAACACCGCTTCGATCCTCGTCGAGCTCGGCATCGAGATCGATCTCTCGCCGCTCCCGGCCTTCGACCTCTCCGCCGACGGCGGGCCCGACTGGTCGCGCGCCTCCCCCGAACCCCGCCGCCTCGCTCCGCGCCTCCTCTCCATCCCCGCGACGAGCGCCTTCGTCGGCTTCGCGCGCGGCGCCGGCCCCTCGCTCCACCGCATCGCGAGCTCGCCCCCCTTCTCCTGGATCGGCGCCCCCGGCATCCTCTCGCACGCGCACGCCCTCGACCGGCTCATGCTCTCCCCCGAAGGCTTCCTCCCCGCGCACCACCGCCGCCTCACGCGCTCCCTCCTCGACCGCGGCGTGAGCGTCTTCTCCTTCACGCTCCACAGCTCCTCCCTGCGCCCCGGCTGCACGCCCTACGTGCGCTCCGAAGTCGACCAGACCAAGTTCCTCGACGCCTGCCGCCGATACTTCGAGTTCTTCCTCGGCGACCTCGGCGGTGTCAGTCGCACGCCGAGCGAGTTCGCGAAGACCTTCGCACCTTGAAGATCCTCGGCCTATCCCCTCTCGACAAGGACGCGACGGCCTCGCTCGTCGAGGACGGACGCGTCCTCTTCGCCGCGGGCGAGGAGCGTTACAGCCGCGTGAAGCAGCACGCCGGCTTCCCCCACAAGGCGATCGAGGCCGCGTTGAACGCGACCGGCACGGATCCGGACGAGATCGCGGAAGTGGCGTACCCGTTCCTGCCCTGGGACAAGGAGACCGAGCTCATCGACCGCGCGATCCGCGACGAGCGCGCGTTCCAGGGCGGATTCCGCGAGCCCGATCTCCAGGCGGCGCTCCAGAAGGCGCAGCAACGCGTACCCGTGCGTTCTGCTGCGATCCACGGTCTCGCGGCGCCGAACGAGAAGATGGAGAAGGGCCTCGCGAAGGAGTTCTTCTACCGCGTCGCCGGCGGCAGCGCGCTGTTCGGGCGTCGCTTCGCGCGCGCGCAGTCACGCGACTGGGCGCGCCGCGCGAGCGGCGACCACCGGCGCTACCAGGAGGAGCTCGAGGCGGGGCTCTCGAAGCTCGGCCTCTTGCCGAAGCTCCGCCGCGCCGAGCACCACCTCTCGCACGCGGCGAACGCGTACCTCGCGAGCGGCTTCGATCGCGCGCTCGTCGTCACGATCGACGGGTACGGGACCGGGCTCGCGGGATCGGTGAGCCTCGGCGAAGGCGGGAAGCTGAAGCGCCTCCACAACCTCGCGTTCCCCCACTCGCTGGGCACTTTCTACGAGATGGTGACGAGCAGCCTCGGCTTCCATCCGGATCGCCACGCCGGAAAGATCGTCGGGCTCGCGGCGTGGGGAGATCCCGCGATCCTCTCGGACGTCCTTCTCGGCCGGATCGAGCAGGCGCCGGGTGACTTCCGGATCCTCGACAACCTGAACGTGTACTTCTCGCGCCACCTCGCGTCGCGCTTCCCGAAGATCGACGTCGCGGCGGCGTGGCAGCACGTGCTCGAGGTCGTCGCGGTGAACCTCGTGCGCCACTGGGTGCGCGAGACGAAGTGCGACGCGGTCGTGCTGTCGGGCGGCGTGACGGCGAACGTGAAGATGAACCAGCGCCTGCACGAGATCGACGAGGTCGAGCGCACGTTCGTGTACCCGAACATGGGCGACGGCGGATGCGGGACGGGGCTCGCGACGCTGTGGAGCTGGCCGGGCGGCGCGTCGACGATTCGCGACGTGTACTACGGGCCGAGCTACACGCCGGCGGAGATCCGCGCGGAGCTCGAGAAAGCCGGGCTCGCGTTCACCGAGCCCGCGAACCTCGTGCACGAGGTCGCGAAGCGCATCCACGCCGGCGAGGTGATCGGAAGGTTCGGCGGGAGGATGGAGTACGGGCCGCGCGCGCTCGGCAACCGCTCGATCCTCTACCACGCGAAGGAACCGGACGTGAACCAGTGGCTGAACAAGCGCCTCGGACGCACGGAGTTCATGCCGTTCGCGCCCGTGACGCTGTGGGAGGCGCGCGAGCGGTGCTACGTGAACGTCGCCGGCGCGGAGCACGCAGCGGAGTTCATGACGATGACGTTCGACTGCACGGAGTGGATGCGGAAGACGTGTCCCGCCGCGGTGCACGTCGACGGCACCGCGCGACCGCAGCTGATCCGCCGCGAGGTGAACGCGGAGTACTACGACATCTTGAAGGAGTACGAGCGGCTCTCGGGCATCCCGTGCCTGATCAACACGAGCTTCAACATGCACGAGGAGCCGATCGTGTGCTCACCCGCCGACGCGGTGCGCGCGTTCCTGCAGGGAAATCTCGACGGGCTCGCGATCGGGCCGTGTTTCGTCACACATCCCTCGCGGGAGCGGCGGCAGGATGGGCAACCCCTCGACACGCAGCGCGCGCGGTGAACGGACGATCGCCCGCGGGTAGCGCGAGCCGCGCGTCGAGGAGAACGTGACGAACTGGCGGTTGGGCGCGCCCGCGCGCTTGGCCACGGGCGCGCCCACGCGCGCCGCTACATCCGCGCGTGAAGCTGGAAGACCTGGTCGTAGCAGTAGAAGCCGTTGACGGCGATATCCACGTCGATCTTTCCCGGCGCGTATTGCCCGCCAGCGACGTTGCCGCTGTCGAAGCGCTTCGTAGTCCCGTTGCCATCGGTCAGGTCACAGACCAGGCGCTGCTTGGCCGCACTCGCGTCGACCCTGTAGATGCCGAAGCCGGTGAAGGTCCGTTCCGGCGGCGCCGGTGTGGGCAGAGTGTGCCAGGCGATGTAGACCAGGGCGTAGTGCTGCACCCCGACGGTGCTCGACGATCCGAGGTCGAGAAGATTGAACGTGCCGACCGCGGGCCAACTGAAGATCGGGCACAGACACGGCGGCAGGCAGCCCTCCAGGTACTGCGATTGCTCGAGGTGGTAGGGCACGAGCGCGGTTGCGGGCACGGGGGAGGCCGTGAGACGGAAGACCTGGTCCCAGCAGTAGAATCCGTTCCTCGCGATCGCGATGTCGATCACCGGGAAGTTGCCTCCACCGGCGACCAGGCCGCTGTCGAAGTGCTTCGGCGCGGCGGTGTCGAACGAAAGGTCCAGCTGCAGCTGGTGGTTGAGGCCGAACTGGCCGCCGACCTTGTACTCGCCGCTGCCGGTGACGCGTCGCTGCGAGGAGTCGGGCATGTCGACCTCCCAGTTGACGTCCCTGACCGCGTAGTGGTTGTAGCCGGCCGGGTCGGCGTACGTGAACTGCAGCGTGAACGTGCCGAACAGGTCGCTCGTCGTGATGATCGGGCACTGGCAGGGCGGCTGACAGCCCTCTTCGAAGGTCGAGTTGGCCTCGAGGCGGTAGATCGTGGGCGCCGTGCCCGCTCGCGCCTGGGTTGCGATCGCGAGCGAAGTGACCGCGGCGAGAATTGCAATTCCTCGATACATGGAGCACCTCATTAAATGAAACTGGTGTGGAACCTGCGCCCTCACACGCAGAGTTCCAGAGTACGCCGCTCGCTCGCGGCCGAAAGGGGAGCTCCGGCAGCCGTCGAGCATCAGATGCGTTATGAAAATCCCATTGGGCGCTCGTTGGAGATCGCTGAGTGGCCCATGTCGGATTCGACATGCAAGTCGAACTTGGTGGCGACTGCGCGGAGTGAATGCGGAACACGCGATCGACGCGCGCGGGCCGAGCGCCTCGCCTCGGGACGGTCGTGGCCCATTCTTTCCGAGGCACCCAGTGGGGCAGCGCGCAACCGATCACCGTCGAGGACTACGCCGGAGTCGGTCCGCCCGACCTGTGGACCCTGCGCGCGGCGATTCTCGCCGTCGCGGCGGAGTCGCACTGACTCGCCAAGTCGCGCACGGTATTCTCTCCGCCCGATCCCAGGAGCCCCCCATGCCCACCCGTGACAAGCGCGTCGACGCCTACATCCAGAAAGCACCCGAGTTCGCCCGCCCGATCCTCACCGAGCTGCGCGCGCGCGTGCACTCCGCCTGTCCCGACGTCGTCGAGACGATCAAGTGGCGCATGCCGAGCTTCGAGTACCAAGGGCTCCTCTGCGGCATGGCGGCCTTCAAGAAGCACGCGGTCTTCGGCTTCTGGAAGCACAACCTCGTCGTGGCCGACGACTCGAAGGCCAACATGGCGATGGGCAGCTTCGGCAAGCTCGTCGAGCCCGGCCAGCTGCCCAAGAAGGCCGAGTTCGCGCGCCTCGTCAAGAAGGCGATGAAGCTGAACGAGGACGGCGTCAAGGCCGTGCGCAACAAGACGGCGAAGAAGAAGCCGATCGCAATGCACCCGGCCCTCGAGCGCGCCCTCGCGAATCATCCCAAGGCGCGCGCGCAGTTCGGCGAGTTCGCGCCCAGCAAGCAGCGCGAGTACATGGAGTGGATCTCCGACGCCAAGGCCGACGCGACGCGGGAGCGCCGGCTCAAGGACGCGATCGAGTGGATCGCTCAGGGCAAGCCGCGCAACTGGAAGTACATGAACTGCTGAACGGTCAGGGCAGCCAGCTCACTCGGTACGCGTTCGACGAGTTGAACGTTCCACCCGGAGGAGTCGGGCAGAAGGTCGCGCTCGGGTCGCGGTAGTACGTCTGGTAGATGCGGATCTGGCCCGCCTGGATCGTGTCGCCGAGTGCGGCGGAACGCGCCGACACCGACGGCTCGGCGCCCTGCGGCGCGACGACGACGCCGCCGCTCGCGCTCTTCGCGTACAGCCTCTTCAGCGATCCGCCCGCGCAGCGCAGACCGTCGCCGAAGTGCACCGGCGCGATCTCCAGGTTGCCCTGGAGGAAGATCGTGAACGCAGTCGGGCGCTCGCCCGAGGCCGTGAACACGAGCGTGTCGGCGGAGAGACTCGGCGTTCCCGTGACCGTGAGCTGCGCTCCGCCGCTGCCGCCCGAGTTCTCGCAGCCGTGACCGGCCGCGCCGTTGTTCGCGCACGGGCAGGCGGCGCCGGTTCCGTCGCCGAAGCAGAACGGAGTCATTCCCTGCTCGCATTCGTCGGGGATTCCGTTGCCGTTCGAGTCGATGCTGGTGCCCCCGGTGATGTCGCACGAGTCCGGGATCTGGTTCCCGTTGCAATCGGGCGCACCCTGAGCGATCGCGCAGGCGTCGCCGACGTGGTCGCCGTCGCAGTCCTGCTGGCCCGGATTCGAGAGGTTCGGGCAGTTGTCGCACGCGTCGCCGACACCGTCGCCGTCCGCGTCCTGCTGGCCGGGGTTCGCTACGCCATCGCAGTTGTCGATGCAGTCGGCGACGCCGTCGCCGTCCGCGTCCGTGTCGGGGACGCCGCACCCGCACTGGCCGGGCGAAGTCTTCAGCGGATCGTTCGGGCAGCCGTCGATGCAGTTCGCGACGCCGTCGCCGTCCGTGTCGATGTCCGGGACTCCGCAGCCGCACTGGCCCGGAGCGATCTTGTTCGGATCGTTCGGGCACCCGTCGTTGCAGTTCGCGACACCGTCGCCGTCGCTGTCCGTGTCGGGCACGCCGCAGCCGCATTGGCCGGGCGCGATCTTCGCCGGATCGAAGGGGCAGCCGTCGCTCGAGTCCGGCGTGCCGTCGTTGTCGTCGTCGGAATCGCACGCATCGCCCAGCGCGTCGCCGTCGTTGTTCGCCTGGTTCGAGTTCGCGATGAACTGGCAGTTGTCGGCGCCGTCCGGGACGCCGTCGTTGTCGTCGTCGGAGTCGCAGACGTCACCTTGCGCATCCCCGTCGTTGTTCGCCTGGTCGGGATTGGCGACGTTCGGGCAGTTGTCCGACCCGTCCGGGATCCCGTCGCCGTCGCTGTCCTGGCTCGCGGCGTGGTAGAGGATCTCGACGTCGTCGATCGCCCAGCCGCCGAGCTGCAGACCGCCGTCCGTGCGGAGCTGGAACTCAAGCTGCGCCGCGGAGTTGTTGTCCGCGAGCGCGCCGAGCTCGACTTCCTGCGTCGACCAGCTCGTGTCGAGGACGTGCGAGCCGGTCGGGTTCGTCCACGCCTGCACGCCGTTGACGAGGATCGGCGACTGGTCGTAGATCCCCTGCTCGACCGTCAACCAGCGCTTGAAGCGCAGGCGCGTGCCCCACTTCGCGCTCAGGTTGATCGTCGGCGAGCGCAGGCGGTTGTGCACGTTCGCACCGTACGCGCCGAGCGGAGTGGAACCGCTGATCCCGAGGTCGTTCGCCCAGCAGCGCGTCGGGCTCGAGGCGGACGCGGGGTCGCTCCACGCAACACCCTGCGAGGAGCCGCTGCGTCCGGCGGGGGCGCCGTGCTGCCAGTCGTCCTCCGAGTTGCTCGTGTCCCCGTAGGTCGCGTGCGTCCAGCCGTTGTCGTTCGCGGTCTCGAAGTTGTCGAGGTAGGTCGACGTCAGGACGCCGACCGCGAAGGCGAGCGTCGTGCCCGGAGCCCCCGTGGGGAAGGTGACGGTGTGGCCGCCGCTGTCGGTCGCCGTCACGTAGTAGTCGATGCGCGCTCCGCCGAGCTGTCCCGGGATCGACGCCTGGTAGACGTTGCCGCCCTGGTTCGCCATCGCGAGGGAAGTGAACGCGGCGTTGTTGCGGCGGTAGCGCAGCGTCGTCGCCGTCAGCGGCGGCGAACTCTGCGCGACGATCGTCGCCGACACGACGTAGGGGCCGGTCTCGTTCGAGGTGTCGGGCAGGTCGGTGACGTTCGTGATCGAGATCGTCGGCAGCGTGAACCCGGGGAAGCCCTGGTCGCGGAATCCGGAGTCGATGTCGGTGAAGTGCGGCGTCCCGTTGTTGATGTTGCCGTCGTTGTCGTCGAGCGTCAGCCACTGCGTCTCGATGATCGAGCGGATCTGCGTCTGGTTGTAGCCGTTCATCCAGCCCAGGAAGATGTTGTTCGCGATCAGGTCCCCCGCCGCGTTGCCGTTCGTGACGTTGAGGCGCGCGCGGATCTTCCAGGCGGCGCCCATCCACGGCTCGCCGTCGGCGTGGACCTCGCCGTAGCAGGCCGGGCAGCAGTCGCCGCAGAACATGCGCGTGTTGTTGCCGTCGCGCACGTTACAGCCCGTGCCGCAGAAGTCCTGGCCGCAGATCGGAGTGTCGTACGAGTACATCGACCAGACGTCGGCGTTGCCCTCGCCCATACCGTCGCCGCCATTGCCCGTGCTGTACCGGTCGTTGAGCCAGTGGCCCATCTCGTGCGCGATGACGGTCGAATACGCCGTGTTCGGGCAGTTGCCGCCGGCGGCGTAGAAGTTGAGCGAGCCGCCGTCGTAGAACGCGTTGCAAGTCTGGGCCAGGTTGACGTTCGCCGTCGCGACGAAATCGGCGGTGGCGTCGGCGGGATTGATGGAGCGGACCCAGTCGCGCAGGTGGTTCACGCCGATGAACGCGTTCGCCTGCGAGGTCACGGTGCCCGGAGCGGCGGGGTTCATCGTGATCGGGTTCGCCTGGTTCGGCTGGAGCGTCTGCGTCAGCGTGTAGTTGGCGCCCGCGGCGTTCAGGACGTTGTTGAACGTCCCGACGTACGTGAAGGTGCACGCGAGCGGCGAGTTGACGCCGGGATAGTTGAAGTTGCCGTTCGCGTCCGTGAACACGGTGCCCTGCGAGCTCGTCACGCGCGCGTAGCGCATGATCTGCGACGTCTCGGGGTTCGAAGGGACGTCGGGCGCGAGCCCGGGCGACGCGAGGCTGCTCACCGTGCCGCCGACGTCGAACTCGTGCACCGTCGCCTCGCGGCGCAGGACGCGGCCGTCGAGGGCGTCGACCCAGTAGTTGAATCCGATCGGGACGATCCCCGGATCGACCCGGCGCACGTCGATCTGCCAGGCGAGGCGGCCCTCGCGGCGCTTCCCGACGAGCGTCTGGTCGATCACGAGCTGGCCCGTCGAGGCTTCCGTGGGCTCGAGGTGCTCGTCCTCGAGGAACTTCGCGCGGGCGACCGCCTCCGCGGCGAGCGGCGCGTAGACCGGGCGGACGCGGAAGCCCTCGAGCTTCGGGAGCGCGGTCGACTGGACGGAGAGGAGACGACCCTGCGCGTCGAAGAGCACGTTGACGAATCCGCCGACGACGGGGACGCCGCCGACCGACTGGCGCAGGCGCACCGTGTACTTGTCGCTCGATCCGATCTGCCCCAGCGGGAGGAACTGCACGCGCTCCTGGCCGAGCGTCACCGCGTCGATCCCGAGCAGCTCGGTCGCGTCCTCGATCGCGCGCCGCGCGAGCCGCGCGAAATCGGCGTCCTCGCGGGGCGCGAACGCGGCCGGCGCGCTGCCGCCGTAGAGCATCTTCGCGAAGCCGGTCTCCGGATCCGGCTCGACGCGCCATTCCGCGCCGCGACTCGTCTTCCAGCGCGCGAGGGCTTCGCCGTCACCCGGCGCGGCCTGGAGGAGCGGCGCCGAGGCGCAGGAAACGACCAGGAAACGAACGAAAGCGCGTGTCGTCATGGCGGCAGAGGGGGGGAATGGGGACGCCGGAGCTTCGCGACGAGAGAGGGCCGGCCCAGTATACCCCTCTCGAGAAACCGCGTGGGCGCCCGATCGCCCTCTTGACCGCGCACCGTCGCTCCTCCTGAATGCGCGCCGTGCTCGTCTACTTCGGCGTCTTCCTCGTCGCCCTGTCGGGGTTGATGTTCGAGATCGGGCTCACGCGGATCTTCTCCGCGACGATCTGGTACCACTTCGCGTTCGTCGCGATCTCGGTCGCGCTGCTCGGCTGGGGCCTCGGCGGACTCGTGATGCAGCAATGGAAGCGGCGCTGGCAGCCGACTCTCGACGGCGCCGCGTGGCTCTCGCTCGCCTACGCCGCGTCGATCCCGCTGTGCCTCGGCCTCATCGTGCGGTTCCCGTTCCGGCAGGAGCTCTTGCCGCTGTACTTCTGCGCGTCGCTCCTCCCCTTCCTCCTCGGCGGGATGGTGCTCTCGGCGGCGTTCGACATCGGCAGGCGGAATGCGCCGAAGCTGTACTTCGCGGATCTCACGGGGGCGTCGCTCGGCGCGCTCGCGGTCACGTTCCTCCTCTCCTGGCTCGGAGGCGAGACCGCGGTGCTCGCCGTGGCGCTCGCGCCCGCCGTCGCCGCGGCCTGTTTCTCGCCGAAGCGCATCGCGATCGCGTCGATCGCCGTCGTGATCGTGGGAGCGGCCGTCGCCGTGAACGAGCGCACCGGCCTCTTCCGCATACACAGCGCGCCGACGAAGGGGATGTACCAGCATCTCGCCGCGAATCCGGGCACTTCCGTCACGCAGACGGGCTGGAACGCCTACTCGCGCATCGACGCCGTCGAGGGTTTCGAGAAGCCGTACCTCGCGCGCCTCTACATCGACTCGGACGCGTGGACGAACGTCCTGCGCGCGGAGGTCGAGACGGATCGCGTGCACCCGATGCGCACCTGGTACCGCGCGCTCCCCTTCCAGCTCACCCGCGAGCCCGAGGTGCTCGTCATCGGTCCGGGTGGCGGCTCCGACGTGCGCGTGTCGCTCGCCTCCGGCGCGAAGCGCGTCACCGCCGTCGAGCTGAACCCTTTGATGCTCGAGTTCGTGCGCCACTACGGCGCCGCAGCGGGGAACCTGTACGACCTCCCCCGGGTCGACGTGTTCCTCGGCGAAGGACGCAACTACGTCAGCCGTTGCGACCGGAAGTTCGACGTGATCTTCCTCGGATTCGTCGACTCGTGGGCGTCGGTGTCGTCGGGCGGGCTCTCGCTCTCCGAGAACTACCTGTACACGGTCGAGGCGTTCCGCGCGTACTACGACCATCTCACCGACGACGGAATGCTCGTCATCCTGCGTTGGGGCATCGACATCCCGCGCCTCGTCACGAACTCCGTGGCGCTGCTCGGCGCGCCCGACGCGTCGTCGCGGATCGTCGCGCTGCTCGAGAAGGAGCACGGGCCCGGCGATCCGCCGCAGATGACGTTCATGCTCAAGAAGCGCCCGTTCACGGAGAGCGAGACGAAGGAGATCCACGAGTCGTGGACGTCCGCGCTGCCGGTGATCGTGCCCGGGCGCCACGTCGAGCCGCCGTACGACGGGCTCTTGTCGGGCGCCGTCTCGCTCCCGCAGTTCGCCCGCGACGCGCGCGACATCGTCGATCCCGTGTTCGACGACAGCCCCTTCTACTTCGCGACCGAGCGCCCGATCGGGCTCCCGCCGATCATCACGAAGGCTCTGGTCGAGCTCCTGGCGATCGGGCTGGCGCTGTTCGCGGTCTTCGCGTGGCGCGGCCGGCCGAAGCACGGCGGCTCGAGCTCCTACACCGCGTCGCTCGCCTACTTCGGCTGCCTCGGATTCGGATTCATCGCCGTCGAGCTCTCGCTGATGCAGCGCCTGATCCTCCTCCTCGGGCACCCGATCTTCACGCTCGCGGTGCTGCTCTTCACGCTGCTCGCGTCGAGCGGCGTCGGCAGCTGGATGAGCGGACGCATCTCCGTGCGGCGCGCGTGCATCACGGTCGCCGTGCTCGCGCTGCTCTACACGTTCGCCCTGCCGCCGCTCGTCGTCCTCCTGCTCCCGCTGCCGCTCGCCGCGCGGATCGCGGCGACGGTCGTGCTCGTGGCGCCGCTCGGGTTCGTGATGGGCATGCCGTTCCCCCAGGGCCTCCGCAGCGCGGGCCGCGGGCCGCTGCCGGCGCCTCCTTTCTATTGGGGGCTGAACGGGATCATGAGCGTCGTCGGGTCCGGATCGACGATGCTGATCGCCGTGACGCTCGGATTCCGGGCGGCGATGCTCGCCGGAGTCCTCTGCTACGCGATCGCCGCGTGGGCGTCGAAGCGCGTCTCAGAGGCAGAAGTCGACGTGCAGCCCGTTGGTCAGGCCTAGGCTCGCCTGCGCCTGGACGTCGCGGAACACCGCCTGGTAGTGGAGCTCCGTGCCCGCCATCCCCGGCGTCACGTGGATCGGGATCGTCGCGCTCCCCGTCGCGTC
Organism: Planctomycetota bacterium; assembly: GCA_036006425.1. Classification (GTDB taxonomy): domain Bacteria; phylum Planctomycetota; class UBA1135; order UBA1135; genus DASYPQ01. The sequence goes on from DASYPQ010000022.1 coordinate 351,738, forward strand.
GAACTGGAACGTGCTGACGCGCGTGAGCGGACTCGCGAGGTAGAGGAACGCCCCCGCGAACGGCGTCGTCGCCGGGCCGTCGCTGCTGAAGAGCACGGCGAGCACGCCAGCCTTCGCGTTCCAGATCTCCACCGCGAAATCGTTCACGGCGACCGTCGGCGAGCCGCTGGAGAAGAGACGTGGGTACCCGCCTGCCGCGAGCCGCTTCGAGACGCCGTAGGGAACGGGCGAGCGGCACGCCCCGGCCACGAGGTCGATCGTCCGCGTGCCCATGAGGACGGGCGCGCTCTTCCCGGCGAAGACCCACTGGTCGTACGCGAGCTGTCCGAGGTTGTCGGTCGTGTCCGTGTCGCGGATGAACTCGATGTACTCGCGCGACGTCGTCTGATGGTACACGTCGACGACGGCGGTGACGGCTCCGGCTGGCGCCGTGTAGAGCGTGTCGTCCCAGTACTGCTGCTCCTCGACGACGACGCCGACGGGCTTCGCCTGGACCGAATCGAACGCGGCGTTGCTGAAACCGCGCGGCGGGATCCGGTTGTCGAGGACGGTGGTGTTGTTCAGCGTGAAGTGGAAGCTCGCGCCCTGCGGCACTCCGGTCGCGGCCGCCATCGCCGCGTCGAGGCCCTGCCGGATCTCGTACACCTTCGTGTCCGCGGTCGTCAGCGTCGCGGTCGCGGAGTCGTAGGCACCGCGCTCGCCCACGAGCGCCCCCTGGGCATCGAGGAAGCGGACGTGGATCCACATCCGCCGCCCCTCGCCGTAGCCGGTCGGCAGCTTGTGCCCGCTCTGGTTCACGATCCGCACGCCGAGATCCGTGCCGATGGTGTAGAGCTCGAGATCGAGCGCGCGCGCGAGCATGTCGGCGTTGCGCGCGTGCGCGTCGGCGACCGACTGCGTCGAGAGCCCCGACTCGCTGTCGGGGTAGAGGTTGCGGACGGCGTCGAGCACCCACGAGTTCGCGCCCTGGAAGTCGTGCAGCGGGAGGTCCGTCCTCACGGCACCGCCGAGCACGGGTTGGCACGCCGTGCCCGTCGTCTTCGGCATGTGGCAGTCCTGGCACGTGCTGACCGTCGGCGCGGTGCCGCCGAAGCGTCCGTTCGTGTCGATCGGCGCCTGCGCGTAGACGCTCTGCTCCCACTCGCCGAACGTGCGCTCGATCGGGAACTCGTCCCGCTTGTCGTGCGTGGGATGCTGCGCGTGGAAGGCGTTCAACGCGTAGGTCCCGTCGGGCTGGCGCGAGAACTGCGGATTGCTGACTTCGTGGCACGTGGCGCAGAGCAGCGACTCGCGGTGGAAGGGCGACGGCAGCCAGTCGTGCAGGAAGAAGTTCGGCCCGAGGTCGAACGGTCCGCGGCGCACGTCGGCGGGATCGACGACCATCTGGCCGTTGCCGATGCTGAACGGGACGAGCGGGAGCGCCGCGAGGATCTGCTGGTCGATCGGCGGGCTCGCGCCGGCCTCGTAGAACGGATCGACGAGACGGTGGCAGACGTGGCAGTTCGTGCCGTCGAAATCGCCCTGCGCGTTGTCGAGAGCTCCGCCGTCCGGCTGACCGCGTCCTCCGAGGAACCCGCCGGGCGCGTGGCAGCGGAGGCACAGGTAGCCCGCGCCGTTCATGTCCTGGTTCGCGATCGCGAGCGTCGCGCGGAACACCGGATCGCGGATGGACTGCGCCATGAGACTCGCGGCCCAGCGCGTGTACGGCTCCTGGTCGACGTCGTAGCCGCCGTGGCAGACCTGGCAATTCGACGACGGCAGGATCGGCTGCGCGTTCGGATCCGTGAGGCTGCTGCCGGGCTGGCGGAAGTCGCTGATCGAGGTCGGCAGCGGCAACGAGGAGACCGCGTGCGCGGCGGCGAACGCCAGCGCGGAGAGGACGACGGCCGACGGAGCGAGGAGGCGAGGGGAACTCACGCCAGGCCGGATTCTCCCCCCGCGAATTCGCTGGAGGAAGGGGGAAAACGAGAGGCCGCGTCAGCGGGCGTCTTCGTCGGGGCGTAGGACCTTCTCCAAGACCTCGAGCGGATCGTTGTGCGAGTGCGTGAAGCCGCGCCGCCGTTCCTCCGCGACCGTCGCCTCGGACCGGAACGCGGCGATGTACGCCCGCCGCCAGCCGTCCGTCGTGTTCCCGCCGGATCCGTGGATCGTGCGCTCGTGATGCACCGTCGCGTCGCCGCGCCGGATCTCGGCGGCGACGATGCGGTCGGTCCGCTCGTCGACGTCGGCGACCAGCGTGTGCGACCGGTCGCGATCGCCCTTCATCGGGCGGTGCGGGCGCAGCTTCGGCTCCTTGTGGGAGCCCGCGACGAAGCGCATGCACCCGTTCGCGACCGTCGCGTCGTCGAGCGCGAGCCAGAACGACGCCGTCCGCGTGTCGGGCGTCACCGGCCAGTACCCGAGATCCTGGTGCCAGTGGAACACGGCGTCCGGCTTCCGCGGCCGCTTCGCGACGAGCTGGTCGTAGTCGAGCACCATGTCGCTCCCCCACAGCTGCTCCGCGATCGACGCCGCGCGGCGTTCGTACACGTTGTCCTTCCATCCGGGGAAGTAGCGCCGCGGCAGCATCACGTTGACGATCGCGAACTCCGCGAAAGGCTTCTGGTAGTCGGCCGACATGTCGCAGAAGTCGCGACCCGGCACGGGGATCTCGCGCGCGAGGAAACGCTCGTACACGGCCTCGATCGCGCGCACCTCGTCCTCGGCGAGCACGCCCGGCAGATGGAGCCACCCTTCGCCCCGGAAGCGCGCGATCTCCTCGTCGCTCAGCCGGTACTCGTGCCCTCGCGACGTCCCACGGCGCCCCTACTCCGCCACGAGCTTCTTGAAGTCCGGCTTCGCCCGGAGCGACGCGAAGCAGGGCTCCTCCGCCGCGCGCTTCTTGAACTCCGGTTGCGCCTCGATCGCCTGCCGCAAGGCCTTCATCGCCTCGACGGGCCGCGAGGTCATCGCGTCGCAGCACGCGAGGTTGTAGAGCGCCTGCTCGCGGAACGACTTGGCGTCCTTCGAGTCGCTGCCGTTCGTCGCCTCCAGGATCTGCTCGCACACGGGGAGCGCCTGGTCGAACTTCTTCTGCTCCGCGAAGCACGCCGCGCGCGTGTCCAGCGCCACGAGAAGCGCCTTCGTCTCCTTCTCGGAGCGGTCGGCGCGCTTAACGAGCAGGTCCGACGCGCGCTGGTAGCCGCGCACCGCCGGCTCGTTCTTCCGCGCGTTGTACGCGAGCTCCCCGAGGTAGAAGTGCGGGACCCAGTCGTCCGGCCGCGCCGCGCACTGCTGTTGCACCCAGTCGAGCTGACCCGAGCCGACCTTCGCGGCCTCGTCGCGGAACGCGTACACGTCGGCGGGGTACCTGTACTTCTCCCGGTCCGGCGTCCCGGCGAGCGCGAGCGACTTGACGAGGCCCTCGATCTCGCTGCGCTTCAGCTCCTTCGCGTCGCCGCCCTTCAGCGGGAATGTGCGCGACACGTGCACCGTGATCAGGAAGTCGGACGTCGCGACGTACGCGTAGAACTGCGACTGGCCGATCGCGTTGCGGATCTCGACCTTGTACTGGCAGCAGGGTTTCTCGTCGATCGTGAAGGCCTTGAACGCCGACTCCTTCGAGTGCGCGTCCGGACAGCTCGCGGCCGCCACGAACGGGAAGTTCTCCTCCCACAGCACCGACACCGACGCGTCGTTCGCCATCTTCCCGGCGAGCAGCGTCCGCCCCGGGACGAACATGCCCTTCTCCTCGGCGTAGCCCGGGATCGCCACGGAGAGCTCGACTTCGTGCCCCGGGACCTTCGCCTTGACCGTCTCCGGAGCGGTGCCGAGCGCGAGCAGCAGGAGTGCGAGTTGCATGCGCCCAGTCTAGCTTCCGCCTCCTTGATCGGCGCTTGATCGGCAGCGGGTATCGATGGACCGCATGCGACGCGGCCTCGTCCTCGTCGGCGTCCTCGCGCTCGTCATCGCGTCGTTCGCGCGGCGCGAGACCGCGCGCACCGACGCGCGCGCTGCCGAGGTCGCCGTCCGCGCAGGCGCGCCGGGAAGCACGCCGATCGCGCTCGAGGCGACGGAACCGACGCCCTCCGACCGGACCGAAGTGTCCGCCCCGGTGGAGGTCGCCCCCGATCTCCCGCGGCTCGAGGTGCTCGTCACGTTCGCCGACGCGCCGCTCGCAGGCGCCTCGGTCGCGCTGTTCCCGTTCGGCGAATCCCAGGGATTCCTGACAGCCGACGACGCGAGCGCGCGCATCGTGGAGGAGCGGACCGGGCCGGACGGAATCGCGCACCTCGGCGACCGCGTCGCCGCGACGTACCTCGTGCTCGCGACCGCGCCCGGCGGCGAGCAAGCGCGCGCGAGGATCGTCGTCGCGCCCGCTGCGCGCGTGCGGACCACGCTCGCTCTCGGCACGGCCGCGCTCGAGGGGACGGTCCACGACCTCGACGGCCGTCCGTTCGCCGGAGCCCGCGTGCTCGCACGCCAGGGCGACGTCTGGTTCGTGACGGCCGCGGACGCGAGCGGGTGGTACCGCCTCGGCGGCCTCACCGGAGGTTCCGCGCGCTCGGTCCGCGCCCTCGCTCTCGATCTCGCGGCGGGCGAGACGCTGCCGTTCGAGCTCGCGAGCGGCGAGACGCGCCGCGTCGACTTCGGATCGCCGAACGGTCGCGCGCGGTGGTCCGGCGTCGTCCGACTCCCCTCCGGCGCGCCGCTCGCGGGCCCGTTCCGGCTCTATTTCACGGGGTCGCCGGAGGCCGCGATCGGCAACACGCCGGTCGACGCGGCGGGACATTTCGACGTCGTGCTCCCGCCCGGGCGCTACGTCGCGCGTTTCGAGACGCCCGCGGGCCTCGCGCTCGGCAGCGCCGACCTCGCGGGCGCGCTCGTGCAGGACCTCGCCGTCCCGCGCGTCGTCGTGCGCGGCCGCCTGCGCTACGTCGGGACGAAGCATCCGCTCGCGAAAGGGCCGGAGCACGACGTCGCGCTCGCGCTCGCGAAGAGCGACGGCACGCCGGTGACGGGCACGTTGCTGCGCAGCGACGCGCGGTTCGCGTTCCTCGGCCTCGAGCCCGGAAGCTACGCGCTGACGACGAGCCCGTGGACGATCGCGGCGACAGCCGACGGGACGCAGCCGTTCGAGATCGGGGCGGGCACGGACGAGCTCGAGCTCGACCTCGCGATCACCGACCCTTGAGGTATTTCTCCACGAGGACGCGCCGGTGGTGCAACTCGTGGCCCGCGAGGACGAACGGGAACGCGCGCACGCGGAACGGGACGCCGGCGGCGGTCCCGACGCGCTCCCAGGTCTCCGGATCGAAGCTCTGGAACATCCGCAGGTGGCTCCGGCGCAGCAGGTCGAGCTCCTCGAACAGGTCCGCGAGCGGGCGCCGGTCCGCGCCGCCGGTCGCGACGTAGTCGTCCTGCTCCATCGACGGCAGCGGCGCAGCATCGCCGCGCGCCATGTGGAACGCGCGGTTGCCGAAGACCCGCTCGGCGTCGAGCACGTGCCCGATCACCTCGCGCACGGACCACTTGCCCGGAGCGTACCGGTACGTCTCCTTCTCCGGCGCGAGCCCGCGCAGCGCAGCGCGCGTCTCCGCGAGCTCCCCGGCGAGCAGCGCGAGGACGTCACCCTTCGGGACGAGATCGACGTATCCGAAGTAGTACGGCGCCACGTCGCCGGCGACCGGACGCGGAAGGACGGCTGCTGTCATGCGCCCATCCTAATCACCTGCCGCCCGCGACGAGCGCGAGGTTCTCGCGCCTGCTCTTCACGAGTTGCGCGGCGAGAGTGCACAGCGGGAACGCGACGGCGATGCAGAACACGGCCCAGCCGAGGATGAGCGCGGCCGCGAGGCCCGGCTCGTGCATGCGGTCGTGCACGATCGTCAGGACGAGCCCGGCCGGCGCGCCGAGCACCATGACGGTGACCGACCCGATCAGGACGGCGAGACCGTGCGGATTCCCGCCCTGGCCGGTCTGGCTCAGGTCCGCGGTCTTCGGGAACAAGGTCGAGAGCACCGCCGCGATCGGCGCGAGCAGTGCGTACGTCGCCGTGCCCGCGACGAGCACGAAGAACCACGTGAGCGTCGGTCCTCCCGGCGTCACGACCCAGGCGCACGCGAAGCACAGCGCGATCGACACGGCGTAGATCAGGAACCCGCCGGCCGCCTTGCCGCGGACGAGATCGACGTCCGAGACCGGCGACAGGAAGTGCAGCGAGAGGCCGGCGCGGTCGCTCGCGAACTGGTTCAGGTGGAACGCCTGGAGCGCGTACAGGCTGAAGACGCAGCCGAATCCGAGGAGCACGTGGCTCTGGCTGTTCAACATGGACCCGAACGGGACCTCGCCCGGGAGCCGTCGCGAGAGCAGCGCGAGGCCGGCGATCAGCGGGCCCGGCAGGAGGACCGCGAGGCGACCGCGCACGGAACGCAGCGCGTTCCGCGCGTGGACGACGGCGACGGCGCTCGCTTCCGGCGTCAGGAACGGCCAGCGCCTCGACGCGCCGTCGACGATCGTGCGGCGCCGGTGCGCGCGCTCGTTCCCCGACGCCGCGAGCAGCCGGCCGTGGACCGCGGAGGACGCCGCGTAGATCGCCGCCGCCTCGGCGGCCAGGATGCCGACGAGGAGCCACGCGGACTCGGGATGTCCCTCGACTTCCCTTTGCAGGGCGCGCGCGTACAGCTCGGACGGGAGCACCTGCGTCCACGCAGGGAGATTGCCCAGGGGCACGTCGACCGAGCGGACGTCCCCTGTCGGCTCGGCATGACGCGTCACCAGGAACGCGGGCATGAGGCCGACCATCGAGATCAGGAGGACGAACACCAGCGTGAACACTTCGCCGCGGCGGCGATCGCGCATGATCCATTCGCTCGCGAACGAAGCGAGTGCGCTCAAGCTCACGACCGCGGCGATCAACGCGAGCGCCGCCGCGAAGGCGACGACGCCGTCCTCGATCCGGCCCGCGGACAGCAGCCCCGCGGCGAAGAGCACGAGCCCCGGGACGACGAATGCGAGCCAAGGATCCGCGAGCGCGGAGACCGCCTCGGCGAGATGGAGCGCGCGGCGCGGGATCGGGAGGAGGAGCAGGCGCGCGGCTCCGGCCTTCGTCCCTTGCGACGCGCGTCCGAGCGGCACGAGGACCGGGAGCGCGATGACGAGGAACAGGACGAGACGCGCGACGAGCAGCGCGGCGCGCGCCTCGTTCCCCCCGGTGCCGAAGTGGCGCCCCGCGTGGAAGCCGAGGACGGCGAGCAGCGCGGCGGCGGCGCCGAACGGGACGATCAGGAGCGCGGGTGCGAGGACGCTCGCGAGGCGCGAGAGGCGTTCCAGGACGTCGCGGCGCTTCGATCCCTTGAAGCCGTTGATCAGGAGCCGCCAGCGCAGCCACGCGAACGCGCGCAAGTACCGGATCACTGCGCGAGCCACCCCATCGCCGGCAAGCTCGCCTGCTGCGCGCCGACGAGCTCGAGGAAGATCGCCTCGAGCGTCTTCCCGACGCCCGTTCCCGCGCGCAGCTCCGCCATCGGCCCCTGCGCGACCAGCTTGCCGCGGTGGATCACGCCGAGGTGGTCGCACAGCCGCTCGACGATCTCGAGGATGTGCGACGTGAGGAAGACCGTCCCGCCTCCCGCGACAAAGCGCAGGAGCAGCTCCTTGATCTGGCGTGAAGCGACCGCGTCCACGCCTTCGAACGGCTCGTCGAGGAAGAGGAGACGCGGGGCGGGCAGGAGCGCGGCGGCGAGCGCGAGCTTCTTGCGCATGCCGTGCGAGTAGTCGGCGACGAGATCGCCGGCGGCCTGGGCGAGGCTCATGAGCTCGAGGAGGTCCTTCGAGCGCTCCCGCTGAGCCGCCGCGTCGAGTCCGTGGACGCGGCCGACGAAGCTCAGCGTCTCGACGCCCGTCAGGCGATCGAACAGCGCGAGATCCTCCGGGACGACGCCGATGCGCTTCTTGACGGCGATCGGGTCCGCGGCGGGATCGAGGTCGAGGATGCGCATCGAGCCCGACGTCGGCTCGAGCAGGCCCGTGACGCACTTGATCGTGGTCGATTTCCCGGCCCCGTTGGGCCCGAGGAAGCCGTAGAAACTCCCGCGTGGGACGGCGAGATCGATCCCGTCGACGGCGACGAGGTCGCCGAAGGTCTTGCGCAGGGCGCGGGTCTCGAGCGCGAGTTCCACGGGGGTGGGATCCTAGCGTCGCGGCCGCCGAGTGCGACGCTAGGATCCCCTCTCGTGGAGAGGCGAACCAGGACCCGTGTCGCGTCCGTCGTCGTCTCCCTGCTCGTCGTCGTCGCCGCGCTGGAGATCGGTCTGCGCATCTACCTCTTCCGGTTCGCGGACGAGGACCGTCTGACGAAGTACGCGCGCTTCGACGATCTGCCGCCCGAGGCGTACATGTACCGCGGGCACGCCTACCTCGATTATTGCTTGAACGAGAGCTACCGGAGCCGCGACGGGCTCAACCGGCACGACCGGCTCGGCTTCCGCGGACGGGAGGTCGAGGTCGAGAAGGCTCCGGGCACGTACCGGATCGTCTGCGTCGGCGGATCGACGACGTACACGACCGAGGTCAAGGATTTCCGGCTCTCGTATCCGGACCAGCTCGAGCGCTCGCTGAAGGAGCGGCACGGGCGCGCGGACGTCGAGGTGATCAACGCCGGCGTCGGCGGCTGGAGCTCCTACGAGTGCCTGATCGACGTCGAATTGCGCCTCCTCGCGCTCCATCCCGATCTCCTCGTCGTGTACCACGGCATCAACGACTGCTACCCGCGCTTCGTGCCGCCGGAGATGTACCGCCGCGACAACTCCGGCCACGTGCGGCCCTGGAATCCCGACACGAGACCGTGGGAGCACAGCGTCCTCCTGCGCTGCGCGGCCGTGCGGCTCGGGATCGCCCGCCCGAACACGCTGCAGGGACTCGTGCACATCGAGTACCCGGACATCGACCTCGACGCGTGCCTGGACGCGAATCCGCCGACGTACTTCGCGGACAACCTCGAGTCGACGATCGCCGTCGCGCACCACGCGGGCGTCCAGGTGCTGCTCGCGACGTTCGCGTTCTGCGACGCGAAGAAGCAGTACGTCTCGCTGCCCGCCTACCAGCGCGCGATCCGCGAGGCGAACGACGTGATCCGCGGCGCGGCGGCGAGGAACGACGTGCCGCTCCTCGAGTTCTCCTCCGCGATGGATCCAGATCCGCGGCTGTGGGCCGACGGCGTGCACGTGAACGCGGAGGGAGCTCGCGTCATGGCGGACCTCTTCGCCGACGCGATCGCCAAACTCGTCCAGGTCGCGCGGAAGTGAGCTCAGCGGCCCGCGCGCGCCGCGCGAGCCGCCGCGAGGGCGGAGCGCGCCTGCGCGAAGTCCGGCGCGAGCTCGAGGACGCGCTCGAAGTGGGCGATCGCCTCGTCGACGCGGCCGCGGCTCATCAGCGCGAGCCCCAGGTTGAAGTGGACCTCGTGGAGGTCCGGATCCGTCCGCAGCGCCGCCTCGAAGTGCGCGATCGCCTCGTCGGTGCGTCCCTGCGTCGCGAGCAGGAAGCCGAGCTGGTGGTGCGCCGCGGCGTGCCTAGCATCGAGCCTCAGCGCGTTCTCGAGCGCCGCGCGCGCTTCCTCGGGGTGCCCCGTGAGCAGGTAGACGCGGCCGAGGTTGCTCCACCACAGCGGGTAATCCGGCTGGAGCCGGAGCGCTTCGCGGTAGTCGGCGATCGCTTCGTCGTACCGCGCGTCGTGGAGGTTCACGTTGCCGAGAATGCCGTGACCGAGGTGGTTCTCGGGCATCACCGCGACGAGGTGGCCGAACAGCGCGCGGTCGTCCTTCCAAAGGCCGACCTGCCGCCAAGTGAGCGCCGCGAACGCGACCCCGGCGACGATCAGCAGCGCCGCGCCCGCGCGCTTCGCGAGCTCCGCGACGCCGAAGCCGACGGCGATCGCGAGACCGATCATCGGCACGTACGTGTACCGGTCGGCCATCGCCTGCGGTCCGACCTGCACGAGCCCGATCACGGGGACGAGCGTGCCGAGGAACCAGAACCATCCGACGGCGAGCCACGGCCGGGACTTCCGCTGGATCCACGCGAACGCGGTCACCGCGGCGAGCAGGAGAGCCGATCCGACGACCGTCCAGGCCGCGTATCCCGCGGACGGATACGGGTAGTGGACGAGGAGGCGCACGGGGACGACGGCCTTCTCGAGGTACGCGACGCAGGCGACGAGCGCGTTCTCTGCGCGCAGCCCGACGGCGACCTGTTCCCCGAGCGCCATCGCGCCGCCCGCGTGCTGGACGAGGAACGTGACGACGCTCGACGCGGCGGCGAGCAGGAACAGCGGAAGCTTCTCGCGCACGAGCCACGGCGCTCCCGCGCGCGCGAGAGGCCAGAGATCGAGCAGCAGCAGCGTGAACGGCAGCGTCACGAGCATCGGCTTCGAAAGGAGACCGAGCATGTAGAGCGCGAGCACCGCCGCGTACCTCCCCGCCGTCCGCCGCTCCACCCAGCTCACGTACGCCTGCGTCGTCAGGATCCAGAAGAACGCCGACAGGACGTCCTTGCGCTCGGCCGCCCACGCGACCGATTCGACGTGCAAGGGATGCAGGCCGAAGACGACGGCGACGAAGGCACTCGGGCCGACTTCTCGCGTCGTCCGCACGAGCAGGCGGAACAGCAGCACGGTGCTCGCGACGTGCAGCGCGAGGCTCGTCAGGTGGTGACCCGCGGGCTGCATCCCGTACAGCTCGACGTCGAGCATGTGCGAGATCCACGTCAACGGATGCCAGTTCGCGGCGTGGCCCGTCGTGAACGCCCATTCGATGCCGCGCGCGGTCAGCCCGGCCTTCACCATCGGATTCCACGTCACGTAGGTGCCGTCGTCGAGGTCGACGAAGCCGTTCGTGGCGACGCGCGCGTAGGCGAGGATCGTCAACGCGGCGAGCGCGGCCCCGACGAGTGCCCTCGACGCGCGTTCGGTCATGGCCTGGAGCGTACCGCGGCGTCGAGCTTCCGCTGAACGTCGCGATCACCGGGTCGGAGCTCGAGCGCCTTCGTGAAGTGCGCGATCGCCTCGGCGCGGCGGCCGACGAGCATCAAGGCACTCCCGAGGTTCAGGTGCGCGTCGACGAGGTCCGGGTTCGACTGCAGCGCGGCCTCGAAGTGCGCGATCGCCGCGTCGAGATGGCCTTGCGCCGCGAGGAGCCGGCCGAGGTTGTGGTGCGCCTCCGGGAGCGCGGGCGACCAGCGCAACGCGGTCTCGTACTTCTCGATCGCTTCCGCGGGACGGCCCGTCAGCTCGAGGACCATACCCTCGTTGCAGTGGGCCTGCGCGTAGCTCGGGCGCAGGCGCAGCGCCTCCTCGTACTGCGCCATCGCCTCGTCGAGACGGTGCTCGCGCAGGTGCACGCTCCCCAGGATCCCGTGCGCGAGGTAGTTCGTGGGGAGCACCGCCGCGACGTGCTCGAAGAGCGTCCGGTCGTCCTTCCAGTACCCGACCTGCCGCCAGGTCGCCGCCGTCCATGCGACGGCGACGACGACGAGCGCCACGGCACCCGCGCGCTTCGCGAATTCCGCGACGCCGAAGCCGACGGCGATCGCGAGGCCGATCATCGGCACGTACACGTACCGATCGGCCATCGCCTGCGAGCCGACCTGGACGAGCCCGATCACCGGGACGAGCGTGCCGAGGAACCAGAGCCATCCGACGGCGAGCCAGGGACGGGTCGTCCACTGCTTCCACGCGAGCACGGTCGCGGCGAGGAGCACGCACGTCGCGCCCGCCACCTGCCAGAAGGGATACGAGTCGATCGGGTGCGGGTAGTACACCGCGAGAGCCGTCGGCACCAGCGCCTTCCAGAGGTACGCGACGTACGCGACGAGCGCGTTCTCGAGCCGCAGCACGAACGGGACGACGTCGGTGAGCGCCATCGCGCCCGCCGCGCGCTGGACGAGGAACGTGACGACGCTCGACGCGGCGGCGAGCAGGAACAGCGGGATCTTCTCGCGCACGAGCCACGGCGCTCCCGCGCGCGCGAGTGGCCACGCGTCCAGCAGGAGCAGCGTGAACGGCAGCGTCACGAGCATCGGCTTCGAGAGGAGACCGAGCACGTAGAACGCGAGCACGGCCGCGTACCTCCCCGCTGTCCGCCGCTCCACCCAGCTCACGTACGCCTGCGTCGTCAGGATCCAGAAGAACGCCGACAGGACGTCCTTGCGCTCCGCGGCCCACGCGACGGACTCGACGTGCAAGGGATGCAGGCCGAAGACGACGGCGACGAAGGCGCTCGGCCCGATCGACTGCGTCGTCCGCACGAGCAGGCGGAAGAGCAGCACCGTGCTCGCGACGTGCAGCGCGAGGCTCGTCAGGTGATGGCCCGCGGGACGCATCCCGTACAGCTCGACGTCGAGCATGTGCGAGATCCACGTCAACGGATGCCAGTTCGCCGAGTGACCCGTCGTGAACGCCCACACGATCCCGCGCCAGGTCAATCCCGCTTGCACGTGCGGGCTCTGCGTCAAGTAGTCGTTGTCGTCGAGGTTGATGAACCCGTTGCCGACGACGCGCGCGTACGCCGCGACGGTCAGGACCGCCAGCGCGATGGAGAGCGAAAGTACGGAACCAGGTTCGCTTTTTCGCGTCGCGCCGCGCGCGGCGCGAGAAAACGAACCTGGTTCCGTACTTTCCTTCACTTCAGCCGGAAGTGGTGCGCGCGGCGGAGCAGGCGTTGGCACTCCGCGCGGAACTGGTCCTTGCGCGCGTGGTGGATCAGTCGGTCGATGAAGTCGAGCGGCAGGGCGATCCCGTAGTAGATGACGAGAAGGGACTTCAGGTCGAGGTGGAGCCCGAACTGCTCGAACGGCGCGACCCAGATGTCGGCGATCGCGGCGGCGAGGAAGAACAGCGTGCTCAAGTCGAAGTTCGTCGCGACGGCGCGGATCGACGCCAGGAACCCGTGGAACGCGAACGGCCGCTGCTCGCCGGGGAGATCGCCGTCCTTCGCGAGCGTCGCGGCGTCGGCTCCGGCGGTCAGCTGGCTCACGAAGCGTTCCTTCGAATCGTTCGTCGACAGCAGCACGTACCTGCACACGAGCATCGACGAGACGTCCTGCAGGAACTTCTGGAACAGCACCGCGAGGAGCGCGAAGAGACCGAACAGGAACACCGCGGGCTTGCCGGTCGTCGCCGCGGCGTAGATCCCGAGGCACACGAAGAAGCTCGACTTCACCGCCAGGTGGAAGAGGAAGTCGTAGTAGCCCCACACGAGCTTCTCGCCCTTGTGGAACCGCGCCACCTCGCCGTCGACGCAGTCGAAGACGTAGTACAGGAACACGCACGCGAAGCCGAGCACCGCGAGCCATCCGCCGGAGAGCACGAAGAGCGAGCCCGCGACGCCGAACACGAGCATCGAGAGCGTCGCGACCGTCGGCGAGATCCCCTGCTCGACGAAGAACTTCGTAACGAGGATCGAGACATGGTCGCCGACGACCACGCCGGCGACGTCGTTGTACTGCCGGACTGGTTGCTGGACCCTCTGCCTGAGCTCCGCGATCGTCACCATGTCGCGTGAGGATTGCATCCGCCGCCGGAGCTTCCCGCAAGGGCGGCGACGATCAACGTCGTCGGATCGCGCTCGCGATCGTGCGCACGACCGACGCGAGCTCGGCCTTTTCCTCCGCGCGCAGGTAGCCGCTGGTCCAGAGGAGCGCCGGGAGGACGAGGACGAGGCCCAGGCGCGCGGCGAGTCCGCCCGGGGTCGCCGCCGCGGGAACCTGCGCGCTCGCGAAGTACAAGGCGACGCCCGCGGCGACCGGGAGCAGGACGCGGAAGACCTCGTAGCCCGCGTGCATCGCGCGCTCGGCGAGCACCCAGGTCGCGAGCGCGAGCGCGCCGAAGGTCGCTAGCGTCGCCCACGCCGAGCCCATGTACCCCATCGAGGGCACGAGGACCCGGTTCAGCGCGAGGTTCAACGCCGCGGCTCCGGCGACGAGCCACGAGATCGAGGCGGTTCGCTCGCGGACGTACAGGCCCGTGCTCGCGATCTGGTAGATCGCCCACGCGACGTAGCCGGCGACGATCAGCGGCATCGCCCGGTGCGACTCGAAGAACTCCGGCGCGGCCATGATCCGCACGATCTCCGGGCTGAAGACGGCGAGGGCGAGCGAGGCGCAGCACATGAGCGCCGTGAAGTACTTCATCACCGCGCGACAGATCGCGCGCGCGGCCTCCGGATCCTTCACGCCGAAGATGTAGGGGAACCAGACGAGGCCGAACGCCTCGAGGAACACCGCGTTCGCGATCGAGCCGAGCTTGTACGCGATCGAGTACTGTCCGACCGCACCGAGCCCGCGGTACGTCTCGACGAACCACCGGTCGGCCTGGTGCAACGCGAACATCGGGATGCCGCCGAGGATCAGCGGATAGGAGTAGCGCAGGAGCCGCTTCGCGGTCGGCCACGAGAAATGGAGGCCGAGGCGACGCGCGATCCACACGAGCATGCCGGCCGCGATCACGGCCTCGCCGCCGAGGACGCTGTAGAGGACGCCCATGAAGGTGAGGCCGAGGCCCGCGAGGAGCCACACCTTGAGACCGACCTCGAAGACGGTCTTCAGCGTCGTGAGGACGCCGTACGCGACGGAACGCTCCAGGATCTGGAGCCACCGGAGCCCGACTTGCCCGAGCGTCTGGAGCATCAGGATCGCGGCGACGGCGACGAGGGCGTTGCCGTACTGGCTCGATCCGAAGAGCAGCGCCGCGCCGCGCTCGCGGAAGACGATCGCGGCGAGCAGCGCCGTCCCCGTCGACGCCGCGAGGAGCCAGAGGCACGTCGTGACCACCTTCCCGCGCTCCGCCTCGGCCTCGTACTCCGGGTAGAAACGCGTCATCCCGTACAGGAGATTGATCCCGAGGAGCTGCGCCGCGAACGCGATCGTCGTCGCCGACATCTCGACGACGCCGTAGTTCGCTGTCGTGGCGATGTACGCCGTGACGAACGGGATCAGCAGGAAGCCGAGGGCCTTCTGCGCGAGAGGCCCGAGCGCGTAGATCGCGGAGTGCTTCGTCAGCCGATGGAGCGCGTCGGAGATCACGAGCGGCGGATCAGTCCTCGAGCGAGAACGGCGTGAAGTCCGTCTCGCGGTCGTAGAAGTCCTCGTTCTCGGCCTTCTTCAGGAACGCGACGACCCTGTACGTTATCGGCGTGCAGATCGCTTCGACCGAGATCTTGAAGCCCCAATTGAAGGCGACGACGCCGACGAGCGTCCTCGTCTCCCAGACGCCGAAGAACGCGAGCGGATAGAAGATCAGGCTGTCGACGGCCTGGCCCGCGATCGTCGAGCCGATCGTGCGCATCCAGAGGAAGCGGCCCGCGGTCCAGACCTTCATCCGCGCGAGCACGTAGGAGTTCACGAAATCGCCGGCCCAGAACGCCAGGATCGAGCCGAGGACGATGCGCCACGTGCTGCCGAAGACCTCCTGGATCGCCGGCTGGATGATCTTGTTGTACGGCTCGCTCTCGGCGGGCGGCATCCGGATCACGATCTGGCTCATGATCGTCGCGAAGATCATCGCGCCGAAACCGGCCCAGATCACCTTGCGCGCGCGCGCGTAGCCGTACACCTCGGTGAGGACGTCGCCGAAGATGTAGGCGATCGGGAAGAAGATGTTGCCGGCGCCGAACACGCGCTGACCGAGGATCGGGAACGGGAGGGCGCACGTCTTCGCCGGCCCGATCAGGTTCGAGCAGAGGAGCACCGTGACGAACGCCGCCATCACGAGGTCGTAGTAGCGGTAGGAGCGCATTCGGTGCCGCGACAGTCTGTCACAGGCGCGCCGCGGGACGAAGCGCGAGGTTGCGAACGGGCTCGATCCTGTGACAAACTGTCGCGGCACCGCATGACCGTCCTCGAGCACATGAAGGGGATGAGCCCGGAGCGCTTCTGCGCGCTGTACCGGAGCCTCGAGCACCAGGGATTCGGCCCGCTCGACGCGGACGTCGCGCGATCGCTGCGGTTCCGGCCCCAGGCGATCCGCAAGCTGCCGATGGAGCAGCGCGCGAAGCGCGCGCGGATGATCATCGAGTCGACGAAGAACGCGAACCTCGCGTACGAGATCGTCGGCGGGTACCTGATGAAGACCAGGAAGGACCTCGTCGTCGGTTTCCTCGACGCGACGGGCGTCAAGCACGAGAACGGGATGATCGAGGACATCGAGGGCGTGAAGCCAGAGCCCGCGAAGATCGCGGAGGCCGTCGCAGAGCTCGACAAGAAGTTCCCGGCCGACGACGTGACGCTGTACCTCGTGCTGTGCGCGGAGCAGTGGCCCGACGAAAAGGCTTTCGGGAAGCTGCTCGCGGGCCGCGTCCAGGCGACATGATCCGCCTCCTCCTCGCGCTCCTCGCCGCGTTCGCGATCCCCTCGCCTGCACCGACGCGCCCCGCCGAGGATCCCGTCGTGTGGACGGGCACGGTCGAGCTCCCCGACGGCATGAAGCTCGACTTCTCCGTCGAGCTCAGGAAGGACTCCGGCACGATCTCGATCCCGCTCCAGCACGCGAAGGACATGCCGCTCTCCGACGTCGTGGTCACGGACAAGGAGCTGAAGTTCTCGATCCCGTCCGTCGGCGCTGTGTGGGAGATGAAGATCGCGGAGGACGGGAAATCCGCTGCGGGCGTGCTCCGGCAGGGCGCGGAGCTCAAGACGACGATGAAGCGCCTCGCGGCCGGCGAGACGGCGGTGAAGGAGCTCGTGCGGTCCCAGGAGGCGAAGGCGCCGTTCCCGTACGCGACGGTCGAGGTGCAGTTCGAGAACAAGCCGGCTGGAGCGACGCTCGCCGGGACGCTGTCGGTGCCGCAAGGGAAAGGCCCGTTCCCGTGCGTCGTCATGGTGACGGGCTCGGGTCCGCAGGACCGCGACGAGGCGCTGCTCGGCCATCGCCCGTTCTTCGTGATCGCCGATCACCTGACGCGCCATGGCATCGCGGTGCTGCGGTACGACGATCGGGGCGTCGCGAAGTCGACCGGCACGTTCCGCGGGGCGACGTCGGACGATTTCGCGGAGGACGCGCTCGCGGGGGTCGAGTTCCTGAAGACGCGGAAGGAAGTCGACGCGAAGCACATCGGGATCGTCGGGCACAGCGAGGGCGGGTTGATCGCGCCGATCTGCGCGGCGAAGTCGAAGGACATCGCGTTCGTCGTGCTTCTCGCCGGCACGGGGATGAGCGGCGCGGAACTGATGCCGATCCAGAGCAAGCTGATCAGCATCGCCGCGGGCGTGCCGGCGGCGGAAGCGGAGCTGCAGGCGCAGGAGGCCGCGGCGATCTACGCGATGATGCTCGCGGGCAAGAGCGACGCGGAGCTCAAGGAAGGCATCCGCGCCGCCGCGCTGCGGCAATTGAAGGTCGCGCCCGACACGAAGGACCTCTCCGAGGCGGAGCTGAAGCAGAGGGCGGACCAGGTCGTCACGGAGCAGTCGGGCGAGCTGCTGAGCCCGTGGTTCAAGCGGTTCGCGGCGCTGGATCCGCGCGAGTACTTGAAGAAGGTGACGTGCCCGGTGCTCGCTATGAACGGCGAGAAGGACTTGCAGGTGCCGCCGAAGGAGAACCTGCCGCGGATCGAGAAGACGTTGAAGGACGCCGGGAACAAGGACGTGACGGTGATCGAGTTCCCGGGGCTCAATCACCTCTTCCAGACGTGCAAGACGGGATCGCCGGCGGAATACGGGCAGATCGACGAGACGTTCTCGCCGACGGCGCTCGAGGCCGTGACGAGCTGGATCCGCAAGCGCACCGGGCTGAACTGACGGCCGTCAGCGCTTCTGGCACCGCGCGCAGAAGTGCGTCCCGCGTTGCGCGACGACGATGCGGCGGATCGGCTCGCCGCAGCGGACGCAGGGCTTCCCCTTCCGTCCGTACACCTTGAACTCGTCCTGGTAGCTGCCGGGATTCCCTTCGGGCGTGCGGTAGAACACGTCGAAGCTCGAGCCTTCGCGCGCGATCGCTTCGGCGAGCGTCGCGCGGATCTCGTCGCGTAGGAGACGCGCGCGCTCGCGCGAGATCCGATCCGAACGCGCGAGCGGGTGGATCCCGGCGCGGAACAGCGACTCGTCGGCGTAGATGTTCCCGAGGCCGGCGACGAAGGTCTGGTCCATGAGCAGCGGCTTCAGCATCCTCCCGCGCTCGCGCAGCGCGGCGTGGAGCCAGTCGCTCGTGAACGCATCCGACAGCGGCTCGGGACCGAGCTCGCCGAGCAGGTCGGCCGCATCGGACGCGTAGCAGAGCCGCGCGAACTTCCTCACGTCGATGAAGAAGAACGACGCGCCGTCGTCGAGCGCGAGCTTCACCTTGAGGTACGGCCCGGCGTCCCAGCTGTGCGGCTCGACGTGCACGCGTCCCGTCATCCGCAGGTGACCGACGAGCGCGCCCGTCGGGCGTCCTCCCTGCTCGAGGTCGGCGACCAGGAACTTCCCGCGGCGCCACACGCGCGCCAAGCGCGCGCCGACGACCGCTCGCGCGAACGCGGGCCGCGACAAGCCGCCGAGCGTGCGCGTCCAGCGCACCTCGCAGCCCTCGATCGTCCGCCCCTCGAGCCTCGGCCGGATCAAGCGGGCGATCGTCTCGACTTCAGGGAGTTCCGGCACCGTTCGTCACCGAGGCTTCGCCCACCATTCCTTGTTCTGCACGTCGGTCGCGTACTCGATCGCGACCCAGATCGACATGGAGCGCGGCAGGAACCAGAAGGCGAACGCGAGGTGGATCGTGATCCCGACCGAGAGCGCCACGGGCAGGCTCCACGACGTCGCGACGAACAGCACGACGCAAATCACGGCGGCGACGATCTCCGTCGCGATCGCGGCGAGGTACATCGAGCCGATCATCGATCCCTGCTCGCGCCGGTAGACGAGCCCGCACACGTCGCAGCGATCGCGGAGCCGCGCCCAGCGCGCGAACAGCAGCCCCTCACCGCACTGCGGGCAGCGGTCGCGCAGCACGCGGCGGACGAACACCAACCGTCGGCGCAGCTCGCTCATGCGGCGTCCAACATACGGTGCCGCGACGGGTTGTCACGGAAACGCGCGTCAGACGGCGTGGCTGACGCCGAGGAGCTCGAAGAGCCGGTTCTTCGCCTTCCCGTACTCGACGCTCCCGAAATCGCGCGGGTGCGCCATGCCGACCGGCACGATCTCCGCGATGCGCCCCGGACGCGGCGTCATGACGACGACTCGGTCGGCGAGCTGCAGCGCTTCGTCGACGTCGTGCGTCACGAAGAGGATCGTCGGCTTCTCCTGCTGCCAGATGCGCAGGAGCTCCGCGCGCATCTGCAGCCGCGTGATCGAGTCGAGCGCGCCGAGCGGCTCGTCCATGAAGATGATGTCGGGCGAGACCGCGAGGGCGCGCGCGACGGCGACGCGCTGCTTCATGCCGCCGGAGAGCTCGGAGGGATAGCTCCCCTCGAAGCCCTTGAGCCCGACGAGCTCGATGTAGTGCTCGACGATGCGCGCCTGCTCCGCCTCGGACTTCTTCCGCAGGCCGAGCGCGACGTTGTCGGTCACCGTGGCCCACGGGAAGATCCCGTACTCCTGGAAGACGAAGATCCGCCGCGGGTCGGGGCCGAGCACCGGCTCGCCGTCGATCTCGACGGTGCCCGACGTCGCCGTGTCGAAGCCGCCGACGATGTTCAGGAGCGTCGATTTGCCGCAGCCCGAAGGCCCGAGGATGCAGATGAACTCCCCGGTGCGCACGGTCAGGTCGATGTTCTTGAGCACGACGAGCTCGCCCTTCCGCTGACGGAACGACTTGTCGACGCCGTGGATGGCGACTTTGGTGCCGGCGACGCCCACGATCATCCCCCACCCATGACCGTGCCCGAGATCTTGGCGCGGTACCGATCGATCTCGGCCCGCGTGCGTTCCACCTCGGTCTCGCGGGTCGCGCCCGGGTAGCCCCAGCGCACGATGTCGAAGTGCTCGAGGCGCCGGACGGTCCAGTCGAGGCAGACGCCGAGCAACCCGATCACGACCATCGAGCCGACGACGCGCTCGTAGTTGTTCGCGTTGCGCGAGTCCATGATCATGTAGCCGAGGCCCGAGTCGACGGCGATCATCTCGGCCGCGACGATCACCATCCAGGCGATGCCGAGCGCGAAGCGCAGGCTCGTGATGATCGCAGGCAAGGACGCGGGAAAGATCACGCGGCGGAAGAGCTCGAAGCCCTCGAGCCCGAAGTTCTGTGCCGATCGGACGTAGACGGTCGGGATCGTCCGCACCGCGGTCATCGAGCCGGTCACGATCGGGAAGAAGGACGCGAGCGTGACCAGGAAGATCGCCGAAGCGTCCTTGACACCGAACCACAGGACCGCGAGCGGGATCCACGCGATCGGGGAGATCGGGCGCAGGGCCTGGATCAGCGGGTTGATCGCCTGCGCTCCGCGCAGGAACCATCCCGCCCAGAGCCCGAGCGGGACGCCGATGAACACGGCGATCCCGAATCCCACCGCGATGCGGTAGATGCTCGCGACCGCGTAGCGCGCGAGCGTGCCGTCGAGGATGGGTTGGCGCATCTCGACCAGGGTCTCCCAGGGCGTCGGGAACAGCTCGATGTGCCGCACCGTGCCGTCCGCGAGGTGCAGGTCGTACGCCATCAGCTCGCAGCTGATGTGCCATGCGCACACGAAGATGACCGCCGTCGCGAGCGGCAGGAGGACCCGCGGCAGCGGATCCCTCGCCTTGCGCGCGACGAGGATCGTCGCCAGCGCAGCTGCGATCGCGACGAACGGCCAGGTGCTCACTGCTTCGCGGCGTACTTCTCGACTTCGGGGAGACGGTCGCAGGGCAGGACGATCGTCTCGAGGTCGGGTGCGAAGCTCGTGTCGCAGTACTCCTCGAATTTCATGTGCTTCGGGATGACTTTCATCTCGACGGCCAGATCCATGATCTCATCGAACCGATCTTGCGGCGGCTTGAGGCCGGTGTACTTGACGCGGTTCACGTCCTTCGTGAGCACGTAGTTCAAGAGCGCCGGCTTCTGGTTGTAGAACACGCTGCCGACGATGATCGAAGCGTCCTTGCGGTGCTGCGCGCCCTGGTCCTTGTCCGAATCGAGCCACTTGCCCGAAGCCGCGATGCCGCGCACGAGTTCCTCGACGAGCGGACGCCGTTGATCGATGACTTCCTGCCGTACGACCAGACCGCAAGAGATGAACCCGGGCCACAGCTCTCCGCACTGGTAGAGCACGCGCCCGAATCCGTCCATCTCGGCCTTCGCGGCGTGAGGCTCGCCGATGATGAACGCGTCGATCGCCTTGGCGGCGAGAGCAGCGGGGTGCTCGGGCGGCGGGAGCTCCTTCAGCGTGATGTCGCCATCGGTCATCCCGTACTTCTTCATCATGCGGTGCATGAGCAGGTTCTGGTTCGAGAAGCGGCTCGGGATGGCGACGATCTTGCCCTTGAGGTCCGTGAACTCCTTCATCGGGCTGTCGACGGGCACGATGATCGCGCTGCCATCGCGGTGACCGAGGTAGACGATCTTCACGGGTACGCCGTCGGCCGCGAGCTTCATCGCAAGCGGCGTGATCATGAACGTCGCGTCGATCTTGCGGGCGATGAGCGCTTCCTTCATCGACGGGAAGTCGGTGAACTTCTGCGCTTCGAAGACGGAGCCCGCGTCGCTGTGCTGCGTGATCCAGCTCGTGACGGGACAGGTGAGGTGGCACGTCACGGGGAGGAACCCGACCGTGAAGTGCTGGCGGACTTCCCCGGAGGCGGGAGTCGCGGACGCAGGCACGCCGGCGATGTACTCCTTCTTCTGGCCGAAGTAGCGGTTGAGGAAGAAGAGGCCGCCGAGGATGACGACCGCGGCGATGAGCAGTTTGATCTTCATGTTCGAGAACCGTGTGGCCTGACGAGGCGGATGGAGCGCGGGCGCGGCGACCGGCAGGTCGCCGGGGGAATCTCGATGGATTGTCCCGCGCTGACGAAGCGCGCGCCACCGCGGATTCCTCGGAGCGCGCGCGCGTAGAAGATAAGCCCGAGTCGTGAATCCTATGACTCGGTCGATCTCACATCGCCACCGTCGATCCCAGGCTGAAAACGTCGACGTCGAGGGCCGAATCGTCGTTCTTCGACGTGTCGAACTGGAACGCCCATTCACAGCGCGACCGCGGACGAACCTCGAGCACGATCGAGTCCACCGACGTGCTCATGTCGTCGTCGAGCGACTGCACTTGCGCCGCGGCTTCCCACGCATCCGGCACGAACGCGTAGCCGATCGGGCCCAGGTGGTCCAACTGCTCCTTCGTCATCACGGTCAGCTTGACGCCGAGCTTCGCGAAGTGGAGGCGCGCGACGCGCTCGTCGAGGCGCTTCGGGAGCGTGTACACCTTCTTCCCGTACAGCGACGCGTTCTGGAAGAGCCGATCTGCGCCATGACCTGGTTCGTGAAGCTCACCGATATGACGAACCTCGGGTGCCCGGTCGCGCAGCCGAGGTTCAGGAGGGGCCTTTCGGCGAGCACGATCACCGAGTGGCCGCCCGGCAACTTCCACTCGTCGACCTGCGGCTCGACGTTGATCCGCTGGATGCCGGGGAACTTCGCCTGCGCGGCCATGTCGATCGCGTTGTCGAAGTGACCGATGTTCCCGACGATCGCGTTGTGCTTCATCTTCGACATGTGCTCGGCGGTCAGGTTCCAGTTCTCTGCCCAATCAAGTTCGGGAATCGCGGACTCGACGCGGATCCGAGAGGCTCGCGCTTAACACATCTTCGACATGTGCTCGGCGGTCAGGATCCAGTTCTCTGCCTAATCAAGTTCGGGAATCGCGGACTCGACGCGGATCCGAGAGGCTCGCGCGCAACACATCGAGCTCGCGATCGAGGCTCGTCCACGTTTCCTCGTGCGTACACGCAGCGGACGCGACGACGACGACCGCCGACACGACGCGCAAGCTGCCTTTCGTGGGCGCGGATTCTGTCGCGCGCTCGCACGCGTATCGAGCAGGAATCCACTCGCGCGGCGGCATGATCCCTACGCGCGGCGCGCACGAAGTACGACGTCGCGGAGCAGCGACTGCTAGCATGTCCTTCCATGGCCGCGCGGAACCAAACCCAGCTCAAACGCCCGTTTCAGCACTTCCGTCTCGTGCTGTTCTTCCTCGGCGTCGCCGTGCTCGGCGTGGGCACGGGGCTCTGGCGCGTGCAGCGGCTCGGCGCGTCGCCTCGACTCGCGGACGTCGAGTGGATCGTCGGGTCGACCGCGGTCCTGACGGCGCTCGTCGGCTTCGTCGGCGTCTTCGTGCACCGCTTGAGCATCCTCCCGGTGCGCTGGCGCGAGACGGAGAAATACCTGATCGCGATCCGCCGCGAGTCGCAGAACTACCGCGCGCTCATGGAAGGCGCCGCGGACATGCTGCTCGTCGTCGATCCGGACAACGGCCGCGTGCGCGAGTGCAACGCCCGCGCGCGTGAGGAGATCGACCTCCCCGCGGGCTACACGAAGAACTTCGGCGTCGCGTCGATCGTGCTCGACGCCGACCTCCAACGCTTCTCGGACGCTCTCCACGAGGCCGTGTCGTCCCCAGGCCTCGCGGCATCGCTCACGGAGATCCGCCTGAAGGCGAAGGAGGGACGGACGCTCGTCGCCGACGCGCGACTCGCCGGGATCGCGCTCGAGGACGAGCGCGTCGTCCAGGTCGCGCTCCGCGACCTGACGCGGCAGAAGGAGATGGAAAAGCGGCTGCAGATCCACGAACGCCTCTCCTCGATCGGGCTCCTCACCGCCGGCGTCGCGCACGAGATCAACAATCCGCTCGAGGGCATCGGCAACTACCTCGCGCTGCTCGAGCGCGAAGGCGGCGACGTCGAGACGCGGCGACGGCACCTCGAGCTCGTGCGTCACGGCTTCTCGCGCATCCGCGAGATCGTCCGCGACCTGCTGCGCTTCGCCCGCCCGGCCGCGGGATCCGGCGACGCCGACCTCGCCGCGGTCGTCGAGAGCGCGAAGAAGCTCGCCGCCTACTCCGACCGCTTCAAGGGCGTCGCCGTCGTCGTCGAGGGGCTCGAGACGCCGCTGCTCGTCGACGGGGACGCCGGCCGGCTCGAGCAGGTCGTCGTGAACCTCCTCTTGAACGCCGCGACCGCGATGAAGTCGAAGGGGAGGATCCTCGTCCGCGCGCGCCGGATCGCCTCGGGCGAACGCGGCACGGGCGAGATCGAGCTCTCCGTGGCGGACGAAGGGCGCGGGATCCCTCCGGGTGACCTCGCGCGGATCTTCGATCCGTTCTTCACGACGACGCAGGGCACGGGGCTC
Source organism: Planctomycetota bacterium (assembly GCA_036006425.1). Lineage (GTDB taxonomy): Bacteria > Planctomycetota > UBA1135 > UBA1135 > DASYPQ01. Next base: position 376,000 of record DASYPQ010000022.1, read on the forward strand.
GGCCTCTCGGTCTCGTACGGAATCGTCCGCGCGCACGGCGGCAATCTCGCAGTCCGGAACCTCGAGGGCGGCGGAGCCGAGTTCACGATCCACCTGCCGGCCGCGGCGAGCGGCGCGAAGACGCGGTCGCTCCAGCCGATCGAAGAGGAAAGGAAGCGCGCATGAACTCCGGCCCGAAGTCGGGTGCGAACAGCGGATCGAGCATCCTCGTCGTCGACGACGAGGCCTTCGTGCGCGATTCGATCACGGAGGTGCTGCGCTCCGACGGCTGGAACACGCACGCGGCGAGCGGAGCGCAGGGCGCGGTCGAGTTCCTCGCGCGGGAAGCCGTCGACGTGATCGTCACGGACCTCCGGATGCCGGAAGGCGACGCGTTCCTGCTCCTCGAGCACGCGCGCAAGGCCGCCGTCGAGATCCCGATTGTCGTGATCACGGGCGTCGGAACCGTCTCGGAGGCGGTCCGCGCGATGAAGGCTGGCGCGTACGATTTCCTGCAGAAACCGGTCGATCCGGAGGAGCTCGTGCTGCTCGTGCGCCGCGCCGCGGAGCACCGCCAGCTCCTCGGCGAAGTGAAGTGGCTCCGCGAGACGGTGAAGGGACTGCGCGCGCCGCGGCTCCTCGTCGGCCGTTCCGAGCAGATGGAGCGCGTGCGCGCCCTCGTCGCCCAGGTCGCGCCGACGGACGCGACCGTTCTGCTCGAGGGAGAGAGCGGCACCGGGAAGCAGCTCGCCGCCGAGGAGATCCACCGGCAGAGCGGGCGCGCCTCGAGGCCGCTCGTCCGCGTGCACTGCGCGGCGAGTTCCGAGGAGGCGTTCGAGCGCGAGCTCTTCGGTCACGCGGACGGCGGAGCCGGCGCGCTGGCGGCGGCGCAGGGCGGGACGCTCGTGCTCGACGAGGTCGGCGTGCTGACGCCGGCGCTGCAGAAGAAGCTCCTGCACGTGCTCGAGGCCGGCGAAGGCCGCGCCGCCGACGCTCCGCGGACGGACGTCCGCCTGGTCGCGATCACGAACGAGGATCTCGCCGCGCGCGTCAAGGCCGGCGAGTTCCGGGCGGACCTGTACTGGCGCCTCGACGTGTTCCCGATCGGGATGCCGCCCCTGCGCGAGCACAAGGGAGACATCCCGGAGATCGTCGAGCACTTCCTCGCGTGGGCGAGCCACGAACGGACCGGATCCGGACTCGGCGCGGTCCACACGAACGGCGGCGGCCCGCGCGTCACGGCCGAGGCGTTCGAGGTGCTCGCGACGTACGGCTGGCCCGGGAACGTCCGCGAGCTGCGCAACGTCCTCGAGCGCGCGGTGATCCTCGCGGGAGAGCGCGAGCTCGACGCGCCGCTCTTCCGCGGCATCCTCGAATCGGCGCTCGCTCCGGCCCAGCAGCTGACCGGAGCGCGGGAGCTGCACCTGCGCCGCAACCTCGACGCCGCGGAGAAGGAGATCCTGCTGCGGGCGCTCGCCCAGACGCAGGGTCGCAAGAAGGAGGCGGCGCTGCTCCTCGGCATCGATCCGCGCAATCTGGGCTACTACCTGCGCAAACACGGCATCGCGGACACGAAGTCCCGCGAGGACGGCGACGACTGAGCCCGGCGAAACCCTGCTCACTGGTCCGCGCGCGACTCCCACGGTAGAACGAGTACTGGCGACTTCCGTGCGTATTGCAATCTCCATCGTGGCGGCGTGCGTCTGCTCGGCGACGGCCGCGCTCGCTCAGATCCCCCACGCGGGCCCCGACCAGACGCTGCTCTACCCGGCGCCCGCGGTGCTCGCCGGCACGGTCGAGGGCGGCGAACCGCTCCGATGGTGGACCGGCGACGGCAACGGACTCTTCGAGAACTATCTCTTCCGCTACGACGAGGAGACCGGAGTGACGCCCGTCGGACCGCTCCGGACGGCAGGCAGCGGGACGTTCGGGTTCCCGACGGACCTCGTACGCATCGGGACGGTCGTGTACGGGCTCGACGCGCTGCGACGCCAGATCTACACCGTCGATCTCGCGACCGGCATCGTGTCGCCGATCGGAACGGCCTGGCCGGCGACCTACGCCGACGTCGAGTCGATGACCTACGACCCGGTCGGGGACCGTCTGTTCGCCGTCGACCGCGCGACGCAGCAACTCCTCCGGATCGACCGGTCGAACAACGCGGTCACGCCCATCGGCGCGAACACGCTCTCGGCGTTTCCCGAGATCCATTCGCTCGCCTGGCGCGCGTCCGACAGCCGGCTCTACGCCGTCGACCAGTCGTCGAACGCCATGCTCCGGATCGATCCCGCCACGGGCACGCCGGCGATCCTGTCGCACCTGCCCGCGGATCCGACCGGGAGGATCGAGGAACTCGAGTTCGTCGGCAACCGCCTGTACGGGGTCCTCGCCATCGACAACGGGCTCACGCTGGTCTCGGCGCGCCTCCAACGGGTCGATCCCGAGCACGGCGTGCTCATGAACGTCGGCCCGATCGTGAACCAGGTCTCGGCGCTGTGCCTCCTCGTGGATTCGCTGCCCGAGGACCACGTGTGGTCGAAGCTCTCCGGACCGGGGAACGCGGTCTTCTCGGACCCCTACTCGCTGACGCCGACGGTGACGTTCTCGGCTCCGGGCACCTACGTGCTCAAGCTCAAGATGCTCTCGGGTTCGGGCCAGTCGTTCGACACGGTCACGATCACGCAGACGGAATGGAGCATCTTCACGCCGGACAGCGAGACGCACACGATCTACGTGTCGAGCTCGACGGGGAACGACGCGTGGAACGGCTTCGCGCCGGACCACTCGGAAGGAGGCGTCAGCGGACCGAAGGCGTCGATGCTCGCCGCCGCGCGGCTCCTGCGGGACGGCTACCCGGACTGGCTGCTCTTCAAGGCCGGCGACACATTCGTCGGCAGCATCCAGGATGGCGTCGTCACCGACCACTGGGTCAAGCAAGGGCGTTCGGCGTCGGATCCGATGCTCATCTCGAGCTACGGCAGCGGCGCGCGACCGCTGATCGCCTCCGGCACCGCCGACGGCCTGCGGACGTGGAACCAGCTCTACAACGGCCATTACGCTTCGAACCTCGCGATCGTCGGGCTCGACTTCCACGCGCACACCTACACCGGCGGGAGCGAGAACCCGCACGGTCTGTGGCTGCTCGGAGGCGGCGCGAACCTGCTCGTCGAGGATTGCCGGTTCCGCGGCTACACCGGGAACATCGTCATCGGCAGCGACAGTCAGGGCGGCGCCGGGACCCTGACGAACGTCCTCATCCGGAGGAACGTGATCGTCGACGCGTACACGACGGTCCAGGACGGGGGCGCGCAGGGTCTCTACGCGTCCGACGTGCACGGGCTCGCCGTCCTGGAGAACGTCTTCGACCACAACGGCTGGGTCGACTCGATCCCCGGCTCCGGTCCGAACTGGTTCCGACGCAACGTCTACATCCAGAACGGGTGCACCGGCGTCGTGTTCCGCGGGAACATCCTCGCGGGCACGGACGGACTCCAGCAGCGGCCGGGAGGAATCTGCGAGGACAACCTCTTCCTCCGCAATGCGCTCGCGCTGCAGTTCGGCAGCGGCAACACGCCGGAGCCGGAAGGAGTCACCGGAGCCGTCCGCCGGAACGTGATCCTCGACGGCCGCGACCTGCAATCGGGGAGTCCGCGCGGCTGGGGGCTCATCATCGGCAACGCGGTCAACACGAGCGTCGACTACAACGTCGTGGCGCACAACGTCGGCGGGACGGCGCCCGATCCGTACGTCTTGAACTTCGACAACGGTCACGGCAACCCGGTCGGGCTGCAGGACGTGGTCTTCGATCACAACGTCATCTACGACTGGAGCAGCACGGGTCGCGGCGCGCAGCTCGCGTCGTACCAGACCAACACGATCGTGAACCTCGTGTTGACGAACAACGACGTCCAGAACACGGTCGACACGACGTACCTGCTCGCCCTCAGCGCGCCGACGCGCGACATCCTCGGCCAGATCCACGGCGCCGGCAATCGCTGGTTCCGCAGCTCCGGGAACGCGAACCGGATGTTCCAGCTCAACAGCGTGGACATGAGCTTCCAGCTGTTCACGTCGTCGATCGGCGACTCGACCTCGACGTTCGGCGCCGTCGAGAACTACCCCGATCCCACGCGGACGATCGGCTCCTACCACGCGTCGATCGGCGGCACGGCGACGCTCGACGCCTTCATGGCGGAAGCGCGGCTGCAGTCCAAGGCGAACTGGCGGTCGCAGTACACCGCGCAGGCCGTGAACACGTACATCCGCGCGGGATTCGGCCTCTGAGAACGAACTCACCCCGCTCGTCGCGGGGTGAGTGTGAGTCTCGCTGCCCGCAACCGCGGGCAACGTCCGTCGCGGGATCGCCCTACGGCATGAATCCGAGCGGCGCCATGCCGAACCCGGCGCGCACGTAGTCGTTCACGGCGTCCGCCGTGTACTGCACGCGCCAGTTCGTCTTGGACTGCAGCCGCGCTTCCGCCATGAAGGCGTCGAGCGTCGCTGCACCGCCGATCGACGCGTGGTAGGAACCGATCGTCCGGTTCTGATCCGGATAACTGATCGGCCCGAACGTCGACGTCGTGTCGTTGATCCCGTTCTTGAAGGCGGTGAACGTCATGTCGACGCCCGCGACCTTGAACATCTGGCCGGCGTTGCCCGACTGGCGGTACCACCGGTTGGTCGCCCCGTGGAGCTCCGACAGGAGGTTCGGAGTCGTCGAGGTCATCGACAAGAGGTACGTCGCGTCGACGACGTCCTGGATGTCGTTGTTGGTCAGGATGATGTTGCGGATGATGTTGCTCTGGTACGACGCGACCTGCGCGTCGCGACCCGTGCTGCCCCAGTCGCACACGACGTTGTGGTCGAACACGACGTTCTGCATCCCGTTCGGATTGCCGTGGCCGTTGTCGAAGTTCAGCACCCACGGATTGGGGGCCGTCCCGCTGACGTTGTGGGCCACGACGTTCTGGTCGACGGTGGTGTTGACCGTGTTGCCGATGATCAGGCCCCAGCCGCGGGGACTGCCGGACTCCAGGTCACGTCCGTCGAGGATCACGTTCCCGTGGATCGTGCCGGAGACGCCGGCCGGTTCCGGCTCGTTGCCGCTGCCGAACTGCAGAGCGAGCGCATTGCGGAGGAACAGGTTGTTCTCGCAGATGCCGCCCGGCCGCTGTTGCAGGCCGTCGGTGCCCGAGACGATGTTGCCGCGGAACACGACGCCGGTGCTCCCGTTCTGGAGGTAGACGTTCCGCCGGAACCAGTTGGGACCGGAGCCGGGGATGCTGTCGACCCAGCCGTTGTGGTCGAACACGTTCTCCTCGATCAAGAGGCCGTTGGCGTCGGACGCGTACAGGCCCTGGGCTCCGCCGCCGTTGACGATCGTGTACGCGTCGACGACGACGTTCCGACGGATGGCGACGTTCTGCAAGATCCCCGCGGCTCCGTGGCCGTTGCTCCCGATCACGATGTTGCCGCAGTAGCCGCGCACGTAGCAGTTCTCGACGAGGGTGTTCGAGCCGCCGCCGAGGAGCCAGATCCCGCGCGGGTTCTCGCTGCCGCCCCCGTAGGTGTTGGCGTAGAAGTCGAGGCCGACGATCGCGAGATTGCCGGCGTACTGGCCCTGGTACAGCTGATTCCAGGTCCTGAATCCGTCGACGCTGCCCGACGCGATGATCGGACGTTCGCCCGCGCCGTAGCTCGAGATCAGGATCGGCTCCGTGGCCGAGCGCCCGCGCTTGACCCAGTAGCCGGTCACCGCGCCGTCGACGATGGAACCGGAGAACGTGTCGCCGCACTTGAAGAGCAGCCAGTCCGGGTAGTTGTTCCGGACGAGCGCCGCGCCGCCGAGGATCGTGCGCTTCGGCGTGGCTTGGCTGAGGCCGTCGTTCGCGTCGTTCCCCGTGGAGCTCGACACGAAGATCGTCCGCGTGTCGGCGCTCGGAGTGAACACCGTCCACCCGGCTCCCGAGCCAGCGAGGATGTTCAAGTTCACGTTGCGCGAGTGCAGCGCGGCGTGGGTGGTCGACTCGCGCCACTCGATGATCGACTGGTGCAGGCCGTTGGAGAGGCCCGCAGTGGCCGGATCGATGATCGCGACGTTCACGTTGACCGTGCCGCCGGGCGCAAGTTGTCCGGACGAGGGCGCGACCGAGAGCCACGCATCGCTCGCATTGGCCTGCCAATCCAGCGCAGCGGGACCCGTATTCGTCAGCGTGTACGTCTGGTTGTCCGGCGCGAACGGCCCGGACGCAGGTCCCTGCGTCGCGAAGTCCGTCAACGGAACGAGCACGGAGCTCGGAGGCACCGCCGTGACGGTCAAGTTGCACACGACGTTGAAGTCGGGTTCCGACGTCGTGTCATTGTGGAACGTCAACGTCTCGGAGTAGAGCCCCGCGGGCAAGCCCTGGGCGAACGCGCGGTCCAGGTCGACCTGCACACTGTCCCGCACGTGAGGCTGCAGGAGACCGTTGTCCGGAGTCACGTCGACGAAACTCGGCACGGAAGGCACCGACCAGCGCAGATCCTGGTGGCTGCGATTCCCGAGAACCACGCTGAAGCTGGTGCTCGAGAACGGTCCACCGACTGGCCCGGTGACGTCCCACGTCGTCGGGCCTCCATACCTCAAATCCGTCGAACCTTGCGGGCTCGCCGTGCTCACTGTCGCGAGCACCGCGACGACGAGCGCCCCTTGCCACCATCTAGCGCCACGTTTTGCGTTCGGGCGTTCGCTCCGACTTCCGCCAAGTCGCAGTCCACAAATCAATTCCATTTTTGATCCCCTCTTCTCGAATGGACCCCTGAAAGAGCGCACGCGCCCCTGGCGAGGCGCGGGCCAACTGCACCGCGTGATGCCGCACGCGTTGCGTCGGACCATAGCAGGTGCCCCGGAATGCCGGAACCCCAAATCTCCTGCTACGTGACCTTCTGCCGGGTTCGCGACGCGGACGCTGACTCCTCGAGAGACGCAGCGTCCATGCTGCGGACCCACCACTTCTCCAGGCTCCTATCGCTTCGCGCGCCCGCGAATCTTGAGCGCAATGAAGACCTGCGCGCGCCCGGATCCCCGCGACAGGGTGAGCGACTCCGCACGTCGTTCTCCACAGCACGCGCACGTCCCGCGGGAAACACCACAAAACCCAGTGGTTGGAGTCCGCTGCGACCACGACATCTTCCGCGTGAGACTTTCGTTCGGCGCGCGCACTGGCCGCGCGCCGCGCGGACGTTAAGCTCGCGCCCGTGAAAAACCCTGCGACCTCCGCTGTCACGGATCGCGAGTCCGTGCGCGCGCTCGGCGCGCTGCGCGAGGTTCCTTACATGGGTGTCATATGGGTCGTCCACGAAGCCTCGAAGCTCGGTTTTTCCAACGGTCACCCCGACTGGTGCAACCTCGGGCAGGGCCAACCCGAGGTCGGGCAGATGGAGGGCGCGCCCGCGCGCATCGATTCGGTCTCGCTGCGCCCCGAGGACCACGCCTACGGTCCGCTCGGAGGGACATCCGAGCTGCGCGCGGCCGTCGCCGCGCACGTGAATCGGCTCTTCCGGAAGGGCAAGCGCTCGCAATACGGACCGGAGAACGTGTGCGTCGCGTCCGGCGGGCGCGTCGCGCTCACGCGCGGGTTCGCGGCACTCGGGGCGGTCAACGTCGGGTACCAGGTCCCCGACTACACCGCGTACGAGGACATGTTCGAGCTCCACCTCGCGCGCCTCCACCCCGTCGTGATGCGGGCTCGCGCCGAAGACGGCTTCCTCCTTCCGCCGGCGCGGATCGAGGAGGAGGTCGTCGAGAAGGGACTTTCGGCAGTGGTGCTGTCGAACCCGTGCAACCCCACGGGCAACGTGATCCAGGGCGACGAGCTCGCGCGACTCGTCGGCATTGCGCGCGAGCGCGACGTGACGCTGCTCCTCGACGAGTTCTACAGCCACTTCATCTACACGAAGGACGGCCGCGCGGGCGCGGGCCCGGTGAGCGGCGCCGCGTACGTCGACGACGTCGAACGCGACCCGGTGATCCTCTTCGACGGACTGACGAAGAGCTTCCGCTATCCGGGCTGGCGCGTCGGCTGGGCGGTCGGTCCCTCCGCGATGATCGAGACGATGGCGCGCACGGCGAGCTCGATCGACGGCGGCCCGTCGCGGATCGCGCAACGCGCGGCGCTCGTCGCGCTCGAGCCGGCGCGAGCCGACCAGGAGACGCGCGCGCTCCGCGAGGGCTTCGTGAAGAAGCGCAACCTGCTCGTCGAGCGCCTGAAACGCATGGGTATCCGGTTCGCGCGCGAGCCCGAGAGCACGTTCTACGGCTGGGCGTCGCTGGAAGCGCTGCCCGCGCCGTTGGACGACGCGATGTCGTTCTTCCGCGCGGCGCTCGAGCGCAAGGTGATGACCGTGCCGGGAGAATTCTTCGACGTGAACCCGGGCAAGCGGCGCCGCGGCGCGTCGCCGTACCGGCAGTGGATGCGCTTCTCCTTCGGGCCGCCGATGGAGAACCTCGCGATGGGACTCGATCGCCTGGAGGCGATGGTCCGCGACGCGAGGTGAGCGCATGCAGTACGGCTTCCTGATCGACCACCGGCGCTGCATCGGCTGTCACGCGTGCACGGTCGCGTGCAAGGCGGAGAACGAGGTCCCCGTCGGGAGCTTCCGCACGTGGGTGAAGTACACGGAGAAGGGCCGCTTCCCCGCGATCAAGCGCCACTTCGCCGTCCTGCGCTGCAACCACTGCTCGTCGGCGCCGTGCGTCACGATCTGCCCGGTCAATGCGCTCGAGAAGCGCGCGGACGGCATCGTCGATCTCGACCGCGACGCGTGCATCGGCTGCCGCGCGTGCATGCAGGGCTGCCCGTACGACGCGATCTACCTGAACGAGGACACGCATGCCGCGGAGAAGTGCCACTTCTGCGCGCACCGCGTGGAGAAGGGGCTCGAGCCCGCGTGCGTCATCGTCTGCCCCGAGAGCGCGATCGTCGCCGGCGACCTCCACGATCACTCGAGTCGCATCGCGACGATGGTCGCGGAGCACGAGACGCTCGTGCGGCGGCCCGAGCAGCGCACCGGGCCGAACGTCCACTACCTCGGCGTCGAGCCGTCGTCGCTCGTCCCGGGGTCGGCCGAGCGCCCCTCCACGTACCTCTGGAGCGATCGCCCGCCGGACAAGCCCGAGCCCTGGCCCGCCGGCGTCGCGACGCTGCCGGACACGCGCGTCGTGCTCGACGTCGGCCACGAGGTCGAGTGGGGCTGGCACGTCGCCGGGTACCTCGTGACGAAGGGCATCGCCGCCGGCGCCGCGATGGTCGCGCCGTTCGCCGCAGACGTCGGGCTCCAGGGGTTCGCGGGGGACTGGCTCCCCGAGATCGTGGCGCTCGTCTTCACCATGATCACGACGTACCTGCTCGTCGTCGACCTCGGGCGACCGAAGCTCTTCCTCACGCTGCTCACGCGTCCGAACACAAAGAGCTGGCTCGTGCGCGGCGCCTGGATCCTGATCGCGTTCTCGATCACCGTCCCGGCGGCGATGGCGGCGCGTTGGTTCGGCTTCGCCGACGTCGCGGAGACGCTGCGCTGGCTGAACGCCGGCCTCGGGATCTCGGTCGCGGGCTACACCGCGTTCCTCTTCGCGCAGTGCGAGGGCCGCGATCTCTGGCAGAGCCGCGCCTTGCTCCCCCACCTCCTCATTCAAGCCGCGCTGTGCGGCACGGCCGTGCTCATGCCGTTCACGACGGGGCCGAGCGAGCTGCCGCTCTGGTTCGCCGCCGCGCTCGGGCTCCACGTCGCGTTCTCGAACTTCGAAGCGCGCCCGCACGGGACGGAGAACGCGCGCCAGGCGAAGGCGTTCCTGAAAGTCGCGCGGATCGGAAGCCTGAAACGGCCGTACCGACTCGCGATGGTCGGCGGGACGAGCGGAGTCGCGGTCCTCCTCGCCGTCGCGAACCTGCACCGCCTCCACGCGATCGCCCCAGGCCTCCTCCTCGCGGCCGCGGTCGTCGCGATCGCGGGCCTCTTCCTCTACGAGTCCGTCTACATCCGCGCGGGCCAGCTCCCGCCGCTCTCCTGATCCTCCGCGAGATCGCGTCGCGTCCGACGGTGTGCATCGGGGCGCAGGAGCAGCGCTGTCCTGCTTGTGGGTTCGGGATTCCGGCGATAGGGTTCGAGCAGGCGGATCCCCGAGTCGTTCGCTTCGGATGTCCACATGAGCAGGGAAGTTCTCGTGACGCTCGCGCTCGCGCTCTGCGCGGCCCCTCTGTCCGCGCAGAACTTCAACCTCGACTTCGGCGAGCCCGCGAACCAGCCGCCTGCGACGTACGCCGCTGCCGCGGGTCCTGGGTACTGGAACTCGATCCGCGCAGAGAACGGGCACGACTACCCGCTCAGGGACCTCGCCGGCAACGCGACGGGCGTGCACGTGTTCACGAGCGGCTCTGCGGCGCCGATCACCTCGACCGATCCGAGCGTCACCGGCGACGACGCCCTGCTGATGAACGACGGCACGATCACCTACGACAGTTCCTTCGGCAGCAACTTCTACGTCGAGGGCCTCGCGCCGGGGACCTATGACCTGATCGTCTACGCGTGGCGCCCGGACGTCCCAGCACAGATGGCGGAGACGTTCGTCGACTACACGATCGGCCTCTACGACACGGGTGGCGCGTGGCCCGGCGGACACGTCCAGGGGATCACCTACGCGCGCTTCACCGTGACCGTGTTCGGGAACGGCGAGATCGGGGTGCACTCCGGCCTCGCGGGCAGCGCGGATCCCGCGATCGGAGCTGTCTGCAACGGCATGCAGCTGCGAAGGATCGAAGAGCAGACCCCATTCTGCTTCGGCGACGGATCGGGGAGCGCCTGTCCGTGCGGCAACAGCGGTGCGCCCGGCCACGGCTGCGAGAATTCGTCCTCGACGGGAGGAGCGCTGCTCACTTCGTCCGGGACGACGATTCCCGACGAGCTCGTGCTCGCTGCGACCGGCGAGAAGCCCACGGCGCTCACGATCTTCCTCCAGGGAACGGCGTCGGTTGCTGCCGTCCCGTACGGAGACGGTTTGCGCTGCGTGTCCGGATCTCTCAGGCGCCTCTTCGTCCGCAATGCGAGCGGCGGTGCGGTCTCGGTTCCGCAAGGAGTCGATCCTTCGATCACCGCGCGGTCGTCCCAGCTCGGCGATCCGATCCCGGTGGGCGCGACGCGCTTCTACATGACCTACTACCGCGATCCGGACGCATCGTTCTGCCCGGGCCCGAGCGGCGGAACGTTCAACGCCTCGAACTGCCTTTCGGTCCACTGGTAATCGAGGCGCGCTCGATCGTCCTCCTTCGTGCGCGCATTGCTGCGCGCAACGCCCGTTGCACCTGAGTCCCGGCGAACGATGGAGAAGCTGCTCGAAGGACTTAACGCCGCACAGCGCGAGGCGGTGCGCACGATCGACGGACCGGTGCTCGTGCTCGCCGGCGCGGGCACGGGCAAGACGCGCGTCATCACCGTGCGCACCGGCTGGCTCCTCGCGCACAAGGTCGCGCCCGAGAACGTGCTCGCGATGACCTTCACGCGCAAGGCCGCGGGCGAGATGCGCGAGCGCATCGCGAACCTCGTCGGCGCAAAGCGCGCGGAGAAGCTGACGATCGGCACGTTCCACGCCTTCTGCGCGAAGTACCTGCGCAGCCACGCGCGCGCAGCGGGCCTCGCCCCGAACTTCACGATCTGCGACGCCTCGGACCAGCTCTCGATCGCGCGCGCGGTGCTGCGCGATCTGCACATCGGGTCGACGACGATGCAGCCCGGCGCCCTCCAGGCGCGCATCTCGCTCGCCAAGAACCGGCTCGAGACTCCCGAGACGCTCCTCGAGCGTCCCGGCGACGAGAGGGACGAGCTCGTCGCGCGCGGGTGGCGGAAGTACGAGGAACAGCTCGCGCGCGCGCGCATGCTCGACTTCGACGACCTGCTGCTCGTCACGTGCCGCATGCTCAAGGACGATGCGAAGCTGCGCGGCGAGCTCGAGAAGCAGTTCCGCTATGTGATGGTCGACGAGTACCAGGACACGAACGGTCCGCAGTACGAGATCGTCCGCGCGATCGCCGGACGCCACCGAAACCTGTGCGTCGTCGGCGACGACGATCAGTCGATCTACGGCTGGCGCGGAGCCGACGTGCAGAAGATCCTCTCCTTCGAGAAGCACTTCCCGAAGGCGAAGATCGTCCGCCTCGAGACGAACTACCGCTCGACCGCGCCGATCCTCGAGGCCGCGAACCGGCTGATCACGCACAACCCGAAGCGCCACGGCAAGACGCTCGCGTCGGCGCTCGGCGCCGGCGATCCGATCCGCTACCTGCGCGCCGAGGACGAGACCGGCGAGGCCGACTGGATCGCGTACGAGATCCAGGAAGGCGTGCGCGCGCGCCGGTTCCGGTACGACGACTGCGCGGTGCTCTTCCGATCGAACACGCAGCCGCGCGTCTTCGAGCAGCAGTTCCGCGCGCGCGGCGTGCCGTACGTGCTCGTCGGAGGCATGTCGTTCTTCGACCGCAAGGAGGTGCGCGACGTGCTCGCGTATCTGCGACTCGCGGCGAACGCGCACGACGAGCCCTCGTTCCTGCGCATCGTGAACTGCCCGCCGCGGGGCGTCGGGAAGAGCACGCTCGGGAAAGCGCTCGAGTTCGCGACGGCGCAGGGCATCTCGATCGTCGAGGCCTTCGAGCGCACCGGCGAGAGCGAGGGCTGGAACGAAGCGGCGGTGCAGTCGGTGCACCTCCTGCGCGACAAGCTCGCGCGCTTCGGCGCGAAGGATCCGGGACGGACGCTCGTGCACTGGATGCGCGAGCTGCTCGAGGCGGTCGACTACAAGAGCGAGGTCGAGCGTTCGTACCCCGACGCGAAGACGCGCGAGGACCGCTGGAACGCCGTGACGCAGGTGCTCGACATGGCCGAGAACCACGTCCGGCGGAACGGCGACGCCGGGTTGACGACCTTCCTCGAGTCGCTGACGCTGTCCGCGGAGGACACGCGCGACGAGAACGAGCCGAAGGGCCGCGACGCGGTGATGCTGATGACCGTGCACGCAGCGAAGGGCCTCGAGTTCCCACGCGTCTACATCGCCGGCGCCGAGGACGGGATCATGCCGCACACGCGCTCGGTCGCCGACGACACGGTCGAGGAGGAGCGGCGCCTGATGTACGTCGCGATCACGCGCGCGCAGCGCCTCCTGACGGTCCTGTGGACGAAGTCGCGCTCGAAGTACGGCACGCGCGTCGAATCGAGCATCTCGCGCTTCGTGTTCGAGATGCGCGGCGAGAAGCCACCGAAGGGCTGGCGCGCGGGCGGCGCGGCGAGGGACGAGGCCTCGCGGGATCCGGAGGAAGCTTCCCCGAAAAAGGTCCGCAAGGCGTCCAAGATCCGGAAGGGACCATGACGACCGAACGGAACTACGACCTCCTCGAGACCGAGGGCGGAGTCCCGATCAAGGCGTGGATCCGCGGCGTGCCGATGGAGGACGAGGCCCGCCGGCAGCTCGAGAACGTCGCGCGGCTGCCCTTCGTCCACCGCTGGGTCGCCGCCATGCCCGACGTTCACTACGGGATCGGCGCGACGGTCGGGAGCGTCGTCGCGACGCGCGGCGCGATCGTGCCGGCCGCGGTCGGGGTCGACATCGGCTGCGGGATGATGGCGGTGCAGACGAGCCTGCGCGCCGCGGACCTGCCCGACGACCTCGGACCCATGCGGGCCGCGATCGAGAAGGCCGTGCCGCACGGCCGCACCGCGGGAAGGCGCGATCCCGGCGCGTGGCACGATCCGCCCGCGCCGGCGGCGGAAGCCTGGAAGGAGCTCGGACCGGCGTTCGAGCGGATCGCGAGGAAGCACCCGAAGGTGAAGGACGCCAACACGGTCGTCCATCTCGGCACGCTCGGGACCGGGAACCACTTCATCGAAGTGTGCCTCGACGAATCCGATACGCTCTGGTTCCTCCTCCACTCCGGCTCGCGCGGCGTCGGGAACCGCATCGGCAGCTACTTCATCGAGCTCGCGAAGAAGGATCTGGGTCACCGGCTCGGCAACCTCCCGGATGAGGACCTCGCCTACTTCGAGGAAGGCGCGGAGCACTTCGCCGACTACGTCGAGGCGGTCGACTGGGCGCAGCGGTTCGCGATGAAGAATCGCGAGCTGATGATGGCGGCCGTCGTGCGCGCGGCCGCGTCCGTCCACGGCATCCCGCCCTTCGACGCGCAGCTCGTCGCGGTGAACTGCCACCACAACTACGTCGCCCGCGAGCGCCACTACGGCGCGGACGTCTTCGTGACGCGCAAGGGCGCCGTCCGCGCGGGCCTGGGCGAGCTCGGGATCATCCCCGGGAGCATGGGCGCGGCCTCGTACATCGTGCTGGGAAAGGGCCATCCCGAGGCCTTCGAGAGCTGCAGCCACGGCGCGGGCCGGGCGATGTCGCGGACGAAGGCGCGGCAGGTGTTCACCCTCGCGGACCACCGCGCCGCCACGGCGCACGTCGAGTGCCGGAAGGACGAGAAGGTGCTCGACGAGACGCCGGGCGCCTACAAGCCGATCGACAAGGTGATGGAGGCGCAGAGGGACCTCGTCGAGGTCGTCCACACGCTGCGGCAAGTCGTCTGCGTCAAGGGCTGAAGCCCGCTATGCTCTCCCGTCCATGACTCCCGGACGCGACACCGAAGGCTGGCAGGTCACCCCTCTCGAGTCCTTCCCTCCGATGGAGAAGTGGGACGACTGGGTCGAGTACGACGCCGCGGCCTGGCCGCGCAAGGTCGAGAAGCACTACATGCTCGTGCCGACGACCTGCTTCAACTGCGAGGCGGCGTGCGGGCTCGTCGCGTACGTCGACAAGGAGACGCGCGCGATCCGCAAGCTCGAGGGGAATCCCTTCCACCCCGGCTCGCGCGGCAAGAACTGCGCGAAGGGTCCGGCGACGCTCAACCAGATCCAGGATCCCGGCCGCATCCTCTATCCGATGAAGCGCGTCGGTCCGCGCGGCTCGGGGAAGTTCGCGCGCGCGAGCTGGGACGAAGCCCTCGACGTCTTCGCCGCGGCGATCCGCAAGGCGATCGTCGAAGGACGCAAGACCGAGGTCATGTACCACGTCGGCCGACCGGGCCACGACGGCTACATGGACCGCGTCCTCCAGAGCTGGGGCGTCGACGGGCACAACAGCCACACGAACGTCTGCTCCGCGGCCGCGCGACTCGGCTACGCGCTGTGGAGCGGCGCCGACCGTCCGTCGCCCGACCACGAGAACGCGAAGTTCATGCTCCTCCTCTCGTCGCACCTCGAGACGGGGCACTACTTCAACCCGCACGCGCAGCGGATCATCGAAGGCAAGATGCGCGGCGCGAAGCTCGCCGTCGTCGACGTGCGCCTCTCGAACACGGCTTCGATGGCCGACTTCTGGCTCGCCCCGTGGCCCGGCACCGAGGCGTTCCTCCTCCTCGCGATGGCCCACGTCATCCTCGAGGAGAAGCTGTACGACCGCGCGTTCCTCGAGACCTGGGGGAACTGGCGCGAGACGCTCGAAGCGCTCGCTCCGGGCTCTCCGCCCAGCGTCGACGCGTTCCTCGAGGCGCTGCGGAAGCACTACGCGCGCTTCACGCCCGAAGCCGCGGAGGCGGAGTGCGGCGTCGCGAAGGAGACGGTCGTCGCCGTCGCGCGCGAGATCGGCGCCGCGGGCAGCGCCTTCGCCACGCACGTCTGGCGCAACGCGGCCTCGGGCAACCTCGGCGGATGGCAGGTCGCGCGCGCGCTCCAGTTCCTGTGTGTGCTCGTCGGATCGGTCGGCGCGAAGGGCGGGACGAACCTGAACACGCAGGACAAGTTCGTGCCCCCGCCGTTCCTGAAGCCGCCCGCGCAGGGCGTGTGGAACGAGCTCCTCTATCCGCGCGAGTGGCCGCTCAGCCACCACGAGCTCTCCTACCTCCTCCCCCACTTCCTCCTCGAAGGCCGCGGCAAGCTCGCCGCGTACTTCACGCGCGTCTACAACCCGGTGTGGACGAATCCGGACGGGATGATCTGGGAGCAGGTGCTGCGCGACGAATCGAAGATCGAGCTTCACGCGGCGCTGACGCCGACCTGGAGCGAGACGGCGCAGTACGCGGACTGGGTGCTGCCGATGGGCCTCGGCGCCGAGCGGCACGACTTGATGAGCCAGGAGACGCACGCGGAGAAGTGGATCGGCTTCCGCCAGCCCGTCGTGCGCGTGATGCGCGAGCGCCTCGGCGAGAAGGTCGAGTGGACGCGCGACGCGAATCCCGGAGAGGTGTGGGAGGAAGACGAGTTCTGGATCTCGCTCTCGTGGCGGATCGACCCGGACGGCTCGCTCGGGATCCGCAAGTACTACGAATCGCCGTACCGGAAATCGCAGCAGATCACGGTGGACGAGTACTACCGCTGGATCTTCGAGAACACGGTGCCCGGGTTGCCGGAGGAGGCGAAGAAGAAGGGCCTCTCGGCGCTCGAGTACATGCGGCGCTACGGGGCGTTCCTCGTCGAGAAGGAGACCTGGGAAGGCCACGCGAAGAAGCTCTCGGCCGCGGAACTCGAGGCGGCGAGCGTCGACGAGGCGTCGAAGACCGTGACGAAGGCCGGGAAACCGATCGGCATCGTCGCCGACAGCGCGCCGCGGATCGGATTCACGACGCCGTCGCGGCGCCTCGAGTTCTTCAGCAAGACGATGGTCGAGTGGGGTTGGCCCGAGTTCGCGCTGCCCGAGTACATCGAGAGCCACGTGCACCGGAAGCATCTCGATCGAGCCAAGGGCGAGTACGCGCTCGTGCCGACGTTCCGGCTGCCGACCTTGATCCACACGCGGTCGGGCAACGCGAAGTGGCTGTACGAGCTCTCGAACACGAATCCGGTGTGGATCCACCCGGAGGACGCGGAGCGGATCGGCGTCGAGACGACCGACCTCGTGCGCATCTCGACGCGGATCGGCCACTTCGTGAACAAGGCCTGGGTGACGGAAGGCGTGCGGCCGGGGATCGTCGCGTGCAGCCACCACCTCGGCCGCTGGCGTCTGTTCGACGACAACGGGACGGACAAGTGGGCGAGCTGCAAGGTCGCGCGCGAGGAGACGGCGCCCGGGAAGTTCCGGTTCAGACGCCTCGAGGACGTCGGGCCGTTCGAGAGCAGCGATCCGGACAGCAAACGCGTGTGGTGGAGCGACGGCGGTGTGCACCAGAACCTGACGTTCCCGGTGCAGCCGGATCCGGTGTCGGGGATGCACTGCTGGCACCAGCGCGTGCGCGTGGAGCGAGCGGGCGCGGACGACCGGTACGGCGACGTCGAGGTCGACACCGCGAAGTCGATGGCGATCTACCGCGAGTGGGTGGCGCTGGCGCGGCCGGCGCCGGGGCCCGGCGGATTGCGGCGACCGCTGCACTTCGCGCGCGCGGTGCGGCCGGCGCCGGAAGCGTACCGTACGGAGCCAGAGCAGATTCTCAACGATTTCGGCCGGGCAGTGCCCGGTCGAAATCGTTGAGAATCTGCTCTGGCTCCGTACTACCGCAGCTCGATGACGGTCGGGGCGCGTTGCGCGCGATCGGGCCCGACCTCGACGGTCGCACTGCCGCGCAACCCGCTGTCCGTGCGCGCGTCGATGCGGAATCGACCGGCGGGGAGCACGAAGCCGAAGAGGCGTACTTTCCCGTCCTGCATCGCGGCCCGGAACCACGAGCCGTTGCGCACGACGACTTCACCGTGCTCGTCGCGAGCCTCCGAATCGAGCGTCGTCCACTGCGCGTCCGCGTCGGCGAACACGCAATCGAACTCGAGCTGGAATCCTTGTTCGGTGTGGAGCTCCACGCGCGTCGTCACGCCGGACTTGATCTCGACCTGGTTCCCGCGGAGGAACCGGTCGCCGCCCCATCCGAGATGCACGGTCCAGCTCCCCGGCTCGAGCGGGCGCGATCGGAAGACGTCTCCGTCGAGGACCATCTCCTCCGTCCCGTGTCCCTCCCGATCGAGGACGGGCGGCCGGGTCGTGCCGAGCCCCGCGACCGGGATCTCGAGCAGGCCCGCCGCAGCCGGCTGGATGACGCCGACGTCCTCGGTCCCACCCGAGCGCAACTCGAAGCGATCCGTCCGGAGCAGGGTCTGGCCCCCGCGCATGATGCGCAGGTCGTAGCGTCCCGCCAGGAGCGGGCCGTAGTCGAACGCGCCGGTGTGCGGGTCGAACTCGACGTAGCGACCGCTGTTGCTCGACTCCGGATAGCAGACGAGCTTGATGCCCGCAGGTTCACCGCCGTCCTCGCCGCGCAGAATCCCGCGGACGCGCGCGTCGGCGATGCGCGCGTTCTCCACGACGATCTCCACGTCCGTCGAGCCCGGTGCCGCGGCCTTGCGCTCGCCCCGCGGAGGAATCGGCATCTCCTTGGGAGCGGAGGTCTGCACGTCGTACCGGTGATCGGCATCGAGGTTCGGGAGAACGAAGCGACCCTGCTCGTCGGTCTTCGTGTTTCGTGGATACGCGTTGCCGTAGGGCACCGGCTGGCCGTACACGTTCCACCCGACGAGCGGATGTCGCTCGGTATCGACGATGCGCCCGGAAATCGTCAAGCCGGGATCCAGCGCGAGCTCGACGTGCGCCGTCTCGCCCGAGGTGCAACGCACGCGCGCGGTCGCCTTGCCGAGCTCGGTGTGCGTCGACACGCTCGCGTGCACCTCCTGCTCGCCGGACGCGACCCAACCGAGGTCGAATCGTCCGTCGGAGGCCGTCGTCGCGCGCGGCGGCGGGAACTCGTCGAAGTGCCAGCCGCCTCCCCACTCCGCGGCCGCGACGACGCGCGCGCCCGCGACCGGATGCCCTTCGCGGTCGACGACGCGCCCTTTGATCCTGGCGGGATCCTGGAGCACGACGTCGATCCGGTTCGCGTGATGCGTGCTCATTTCGACGGTGCCGTCCCAGCGCGGCCAGCCGCGAGCGGCGACGAACACGGGTTGACTGCCTTCGGGGAGCGCGCCGGCGTACGTGAACCGACCCTCGGCGTCCGTCTCCACGGGGACCGGACTCGGGTTCTCGCCGCGCGTGCCGTCCGGCAGCTCGATGATGCCGCCGCCGCGCGCGCCGATCTTGACGAGCGCGCCGGCGATCGGGAGCCCGCGCGGATCGCGGACCGTTCCCTCGACGTCCCCTCCCGCGGCGCCGAGGTGCAGGACCGCGACCGCGTTTCCGTTCGGACCGAGCTGGAGATCCGGCATCTCGAGGATCGGAGAAGGAGTCCGGCCCGATGCGCGTGCCCCGATCCTTGCGTCGGACGGAAGTCCTTCGACGCGGAACGCGCCGTCGCGGCCCGCGCGTCGCAGGAAGTGGAACCGACTCGAAGGGAATCGGATCGTCTCGCTCCAGATCTCGGCGTCCGCGACGGGGTTTCCATCGGTGTCGAGCACGCAACCTTCGATCGCGACGCCTGCGGGGAGCATGAACTCGACCTCGCGCTCCGTCCCCACCGCGACATCGGCCGTGAAGCGTGCTCCACGGTCGACCCAGAGCGCAACCTTGCCGCCGAAGAGCGCGGGGAAGCGCACTCGACCGTCGGAATCCGTCCGACGGCGGAAGTACTCGTCGCGCGGCGCGGGATCGTTCGTGCAGGAGACGTCCATCGAGACGTCGTTCGCAGGCCGCCCGTCGGCCCACTTCAAGCGCACGACGAGCGCCCCCGTTTCGTTTCCGGACACCGCGGGAGCGCTCGCGGCCTCGCGATCCGGTGCAGCAGCGATCGCCAATCCCTCGGACGCAGCCACCGGCGGCGGCGCGTCGAGGACCGGCGCCGCGGCGACGGACGCCGACCGGATTCCGCGTTGCGCCTCCCATGGAATCGAACGCCATGCAACAGCCGCGAGCAGGACGACCACGACCGCGGCCACGAGCACCTTCTTCATGATCCCGACTCCTCCCGTCGCTGCGATCGGCAGGAGTGCGGCGAACCACGCTCCTCGATCTCCGTTGAACCGACCGTCGAGCCGCTGCCGCAGCTCGTGGATCGCGCGGTGGAGGCGCGTCTTGACCGTCTTCACGGGGACCCCGAGGCGCTCGGCGATCGCGTCGGGCTCGAGCCCCTCCCAGTACCGCAAGGACACCGTCGTCCGGTACGGCTCGCGCAGCGCGAGCACGCATTCGAGCACCACGCGCGAGGCCTCGAGCTGCTCGAGCGCGGCGACGTGGGAGGGCTGACCCTCCTTGCGCGCGACCTCGCTCTCGCGCGCGTGCCTGCGGACGCTCGCGCGACGGCGATCGAGCGCGAGGCGCCGCGCGACGGTGCCCAGCCAACCGCGCAGGGCCGAACGGCTCTTCGGCGGCCGCTCGAGCGCGACGACGAACGTCTCCTGGATCAGGTCCTCCGCATCGGCCTCGTCGCGCACGAGCGCGTGCGCGAGACGTCGCAGCGAACCTGCGTGCCGCGCGAGCTCGTCGGAATCGGCGAACCCCGCGGCGAGGGACATGCGATGAGCTTCCTCCACCACTCCCGAAGACGCCACGGGGCGCCGCGGGACCTCGCGAAAGTACGGAGCCAGAGCAGATTCTCAACGATTTCGGCCGGGCAGTGCCCGGCTGAAATCGTTGAGAATCTGCTCTGGCTCCGTACTACCAAAAGATCGCGACGCCGCTGCTCACGTTCCAGGTGTTCCCCGGCGGATTCGGGCAGAACGCCGGCGCCGCGTCGCGGTACCAGGTCTGGTACCAGCGCATCGATCCCGGCGCGATCGGATCGCCGAGCGCGGCCGAACGCGCGCTGATCGACGGATCCCCGGCGCCCGGGTAGGCCGCGGCGCCGCCCGACGCGCTCTTCGTCCCGATCCGCTTCATCGCTCCGCCGACGCAGCGCACGCCGTCGCCGAACACGGCGCCCGAGGTCAGCACCACGTTGCCTTGGAGGAAGATGCAGAGCGAGGTCGAGAGCATCCCCGTTGCGGACAGCGTCACCGTGTCCGGGCTCGCGGCGCCCGCGGCGAGCAGCACGGCGCCTTCGCCGAGGATGTCGGAGTTCAAGCAGCCGTGTCCGGGCGATCCCGTGTTCCCGCACGGGCACGCCGTCGGGAGCGATCCGTCGCCGAAGCAGAACGTCTGGTAGAGGATGTTCGGCAGCTCGTACGCGCCCATGTCGACGATCGGGATCGTGCCGCTCCCGGTGTCCGCCGTCGCCGCCGCGTCCTCGAACCGCGGCGTGAGATCGAGGTCGAGCGTCGAGGTCGCCGGGACGGCCGCGTTGTTGCCCGCGTCCGCGCACGGCGACGACGCGCTCGTGTGGTAGTCGCCCCCGCCGGGATTCACGAGCAGCGGATCCGCGGAGATGTTGCCCGTGCCGCCGATCCCGCCTTGCACGCAGGAGTAGCTCACCGTGGTGTTGCCGCTGATCTGGTTCAGCGTCCCCTGCGCGCCGCCCGGACCCGTGTTGAGGTAGAAGATCGAGTTCGCGATCGTCGTCGCGCCGCCGCTCGCGAGCAGCCCCGCCGCCGCGTTCACGTTCGAGACGTTGCCGACGACGGTGCAGCCACGGATCGCCGGAGCGGAGCTCGAGGCGACGTAGATCGCGCCTCCACCGCCCGAGCCCGTCGAGGTGTTGCCGTGGAAGAGGCAGTCGTAGAGCTTCGTCGTCGAGCCGCTGAAGATCTCGACGCCGCCCGCGCGCTGCGCCGTGTTGCCCGCGAAGACGCAGCGGTGGAACTGCGCGGCGACGCCGTCGAACATGTCGAACGCGCCGCCAAAGGACCCGCCGACGTTCGTGAGGAACGAGCACTCGTAGAACTTCGGGCTGCTCTGGCGGATGTATCCCGCTCCCCCGCCGAAAGTGCAGCGGTTGCCGATGACGCGGCAGCGCGTGAAGGTCGGGTTGCTGGCCGAGACGAGCAACAGTCCGCCCCCGCGGTCGTCGTCGGTCGCGGCCGAGCCGTTCGCGTTGCCGCCGGTGACGACGAAGCCGTCGAAGAGCGCGGTCGCGTTCGCGCCGTTGCCGCGCACGACGTGGTAGCTGTTCTCGCCGAGGTTGCCGCCGCCGTCGTCGCCCGCGAGGTCGCCGGTCAGCGTCGCGATGTTCACGGCGGGATCGCGTTGGCCGAGGGTCACCTCCCCGCCCGCGAAGCCGCCGTAGACCTCGACGCCGGTCTTCGTCACGAAGGACTGGGTCCGGTCCGAGCCGGCCGTGGGCTCGTAGGTCCCGTCGGCGACCCAGATCTGGTCTCCGGCCGTCGACGCCGCGAGTGCCGCCTGGAGGCCGCCGGATCCCTGGAACGCGTCGGCCCAGGTCGAGCCGTTGTTCCCGCCGCTGGCGAGGGACGCATCGACATAGAGGGTGCCCGCGAAGACCGGGCTCGCCGCGAGGACGACCCCGAGGGCCGCAAGGAAGCGGGAATGGAGCGCGGCGAGGGGTCGGGAGCGGAGGATCGCGGTGAGTCGGAAGGGATCGGAGCGCATGGGGTTCAGGGGGCAGGGGGTCGGGAGTGCGGAAGCGTCGGATGCTAGCACGCGCGCGCATCCGCGGAATGCGAACTCCTCCCCAAGCGGCCCGGATCGTGTGAATGAACCCGGTCATCCCCCTGAAAAACGTCGGGCTCGTCGCCCAGGATCGCGCGCGGAGCGCGTCGGGTGTTCGGTTTGCGAAAGGGCACTGCCTCGCGCTCCGCTTGGTCAGTATGGTTGCGCCCTATATCCACCCCAAAGGAGGTGTCTCATGAAATGGCTTGGACTCGTGATGATCGCCGCCCTGCCGGCGCTCGCGCTCGCCGGCGGTCAAGGCAAAGACAAGAAGGGTGATCAGCCGAAACCGGCGGACCCCAAACCCGCGGATGTGAAACCGACCGAAGCGAAGCTGGAGATCGGCAAGGCCGCTCCCGCCTTCGAACTGAAGGACCTCGACGGCAAGGCCGTCAAGCTGGCCGACTACAAGGGCAAGATCGTCGTGCTCGAGTGGTTCAATCCGGAGTGCCCGTTCGTGGTGCGTCAGCACTCGGAAGGCCCGCTCAAGGACGCGGCCGCGAAGGCCACGAAGGACGGCGTCGTGTGGCTCGCGATCAACTCTTCGGGACCCGGCAAGGAAGGCAACGGGGTCGAGAAGAACAAGAAGGCCGTGGCTGACTGGAAGATGGCGTACCCGGTCCTCGTCGACGAGGACGGCACCGTCGGAATGGCCTACGGCTCCAAGAACACGCCCACGATGTACATCATCGACGCCAAGGGCATGCTCGCGTACCACGGCGCGATCGACAACGCCGCGGACGGCAAGCCCGAAGGCGGCACCCTCGTGAACTACGTCGAAAGCGCCCTCGCCGAAATGAAGGCAGGCAAGGCAGTTTCGAAGGCCGAGACGAAGCCCTACGGCTGTGGCGTGAAGTACGCCAAGCCGAAGAGCTGAGGCGTCCCGGTCGTGAACCGGCGGGGCCGGGGCTCGCAGGAGCCCCGGCCCTCTTTTTTTTCTCCCGGAACCTGGCCTGGTTGGCTGTTCCTCGCCTCTTCACAACCCCTGCGCGGGCAGGAGCTTGGAACCCTTTTTTCTCCCCGGACTCGGCGTGGGTGCGCCCGCGCATGCAGGACGAGGCCCGACAACGACTTGCGCGCAGATCAGGCACAATCAACCGGGCCAGTTTCCGTGAACGCAAAGCGACTCTCGATCCTCGCGTTCGCCGCGCTCGTCGCGGCGCTCGTCCCGCTCGTCTACCGCCACGCGGTCATGGCCCGGTCGCCGGTCGGGATCGCCGTCCAGGTCGGCGCCGTCGCGTTCTTCCTCTGGGCGCGTGTGACGATGGGATGGAGGAGTTTCCATGCCAGCGCGAACCCTCTCGAGAACGCGCGGCTCGTCACGCGCGGGCCGTACGGGCTCGTCCGGCATCCGATCTATGTTTCGCTCTGGGCGATCGTCTGGGCGGGAGTCGCCGAGCATCTGGACGCCGTGAACGTCGCGCTCGCGCTTCTGATCGCGGCCGGCCTCTTCGTGCGGATGGTGCTCGAGGAGCGGCTTCTCCGGCGCCGGTTCCCCGAGTACGCCGAGTACGCGAAGCGGACGAAGCGGATCGTCCCGTTCGTCCTGTGAGCTGTTGACAATTTGTCCAGCAACAATTGACAATCACGGCGTGGCGCGCGATCACGTCCGAGCTTTCCTCCTCGACGAGGTCGAAGCCCATCCGCGCGATCTCGTCCAGCTCGCCGTCGCCCGCTTCGGGATCTCGCGCCAAGCGGTCCACGGCCACCTGAACCGCCTGCTCCGGGACGGACTCCTCCATGCCGACGGGCGCACGCAGGCCCGCCGCTACCGGATCGCCCTGGTCGGCGAGCACCACGACACGCTGGACCGGGCGGCGATGCGGCGTGCCGACGACGCGTGGCGCTCGAACTTCGCCCCCGCGCTCGACGGAATCCCCGCCAACGTCGTCGAGATCGCTCGCTTCGGCTTCGCGGAGGTCGTCCGCAACGTGCTCGAGCACTCGGGCGCGCCGGCTCTCTCGGCTCGTCTGCGGCGGACTGCCGCTGCGATCGAGGTCCGGGTCGCCGACCGCGGCTCCGGGATCTTCCGCAACCTCGAGCGGGAATCGCGGATCGACGACGCCCTGGCGGCGGCCCTCGCGATCGTGAAGGGGCCCATCACGGCGGCCGATGGAACTCCGGCACGACGAGGCCTCGCCGCCGTCGCGCGCGCGTTCGATTCCGTCCTGTTCGCTGCGGGCAATCAGCTGCTGCACCGCGCGGAACGCGACGGCCGGGAAGCCTGGCGCCTCCAGTCGATCGGCGCCCGCGTCGCGGGGACGACCGTCGGGATGCGGATCAGCGTGCATTCGCCGCGGACACTCGTTGGAATCTGGCCTGGTTGATTGTGCATGGCCGCACCACAAGGCCCGCGGACACGAGGACTTGGGGTGATTCGGCGCCCCCGGGCTCGGCTCGCGCCCCCGAAGGGGTCGGAGTCCTGAGCCGACAAGGGGTTGCGTGCCGGTTCGGCACAATCAACCAGGCCAGCTTCCGTCAGGCGACCCGCGGCAGGCTCGCCGTCACGGCGACCAGCCGCCGCGCGATCTTCCCGAGCGCCGCCTGCTGCTTCGGGTCGACGAGCTTCCCCTCCGCGTCGAACGCCTCGTTGGCCTTTCCGACCGTCAGCTGCTCCGGCAGGACGAGGACGCGGATGTTCGAGAGGATCGAGCGGACGGTCACGAGACCGCGCAGGCCTCCGAGCAGGCCGGGCGAGGCGGCGACGAGGGCGGCGACCTTGTGCTCGAAGCACGCGAGCGGCGTCTCGCCCTTCTCCGTCCGAGAGGCCCAGTCGATCGTGTTCTTCAGGACGCCGGAGATCGAGCTGTTGTACTCGGGAGCGGAGATGAAGAGCGCGTCGTGCGCGCGCATCAACTCCTTGAAGCGCTGTGCGTTGGCCGGGACGCCTTCCGCGGCCTCGATGTCTCCGTCGTAGATCGGCATCGGGAAATCGCGCAGGTCGACGAGCGTGACGTCCCCGCCCGCCGCGCGCGCGGCGTCGGCGGCGAGGCGCGCGAGCTTCTTGTTGAACGAGTCGCGGCGCAGGCTGCCGGCGAACACGAGGATCTTCGGAGCGGGCATGCCGCCTCTCTAACAGATCGCGGAGCTCAGGGCACGCCGATCGCAGAGCGCGCGGGCACGTCGATCGCGGTGACTCAGGGCACGTCGATCCCGGAGCTCGCGGCACGTCGATCGCGGCGACTCAGGGCACGTCGATCGAGGCGACCGGAAGGAAGCTCCGGTCGAGACGCTCGACGAAATCCCCGAGGAGGACGCGCGCGTCGACCTTCACCTTCTTCTCGACGAGCTTGCCGCCGAAGAGGACCTGAACCGGCTTCGTCGGATCGAACATCGAAGCCGTGAGGAGGAGACGGAACGCCGCGACGTGCTCCCCGGTCGCGGCGAATCGTCCGACCCCCGTCATCCGGACCTCGAGGCGCGCCGTCCGCTTCTCGACTTCCTCCTCGAGCAGCTTGCGGCGGCCGCCTTCGTCGAGGCCGTTCCACGTCGACGCGACGATCTTCGGCACGATGTCCTCGGCCACGTCCTTGTCGAGCTTCGTGATCTCGACCCAGAACGCGCGCGCTTCGTCCGTGCGAGCCGCGACGCGGACGACGCGCTCGGGAGCCGGGTTCCTGCGCGCCGCGCCGAAGAACGCCAACCAGTCGACCGCACCGAAATCGAACGCGTGCCCGAGTTCGGGGAATTCGAGGAACTTCGCGTCGACCGCCTTGAGCTTCGCGAGGCGCGCGAAGGCGAGCCGCAGGTTCGCGACGAGACCGGGATCGTCCTTCGAGCCCTGGAGATCGCGGATCGGGAGGTTCACGACGTTCTCGAGGAAGCGCAGGTTGTTCTGGCCGTGGTCGAGCTGGAAACGCGGCCCGCCGATCATCGGCGCGATCGCGGCGAAGAGATCGGGATGGCGCAGCGCGAGATCCCACGCGAGGTGCCCGCCGCGGCTGATGCCGGTCGCGTAGATGCGGTTCTCGTCGACGTCGTGGTTCCTGCGCATCCACCGGAGCTCCGCGAGAGCCGCGTCGCGCTCGCGCGCGGAAAAGGCGTAGCCCTCGTTCGCTCCCGTCTCGCTCGGAGCGAGGACGAGCATCCCGAGCGCCTCCGCCGTCGCGCGCCACATCGGCTCGACGTCCTCGCCCGCGCCGCCGGTACCGTGGAACGCGAGAAGGAGAGGCGCGGGCTTCGTCGGATCCAGGCTCCTCGGGACGAAGCAGCGGTACTCGCTCGGCTGCGGGACTTCACCGGGCGGACGCGGCCGGAGACTCTCGATCGCCCGGCACCAGTCCTCGACCGTCGCGTCCTTCCTTCCCGCGAGCTCGGTCGCAGCGGCGCGTCGCGAAGCGACGTCGGGTCGATCGACCGCGGCGGCGAGGTCGCGGAGTCGCCCCGTGGCGTCTTCCTGTCCCGCGACCGGCGCGGCGACGAACGCGAGCACGGCGAGGAAGACGCGCGACACCGTCACGCCCTAGCCGCCCGGATCTCGGCGGTTGCGAGGATCCGCGTGCGCTTCGGCGGGTTTTCGATCGACGCGACCATCGCGGTCACCATCTGCGCGAGCGTGACGAACCCGAGGCGGACGGCGGACTCGCGCGTGCGCGGGATCGCTTCGAGGATCGAGTACGCGGGCCGCAGGACGAGCGGCCAGTAGTGGCCGGGGCCGATCACGTACCACGGCCTCAGGATCGTCGCGACGAGACCGGCGACGCCGATCGCGGCTTCGCACTCGGCGCGGACGAGGACGTAGGAGCGCATCACCGGCGCGGGCTGGGCGACGCTGACGTACACGAAGTGCCGAACTTGTCCGGCCTTCGCGGCGACGATGCCGGCGAGAGCGGAGCGCTGGTCGACGGCGCGGAACTGGTCGCCCTTCCACGGAGCTGGCTTCGGAATGCCGACGAGTTGGACGAACGTGTCGGCGGGAGCGACGGCGGCTTGATACGTGGCGGCGTCCAGCGCGTCGCCGGGCACCGGCTCGCAGCCGGCCACGAGCTTCTTCTCGGACCCCGCGCGCACGAGCGCCCGGACGCGGTGGCCCCGCTCGACGAGCTCGCGCGCGAGCGCCGAGCCGAGGTAACCCGTCGCTCCCGTCACGAACACGTCTCGGCGCGAGGACGGCTTCATCACCGGACGAAGTACGCGGCGTAGGACGCGACTCCGAAGCAGACGAGTCCTCCCGCGACCGCGGCGCGGCACCAGACGTTCGCGAGCAGCGGACGCAATCCAGCGGCCGCGAGCAGCGCGTAGAACGGAAGGAGGCCGAGCGTGTGCGATGCCTTGACGCCCGAGTACGTCGGGAGTCGCAGATAGAGGTCCATCGCTGCCAGGAGATAGAGGAGGACGGCGCAAGCGGCGAAGCGCAGCGCGTTGCGCGCTCCCGGTGAATCCGACGGCGCCCAGCACGCGCCGACGAGCATCGCCGCCGTCAGCGGGATTCCGAACAGCACTCCGGTGAGCATGCAGTCGATGTTCCAGGACGGGGGAACCATCGTTCCGCTGAGCAATCCGTCGGTCCAGAGCGTCGAGTACAGGCCGTCCCAGAAACCGTGCACCGATGCGTACACCGGTTGCACGAGCGACCGACCGAACCGCGTGAAGTGCTCAGGAATCCTGTACCCAGGGTCTTGCCACCAGATGCGGTTCACCTCCTTCCAGTCCCAACCGACGACGAACGGCTTGCCGAGCTCGAGCCAGTTGCGCGCGTAGTACGCGCCCGAGACGACGAGCGCGACGCCCCACGTGACCGCGAGGCGCAGCGACGCGGCGCGCAGGCTCTCTTTGCGCACGACCGCGCGCCCGAGCCACGCGACGGCGGTGAGCGGCACCCACAGGACGGCGGTGACCTTCGTGAGCAGCGCGAGGCCGAGCGCGAGCCCGATCCACGCGGCATCGCGAAATCCGCGCGATTGCTCCGGCCTGCACAGGATCCTCACGCAGAGCAGCGCGACGAACGCCACGGTGAGCGCGGCGAGCGGCTCGTTGCCGACGACTTGCGAGATGTAGAGATGGACGGGGAGCAGTCCCGCGACCCAGATCGCGATGCACTGGACGTCCGCGCGGTCGGGAAACACGCGGCGGGCGATCCGGTAGGCGACTTCCACCTGCAAGGCTCCGCACGCGAGCGGCAGGAGGCGCAGGCACGCTTCCGCGGGCACGCGGCCGCCGAGCGCGAGAAAGCGCTGCAGTGCGGCCGAAAGAATGTAGTAGAGCGGCGGCTGGCTCATCTCCCATCCCTCGTTCGCGAGGGGAAGACGTCCGCGCTCGGCGACGTACCGCACGTAGTCCATGTGCGCATCCACGTCGAAGCCCTGCGCGAGCGGGATCTTCAGGAAGTTGTTCGCCGCGAGGACGACCCAGGCCGCGATCATGAGCCAACGCACGCGACTCGGCGAGAACGCGAAAGGCGCGAGACGTCCGCGCGCGCGCGCGATCGTCCACACGCCGACGACGAGGAAGAGCGGGAGGATCCAGCCGATCTCTTGCCCGAGCGCCGCGGCCGCGCTCGGCAGACGCGCCCAGATCGGCAACGCCTCGGTGTCCTCGACGCGCACCGCCGGCTTCCAGGACATGCCGTCGAGACTCGCGTCCCAGCCGGTTCCGGTCGCGAGACCGAGGACCGGACAATACGCGAGCACGGCCGCGTGACTGTTCTCGTTGCGCACGGCGATGGCGAGCTGGTGCGCGCCGGCGCGCACGAGAGGCGCCAGGTCGAGCGCGAGCGGCTCCTTCCACTCGTCCGCTCTCCGCGCCGGCGCCGGGATCTCCGTCCGGTCGAGCTGCACGACCACTTCCCGGAAACCGCGGACGACGAGGCGTGCCTCGGCGGGCGGATGCTCGACCGCGAACTTCGCGCGGAAGAACACGATCTCGCGTCCCGCGGGCCGTCCGACGTGCGAGAACGGCTCCGGATAGCGGATCCAGCTCGCTCCGCCTTCCCGGACGAGCAGCTGGATCGCCGGATCGCGGAGCCGATCCCGGATCCGCAGGCCGACGATCAGGACGAGCAGCGCCGCGAGTGCGCAGCCGATCCACGCAGCGGCGCGTTGCTTCGCATCCGGCACGGACTCATCGTATATGCTCAACAGGATGAGCTCGATGATCGCCGTCGCTGCGGCCCTCGCGGCCAGTTTTTCCGGTCAGACTCCGCTGAAGGCCGTCGTCCTCGACATGCCCGCGAGCGCGCGCGAGCCGCAGGTCGCCGTGTGGAGCCGCATCGCGCCCGTCGATCCCGGCGGAAGCGATCCGACGAACGTCATCCTCAAGGCGAACACGTACGTCGTCTGCGGCACGCCGGACTCCGTGCTCGTCTCGATCTCGCGCGACAAGGCCGAGAGCTTCGCTGCGGCGAAACCGATCGCCAAGGTAGGCACTCTCGCGCTCGGCATGCGCCGCGGTCCGCGCATCGCGGTCCTCGGCGAATCGGTGATCGTCACGGCGATCGCGAGCGAAGCGGCCGGCGCTCGCGACGCGGACCTCCTGTGCTGGCGATCGACGGACGAGGGGACCTCCTGGAGCGAGGCGCACCGCGTCAACGAGGCCGCCGGCGCCGCGCGCGAAGGTCTCCACGCGATGGCCTCCGGACCGGCGAGCGACCTCTTCTGCGCCTGGATCGATCTCGCGCAAGGGTCTCCGCGGATCTGCGGGTCGGCCTCGCTCGACGCGGGCGCCACCTGGAGTCCGACGCGCGTCGTCTTCGGCGATTCGGCTCGCATCTGCCCGTGCTGCCATCCTTCCGTCGCGATCGACGGGACGGGTCGCGTCCACGTCATGTGGCGCGGAGTCCAGGACGGCGCCCGCGACATGTGGATCGCGCAATCCGAGGACCACGGCGCGACGTTCTCGGCTCCGACGAAAATCGGCCAGGGGACGTGGAAGCTCGACGCGTGCCCGATGGACGGCGGAGGTCTCGCGTCCGCGCTCGGACGCACGATGACCGTGTGGCGCCGCGACGCCGAGATCTTCCAGGCCGAGGCGTCGGGGACCGAAGTCTCTCTCGGGCGCGGGGAACAGCCCGCGATCGCGCTCGGAGCCGGCGGTTTCTGCGCGGTCTGGGTGACGAAGCGCGGAGGAGCGCTCCAGTTCGGATGGACGGGTCGCAGCGCCCCGATCCAGATCGCCGACGGCGCGAGCGAGCCCGCGATCGCCTCCTCCCGACTCGACCACGCTCCCCTCGTCGCCGTGTGGGAGACGGGTTCGGGCGAAGCGACGCGCATCGTCGCCGCGCGCCTCGATCGCGTGCAGGCGCTGGGTCGCTGATCAGGCCCAGATCTCGGCGTCCCCGTCCTTCTCCCTGATCCGGTACGTCTTCGCGTCGCTGCACACGCGCCCGACCGCCTTCCCCGTCCGCGGATCGAACTGGAAGTTGTGCAGCGGACACATCGCGAGCTTCCCGTCGACGAGCGGCCCTTCCCCGATGCGACCGCCTTCGTGCGGACAGCGCTGGTCGAGCGCGTAGATCTTCCCCTCGACCCGACAGAGCACGACGGACTTCCCCGTGCCGGCGAGCGGATCGCCGAGATCGACCTTCTTCGCCTGCCCTTCCGCGAGCTTTCCGGTCCCGCGGATCAGCGCCGGTCGCCCGCGGAAGAGGTCGAGGAAACCCATGACGTCGATGCTAGCATCCGCGCGCTTCGATGAAGCCCGTACTGCTCGTCGACGTCGTCGGGTTGACGCCCCGCCTGCTCTCCGAGCGCACGCCGCATCTCGTCGAGCTCGGGAAGCGCGGCGCCGTCGCGCCGATGAGCACCGTCCTTCCGGCGGTGACCTGCAGCGCGCAGGCGACGATGCTGACGGGTCTCCCGCCCTCGAGTCACGGCGTCGTCGGCAACGGCTGGCTCGATCGCGCGAGCGGAGAGGTCGCGCTGTGGCGCCAATCGAACGCGCTCGTCGAAGGCGAGAAGCTCTACGAGGCCGCGAAGCGCCTCGACCGCTCCTTCACGTGCGCGAAGCTGTTCTGGTGGTGGAACCTCGGCGCCGCGGTCGACTGGTCGATCACTCCGCGGCCGTTCTACCCGGCCGACGGGCGCAAGATCCCCGCGATCTACGCGTGGCCCACGGCGTTCGGCGCCGAGATGGAGCGCGCGCTCGGACCGTTCCCGTTCTTCGACTTCTGGGGGCCGAAGTCGGGCCTGCCGTCGAGCCGGTGGATCGCTGACGCGGCGATCCGCGCGCTCGAGCGCGAGCGCCCGAGCCTGACGCTCGTCTACCTCCCCCACCTCGACTACGCGTTCCAGCGCCACGGACCGGACGATCCGCGTTCGCGGCGCGCGGTCGAGGAGATCGACACGGTCTTCGGCGACCTCGTCGCCGCCGCGCAGAAGACCGGCGCCGAAATCGTCGCGGTCAGCGAGTACGGCATCCTCCCCGTCGACGCGCCGATCGACGTCAATCGCGCGCTCCGGCAGTCGGGTCTCCTCGTCGCGCGCGCGACGCCTACCGGTGAGGTGCTCGACACGTTCGGGAGCCGCGCGTTCGCGGTCGCCGATCACCAGGTCGCGCACGTCTACGCGCGTTCCCGCGACGCGCTCGAGCACGCGCGCGCCGTCGTCCTCGCGCTCCCCGGCGTCGAACGAGTCCTCGACGGCGAGGAGCGGCGGCTCGCGGGCCTCGACCATTCGCGCGCCGGCGACCTCGTCGCGATCGCGAGGCCGAACGCGTGGTTCACGTACTACTACTGGCTCGACGACGCGGCCGAGCCCGACTTCGCGCGCACGGTCGACATCCATCGCAAGCCCGGGTACGACCCGTGCGAGCTGTTCGTCGATCCGGAGATCGCCGTTCCCGCGGCGCGGATCGCGCTGCGCCTCGCGCAGAAGAAGCTCGGGATGCGGTACCGGATGGACGTGATCCCGATCGACGCGTCGCTCGTGCGCGGGAGCCACGGTCGGATCCCCGACGACCCGCGCGACGGGCCGGTGTTCCTGTGCTCGCGCCCGTTCGGCGAGTGCGGCCCCGCGCCGGGAGCTGGAGTCGTCGCGATGGATTCCGTGAAGGACCGCGTGCTCGAGCTCCTGCAGCGGACCCGCTGAACATGGCGGCGGACCGCAAGCTTTCGCGCGACGTCGTCGCGTTGGGGTGGGTGAGCTTCTTCACCGACGTCTCGAGCGAGATGATCGTCCCGCTCCTGCCGCTCTTCCTGACGAGCGTGCTCGGCGCCGGCGCGCTCGCGCTCGGCTTCGTCGAAGGGTTCGCCGACGCGGTCGCGAGCATCCTGAAGCTCTTCTCCGGACGCTGGGCGGACCGCACCGGACGCTGCCGGCCGTTCGTCGTCGGCGGGTACGGCCTCTCGTCGCTCGCGCGGCCGCTCGTCGCGCTCGCGACGGCGCCTTGGCACGTCGTGCTCGTCCGCGCGCTCGACCGTACGGGGAAGGGCATCCGCACGAGCCCGCGCGACGCGATGATCGCGGCCGTCACGAGCGACGCGGACCGCGGGCGGGCGTACGGATTCCACCGCGCGATGGACCACGCCGGCGCGATGACGGGTCCCTTGTGCGCTGTGCTCCTGCTCCGGTACGCGACGAGCGATCTGCGGACGATCTTCTGGCTCGCCGCGATCCCCGGAGCGATCGCGTTCCTCGTGCTCTCGACGCGCGTGCGCGAGCCCGCGGGGCCGAAGCCCGCCGCGCGCGAGCTTCCGTGGCGCTCGTCGCTGCCCGATCGCCCGCTCCTGCGCCTCCTCGTGCCGCTCGCGATCTTCGGTCTCGGGAACTCGAGCGATCTCTTCCTCCTCCTGAACGTCGGCGCGCACGGAACGGGTCCGATCGAGCTCTCGTTCCTGTGGATCGGCCTCCATGCGGTGAAGTCGCTCGCTTCGCTGCGTTCGGGCGCCCTCGCCGATCGACTCGGGACGCTCCCGCTCGTCGTCGCGGGATGGGCCGTGTACGCGGCGGTCTACGCGAGTCTCGCGTTCGCGACGGAGCGCACGACGATCATCGCGCTGTGCCTCGTGTACGGCCTCTACCACGGCCTGACGGAGGGCGCGGAGAAGGCGCTGATCTCGCGGATCGCGACTCCGGAACGCGTGGGCTCCGCGTTCGGCTGGTACCACCTGACGGTCGGGCTCGTGGCGCTCCCCGCGAGCCTCGTGTTCGGCACGATCTGGTCGAGCTTCGGGAGCACGGCGGCCTTCCTCTCGGGTGCGGTACTCGCCGTCCTCGCCGCGGTCGCGCTGCTCGTGCTGCGGCCGCGCCCGCACGCGGGCGCGACGGCTCAGTGAATGGCCCGACCTCCGAATCGGGTCTTGAACAGGATGCGGGTCTCGAGTGCCAGGGCCTTCCACTCGTCCGCGAGCACCACGCGCTTGCGCCGCAGGAGGATCCGCTTCGCCATTTGCACGCCGCGGAAGAGAGTTCCGAGGACGTACGAAGACAGTGTTGTTCCGATTCCGTAGTTCTTCCGGTAGTAGATGAAGCTGCTCTCGACCGAGAACTTGCTGAACATGTTCCCTTCCTTGTCGAGCTTCCCGAGCTGCTTGATGGTCTGACCTCCGAGGTGGATGACAGGCTCGGGGAAGTACACGGTCTTCCATCCCTTGCGCGCCAATCGGAGACAGAGGTCGTTGTCGTCGTTGTACATGAAGTAGTCGGTCCGCAGGAAGAAGTCGAGCTGCTCGAGCGCGCTCTTTCGGGCGAGGAGGTAGCAGCCGGGCACCCAGTCGCAGTCGCGGACGACCTCCATGTTCTGGTCGAGGTCCACGAGGCCGCGTAGCGAAGGGAATCTCCGGTCGAGGCCCATGCGCCCGACGAAGATCCTCCACGGAGTCGGGAAATTCAGCGCGGAAGCCTGGAGCCAGCCGTCGCGGCTGATGAGTCGGCATCCGAGAACGCCGTACTCCTTGTGTTCGTCGAGGAAACCGACCGTCCTCGCCAGCGTCTTCGGTCCGACAAATGCGTCCGAATTCAGCATGAGCACGTACCGGCCGGAGGCCCTCGGGTACGCGAGGTTGTTGGCTCGAATGAACCCGAGGTTCGTCTCCGACCGGATGAACTCCACCTCGGGATACTTCCGGCGGACGAGCTCCTCGGTACCGTCCTTCGATCCGTTGTCGACGAACAGGATCTGCTTCTTCAGCGTGTCCTCGGAGGCCCGCACGCTGCCGAGGCATTCGTCGACGAGGTGGACGACGTTCCAGGCGACGATGATGATGGAGACGTCGTACATCGGTTGGGAACGACGAGCGTTCAGCGCCGCGCGGGGCTGCCGTTCATCCGGCGGAACACGCGGATGTTGTAGTACTCGTCCGCGTCGATGTTCCCGTACGAGTCGCGGTGACCGTGCAGGTCCTCGATGATGTCGGAGACGTCGTAGCTCGGCTCGAACCCGAGCACGGTGCGCGCCTTCTCGGTCTTCACCTTGTAGTTGCGGAAGTCGGAGACGTGCTTGATCTCCAGATCGATGCGCTTCTTGAGCAGCTTCTCCATCTGGTCCTTCACCTTGTCGCCGACCTGACCGACGGTGTAGTTGTCGGAAGCGATGTTGAAGACGCCGCTGATGCTGTAGTCGGCCTGGATCGCGCGCAGATACCCGGAGACCGCGTCGCGCATGTCGAGGATCGGCCGCCACAAGGAGGCGTTGTTGACGGTGATCTTCCCGTCCTGCACGCAGCACTTGTACATCGTGTTCACGATGAGGTCGAAGCGCATGCGCGGGCTGTACCCGCAGATCGTCCCCTTGCGCAGCGAGATGACGGAGAAGTTCTCGTCCTTCATCTGGAGGACGCCTTGCTCCCCTTGCAGCTTCGAGATGCCGTACGGATAGCTGCACGTCACGGGCGCCGTCTCGTCGTAGAGCTGGTTGACCGTGTAGCCGTACACGGAGCACGAGCTCGCGTAGATCAGGCGCTTCACGCCGGCCTGCTTCGCGAGGTACGCGAGGTAGGAAGGCACCGCGCCGTTCGCGACGAAATTCGTCGCCGGGCTGAACTCGGCCATCGGATCGTTCGACAGGCCCGCGAGGAAGATCACCTGCTCGTAGCCGGCGAGGTCGGCCTTCGTGCACTGGAGGATGTCCTTGTCGACGACCGAGATCTGCTTCGGCAGCTTGTTGCCGAACCACTTCAGGTCGATCACGTCGACCTCGTAGCCGCGCTCGAGGAGTGCCGGGATGAGCGCGCTGCCGACGTAGCCGGCTCCCCCCACGATCAGGATCTTCATGTGGCGTAACCCTTGACTCGGAGATAGTCGCCCAGCGCCGAGTCCCAGTGCGGCATCCGGTCGAGCCCGCGGGCGCGGAGCTTCGCGTTGACGAGATACGTGTTCTCGGGGCGGACGAACTTGCGCGGATAGAAGTCGTTGCTCACCGGGATGACCGGGACCTTGGAGCCCGTTCGCTCGAGGATGCGCTTCGCGAACTCGGCCCAAGTCGTCGCCCCGTCGCAGCTCATGTGGTAGAGCCCGTACTGATCCGACCGCAGCAGCGCGAGCATGTTCTCGGCGAGGCTCGCCGTGTACGTCGGCGCCATCCGGCACTGGTCGACCTTGAGCTCGGGCTTCTCCTTCGAGAGCTTGATCATCAGGTCGACGAAGTTCAGTCCCTTGCCGCGCGGTCCCGTGACGCCGAACAGGCTCTGCGTCCGCACGACGAACGTCTTCGGGTTCGCCGCGAGAGCGCGGCGTTCGCCGGCGAGCTTGCTCTCGCCGTACTTGTTCAACGGATGCGCGACGTCGTCTTCGGTGTAGCCCTCGGGCTTCTTCCCGTCGAAGACGTAGTCGGTGCTCAGCGTCATGAACTTGGCGCCGATCGTCTTGCACGCGCGCGCCATCGCCTCGACGGAGTCCGCGTTGACGGCCATCGCGAGCTCCGGCTTCTCCTCGCAGACCGCGACGTCGTGGAACGCGGTGCAGTTGACGACCGCATCGGGTCTGCGCTCGGCGATCAGCGCCACGACGGCGGACGCGTCGGCGACGTCGACGATCGACCGCGGCGCGGGGATGCACTCCTCGCCCGCGCGCGCGAGCACGGCCGTGAAGTCCGAGCCGAGCTGGCCCGAGGGACCGAAGACCAGGATTCTCATGCGGGTTGCGGCGCGAGCGCCTTGTACTGGAAGACCGACGAGCGCGGATCGGCGTCCCATCCGGCGAGCGACGCCGCGTTCTTGTCCTTGTCGCTGATCGTCGGTCCGCGCGCGACGAGCTCCTGGAACTCGCGCCGGAGGTTCGCCGGGCAGAGCGACCAGTCGAGATCGGTGGAGAGCGGCGAGACGCCCGCTTCGCATCCGGGCGAGTACTCGCCGCTGCAGAAGTACTCGATGAGCGACTCCTCGGTGAAGTAGTTGCCGTGCGCGAATCCCGGCGGCACCCAGATCCACTCGGAGTGGTCCGCGGCCTTCGAGGTCGGCATGTCGTACGCGGCGATCTTCCCGAACGTCGGCGATCCCTTCCGGACGTCGAGGAAGAGGTCGACCATGCGACCGGCGAGCGTCCGGACGAACTTCCCCATGAACGGATTCCACTGGAAGTGGAGTCCGCGGACGACGCCCGCGTTCGAGTGGCTCTCGTTCGCCTGGAGAAACGTGACGCCCTTCAGGAACTTCGTCTCGGGATGGGTCTCGAAGTCGCCGCGGCGGTACGGCTCGGAGAAGTAGCCGCGGTGATCCCGGAAGCGCGCGAAGCGCACGACCTTCACGTCGGGAATCTGGAGTGAACGAACCTCGATGATCTTCATCCGGGGCGGAATCCTTCGGCGAGCGCGGGGCGGGACGATCCTGGCCGCAATCGCTAGCCGGGGGGATCGGAGATGCGAGCGTGGTCCGAGCATCGTCGAACCAGGGAGCCTGACCTGACAGATTCTCGGGAAGCTCCGCGAACGAGTCAACGTCGCCCGAACACACCCTGCGCTGGACGCCGGACGACCTGCCTGCGAAAGTCTTCCAGCAGTGGCGTCCAGCGAGAAGCCCGCGTCAGCGAGCGCATACGCCCCCGACGACAGGGAGGCCGAGCCGTGGGACGTGATCGTGGTCGGGACCGGCATGGGCGGATCCACGGTCGGCCACGCGCTCGCCCGACTCGGTCGACGCGTCCTGTTCATCGAGCGCGGGATGTTTCTCTTCGGCGGCGCGGACCGCGGCGACGGCCGGCTCGCGACGGATCCGGACGAGCGACCGGAAGCTCGAATGCGGCGGGGATGGTGGCCGCTGGCGATCGAGGGCAAGACGAACTCCGGCAAGATGGAGTTCTTCGCGCCGCTCGGGTGCGGCTCGGGCGGCACGACGAACCTGTACGCGGCGCAGCTCGAGCGCCTTGCGCCGAGCGACTTCCGTCCGCGCGCGAGCCACCCGGACGTCGCCGACTCGACGCTGCCCGAATCCTGGCCCATCTCGTACGAGGAGCTGGTCCCCTACTACCGGCGCGCGGAAGAGCTCTTCCGCGTCCGCGGCACGCCGGATCCCTTGAACCCGGATCCCGGGGCGAAGCTGATCGAGCCGCCGCCTCTCAGCGCGCGCGACCAGGCCTTCTTCGATTCGTTCCGGGAGCTCGGCCTGAACCCCTACCGCGCGCACGTCGGCTACGAGTTCATCCCGGGATGCGAGGAGTGCGGAGGGACGATGTGTCCGCGCGCATGCAAGAACGACGCGGGGCGGATCTGCCTGATGCCGGCGCTCGAACGGCACGGCGCGCGGATTCTCTCCGAGTGCGAGGTGCTCGGCCTCTCCGCCGACGCGACGCGCGTCACGAGCGTGCGCTGCAGGAAGGACGGCCGCGAGTTCTCGATCGCCGGGAAGATCGTGGTGCTCGCCGCAGGCGCGTACCGCACGCCGATCCTGCTCCTCAATTCGACTTCGGCAGCGTGGCCGGCGGGCCTCGCGAACCGCTCCGGAGCGGTTGGCCGGAACCTGATGGTGCACGCCGGGGACTTCGTCGCGGTGCGGGCGAAGCGCAAGTTGTCGATCGTCGGGCCGAAGAAGGCGATCTCGCTGAACGACTTCTACCTCTCCCAGGGCCGGAAGCTCGGGACGTTCCAGTCCGTCGGCATCTCCGTCGAGTGGGGCTACATCCTGTACTTCCTGCGGACGAAGTTCGCGAAGGGCGCCGGGTCGTGGAGGAAGCTGACGAACCCCTTCCTCCGCATGGTCGCGCACGCGGCCGCGTTCCACTTCCGCAACGCGGCGATGTTCGCGACGATCGTCGAGGACCTGCCGTACTGGGAGAACCGCGTGCTCCCCGATCCGCAGTCGAAGAACGGGATGCGCTTCGAATACAGCTACCCCGCGGAGCTGCGCGAGAGGAACCTCCTCTTCCGCAAGCGGCTCGCGGCCGCGCTCGCGCCGCGCCACCGGATCCTCGTGCTCTCGGGCCAGAACTCGTTGAACTTCGGCCACGTGTACGGGACGTGCCGGTTCGGGACCGATCCGGCGACCAGCGTCCTCGACAAGCACAATCGCGCGCACGACGTCGAGAATCTCTACGTCGTCGACGCGTCGTTCTTCCCGTCGAGCGGCGGGATGAATCCGACGCTGACGATCGCGGCGAACGCGCTCCGCGTCGCCGACGCGATCGATCGACGCCTCGAAGCTACGCCGAAATCCGCGTGACCGGTTCGCGGCCGGAGAGCCCGACGTTGTTCCGCGCGCACCAGCGCAGGAGCGCGAAGATCGACCAGACGCGCGACCAGTAGATCCCCGGAGCACCCGCCTCGAACGCGCTCCAGAGTCGCGCGACGGCGTCGGGGACGAGGCCGATCGCCTCGCACGCGCGGGCATCGTTGAGCGTCTCCGCCACCTCGTGCAGAAGGCTCTGCCGCGCCCACCGCTCGATCGGCAGCACGAATCCCGACTTCGGCCTGTCGAAGATCGACGCGTCGAGTCCGCCGAGCGCCGTCTCCCTCAGGACCTGCTTGCGGCCGAGCGGCTCGAAGCGGCGGCGCGAGGAGAGTCGCGAGACGCACTCGATGACGACGTGGTCGAGCAGCGGGACGCGCACTTCGAGCGACACCGCCATGCTCGCGGCGTCGGTGTCGCGCAGGAGGCGCTGTCCGAGGAAGTTCGAGATCTCGAGCGCGGAGACGGCGGCGAGCCCTTCCTCGCCGTCGAGCGTCTCCGCGAGCGACGCGCGGCGTTCGGCCGAGAGTCCGCACGCGACGCCTTCGAGGAGCTCCGGCTCGACGAGCTCGGCCAGGAAACGGCCAGAAAACAGCCCGTACGAGACCTGGTACACGTCGACGAGGCGACCCCGCGTCGCGAGCGCGTCCTCGAGCTTGCCCCAGCGCGTCTGCGGCGGGATCGCGCCGGGTGCGCCCATCGCGAAGCGCGTGACGACGCGCGCGAGCCCGCGCAGCGCCGGCCGC
This sequence comes from Planctomycetota bacterium, assembly GCA_036006425.1. Lineage (GTDB taxonomy): Bacteria > Planctomycetota > UBA1135 > UBA1135 > DASYPQ01. Next base: position 415,715 of record DASYPQ010000022.1, read on the forward strand.
GGCATCCAGCTCGCCGCGCGCGCGATGCGGATGCCGCGCGGGATCTCCTGGAAGCTCTTGTAGCCGCCGAACAGCTCGTCGCCGCCCGTGCCCGCGAGAGCGACGGTGATCCCCGCCTCGCGCACGGCACGGCTGACGAAGTAGGTGTTGATCGCGTCGAAGCTCGGCTGGTCGAGGCTCGCCAACGCGGCATCGAGCTGCGAGCGGAACGCCGCCTCGTCGAGCAGGATCTCGCGGTGATCCGTCCCGAGCCCGTCGGCGACGCGGCGCGCGTAGCGGGACTCGTCGAACTCGGGATCGTCGAACGCGATCGTGAACGTGCAGATCCGCCCGTGACCCGCGCGCGACGCGAGAGCGGCGATCGCGCTCGAGTCGATGCCGCCCGAGAGGAACACGCCGATCGGCACGTCGCTGATCAGGTGCTGGCGCGTCGCGCGCTCGAGCTCCTCCCGCACCTGCGCGAGATCGTCCGTCCCGCGCCCCTCGAGCGGAGGGAGCGTCCAGTAGGACACCGGAATCGGCGCCTCGCCGGCGAGACCGATCTCCGCGAGGTGCCCGGCCGGGAGCGAGCGCACGTCCGCGACGACCGACTGCTCGCCGTTGACGAACCCGTTCCAGGCGTAGGTCGCGAGCGCCTCGGGCGACAGGCGCCGGTCGATGCAGCCGGACGCGAGCAGCGCGCGGACTTCCGAAGCGAACAGGATCGTCGCGCGTCCCTGCCGGTCGACGCTGCGCGCGTAGTACAGCGGCTTGATACCGACGCGGTCGCGCGCGACGACGAGGACGCGGCGGCGCGCATCCCAGAGCGCGAAGGCGAACATGCCCCGCAGTCTCCGCACGCATTCGATCCCCCAACGGGCGTAGGCGCGGAGGACGACCTCGGTGTCCGAGCGCGTCCGGAAGCTCACGCCGAGCGCGCGCAGCTCCTCCCGCAGCTCCTCGAAGCCGTAGATCTCGCCGTTGAAGATCAGCACGTTGCTGGTCTCCTCGTCGTGCATCGGCTGGTTCGCCTCGACGCTGAGATCGATGATCGCGAGGCGTCGATGGCCGAGGACGACGCCGCGCGAGGCGGCGTTCGGGGACGAGCTCCAGACGGCGCCCGCGTCCGGCCCTCGGTGGGACTGCGCCGCGCTCATCCGCTCGACGGCCGCGGCGACCGCCGCATCGAGGTGGCCCACCGAGCCTGCTATTCCGCACATCGAGGATAGGCTACCTTCGAAAGCGTGATCGGTCATGGTCTCTGCTGACACGACCGTCGGCGTGGTCGCGATCGGCCGCAACGAGGGAGCGCGACTGCGACGCTGCCTCGAGTCCGTCCGCGAGCAGTGCGCGTCGATCGTCTACGTCGACTCGGGCTCGCAGGACGGCAGCGTCGAGGCCGCGCGCGCCCTCGGAGTCGACGTCGTCGAGCTCGATCTCGCGATCCCCTTCACGGCGGCGCGCGCGCGCAACGAGGGCCTCCGGCGCCTGCGGGAGCTCCACCCGGGAACAGCGCTCGTCCAGTTCGTCGACGGCGACTGCGAGCTCGTGCGCGGCTGGATCGAGGCCGCGCGCAGCTCGCTCCTCGCCGCTCCGGACATCGCCGTCGTCTGCGGAAGACGGCGCGAACGCTTCCGCGACGCGACGGTCTTCAACCGCCTCTGCGACCTCGAGTGGGACACTCCGGTCGGCCCGGCCGAGGCTTGCGGCGGCGACGCCCTGATGCGCGTCGCGGCGCTCGAGCAGGTCGGAGGCTTCGACGCGAGCCTGATCGCCGGCGAGGAGCCGGACCTGTGCCTGCGCCTGCGGAAGGCGGGGTTCTCGATCGTGCGGATCGCGGGAGACATGACGCTCCACGACGCCGCGATGACGCGCCCGAGCCAGTGGTGGCGCCGCACGATCCGCAGCGGCTTCGCCTCGGCGCAGGCGGTCGCGCGGTACGGATCCGGCGCGCGGGAGGGCGATCGGCGCTGCGTCCGCAGCGCGGTCGTCTGGACGGTCGTGCTCCCCGCTCTCGCCCTCGCGGCCGTGCTGTTCGCGTGGGTGCGCGTGTCGCTCGACGCGGCCTGGCTCGTCGCCGGGCTCGTCGTCGCGGGCTTGTGCGCCCAGGTCGCGCGGATCGCCCTGCGGAAGCCCGCGCGCGGCGCGGGGCCGGGAGACGCCTGGCTGTACGCGTGCTCCTGCATGGCGGGCAAGCTCCCCGAGGCCGTAGGCATGCTCCGGTACCTCGTCGTCCGCGCTCGCGGGCTCGCTCCGCGGCTCATCGAGTACAAGTGAGTCGGCATGCCGAACCTCTTCGCGGACATTGCTCTCTTCATCTGGGTGCCTGCGGCGCTCGTCTTCTACCGCCTCTTCCGGCCGGTGACCGCGGCGACCGTCACGATCCTCGGCGCGATGGTCCTGCTCCCCGCGAACTTCTCGGTCGATCCGCCCGGACTCCCTCCGATCGATCGCCACGTCGTCGGGGGAATGGGCGCGATCATCGGGTACCTCTTCGTCGTGCCGAGGCGCGCGCGCCACAAGATGACCGCCAGGTGGCCGATCGTGCTGGTCGGAGCGCTCGTCCTGTGCGCGTTCGTGACCGTGAGCACGAACACGGACGCGCTGCGTTACGGCGATCGATCGCTGCCCGCTCTCTCGGACTACGACGCGGTCGGCCTCGTGTTCAACCGGCTGCTGACGATCGGGATCCCGTTCCTGCTCGGAGCGAAGCTCGTCCGCACGTTCGACGACGTCTTGTCCGTGCTGCGGGTCGTCGTGACGTTCGGGCTCATCTACGTGCCGCTCGTCTTGTGGGAGGCGCGCATGAGCCCGCAGCTGCACACGACGCTGTACGGCTACTTCCCGCACGACTTCTACCAGCACCTGCGCGGGGGCGGATACCGGCCCGTCGTGTTCACCGCGAGCGGCCTCGAGTGCGGCCTGTTCCTCGCGACCGCCACGATCGCCGCGATCGGGCTGTACCAGGCGAAGGTGCGCGTCTTGAACATGCACCCGATCGTGCCCGCGGTCGCGCTCGTCGTCGCGCTGGCCGTGAGCATGAGCCTCGCGCCGCTCCTGTACGGGCTCCTCGTGCCCGCCTTGATGCTGTGGACCCGACCGACGACGCAGGCGAGGCTCGCGTGGTTCATCGCGTTCGTGATCCTGTCGTACCCTCTGCTGCGATCGCAGGATCTCTTCCCGACGAACCTGTTCGTCGATGCGGCGGAGAGCCTCAGCCACGATCGTGCCTACTCGCTGGAGTTCCGCTTCCGCAACGAGGACGCGCTGCTCCAGAAGGCGCGCGAGCGCTTCATCTTCGGCTGGGGAAGCTGGGGGCGGAACCAGATCTACGATCCGACGACGGGGACCGACGCATCGGTCGCCGACGGGTACTGGATCATCGAGATGGGCCGGTTCGGCCTGACGGGGTTCCTGAGCTTCTTCGGTCTGCTGCTCCTTCCCCTGATCCTGGCCGCGCGCACGCTCCGCTCCGTCCCGGCGGGTCGCGCGCGTCAGGTCGTCGTCGCGCTGCTCCTGCTCGTGCTCGTCCGGGCGATCGACCTGATCCCGAACGGGTTCCTGGCGCCGACCACGATGTTCCTCGCCGGAGCGCTGCTCCAGGTTACGACGCGCGCGCGCGCGACGCCGCGCGCGCGCGCCGAGCCTCGCGCCGTGCCCGCGCGCGGCCCGATCAGTGCGGTTCGATGAGCGGCGCGAGCACGTCGTAGATCATCCGCGCCTGCAGCCGGTGCCCCTCGGCGATGAGGTGGGAATCGTCGAGGAACAGATCGGCGCGCTCCGAGAGCTTCGCCGTGTCGACGAGGACTGCTCCCAGCCGTTTCGCGACGTCGCGCGCGATGTCGTTGTCCCGCTCGACGAGGCCACCGATCACCGTGTCGAGCTTGGAATCCCGGTCGAGCTCGTCGAGCGCGAGCTTCTCGGGCCGGATCGGCATCGTGCACACGAGCACGCGGATGCCGCGCGGCTTGCACAGCTGGATCAGCTCCTCGAGGTTGTGCCGGAACGGGAGCATGCGCGCCGGGTCCTTGAGGTTGCGCTCGACGTCCTCGGGCGTCGGTCGATTCTCCCACACCATCCCGCCGTACAACGGATGCTCGGCCGTCTCGGACCATCCGAACCGCTCGCCGCGCACCGTGCACGCGAGCATGAAGAGACGCGACCACTTGAAGAGCTGCTTGTGGACGAAATTCGAGACCGTGAAGTTGAACCCGGCCCTGCGGAAGTGCGTGTAGTCCGGTTTGAAGTTGTTGTACGTCTGCGGGAAGATCTCGTTCCGCGGCGGAAGGATCACGACGATGTCCGGCGAGAGCGGGAGGACGCGCAGATCGAAGTTCACCAGGATCTCGGCCGACGTCCAGCCGGGCACGCCCGCGTTGATCACCTCCCAGTGGTCCGCTCGCGCCGCCATGAGCCGCCCGAGCTCCGCGGGATAGGAGTCGTGCGGATCGACGAGTGACCCGTACGTCGTCGACGCGCCGCAGCAGACGATGCGGTGCACTCCCGCGGGCTTCTCCGCGGGGAACGGATCGCCGCGGAAGCCGAGCGGGTTGTGCCCGGGGAAATCCGGATTGAGCAGGAAGGGCAGGTACGGGTGGCTCGCGAAGCGACCGCGCACGGGCGAGTGCGTCGTCAACTGCTCGATGCGCTCGGGCGTGTACTTCACCGCCACCCAGATCCGCGAGACGGCCTCGCCGAGGATGAGACACAGCGGGATCGTGAGGAGGATCCGCAGGCGGATGCGTGCCTTGTCGTCGGTCAACGGAGCCTCGCTCCCGAGCCGGTGTCAGCGCTTGAAAACCGAATCGAGGAGATCCGCCGTGATGTGGTCCGCCGCGACGCGCGCGCCGAGCTCGTTGAAGTGGCAGGAGTCATAGTAGTACTCGGGGTGTCCGCGCAGCATGGCTTCGAGATCGATGAGATGCACGTGCTCGCTTCGCGCGACATCCGCCATGGTGCGGTTGAACGTCGCAATGACCTCCTCCATCTCCTCTTCCTTGAGGTAGGAGGCGCCGCCGTCCATCGCGCCCATCCAGATGTTCTTCTTCTGCTGCTCGGACAGGCCCAGGGTCTGGGTCGCCTGCATCATGAAGATCGGCTCCGCGCCGGCGTCCCGGACGAGCTTCGTGATCGTGCGCAGGTTGTTCGCGTAGAACTCCAAAGCGACCGGGAGCGTCTCGCGCTTGGCGACGTGGACGAATTCCTTCTCCCGCGTCGCGCGGTTCTCGCGCTCGGCCTGCATCCACCGCAGCTCGGCGTCCTCGCGGATGCCCCCGCGGGGCGGGCGCAGGTTCATGCGTGTCTGGATCACGTCCTTCACGATGGACGCGCGCTTCCAGAGCTCGAGGTGCTTGTACCAGGGCTCGGACTCGGGCGTGTAGTTGCTGACCTTGAAGCTCTCGGCGATCAGCTCGGAGACGCGTTCGGGCTCCTCCATCTCGTGCGCGTCGAACGTCGACCGGTACAGCCACGAGCCCGCGTCGTTCAGGCCTGAGTAGACCATCACGAAGTCGAGCTTCGGCAGGAGCGGCACGAGGAAGCGCGCGTGCATCACGTGGTGCCGCGAGTTCTTGCCGTCCATGCCGCTGTTCGTCACCCACAGGTATTTCGGATCGCCGACCTTCTGGTTGACCTCGTTCATCAGCAGCTGGGGCCAGGTCTCCGAGTCGTCGAGCACCGTGCACGCGGTCGTGCTCCCGCCGATCGTCAGCAGCTTGACGCGCTCCCCGTCGAGATCGGGACCCCGGCAGCCGAAGCGGTTCGTGGAGAAGTTGGAGACGCCGGTGATGCCCGGCGTGATCTCCTCGCTCGGGTAGAACTTCTGCACGCTGTTCTTGTGGTAGGGCAGGAATCGCGACGTGGAACGCGTCGCTCGCAAGCCGAATTCCAGCAGCGAGACGGCGATCAGAGCCGATCCCAGCGCGAACACGGCGCGCGCGAGGATGAGGCGCACCCGCGGGCTCATTGGTCCGACGACCTTCCGGCTCCTCTTTAGCGCTCGTACGCCGAAGAACGCCACGGCGGGCACAGCCACCAGGATCTCCGTCCTGGCTCCGAGCCAACGCTGTACGAGGTACGAGCCGCCGATCACCGCGATTCCCATGGCCGTGTACCTTACATCCTGCCTCAGAATGTGGATTCCCTGACGCGCCAGCGCGATGACGATCGGGATATGGCCGGCGACGTTGCCCACGGCGAGCCCCAGGATGAATCCCGTGACGCCGCCGAAGTGGAAACCCACCCCGCAGACGGCGAGCTTCGCCAACAGCGACGCGGCGTTCGAGAAGGCGAGCACTTTCGACTCTCCTACTGCGAGCACCGCGCGGTCCGCAGAGATCATGAGGATCCACGTCCACATGGGAACTGTGAGGAGCTGTGTCATCCAACCCGCGTCTTCGTAGCGCGAGTCGTAGAAGGTGCGGAAGAACGCGGGCGCGACGAGCGCGAGCCCCGCGAGCAGGAACAAGGCTCCGTCGAGGATGAGTCGGCGCGCGTCGAAGATCGCACGCTCGTAGGCTTGGACGTCGGTGCGCGAGTGGTGCGCGAGGAGCGGAAAGAGGACGGCTCCCGTCAGAGCCGTCGCCAGCGCCGGCGGAAGCGCCGCGAGCTGCGCGGCGAAGTTGTAGACGCCGAGCAGCGCCAACGGCACGAACGCGCCAAGCATCAGCTTGTCGATCTGGGACGTGAGGAAGGAGAGCGCGGTCGACACGAACACCCAGCGGCCGAAGTGCGTCAGCTCGCGGAACGCAGTCTTGTCGAACGCGAAGCGGTTGGTCTCGCCCTCGAGGGCGACGTACGTGAGGATCATCTTCGTGGTCGTGCCGATCAGGCTCCCGAACACGATCGCCCACACCGTGCGCGTCACGATGCACCAGATCACGGTGGCGACGACGCCGAGCGACTGGCCGACGAAGTCGATGATCGTGAGCCGAGCCACCGCAATCCGCCGACTCGCGGTGAACCATCGCGTCGAGGAGAAACCGGAGATGATCGCGGCCAGCGCGGCGACCGGGATCAGGGATGCGAGCTGCGGTTCCCCGTACCAGACCGCGAACGAATTCGCGCCGAGCACGCTGACGATCCAGAGCACGAAGCCGCGCGCGACCTGGATCGTCCACGCGGTGTTCAGGAAGACCGGATCCTCGCCGCGCTTGCTCTGGACGATGCTCGGACCGATGCCGATGTCCGAGAACAGCGTCAGACCGAGGACGAATACGTTCACCATCGCCATCAGCCCGAACGCCTCCGGGAACAACAGCGCCGAAAGCACGATGTTCGCCGCGAGGCGCAGCACCTGGCTGGCCCCGTAGCTGCCGAGCGTCCACGCAGAGCCGCTGATCACGCGGTTCTTCAGCGAGGACTGCGCCGACTCCCCGGTCGGTTCGGCGCTCGTCATGGGGAGCGGAGTGCGGACGCGAGGGAGTGCGCGAAAGCCCTCGCCGCGACGAGCTTGCCCGCGTCGTTCAAGTGCCCGCCGTCGCTCGTGTAACCCGAATACAGCATCGGGACGGACTGGCCGTCGACGTCGTATTCCTCGAGCGTGCCGTCGGGACGCGTGGCTTCGACTGCGGCGAGATCGAAGAACGGCTCGCCGGGGAACGCTTCGCGCAGTTTCTTGCTGAACGCCAGTCGCTTCGCGTTCGACTGGTCTTCCCAGATCGGCCGGCCCAGCGTCCGGTTGAGCTTCGACTTCACGTCGCTCGCCCGCGCGAAGAGCGGCGGCGAGACGTGGACGATGCGGACTCCGGGGCGCGCCCTGCGAATGCGCTCGACGGCGCCTGCGTATGCGCGCACGAGCTGGTCGACGTCGGAGCGCGGGTTGAAATCGACGTAGCAGAGCTTCATCAGCATGAGCTGCGTCCCGTCGCTCGGGTTCTGCTCCCCGCGCTTGGCGAAGTCCTCGAACTTCTCGAGCGGGCGCGTGTTCTGGCCGACCGGAGCCTCCTCGATCTTCACTTCGATCCCGGTCTCCTTCGACAGGACTGCGAGTCCCTCGAGGATGTTCTGGCCGACCGAATGGTGACCGAAGAAGACGCGCGCGCCGCGCAGCGTCGCGAGATCCGACTTGACTGATTCGTCGATCAAGATGCGAGCCTCCGGAGCCTGGGACTTCTCCACGCCGCAGGCCAGGCACGTCGCCAGACCCAGGAGCGCGAGAGCGAGCCTCATCCGCTCACCTCGGGGACGGGTTCGATGAGTTGCGGTCGCAGGTGCAGATAGTGCGTCGTGCGCCGCTTCTGCTCGATGTCCTTGTACACGCGCTCGACCTGGTCGACGCCGAGATGCATGGCGGCCGCCGCGTCCGGCGCGGAGACTTCGTGGTTCTTGGCCCACAAGCACAGGTCCATCTGTTCGTACGGCAGCGAGAAGTAGAACTCGTCCTGCGACTGGGGCAGCGAGTACGTGTCGGTCGTCGGCCTGCGAGACCGAACCTCGGCCGGGATGCCGACTTCCTTCGCAAGCGCGTACACCTGCGTCTTGTAGAGATGTGCGATCGGTTTCACGTCGCCGAGACCGTCTCCCCCCTTGACGAAGAAGCCTTGATCATACTCGAGACGATTCGGCGTCGCGGCGACACAGTAGTTCAGCCGGTCGGCGTGGTAGTACTCCAGCATCTTGCGCGTGCGCTGCTTGAAGTTCGTCGCGGCGACGACGCCGAGGTAGGCCTCGGGAGTCATCCGGATCTTCTGCGAGCTGCCGTCCGGAGCCTGGACCACGACGGAGTAGAAGTGGATCGCATCGCTGTCGAGCACGTTCGGCAGCACGATCTTCGACTTCCATCCCTTGCCGTAGTCGGGGACGACCTTGCGGATGGCGTCGTCGCGCCGTTCGTAGCAGCGCGCGGCCCAGAGAATCGGCGTGATGTCCTCGTGGACCGTGTCGATGCCGAGCGCCGCGGCGACGCTGCGCGAGAGGCCCAAGGTCTCGTCCGCCGAGTCCGTCTCGGGCATCAAGAGGCCGAGCACGTGCTGCTTCCCGAGCGCCAGGACGGCGAGGCCGGCCGTGACGCTCGAGTCGATGCCGCCGGAGAGGCCAACGACCACGCCGCGGCGCTTGAGCGTGCCCACGACGATGTCGCGCAAGCGCTCCGCGATCGCATCCGCGGCCTTCTTCGTGTCGAGCTCGAGAACGTCGGGAGTGAGCTTCACGCGGGTCCACCTCGTGCCTGGAGAGCTTGTTTGTCGATCTTCGCGTTCGGCGTCTTCGGTAGTTCCTCGAGGAACTCGACCCTCCTCGGCACTGCGAAGTCCTCGAGATGACGCGCGCAATGGCGGAGGACGGCCGGCTCGTCGAGCTCCGCGCCGGGTTTCTTGACGACGAACGCCCTCACGGACTGGCCAAGGAGCGCGTCGGCGACGCCGATCACCGCCGCGGCGAGCACGCCGTCGCACGCGTGGAGCACGTTCTCCACCTCGCGCGGGCTCACCTTCTCGCCACGGGTCTTGATCACGTCGTCCTTTCTCGAGACGAAGTAGAACCAGCCGTCCGCGTCGATGCGGAACACGTCCCCGGTGAAGAGCACGCTCTCTCCCGGGATCGTGCCGGGCCGGAGCTTCTGTGCCGTCGCTTCGGGCTGGTTCCAGTATCCGCGCATGAGGTGCGCGCCGCGGACGACGAGCTCGCCCGTGTGACCCGGCGGAAGCCGCCGACCGGACTCGTCGACGATCCACATCTCCTGGTTCGGCATGCCCTTGCCGACGGACGTCGGGTTGCGGTCGACCTCCTCCGGGGGCAGGAACGTCGCGCGGATGCACTCCGTCTGGCCGTACATCGGGAAGATCCGCGTCGAAGGCAGGCGCCGGCGCAGTTCCTTCAGCAGTTCGGGTGCGATAGCCGCGCCGGCGTTCGTCACGTACCGCAGGGAACCGACGTCGAACTTCGTGAGGTCGTTCTGGAGAAGGATCGCAGCGATCGTCGGCACCATCGCGAAGCCGGTGCAGCGCTCCGCGGCCATCCGCTGCAGCGTCACCTGGGGATAAGCGAACGAGCGCTCGAGGACGAGCGTCCCTCCCGCGAGGAAGGTCGGCAGGAGCTGCGTCAGGCCGTAGCCGAACGACAGCGGGAGCACGGAGAGCACCACGTCGTCGTGGGTCGCCTCGAGGTACTGCGCGATCGATCGCGTTGCCGCGAGGAGTGAAAGGTGCGTATGCATCACGCCCTTCGGACTCCCGGTCGAGCCGGACGTGTAGAGCAGGCACGCGAGATCGACGTCGATCGCGCGCGCGGTGGGTCGCACCGGATCGTGGCCGGAGACCACATCCTTCCACGCGAGGACGTCGGGCGCGGAGTTCCTCGTCTCGTGCGGGACGTTCCCGACGACGAGCACTGTCCGGAGGCGCGGGCTCTGCGAGAGCATGGCGGCTACGCTCTCGAGCTTCTTGTCTGCGATCACGAGGGCTGCCGCACCCGAGTCGTGGAGCAGGAAGCCGAGCTTCTCGGCCTTGGTCATCGGATTCACGAAGACGACCGCGGCGCCCGCCTCCAGCACGGCGAAGGTCGACACGACGGCCTCGAAACCGTTCTCGAGGCAGAGCGCGACGCGGTCGCCGGCGCCGACGCCGAGGGCGATGAGGCCCTGCGCGAGCGCGTGGACGTCCGCCGTGAGCGCCGCGTACGTCCAACGCGACGTGCCGCACACCAACGCCACTTTTCCAGGCGCGCGGCGGGCGCTCTCCTCGAGGACGCTCTCGATCTGCACGGCTACTTCCCGAGCTTCTTCTGGACGAACGACTCGAGCCGCACGAGCGAGTCGAGATTCTCCGGCACCATCTCCTCGTCCTTCACCGAGAGTCCCCAGGTCTCCTCGAGGAACTGCACGAGCTCGAGGACTCCCGTGGAATCGATGATCCCGGCGTCGAGGAACGACGACGTCCCGGCGAGGTCGACCGCCCGCCCGAGGAGCAGGTTGTCGGTGATGAAGGTCGAGATCTGTTGCGCGATGTCACTCATGGGATGGCTTGGCGCGACGCGGGGAGTCCGCTCTCGAAACCTTCGAGGAAACGTTCGGCGACGAGTTGCGTGGACACGGCCGCGACGAAGGCCATGTTGTCCCTGACCCCGACGACGGAGCCGCTCCGGGCCTTCTCGACGAGTTTCTGTACGGCATCGGGGTCGAAGATACCGCCTTTGGCGACCCGGTCGTAGGCCAGGACCTCGTCGACGTACTCGTGGCGCGACTTGCCGGTCGCGGGATCGATGAAGCTCGCGGCGTCCGGCGCGCGGTAGGGCTGCTTCGGGCGCTCGAGGACGCGCGGCGGGACGAGGTTCCGCGCCGCCCGTTTCAGGAGCGACTTCTCGTCGAGACCGCGCATCTTCTGGTGCGGCGGGAGCTTCGCGGCCCAGTCCATGAGGCGCGCGTCGAGGAACGGGTACCGGCCCTCGATCGAGTTCCCCATCGCCGGCCGATCGCCTTGCGACGAGAGGATGTAGCCGGGGAGGAGGATCGTGCTCTCGAGGTACTGCGCCTGCGCGAACGGATGCCACTTCGCGTACTCCGCCGGCAGGCGCGCGCGCAGCTCCGCGAGCGGATCGTGGCGAGCGAGCGCCGCCTTCGCGTCCTTCGAGAGGAAGCCCTTGAGCTGCTGTGTCAACCGCCAGCGCGGGAGATGGGAGAAGAACGGGCTCTCGAGGTCCTCCCCGCGGACGTGGAAGAACGCGCGCAGGTACGCATCCGGCTGCGCCTGCAGGCTCTTCATGTACGGGTACAGCCGGCGCAGGAGCTTCGGCCGCGCGAGTGACGCCGGCTCCCTGCCCCAGAAGCGCCGGATCTTCGCCTCCTTGAAGATGTCGTAGCCGCCGAGCATCTCGTCCGAGCCCTCGCCGGTGAGCACGACCTTGAAGCCGCTCTTCCGCACGAGGCCGGCGAGGACGTACAGCGGCGCCGGCGCCGTCCGCACGACGGGTGTCTCCATGTGCCACGCCATCTCGGGGAACGTGCCGCCGATCCGGTCGGCGCTCGCGACCACCTGGGAGTGCTCCGTCCCGAGGAAGCGGACGACGTCCTGCTGGTACGTGCTCTCGTCGTAGTCCGGGTCCTCGAACGCGACCGAGAACGTGCGCAGCGGCGTGTCCGTGTGCCGCTTGACGACGCCCGCGATCACGGAGGAGTCGATGCCGCCCGAGACGTACGCGCCGACCGGGACGTCGGCCCGGAGGCGGATGCGCGCGGCGTCGACGAGGACATCCATGAGCTCGCCGGCGCACGTCGCGTCGTCTCTCGAGTCGTCGACCGTGTAGTCGAGCTGCCAGTAGCGCCGGACCTCGACGCGGCGGGACGCGTCGACGACGAGCGTGTGCCCCGGCGGCAGCTCGGAGATCCCCTCCCACACCGTCCGCGGAGCGACCGTGCACCAGAAGGTGAAGACCTCGCCGAGCCCCTCGAGAGCGAACGCGCGCCGGACGCCCGGGTACGCGAAGATCGCCTTCACCTCCGAGCCGAACACGAACCGGCCCTCGTGCACCGTCCAGAAGAACGGGCGGACGCCGATGCGGTCGCGCGCGCAGAAGAGCCGCCCGCGCTTCCGGTCCCAGAGCGCGAACGACCACTGGCCGTTCATCCGCTCGACGCAGCGGTCGCCCCACACGGCGTACGCGTGGAGGATCGTCTCGGTGTCCGAGCGCGACGCGAAGCGCCGGCCGTGCTTCTTCTCGAGCACGTCGCGCAGCTCGAGGTAGTTGAAGATCTCCCCGTTGAAGGTGATGACGAAGTCGTCGCTCTCGATCCCCATCGGCTGCGCGCCGCCTTCGAGGTCGAGGATCGCGAGGCGCGCGTGCGCGAGTCCGCAGGGTCCGTCGACGTGGACGCCGCGGCCGTCCGGCCCGCGGTGCTTCAGCGTCCCGATCATCCGCTGGAGGACGTCCAGGCTCGGCGAAGATCCCGAGGGATCGAGGATTCCTGCAATTCCGCACACGTTAGGGGGGACTCTACTGAAAGCCTGTCGGCAGGAAAGCTCGGGAGCTGGTGGAGTTCCAGGCGACCCGGCGGAACCGAGAATTGTAGCGGTCGATCAGCGTCCAGGCCCGGGTACGCCCCATCTCTCCTCGTGCGAGCCGGCGGGACCGGCGTGGAAACAACACTTGGTCCAGAGCCAGGCGAGGCTTTCCGACAGGACCGACTTCGTGCCCGCGCTCGTCCGCCACCACGCCGCGGGGTCGTAGGTGTTCGGCCGGGAGGCGAACACGCCGACGCGCACGCCGCTCCCGAATGCCATCCGGTACAAGAGCCACGACCGGCGGCTGTGCACTCCGGACGAGAAGACGTCGAGCGCATCGACGGCGATCCCCGCGTGCTGCGCCCACTCGCGCACGATCACGGCGCTGAGGTACGTGCGGTCCTGCGCTGACGCGGGAACCGGGACGGCGACGATCCGGTCGCTCGCGATGCCGCGCGCGAGCAGGCGATCGCGCGCGAACTCCGCGAACGACGCGAACCCGATCCGCTCGAACCCGGACGGCAGCGGCGCTCCCGTCGTGACGATGCGCTCGTATCCCCGATCGCGGAAGAACGCCGCGGCCTGGTCGAGCTCCTCGGGCGAGATCCAGCCCTCGACGACGAGCAGCCGGGCGCCGACGGGCTCCTCGGGTGCGAGGAACGCGTACACGTGGCGGACGAAGAACACCGAGGCCGCGAAGCACACGGCGAGCCCCGCGAGGCACCCCCAGACCGTCGGGATCCAGACCTCCCGGCGGCGAAGGAGGCGCGGACGCTGCATCCGCCCAGTCTACCCCGGGGGTCGAGGTGACTCGCTCGCGGGTGGTAGACTTGCGGGTTGCAGCTTCCCTGCACGGAAGACGGATTGCTTCCCGCGGACACCTCGCCTCCCGAGCGCCCGCCGCTGCCCAGCGGCGCGACCGACGAAAACCCTCCGGGGATCTCGTTCTGGAAGTTGATCGCCGAAGACTGGGCGACGCACGACCGGAGCGCGATCCAACCCGGATTCTGGGCGATCGCCGTCCACCGTTTCGGCAACCGGCGCATGCGCATCCGACCGCAGATCCTCCGCGCGCTGTTCTCGCTCCTCTACCGGTTCCTGTTCGTCGCGGTCGACTGGCTCTGGGGCATCAACCTCGCCTACACGGTCAAGCTCGGGCGGCGCGTGCGGATCTGGTACCACGGCGGCATCGTGATCGGCGCGCGTGCGATCGGCGACGACTGCCACATCCGCCAGAACACGACGATGGGTATCCTGAGCCGGGACGACAAGACCGCAAAGCCGACGATCGAGGACCGCGTGGACATCGGCGCGGGCGCGTGCATTCTCGGTCAGATCACCGTGGGACACGACAGCGTGATCGGGGCGAACAGCGTCGTCGTGAAGGACGTTCCTCCGCACTCGACGATGTTCGGGATCCCGGCACGACCGGTGCACATCTCCAAGCCCGGATCAACCCCTTGATCGTCGCCTACCTCGTCGCCCAGTACCCCAAGACGAGCCACAGTTTCATCCGACGCGAGATCGCGGCGCTGGAACGGCTCGGACTCGAGGTGCGGCGCTACGCGGTGCGGCGCATCGACGAAGTGCTCGTCGATCCGGCGGACGTCGCCGAGAGCAAGATCACGCGCGTGCTCCTCGACGCGGGCGCCTGGACGACGCTCGCGCACGTCGCGCTCCTCGGCTTCTCGCGCCCGGGTCGCTGGCTCGCCGCGATGCGCCAGGCGCTGCGAATGGGCCGCCGCTCCGAGCGCGGGCGCCTCTACCATCTCGCGTACTTCGGCGAGGCGTGCACGCTCGTCCGCTGGATGGAGCGCGAGGGCGTCGGGCACCTCCATGCGCACTTCGGGACGAATGCGACGGCCGTCGCGCTCCTCGCGCGCTGCCTGGGCGGACCGCCCTACAGCTTCACCGTGCACGGACCGCACGACCTCACGATGTCGCCCTTGCTCTCGTTCGAGGACAAGGTGCGCGAGGCCGGGTTCGTGGCGACGATCAGCCACCACACGCGCGCGCAGCTGATGCGCTTCTGCGATCCGCGCGACTGGGAGAAGCTCCACATCGTCCGCTGCGGCCTCGATTCGATCTATCTCCAGCAGCCTCCGGTCGCGCTGCCGAAGGAGCCGCGACTCGTCTGCGTCGCACGGTTCGATCCCGAGAAGGGCCACCTCGTCCTCCTCGAAGCCGCCGCGAAGCTCGCGAAGGAAGGCCTCGCCTTCGAGATCGACCTGATCGGGGACGGCACGCTGCGGCCGCAGATCGAGCGCGCGATCGGCGAGCTCGGCCTCCAGGGCCGCGTCGTCCTCTCCGGCTGGTTGAGCAGCGAGCAGGTGCGCGATCGCCTGCTCGCGTCACGCATCTTCGTCCTGCCGAGCTTCGCCGAGGGCCTGCCCGTCGTCCTGATGGAAGCGCTCGCGATCGGCCGCCCCGTGATCACGACCTACGTCGCCGGCATCCCCGAACTCGTCGTCGACGGCGAGAACGGCTGGCTCGTCCCCGCCTCGAGCGTCGAGGACCTCGCGCGCGCGATGCGCGCCGCGCTGACCGCGCCCGAGGCGGAGCTCGCGCGGATGGGCGCGCGCGGACGGGAGCGCGTGCTGCGGCAGCACGACGTCGACGTCGAAGCGAAGAAGCTCGCGCTGCTCGTTGCCGCTCAGAGGTGACGGGCGCACCAGTCGAGCAGCACGAACAGGCACCATTCCCGGTTGTAGAAGATCTTCTCCCGCGCTCCCGCGCAGTCGCGGGCGATCGCCTTCAACGTCGTCGGGTCGATGCCGAGCTGCTCGAGCAGCCCGGTATTCGCGCTCAATTCCTCGAGCCGCGACGAGATCGCGCCGCTGAGCCAGTGGCCGATCGGGAGCACGAAGCCGAGCTTCGGCCGGTCGTAGGCCTCGATCGGCAGCACGTCCTTCACGCACTCGATCAGGAACGTCTTCGGGCGGCCCTCGAGGAACACCGCGGACGCCGGCAGCGACCAGACGGCCTCGACGAGGTCCTTGTCGGCGAACGGCAGGCGCACGTCGAGGTCGCAGGCGACGCCGACCATGCCGAGGTCGCGCAGCAGCTGGTTGCGGAGGTAGATCTCCTGTTCGCAGTAGCTGAGCTGCTTCAGCAGATCCTTGCCGGCGTAGTCGCCCTCGAACCGCCGCATCATGCTCGGCGGCAGGGAGGCGTACGACTCGGGCGGCACTTGGGGAGCGAGGTGCGTCAGCGCCTCCGGGACGAGCACGCGCCGGCTCAGGAGGTACACCGCCAGCGGATCGGGGCGCTCCTCGTCGAGCAACGCCATGAACTTGCCGCGCAGGCCGTGGCTCGGGAGCCACGATTCCTCGCGCGTTCCGAGCGCGAGCGCGGCGAGGCCGCGCACTCCTGCGCGGCCGAATCGAGGCAAATGCGAGTACATTCCGAGCAGCCCGAGCGCGCGCGGCACGCGGCGCATGCATTCGTGCCCGCCGAAGAGCTCGTCGCTGCCGACGCCCGCGAGCGTCACGGCGTGTCCTGCCTGCGCCACCGTGCGGCAGATCATCAGGCTGTTCACGGCGTCCGCCGTCGGCACGTCGAGGGATCCGAGCAGCCAATCGAGCGCGTTCTCGAAGTCCGGCTGCTTCAGGAGCACGTTGTGGTGGTCCGTCGCGAGGCGCTTCGCGACCGCGGTCGCGTACTTCGCCTCGCTCAGCTCCTCGTCCTCGAACACGAGCGAGTACGTGACCACCTTCTTCCCGAGCAGCTTCGCGGCGATCGCGGCGACCGCGGATGAATCGACGCCCCCGGAGAGCATGCACGCGACGTCGCCGGAGCCTTCGGTGCGCGCGGCGACGGCGGCGATCAGTCGCTCGCGCACGCGCTCCCTCGGCGACGGGGAGCCCGCGACGGAGCTCGCGATCGGGAGCGAGCGCAGCGAGACGTCGGCGACGAGCTGCCAGTCGCCGGCGGATCCGCGCTCGCGCAGGACCTCCCCCTGGAGGAGGCTCCTGAACTCGCGGAACGGCGTCTCCGGGTCGAGGAAGAACCCGTTGCAGCAGTAGCGGCTGACCGCCGCGCGGTCGACGGTAGGTGTCGCGCCGGATGCGGCGAGCAGTCCGCGCAGCTGCGTGCTCGCGGCGAACCGGATCCCGCCGCGGCCGGCGACCTGGTAGTAGAGGGTGCGGAGGCCCGGATGGCTCCTGCCGATCGTCCACGCGTCGCGCGCCGGATCGAAGAACGCGAAGGCGTCGTTCGCGGCGAGCGGCGCCTTCACGTCGTCGACCTCGGACGCCGGAAGGACGCGCGCGACCCAGTGCGAGCCGGGCCGGTTCGCGAGCGCGAACGAGAGCCCTCCGCGCGCCGCGGAAGCGGAGTCGAGGCCCTCGACCTCGCGCGTCGTCAGGACGAGGAGCTCGCGCTCCGGGGTCGTCGCGCGCCGCAGGGAGAGGCCGATCGAGCGTTCGGTGGCGCGCGCGATCCGCTCGGATTCGGCGATCGCAGTCGGCCCCTGAGCCAGCAGCAGAAAGGGCACCGTGCTCTCGCTCATGAAGCGCGGGATCTTCGGGCGACCGAAACCTCCTGTCAATGCGCCGCGGGCATGGCGCACGGGGCGTTCCGGCGGGATATCCTTGGAGTCGCCTTGGTCACGAGCTCTCACGATCCGGAACTCTTTTCGCTCCGCGCGCTCCAGGGAGCGGTGCACGTCTGGCTCGCGCGCACGACGGACGGTTGCGACCCGGATGTCCTCACGCCGGACGAGCGCGCCGCGAGCACCTCGTTCCATCACGAGATCGACGCGCGCCGCGCGATCGTCTCGCGGTGGCTGCTGCGCACCTCCCTTTCGCGCTACGTGCTCGTCGCTCCCTCGGCGTGGCGCTTCGAGCGCGCAGCGGGCGGCCGCCCCGAGATCGCCGAGCCCCCGGGGACGCGGCTGCGCTTCAACCTGTCGCACACGCGCGACCTCGTCGCCTGCGCCGTGACGCTCGACGCGGCGATCGGCGTCGACATCGAGCCTCTCGCGCGCGACATCGACGTCGACGAGCTCGCGCCGTCCGTCTGCTCGCCCGAGGAGATCGAACGATTGAACGCCCCGGATCCGCGGCCGCGAGTGCGCCGATTCCTCGAGCTCTGGACGCTCAAGGAGGCGCACCTGAAGGCCCGCGGCGTCGGACTCGCCGGATCGCCGAAGGAGGCGACCCGGGCACAGTGCGACTGGTGGTCCTCGAGCGTCGAGGTGGACGGCGACCACGTCCTCGCATTGGCCGTCGAGCGCCGCCGCGCACCCGAGCACGTCCTGTTCTTCCGACAGGCCCATCCGCCGATCGGGCCGACTCATGACTCTGCCGCGCGAACCCGCACTTTCCGTCCTCATCGCGACGTACGATCGACCCGAATCCCTCGTTGAGACGCTGCGCTGCCTGTCCGCGTGCAGCAGCCGCGAGTTCTTCGAGGTCGTCGTCATCGACAACGGGAGGGAACCGTTCGTGTCCGCCGCGATGCTCGATCTCCCCGGACTGCCGGCGCATCGACTCCTGCGCGAAGCCCGCGGCGGGAAGTCGCACGCGCTGAACCGCGCGCTGGAGGAAGGTGGTCTCGCCGAGATCGTCGCCGTGCTCGACGACGACACGTCGCCCGCGGCCGACTGGATCGACGCCGTGCTCGCCGCCTCCCGCCGCCTGCCCGAGTACTCGATCTTCGCCGGGCGCACGCGCATCGACTGGCCGAAGGGATTCGACGTGCCGCGCTGGGCGCGCACGCGCCTCGCCGGAGGCATCCTGTTCTCGGTGTTCGATTCCGGAAGGGACCAGGACGTCGAGTTCGGCGTCGACTCTCCCCGGTTCCCGAGCGGAAACCACTTCTGGTTCCGTCGATCGCTCCTGAGCGAAGGCGTCCGTTTCCCGGCCGTCTGGACGACCGAGGCGCATTTCGTCGTGCAACTCCAGGCGCGCGGGCACCGGGGCGTTTTCGTGAGCGCACCGCTCGTCGGTCATCGCGTGCAACCGAGGCTGCTCGATCCCCACGTGTTCGAGGAGCGCGCTCTGCACTTCGGACGCGACATGGCGAGTCTCGAGACCTGTTCCGGACCCGTCGAGATGCGACGGTGGCTGCGCCGGGTGCGCGCGATCGCCGCACTCGCCGGCTGGTCGACGGCCTGGCTCGGCACCCGGCTCGCGGGGAACGGCATCGGTCTCTCCGCGCGCGCCCGCGCACTCTGGGGGATCGCGCTGAACCGTGAACGCCTGCGACATCCGAGGAAGGCGGGATGACCGACCCGAACCTCGATCCGGACATCCTCGCGTCGCGGAAGCCGGCGCGCGGCACCCGCCCCGGTGCCGCGAGCAGTCCCGACAGCCCGATGCCCCGGCAAAGCGCCGGCGTCCCGCTCGGCAAGCGGTTCGAGAGCGTCGCGCGCGCGCACGGCGAAGCCGTCGCCGTCGTCGACGGAGCGCGCCGCATCTCGTACCGCGAGCTGCTCGAGCGCGCCGACGCCATCGCCGCCGAGCTCCAGGCCCGCGGGATCGGCCCGCGCAATCTCGTCGGCGTCGCGCTGCCGCGATCCATCGACCTCGTCGTCGCCGTCGTCGGAGTGACGCGCGCCGGCGCCGCGTACGTGCCGATCGACCTCTCGCACCCGGCCGAACGACGCGCGCTGATCCTGTCGGACGCGCACCCCAGAGTCGTCGTGACCGACGGTTCCTCGCTCGAGGGCGTCCCCGGAGGCACGGAAGTGCTCGCGGTGCCGGACGCCGTCGCGCGCGCCAAGGCGCCGTTCGCCGTGCCCGCGGGATCGGATCCCGCGTACGTGATCTACACGTCCGGATCGACGGGCGTGCCGAACGGCGTCTCCGTCACGCAACACAACGCGGCGCGTCTCTTCACCGCGGCCGAGCCGCTGTTCGGCTTCGGTCCCGACGACGTGTGGACGCTCTTCCATTCCATCGCGTTCGACTTCTCGGTGTGGGAGCTGTGGGGCGCGCTGCTGCACGGCGGGCGCCTCGTGGTCGTGCCCGGATCGACGACCCGGGCCGCGGACGAGTTCCACGCGCTCGTCGTCCGCGAGGGCGTCACCGTGCTCAACCAGACGCCGAGCGCGTTCCGCGCCTTCGACGCCGCGGACGTCGCCACGGGCCGGCCGCCGAATCGACTGCGCTACGTCGTCTTCGGCGGGGAAGCGCTCGATCCGCGCACGCTCAAGAACTGGTTCGACGCCCACGGCGACGAGCAGCCGCGTCTCGTCAACATGTACGGGATCACCGAAACGACCGTGCACGTCACGTTCCGGCGGATGCGCCCGAAGGACGCGCGCGGGACCGGCAAGAGCCTGATCGGCGCGCCGCTGCCCGACATGCGCGTCGAGCTCCTCGGCCCCGACGGCAGGCCCGTCGCGGACGGAGACGTCGGCGAGATCTGGGTCGGCGGCGAGGGAGTCGCCGCGGGCTACGTCGGACGTCCCGCGCTCACCGCCGACCGGTTCCGACCCGACCCGCGCGCCGATCATCCGAACGCGCGGCAGTACCGCTCCGGCGACCTCGGCCGCCGGCTCCCGGACGGGGATCTCGAGTACCTCGGGCGCGCGGACCTCCAGGTCAAGCTGCGCGGCTTCCGCATCGAGCTCGGCGAGATCGAAGCCGCGCTGCGCGATTTCAGGGACGTGCGCGACGCGATGGTGTCGCTGCGCGACGATCCGGTCGCCGGACCGCGGCTCGTCGCGTACCTCGTCCTCGACCGGCAGTCCGCGCTCGACGCGGACACGCTCCGCGAGGCGCTCGCCCGCCGGCTGCCCGACTACATGGTGCCCGCGGCCTACGTCCGCATCGACCGCATCCCGCGGACCGTCAACGACAAGGTCGATCGCACCGCGCTGCCGGCGCCGACGCCCGCGGACTTCCCGCGCGGCACGGGCGGCGACGCGCCGCGCGACGTGCTCGAGAAGACGATCGCCCAGATCTTCGCGGAGGTGCTCGACAGCCCCGTGACCGCGCGCGATGCGGATTTCTTCCGGCTCGGCGGCCACTCGCTCCTCGCGGTCCGCGTCGCGATCCTGGCCCAGGCGCGCCTCGACGTCGAGCTCTCGGCCAACGCCGTCTTCGGACATCCGACCGTCGCGGCGCTCGCCGACTTCGTCCGCGTGGAACGCGAGCGGGGACGCCGCGCGAAGCCCGTCGTCCGCGCGGAGCGCGGCAAGCCCGTTCCCCTCTCGCCGCAGCAGTACGCGCTCTGGCTCGAGACGAAGCTGCGCTCCGACGCCGACGCGTACAACGAGTCGGTCGCGCTGCGCGTCGAAGGCCACCTCGATCCCGCGCGCCTCCGCCGCGCGCTCGAGAAGCTGGCGGAGGCGCACGAGGTCCTGCGCGCGCGCTTGATCGAGTCGGACGGCGAACCGCATTTCGTGTTCGACCGCGACGCGCGGGCGTTCGATTTCCTGGACCTCTCGGTCGCGAGCGCGCGGACGCACGCACTCGGGGAGTCGATGCGGCGGCCGTTCGACCTCGCGAAGGGTCCGCTGTGGCGCGTCGAGGTGCGCCACGAGGAGGACGGATCGTCGACGCTGCTCCTCGTCGTGCACCACATCGTCCTCGACGCGGCGTCGCAGCGCACCCTGCTGAACGACCTCGCCGCCGCGTACGCCGATCCGGAGGGAGGACTCGCGCCGCGCGCGTTCCAGTTCCTCGACCTCTGCGCGCACGAGCGCGAGCGCCTGGAGATCGACCGCAAGGAGCTCGAGCGGTTCTGGAGCACAGCGCTCCTCGGTTCCGAGCTCTCGCCGGAGCTGCCGCCGCCGTGCGTCCCGTGCGCGCCCGGCGAGGAAGACCAGGGTTGCGCGTCGCGACGCGCGATCGAGCCGCGTCTCGCGCGCGCGATCCGGGAGCTCGCGGCGAACTGGGGCACGACGCCGTTCCATCTTTACCTCGCGGCGTTCCTCGGGTTGCTGCGCACGTACACCTCGAGGAACGACCTCGTCGTCGGCTCGCCCGTCTCGCTGCGCGACGCGCCCGAGGCGGAAGGCGTCGTCGGGTACCTCCTGAGCCCGGCCGTGCTCCGCGTGCAGCTCTCGGGTGCGCGCTCGTTCCAGGAGACCGTCGAGGACCTCGCGCGACGGTGGCAGGAAGTGCGCGCGCACGCGCGGCTTCCGATGCACCTCGTCCTCCAGGCCGCGCGCGGCGCGCAACGCGCGGGCATGGGTTCACCCGTGCAGGTCTTCTTCTCGCTCGTCCAGGACGCGGTCGAGGGAGTGCGGTTCGAGGGCCGCGCGGTCAGTCCGATCCGTCTCGCGCCCGCGCACGTGAAGTTCAAGCTGTTCCTGCTCGTCGAGGAGCGCCAGCACGACGCGACGATGGTGCTCGAGTTCCCGCGCGGCGTGTTCGATCCCGAGATGGGCGATCGCCTGCTCGAGCACCTCGAGGTGCTGCTGCGCACGGCGACGGAGCGGCCCGAGACCTCGCTCGCGCAACTCCCGCTCGCCGGCCCCGACGAGAAGCGCGCGATCGAGGCGTGGGGCACCCACGCGAAGCCGTATCCGCGCGAGCAGCCCGTCAGCGCGCTCTTCGAGCGCGTCGCGCGCGAACATCCGGGCGCGACGGCGATCATCGCGGGCGATGCGCGGCTCACGTACGCCGAGCTGGACGCCCGAGCGAACGCCGTCGCGGCGGCGCTGCGCGCGGCCGGAGTCCGGCGCGGCGATCGCGTGCCCGTGCTCGCTCCCCGCGGTGCGCGGTTCGTCGCGTGCGTGCTCGGCGCGATGAAGTGCGGGGCCGCGTACGTCCCGCTCGACTCCTCCTATCCGCCCGAGCGGCTGCGGCGCATGCTCGACGGCCTCGGCGTGCGCGTCGGTCTGCGCACGCCGGAGCTGCGACCCGCGGAGGGAGAGATCGTCTGGCTGAACGCGAGCGTCGCGGACGACGAGGCGTCGACCCCCCCGCCGACGAGCGACGTCGGTCCGGAGGACGCCGCCTACGTGATGTTCACGTCCGGATCGACGGGCCGCCCGAAGGGAGTCGAGATCCCGCACCGCGCGATCGTCCGGCTCGTCTTCGCGCAGGACTTCGCGCAGATGGGGCCGGACCAGAACTGGCTGCACATGGCGCCGACTTCGTTCGACGCGTCGACGCTCGAGATCTGGGCGCCGCTCCTGCACGGCGGATGCTGCACGGTCGTCGAGGAGGCCGTGCCGACGCCGCTCCTGCTCGAGTCCACGATCCGGCGCCACGGAGTCACCTCCGCCTGGATCACGTCGTCCCTGTTCAACGCGCTCGTCGACGAAGCGCCGCGGTGTCTCGCCGGGCTCGCGCAGATCCTCGTCGGCGGCGAGGCGCTCTCCGTCCCGCACGTCCGCCGCGCGCTCGACCAGCTCCCCCACTGTCGGCTCGTGAACGGGTACGGGCCGACGGAGAACACGACGTTCACGTGCTGCCACGTGATCCGGCGCGCGGACGTCGAGCGCGGTCGCTCCATCCCGATCGGCCGGCCGATCGCGAACACGACCGTGAGTGTGCTCGATCACGACGGGCGGTCGACGCCGCTCGGAGTCCCGGGCGAGATCGTGACCGGAGGCGACGGTGTCGCGCTCGGCTACGTCGGCCAGCCCGAGCGCACGGCCGAGTTCTTCCTCCCCGACAAGGCGTCGGCGCGACCCGGCGCGAGGGCCTACCGCACCGGGGACCGCGCGCGGTGGCGGCCGGACGGCGTCCTCGAGTTCCTCGCGCGCTTCGACGACCAGGTCAAGATCCGCGGCCACCGCGTCGAGCCCGGGGACATCGCCGCGTGCCTGCTCGAGCACGAGGCCGTGCGCCAGGCCGTCGTCGTCGCGCGCCCGTCGGCATCGGGCACTGGCCACCTCGTCGCGTACGTCGTCCCGTGGAACTCCGAGACGGCGCACGAGCTGCCGCGGGTGCTCGCGCGGCACGCGAGCGAGCGGCTGCCCGCGTACATGATCCCCGCGTCGTTCGTTCCCGTCGTGGAATTCCCGCTGAAGCCGAACGGGAAGATCGATCTCGTCGCGCTGCAGACTGCGACGCACGACAAGGCGATGCAGCGACGCGACGCGCACCTCTCGGCCGTCGAAGTCCGCGTCCTCGGCATCTGGCGCGACCTGCTCGGCGATCCCGCGCTCGGCGTCGACGAGGACTTCTTCGAGGCCGGCGGGGATTCCCTGCTCGCGGTACGGATGCTCTCCCGCCTCGAGCGCGAGTTCGGGCGCGCCGTGCCCGCGCGCGCGCTGATCGAAGCCGGGACCGCGCGGCGTCTCTCGGCGAGCCTCGAGAGCTCGGTCGGCTCGAGATCCGCGCATCCGCCGGGCGTCGTCGAGATGCGCGCCGGCGCATCTGCGCGGCCGCTCTTCTACATCCCCGGGATGGGCAGCGTCGCGTTCCAGTTCCGCATGCTGGCGAAGAAGCTGCGGACGCGCCGGCCGATCCTCGCGCTGGAGCTCCACGACATGGACATCGCGCCCGCGGTCCTCGAATCGTTGACCGACACGGCGGAGGCGGTCGTGCGCCGGATGCGGCAAGTGCAGCCCGTCGGACCGTACACGTTCATCGGCTACTCGTACGGCGGCAATCTCGCGGTCGAAGTCGCCCGACGACTGATGAACGAGAACCAGTCCGTCGAGCTCGTCGCGGTGCTCGATGCCTACGCGCCGGGATCGCTGCGGGATCCGGGCCAGATCAGCAAGCTCGTCCGGCACCTGCGCATCGTGATGCGGATGAAGCGGCACGAGGCGTACGAGTACGTCTCGTCGAAGCTCCTGGGCTGGTTCCGCGGGACGCCGGCGGACGCCGCCGACGCGGAGCCCGCGACCGATTCGCACGGTTCCGAGATCGAGCGCCGGATCGCGGAGACGTCGGAGCTCTGCAGCCGCGCGTTCCGCGTGTACCAACCCGGGCCGTTCCCCGGCCGCATCGTCCTCGTGCACGCGACGGACCTCGGCGACTGGATGGAAGCCGCGGACCCGACCGGCACGTGCGGCTGGGGCCCGATCTGCACGCGCGGCGTCGACATCATCCCGATCGGATGCCGCCACCTCGACCTCTTCAAGGAACCGCACCTCTCGACCGTCGCGCGGCACCTCGACGGGCTGCTCGACGCGATCGACGGCGATCAGGGCTCGAAGGGGTTCCGGTAGATCCCGAGGCGCTGCCGCGCGAGGTGGTACAAGACCGGCGGCTGGTGCAGGAGGTAGCGCCGCCAGCGCTGGCGCGGCTCGCGCGTCAGACGGTACAGCCATTCGAATCCCGAGTTCGTCACCCACGGCGCAGGGCGCGGCAGCGTGCCCGCTTCGTAGTCGATCGTGCCGCCGAGCGGCAGGAACGTGCGCACGTGCGGCATCCGGTCGCTGTAGCGGACCATCAGTTTCTCCTGGCGCCCCGCTCCGAGCCCGATCAGGAGCACGCTCGCTCTCGACGCGTTGATCCGCTCGAACATGCGATCGAGCTCGCCCGGGATCTTGTCGAAGTCGAAGGGCGGCGAGTCGGTCCCGACCACCATCTCGCGGCCCACCTTCGCGTTCACGTTCTTCCGCGCGATCTCGGCCACGCCCGGCTTGCCGCCGCAGATGAACACGGTCATCTCCCGATCGTCCCGGTGTCGCATGTAGAAGCGCGGGAAGAAGTCCGAGCCGGAGACGCGCTGGCGCAGCGGCGTGCCGAGCATCTTCGCCGCCGAGTGCAGGATCTGGCTGTCGCAGGTGATCACGTCGAAGCGCGGAAGGAGTTCGTACAGCTCCCGGTCGCGCTGGAGCTTGACGATGATGTCGACGTTCATCGTGAGCAGGAATCCCTCGCGGAACGAGTCGAGCAGCTCGTCCATCGTGACGTCGTCGATCTCGACGTTGAGGAGCTTCGCTCGGGGGCGCCCGTTGTCGAACTTGGATCCGCGGGACATGCCGTCTAGGCAGGCGCGGGCCGGCCGTGTTTCGCGTCGAGCTTCACGATGAGGTTCCGCGTCTGCTCGATGTTCCGGCGGGACGAGGCTCCGAACACGATCGACTCGATGCGCTGCTGCGCGCATACGTAGTCGAGAGCTTCCTCCGGGGGGATCGCTCCGCTCGCGAACACGCTCATCGCGACGGGACGGAAGCGCCGCTCGCGGATCGTGCGCTCGTACAGCTCGCGCCCGCCGCACATCCGGAACTCGATCTTGTTGATGTTCGCGCACACGATCGGATTCTCGATCCCGACGCCTTCGAGCACGTCGAGTAGCGCGGGAAGGTTCATCGTGATGAACCCCGCTTCGGCCCCGTAGCGCTTGCGGACGTACGAGTGGAACTCCGCGAAGACGCCGTGCAGCTTCATTCCGAGCAGGAGGTCGGTCACGACGTTCTGCACGAAGATCACGGGCGTGTTCAGGCCCTGGAAGCCCTTCATCTCGCCGTCGACGAGCAGCTTCATCAGGTCGTAGATGTCGCGCGTGATCGCCCCGACCGCGCCCCGGAGCAGCGTGCCGACGACGCCGCCCGCGGAGTAGCGCTTGATCGTCTCGAGCGCCCCGAACTGGCTCACGGCGTTGGCGTACTTGTGCGCGTACGGCATGCAGGGATACAGGAGGTAGTCCTTGTAGCGCGCCGGGTCGGCGCGCATGTGGTCGCACACCTCGTTCATGCGCTCGTGGGTCGTGCACATGAACGTGCGGATGCCCGTGTCGAGCGCGTCGTCGAGCACCTCGATGATCGCGGCCGTGTCCTTGAAGCGCATCAGCTGCTGGCGCGCCTTCTCCTCGGACATGTGGTTCACGCCGAAGAACTGGTTGTCCCCGAACAGGATCCGGTCCATCACGCGTCCACTCGATCCGCCGCGGCGATCATGTGGAGGACCCGATCGGTCTCGCACGCGCTCGCGAACGCGTTCTCGTGATCCAGGTTGCCCGACTCGATCGCGCGGACGAACGCGTCGATCTGGGCCGAGTACTCCTCGCCGCGGAGATAGAAGTCGACCGGCTTCTGGAGGTCCGTGATGTACCGCGTCGTCCAGCCTTCCTCGTAGCGCTCGAACGCGCAGCCCGAGCGCAGGTGGACCTTCAGCTCCTGTCGATCGGCGACGAGCTTGCCCTTCGTCCCGGAAGCGGTGATCGTCGTGCTCATCTTGCGGAAGGTCTCGTCGCTCCAGTTCGTCTCGAGGACCCCGCTCATCCCGTCGGCGTACGAGAAGATGGCGTAGACGGCGTCCTCGACGTCCTTCGAGAAGACGCTCTGCATCCGCGCGCCCCGGACGGCAGTCGGCGTGCCGGCGATGAAGTTCATCAGGTCGACGACGTGGCAGGCGTAGTCGTGGAGGCAGCCGCCGCCTTCGGTCTTCTTCGATCGCCACGTGGAGCTCTGCTCCTTGACGACGACCTGGCCGAAGGCGCTGCCGTTGAGGTTCGTGACCTCGCCGAGGACGCCCGCGCGCACGAGCCGGCGCGCTTCCTGGAACGTGCCGATGAAACGGTTGTGGAACCCGACCTGGTTCACGCGTTTCCGCTGACGGGCGAGATCGGAGAGCGCGCCACTGTCCGCCGGCGAGAGCGTCAGCGGCTTCTCCACGAACAAGTGGAGGCCCTTCTCGAGCGCGTACTTCGCGCAGGGAAAGTGCGTCGCCGTGGGAGTCGCGACGAGGACGGCGTCGAGGCCCGCCTGGTCGATCATCTTCTCGTAGCTGTCGAAGGTCGCGACGCCCGTGTACTTCTTCAGCACGGAGAGGACGTAGCTCGACGTGTCGCAGACGGCGACGACCGATGCGTTCCGGTGCGCGTTGACGATCGCGAAGTGCGAGATGCCCATCTTCCCGGCACCGATGATCCCCACTCGGACGGTCATGCGCTGGCGTCTGCCTCTTCACCCGCGGCTCGCGGGCGTAGTACACTTGCCGAATCCTTCCGGGTGTGCAAGAGCCTAGAGCGCGCGACGTGCGTCTGAACCGCACGCTCCTCGGCGTCCTCGTCGCCCTCGTCCTCTGCGAGGTCGCTGCGCGCGTCTGGGTGCGAATCGCGTGGCCGCCCGAGCGCATCGCGCAGCTGACGACGCACGCTTCGTTTCGCGGACGCTTCGCCAGTCACCCGATGCTGCCGTACGTGCTCAGCCCCGAGTTCACGGAGCAGAACACGTTCGGCTTCCGCGGTCCGAGGATCGAGATGGCGAAGGCCGCGGGCACGCGTCGGATCGCGTTCCTCGGGGCATCGACGACGTACGGCATCTTCGTCGACGCGGACGAGGCCTATCCGGCTCTGGTCGGCGCGATGCTCGACAAGACGCACGGGCCGTGGGAAGTGATCAACGCGGGCGTCCCGGGCTGGCTCTCCACCGAGTCGCTGATCGACTTCCAGCTGCGGGTCCTCCCGTTCGATCCCGACGTCGTCGTCATCCTCCAGGGCCGGAACGAGATGCTCCCGCAGGCCTACGACGGATTCCAACGCGACTACACGCACTTCCGCCGGCCGGGCTTCAACTACTCGGTCTCGAACTACATGCACAAGGAGGTCTTCAGGTGGTCGCACCTCGCGATGCTCGCGTGCACGCTGCGCGGCGAGCGCTTCGGCTGGTCCGAGACCGAGGAACATCCTCTGTACGGCGGCATCGTGTGGGAGAACCGGCCCGATCCGGCACGGGCGATGCGCAATCTCGACGATCCGGCGCGGATGGACACGCTCCGGTGCTGTCTCGAGAACATGATCGAGCTCTCTCGCGCGCGCGGCATCACCGTCCTCGTCTGCACGATGGCGTTCCGCCCCGACAAGCTCGCCCTGGACGAGCTGGACCAGGATCCGCGGCTCGACGAACGCCTCGGCGTGCAGGTCGAACGCAACAACGAGCTCGCGCGCGAAGTCGCGGGACGACTGGGCGCGACGGTCGTCGAGATGGCGCAGCTCTCCGCGCGGGAAGATCTGTTCCTCGACGATTGCCACATGCGCCCCGAGGGTCATCGCCTCGAGGCGCAGATGATCTACGACGCGCTCGCGCCCCTGCTCGAGCGTCCCTGAGCCCGGATCAGAGCCCGAAGCCGGCGCGGACGTACGCGTTGACGGCGTCGGCCGTGTACTCCGGCCGCCAGTTCGTCCGCGACTGCTGGCGCGCTTCGGCCAGGAACGCGGCGAGGTTCGGCGCGCCGCCGATCGAGGCGTGGTACGTCGCGATCGTGCGGTTCGGATCGGGATAGTCCGTCACTGCGCCGAACGTCGACGTGTTGTCCCCGATCGCCGCGACGAGCGCCGGGAAGCTCATGTCGACGCCCGCGAGCTGGTACAGCTGAGCGGGATTGCCCGCCGCGCGGAACCAGCGGTTGTTCGCGCAGTGGATCTGGCCGAGGAGGTTCGGCGTCGTCGTGCTCAGCGCGACGAGGTATGTCGAGTCCACCGCGTCCTGCACGTCGTTGTTGGTGAACGTGAGGTTCAGGGTGATGTTGCTCTGGTAGGACGCGATCTGCGCGCCGCGGCCGACTCCACCCCAGTCGTAGATGATGTTGTGGTCGAACGTGACGTTCTGCATCCCGTTCGGGTTGCCGTGGCCGTTGTCGAAGTTGAGAACCCACGGAGTGGGCGCCGTGCCGCTCGAGTTGTGCGCCACGATGTTGTGGTCGAAGGTCGCGTTGACCACGTTGCCCGCGATCAGGCCCCAGCCGCGCGGACTTCCGGCCTGCAGGTCGCGGCCGTCGAGGATGACGTTGTTGGAGACGCTCCCGCTCACGCCGCCCGGCTCCGGCTCGTTGCCGCTCCCGAACTGCAGATTGAGCGCGTTGCTCAGGAACAGGTTGTCGTCGCAGGTTCCGCCGGGTCGCTGCTGGATGCCGTCCGTGCCCGCGACGATGTTCTTGCGGAAGACGACGCCGGTGCTCCCGTTCTGGAGGTAGACGTTGCGCCGGTACCAGTTCGGACCGGAGCCCGGGATGCTGTCGACCCAGCCGTTGTGGTCGAACACGTTCTCCTCGATCAGGAGTCCCTGCGCGTCGGAGGCGTAGAGCCCCTGCGCTCCGCCGCCGTTGACGATCGTGTAGGCCTCGGAGACGACGCAGCGACGGATCGTCACGTTCGTGAGGATGCCCGCGCCACCGTGTCCGTCGCTCCCGATGACGATGTTCCCGCAGTACCGGCGGACCAGGCAGTCCTCGACGAGCGTGTTCGCGCCGCCCCCGAGGAGCCAGATGCCGCGCGGGTCCTCGGCGCCGCCCGTGTAGGTGCTGGCGAAGAACTCGAGGCCGACGATCGCCAGGTTGCCGGCGTAGTGGCCCTGGTACAGCTGGTTCCAGGTCTTGAATCCGTCGCCGCTGCCGGACGCGACGAGCGGACGCGCGCCGACGCCGTACCCGGAGATCAGGATCGGCTCGGTCGCCGAGCGTCCGCGCTTGACCCAGTAGCCCGTGACCTGGCCGTCGTAGATCGATTCCTGGAACGTGTCGCCGCGCTTCAGGAGCAGCCAGTCCGGCATGTTGTCGCGCAGGAGGATCGCGCCGGCGAGGATCGTCGCCTTCGGTCCGCTCGAGCCGCCGGCCGCGTGGTCCGGTGCGAGACCGTCCCAGGAGTTGTTCCCGGTGGAGCTCGACACGTAGACGATGCGCGAGTCCGCGCTCGGCGTGAACGCCGTCCAGCCGCTCGACGACTGGCCCGAGAGGATGTTCAGGTTCACCGTGCGCGAGTCGAGGAGCGCCGCGTTCGACGTGTCGGTCCAATCGACGACGGACTGGTACGAGCCGACCGCCAGCGAAGCCGTCGCCGGGTCGTTGATCGATACGACGATGTCGACCGAGTTGCCCGACGCGAGCGAGCCGGAGTTCGGAGCGATCGAGACCCACGCGTCCGGCGCGGCCGCGGCCCAGTCGAGGACCGTCGAACCCGTGTTGCTCAGCGTGTAGATCGTCCCGTCGGGAGTGAACGGTCCCGAGGCCGCGCCCTGCGAGGAGAAGTCCGTCGCCGGGACGAGCTGCCATGCGCTGCCTTGCGACAGC
Organism: Planctomycetota bacterium; assembly: GCA_036006425.1. Taxonomy (GTDB): domain Bacteria; phylum Planctomycetota; class UBA1135; order UBA1135; genus DASYPQ01. Next base: position 446,496 of record DASYPQ010000022.1, read on the forward strand.
ACGACCAGCGTCGTGTCGATGTCGATGTCGGGCTGCGAGATCGAGTCGTTGTGGAAACTCAGCGTCTCCCGGTACACGCCGTGGGAGAGCGCGTCGGCGACGGCAGGATTGACGTCGCACTGGATCCGGACGGTCGTGTTCGCCGCGATCGTCCCCGACGTGTGGTCGAGGAGGACGAACGAGGGAATGGACGAAGCGGACCACGCGACGGGTTGCGCGCTCTGGTTGTCGAGGACGACGAGCAGCGAGCCGTTCGAGAACGGGCCGCCTTCGGGCCCCGTGATCGCCCATGACGTCGGGCCGTTGTAGGTGATTCCGGAAGAGACGCTACCGCCGGCGCCTCCGCCCACCGCGCACGCCGTGCCGACGCCGATCAGAGCCAGCGCCGCGATGCACAGTCCAAATTGCGACCGCGTCGTCGCCCACTCGAACGACATGATGTTTGCCACCCAGGTGACCCTCCGTGTGAGAAGACACCGGCGACGTCCTCCGCTCTCGGGGGTGAAGGCGTCCCTGCCGGAACCAAATTCCTCTGCGCGGGTCTATCGCCGTGCGGAATGGCGAATCTTGAGCGAGGTTGCTCGTTCGTGAATTTGCCGGCTTTGCAGCGCCGACTGAATTGACCGCGATGCCGATGATGTCGGACAATTCGCAGCGTGATCAGAACTTCGATTCGAGAGCGAAGCATCGGATTCGCGAGCACGTGCTACGGAATGACGCGCGTCAGCCACGGTCTGCCGATGGCTCCGTACGGAATCGCGTACCGGCGCGTGCGTCGCCTCCCGCTCCACCGCTTGCCGCTCGCGCCCGCGTACTGGCAGAACCGCTACGCGTTCCTGCCCCGGCCTTCCGTCGACGCGCTGCACTTCTTCAACGGCATCTGCGTGGCGAAGATCCCGTGGGTCTCGAGCATCGAGATGGAATTCCCGCGGTACTTCGGCCGCGTGCCGCGCGCGGCGCGCGCCGAGGCGTTCGAGCGCATGGCGAGCGAGGACTGCCGGCTGCTCCTGCCGCTCAGCGAGGCCGCACGCCGCCATCTCCTGCGCAGGACGGACGACCGATGGCTCGCAGCGGTCGAGAAGAAGACGACCGTGTTCGCGGGCGGAGTGCGCGTCCCCGATCGCGCACTCGCCACGCGCGACGCGCGCAGCGCGAGCTCCTCGCCGCCCTTCACGATCGGCTTCGTCGGGCGACTCTTCTGGCACAAGGGCGGCCCGGCGGTCCTCGAAGCGGTCGAGCGACTGCGCGCGCGCGGCGCGGACGTCCGCCTCGTCGTCGTCAGCGACCTCTCACCGAAGTCCCACATCATCGAAGTCGACGCGAGCGAGGTCGCGCGCATGCGCGATCGGCTCCGGACCACGCCATGGATCGAGTACCACGCCGACCTCCCGAACGAAGAGGTGCTCGTGCGCATGGCCGGCTGCGACGTCTTCGCGTTCCCGACGTTCGACGAATCGCTCGGCTGGGTCGCGATCGAGGCGATCGCACTCGGACTCCCCACGGTGACGACGAACGTGTTCGCGATCCCGGAGATCGTCGCGAACGGAGTCGAGGGGATCGCGATCGAGCTGCCGCTCGATCAGGACGGGCGCTGGAGAGGGATCACGGACCTCAATCCGGCGCCGCGTCCGACCTACGCCGAGACGCACCGCGTCCTCGTCGAAGGCTGCGCGGCGGCGTTCGAGCGCCTGCTCGACGATCCGGAGCTCCGGCGGAAGATGGGAGACGCGGGCCGGAGGAAGTTCGTCGGCCGTTTCGACGAGCCGACCGCGGCGACGCGCCTCGCGGAGCTGTTCCGCGGCGCGCTGCCCTGATCAGAGCGGCTTCCAGACGGACGCCTGGCGCGCGTTCAATTCCTCGAGCGCCTTCGCGCGGCCGTGGAACAGGCAGGCCCACTGGTACCGGCGGAGGAAGCGGCGGAACTCCGCCCCGCCGTACCGCGGATCGCGGCGGAACATGCTGCGGAAGTATCCCCACAGCATCGCGATGCCGCCGATCAGCACGGGCGGCCGCGTCATGCGGAAGGTCGCGCTCGCGATCATCCACGCGGGGCTCGTGCCCATGAAGTACTGGCCGAAGCCGTGCCGGACCCTGCCGGTCCACCAGTTCTTGTGACTCGTGCCCATCGGTCGCAGGTGCACGAAGCGCAGCTCCGGGTCGTCCCACGACACCGCGATCCAGCCGAGCTGGCGGCACCGGTGCGAATCGATGCCGTCCCACGCGAGCTGCCGGACGAATCCGCCGATCTGCACGAAGCAGGTCGTGCGGTAGAACTTGGCCATCCCGAGCGAGTGGTCGTCGCTGACCTTCTCGGACACGAAGCGCGTCGAGTCGACCAGCGGAAACTGCGTCGCCTCGCGTGACGCGCTGTCCGCCGGGAAGTACGCCTTGCCCGAGCAGGTCCCGATCCGCGGGTTGCCTTCCATGCGCTCGATCAGGATCTCGAAGTACCGGGGCGGGAGCTCGAGGTCGAGATCGAGCTTGCACACGAAGTCGTAAGCGGAGGGATCGATCGTGTCGTACGCCGTGTAGAACGCCTCGATGACGCCGCCGCCGAGGCTCCGGTCTCCGCGATCGGGCCTGCGGATCGTCCGGATCCAGGGGTAGCGCGCCGCGTACTCCGCCAGGATCCTCGGGCTCTCGTCCCGCGAACCGTCGTCGACGATGATCCAGAGCGCGGGCGTCGCCGACTGGGCGACGACGGAGTCCAGCGTGCGCCGCGCGAACTGGGCTTCGTCGCGGCAGGGCGTGATCAGGCAGTAGCGCCGGGTGCTCATGGGATTCGCGGCTCGTGCCAAGGATACCGTCGGCCGCCGGCCGATACGGGCGTGAGGAAGCCCGTCCGGACCCCACGAGACTCGGCGGGTTCGCGGGTGATACGATCAAGGGAGCTCTCACCCACGTCCATCCCAAGCCGATGCTTCGACCCTGCGACGCCGCTCAGCCCCGACGATCCCTGCACACCGTGTGCGGCCTGATCACCGCCCTCGTCCTCTCCGCCTGCGCGGCCGCCGGGAAGCCGATGCCCGAGGTCGCGGACGAGATCAATGCGACGCGCGACCCCCACACGGCGCGCTTCCTCCCCGGCGACACCGTCGCGATCCGCTTCGCGCACGATCCGACCATGGATCAGTCCGTGCGGGTCGATTCGAACGGCGAAGCCTCCTTCCTCAACATCGGCCGGCTGAGCCTGCTCGGGAAGATCCCGGAGCAGGTGCGCGAGGAGCTCGAGCGCGCGTACGCGCCGAAGCTCAACGGACCGCCCGACGTCAGCGTGAACCTGATCCAGCTGAACCCCGAGGCGATGGTGGCGCCTCCCAACCGCGCGATCCACGTCACCGGCGAAGTCCACAATCCGGGTGTCTTCCCCTACGGCGGGCAACAGGTGACGCTGATCGACGCGATCGCCCGCGCGGGCGGACACCTCAAGGCGACCGCGCTCCTGAAGCAGATCCTGTTCGTGCGCTGGATGCCCGAGCAGAAGACCTGGCGTTCCTGGAAGATCGACGCGCGCGAGGACTACTGGGGAAACTCGAAACAGATCCTGATGCAGGCCAACGATCTCGTGTACATCCCGAACACGCCGATCGACGACGTCGACATCTGGGTCGACCAGTACATCCGTCTCCTGATCCCGTTCCCGTACCTCGTCTCTCCGACGACCTACGCCGGAACCCCGTAGCGAGATCCTGACGTGGAATCCCTCCAATTCGACACCGGCGAACCGGGTCACGAGGCACAGGCCGACTCGCCGACGAGCATGCTCGTGCCGATCGTGCGCGCGCGCTGGATCGTCGCGCTTCTCGTCGTGCTCGGCGCGGTGGCAGGCGTCGCGTTCGGAGTGATCCAGGCGAACATGTACACGTCGGTCGGCAAGCTGCTCGTCCGCTACGGCGCGCGTGAGGAAGCCTCCCCCGAGAACGTGATCTCGGGCGCCGGAGGGCAAGGATTCAATCAGCCTCGCGGTCTCGTGAACAACGAGATCGAGCTGCTCAGCGTGCCGCTCGTGTTCGAGCGTGTCGCCCGGGAGATCACGCCGCCGCGGATCTTCTCCTCGTACGACCCGAGCGCGGAGGACGGGCCCGAGACCCCGCGTCCGCTGCTCCTCTTCCACAAGTTCCAGGCGTGGTGGTTCCGGCGCGCGAGCTCCGAGCAGTCGACGAAGGTCGGACACCCGCTCGACAACTGCGACACCTGCGTGGCGGAGGCGACCCACGCGCTGATCCTCGACCTGCACCTCTCCGCCGAGCCCGAGTCGAACGTGATCACGGTCGCGTACTCGACGCACGATCCCGCGCTCGCGCGCCTCGTCGTCTCGACGTTCCTGGCGCACGCCGAGAAACGCCACCGCGAGAGCTACAACGCGAACTCGACGCTCGATTTCGTCTCCGAGCGCGTCAAGACGAGTCTCGCCGAAGTGAAGGCGGCGGAGGACGAGTTCAGCGCGTACCGCGTCGCCTGCGACGTGTACAACCTCGAGTCGCAGCGCACGAGCCTCCTCACCGAGCTGCGCGCGCTCGAGACGAAGGAAGGCGAGGACGCGATCACGCTCGCGAAGCTGCGCAGCGACGAGAAGGTCCACGTCGAGCTGCTCAACGAGATCCCGGCGACGACGCCGCAGGAGATCGACCGGCCCCCGGTGGCGAACCCGCAGTGGACGGCCCTGCAGACGCGGTTCTGGGCGCAGCAGGACGCGCTCGCCGCGCTCGAGACCAAGGTCGGGGGCACGACCGCGGACCGGGAGAGCGCCCGCGCGGTGTTGACGACCCAGATCGAGGCGACGAAGAAGGAGATGGAGGGCGTCCAGGCACTGATCCCCCAGCCGCCGACGATCCAGCAAGTCCCGAATCCCCGGCACCAGCGCCTGACGCAGGAGCTCGACACGCTGAAACAGGACATCGCCGGGCACGAAACGACCGCCGCGGAAAGCGCGAAGCGTCTCAGCACCATCCGAGACCGCATCATCGCGACCGAGCAGTGCGAGCCGAAGTACCACGCGCTCGAGGCGACGGCGAAGAACGCGCGCGATCGCTACGAGACGTTCAACAAGGCCCACGAGCGGACGAGCAACATGATGCTGCTCGACTCGCTCGAGTTCTCGAACCTGCGCCGCATCCAGGACGCGACGCTGCCCTTCGAGAAGGACGGACCGAAGCGCGCCAAGTTCGTCATCATCGGGATCCTCGCCGGCGCGCTCGTGGGAGCCGGTCTCGCATTCGCGCGGCACGCGGTCGACCCGTTCGTCCGCTCGCCGGCCGACGTCGAGAGCCTGCTCGGGCTGAAGCTCGTCGGCGTGACTCCGCGCTCGCGGCTGCCGTGGCGGATGCGCCGCGCGATCCGTCGCGCGATCCGGGCCGCCGCGCTATGACGGCTTCCGCTCACCGGACCGATCCGCACGAACCGCTCGCCGCGCTCCGCGACACAGTCGACACGCTCTGGACGCACCTCGCGCCGGCCGGGAAGCCCGAGCACCTCCGCCGCATCCTCTTCACGGCGCCCGGGCACCGGCAGGGCACGACGACGGTCGCGCTGTGCGCGGCGCTCGGATTGACGCGCCACCTCAACGCGGGAGTGACGCTGCTCGAGACGGGCGCGCCGTCGGCGACGCTCGCGGTGCTGCTCGGGAAGGAGCCGACACCCGGACTCTCGGAGGTCCTCGGCCACGTCGCGGAACGCGCGGCGGGCACGCGCCAGGCGGAGGATCCCGGCCTCCTGATCATGCCCGCGGGCGGGAAGGCGTTCGAGGCCGGCGATCTCACGGACGAGCGGTTGCAGGAGATCCTGAAGTGGCTCGCGCACGGCCGGGATTTCCTCCTGATCGACGCGCCGCCGATCCTGCTGCACCCCGAAGCGCACCCCTTGCTCTGGGAAGTCGACCAGGTGGTCATCGTCCTCGACGCCGGCAGGTCGAGGAAGGACGAGGCGCGCGCGCTGATCAGGATGCTCAACAAGGCCGGCGTCGACGTGCTCGGCTGCGTGCTCAACCGCTACCGGCCGGATCTTCCGAGCTGGATCGGCGGCTCGCAGCTGCCCTGAGACCGGCGATCAGGCGTTCGCCGACGCGCGCGCGATCGCCGACGCAGTGCCGCAGGTCGCGTCGAGCACCGACGGGTCGGTTTCCATCCCGTGCCAGGTGAGCTTCACCTCGCCCTGCTTCACGAGGATGCTGACGCGACGCCCGATCTTGCGCGCCTCGGCGCGCGCTCGTTCGTCGAAGAGCGCGAGCGCCGTGGCGGGCTCTTTCGAACGCAGGGCGTAGAGCTCGTCGAAGCCGGAGTCTCCCGAGGCGATCGTGCGGCGGCCGAGCTTCTCGGCGAGCCCGGTCAGGAGATTCCGCCGCGTCGCGACGACCTTCGCCGGCGACGGACGCGCGAGGCTCGCGCGGACACGCGTGAAGATCGTCGTCGACTTCCCGGTGCTCACGACGTACGTGTCGACGCGCACGGGCACGCCGTCGACGCTGCCCTCGATCGCGTGCGAGGAGCGCCGGTACCACGGTCCAGAGCTCGCGTTCCAGGTCAGGCCGCGCGAGGAGGCGTAGGCGCGCCAGGCATTGCGGAAGATCTCGTGCCGGTGGTTCGCGTACCGGATCGCCGTCACGAGCACGATGGCAAGGAACGAGACGAGGAGTCCGACGGCAAGCCAGGGCATGGCGCGCCATTACAGGAGACGGAGGGGCGGCATTCAAACCGAGCGCTGCTAGAATCCCGCCCCACTTTTTCAGGGAAGAGCTCGGAGGAAACAGCATGGGACGATACCGCTACGTCGTGTTCGGAGCCGGACGCCAGGGAACGGCGGCGATCCACGATCTCGCCTCGAACTGCGACGCGAAGGAGATCAAGGTCGTCGAGCCGGACGCGGCGCGCGCGAAGACGGCGCGGGCGCGGATCGAGAAGCTCGTCGACAAGGATTCCGTCGCGGTGTCCTACCTCCAGTCCGCCACGTCGGCGGACATCGATCGCAGCGACGTCGTCCTCTCCTGCGCTCCGTACGGCGCGAACCTCGCGCTGACCCGGATGGCGCTCGACGCGGACGTGCCCTTCTGCGACCTCGGAGGCAATCCGGAGACGGTCGCCGAGCAGGAGCGGCTCGCCGCGAAGTCGAAGACGCCGGTCGTCCCGGACTGCGGTGTGTCGCCGGGGCTCTCGAACATCCTCGCAGTGCACTGCGCGCGCGAGCACGGCGCCGACGAGGTCCACGTGCGCTGCGGAGGCTTGCCGCTCGAGCGGCCGGACGCGGCGTCGAATCCGCTGCAGTACAAGCTCGTGTTCAGCCCGATGGGACTGATCAGCGAGTACAGCGGGCAGGTGCCGGTGATCCGCGGCGGGCGCGTGACCTCGGTGGAGGCGCTGTCGCTGACGGAGGATTTCGACGCGGAGCACGAGTCGTCGCCGACGTCGAACAATTCGCCGCAGGTCGTCGGCTACCTCGCCGGGATCGGGGTGCGCGAGTACGACTACATGACGGTGCGCTACGACGGCCACTGGGGGCTCGCGCGCGGCTGGAAGTCGCTCGGCTACCTGTGCGGTGACGCCGCGCGAGACGAGGACCTCGCGCAGCGGCTCGCCGCCGACCGGGCGCTGAAGTATGACCCGGCGAAGGACCGCGACAAGCTGATCCTCGCCGTGCGCGGCTCGAAGACGGTCAACGGGTTCCGCCGCGGGTTCGAGTACCGGCTCGACGTCGCCGCGGACAAGAAGACGAAGTTCTCGGCGATGGAGCTGACGACGTCGTGGGGCATCACGATCGTCGCGCACCACATCGCGAGCGCGCGCGGCGTGCCCAAGGGGTTCGCGACGCCGGAACGGTTCGTCGACACGAGCTGGGTGATCGCGGAGATCGAACGGCGGCTCGCGCAGGTCGCGAAATAGCGGCCGGGAATCGCGTCCGGATCGCGCAACCCGCTCCGGCGGGCCGCCTACAGGTCGGCTCGCTATCCTCTGGCGTTCCCCCAGGCTTCCAGGAGCTTCCGCGATGATCCCTCGGCTCTCTCTCCTTCGTTCGGCGGCATTCCTCGTCTGCGGCACGACGCTGCTCGCCCAGAATCGCGACGTCCTCACGCCGCAGAACGTCGCCTCGCTGCGCGCCGTCTCGCGCGCCGTGATCTCTCCCGACGCGAAGCACGCGGCGTTCATCCGCCTCGTGCCGCGTGAAGCGGGCGTCGACGAGGACGGCGCGCCGTGGACCGAGCTCTGGGTCACCGATCTCGCCAGCGGTCGCGAGATCCCGTTCGTCACCGGCAAGATCAACGTCGCGGGCGCCGACTGGACGCGCGACGGCGCGAGCATCGCCTTCCTCTCGAAGCGCGGCTCCGACAAGGCCGTCTCGCTCTACACGATCCCCGTCGACGGCGGCGAGGCGCGGCGCGTCGTCGGCCTCGCGACCGACATCCAGGACTTCAGCTTCTCGCCGGACGAACAGCGCGTCGCGCTCGTCGCGAGCGAGCCCGAGAGCGAAGTCGCGAAGAAGCGGCAGGAGAAGGGCTTCAAGCAGGAGGTGTACGAGGAGGACTGGCGTCCGACGCGCGTCTGGATCGCGAAGCTCGGCGATTCGCCGGAGCAGCCGCGCGCGCTGCCGCTGCTCGATTCGGCACACGAGGCGCTCTGGAGCCCGGTCGACGAACGCATCCTCGTCACGCTCGCGCCGACGCCGCTCGTCGACGACGAATACATGCGCCAGCGCATCCGCATCGTCGATCCGGCGTCCGGCGAGATCATCGCGCGCATCCAGAATCCCGGGAAGCTTGGTCAGGTCGCGTGGAGCCCGGACGGCAAGCGCGTCGCGCTCGTCTCGGCCGCGGACATCCACGATCCCGCCGCGGGACGGCTGATGATCTGCTCGTCGGAAGGCGGCGAGCCGGTCGACGTCCTGCCGGGACTCGAGGGCGACGTCAGCGCGATCGCGTGGGGCAGCGCGAACGACGTCTTCTACGTCGGCGGCCACGGCCTCTGGAGCACGCTGACGAAGGTGACGCTCGACGCGTCGGACAAAGCGACCGCGAAGATCCTGGTCGGCGACGGCCAGCCGGTGCTCGCGTCCCTGACGCTGTCGAAGGACGGACAGCACGCGGCTTTCGTCGGGAGCGAGCCGACGCATCCGCTCGAGATGTACACGATGAGCCACGGCGATGCGGCGCCGAAGCGGCGCACGGACAGCAACCCGTGGCTCGCGAACGTGCGTTTCGCGCCGCAGGAGAACGTCGGCTGGAAGGCGCGCGACGGACTGGGGCTCGAAGGGATCCTCGTGCGTCCGCTCGACGAGAAGAAGGGCGAGCGCTACCCGCTGATCCTGTGCGTTCACGGCGGACCAGAAGCGCGCGACGACGCGGGATGGCAGACGGGGTACAGCAAGCCGGGGCAGATGGCCGCCGCACAAGGGATCGCCACCTTCTATCCGAACTACCGCGGGAGCACGGGGCGCGGCGTCGCGTTCAGCGAGCTCTCGCAGGGCGATCCGGGCGGCAAGGAGTTCGACGATCTCGTCGACGCGGTCGACCACCTCGTGTCGATCGGGCTCGTCGACAAGGCGAAGGTCGGGGTCACGGGAGGCTCGTACGGCGGCTACGCGACGGCGTGGTGCTCGACGAAGTTCACGGACCGGTTCGCGGCGGGAGTGATGTTCGTCGGGATCAGCGACAAGATCAGCAAGGTCGGGACGACGGACATCGCGGACGAGGACTTCTTCGTGCACCTGAAGAAGCGGCCGTGGGACGACTGGCAGATGCTGCTCGAGCGGAGCCCGATCTACTGGGCGGGGCAGAGCAAGACGCCGCTGATCATCCTGCACGGGAAGGACGATCCGCGGGTGAATCCGGGGCAGTCGCGCGAGCTGTACCGCCACTTGAAGCTGCACGGACAAGCGCCGGTGCGGCTCGTGATGTATCCGGGCGAAGGACACGGGAACCGCAAGGCGTGCGCGCGGCTCGACTACAACCTCCGGATGATGCAGTGGATGGTGCATTACCTGAAGGGACCCGGCGGCGCGATGCCGCCGTACGAGATCGACTACGCGGGGCCGGAGACGAAGAAGGAAGAGGGCGGGGCGAAGCCGGTCGCGGTGCCGGCGGCGGTGAGGTGAGCGGGCGCGCGGCTACGCCATCCCGTTGAGCTCGCCGCAGCCCGTCGTGAACACGCTGCCGAGCTCCGGATGCTGGGCGGACCAGCCCTCGTAGCCGCCCGACGTGTTGATCACCTCGAGCTCGAACGGTCCGTCGAACGCGAGCCTGAGATCGCCCGTGTCCTTGCGGACCGCCACCGTTCGCACGACCTTGCCCTCGAGCTGGCCGAGCGCAGCGAGCGCGTCGAACGGCGCGGGCAGCCCGAACCGATGACCGTGATCCTGGCTCGTGGACGCGAGCGTCTCGTCACGGAGGATGCGCCAGAGGCCCGGGACATGGACGCTCGAGCCGCTGGCGAATCTCACGAACCAGGTCTCCGAATCGGGGTCGTATCCGACGCTCGACACCGAGTCGCCGACGAGCCAGCGCAGCGAGAACAGCTCTTCGTGCACGGCAGCATTCTCGGCGCGGGATGCCGTGTCGCTGAAGAAGTCCCGGACGCTGCCGGCGCCATCCTCCGGTCAGCCGTGTTCGTCGCCGTACTCGTCCACGCGGAACGCGTACCACGGCACCGGCTCCGCGGGGGCGTCGTCGCTATTCGCGTAGGCGCAGGCCTCGGCGGCCTTCGTCTCGCCGTCGATCAGTCCGTGCTCGTTGAAGTGGACGCCGAGTTCCTCCGCGAACGGACGCTCGAGTGCGTTGCATGAAAACGTGTGAAACGAGCCGCCGTACTCGGCGCCGAGGACGTCGAACCCGATCGGGGCGATCGTGCGCTCCAGCGGCCGATTCCTGGACAGCGCCGTCCACACTCCCGACGCCGCCCCCCCGGATTGCAGTGCCAAGTCCCGCAGGAATCCCGCGGCGGCGTCCTTCGTGAGACTCAGACCGATTCGCCGGACGCCTTCGACTGCGCCGAGATAGCGATCCTCGAACTCCTGCGCGGCGCGGAGCGAGAGGAACACGTTCGGCCAGCCGAATTCACCTGCGTCGATGCTGCGTCGCACCCAGGCGCACAGGTCGGCGAATCCGGACTCCTCGAGCGCGAGCTGTGCGCGGATCCTGCGGAGCTCGAGTGCGGGCGTCTCTGCCCACGGCAATGCCCAGACATCCGGGTAGCTCTCGGCCACGCACGTGCTGATCGTCAGGATGCGCGGCGGCAGCAGTCCGCCCCCGCTCGCGGGCGCCTTGCCGGGCGAAACGAGGAAGAAGCCGGCCTCGATCCAACTCCCCTTCATGCGCGTTCCGGATTGTGCCTTCGACCACGGGAGAGAGCGACGGCCCGCTCACGCGTCTTTACGAACCATCCCATCGTTGCAACCGGCCGCACCGACACCCTGGATGTCCTCGGATTCCCGGCCCCGTCGGGAACCATGGCGCCGAAGTCAAGGAGAGCGAGAATCAAGAGACGGCAAACGTTCGATGGGCACGAGGTCAAAGTTCGCAGCATTCGCCGTCCCCGCTGCGATCGCCGCGAATCTCGCTTCCGCGCAGACCACCGAGCTCGTCAGCCTCACCTCCTCCGGCGCCCCGTCCGACGGCGGCGGGTACTACCCGTCGCTCTCCGCCACCGGACGCTGGATCGCGTTCCACAGCCAGGCGACGAACCTCTTTTCCGGCGACGACAACGATCTCCTCGACGTCTTCGTCCGTGACCGCGCGACAGGGCAGACGACCCTCGTCAGCGCGGACGCCGCGGGCGCCGTCGGCAACGGCTCGAGCTACTACCCTTCCATCTCCGCCGACGGACGCTGGGTCGCTTTCGTCAGCGACGCCCGCACGCTCGTCGCCGGCGACACGAACGGCGTCCGCGACATCTTCGTCCGCGATCGCCAGACCGGCGCCACCGTCCGCGCGAGCGTCGACTCCTACGGTCACCAGGGCAACGGCGGGTGCTACCGCCCGATGGTCTCCGCCGACGGCCGCTTCGTCGCCTTCGGAAGCGACGCCGCGAACCTCGTCGAGGGCGACGTGAACGGAACGGCCGACATCTTCGTCCGCGATCTCGCGGCGGGCACTACCGTCCGCGTCAGCGTCGACTCCGCGGGCGGCGGAGCGAACGGACTCAGCGCCCAGCCTTCGATCTCCGCCGACGGCCGCTACGTCGCGTTCTGCAGCTGGGCGTCGAACCTCGTCCCCGGCGACACGAACGGCGTCGCCGACGTGTTCGTACGCGACACCGCGACCGGCCGCACCGCGCGCGTCAGCCTCGATGCGGGCGGCGCGCAGGTGATGCTCGACTGCTCGGACGCGTACCTCTCTGCCGACGGTCGCTCCGTCGCGTTCTGCTCCGCCAGTGCGCTCGTTCCGGGTGACACGAACGGCACCCGCGACGTCTTCGTGCGCGACCTGCGGGCCGGGAGACTCGCGCGGGTGAGCACGGATTCGGCCGGAATCCAGTCCGACGGCGAAAGCAGCTCTCCAGTCCTCTCCCCCGACGGCAGGTTCGTCGCTTTCCGGAGCGCCGCCACGAACCTCGTCGCCGGCGACACGAACCCGTTCGCGGACGTCTTCGTCAAGGACGTCCTGTCCGGCCAGACGCGCCGCGCGAGCGTCGACTCGCAGAACGCGGAAGCCGACGGCGACAGCCAGACTCCGGCGCTCAGCGCCGACGGCCGCTCGGTCGCTTTCGGAAGCGCGGCCACGAACCTCGTCGCGTACGACCCGAACGATCAGCCGGACGTCTTCGTCCACGATCTCGGGTTGATCGTGCCCCTCCCGTTCTGCTCCGCCGACGGCGCGTCGATCCCGTGTCCGTGCGGCAACGCGGGCGACGCCGGCAACGGCTGCGAGAACTCGCTCGGGACGGGCGGCGGAGGCGTCGCCGCGAGCGGAATCGCGAGGCTCTCGTTCGATTCGCTGGTCCTCGTGAGCTGGGGCGAGCCGTCCGCGGTCGCGTGCGTGTTCATGCAAGGGAGCGCGTCGAGCGGAGCGGTGCGGTTCGGCGACGGACTGCGTTGCCTCGCCGGGACCCAGCTGCGGCTCTACTTCGAGATCACGTCGATCGGCTCGGCGAGCGCGCCGACCGGCAGCGAGCAGCGCATCTCGGAGCGTTCGGCGACGCTCGGCGACCCGATCCCGATCGGAGCGACGCGCTACTACCAGGTCGCGTACCGCGATCCGTCGTCCTCGTTCTGTCCCCCGCCGTTCGGCGGGACGTGGAACGTGACGAGCGGCGTCGCGGTCGTGTGGGCGGACTGAGCCCCGCGCCCTCTGTCTAAGCGAACCCCGGCAGCTCCTCGAAGTTGTTGCTGATCTCCGAGTCCGCCTTGGCGCGATAGTAGGCGTGGTAATCGCGCGGGTGAATGAGCTGGAAACCCGTGACGATCAATCCGGCCACGTCCTGCAGCGCGATGGCATCGCGCGCCAGGAGCCGGATTCCGTTCTCGAACTCGATTGCCTTGACGACTCCCAAGCCGTCGCGCTCGATGGCTACCGGGTTCAGGCAAACGCACGCGATCTGTCCTTCGGGGATCCGGAACGTGGCATTCGGCGGCGGAATGAACAATTTGAAGGGCGGACTGAGCTCGCTGGTGAACCCGCGCGCGATGGCGTCCGCGAACGTGACCACCTGCTGCACGGCGTCGGAACGTTCGAAGGTCAGCGAGACGAGCTCTTCGTCGACGTACGTAGCCTCGACCAGTGACACGAGATCCGGCAGGAACTTCTCGCCCTGCGCCGACAGTCCAGCCGCCGCGAAACCGTCTGCGTCGACGGCGAGATCGTCGTACAGCGACTTCACGAGGAGGCTGCGGCGATAGAGAGACTCGTTCGCGGGACGGAACGTCCCCAGAACAATCGACGAAGGAATCGCGCTCAAGAAGGACAGATCGAAGGTCTCTTCCTCGCTGGCCGGCGGCGTGGCGATCTGCACGATGCCATTCTGATTGCACAGGATGTCCGGGAGCGCGGCGCCGTCGATCTTCGCCCGGATTCGCTTCTGCACGATGCCTTCAGCGATGTACTCGGCGGCCTCGAGAACGACGACGAGCCCCGCGGCGACGATGCCGGCCACGATCAACGCGCCACCCAGCGTCGCCCCCGCGATGATCGCGATGACGAAACCGAGCACTCCTCCGCTGATTGCAGCGAAGAGATCGCCCAGCAGTCCGGCATCGATGTCGGTATCGGTTTCGATTTGGAACAGCAGCTCTCCATTCGACACGGACGGCGTGATGATCAGCGTGATGGTCACGTGCGGATCCGGAATGACGTCGATCAGGGGCGAGTCGGCCGGCACGTTGCCTTCGAGCCTGATGCGCAGCTTGCCTCCGCTCGCGCTCATGCTGGCGCTTTCCCAGTCGCCGATCTTGCCGTCCGCGTCAGGAAGGGGGTGCGTCCCGTCGTCCGCGCGCAGGTCCGTGTGCCAAGTGTTGTTTGCAAGGCGCTGATAGGTCGCCTTCCCCATGCCGAAAGCGATGTGTTTCCCGAGCGGCAGAAAGGACACGGCAGCCGTCGCGTCGCCGCGCGGCACGGGGATGAGGCCGGGCTCTTCGTCCTGCGGCTCGACCTGGAGCTTCAGATTCGCCAGGACAGCGATGACGTTCTCGTGATCGGCGTCGCCGACGAGTTTGACGAGAACCGGAGTGCCGGAGAGACCCGACAACGCGCCGAACGGAATCGTCTTGGTGATCCCGGTCGCCAGCGTGGAAATCGTGAGCTGGCTGCCGTCGTCGTTGATCTCGATGTTGGCGAGATCCGATCCGACAGCCGTGAGTATCCTGAGCTCGAACCCCGGTTCGTCGACGGCGACTTCGACGGAGGTGACTCCGATCGGAGTGTTGGAGACGGAATCCAGGGCGATCAGCGTGGTCGTGAACCAGCCGCCGCCGAGGTCGAGCTCGACGTCGAAGCCGGACGCGATACGGGTTGTCGTGATCATGATCGGAAAGACGGGGACGGGGGTTGGTGTACTGCACGGTCGGGTGAACGCGCAAGCGGTTCCACGTCAGCCGGCTACGGCGCCGCCCCGCGCGAGAAGACGCTCGGCAGCCACGTCGTCATCGCGGGCACGTACGTGATCACGAGGACGCCGACGAAGAGCACGACGATCATCGGCAGCGCGGCGCGGTAGATCTCGGTCATCGGTTTCTTCAGCCGGTACGACGCGAGCAGCAGGTTCATCCCGACGGGCGGCATCAGGTAGCCGAGCTCGAGGTTGGCGAGAAAGACGATGCCGAGGTGCACGGGGTCGACGTGGAAGTGCTCGCCGATCGGCACGATCAGGGGCACGACGACGACGATCGCCGAGAAGATGTCCATCACCCCGCCGACGAGGAGAAGGAAGAGGTTCAGGATCAGGAGGAAGACGAGCGGCGAGTGCACCGTCCTCGTCACCCAGTCGAAGAGCGACGTCGGCACGTCGGCGAAGATCAGGTAGCTCGTGAATCCCTTCGCGACCCCGAGGATCATCAGGACGCCGCCGATGACGAGACCGCACTCGGCGAGCACCTTCGGCACGCCGCGCGTGAGGGAGAGGTCGCGGTACACGAACGTCTCGATCACGAACGCGTACAGCGCCGTGATCGCGCTCGCCTCGACCGGCGTCGCGAAACCGCCGAACAGCGCGACCATCGCGACCACGGGCAGCAGGAGTTCCCACTTCGCCGTCCACATCGCGCGTCCGGCCTCGGCGAAGTCGATCTTGCGCCGCTCCGCCGCGACGCGCGGGCCCTGGCGGATCCCCCACCACGCCGTCAGCCCGACGAGCAGGCACCCCGGGAGGATCCCGCCGAGGAACATGTCCTCGATCTTCACCTTCGCGACGATCGCGTAGAGGATCATCGGGAAGCACGGCGGGAACAGGAGTCCCAGCGATCCGGCGCCCGTCAAGAGTCCGAGCGCCGAGCGCTCGGAGTACTTCGCCGCGAGCAGGATCGGCATCAGGAGGCCGGCGAGAGCGAGGATCGTGACCCCGGACGCGCCCGTGAACGTGGTGAAGAACGCGCACAGGAGCGCGGTGACGATCGCCGGACCGCCGCGCACGCCGCCGAAGAGCGCCTGGAAGACGCGGACGAGCCTCGCGCTCGCTCCGCCTTCCGCGAGGACGTAGCCCGCGAGCGCGAAGAGCGGGATCGAAGGCAGCGACGGGTTCGTGACGAGGGAGTAGTGGTCGATCGAGAGCGGCGAGAGCGGCGACCCCGCGCCGAGGAACAGGATCACCGCGGCGCCGCCGAGAAGGACGAAGATCGGGGTGCCCGCGAGCGTCGCGGCCGCGAGGAGGATCAATCCGGGAACGACGAGGCTCGCGGGATCGTCCGGCGGATGGAAGCGGATCCAGAGCATCGCCGCCGCGATCGCCGCGGCGATCGCCCGACCGCGGTAGCTCCGCGACGCGCGCCAAGCGAGTCGCAGTGCGACGAGCCCGAATCCCAGAGGGATCGCCGTCTGCGCAACCCAGGTCGGGATGCCGTAGACGAGGATCTTTCCCGAGTCCATCGTCTCGCGGACGAACTCCGCGCCCGCCGTCGCGAGGATCGCGGAAATCCCCGCACCGAACGCGTGACCGAAGAACGTCGCGGCCGCGCGCGCCTTCCCGCGAAGGAATGCCTCCGCGGTCGCGAGGGAGAGGAGCCGGTCCTCGCGCGCCGCGACGGCGCCGCCGAGCGTGCCGACGAGCAAGGTGAGGTGCTGGACGATCGAGGTCGAGCCCGAGATCCCGGTCTTCAGCGTCGCGCGCAGCAGACTCTCGGCGAGCGGCAGGAGGACGATCCCCAGGAGAGCGACGGCGAGCGCCGTGTTCTCGAGATGGATCCCCGCGCGCGCGATCCTGCCGGTGACCGGACGTTCGCCTGCCGGCGCCGCGTCCATCAGCGCGGCTGATCCTTCTTGCGGTAGTCGGCGATCACGCGCTGAACCTCGTCGAAGACCTCCGCCGGCGCGTCCATCCCGCGCAGCTTCGGATAGATCGGCTCGATGAAGGCGCGCCACTCCGACTCGATCTCCGGCGTGACGGCGTGCACGACGAGACCGCGCTTCTTCATCGCCTCGACCGACTCGTCGCTCTCCTTGCGGTTGCGGACGGTGAGCTCCTCGCCGGCCTTCGCCGCGGTGTCGAGCATCGTCTTCTGCAGCGCCGGCGTGCACGTGTCCCACGTCTTCTTCGTGATCACGAGCGCGCCGACGAGCGGCGCCCACGCGAGATCGAGCATGTGCGGCGCGGGCTCGTAGTACTGGAGCACCTGCGCGTAGTACGGAGCCGTCGACACGGCGTCGATCAGGCCGGTCCGCAGGCTCGGGAGGATGTCGTTCGGCTCGAGCGGCACCGGGTTCAGGCCGAGGCTCTTCATCAGGTCGATCTGGCCCGTCGAGCCGGCCCAGGTGAAGATCTTCACCTTCTTCAAGTCGGCCGGGTGGACGACCGGCGTGCGCGAGAAGTACTTCACCCAGCCGACGTCGCCCCAGAAGAGCGCGACGAAGCCCTTGTCGAGGAGGCGCTTCTCGAGGCTCGGGCGCAGCTTCTCGCGGACGTACGCGACCTCGTCGAGCGTGCGGAAGAGCATCGGCGCGCCGCCGAGCGCGAGGCTCGACTTGTCGATCTCGCCGAGCCCGATCGCGGTCAGGAGGCCGGCTTGCACCTGGCCCGCCCGCATCTTCGAGACGACGTCCGACTCGCCGCCCATCAGGCCGCCCGCATTGACGATCAGCTTGACGCCGCCGTCGGGCCCGTCGCGCCACTTCTCGCCCAGCGCGAGCAGGATCTGGTGGGAGGACGAGCCTTGTGGCGCGAGCGTCGCGAGGCGCACGGGCTTGCGGTCGTCGGCGATCGCCGCGGAGGCGAGGAGAGCCCACGCCAGGACTCGGTGATGCAGCTTGCTCAAGTGAATACCTCGCTCGTCACTGTACGAAGTGATCCTCGATGTGGTCGAGCAGCCAGCGCGCGCGACGCTTCAGGATCAGGTTCTCGAGCCGCCAGTCCGGCACCGCGTCCTCGTCCACCGCGAGCGCCCGGGCGAGCAGATCCTCGAACTCCTTGCGGTCCTGGCGCGGCAATGCGACGTCCTCCGCGAGCGCGACCATCGGGCCGGCGCGGTGTCCGCCCGAAAGCTCGACCGCGCGATCGAAGTGCGCGCGGGCACGCGCGTCTGCGTCGCGCGCCCCGCCCGGCCGGTTTCCCTCGTACGAGATCAGGAACGTGTGGATCGCGCCGGAGCCGAAGCTCTCGTCGAGGGCGAGCGCCCGGTCCATCAGCGCCTCGACGAGCGGCAGGTCGGCGACCACCTCCGGATCGTCCTTCGCGAGGTTGATCACGCCCCCCCACGCGGCCGCGGTCCAGTAGAGGAAGGGCACGTCGCCGGCTTTCGTCGCCGCCAGCGCCGCGACGCGGTCGGCGCGCAGCTGCGCTTCGAAGCCGGGGTGGCGCACCTCGAGGCCGCGCAGGCCGTACTTGCGCGCGCGCAGGTAGAGCTTGCGCGCGCGGACGCGGAGCTCGGTCACACGGGCGAGGCTCTGCGACTCGATCTCGTCGGCGTCCTCCTGGACGAAGGCGAAGGAGTACTGCGCGAAGCCGCTGGCGGCCGCGAGGAGCAGACCCTCGTGGCGCGGTTCCTGCGCGAGCAGGCTCTCGACGAGCTTCAGCCCGATCGGCACCGCCTGGCGGACGAGCTCGGGATCGTCGTCGGACGCGAACGTCGAGCTGCCGCCCGCCAGCGCGTCGCCGAGCTTCCCGATCGCGTAGCGTTCGACGGAGCAGCCGGCGACGAGGGCGCACGCGACGAGGAGGAGGAGGCCGCGCATCGGGGCGCCGATGATAGGGAGGCATGCCAGGGAATTCGAGCGGGGTTCCGCTACCGGGGACGCCGCTGCGACGGCCGCCAGACGTGGATCGTCGCCGGATTCCCGATCACCGCGACGGTCGTCCAGGCGCTCCGGTCCGCGTCGAGCCGCGTGCGCAGGAAACGCAGATCGCCGACGCAGTACCGGAACTCTCCGCTCGCGAGCGCGGCCTGCGCGCGCGGATCGTCCACGTCGAGGAACGCGTGCGCGTCGTCGCTCGCGGCGAGATAGAAGTGCAGCGCCCGCTGCGTCGCGACGACGTCCGGCCGCGCGTCGGGCGGGCCCTGCGCGAGGAATCGTCCGGCAATCTCGTAGCCGCGGTCCTCGACCGCGAGCAAGGGCCAGGCGGCGGCCGTGCCCGCAGCGAGCACGAGGAGCGAGAGCACCGCCGCTCGACCGGCCACGAAACGCGGTGCGATCCTCCGCGCGAGGGCGTCGAGACCGAACCCTGCCGCGAGCGCGAGCGACGGCAGCGCGAACGGCGGGATCCAGGCCCAGGCGGACGCGAGCTCGAGCACAACGTCGCGCGCGAGCCACGCGGCGGCGACCGCGGCGAGCGCCGCGACGGCGCCGAGCAGGGCGCTCCGGCGTCCGATCGCGGCGGAGGTCGCCCACGCGGCGACGAGGAGGGCGAATCCGAACGGAACGGCGCTCTCCGCGGTGCGCGACAAGGCGACGTGGAACGGCATCGCCGCGAGCGCCGCCGAGCCGATCAGCGCGGCGGAATCCCCCACCCAACGCCGGCCCGCGAGGAAGAGGACCGCGACCGTCGCGACGCCGATGAACGCGACCGCGCCGATCGCGAGCGTGTCGAGCGGAGCCCAGAGCGCGAACATGCCGCGGAACACCCACGACATGAGCGGCCGCGCTTCCTCGGACGACGTCGCGAGTGCGGCGAGCGCGCATCGACCGGCGGCGTCGCTCGCGATCCCCGCGCTGCCGAGATTCCAGAAACGCAGGACGACCGCGACGACGACGACGAGGACGAAACTCGCGAGCGGCGCGGCCGACCATCGGGGCGGAGTGTCGATCACGGGTCCTGCACGCGCCGCGGGGATCCTACTCGATCCCGAAATCGGGCAGTAGCATGGGCGCGTGCCCAGTTCGACGATCACCGCTGAGCCCGAAGCCGGCACGACGTCGGAGACGAAACTCGCCCCGCGCTGGAAGGTGCTCCTCCTGAACGACGACGTGACGACGTTTCAGTTCGTCATCGAGCTGCTCCAGACGCTGTTCCGCAAGTCGCAGCCCGAGGCGGTGCGTCTGACGCACGAGATCCACAACACAGGGTCCGCGCTGATCGTCGTGACGAGCCGGGAGCGTGCGGAGCTCTACGTCGAGCAGGTGAAGTCGCTCGCGCGGCCGCGCGGGTTCCCGCTGACCGCGACGATCGAGCAGGAGTGACGCACTCCGGCGTCAGATCAGGATCAGGATGAGGAGGAGCAGGACGACGACGGCGAGGACGCCGACGGCGCCACCCGCGCGCATGTCCTCGAGACCGGGGCTGCGGGCTTCCGCGGCGCGCAACGCAGTGCGGTCGTCCTCGCGGATGGGAGACGGCGGCTCGATCTTCCCGGCGCGCATGGATTCGAGCCCCGCATCGGTCCGGGTCCAGACCTCGATCCGTTCCGCCCGCATCCCGTGCGGCCCTGAGGCCGCGCCGGGAGCGAGTAGAACGAGGGTCAGCAGCTGAGCCGCGAACATCGGAGCTTCCTCAGATGAGGACGAGGACCAGCACGATCGCGGCGCCGATCAGGATCAGAGTCCACTCGTGATCGGTGAGCTCGCCGGCGCGAAGGTTCGCGAGGTCGAGGCCGCTGGTCTCCGCGGCGCGGAGAGCGGTCCGCTCCTCGGACGCGATCGTGACCGGCGCTTCGACGCGCCCGGCTCGCAGCAGTTCGAGACTCGCGTCGCAGGGCGGCACCTGCCGGGTGACCGCGCAGGGTGTCGTCGCGAGCGGGCTCGCGGCGACAGCCGGAGCCAAGAGGCTGAGCGCGAACAGAGGGGCGTAGAGTCGGATGTTCATGGCTTCGGTTCTCCTTGTGGATTGGTCGTGAACGAGGGGCCCATTGCCACCTCGCTCGTCCGGTCCGCTGGACAGGCGAGCAACGTGAAGCGCTCGCACCGTTCCCAGTTGCGGTCGAAGACGGCGGTGGGAGTCAGAACCTGCCCCTTGATCGGGTCGAGCAGGATCAGGTTCCCGCGCGACTCGTCGTAGCCGAGCACCAGACAGTAGTGGTGATTCGAGTCGTCGCCGTTGCCGAGGGCGAGCATCACGAGAGGCGGTCGCCCCGCGTCGACGTGCCGGTAGAGTCCCGTCGGAGAGCGATCGAGAGTCCCGTGGAACAGGAACACCTCGAGTCCGAGATCGTTGAGCGCGGTGCGCAGCTCGCCGCCGGAGAGGCCCTTCTTCTGCTCGGCTTCGCGCGCGAGCGACGCGCGCTCCGTGTCGGGGATCTCGACGCCCCAGTACTGGCAGAGCGCCGACATCGAGGCGAGGCCGCACTCGTAGAGAGCGTCCTGGTGCACGAGCGGGAGATCGAGCGTGACCGCGCTGTCCGAGAGCTGCGTCGGCTGGATGCGCTGTGACTGGCAACCCGCCGAGAGGGCGAGGCCGGCGACGAGCGCGAAGCGGATCGAGAATGCGTGCATGGGGTCTCCTCGTGCGTCCTGCGCAAGGCCCGTGCCGTCGCTCCGGATCGACACCACGGCCCCTTCCAGCAGGCGTCGCCTCGAGATTGCATTTCCTGCAATGGATCCCGGCAATCCGTTCAAACCGCATTCGCGGCGACGGATCGCGAGGCGAACGGCACGACGGCGGCGGCCGCTTCGGCGAGAGATCGGACCACGTGGATCCTCGGCGACGAGGGCAGACGCTGCTCGAGACCCGCGCGATCGAGCGTCTCGCCCCACAGTCCGAGCACGATCTGCATCTCGTCGTCGACCTGCAGGAGCCGCTTGCACAGCGAACGCACCTGGAGGAAGTGCGTCGGCGTCACGGACGACACGCACACGACTCGCGGCGGCGACTCCTGGATCCGCGAAAGCGTCTCGGCCAGGAGCTCGCCGTCGCCCGAGAGGGCGACCGGCAGGCCTCGTTGCGCGAGCTCGTTCGCGAGCAACCGACTGCCGACCGCGTCGAACCCGTCGCGCGCGGGGAGACACAGGATGAAAGGCGCGTCGGCGTCCGCAGGCGGCTTCGCGGCATCGCGCGATTCCTCGAGCTCCGTGACGAGTGTGTGGCTCAACGCACCGATGCGCTCGCGATGATCCGCGTCGATCAGGCCGTCGCGCACGGCCTGGCCCGCGAGAGCCAGCGCCGGCAACAGCAATCGATCGGCGGCGGCGAGATCGCCTTCCTTCGCGGCGGCACCGCGCAGGATCTCCCAGGCCTCGTCCGGATCGCCCGCGAGCAGACGTTGGTACAGACGCGAGTGCTCGGGCATCGCGGGCTGATCGCCCATGAGGACCTCGAGGAAGTGGAGCCGCGGGAAGTGCCTGCCGATGACGAGCAGGCACACGGTCAGCGGCGTCGAGAGCACGAGACCCACCGGGCCCCAGATCCAGGTCCAGAAGGCCGCGGACACGAGGATCGCGAGCGGCGAGACGCCGGTGACCGCGCCGTAGAGGAGCGGCTCGACGACGTTCGCCGTCACGAGCTCGAGCGTCACGAGAGCTGCTGCGGTCGTCCAGGTCTGCGCCCAACCGACCGAGCTCGCCAGCGAGACCGCGATCGGCGCGAGCGTCGCCACGATCGGTCCGAGGTAGGGAACGAAGCGCGCGATCCCGGCGAAGAAGCCCCACACGACCGGGTTCGGGACCTCGATCCACGCGAGGACGAGCGCGACGGCCGTCCCGTGCAGCGTGTTCACGAGCAGCTGCTTGCGGATGTACGCCGTGACCGCCGCGGAGGCTTCGGTCGTCGCGCGCGTCGTCACGTAGAGCTCGCTGCGACCCGCCAGCTCGAGCACCCGATCGCGGAGATCCTCCCAGCGCAGGAGCATCACCCAGGCGAGGACGAACACGAACGCGGCCATCGTCCCGAACAATGCGATCGAGCCGACGACGCCCTGCCCCACCGTGGCCATCGAAAAGACGTCGGCGGGCTCAGCGGGCGCCGCGGGCGCCGAGGGGCCCCGATCGGGCGTCAACTGGTCCCCGAGCTCCCGGACGGTCGTCGAGGCCCGCTCGAAGGAATTGCCGTACGTCGCGCGGACGTCCGCGATCTTCGATCGCAGATTGCTCCGGTAGTCCGGCAGGTGGTCCGCGAACGACCGCGCCTGGGAGACGAACATCCAGCCGATGGCGAAGACCACGACCGCGAATCCGCCGAGGACCAGCGTCGTCGCCACGGCCCGCGGCACGCGACGGTGCGTGATGCTCCGCACGAGCGGAGCGAACACGAACGCCATGAATACCGCGAGCGCGAGCGGCGCCAGGAACTCGCGCCCGAGGTAGAGAGCCGCGACCGCCGTGCAGAGCACGAACCACGGCATCGCGCGCGACCTCGTGGAGCTTGATTCCATGGAGGAACGCGTGCTCTCGGCGCGCGATCAGCTGCCGATCGCGCGACGCTTGCCGGCGAGACCGAGTCCGCCGCCTGCGATGATCAGCGCGGCGCCGCCGATCAGGTACCACATGGTCTTGTCGGTGTAGCGACCGGTGACGCCTTCCTTGACGGTGTCGGCGACCGAGTCGGTCGCGTTGAGTCCGAAGAGGACGAGAACGATGCCGACGACGAGAAGAACGATGCCGATGATTCGGGGTGACATGAGTGGTGTGCCTCGCTGGATGGGATGGCAGGGGGAAACGCGGCCGATCAGCGCAATGCTCGTGCCAGATTCGGGCCGATCTCCCCTGTCACGCCTCCCGTCACGGCTCCCGTCACGGCGCCCGTTACAGCGCCCGTCACGGCTCCGGGCGAGGCTCCTCCGGCGCGTCCGGGCGCGCGGCGGCCGTGAGGCCGGCGATGCGCAGCAGGTCGGGCAGGAGACGCGATCCGACCGCCGCCAGCGCCATCGGCCACGAGGAGGGCTTGCCGTCGAGACCGAACTTGCGGTGCCGGCGTCCGACGATCGTCATCGCGATCGCGGCGGCGCCGCCCATCGTCCAGATCGGATGGCGCTTCGCGAACGCGCTGACGGAGTCGCCGACGTGAGCCGGGAGGCGCCTCGCGTGCTCGACGAAGATCCGGCGCTCGACGAGCGCGAGTCGGCGCAGTTCCAGCTGCTCGGGACTCACGGAGCGGTCTCCGGAGCCGCGGGCGCGACGTTTTCCGCCAGGTGGCGCTTCGTGCGCGCGAGCACGGCTTTGTGCATTCCCCGGCGCGCGAGAACGACCGCCGCCGCGAGGAGGCCGACGATCGCGAGAGCGAGGACGAGATCGCTCCACCAGGCACCCTGGGCGAGGATCGCGAGTCCACGTCGCAGCGCCGAGATGCCGAGGAGCAGCGCCGCGACGACCGCGACGATCGACGTGATGGCGAGCGCGACGCCGACGACGGCCCGGATGCCGGTGTCGAGCAGCGAGAGCTTCAGCGCCTGTCCCTCGATGTACAACGCGCGCCGCAGCACGGCGAACGTGTCGGTGAACTCGGTGCGCAGGCGCTGCGAGGCCGCCGCCAGTTCGTCGGATGCCTTACCGTTCTTCGCGGCCGCCGCCGAGCGACGTCTGTTCTCCTGCATTTCCTTCGCTTGCATCGGTTGGCCCTCGCTCGAAGACGGATCGGGATCGGGATCCCGCGCGGCTCGCGCCGCGCGGGTTCGACGGAACGCGACGCCGCCGCTCAGCTGTTGCGGCTGCGCAGGCTGTAGCCGAGCAGGGTGCCGATGCCAACGGCGATCATGATCGACTTGAACGGGTTCTCGGCGACGTAGTCTTCGAATCCGTCGCGCGCCTTGCCGATCTGCTTCTTCCCTTGCTCGAGGGACTTCTGGGCGTGCTCGCGAACGCCCTCGACGGCGTCGGCGCCGCGCTCCTTCAAGGACTGGAGTGCCTCGCCGGCACCCGCTACGGCGATGTTGCCGAGCTCGCGCACGTCATCGGCGACTTTGCGGCTCTGCTCGCTGAAGGATTGGGTTCGTCCGGTGCTGCCCACGCGGGACGGGCTGGCCATGCTCTCGGGGTTCGTGCTCATGATCGGTTCCTCTGCGTTTGATTGATTGGTTACGAGACGGTCCGTCGCCATCGAATGAAGGACGCGGTTCTGGCTCGATGTCCGAAGTGCAATCGTCGTTCCAACGAAGAAGGGCGGCCCGGAATGAGCCGCCCTTCTCTTCTTCTTCGAGCCCGCTGACTACGGACGCTGCGGCGGCGGCGCGGTGCGCGCCGAAGCGAAACGCGAGGTCTTCCAGAACGGATCGCAGCCGTAATAGGTGGAAATCTCGGTCATCCACGGGGTGCTGGACATCCGCTTCCAGTCCTTCGAGTCGTACTCCGGCGCCGACGCGAAGCGCGCCTGTTCCACCGGGGTCGAGCCCGCGAGCTTGCGGTCGTGGTCGTACGAGAGGCCGACGCGTCCCCAGGGCAGCGCGACATCTTTCCCGCCGGCATCCTTTACGGTGTCGACGACGGCGTACGCGACGCAGCCGTTCGCCGGCGCGAGGACGAGCTCCTTGATCTTGCCGATCTCCTTGCTCGACGGATCCTTCACCATGACGCCCTTGACGTCGCTGGCCCAGACGAAGGAGGGTTCACCCTTGCCGGCGTACGCCCAGGCTTCGTTCTTGCCGAACGAGGCTTCGATGCGCTTGTCGAGGTCGGCGCCGAACGGATCGTGCACCTTGCACTTCGGCGCGGCCTTGACCTGGTCCTCGGTCAACGTCGTGCGTGCGTGCGCCTTGTCGGCATCCTTCTCGTCGGGGACGATCTGGATGAAGCTCCACGGCACGATGCGGTGATCTTCACCGACGCCGAGGACTCCGCCGACGTCGAGAACCGCGTAGCGGATCTCGCCCGACTGCGGATCGAGGAGCAGGTCCCCGACGTCGCCGACGTTCTTGGACGAATCGTTGCGCACGTCGAGGCCGAGCACTTTGCCGGCCGGATAGAGCGCGTAGGCGCGCGCCGTTTCTTTTTGCATGGCTCCGGGCGCGGCGGACTGGGCCATTGCGGTCGTGCCTAGAGCGACGCAGGCTCCGGCGACGACGAGTTGGTGCAGCTTCAAGACAATCTCCTTGTCAATTCGGTTCGGGATTCGGATGATTCACATAGCAACAGCGGTCGCTCCGTCGAACGACAAGCGACGCCGCGCACCGCGACGCATCGGGTTACGCAATGGCCGTGCCGCCGAGTCGGAGCACCTTCGGGCCCGTAAGGAGCGCCTCCGCTTGCAGTTTCTGCAAAGCGCATGCACGCGTTGGCCTGCGGATTGCGTACGGGCGCGCTCGGCTGGAGCCGCACAGCGGATCCAGGGACGGGCTCGCCACGCACCATTTCCCGTGAGGCACTCCCACAAATGACGCGCGACACCACTCGGCTCACCCTGCTCGTCCTGGACGACGACGACGACTTCCGCGCGAGCCTCGTCCGCCTGCTGCAGAGCGAGAAGCACACCGTCGAGGCCGCTGCGGATCTCGCGACGGCGCGCACACGTCTCGCGGCGAAAACCTTCGACGCGGTGTTCGCCGACGAACAGCTCCCGGACGGCGTCGGTTCCGACCTCATCGGCGACCCGGCGGTTCCGGCCGGTACCGACGTCGTGCTCGTCACGGGGCACGCGACGGTCAATGCCGCCGTGGAAGCGCTGCGCCGCGGAGCCGCCGACTATCTCACGAAGCCGACCGAGTTGGCGGTGTTGCAGGCGACGCTCTCGCGCCTCTCACGCGTGCGCGCTCTCAAGCGCGAAGTGGAAGGTCTGCGCGAGGCCTTGCGCGACCGCGGACGTCTCGGACCGATCGTCGGGCGATCGATCGCCATGCAACCCGTGTTCGACATGATCCAGCGCGTCGCGCCGACGGACGCGAGCGTCCTGATCCAGGGGGAGAGCGGGACAGGCAAGGAAGTCGTCGCGCAGGCCCTGCACGAGCTCAGCCGGCGCAAGGACGCGCCGCTCGTCGCCGTGAATTGCGGCGCAATCCCGGAGAATCTGATCGAGAGCGAGATGTTCGGCCACGAGAAGGGCAGCTTCACCGGCGCGGACCGGCAGCACCGCGGATTCTTCGAACGCGCCGACGGAGGCACGCTGTTCCTCGACGAGATCTCGGAGATGCCGCTGCAGCTCCAGGTCAAGCTTCTGCGGGTGCTCGAGACCGGCCGCCTCCAGCGCGTGGGCGGGACGACGGCGATCCAGACCGACGTCCGCGTCCTCGCCGCGACGAATCGCGAGCCGGAGGCGGCGATCGCGGCCGGCAAGCTGCGCGAGGACCTGTTCTTCCGACTCGCCGTGTTCCCCATCCGATTGCCGCCGTTGCGCGAACGCGAAGGCGACGTCTCGCTGATCGCCCAGCACTTCCTCGACGGGAACAACATCGCGCACGGAACGGACAAGCGCTGGGCTCCGGGCGCGTTGGACAAGCTCGCGGAGCACGAGTGGCGCGGCAACGTGCGCGAGCTGCGCAACGCAGTCCAACGCGCGTTCATCCTGGCCGACGACCTCCTGCGCGCCGAGGACGCGATCGCCGGCGTGAAGCGCTTCGACGTCTCGTCGATGCCGGGCGGTCTCGACGTGCAGGTCGGTGCGTCGATCGCGGACGTCGAGCGCGCGCTGATCAAGGCGACGCTGGAGCACGTGAACGGCGACAAGCCGACCGCCGCGCGCATCCTCGGCATCAGCCTGAAGACGCTCTACAACCGGCTCAACGTGTACGACGCCGCCGCCGAGACGAGGCCGCAGAATGCCTCGGGCGACGCGTTGTAGTTTGTGGATTCTGCACGCGCGCCGCAGTCGGGATGCGATCGAACGAGATCGAACGAAACGCGAAGGGTTGGCACGCCACGTGCCCCGCACGGGGCGGAGATCTTGCGCACGAGCGCAGCGAGCTCCGATCTTTCACCCAACCACTCCCCTCTTCGGAGGCCACCATGCTTCGTTACGCCATCATCTTCCTCGTCGTCGCGCTCGTCGCCGCCCTGCTGGGCTTCGGCGGGATCGCGGGAGCGGCGTCCGGCATCGCGTCGACCTTGTTCTGGGTCTTCGTCGTGCTGTTCGTGATCTCCCTCCTCGTCAGCCTCGTCACCGGTAAGCGGACCGCAGTTCCCTGAGTCACTCGGCCCGCGGACCGACACCTCGAAGCCGCGCAGAGCACTCGAAGTGCCCTGTGCTGCTTCGTTTCGGCGCCGATCTCCACGGAGGGCCCACGCCTTGACGCACGACGAACGCATCCGAGCTCGACAACCCGCAACATGTTCGACACATCGTCCGCTCGGACAGGTAGAAAGTGCTGAGATGGCTGCGCCCCGCGCGTCCGATGTGGATCCCGACCCGGCCCTGGCGCGCTTCCTCCAGCGCGTTCAGAAGGTGTTCTCCCACGACTTGCGGACGCCGCTCAGCACGATCGTGAACTACGCCGCGGTCCTCGAGGCGAACCAGGAGACGAATGCCGAGGAGGTCCGCGATCTCGCGCGGCGTATGCGCGAGAACGCGTTGCGCGCGGCGCGCATGATCCAGCTGCTGGCGACCGCCGTCGGACTCGCATCGAGGCCGATGACCACGTCTTCGACCGATCTCGCCGCGCTGGCGCGCTCCGTCCTGGTCGATTCGGGGGGCGCGGGCGACGTCCGCGTGCCCTCGCACTCCTCCTCGGTCGCGAGCGTCGACGCCGAAATCGTCGGCTTCGCCTGGCGCGCATACGTGGCCGTCGAGTCCGACGCGACGGGCGTGCCCGTGCGCGGTGCGATCCTGGAGATGCGCCCGGCGGACGACGAGGTGACGATCGAGCTCTCCTGTGGGAGCTCGCCACGATCCGCAACCCCCGAAGCGGTCGAGATCGCGCAGTACCTGCGCCACAACGGCGGTCCGGCGCGCCTCGAGAACGCGATGGGGTTCGCCCTCGCGGAAGCCCTCGTCGAGAGCCACGGTGGCGATTTCGGAGTGTGGGGGCGCCCCGGAGCGGCGTCCGGACTGCGCCTGCGTCTGCCCGCGAGAGATCGATCGGCACGCGCATTGCCCGGCGAGGCGTGAAGACCAAAGAGGCCGCCCATCTCCACTGGAGGACCCGCACATGAGCACGACCACGAACTCCGAGACCAAGAAGTTCGCTTCCGAGATCGAAGCCATCCGCACCCAGGCCCGGCGGCACGTGGAACGGGGATCCGTCACGGAGGGCTACGACGCCGACCGCGCGGAGGTCCTCGCGCTCCTCGACGGCGCGCTCGCGACCGAGATCGTCTGCTATCTCCGCTACAAGCACCATCACTTCGCCGCGCGCGGACTCAACGCGGACATCGCCGCCACGGAGTTCCTGGAGCACGCGACCGAGGAGCTGCAGCACGCCGACCAGATCGCGGGCCGGATCGTCCAGCTCGGAGGTTCGCCCAACCTCGATCCGGCCAGTCTCGTCGCGCGCAGCCACGCCGACTACATCGCGGGGAGTTCGCTCGAGGAGATGATCCGCGAGAACCTGGTCGCCGAGCGCATCGCCATCGACGCCTACCGGATGATGTTGCAACATCTCGGGGAGGGTGACGCGACGACCCGCAATATGCTGGAATCGATCCTCGCGACCGAAGAGGAGCACGCCGACGACATGTCGCGCCTGTTGCGCTCACCCCGTTCGTCCCACTGAGCCCACGCAGGCGCGTAGGCGCGTGCAGGCTCCGTTCTACACATGCCCTATCAGCGCGACCCGCGATTCCTCGACCTGTTCGACGTGCGCCAGCTCGGCGCGCGGCTCCAGTCCGGACTGAACTTCTCGGTCCAGCTCGCGTTCCTCCTCCTGCTCGTCCTCGTCGCGGTCGGATCCTGGGTGAGCCTCCGGCACACGCGGCTCCTGTACGAGAACCAGGCCTCCGTCGCGCACACGCAGGAAGTGATCTCCGAGGTCCGTGCGGTCCTCGCGACGCTGCTTTCCGCCGAGACGGGAGCGCGCGGCTACCTGCTCTCGAACTCCGAGGAGGACCTCGCTCCGTACGACGCGGCCGCGCGGACGATCGACGGTCATCTCGCGCAGCTCGAACGCCTCGTCTCCGACAATCCCGAGCAGCGCGTGCTCCTGCAGACACTGCGGGAACGCGCGCAGGCGAGGAAGGAGCATCTCGGTCGGCTCGTGGCGGTCGCAGGCTCCGCCGAAGCGCCCGGCGCGGCTCGCGCGCTGATCCGCGAGGGCACGGCGCTCATGAACTCCGTTCGCGAAGTGATCGCGGACATCGAGACCAAGGAAAACCTGCTGCTCGTGCAGCGCAAATTCGATGCGCGCACGAGCTACCGCGCGGCGCAGGCGCTGGGGCTCGCGGTCGGCGGCACGGGCGCGGTCCTCGTGCTCCTCGCCTACCAGCTCGTCCGGAGAGTCGATCGGCTCCGCGAGAATGCTGCGCGCGACTCGGTTGATGCGTACGAGCGTTTCCGGGTCACGCTCGGGAGCATCGGCGACGCGGTGCTCGTCACCGACGCGCAGGGACGGCTGACGTTCTGCAACCAGGCCGCCGGTCCGATGCTCGCCATCCCGTCCGACGCGATGGGCAAGCCGCTGACCGAGCTCTTCACCTTCACCTCGGAGGCCACCGGCGAGCCGGCGGCGAGCGTCGTCGCCCGCGCTCTCGCGACGCGGGGCGTC
Organism: Planctomycetota bacterium; assembly: GCA_036006425.1. Lineage (GTDB taxonomy): Bacteria > Planctomycetota > UBA1135 > UBA1135 > DASYPQ01. The sequence continues at coordinate 477,036 of DASYPQ010000022.1, forward strand.
TCGCGCACTCTCGAGGGGACCAGCCTGCGCCTTTCCGACGGCCGCTCGCTGCCGGTCAGCGCGACCGCGGCGACGATCTTCGATCGCTCCGGCCAGGAGCAGGGCGTCGTGCTCGTCGTGCGCGACGTCTCGGACCGACGCGAGCGCGAGCGCGAGCTGGCGCGCAGCAACGAGCGTTTCCGTTCTCTCGTGCTCGCCATGTCGCAGATCGTGTGGACGATGGACGCCGACGGCTTCGTCCAGGAGGACTCGCCGTCGTGGCGCCGGCTCACGGGGCAGACCTACGAGCAATGGAAGGGCCTCGGCTGGCTCGACGTCATCCATCCGGAGGACCGCGAAGGCGTGTTGAACGGCTGGAAGGACGCGATCGCGGGCAGCGAGCAGTACCAGGTGGAGTACCGCCTGCGCCGCGCCGACGGGTCGTACCACTGGACGCTCGTCCGCGCCGTGCCCGTGCTCGATTTCGACGGGAAGGTGCGCGAGTGGGTCGGGATGAACCACGACATCCAGGCCCAGAAGGAGGCCGAGGAGGCCGAGCGCGACGCCAGCCGCCGCAAGGGCGAGTTCATCGCGCTGCTCGCGCACGAGCTGCGCAACCCGCTCGCGCCGCTCCGCAACGGGCTGGAGGTGCTGAAGAGCGGAGCTCCGGAGGATGCGCCGCGGGCTCTCGTGATGATGGACCGTCAGCTGCGGCACATGATGCGACTGATCGACGACCTCCTGGACGTCAGCCGCATCAGCCACGGAAGGCTCGAGCTGCGGCTCGAGCGGTTCGATCTGCGCGACGTCCTGCGCCCGGCGATCGACGCGGCTCGGCCTTCGATCCAGGCGAAGCACCAGCACCTCTTCGTCGACCTTCCGACCGGTCCGATGTGGGTCGAAGGCGATCCGGTCCGCCTCGCGCAAGTGTTCACGAACCTGCTCAACAACGCGGTGAAGTACAGCGGCACCGCGGCGTCGATCTGGATCGCGGCGGAACGCGAAGGGAACTCCCAGCTCGTGACCGTCCGCGACACGGGTCAGGGCATACCCAGCGAGCTCCTGCCCCTGATCTGGGATCTCTTCCTCCAGGGTCGAGGGCGCGTCGAACGAGTCGAAGGCGGTCTCGGGATCGGCCTCACGCTCGTGAAGCGCCTCGTCGAGATGCACGGAGGCTCGGTCGACGCGCACAGCGACGGCATCGGGTCCGGCAGCGAATTCGACGTGCGGCTCCCGGCCTCGTCGGCGCCGCGCACGCTGCCGGCCGTCGTCGCGCCGCCGCGCCTGATGCAGCAGCCGAAGCCGCTGCGCATCCTGATCATCGACGACAACGAGGACTCCGCCGAGAGCCTGTCGATGCTCCTCCGGATCGGGGGACACGCGGTGCACGCCGTCTTCCGCGGCGAGGCCGGCGTCGAGGAACTCCGGAAGTTCCATCCGCAGTTGATCCTCTGCGACATCCGCATGCCGGGGATGAGCGGTTTCGAGTTCGCGCGGCGCGTCCGCGCCGAAGACCCGGTGCACACGCCCGTTCTCGTCGCGCTCACGGGATTCGGCGCCGCCGCCGACCGCGAGGCGTCCACGGAAGCGGGCTTCGACCATCACCTCGTGAAGCCGGTCGATCCCGCCGCGCTGACGATGCTGCTGCAAGAAGCTGCGCATCGAAACGGCTCCAGCTAGGCTCGTGGAGCGTCGCCTCGCGAGTCGCATGACCCAGCGCACGGACCTCTTCGACAGCACCTACAGCCACTTCGCCGAGCCAGTCCTAGCGGCGGTGCGCGCGGCGGCGTTCGGCCAGGACATCGGCCAGAACAGCTGGCTCACCGTCGACGAGTACGACCGCTTCCTCTCCTGGCTCCAACTCGAGCCCTCGCACCACGTCCTCGAAGTCGCGAGCGGTTCCGGCGGCCCGGCCCGCTACCTCGCGCGACGAGCGCAATGCCGCGTCACGGGGATCGACGCGAACGAGCACGGCGTCGCCGCCGCGAAGGAGATCACGCGCGGACAGGGCCTCGCCGACCGCGCGACGTTCCGCGTCGTCGACGCGAACGCGCGGCTCCCGTTCGCCGACGACTCGTTCGACGCGCTCGTGTGCATCGACTCGATGAATCACTTCCCCGATCGGCTGGGCGTGTTCCGCGAGTGGCTCCGCGTCCTGCGCCCGGGCCGGCGGGCCGTGTTCACGGATCCGGTCGTGATCAGCGGACCGGTGACCAACGACGAATTGGCGCGACGCAGCTCGATCGGCCTGTTCGTGTTCGTCCCGACCGGCGTCAACGAACGATTGATCGAGCAGGCGGGCCTGCGTCTCCTCCAGCAGGAGGACGTGACCGCGAATGCCGCGCTCGTCTCGGGGCGCTGGCTCCGCGCGCGAGAAGAGCACAAGGACGCACTGCTGCAGATCGAGGGCGCGGAGCGATTCGAAGGCCTCCAGCAGTTCTTCGCCGCGGTGGAGCGCCTCACGTCGGAGCGGCGACTGAGTCGGATCGCCTACCTGGTCGAAAAGCAGGTCGGCTGATGACCTGAGTGGTCGGGGCGAGAGGATTTGAACCTCCGACCTCTGCAACCCCATTGCAGCGCGCTAGCCATGCTGCGCCACGCCCCGACGCGATGGGAGCGAACGTTATAGGAACGATCGCCGGCCGCGTCAATCGTTCCTCGCCTTGAGCCCGTCCGGATCGAGGCGGAGAATCGTTCCGTGGCTCGGCCCCTACGGCATCTCTGGAAGGTCCGCACCGTCGTGCGGCGTCGTCACCGCACCTGGATGGTGTCGATGTGCTTCGCGACTCTCGGGTGGGCGAGCTGGTGGATCACGGTCTTCCTCATGCGCTACGTCCCGTCGATCGCGCCCGACGTCGCGACGACGGGCTGGTTCGCGGGCACCTTCGCGGCGTTCGGCTTCGTCGTCGCCGTGTTCACCGTGCGCGCGCGGAGCTCGTGGCTCCTCTTCACGCTCGTGCCGCTCCTCGCGAACGCGAGCCTCTTCCTCGTGCCGTGGCTCGTCGAGACGCTGCGCGGAACGCGCGCGTCCTGAAGCTTCAGACCACGCGCGGCGCGAGACAGATCATCGCCGTGCCCGTGATCGCCGTGAGCAGCGTCATCGCGAGCACGAGGAACGCGACCTTCCTGTGGAGACGCCGCGTCGACGGCACGAAGATCGTCCGGATGCCCGTGACGACGGGGAGCAGGTAGCACGCGGTCGTCACGCGCGCGATCGCGAGGTGCACCGGCGTGATCCAGCCCGCGGCCGGGAGGTCGTACAGCTTCCCGAGGAGCAGCGCGTAGTGGATCGTCATCGCGAGCGCCCCGACGGACGCGACGACGAGAGGGATGTGCCACAGGCGCCTCGCGGCCAATCCCGTCAGGACGACGAGGACGAGCAGCGCGAGCGTCGAGGCGAGGAAGACGACGAAGCCGGCGGTCGCCGAGATCAAGTCCGCCCCTCGATCAGGCCGTCCATCTCGCCCGTCGGGGTCCGGCTCATCAGGTCGAGGACTGCGCCGCGCGGATCCTTTCCTTCGAACAGGACCGCGTGCACCTGCTCGGCGATCGGCATCGAGACGTCGTCGTCGAGGTCGGATTCGGGGCCGAACAAGGCCTTCGCGGTCCACACGCCTTCCGCGACCATCTTCATCTTCGAGAGAACCTGCTCGAGCGATTGTCCGCGCCCGATCGCCTCGCCCACGGCGCGGTTGCGCGAGTGCTTGCTGCAGCACGTCGTCACGAGATCGCCGATGCCTGCGAGCCCGAAGAACGTCCGCGGGCTCGCTCCGCGACTGCGGCCGAAGCGCGCGATCTCGACCATCCCGCGCGTGATCAACGCGGCCTTCGCGTTGTCGCCGAGGTCGAGCCCGTCGCTGATCCCGGCCGCGATCGCGATCACGTTCTTGAGCGCGGCGGCGAGCTCCGCCCCGAGCGGATCGTCGTGCGTGTACACGCGGAAATGCTGCGAGGCGAGAGCTCCCTGGACGCGCTGGGCGAACGCGCGGTCCGTGCTCGCCGCAAGGACCGCGGCCGGCTTCTGGATCGCGACCTCCTCGGCGTGGCTCGGCCCGGTCAGCACGCAGATCGGCCGCTCGCCCAGGATCTCGCGCAGGATCTGGCTCGGCGTGCGGAAGGTCTCGATCTCGATGCCCTTCGTCGCCGTGACGATCGGCGCGTTCCCGGGGAGCGCGTCCTCGAAGCGCGTGATCACGCCGCGCAGGTACTGCGTCGGCACGACGCTGATCACGAGATCGACGTCGGCGGCGGCCGTGTGGGTGTCCGCGGTGACCTCGATCTCGCGCGGCAGGTGGACCCCGGGCAGGAACCGGCGGTTCTCGTGCACGGAGCGCATCTCCTCGGCCTGCTCGGGAAACGCGCTCCAGAGCGCCGTCGGGATCCCGTTGCGGTGCAGGAGCAGCGCGAGAGTCGTCCCCCAGCCGCCGTCGCCGATGACGAGGGCCTTCTGGACGTCGCGTTCGCCGCGATCGGCGGACTCAGCCATGGTGCCTCGCGGTCCGACCGTCCTCGACCTTCTCGCCGATGTGAGGTTCGGTGCCCTGGAGCATGCGTCGCATGTTCGACCGGTGCCGAACGAGGATCAGGAGCGTGAGGAGGAGCGAGCCGACGAGCAGTTCGGGGCGAGGCTTCTTCTGGACGTAGTCGAGGGTCAGCACGGCGACCGGGAAGGTGATCCCCATCAGGATCGAGGCGAGGCCCGCGTACCGCGTGATGAGTCGCGTGACGACCCAGACGACGCCACCGCACAGGAACACGCGGTAGTCGATCGCGATGATCGCGCCGCAGCCCGTCGCGACTCCCTTGCCGCCGCGGAACCCGAGGTAGATCGGGAAGCAGTGTCCGATCACCGCCGCCGTGCCGGTCAGCACCTGGAGCAGCGGCACGGTCTCGGCGTGATCGCCGACGAGACCGTGGCACGCGAGGACGGGGAGGAACCCTTTGAGGAAGTCGAGGCTGAAGACGACGAATCCCCACCGTCGCCCCATCGCGCGGACGGCGTTCGACGTGCCGATGTTGCCGCTCCCGAACGTGCGCAGGTCGATGCCGGCGACGCGCTTGGCGATCAGGAGCCCGAACGGGATCGCGCCGACGAGGTACGCGAGCAGCACGACGATCCACGCCGACGGCAGGAGGAAGAGCTGGCGTCCGGCCTCGGCGCCGGGGATCGCGATCGACTGGAGTTCGTCGAGGAGGAACAGAGGAAGAGTCATCCGAGCGGGGCCGGGAACGGGCCCGACCCTGGGGCAGATTAGCCTCCGCAGGTCCCGAGCTGGGAGGGTCGACTTCGTGTCGGCTTTCGGGCGTCCGCCGGACGGCTCGCGCGGGGTTGCAAAAGGACCTCCCCGCCATAGGATGGCCGCACTCTCCAGGCCCGCCGGGCTTGCCCGGCCGACTCCCGCCGAACAGCATCCCGCCATGACGTACGTGATCGCCGAGCCGTGCATCGGGACCAAGGACACGGCTTGTGTCGAAGTGTGTCCGGTCGACTGCATCCACCCGACCAAGAAGGAGCCGGATTTCGCGACGGCCGAGCTCCTCTACATCAATCCGGACGAGTGCATCGACTGCGGCGCGTGCGTGCCCGAGTGCCCGGTCGACGCGATCTTCGACGAGCCCGATCTCCCCGAGAAGTGGGCGAACTTCAAGAAGATCAACGCCGACTGGTACGCGCAGAAGAAGTAGGGCGCTACTTCGTCTTCGGCCCGGCCTGCAGCGCGCGGACGAGCGTCGCCTGCGCCCGCTTCTGATCCGGCTGGTCGACCGGGGTCACGCAGCTCGGGACGGCCGAGAGCAGCGTCTGCGCCTTGGCGAGCTCCTCGGAGGTCTTCCTCGTCGCCCCGATCTGCGCGACGCGCGTCTTGAGCGACGCGAACTTGGAGGCGTCGGCGACGGGAGCCTTCCTCCAGCTCGCGGCCTCGGGCGGCAGCGCCGCGGCACGCGCCTTCGCGGCCTCGACGCGGCTCGCGAGGCTCGGGTGGTCGCTCTCGATCTCGGGCGTCTTGTCGAGCCCCTGGTCGATCAGCTGCTGGAAGAAGTCGCCGAAGCGCTGCGGGTCCCAGCCCGCGTGCACGTAGAAGTCGAAGCCGTACTTGTCCGCCTCCGCCTCGTCCTCGCGGGTGTAGCCGAGCCCGAGGAATTGCGTGACCACGGTGCTCGAGACGAGGGCCGTCTTCGCGTACTCCTCGCCGTGCTCCTTCCCGCCGATCGCTAGCCCGACGAGGGCGGCACCGGCGGAAGCGCCCAGCGAGTAGTACTGCCGATCGATGCCTTTCTGCACGTGCCGCGAGTACACGTGCGCGTACTCGTGCGCCATCACCGCGGCGAGCTCGTCCTCCGTGCGGCACGTCTGCATGAGCTGCGAGTAGATGTACATGTGCGACCCGCCCGTCGTGAACGCGTTCAACGTCTTGCTGTTCACGAGGTGGAACTCGCCGTGCTCGAACATCCAGGCGTTGTCCTCGCTCTTCTCGAAGTGCTTCTTCGGCCCGTCGTGCCGCGCGTCCGCCTCGCGCGCCGCGGCGACGATCCGCTCCCCCACCGACTGGAGATAGCCCGAGATCGCCGGGTCCTTGATGATCGCGGCTTCGAGCTCGGAGTGCGTGCTCTCGGCTTGCTGGATCACCTGGCGGTCGGTCGCGCAACCGGCGAGGACGAGAAGAAGGCTGACGGCGAGGCTCGATTTCATGGTGGCTCCTGCGAAACAGTCGGGTGTGGAGCTGAGGCTAGCACGCGCGGCTCGCGTGTTCCCTGTCGACTACGAACTCGTCATCGGGCAACCTCGTGCGCTCGAATCCCCGATGGACGCTTCCTCCCGAACGCGCAACGCGGCGACGCCTTGGGGCGCCATCGGCGCGCTGTTCGTCGTCACGCTGATCTGGGGCGGGACGTTCGTGTGGATGAAGCAGGGGATGGACGCGGTCGAGCGCGCGCTCGGTCCGGGTCACGCGACGACCGGCATCGCGCTCTTCATGGTGCTGCGCTTCGGCGTCGCGTCGGTGTGCACCGCGGCGTTCATTCCCGCGTCGAGGCGCGAGCTCGCCGGTGACGCGTGGCGCGGCGGCATGTGGATCGGTGCGCTGCTCTTCGTGGGCTTCGCGCTGCAGATGTTCGGCCTCGCCGAGATCTCCCCCGCCGTCTCCGCATTCCTGACGAGCCTCTACGTGCTGTTCACGGCGGTGCTGACCGCTGGAATCGAGCGCCGGGGACCGAGCTTCGCGCTGTTCCTCGGCGTGGTGCTCGCGACCTGCGGCGCGGGATTCGTGCGCGGGCGCCCGGAGCTCTCCTTCAATCGAGGGGAGATCGTCACGGTCGGATGCGCCGTGCTCTTCGCCCTGCACATCCTCGCCACGGACCGGATCACGAAGCGGGTCTCCCCCATGGCGGTGACGCTGACGTCGTTCGTCTGGGTCTCGGCCGCGAGCCTCGTGCTGTTCGGCGTCTCGATGATGCGCGCGGGCGCTCCGGGACCGGAAGCCCTCCTCGGCTTGGTGACGAGCGCGGGCTTCGCCGTCCCGCTGCTCCTCTCCTCCGTACTCGCGACCTTCGTCGCGCTCTCGCTGATGAACCACTTCCAGCGCCAGCTCGACCCGGTCCGCGCCGCGATCCTCTACGCATTCGAGCCGATCTGGGCCGCGCTGTTCGGGATCGCCTGCGGAACGGACGCCTTCACCGTGTACCTCTGGTCGGGCGGCGCGCTCCTCCTCGCCGGCAACCTCGTCGCGGAGATCGGGCAGCGACGGAAGTTGCGCGCAGCCGCGACGAACGCGAGCTGATCGCAGCGACCTACGGATCGACCGCGCGCGCCGGCCGCAGTCCGAGGCTGCCGTCCTGCGACAGCGAAGCGAAACCCTGGCGCAACGCCACCCGGGCGTTCAGCGCGGTGTCCGACTGGCTTCCGCCCCGGAACGCGTGCCGCCCCGCATTTCCGCTGGTCCGTTCGCCGTCCCCGGCGCGCTCGGGAATCGAGTACTTGCCGAACGGGTCGCGACACCACTCCCACAGGTTCCCGACGACGTCGTGCAGGCCGAACGCGTTCGCTCGGAACGATCCGACCGGGGAGTCGTTCGAGTAGCCGTCGTCGAGCCACTCGTCGTACGACCATCCGCTCGGACCGCCGTTCTCCTTGCAGTAGCGATCGGCGAGGTTCGCGCATCCCTCGAGCGACTCCGGATCGCTCCCCGACCACCAGACGGTCGTCGTCCCGCCGCGGGCGCCGTACTCCCACTGCGCCTCCGTCGGGATCTCCAACCCGAAGCGCTGCATCACGCGCGCGCAGTCCGTCCACGAGACCTCGTCGACCGGATTCAGGAGACTGAACTGGTGACCCCATCGAACCTCGCCCGGCCGGTTGGCGCTCGGGTTCGTGCCCGCCGCACGCAGCCATTGACCCTGCGTCATCTCGTATTTCGAGAGGAAGAAGGGCGCGAGTGTCACTTCGTGGACCGGTCGCTCCTCGGATGCGGAACCCGGATCGAACCCGGGCTTGTCGGGATCGTCGGCCTGGGATCCCATCCAGAAGCTGCCGCCCGGGAGCAGGACGAACACGATCCCCATCTCCTCCGCGAGCACGAGCTTTCCGTCCTCGCCGCGCCGCGCGGGCTCGCCTGTAGCGAGATCGGCGAACTCCCAGAAACCGGATGCGGGATCGCGCCCGATCGGCACGAGACCGAGCTGCGGCGCGATCTTCATGCCGCCGTAGGCGGGACAGGCACCGCGATCGGCGATCGACGCGACCGCCTCCGACCAGAGCCGGCTCGCGGCCGCGCCGGTGAGGCTGCGCTCGTCGATCGTGCGCGCGAACTCGAGGCGTTTCTCGACGCCCCATCCGTGCTCGGGATTCGCGCCGGAGCCCCGGACGCCGGTCTCCGGGTCCTCGAAGGCCTTCAATTTCGCGACGAGGCGTCCGAGCTGTGCGTGCCACCAGCGGTCCTGGGTCGAGTCGAACTCCCAACCGTCCATCTCTCCCGGCGGCTGTTCCGCCGAGGAAACCTGCGGCCGTGCGCGGCCGCGCGATTCGATCTCGGCGAGCTTGCGCTCGTGGTCGCGGACGCCCGGCTTCGCCTTGATGCCCTTCGCCGGGTCTCCGGGCTTCCCGTCGAGCAGCACGCGCGCGTCCGCGAGCCACGACTCGTAGACGGGAATGCGTTCGCGTGTCGGCGGCCACGCCGCGTCGGCACGCGTGACGAGATCCTCGAGGTCCTGGATCGCCGACAGCGCGAGCACGTCGTCCGTGCGCTGGCTGGCCTCGGCCGCCTGCGTGTCCGCGCGCGCCTTCTCGTGCTTCGCTTCCACGTACAGGAACGCGCTGACGACGAGACCCACCACGAGCGACAGGACGAGCCCGGCGAGCGCCGAGGCGAGCGCCCTGTTCCGCCCGATCCACTTCTTCAACTCCGCGACCGCGCCGGTCTCGTACGCGCCGACGACGCGATGCTCGAGGTAGGCGCGGAGATCCTCCGCGAGCGCGAGCGTGTCCGCGTAGCGCTCGCCGGGATCGCGCGCCATCGCCTTCTCGCAGATCGCGGCGAGCTCCGCGGGCACCGCCGGGTTCAGCTCGTGCAGCGGACGCGGCGGCCCGGTCAGCACGCGCACGAGCACGGCCCGGTTCGGCACGACGGCGCCGGGCGGCACGTACGGCATCTGCCGGGCGAGAAGGTGGTAGAGCATCGCGCCGATCGAGTAGACGTCGGAGCGCGGAGACAGCTTCTCGACCTCTCCGCCCGCCTGCTCGGGCGGCATGTACACCGGCGTGCCGACGACGTCGCCGTCCATCGTGAGCACCGGCGAGTCGGATGACGTCGACTCGGGCGAAGTCGCGGACTCCGGCGCGATGCGGATGTCGTGCGTGTCCTTGCGATCGAGGACGCGCGCGAGTCCCCAGTCCATCACGAACACCTCGCCGAAGCTCCCGACCATGACGTTCGCGGGCTTCAGATCGCGGTGGATGACGCCCTTCTTGTGCGCGTACGCGACCGCCTCGCAGACCTTGAGGATCACGCCCAACGCGCGCGTCTCGTTCCAGCCCTCGCGGCCCTCGAAGACGAGTCCGAGGATCCGTTTCAGATCGCGCCCTTCTACGAGCTTCATCGTGAAGTAGACGCGCCCCTCGCTGTCGAGCCCGAGCTCGTGCACCGGGACGATGCCGGGGTGGTCGAGTTGGCTCGTGACCTGCGCCTCCTCGAGGAACCGCGCGAGGACCCTGGGATTCTCCGGCCGCGTTCCCAGTCGTACCGCGAGGTCCGCCTCGCCGAGCACGACTTTCATCGCGAGATGGCGCCGCAGGTCCTCGTCCCAGACGCGCAGGATCGCGCCCATGCCACCGCGCGCGACCTCGCCCTCGATCTCGTAGCGGCCGAAGCTGCCGGCGCGGGCGGCGAGCTCGGCGATGCGCGCCGACGGCGACGAAAAGGCCGGGCTCGAGCGCTTCGACGGATCGGGCTCGCCCGCGTCGGCGAGGCGCGCCCGCGTCGCATGGAGCTCCTCGAGGTCGGTCGCGAGGTCCGGATGGCGGCCGAGAAGGTCCGCGAACGTGCTCGCGTCCCCCTGCTCCCGCCCCGAGAGCCACGCGGCGAACACTTCGAGGGCGTCCTCGCCCTTGGTATTGCGGGCCTCCACGGCGCTCCTCGCTGGCCGACGGATCGTAGCCGGCCGGGGAAACACGGCCAAGAAACCGGGAAGTCCGACACTTCCGCGCCGGGGCCGCTCTCGGGGGGGTGAACGGGATCGACGGAACGTCCGCGACCCACACTCTCTCCGACCTCAGCCCCGAAAGAACCGACCATGAAGCTGCAATCGCATCATCCCGTCGTGGCAGCGGCCCTCGCGCCGCTCTGCCTCGTTTCCCTACTCGCGACACCGTCCGCGGCGCAGGAGCGCACGCCCGGACAGTTGCCCGCCTCCGCGGACGTCAAGACTCCCGCCGAGCCGAGCCAGGTCTCCGGCACGGCGCCGGCGCGGCCGCAGATCGAACGCGGTGCGGCGCCGACCCCGGTGAAGCTCCCCGCCGAAGCGTCGATCCGGAGCGCCGGTTCGCGTGCGATCGACCACAGCGTGATGCAGTACGCCACGACGCGCGAAGGCACGCTGTGGGCGCGCGGCGCGCGGTACAAGGCGAGATTCGACACGGCCGGGGTGTCGTACATCCCGGCGCTCGGCAAGCGTCAGGCCCACGACGTGCCGCACGCGCTGTCGCCCGATTCCGTCACCGTCGGCGGCGAGGCGCTCGGTTTCGAGCGCACCGTTTCGGCCGTGCGCGTCGGCGACCGCGTCGAGATCGACCGCGGCGCGTTCGTCGAAGCCTACGACCTCGCTCCGGAATCGGTCGAGCAGACCCTGATCTTCTCCTCGCTGCCGCGGACGGGCGATCTCGTGGTGCACATCCCCGTCGCGAGCGAATTCGGCGGCGTCGCGTGCGCCGACGGACTCGAGTTCCGCGGCGAGCTCGGCCGCGTCACCTACGGTCGCGCGACGGCCATCGACGCCGCCGGCCGGCGGACCTCCGCGGCGACGGCGCTCGAGAACGGCGCGATCACGATCCACGTCGACTCGGAGTTCCTGCGCATCGCCTCGATGCCTCTCACGATCGATCCGGTCGTGAGCTCGTTCCCGATCGACAACACGTCGTCGGACAACTACTGGGCCGACACCGCGTACGACAAGGCGAGCCACCGCTGGCTCGTCGTCTACGAGGAGTGGTACTCGGCTTCGGACCGCGACGTCTTCTACTCGTGGCTCAACGACTCCGGCCCGATCGGCGTGGGCGCGTACCTCGATCTCAGCGGGGATTCGTGGGACAGCGTGCACTGCGCGAACAACGCTGCCGCGCAGCAGTTCCTCGTCGTGGCCTCGGTCACGTCGGGTCTGCAGCACTACGTGCTCGGCAGCACGATCTACGCCTCGGGCACCTCCGGGACGCAGACCGTGATCACCGGGACCGAAGCCGGAACGATCCGAAACTGCGTGGTCGGCGGCGATCCCTACACCGGAGGCCAAGGGCCGTCCTACTACTGCGTCGCCTACGAGCGCCAGTACTCGGACACCGACTGGGACATCCTCGTCCGCTGCGTCGCATCGGACGGATCGCTCGTCGGATCGGGTCCGAACTACCTCTCCAACTCGGCCGGCACGATCGACGTCGGACCGGCGATCTCGAAGTCCGACGGCACGCACGACTGGATGGTCGTGTGGCAGCGCAACAACGGCTACATGAACGACGCGGACGTGTGGGGCGGAATCGTCCACTGGGACGGCACCACCTTCGCCTTCCCGTTCCAGATCTCCGCGTGGTTCCAGCCCGAGTGGCAGGTCGCCGTCTCGAGCCCGCTCGACGGCTCGATGAACTACCTCGCGACCTGGCAAGACACGGACGGCGGGGACCACGACATCATCATGGCGCTCCTCGATGGCTCGACGGTCGTCGACGAACGAGACCTCAACCTGATGGAGGGAGCCAATTACGCGAACGACCAGATGGAATCCTCCGTCGACTCGGACGGCGACCACTTCCTCGTCACCTACGTGGAAGCCTGGGGCAGCTACGACATCTTCGCGAGCGACGTGTTCGTCGCCGCCGGAACGCTGGGTCTCGCGCAACCGCACGTGGCGATCGACGTGGACTGGACCTCGGACCGGAGCCCGCGCGTCACCTCCGCGTTCTCCGGTGGAGCGACGGATCCCGCGCGGAAGCACCGGTATCTCGCCGCGTGGAACGCCACCCCCGCGGGCGGCGGACCGGCCGACGTCCTGGGAGCGTTCTTCGACACCGTCCCGGGCGGCACGATGTCCTCCTTCTGCTTCGGTGACGGATCCAGCGTGACCTGCCCGTGCGCGAACAACGGCGCGAGCGGCCACGGCTGCGCGAACTCCGTCAATGCGGCCGGCGCGCTGCTGACCGCGACGGGCTACGCGTCGACCGTGAACGACTCGTTCGTGATGAACGCGAGCGGCATGCCGTCGACGGCGTTCTGCATCTTCCTCCAGGGCACGAGCTCGAGCAGTGTCTTCCAATACGGCGACGGGCTGCGTTGCGCAGGCGGATCGCTGATCCGCATCGGCCAGAAGCACGCCTCGAACGGAATGGCCACCTATCCCCAGACCGGCGACCAGCCGGTGGACCTCCGCGGCAGCGTTCCGATCTACGGCGCGCAGCGCGCGTACCAAGTCTGGTACCGCAACCCGACTCCCGGGTTCTGCACTGCGGAGACCTACAACATCACGAACGGCGTGCTCGTCACCTGGGCTCCCTGAGCCCCTGATCCGAGCGGAACTTTCCATGCGCCGCGCGCGGGAGCGATCCTGCGCGCGGCGCCGTTTCGCGCGCTAGGCTCATCAGCGATGCACGCCGAGCGCCCGAGCCAGACCGCGTCGCTCGTCGCGCTGGCGCGCGCCCTCGCGCACGACGGCTTCACGACGGCGCAGGGCTTCTCGGACCCGGTCGCGCGCTCGCTGCTCTCGCGCGGCTGGACGATCGCCTACCGGATGATCGCGCGCGGACTGCGGCGGGCCAATCCCGACGGACGCGCGAAGGCGCTCGCGCAACTCGACGTGCTGCCGCTGCGAGTGCTCGCGATCGACGCGGAGCTCGCCGAAGCGGTCGCCGCCGGCTGTCGGCAGCTCGTGATCCTCGGCGCCGGCCTCGACACGCGCGTGTACCGCATCGATGCGCTCGCCGGTGTCGACGTGTTCGAGGTCGATCACCCGGCGACGCAGCAGCCGAAGCGCCGCCTGACCGCCGCGCTGAAGCCGCTCGCGCGCTCGCTGACGTACGTGACGGTCGATTTCGAGCGCGACGATCTCGCCGAGCGCCTGCGCGAGGCCGGTCACGCCGCCGGGCGGCCGACGGTGTGGATCTGGGAGGGCGTCGTCATGTACCTGACCGAGGCCGCGCTGCGCTCGTCGCTCGACGCGGTCGCGGCCGCCTCGGCGCCCGGGAGCGTCCTCGTCGTGCACTACCACCTCCCCGGTGCGGAGAAGCGCAAGATGACGTGGCTGCTGCGATTCTGGCGCGAGCCGCAGATCGGCCTGCGCACCCGTGAAACGATGCACGCGGAGCTGCGACGCGTCGGTTTCGAGATCGTGCGCGACTCGACGCCCGAGGAATGGGTCGCGCTTTTTCACGCCTCTCCGCTCGCCGGCCAGATCGCGCGCATCACTCGACTCGCTGTCGTGCGGAAGCCCGAGTAGCATTCTTCACGGACATGCGCGCTTCCTCGGCCACGGTGATCGGTTCGGCGGCGCTCGTCCTCGTCGGCTGCGCGGCCGGGATCTTCCTCGGACGATGGATCGCCGTGCCGTCGGTGGAGCACGAAACCCAGGCACCTCCGGACTCCTCGGCCGAGATCGCCGAGCTCCGGCGGTCGATCGCGGAGGAGCTTCAGAGTCTGCGGCAGCAGCTGCAGGTCGAACGCGTCGAGCCCAAGGAGCCGGGCACGCGCGAACCCGCGGTCGCGGGCCGCGGCGACTTGGATCGACTGACGGCCGCGGTCGACAGGCTGAACGCGATCCTCGAGTCGAACCAGCCGCGCGCGGAACCGGTCGCGCGGAGTCGATTCATCTACAACCAGGCCGGGAAAGGGCTCGGCTACGCGTCGATCGATGCGATGTGGCTCCGCATCCAGGACAAGGTCGTCGACGCCGATCCGGCGGCGCGCGCCGCCCTCGATCGAGAGCTCAGCATCGCCCACATGCTGTGGTCGCGGGATGAGGTCCTGAATCGCTACGGCGGCCCTTCGCGCCTGGAAGGAACGCCTGCCAAGGGAGTGCGCCTCTTCTACGACTCGATGGCGACACCCGGGACGTCGATCGGTTTCGAGACGACGGACGGTCTCGTCGTCTCCGTGTTCTACTCCGCGCCTCGCCCGAACGCGCAGGCGAGGCGCTGACCCTCCGCTCTCAATCGCGCCTGGCGGTCAACGCGCGATCGAGGGAACCTCGGCCGCCGCCCTGGACGAGCAGCACGGCGACGAGTCCGAGCGCGAGCAGGTGGTACTCGAAGCCCTCGCCCGGCTGCGCGCCGGTCCAGTTCATGAAGAATCCCTGGGAGGCGTGCACGGTGGCGATCGCACCGATCATGATCGCGCCGATGCCGAGTGCGGCGAAGCGCGTCGCGAAGCCCACGAGGAGGAAGAGAGGCGCGAGGAGCTCGATGAGCATGACGCTGACCGCGAGAGGCGCCGGCATTCCCATCTTCTGCGTGAAGAATCCCAGCGTGCCGGAGAAGCCGTAGCCTCCGAACCAGCCGAGGACCTTCTGCGCGCCGTGCGGGAACATCACGACCGCGAGCGCGGAGCGCGCGAGCGTGCCGGACCACTGGTCGGAGGTCGAGAGCGCGCGACGGAGCAGCGAAACGCGCTCGCCGGAAATTGATTGACTAGTCAAGTTTTGCGTCGAAACGGAGGTCGTGGCGGACATGGGAGCATTCCTTTCCGGGCTAGGGTTGATGGATGCGGACCTTGTTCAGGAGGCGAATGAACGTCGCCACCTCGTTCTCGTTGAGACAGCCGAGCGCGTCCTCGTCGATCTGGTTCAGCACGGCGTCGAGCGCCTTGAGCTTCGCGAGCCCGCGCGGCGTGATGCGGCAGAAGACCTGACGCCGGTCGCCCGCGGAGCGGTTGCGCCCGACGAGACCCTTCGCCTCGAGCCGCGCGATCAGGCGCGTGATCCCGGGCGCGTTCTCGATCATGCGCTCGACGATCGAGAGCGTGGGAAGACCCTCCGCGCCGGCGCCGCGGAGGATGCGCAGGACGTTGTACTGCTGGGCGGTGACCTCGCCGCGGCTCTCGACGAGCTGCGCGAAGCGCCAACGGACCGTCTCGGCGGCCAGGACGAGCGCGAGGAGCCCCTCCTGGCGCTTCGAGGCGAAGGGTTTCGTCTGGCGGATGGCTTCGGCGACGGTCGGGGCCTTGGCGTCCATGGTGCGGAAGGATAGCTGCCGATAGTTGACTAGTCAAGTAAAATCCGACGACGACGACTCGCCTTGCGCCCTGTCTCGCCGCCGCGTCATGCTGGTGCGGCCGGTCCTAGAGACACCGGAGGGATGGATGCTCGACCCACCCAGGACACCACGTCTCGTTCTCGCCGTCCTCGGGCTCCTGACGATGGTCGCGCTCGGCGCGCGGCTCGCCGGGCTCCGCACGAGGTTGCCACACCAGCCCGATCCCGATCGCTACATCGTCGCCGAGGCGGCTTGGCGCGACCGTCCCGCCGACGCGACCACGTCGAGTTTCGAGGGCTACCCGCAGACCATCTATCCGCGTCTCCTCTCCTTCCTCCTCTATCACCTGCCCGGTCACTCGTTCACGCGCACCCTTCCGCCGGAAGCGCCCCTGGCCGAGCACCTCGCCGCGGCGTCCGAGCCCTTCGTGCGCGGGCGCCTGCTCATCGAGCTACTCTCCCTCGTCGCGATCCCGGGGACCTACTTCCTCGCGCACCGCTTCCTGGGGGCCTGGACCTCCCTCCTCGCGGCCGCCTTCATGGCCACGAGCCTCGCCGGTCTCTTCTACTGCGAGCAGGCGCGACCGCACGCTGCGAGCATGGGGCTCTCCCTCCTGGCGATGCTCGCGGTGCTGCGGATCCCGCGCGCCGTCGACTTGACTGCGTACTCCGTCGCCGGAGTGCTGTGCGCCATCGCCGTCGCGTGCCTCTGGAACGGCGTGTTCGTCTGCCCGGCTCTGCTCGCCGCGCACCTTCTCGCCCCGCGCCGGCGCTGGATCGGCTTCGCCATCGCGGTCGTCGCGGTGGCAGCCGCAATTCCTCTCTTCTACGGGTTCCTCTTCGAACGGTCTCTCGTGTCCTCGGATCGAGTCAATCTCGGGTTGAGGCACATCGGGTGGGAGACCTTCAACGGCGCGGGGTTCCGCCAAATCCTGGGGGGCTTCTGGTCCTTCGACCCCGTGCTCGTCGCCACCGCGGGGGTCGGCATCCTCGCGCTGACTGTGCGCTTTGCCCTAGGAATCAGACCCGCGGCGGAGGTGCAGCGTGAGCTCCTCGTCGCCGCGACGTATCCGGTGGGTTTCGTGCTCTTCTGGGGCGTGATGGACGCCGTCCCGCCGCGCCTCTCGCAATCGCTTCTGCCCTACGTGGCCGTTCTGGCCGCGTTCGGGATCCAGAGTCTGCTGCCGCGGCGCGCCCCGGCACTCGCTTCGGTCGCGCTCGCTCTCGCGGCCCTGGCTCTGCCTGCGTTCGCTTGCGCGCACCTCGTCGCGACGCGCTCCAGGCCGGACACCTTCACCCTCGCCGCGCGGTGGATCGCGTCGAACGTCGACCGCGGTCGCGACGTCGTTTCGATCCCGCTCCTCGCCGACCTGCCGATCTTCAGCGAGCGTTCGGCCCTCGAAGAGGTGCCGCCCGCGCTCCGGACTCCGTGGCAGCGCTATCAAGTCCGGTTGGCGCCGGAGCCTCCCGTCCCGGGGTTCCACCTCCGCACGGTCTGCTCCCGGGAGATCCTCGCCGATCGCCGCGTGGATCCGGACGAGGTCGCGGCGCTGCTCGCGACGGAGCGACCGGCCTACGTGCTCGTCGTCGTCCACGCCGATTCCGGGAACGTGTGGGACCTCACGCGCGAGGTCGTGCGCGGAAATGGAAACGTTCTCGCGGCGAGCTTCGCGCCCAGCGCCTCCGCGTCGGAAGACTTGCTCGATCTCGGCTTCGAGAGAGGCGAGCGCGCGCTCCAGAAGGTCCTCGCGACGGAACGGCCCGGACCCGACGTCGAGATCTACCGGATGCGCGACCGCTAGGAGCCCGATCTGGCTGCCGAACCCCGACGACTCGACGGGCGAGGAAGCGGAAATCCCACAGATTGCTGTGCGGCGGCGCCCCGACCGTTCAATCTGTCGGCGCGCGAGCTTCCCTTGCGCCTCCGCCGCGAGCATGCGGCTTCAAAACCCCACGAGGACGTCATGTCGAACCTCATCCGATCCTTCATCGCGCTCGCAATCCTCGCTGAATGCGCCTCCGCGCAGATCCAGCCGGTCCAGTTCTGTTACCCGGACACTCCCGGTGTCCACATCTGCCCGTGCAACAACCCGCCGAGCTTTCCGGGGCACGCCGGCTGCAACAACTTCGGCAGCTTCAATGGCACGGGAGGAGCGATGTTGGACGGGCACGGCGTCGCGTCGCTCCAGAACGACACGCTGTACTTCGAAGCCGACAACGAGAATCACAACGTGTTCAGCCTCCTGCTCGAATCCACGAACGCCACGCTCAGCGGCGTCGTGTACGGTGCGGGTGTCCGCTGCGTCACGGCGCCGATCCATCGCGTGTTCGGGCACATCGGCTATCGCCAAGCCGACGGCGGAGGGACGGTCTACTGGGGTTTGCCCGCCGACCCGCGCATCAGCGTCGACATCGGAGCGTTGAGCGGGCAGACGACCTACTTCCAAGCGTGGTACCGCGACCCGAACGCGTTCGTCCCCTGCAACATGCTCGGCGCGACGTTCAACGTGACGAACGCGGTGAGCGTGACGTGGTCCCCCTGAGGACGCGTCTCCGGTCGTAGCCTCGATCCCGTCGCGTGCACTTCCTCCAGCGCCCCGGTCCTTGGCTCTGGATCCTGCTCGCGGCGGGAATCCTCCTCCGTGCGTTCCTCGCGTTCGGCACCGAGGGCACCTACGACGTCCTGATCTGGACCGAGCACGCGAGCGGCGTCGCGCGCGACGGTCTCGTCGCCCACTACCGATCCGACGCCACCTTCAACCATCCGCCGTTCGTCGGCTGGGCGATGGCGGAGCTGTGGAGGCTCGCGCAGTGGACAGGGTTGCCGTTCCGCGCGCTCTACCGCGCGCTCACGGCGGCGATCGACCTCGGCAGCGCGCTCCTGCTGTTGCGCGTGCTCGCGGCGAGTCCCTGGCGCTGGCTCGCCTTCGGACTCTACTGCGTCGCGCCGGCGGCGCTCGTCTTCTCCGCGCAGCACGGCAACACGGATTCGATCATCGCGTTCGCCCTGCTCGCGTGCTGTCTCGCCGTCGGCGCTGGGCGGCCGATCCTGTGCGGTGTCGTCATCGGGCTCGCGCTCTGGATCAAGCTCCCGGTGCTCGTCGCGGCGCTCGCGATCTTCTTCGCGCTCCCGACTGGTCGCGATCGCCTGCGGTGCGGACTCGTCGCGCTGGCGGTCGGCGCCGCGACGTACGTCCCGGCTTTCGTCGCCGCGCCGTCGCTCGTCGGGCAGCGCGTGTTCGGATACCAGGGCATCCAGCTCCACACGCTCGGCAAGCCGCCGATCTGGGTGTGGGGTATCAAGAACTTCTGCTTCACGGCTTTCGGTCCGGACACGACGCGCTGGCCGGCGTGGGCGCTCTGGCGCATCGATCACGCCAACGCGATCGCGATCGCGCTGATCGCGGCCTACGCCTTCCTGCGCCGCCGCGAGAAGAGCGCGCTCGGCCTCGCGCAGACGATCACGGGCTGCCTCGCGCTCTTCTACGGCTCGATCGAGGCGTGGTCCTTCCAGTACTTCGCCTGGTCCGTCCCCTTCTGGTTCACCCGCGGCGCGCTCTTCGCGCTGTGCGCGAACGTCTTCGCGGGCGGCTACGTCTACTGCCTGTACGCCCATCTGTGCGACGACTGGCTCCTGCGCGGCGCGTGGGATTTCGCCGGGCATCGCCAGTGGCCGAGCTGGATCCCGGTCCTGCGCGACGCGGCGCTGCTGACCTTCCTCGTCTTCGGCATCGCCTGGTTCGCGCTCGCCGTGCGAGCGGAGTTCCGCGCCCGGCGCTCAGTAGACGAAGGGGACGAAGCGCTTGCGGCTGGCGAGAAACCGAGCGTACGGGGCCCCGAGTGAGGCGAGCAGTGCCTGCTCCTCGACGTGCGCGCGGTAGGAGTAGGCCACGAACGCGAGGACGAGCGCCACGGCGAGACCGATCCAGTTGTCGAGCGCGAGCGCGATTCCGAGCGTCATGAGGAGCGCTGCGCTGTACGAAGGGTGCCTCACCCACCGATAGGCGCCCGCATCGATCACGCGGTGATCCGGTTGGATCGTGACGGCGCCGGTGAAGAAGGAGCCGAGCATGCGGAAGCAATGCCGGCGCAGCAGACTGCCGCAGACGAGCGTCAGCGTGCCCACGAAGAACCAGACGACGCGCGCGCCCGGGAGCGTCGCCTGGGGTGCGACGAACGGAAACACGAACGCGGCCGCGAGCGCGAGGCTCGAGACGGTGAGGAGGAAGCGCAGGGAACCGCGATCGGCCGGCGAAACCGGCGCCTTCGTCGCGCGGCGGACGATCCGGAACTCCGGGAGGAAAACCCAGACGTACACGATCCAGAAGACCATGGAGTAGGGCCACGCGAACGGAAGAGGTGTCATCGCGGAGCTCGGTCGGGCGCCTGGATACAACGAACCCGCCGGGACCTTCAAGCAATCCCGTTTCCGCCGTCACACTCGGTCGGGCCGTAGCATGAGTGTCGCGCCATGCACGAGGGATCCCGCCCCGTTCCGCCCCAGGATCTCGTCGCCGAAGCGGCGTCGCTCGCGCGCATCGCCGCCGCGCTGGTGCAGAGCTCCCACGACCGCGACGACCTCGTGCAGGAGACGTACCGGGCGGCGCTCGAGCGGCCGCCGCGCGCGCGCGCGGACCGCGGCGAGTTGCGCGGCTGGCTCGCGGTCGTCGCGCGCCGGCTGTTCCAGCGCTCGCGACGCGACGCTCGCCTCCGCGCGTGGAACGAGGCGCGCGCCGCGCGACCCGAGGCCGTCCAACCCGACGAGGTGGAGACCGAGGAGCGCCTGCGGCTCGCCAGGATCGTCGTCGAGGAGCTCGCGAGCGTCGCGGAACCGTACCGCTCCACGGTCCGCCTCCACTACTTCGACGGTCTCACGTTGCGCGAGATCGCGGAGAGGCAGGGCGTGAGCCACGAAGCCGCGCGCCAACGCGCTTCGCGCGGGATCGCGCGGCTGCGGGAGCGCGTCGAGCGCGCCGCAGGGAGATCGTGGATGGCGGCGCTGATCCCGCTCGCTCGAGGACCTCGTCCGCTCGCAGTCTCCGGAGGCCTGGTGATGAGCACGGTCGTGAAGTTCGGGATCGGCGTCGCCGCGGTGGCCGCGATCGCCTGGATGATCTGGCCGCGCGCGCAAATCGAACCCGCTTCCGCGCCCGCGCGTCCCGACGCCGCCGCGCTCCTCGAGCCGGCGCGCGCGCCGGAGCCGGATGGCGCGCGGCGCGGCGAACGATCGGCGGTCGAGCTCTCCACGCGGGTCGACGAGACGCCGGAGAGTCGCCCGCCGCCGACGCCTTCCGCCGAGCCGACGGAGGAGGAGTGCGCCGCGATGGAGCAGGAGGTGCCGGCGACGACGCTCCGCGGTCTCGTGCTGCGCGGCCGCGAGCCCGTGCGCGGCGGCCGCGTCCTCCTCGGCACGGGCAACGTCGTGTTCCCGCGCGACCTGCTCGACGGCGGACCCACGGCGTGGTGGAAGTCCGCCCCGACGGCGCCGATCGGCCCGGACGGCCGGTTCTCGTTCGACGACCTGCGTCCGGACTGGTACACGCTCGCGGTCGACGTCGGGAGCGGCACGTGCCGGCAGATGGGCTTCAACCTGAACCGCGGAGACCGTCCCGCGCGCTCGATCGTGATCGTCCTGGGTTCGGCCGCGGTCGTCGGACACGTGCACGACGCGGAAGGCCGGCCCGCCGCCGGCGCGCGAGTGATCGCCGAGATGAGCGTCGTGCGGAACGACGAGGGCCGTCAGTTCCAGACGACGGGCATCACGGACGCGGACGGCGGCTACGAGCTCCGCGAGCTCGCCGCCGGAAGCTACCTGCTCGGCGTGCGCCTGGACGGCGACACACTCGATCCCAACCTCGACGAGACGCGGTCCGGCGTCGCCGTCCCGCTGGGCGGCCGCGTGACCGTCGACTTCGGCCGGAGCGTCGCGCTCCCCTTCTGGACCGGCGTCGTGCGCGTGAAGACCGGGGACCTCGTGCAAGGCGCCGGGAAGATCATGCTCGAAGAAGAGAGCACGAAGAGGCGCACCGAAGGCAGCTACGACGAGACCGGCAGCTTCCGCATCGCGCTGATGCCCGGAACGTACGACGTGCACTTGCCGTCGAACGGCCAACACCCGTTCCGCACGCACGCACTCGGGACGATCACGGTGACGGAGAGAGGCCTCGAGCACGACCTCGTGCTCCCCGGCGCGCGCGTCCGCGGCGTCGCGATCGACGCGCGGACCGGAGCAGCGTGGGAGCGGTCGCTGATCGAGTACGTGTACGTCGTTCCGAAAGACCTGAACTACCCGGCGCACTACGGCGCGCGAATCGGAGCGGAAGGCCGGTTCGTCCTCGACGGCCTCGAGCCGGGCGAGTGGATCGCGACCGGCTGGCCCGCGCGCGTCGCGGGACCGACGGACGCGAGCATCCATTTCATGGTTGCCGAGGGAGACGTCGAGATTCCGATGAGCGTGACCATCGGACCGCGCTGAGGTAGTCCGCCGGTAGCAGGCGCGGTAGCCTGCTCCCCGCCCGGTAGAGCCCTCCACGACGAGCCGGTGTCGAAGCTCATCCGGGAGACGGCACGGGCCGTGGTGCAGAAGGAGATCGGGAACAAGCAGGTCGAGCAATGAGCCGCCGCTTGGGACTCGGTTTGGCCGCGTTCGCGATCGTCGCGATCCTGATCGGACTGTGGTTGGTAGTCCCCGCGGGGCGTGGGGCTCGCAGCGTTGGCGTGTCCGAGACCTCGGCGGCACCGACCGGGGCTGCGCTCGAGGGCGATCTCGCGATCGCGCCACCTGCGGTTGCCGAAGCGAGATCGACAGCGGTTGCGAGGGAGATTCCGGCGCCTGCCGCGACGTCGCCGAACCGGATCGCGGAGGGACAGGTCGTCGATCTTCTCGCCGCGCCGGCTCCCGATGTCCCTGTCTTCTTCGAACCGTCCGAACCCGACGAAGCGTGGACTGGAGCTCCAGCGAAGAGCGACGCGGCCGGGCGGTTCCAGCTCGAGGTACCGAACCGACGAGGCAGCCTGCGAACGGTTCCGGGCTCGTGGACGAGCGTCTTCGAGCCGCGCATCGAGGCGAGCGGGCCCGCGCCCGGCTGCGTGCTCGTGGTCGCGCGTACCCGCTCGATCTCTGGTCGCGTCGTGGACGCGCAAGGAGCGCCCCTAGCCGACGCTCAAGTGAGATTCGAGTTGCCCGGCTCGACGTCATGGATCCCGAAGAAGGAGCCGAGGCTGGGTCCGGACAACGACATCCGATTAGCGTTGCTCGTTCTCGGGAGAATGACTCCGGACAACGAGATTCGATCGGAGTTCCCGCTCGATCTTGGCGGGTGCGGTACGGCGCGTTGGATCGTGGCGAGCGATGCGCGAGGAGCCTTTGCGATCCCCAACGCCCCGCGCGTCCCCGGCGCTCAACTGGTCACACTGCTCGAAGGCTATGACACCAACTTCAAGTCTCCCTATGCCGAACCCCCGGACCTCCTCATCGTGCTGCGTCCACCGGTGGCCCCGAAGAACCACGTGATCGGTCGGGTCGTCGACGTCGACGGATCGCCCGTGCCGAATGCATCGGTTTTTTTCGGACTGCTCGACCGAAGGACCGACCAGGATGGCGGGTTCGATCTCGACGTCGGCAATCATGCGGAGAGCGCTCCGCTCGTCGCGGTGAAGGAGGGCTGGCTCCCCGTGAGTCAACCTTGCCTCGCTCGCACTCCAGTCGAAGTCGGCGCGTGGCCCGACCCGCTCGTCCTCGTCCTGAGGGAGCGCGCGCTCGTCATCCGCGGGCACGTCGTGGACGCAACGGGAATCGCTCTGCCCCAATGCCGGGTGCTTGCGATCGATCCGGTGGGCCTGGACGAGACCCTGCAACGGAGCCTGATCGCGCTCCCGGGCGGCGTCCCGCGGAAGAACATCGTGATGGGCGGCAGCGAAGTTCCCTCCGGTCCCGATGGATCCTTCGAATTGGCGGGTCTGCTGCCCAGGCGCTACCGGCTTCGCGCGGTGGATCTCCGAACTCTGGGCTCTGTCGATACGGAGCCGATCGAAGCGGGCCGCGTGGACCTGGTGATCCGCGTCGAGACTGGAGAAGTGCGTCCGTGCGTCGCGGGCCAGGTGGTCGATTCGGCTGGTCGTTCGGTCGCCAGCATCCGCGTGCAGACGGGTCGATTGTTCTCGGACCGCCTGCGGTGGTGCGAGGAAGTCCGCACGGATGCGGACGGCCACTTCAACTTCCCGGCGGTCTCACGGCAGGCGGATCGGGTCGCGGTCTTGCCCGACGGAGCCCCCCGCGCGTTCCGTTTCTCGGACTTCCAGGATCCCTGCGCAATGCGCCTCGTGGCGCCGCGGACGGGTGATCTGCGTGTCGAGCTCACGACAGCGGGGTTGGCGGCGAACGAGTTCGCGGTGCTCGACAGGACTGGGGCGCGGATGCAAGTCGGGAAGCATTGGGGAAGCGGCGGCTGGCGGGGCCCGATGGATGCGATCCGGCTCGAAAGCGGCAAGTCCGGTTGGGTGATCGTCCCCGACGATGCCGCGCTGATCATCCTGTTGAAGGACGGAACCGAAGTGGCGCGGCAGGCTGTCGAAGTGAAGCCTGGAGAGTTGAACGTCGTGCGGCTCTGAGAATGCGGCTCAGGGCAGAATGCGCTCGACTCAGGCCACGACGGATCCCTCCAGAGTACTGATGGTTCGTCCTCAGCCGTCCTGCACGACGACGAACAGGCTCGCCCCGCGCCGCTTCAGGAGCAGCAGCGCCCGGTTCCGCTCACGCGCTTTCGAGAGGAGGTCCGCGAGCTCACCGACCGTCTTCACCTGGCGGTGGTCCGCCTCGACGATCACGTCGCCGGTCTGCACGCCGGCGCGCGAGGCCGCGCTGCCGGGGCGCACGCTCTCGACGAAAACGCCTTTCTCGTCGTCGAGGTCGAGTTGCCTCGCGATGTCCGGCGTCAGCGTCGCGACCGTCAGGCCCCAGTGATCCTGCGGATCCGCCGGCGGCGCGGCGGCCGGGACGGCCTGCTTCGCGGCGCCGCCGAGCTTCCCGATCTCCGCGGTCAGGGTCTGCGCCTTCCCGTTCCGGATCACGTCGAGTCGCGCCTTCGCGCCCGGGCTCATGCCCACGATCCGGTTCCGGAACTCGTGCCGGTCGGTGACCGGCTTGTCGTCGAGACGGACGATCACGTCGCCCACTTTCAGACCGGCAGTGTCCGCGGGTGAGCCGCGATTCACGTCCGCGACGAGCACTCCCTTCGATTCCGGGAGCTGGAATTCCTTCGCGAGATCCGCGTCGACGTCCTGGAGGATCACGCCGAGCATCCCGCGCGTCACGCTCGCGCCCTTCGCGAGGGTCGGCAGCATCGCGTGAATCATGTTCGCGGGGATCGCGAAGCCGACGCCCGAGTATTGGCCGACGCTCGTCGCGATCGCGCTGTTCATGCCGACGACTTCGCCGCGCATGTTGACCAGCGGACCGCCCGAGTTCCCCGGATTGATCGCCGCGTCCGTCTGCAGGAAGTCCTCGAAGTCCGAGATGCCGACCTCCGACCTCCCGGTGGCGCTGATGATCCCGAGCGTCACCGTCTGGGTGAGCCCGAACGGCGCGCCGACCGCCATCACCATGTCCCCGACGCGCAGCTGATCCGAATCGCCGAGGCTCACGGTCGGCAGGTCCTTGGGCACGCTCCCGCGGATGCGGATCACGGCGACGTCCGTCCCGACGTCCGTGCTGACGATCTCCGCCTCGAACTGGCGCCCGTCGGCGAGCCGCACATGGATCTCGTCGACGTCGTTCACGACGTGGTTGTTCGTGAGGATGTGGCCCTCCTCGTCGAGGATCATCCCGGAGCCCATGCCGTGCATCGGAACGCCTTCGTCAGGGGCATCGAAGGGCGAGGGCGCCTGGCGGCCGAACGGCGAACGCCGCTGGAGGCTCGGGCGCAGGAAGTCCCCGTCGAACGGCCAAGACTGCTCCTGACCGCGCATTCTCGCGAGCCGCTCCGAGTAGACGCTCACGACGGCGGGCTTCACGTGCGTCGCGACGGCCGCGAACGCGTTCCCGAGCTGCTCGGCGGGCGCCGTGACGGCTCCCGGCAGGGGTCCCGACTTCTGAACCTGACCGATGGGAACGGCGACCCGCGTGGGGATGAGCCACGCGCCGAGGAGCAGCAGCAGTGCGTGCATGATGGATCGCGGTCGGACAAGTGCCGTGCCAGGACGCGCTGCGACAGCGCGCCTTCGGCCGGCCTCGCGCGCGCGTTCCATGTCGTTCGCAGAATCCACCTGTAGAAAATGCAAGGTGGCGCGCGCACTCGCGCCGGGACCGCCGCGGTCGGTCGCGGCGGCGTGGTCCGCGGCTTGCATTCGCGGGGAGGGCTCGTCGCGAAGTTCGTCATGGAATCCAAGATCAAGGTCGCCGGCCACCCGCTCCACCCGATGCTGGTCGGTTTCCCGGTGACGCTCTACGTCGCCACGTTCGCCTGCTTCCTCGCGGCGCGGATGGGTGCGGACCCCTTCTGGTTCCGCGTCGGCGTCTACGCGAACCTCGCGGGCATCGCGACGGCGGCGGTCGCTGCGGTCCCGGGCTTCATCGACTGGGCGTTCGGAGTCGAAAACGGGACGCCCGCGAAGAGCACGGGCCTCGCGCATATGGGCTTCAACGTCGGAGCGCTGGTCGTGTTCGCGCTCAACCTGTTCCTCGTGTGGAACCACCGCGTCGACGCGATCCCTTCGACGAAGTTCGTCCTCCTGCCGCTGATCGGCCTCGGCTTGACCGTCGCCGCGGGTTTCCTGGGCTGGAAGATGGTCCAGACCCACCACGTCGGGGTCGATCTGACGCCCGAGCAGCGTCGCCTCGAACCTCGCCCGACCCACCCCGTCCGTCCAGCCACGCCGCCGCACGGGATGGAGCACGGACCGCGGCCTTCCCTCTGATCGCCCCCTCGGAGCCCGCCATGCACGCACGCAGCCTCTTCGTTCCTTTCGCGTTCGCTCTCGTCGCCGGCTCCGTCCGCGCCCAGAGCCACATGATCTTCATCTCCGGCAACGTCCAGACGGGCCAGATCTGGAACGCCGCGACCAGCGCCGGCAACGGCACGAGCGGATCGTGCTCGGTCTCCTCGAACGGCGTCGAGTACTACGACGCACCGTTCTTCACAGACCAGACGGCCGACACCTACAGCCTCAGTCTCTACTACGAGTCGTTCCAGTCCGGGTTCGTCTACCTCTACCAGGACCAGTTCGATCCGCAGAATCCTTGCGAAGGGATCATCGCGTTCGGTTACGCCCCGCTCGCGAACATCACGAACATCCACCTCGACGCGAACCGCCAGTACGTCTTCGTCACGTCGGAGGACACGCTCCACGGCGGCGGCGGGAGCTTCCAGGTCACGATCGACGGCCCGATGAGCTGTCACATGTTCCTCGGGAGCATTCCGAGCCCGCATCATCCGTTCTGCTTCGGCGACGGATCGGGGAGCCCGTGTCCGTGCGCCAACGAGAGCCCGGCGGGCGGGCAGGCCGGCTGCCTGAACTCGGTCGCGCAAGGCGGAAAGCTGACGGCGACCGGCGACGCGAGCGTCGCGAGCGACACGCTGATCCTCTTCGGATCGCAGATGCCGAACACCCCGGCTCTCTACATTCAGGGCGCGGGCGACGTCGCCGGCGGCAACGGCTCGGTGTTCGGCGACGGACTGCGCTGCGTGCGCGGCGCGCTCGTGCGACTCGGCATCGAGACGAACTCGGGCGGTGCGTCGCACTATCCGGCGCCGGGACAGGCGCCGGTCTCGGTGCGCGGACATGTCCCGCCGGGCGGCGGCGACTTCGTATACCAGTGCTGGTACCGCGACCCCGCACCGTTCTGCACCACCGCGACGTTCAACCTCACGAACGGCGTGCGCGTGCGCTGGTTGCCGTAGAGCCTCTCGTTCACCAAGTCCTCTCAATAGCTACTCGAGGTCGATGATGTCCCCCCGAAGCGCCTTCGTTCCCCGCCTCTCTGCCCGGCTGCGTGATTCCCTCGACGGTTGGATGTTGACCCTCGTCGACGTCAAGGACGCCAAGAACTGGGTCCGCTTCGCGCCGCCCGCTGGGAAGGACAGGATCCGACGGAAGCAGCCAGCTAGCGCGCGGAGGCGCTGACTCTGTCGCGTCAGCTGCCGTGCAGGTTCGAGCCGTGCAGGAGGTAGAGCACTCCTGCGAGCGCCACGAAGAGTGCGGCGGCGACGTTCGCGACAACGTTCCCTGAATCCACCTCGCGCGTCTCGAGCGTGCGGACGGTGGCCGTGTGAACCCGAATGTCGCCGCCCGGGTGCGCTTCCCCGGCGACGAACTCGCCCCCTTCGTCCGTATCGATGCGCGGATGCTCGAGCGTCACGGCGCTGCCGTCCGAGCGCTCGAGACGCACCGCGTCGGTGTGCTCGATCGTCGCCGCGTTCCACGGCCGCTTCTGCTCGACCCAGCTGTGGACGTCGAGACAGCCGGGGAGCAGCGCGAGGAGCAGGAACGCGAGGTGCGGAAGGAATCGGCGCACGGCTCAGAAGCTCAGCAGCGCGTACCCGTCGTTCTGATACGTCATGAGGACGATGAGGGCGTCGCACGCCACCTGCACGTCGCTCGCGATCGACTTCGGATCGATGTTCTCGAACGCGAGATTCTGGCCGCACACGAGGAGCTGGACGCCGGCCTTCTTCATCTGCGCGAGCACGGGCAGATTGGGATTGCTCGTCCCGAAGCGACGCTCGTAGCTCCCCTCCTCGAGGATCCCGTCGATCGCGGCGCCGTGGAACACGACGACGAACTTCACCTTGTCGAGCGGAACACCCGCGGCGGCGAACGCGTTCAGCTCCGATCCGGCCATGTTCAAGGCCGGAAGGATCTCGGTCGGGCTCGCCGAGCCGCGCGTCGCGTCGAAGACGGCCTTGTAGGTGTGCGCGCTGTCCGGCGGAACGGCCGCTCCCGGGATCGCGACGTACCCGTCCGCTCCGGAGATGGCGGCGGCCTGCGGCGCGGGCCAGACGGTCCCCGTCGACGCCGGCTGCGTCGCGCATGCGGTCAAGACGAGAAGAAGGAGGCCGCGTCTCACGAGAAGTGCCGCAGTCTAGCGCCGCGGCTCCGCGAGCTCGTGCTGGACGAGCTTCGCGAGGTACATCGGGTCCCTCATCCGGCGCTGGGACCGGCGGATCGTGAGCGCGAGCCGCGACCCCATCCAGCCCCCGGCGAGCGCGATGCCGGCCGCAAGACAGATCGCCGCGTTCAGCGGTCGCCAAGGTCGTTCGAGCGCTTTCGCGGCCACGAAATAGACGGGGAGCGCGACGACTCCGACCGCGAGCGCCCAGAGAGCGTGGTGCGCGACCAGGTCCAGGCGCTGCGCCGCTCCGAGGAGCGCCCACTCGCTCGCGCCTTGCCGGAGGACGACGCCTCCGCACGAGATGCACTCCGAGAGCGGCCTCCCGACAACGGCGCGGCGCCCTGCCTTCGCGAGCGCGGCCCCGCAGTGCGGGCACCGCTGCGCATCGATCTCGTCTCCTGTCGCGGCCATGAAGATCTCGACTTCACGCCCGACCCTAGCGCCCTCGCGCGCCGGTGACCACCCCCTAGCGCGCTACATGATCGGGTCCGCGGAGCGGCTCACGCGCCAGTAGTAGCGCGCGGCGCCGTCACTCGAGCCCGTCGACTGCGTCGAATCCACGCCGTCCCTGTTCTTGTCGAACGGCCTCCAATCGGGATCTCGGCGGTCGTGCCGTCGCGGTTTGCGGTTGAACTGGCTCATCGCCGCGTCGGCGACACCGGTCTCCCTGAAATTGGCCTGCGCCTCGGCGAGCGAGAATCGATTCATTCCGTTTCTCGACGTCGGGTGCCGGAGCTGCGCCGCGTCGTCCCACCACATGCAAATGGTGCAAACGTCCTTCGTCCCTGGGGCTCCGGGCAGGGTCAAATACCCGCAACACGGGCAGGGATGCAAAGGCGAAGCTGAAGGGATCTTCTCCATGCCGTAGAGCCCGAGGGGAATCGGGCGCTGAACTCTTCGAAAGGCGCGCAGTCGAACTCCGTGCCACGTGGGCGGCATTCGTTCGAACTGAAGGGCTTGAAAAAGCCTAATTCAGCCGCTTCAGGTGCGTCGTGGTCATGTGCCCGACGAAGTTCGCCTTGGCTTCCTCGACCGCGCTCTGCGTGTCCGGATGCGCGCGCGTGTTCGCGCCGCGGCTCCCGCAGGCGGAGCAGTTCCACTCCCCGCGCAAGGAGCCCTCGGCTCGCAGCACACGGACATCGAAGCCGATGCCGTTGAGAGTGTGCGCTTCCTGGTATTCCACCGGGTCGTCGACGCTCATGAGGAACTCTCGAACCCCTCCACTTTCGAACAACGCCTAGCGCCGGTGCAAAGGGTTTCTACCGGATCCATCGTGTGGAACCGCGCCCGGTGCCGCGTGACGAACTCGAAACCCGGCTGGTTCCTCGGCTGGAGGGGCGGTCGCACCCTCGCATCGGCCCGCGGAACGACCCACGGTGCCGCGACAGTTTGTCACAGCCGCGGCGGCTGTGACAAACTGTCGCGGTACCGTACGTCGCAGCCCGAAGTGCCAGAAGACGAACCAGGTACCGTACTTTCCATGAGCTTCCGCATCGGCACGGACGCCTACGCGCGGCACGTCGGTCGGTACAGCGCGGCGCTCGCGTCGGCTTTCTGCGAGCGCGCCGGCGTCGCAGCCGGCGACTCCGTGCTCGACGTCGGTTGCGGGCCCGGTCCGCTGATCGCCGAGGCCGCACGGCGGGTCGGTCCGGAGAAGGTCGCGGGCGTCGATTCCTCGGAGCCCTTCCTCGCGATCTGCCGCGCCGCCTTGCCGGGCGCGGATCTACGCACGGCGGACGCCGAGGATCTGCCGTTCGGCGACCAATCGTTCGACGTCGTGCTGTCGCAGCTCGTGCTCAACTTCATCCTCGACGCGCGCGCCGGCGTCGCGGAGATGGCGCGCGTCGCTCGGCGCACGGTCGCCGCGTGCGTATGGGACTACGCCGGCGGGATGACGATGCTGCGCGCGTTCTGGGATGCCGCGATCGAGCTGGATCCACTCGCACCGGACGAAGCGAGGACGATGCGCTTCTGCACCGCTCCCGAGCTGCGCTCGCTGTGGGAACGCGCGGGACTGCGCGACGTCGCGACCGGCGAGATCGTCGTCGCGGCCGAGTACACGGACTTCGAAGACTACTGGACGCCGTTCGAGAGCGGGATCGGCCCGTCCGGAGCGTACGTCGCCGCGCTCTCGAACGCGCGCCGAGACACGTTCCGCACCGCCTGCTTCCGCCGCCTCGGCTCGCCTCCCGGACCGTTCCGCCTCGACGCGCGCGCGTGGTTCGTGCGCGGTACGGTACCTGGTTCGCTTTCGCGCACCTCGGGCGGCGATCGCTGAGGACAGTGCGGTACCCCGTTCGGTTTCTCGCGCTGCGCGTCGAGACCGCGGCATGCAGCACGAGGAAAGTACGGTACCTGGTTCGTTTTCACGCGCTTCGCGTCGCGATCGCTGCATGCAGCGCGAAAGAATGAACCAGGTACCGTACTTTCGCTCGGTCGCCCGCCGCATCCACACGCACTCGACCGTCCGACCCTCTGCTCGCTTGCGCGGGGCTTCGCGGGAGAATCCTCTCCCCCGCAGTCGTGTAGAATCGGCCGGCGGCACCGTCGCGCCGCATCGCGGATCAGCAGGCTGAATCGGAGCACTGATGTCGACCGAACCTCCGAGCCCAGAGCGAGCGCGCGAGAGCCTGGCGACGAGGATCCGCGAGTCGCTGTCCTCGCTCACGACGCTGCGCGCCTTCATCATCCTCTCGTTCTTCCTGTACGAAGCGCCCTTCATCCGCCGCCTCTACACGGGCGAGCCATGGTTGCCGCTCCCCCTCTGGGACATCTCCCTCGTCGACGATCCGAGAACCTTCGTCGTCCTCGAGGTCGCCTACGTGTGCGCCTCGGTGATCGCCTGCTTCCCGCGCTTCGTGATTCCCGGATGCTTCGTGGCCGGAACGGCGAGCATCTTGCTCGTCGCATTCGATCTGACTTACCGCCTGCAGTTCGCATTCCTGCCGGGCGGCGCGCTGATCGCATTCGCCTTGATGGAGATCGCCGCGCGCCGCAAAGGCCCGAAGTGTCGGATCGATCTGCCGCTCGTGCTGTTCCTGAGCTCGATCTACGGCTTCGCGAGCTTCCACAAGCTCCTGAATTTCCAGTGGATGAAGACGTTGCTGCCGTCCGCGATCTTCAACGCGCCAGGAGGACCTGCCCAATCCTTCTGCGCGAGCCCGGAGAGCGTGTTCCTCGCACTGATCGCGTGGACGGTCGTGCCCTACGAAGCGCTGCTCGCGCTGCTGACGGTGACGCGGAGATGGTTGAAGCTCCGACTCGCGTGCGTCGGCCTCTTCCACTGGCTGCTCGTCGCGCTGGTGCCGTACATCTGGCACGTCGCGCTGTTCATGCTGTGCCTGCACCTGTACCTGGCCGCGATGCAGCGACCCGCCGTGCGGCAACGGATGTACGCGGACAGGAACTGGCTCGTGCTCATCGGCGCCGAGTTCCTCTTCTTCGGCCTGAAGTCGTGGGCGCCATCGATCGCCGGTCCCGCAGGAACGATCCTGGGCGCGATCGCGTTCGCGAACTTCGCGCTGTTCCCCGTGTTCTTCATGTACTGGCCGTTCTGGAGAGACGAAGCAGAGCACGCGCGGACCGGCGCCCTCGGATTGAGCGGCATTTCCGGAGCGTGCGTGACGTCGTTCGGAGTGCTGCTCCTGACGTTCGGGTTCTCGCCGTTCCTGCTCGAGAAGAACTACTCGGTGCTGAGTCTCGGGTGGGCGATGTTCGCAGGCGGCGAGTACAGCGACGGGTCGTACTACACGATGAAGACGCCGGCGACGCCGTGCTTCACGTATCCGGCGGTGTACAACATGGTCTGGTGCGAGGCGACGGAGAAGGAGCTGCGGTATTTGTCGTTCCGGAAGTCGGATCTGGAGCGGCTCAAGAAGTTGTTCGAGCGGAGGAAGTGCCCGGGGCCGCCGTTGAAGATCGAGGCGGGGAGGTTCTGAGGGAGGAGGGCCGAGCAAGGCCCCACCACATTCAAGAACGCGTGAACGGGCGCAGGATTCGTCACCCTCGCCAAACGGGCGCTCGAAGACTTCGAGACCCGGGAGGTACCTCCCAACGCTACAAGACTTCCGGACGTGCCGTACAGCGCGAGGCTTGATCTCTGACGATCTGAGATCGGTCTCGTCCGCCTCGCAGGTCACAGGGAGTGGATGCCGATCCCCGACCGCAACCAACGCTCTAGGCGGGAAGCGCTACTTTGTAGGTGGGAACCAGCCTAAGGCCAAGCGCCGCGAGTACCTTGTCCGCTCGCTCGACGGTGATGCCGTGGTACTCATTCCGCTCGTCGCGGGAGACCTGCGACTCATGCACACCGAGTCGCTCCGCCAGCTCGCGCTGGGTGAGACCGTTTGCGATACGAAGAGCCACGAGCTGCTGACCAAACCCAAGTCGTGAGAGGACCTTTTTGTCGCCCTTCTTGAGCGCCTCGTAGATTTGGATGTCCTCTTCGAGTTGCTTGTGAAAGGTCTCCAGGGGGAGCATCGCACGGTCGAGCTTCCGGCCGCTGAGACCTGCCCCGGACAGTTCCTTTCGGTGAGCCTTGAGGCGGGCCGCTTGCGCGTCGCGATCCTTCATTGCCTGAGAATGCTCTGAATCGGTGCGAATCATGGGCGTTTCCTTAGTTTGATGACTCCTCGCGGTTGGTGGCCCTTTGCTGCCCGGCTCTTCCGGAACGCCGCAGGGAACTCGAGCTCGTTGCCAAATTCGTCAGGGATCCCCGAGGACTGCCCCTGATGCGGATAGAGCTCAACTCGATACTGAATCCACATGGGGAGCATCGGCTTTGCAAACCCAGGGACGGACCGCCTTCGGTTGTAGTCCCAGGTCCAGACGTGATGTGGGTCAAGTGTGTTCAAGGCGTCTTCGAGTGCATCGAGGTCAAACCCTGTCGCATCGAAGTAGCCGTCGATGTCGTTGGGATGGTCCTTGTCCTCGACGAAGGAGCCATCGACGAAAACGTCTAGTACTCCCACGGTCCAGAGCTGCTTCGTCAGGGTCTCTAGGTTGTCCACAAGCTTCCGCCTCCATGAGCCGTCCCAGCTTGGCGCCTGGGCGCCTCCGGGACCCAGGACGAGGAGCGACGTTCGAAGCTCCTGGAATGACAGGTCGTAGTCTCGTGGAGCCAAGACACCGTCGGCCGTGAAGACGAGCGATTCACCAGTCATCGAGGAGTCCGTAGGTTGGCCATCGGCAAGTCATGATGCACACTATAGGCAACCTTGACATATTTGTCAAGTTTAGTTCTGTGGCCAGCCTGCCTCGTGGAAGACCGAACGCAAGCGCGGGAAGACCGCCCACGCACGGGTGCGAGTGGCGATGCTGGGTAGGGCATGCTGGAGAGCCAGGAGCGAGCCCCACCCACTGCGTTCAAGGAGCCTGGCGTGCCCAGCCAGAGGGATCGGGAATCGGTGCTGCGCGCACCTGCGGAGTCCTTCTCCTGGCGCGCCCAGCGGAATGGCACCCCTGCGAAGCACGGTTGTTTCGCCCCCAGCTCACCTTGACCGAGCGGCGGTGCGGCGGGAGAATCCGGCCCAGGAAGCACGACCCGCAAGGGCCGTGTGGCGAGGACGACTCGGAGACGAGCCCGAGGGGAGCACCTAGGGATGGGCGAGGCGTCGGACCCGGGAGGAGACCTACTACGGGGCGGTAGCCCGAAGGAGATCCTTGCGCGGTTGGTCGATGGTGACCCACTTGAGGTCAGAGCACGGTGCAAGGAACAGCTGCACCTCAGAGCGTTGTTGCTCTCGCTCGATCGCTTGCAGCTTCGCACTGTTGCAAGGATCGCGTACGCGGCGCCGCGCTGGCGAGGCGAGCCACCGCTCGGTCGGTGGCTGGTGGAGCGGATCGAGCATTCGATGAAGGAGCTCATCGATGAGGACGGCGAGGCCGTGCTTTCCGGGATTCCGGACCCGGAGGCGACGGACGAACGCTACGCGTTTCTCTCCTCGCTTCTCGGAATCGAGCCGCAGCTCGGCCAGCGGGCGTGCGTCGCGTTCAACGCCCAGCCCGAACCTGTGCGCAAGGCGTTCTTCGCCGTGCTCATCGAGGGCCAACGGTTCAACCGGTACGTCGCGGAGGGAAACGGTTCCCCGCAGGAAGTGAAGGGCTATCTCAGGGCGGCATTCCGCGCGCTGGGCTTGGCCGACGAGTTCCGCCGACGGCCTCCGACGGAGGGAGGGTACGATGACTTCTGAACCGATGCTGTTGGACCCGGAGGTGGAGGAGCTGCTTCGCGAGGTGGCTGCAGATCCGGATTCGACGTTGCTGCGCGTGCCTCGGGGGAAGGCGGTTCGCGCGCTGTATGAACAGCGGCCCATCGCAAGCAGTCAGCGCTCGACGCTGTCCATTCCTGAACGCGAGATCATGAGGGTGCGCCGGCTGGAGATTGCATGGCTCTTGCGTCAAGCGTGCTTGCGGATGCTGATTGAAGGGATCCACACTCGCGCATTTGTTAGTCCATTCGTCGGCCCTGGTGAGAGACTAGTACTGCTTGATCCGAGCGAGCTTGCGACGCGATGCCACGCCGCTGCTGAGGCTCCTGCAACAGACGGCGCAAACACCACCGGTCTCACCCTGCTATCAGCAGTGGTTGCGACGCCGCACGGCTCTGCCCCGTCGATCGTTGATCTGGCTGCAGCAGCTCACCGCCTGCATCCATCGGCGGACTCCCGCATTCTTGCCAGTCAAGATCTCGCGCTGAGGTCTTCGCCGCGTTCGGCTCTCGCCATACTGCGCACTGTGCTCGCCGCACCGATGCCTGAGCGAACTGGAGTCGCGGCCTGGTCGGCGGTCGGGCTCGCGTACCTCGCGCTTGAACGGCGCGATTGGGCGCACGCGGCCTATGTCGAGGCATCGAAGCTCGATCCACTACGACCTGGTCCCTGGATGGACCGACTGACTCTCGCAATTCAGCTGGGATTCGAAGCCGATGCACTTCAGGCAGCCAATCATCTGGATGAAGTGCTCGCCGCGAACGACCCCGTTGTGGACTGGTATGTCGGGTCCCGCCTCAACCGGAGGCTGGCCTCCGATTGGGCTCCGACGCCAGCTGGCCTGCGCCTAACGGCCTCACTGCACGACGAGCTTGGTCCTGTCGGAAGGAGGGTGTGTAGTGTCTTCGCGTAGAGGCCTGGGGCTGGCCGCACGTGTCTTGCTTCTCTCGTGGCTCATTCTTGCCACGGCACTTGCTACGCAAGCGCTTCAGGGTGGGACTGAGCCACCGTGGTCCGCAAGGCGACGGCCTCCGCCTCCGAGGTCCATGCAACGTTCGCAAGGCAACGCCGAG
The DNA here is from genome assembly GCA_036006425.1 of Planctomycetota bacterium. Classification (GTDB taxonomy): domain Bacteria; phylum Planctomycetota; class UBA1135; order UBA1135; genus DASYPQ01. The sequence goes on from DASYPQ010000022.1 coordinate 513,338, forward strand.
CCCTAACGCTCGAGCCAATGACGGCGTGACGCGGTGAGCACAGATGGGTATCTTCGAACGCGTCGCCGGCTGCCTGGCTGGTAAGGACGGCGGGGCCATGGCGCCATGAGACGCACGCTGCCGGCCTGGATCGCGCTTGGACTAACAGGTCTTGCGCTGCTGGCCTTCGTTTTTCACTTCCGTAGATCTCGTTCCATACTTCCACATTCCGTGGTGCGCCATGGTGAGCAAGTCGAACGCACGGAAACTCTACTCACCGACTCTCCGGATGCGCTTGGACCCCGCTCTTCCGCGACGGTGTCCCACCGTGTCGTGGCTCGAGGTGGTGGTCCGATCGACGGCGTCGCTGCGTCGTGGACATGGCCTTCTGTTTCAGCCATCGATCAAGAGACTGACGAATCGGACTCTGGATTGACGGGCAGCTCATCCACCAGCTCCGCGGACGGATCCATTGCGCTATGTCCAGAGGCGACAGGGTCTTCGACGAGGCGTGTGTTCTGGTTCAGCCATCCGCAGTTCCTATCGCGTGTCTTCGTGTTGAGGGACACGTCAGACGTGATCCCGTCCATCATTGAGTTGGAGCCCGCCTCGAGGGTGTTTGCGCGTGTTGCTACCGGGGATGGCAACCCTGTAGTTGATGCCACGGTCTTCGAACAGCTAGACAGCGCCCCGACGACTGATCCAGCGAGCTCGGCTACCGAGTCGGACGCGCGCACTGCTTTCCTGCGTACGCTGCGAACCGATTCCAACGGACTCGTTGACCTTCATCCTTGCAAGGACGCCATACGTGTGTGGGCGTGCAAGGGTGCCCTCCGATCATCCGAATGGTCAGGCATTGGACGTGGATCGATTGCGCTTGAGCTTCAGGAAACGTTCACTGCAAGCGGTCGCGTGTTTGGTGTGCAACCTGGTTCCGGGCACCGCACCGTGGTGCATTGCGGGCTGCGTCGTGGCGTCGACTTCATCCCCATAGCTTCCGTTGGGGTCAGGTCGGATGGGGCATGGGGACCAACGACACTCCCGCTGGCGCCTGCGGACGCATACCTTTTCGTTGCAGACGGTGGGGGTGTCGAACGTACTCAGGTGGCAGTCACTCCACCACAGGCATCAGAGGCACTCGTCGTAGACATCAACTGTGCACCCGGTCGCGACCTATTGGTCCGCGTCATCGACTTCAAGGGCTCACCACTTGTCGGTGCGACAGCGAGCCTCCTTTGGACTAGCGATGGGGATTGGCTTCGCATGGATCAACAGACTGACTCCGCGGGGCAGGTCCATTTCGTCGGTTGTCCCCAAGGAGAAATTCGCGTTCGCGGCCAGTGTCCCGGCTATGCACCCAAGCGCCTGGATCCATTCAATCTACAGGATTGTCCGCCGGGTCCGGTACTCCTCTCACTCGAACGCGCCGGTCGCATTTCGGGACGATGCACTCAGAGCTCTAGACCGGTACGAGATTTCACAATTGTCTTCTGGCAATCGGAGGCTGCTCGCAGAGAGTACCGCGAGTTTCACGGAAGCGACGATGGACTGTTCGTTATCGACGAAGCGCCACTGGGTGATCTCAACGTCCTCGCGTACGCTGACACCTCCACACAGTCTCCGACGCAACGTATTAGTGTTTCAGATGGGGCGACGGCGGATCTTGAATTGGCGCTGCCACTTCCTCTCATCGGCCGCGGTCACGTGGTGGACGGACTTTCTGGAGAGCCGCTGCCTCGCGCCATCGTCCAAGTCAACGTGATGCACGAGAATGTGATCCTCAAACCAAAGGGGCCACCGCTGCGCGTGGATTCCAAGGGTGACTTTGTCTTCGCAGGTGTTGTCTCAGGGTACAACGGCCTGACCATTGCAGCGCCGGGCTATGCAGCTCGCGCGATCGTCGGACACGCCGAACCGAATGGTTCGCTCGACTTCGGCACCGTAGCATTGTTCTCTACACAGCAGATCACGGTCCAACTTGTCGCTGACGATCCTCTCGATTGGTCCGCCACAGAGGTAGAGCTCGTGGGTACGCGTACGATCGGTCCAAGGCACTTCACACCCGGAGGCCACGTCGTATTCGCGCACTTGGATCCGGGACCTTATACGCTGCGCTTCCCGTTGGCAGATGGAGACTCGTTTGACTGGATTGTCCTTCCACCCGGCAGGGACTTGACTGTCGTCAAGCGACTCTTCGGACGACGCTTGCAGGTTGAAGTAGTAATGCAGGATAGAGCACGGGTGCCAGACCATCTCTTGCTGAGGGCGAGCTACTTGGCCTCAACTGGCTCTCTAGCGAGCACGTGCGTAGATATTCCAGATACCAACCGAGTTGAACTCGGACATGTCGAAGGATCGCATGTCGTCCTCGCCGTCGAAGACTGGGAGGGGCGCGCCTATGGATGCGAGCGGTTTGAGCTTGGTCCCATCGAACCCACCTCTGTACAAGTCCATGCGAGTCCTCAGCAGAGGCGACTCCGAGTCCTGGATTCCAAGCACCTCCCAGTGGAAGGGGCGCACGTAACCATCTCACTTCCAGGCGACACTTCCGGTTGGATGCAGCATGCAACGACCGATGGCGATGGGTTCTGTTCACTCGGTGGTATCTCTCTGCCAAGCGCGTGCGTCTCGGCATATCACTACGCAATCGGACTTCATCCAAGCACCTTGGTGTCATTGGACGGCAGCTACGAACGCACGCTTGAATTGGACCTGACTCCGACGCTCCAGCTTGCGCTGCTGCTGGCAGAACGCGATGCGCCGGTAACGCATGTCGAGGTTTGGTCCGAGGATGGTCAAGGTGTTACCTATGGGCTAGGGTCCGGAACGAGCAACGAACAAGGCCTCGTAAGCTGGGGTCCCGTCGAAGCGGGTGACTACCGTATCAGTATCCGTCAGCCCGGCTATTGGCCGTCCAGCCATCGCATCCATCTCGGTGGCGATGGAAGCCCGGCGACGATCCAAGTGCGACGCGTCGGTAGCGTTGAGTTTCAGATCAAGACGACTCTCGGCAACGCTGCGCCGGGCGTCGAAGTCGCGATGCGCTCGGATGAGTCGGGCGAGCTGTTGTCAGATTGGATTGCATCTGGGCAAGTCATCGCCCCGAGCGGAGGACCGAGGAGCAACGCGGACGGACGGTTGCGGCTCAACGCATTGCCCAACGGCCCGTTCCACTGGACCGTCACGACTGCCGACGGTGAGACCGTCGAGGGCGAGGTCACTGTCCCGCCTCTCGGCTTGGCGCACGTCGACGTCACTGTCCCCTAGTCGCGACGGGCTCCGCTCTACAGGTCGACGGTGCAGTCGGCGCTCACGAAGAGCAGTCGCGCTTCAACGTCACGCGGGTTGACCTCCGTCATCGTCGCGAGCGCACTCCGATACGCACCCATCTGCCCTCGATAGCTCTCCACCCGCTCCTGCAACGCATCCCCGCTCACCGCGTCCGTCTTGAAGTCGATCACGCACGCCTTGCACGCTCGGCCGCCATCCAGCCAGACCACCACGCGGTCGAACGCGCCGCTCCACATCGTCTCGCCGCCCGCACCTCCGCTCACGATCGTGAACGGCCGCTCGCGCCACACGCGCACCTCCCCCTCCGGCTTCGACAGCGCCTTTCGCGTCTCGGGCCGCCCCAACGCTGCGCGGAACTCCTTCACCGTCTCGCGCACGAACCGTTCGTCGCCGTGCAACCTTCGTCCGATCGCGAGCAACTCGTCGTCGCTCCGCTCGAACGTCTCGATCCATTCGACTTCCTGCAGCAGCCGGTGCATCAGTCTTCCGCGTACCGTCATCGCATCGTGCGGTCGCAACAGGCTCGCGGCGCTGACCAAGCCGATCTCGTGCTGATTCGAAGGGGCCAGCCGGGCGAGTGAGCGCGGTCTCCTGGAAGGAGCGAGACGCAGGCCGCGGCGCGGCTCAACGGATCCGGAGGGCTCTCCGGATACATCGGCTCGAGCCGACGCGCCGACCTGCGGGGATGTGGGGACCTTGGCGGAGGCGGCAGCCTTGGCGGACTCGGGGACCCCAGGGGAGGCAGTGGCTTTTGCGGATGGAGAATTCGGACCGGATGTACCGGCCTGAACCGAGGCACGCGTCTGCACGGATCTACGCGTCTGAACCGATGCACGCGTCGGCACGGGGCTTCCAGCCTGAGCGGATGCGCCCTCCGACTTCTCGCGCACGGCGTCTGCGCTCGTCGCGCCGAGTTGCTTGGGGAACCACGGGATCGTCCCCGCGTCGTGCTGCCACGCGACGAACTCGCTGGTCGTCAACGGCGATGCGACTGCGATCAGATTCTCACCGTTCGGTGCCACTCGGAGCGCTCCGCGCAGAATCGCCGCGTACGTCAGCCCCCCGCCCTCCTTCTCCCGCTCCTTCACGATCAGATCCAGTCGATGCCTCGCGCGCGTCATCGCGACGTAGAGCACGCACAGCTCCTCCACCATCCGCCGCTTCGCGACGTCCGCGCGCACGCGCTCGAGCAACGCGTGCGCGGCCGACACCACCTTCGTCAGCCCGTGCGTCACGATCTCGATCTCCCCCTCCGGATCCGGACGCAGCGTCAGCAGGCGATCCTCCCGCTGCGCCAATCGCCCCTCCAACTCCGGCAACACCACCGCGTCGAACTCGAGCCCCTTCGCTCCGTGCACCGTCATCACGCGCACTTGGGCGGACGACGGATCCTCCACCTTCGTCTTCCGCACGTGCTCCACGAATGCGCTCGAGCGCGAGCCGGCGCGCGCTTCCCACGCGAGTGCGAGATCGACGAGTTGGCCGAAGCGACCGACGTCCCACGCGTCGTAGCCGTCTCCTTCGGTCGGTCGAATCGACGCGAGCCAGCCGCCGAAGCCTGACTTGGAGAGCGCTTTGCGTACGTCGCGTGCGGCCGCGGACGCACGGGCGCGTGCGAACGACAGCGCGTGCTCGCGCCTCTCGGTCTCGACGCTCCGGTGCTCGAGGCCGTCGGGGCTCGCGTCGCGCGTTTCATCGAATCCGTCGGCGCCGCCGTCTTCGCGCGCGGAGGGTTCACTGCTCTTCTTCTTCGGCGACGTCGCGCGCTCGGAGGCGAGCGAGGTCGTGGCCGGCGTTGGGTCCGCGGCGGTGGCCTGATCGAACATCTCCGGCGTCAGTCCCACGCGCGCTCCGATCGGCGACGTCGCCACGTGGAATGCGGCCGCGAGATCGCCGGGGTGATCGGCGAGGTGCAACAGCGAGAGCGCGTGCAGCACGGCTGCGGAGTCCGTCAGCGGGTTCCCGCCCTGGTCGCTCGCGGCGATTCCGGCTTCGCGCAGGCGCTGGATCAACTCGGGGATGTACTTGCGCCGTCGCATCAGGATCCCCACGCTCGCGAGCGGCGCGTCGGCGAGGATTCCGAGCACGCGTTCGACCGTCAGCGCCAGCGTCGGCGACTCCTCGGGCTCCGACTCCTTCGCGATCGGCGCGCGCAACAGGAACACGGCTCCCGGCGGTTCTTCGCCGGCTCGACGCGCCGACTCGTGCTTCACGAACGATCGTTGGAACTCCGCGGCTGCCGCGGCAGCTTCCGTCCGCTCGTCTCCCTTCTCGTCGGTGAACGCCGGGTTCGTCGCAATCGCCGCGAACACCTCGTTCACCGTTCCGAGCACGGCGCGCGACGAGCGGTAGCTGTCCTTCAGCGTCTGCTCGACCAGATTCGGCCGCTTCGCCGCGAGATCGCCCAACAACCTCGGCTCCGCGGCGCGCCATCCGTAGATCGACTGCTTCACGTCGCCGACGCAGTAGAAGCTCTTCTCACCGCTCGCATCCGCCAGGATCGCGTCGGCGATCGGGCGCAGCACGCGCCATTGCACGGGAGCGGTGTCCTGGAATTCGTCGAGCAGCAAGTGATCGACGCGGCCGTCGAGGCGGTGCTCGAGGTCGAACTCGCGCTCGGCGACGGCGCTTTCCGCTGCACTCCCGCCTGCGTCACCGCTCGAGCTCCGCCTCGCGCGCGCGCCCGGCATCCCGCCGGACACCGGCGCGAGCGCCTCGGGGAGATCGCTGAAGTCGAGCAGCCCGCGCGAGCGCGCGAGCGCTTGGTAGCTGTCTTCGTGGCGCTCGAGCAGCGCGCGCGAGGCGCGGTTCTGCAGCGCGAGCTGCTCCGTCGCTTCGCGCAACGCACGCGCGACGATCGGGCGCAGGACCTCGAGGTGCTCCGGACTGATCGTGACGCGGTCGTACTGCGTTTCGCCGGCGCACACTTTCTCGGCCAACTTGATCTCGAGCACGCCGCTCCAATCCTCGCGGGCGGCGCATTCGATCAGCCTCTCCTTGCACTTCGCCCAGTAGGGCTTCGGCATCCCGGCGCTCTTCCCCGACTTCGACGTCGGCAGCGGGAGGAGCGGCAGCGCCGCGACGGCTGCCGCGAGAACGGCGGGCTCGACCGGCGGGAGCGGCTCGATCTTCTCCCACGCTTCGCGGCGGCTCTCGATCAACGCCTCCCGCCCGACACGCGCGAACTCGAGGAGCTCCCGGTGCACGCTCTGGCCGATCCGCTGGCGCTGCAGGTCGCGCAGGAGATCGAGCAGCTCGAGCTTCCCGGCTCCCGCGACCGCGTCGGCGACGGCTTCGGCGCGCAACGCATCGCCTTCGGACTCGTCCGCGATCCGCCAACCCGGCGGCAAGCCGACGTCGAGCGCGAACAAGCGCGCGAGTTGCGCGAAGAACGCGTCGATCGTCGCGATGCGGATCCGCTCCATCCCGCGCAGGAGTCGCGCGAGGAGGTCGAGACACTCGTCGGCGCTCACGTCGCGTCCGACCGCCCCGGACAACTCCGCGCGCTTCGCGTCGTCGCGCGCCGCGTCGGCGAGGCGCGCGAGCACGCGGTCGAGGATCTCGTGCGCCGCCTTCCGCGTGAACGTCGTCGCGAGGATCGAGCCCGGATCCGTGCCGGCGAAGAGCAGCGCGAGGTAGCGGCTCGTCAGCGCGTACGTCTTGCCGGTTCCCGCCGACGCGCGGACGACGAGGTGCCGGTTCCGATTCACGCGACTTCCCCCTCGCCGCTCTCGTCCGCGTCGTCCTCGTCCGCGCCCGCGAGGAGGCCCTGGCCCGCGATCGCGAGCAGGATCGGATCGTCGGGGAATCGTCCGAGGTCGTCGAACTCGCCGCGGCGCACGCACCGGACGACTTCGCGCGCGGCTTCGAGCGCGGATTCGATGTCCAGCGCGCTCCACGGCGCCATCGCGACGCCCGTGCCGGCCTCGTCCATCCCGATCTTGAAGTAGCCGAGCGCAGGCTCTCCCGCGAGTCCGAGCTCGCGCGCGAGCAGCGTGTAGAGCGGGAGCTGCAGCTCGCACCATGTGCCGTCGCGCTTGCGGTGCGCGCTCGCCGGATCCTTCGTGGACGAACCCGTCTTGTAGTCGAGGATCGCCCACTCGACCGACTTCCCGGGCTGTTCGCGCACGTCGATGCGGTCGATCGTGCCGCGCAACCGCATCGGCGCTTCGCCGGGTGCCATCGCGAGCTCCACGCGCTCCTTCGGCCGCCATTCGACCTCGCGGATCCTCCATCCGTCGCGCGCGCGCTGCGCCTGCTCGCGCGCGAAGAACGCGAGACGGAACGCGAGCTGCGCGAGCTGGAGTCCGACGGCCGGCTGCGGACGCGCGCCGAAGCGCGCCACGGCGAGCGATTCCACCTCGACGCGCAGCCAGCGCTCGATCTCGCGCTCGTCCGTCGAGTCGCGAAGATCGCTCCGCCCGAACGCCTCGAGGACCGCGTGCGCGAAGCTCCCGAACGCGAGCGGATCCATCTCGCGCGCCGCGTCGTCCACCGATTCGAGTCCGAGCACGTGCTCGAGGTAGAAGGCGTAGGGCGAGCGCAGGTAGTGCCCGAACGCGGTCACGCGCATCGACTCGACGGCGGGAAACGGCTCGATGCGCGGAAGCGCGTACGCGCTCCGCTTCGCGTCCGGGCGAGGCGCGCGCGCACGGCTTCCATCCGACGATCGACGCCATTGCGCCACGCGCGCCAGCAGCTCCGTCTTCGGGACGTGGAAGGCGAGCCGGCTCGGGAGCAGTGGATCGCCCGTGCGGCTCCGCCGTCCCGAGACGAACACGACGGCCGCCTTCGATTTCAGGAGCACGCTGGCCGCGTACACATCGCGCGCGATGCGGTCCTCGGCGCACGGAAGACCGAGCTTCTTGCGCACGCGGTCCGGCAGGAATGGATCGTCGCGGCGCGAGCGCGGTACGAAGCCTTCCTGGAACCCGGTGACGACGAGGGCGTTCGCTTCGTCGAGCGGGAGCTCGAGCCAGCCGAGGAGCTCGATCGCGGACTCGCCGGAGATCGGCGATCGCGGAGGGATCGACGCGCCGCCGCTGCTCGCGAGCGCGAGCTCGATCGCCTCCGCGGCGGATGACGGCGTCGCGGCGAGAGCGCCGGGGAGGTCCTCGATCTCCGCGAGAGCGTCCGAGAGCGCCGACAGCGCCGCCGCGAGGAGGCGCTCGCCTTCGTGCGACGGATCGATCGGCGACGAGTAGATCGAGCCGAGGAACCAGCGGATCGGTGGAATCCATTCCGCGAGCGGCCGCGGCTCGAGCGACGCGAGATCGCCTAGCAGTCCGAGCACCGCGGCGTGCACGGCGCGGACGGCGGCGTCCTTCCCGCGCAGCCAGTTCCCGTCGACGACGCCGGGGAGGTGCAGCTCGTGGTAGCCGTCGAGCGTCGACGCGACGTCGACGTCGACGCGCGCGCGCACGGCGGCCTCGAAGTCGGGATGGCGGACGAGCGCCGCGTACGCGCCGAACGCGCGCCGCGCCAGCCACGCCGCGAGCTCCTCGAGCAGCCGGTGCGGCCGCGTCTGCGCGAGCGGCGTGCCCGCGGCGTGGTGAGCGGCGATGCCTTCGTCCGCGAGGCGGCGTTCGACGTGCGGCGCGACTTCCTCGTCGCAGATCCCGATCGTGACGTCCTCGGCCGCGAAGCGCCCGCCGAGAGCATCGAGGATCTCGATCGCGCGCTCGGCCTGCGCCTCGGGACCGTCGACGACGTGCCAGCGGTGGGGCGGGAGCTCGAGGTCGCGATCCCTCCACGCTTCCGTGCGGAGGCATCCGAGCTCGTCGAACGTGTCGGCTTCCGTCTCCGGAGCGAGCACGAGAGCCGTGACGCGCCCGCCGAGTCGCTGCACGAGCTGACGCAGGAGGCGGTTCATGTCCGCGACGCCGACGAGGAGCACGCGGCGCTCCGCGTCGATCTCCCCGGCGTCGATCGCCGCGAAGCGCGATTCGTGCGGATCGGCGAGGCCGAGTCCGTCGAGGATCGCGCGCCAACGCCTCTGCGCGTCGAAGAGGACGTCGAACCGGCGCGCCTCGCGTCCCTCCGCGAGGCGGTCGAACGAGAGTCCCTCCTGCGCGAGCTCCGCGTGCAGCGCGCGGACGGTCTCCGCGAGCGCGAGCGTGCCGCGCAGATCGCTTTTTTCTGGCGGGCGCGCCGCGAGGTGCTCGAGCCGCGCGCGCGGGAGCTCGGACAAGCTGCGCGCCCACGCGAGCGTGCGCGCGAGGCGCCCGGCGACGGGACGGTGCGTGAGCACCATCTCGTCGATCAGCTCGCCTTGCGTCAGGATCCGCGGCGGCGTCCACGACGGCTTCGCGCGCAACGCGAGCTTCTCGCGCAGCGTGCGCGCCGCGCGCGAACCGGGGAGCGCGACGAGGAAGGCGCCGAGGTCCTCGCCGTGGTGGTCGAGGATCCACCTTGCCGAGCGGTCGAGCGCGGCTCCTTCCCAGCCGAGGAAGACGCGCTCGGCGACGCCCGTCATGCGCTGAGTCTAGACGACTCGACGCTACGGACAGAACGGGACGGCGAGCGCCTCGGTCAGGTTGTAGAGTCCGCCGCCGCCCGCCGGATCGCGGTAGTAGGCCTGGAAGTTCCAGAGCGTCCCCGGCTCGATCTTGCCCGGCCCGCTTCCCGCGGGCGCGTGTGTGAAATCGAGGAGGCGGCTCACGGATCCGCCCGGGCCGCTGTTCAGCGCGGGCAGGAGGCGGAAGACGTTCCCGCCGACGCAGCGGAAGCCCTGGCCTTGCGCGACCTGGACCTGGGTGTCGCCGTAGAAGAAGAGCACCGTCTTGTTCGCCGGGAGCTGGCTCGCGGTCAGCGTGAACGTGTTCGCCGCGATGCTCGAGGAGCCGGTTCCCGCGAGAGCGCCGGGGAGACCGGTCGTGTTGAACGTCGCCGGGCAGTAGCTCGTGGGACCCGTGCACCACGGACCGATGCACGACGCTTCCGCGCGCTGTCGCATGATCGTCACGCACTCGGGCGCGAAGTACGGATAGATGTTGTTCAATCCGTTCGGGCACAGGTGGCAGTAGCTCATGAGCGTGCCGTTCGTGATGCACACCTGCTGCGTCTGGCAATTGCCGAAGTAGCCCGGGGGCGCGCACTGGTCGATCGGCGGGCAGAAGTCGTGCGTGTGCGGCGTGCCGAAGTTGTGGCCCGTCTCGTGCGTGAACACCATGAAGTCCCAGTTGCTCGGACCCTGGACGACCGGGAACTGCGTCAGGCCCGTGACGCGCGTGATGTTCCCGCTCACCGCGAACCCGTACGTCGGATCGCACAGCACGTCGAGCCAGGCGACGCCGCCGCCGAGGTCGGCGCCCGACAGGAAGTTCGCGAGATTCGCGCCGTTCGGGAGGTTGCCCGCCCACGCGCCCTGGAATTCGTACAGGAGGTCGATGCTCGATCCTCCGATGTCCTGCGACGTCCACGGGTCGCTCGGGTTCGTGTAGTAGGCGATGTAGACGCGCTGGAGCACCGTGTTGACCTGCTCGACGTAGCGCGCGCTCCCGGCGGCGAAGAGCTGCGTGACGTACGCCTGCTCGGCGGCGAGGTTGTTGCCGAAGTCCTGGAAGAGCTGGTAGTCGGTCTCGAGCGCCATGCGGCACGTCAACGTCGTCGGCGTGAGCATCGAGGATCCCCCGCGCGGCGATCCGGCACGCAGCGGGAACAAGCCGCGTCCGGGGACGACGAGCTCGTCGCTCGCGCAACCCGGAGGCCGGGCGCCGTGCGCGAGGAGCGTGCTCTCGGACACGAGCAGGGAAGTGCTGCGCGACCAGTCGCGCGCTTCCCCCGGCATCGCGAGCAGGTGGAAGGTCTCGCTCCCGCGCCGGATCCAGCCGCGGGATCCGAGCGTCGAGAAGGCGAGGTAGACGTCCGAGTCCGCGGCGCCGGCGATGCGGCCGGCGAGCATCGCCGATCCCCCGTCGAGCTGCCGCGCGGGCGCGCCGTCGACGCGCACGACGAGCTCCGAGTCGTCGAGGGCGACGCGACGGAGGTCGAGATCGACGAGCGAGCCGTCCGGAAGCGGCACGCCGGTCATGAGGACGCGCTCGCTTTCGGCGAGCGACGCGCTCTCGTCGGCGAGCAGCGCGAGCTCCAGGCCGACGCCGTCGGGGCCATGGTCGGCGAGCACGGCCATCGGGAAGCGAGCCTGGCACGTCGTCTCGTGGGACGCGGCGTTCGCGAGGGCTCCGGACGCGAGAATCGTGAGGGCGGACAGAGATCGAATCGGATGCATGGAAGTCTCCTGGCGCAGGGGGTCGACCCGAGACTATCCGAGGTCGCGCACCCCGGCTACGCGGTCAGGGGACGAGAATCGTCGAACCGGTCGTCTTCCGCGCCTCGAGATCGCGGTGCGCGCGCGCCGCCTCGGCGAGCGGGATCGCACGCTCCACCTTCACGGCGACGATCCCCTTCTCGATCACCTCGAACAACGCGCGCGCGCTCGCGACCAGGTCCTCGCGCTTCGCCGTGTAGTCCGGAAGGCCGGGCCGCGTCAGGAAGAGCGATTTCCGCGCGAGCAGTGAGACGTCGAGCGGAGCGACGTGGCCCGAGGATTGCCCGAACAGCGCCACGGTTCCGAGCGGCGCCGCGCACTCGATCGATCCCAGGAACGTGTCCCTGCCGACCGAGTCGTAGACGACATGCACGCCTGCGCCGTCGGTGATCTCGGCCACGCGCGCGACGAAGTTCTCCTTCGTGTACACGATCGCGTGGTCGCATCCGTTCGCGCGCGCGCGTGCGGCCTTCTCCTCCGAGCCGACGGTGCCGATCACGGTCGCGCCGAGGTGCTTTGCCCACGGACACAGGATCGACCCGACTCCGCCCGCCGCGGCGTGGAAGAGGATCCGGTGCCCCTTCTCGACGCGGAACACGCGGCGCAGCAGGTACTCCGCCGTCATCCCCTTGAGCATCCCGGCCGCGGCGACGTCCGCGGCGATCGCCTTCGGGAGCTTCACGACCCGATCGGCGGGGATCGCGCGCACGGCGGCGTACGCGCCGAGCGGGCGCGAGGCGTAGGCGACGCGGTCGCCGATCGCGAGCTCGGACACGCCCGCACCGATCGCCTCGACGACGCCGGCGCCCTCCATCCCGGGAACGAACGGGTAGCGCGGGGGCGTGTACCAGCCCGCGCGGAAATAGACGTCGATGTAGTTGACGCCGATCGCGGTGTGCCGGACGAGGACCTCGCCTCTCGCCGGCGCGGGCACGTCGATCTCCTCCCACGAGAGTGCCTCGGCACCGCCCTTCGCGTGCACGACGATCGCGTGCGTCCTCATCCGCCGGAGTCAGCCGACCTTGACCGCGGCGAGCTTCGCGCGGAAGGCCGCAGCGCTCGGGTAGCGCGCTTCCTTCTTCGCGACGAGCCCGCCCGCGATCGCGGCTTCGAGCTCCTGCGGCACGGCGACGTTCGGCGCGACGCTCTTCATCGGCGGGGGCTTCGGCGCGAGCTTCGCCTGGAAGACCTCGAGGAAGCTCTTGCCCTTCCAGGGAAGGGCTCCCGAGACTGCTTCGTAGAGGACCGTCGCGAGGTTGTAGACGTCCGACTGGACGTCCGCCGCTTCGCCGCCGAACTGCTCGACGGGCGCGTAATAGGGAGTGCCGATGAGCTGCGTCTTGTCGCCGAGGTGCTTCGCCGACCACAGCGCGGGCGTGATGCCGCCGTCGACGAGCACGACGCGCGCGCGCTCGCCGTCGGCGCGCGAGTCGACGTGGATCGTGTGAGGCTTGATGTCGCCGTGGACGAGCTTCGCGGCGTGGATCGCGGAGAGCTCGTCGAGGAGCTGCAATCCGATCGCGATGGTCTCCGCCGGGGACGCGCGGCCGATCTCCTTGAGGCGCTCGCGCAGCGATCGGCCGGGCGGGAAGTCGGTGAGGAAGAGGATCGTGCCGTCCTCGAGCGAGTGGACTTCGCGCACCGCGAGAATCGTCCCGGCGCGGACGGACTTCCAGCGCTCGAGCGAGCGCGCGAAATCGCCGGCCTGCGCGGTGTTCTCGAACAGGCCGCCCGGGAAGACCTGGAGCTCGAGCGGATCGCCGCCGCCGATGCGCTGGACCTCGAACGTCGTCGCCATCCCGCCGTGGCGGTTCGGGCGCTTGATCGTGTAGCGGTCGAGGAGCGTCTTGCCGGGAGCGAGATCGAAGATCGTGGGAGTCTTGGTGGACATCGGGAGGAGGAGGCGCCGTGCGCCCGTGCAGGTTACCCGAGCGGCTCGAGGACACCGCGGAAATCGTGCGGCCGCTGGCGGAAATTTCCCGCTGACTTTCTCGCGGTCTTCGGATCCGCCGGCCCGTTCGAACGTTTCCGGGGCTCGGCGATGCGTCCGAGTCGCTCCGCCCGCACTGGCACGTGCATTGCCCTGGGGCGAGAGCGAGGCGACGGATTCGTCGTCTCTCCCTTCTTGTTTTCGTCGCGGAGGCGACTCGAACTCCCATGAAGTTCCCCAGCCAAATCTCCACTCTCTCTTCTTCCATGTTCCGCGCATCGTCGATCGCGATCGTCGTGCTCGCGGCGATGCCCTTCGCGGCGGCCCAGATCTCGTTCGGCCCCGCGACGAACTACCCGATCGGCGTGAATCCGGACACGGCGGCGATCGCCGACCTGAACGGCGACCGGCTCCTCGATCTCGCGGTCGCGAGCGACGCACCCGACAAGATCTCGATCCTGCTCAACAACGGCGACGGCACGTTCGCGGCGCCGATGGTGGTCGCGTTGCCCGGCAGCGGCGCGCACACGGTCGTCGCCGGCGACTTCAACAACGACGGCAAGATGGACCTCGCCGTGTCGATGCACAACACCGGCACCGTGCAGATCCTCGTCAACGGCGGTCTCGCCCAGTTCAGCATGGGCGCCTCGATCGTCGTCGGCTCCGATCCGCGCTCGATGGCGGTCGGGAAGTTCGATCATAACGCGAGCTTCGACATCGTCGTCGCCAACCGGGGATCGTCCAACCTTTCGGTCCTGCTCAACGACGGCGGGGGCAACTTCAACGTGACCAACGTGCCCTGCGGCTCCGGACCGCGCGCCGTCGTGGTCGCCGAGCTCTCCGGGGACGAGTTCCTGGACTTCGCGGTGAGCACGCACGACATGCGTCGGGTCGATGTGTTCAGGAACCTCGGCAACGGCTCCTTCGCCTCGCTCGTCAACCTGGCCATCGGCAACAAGCCCGAGTCGCTGGTTGCTGCCGACCTGAATTCCGACGGTCGCATGGACCTCGTCGCGGGCAACGACGAGAACAACGTCGGCTTCCTGACGACCTTCCTGGCCACCGGGCCGGGCACGTTCGGTGCGGGCGTCAACACCCTCGTCGACGCGATGACGTCGGACTTCCTGGCCGCGGCCGACTTCGATGCGGACGGCGACTTCGACGTGGCGAGCATCAGCCGGGCTTCGAGCTCGCTCTCCGTCCTCTCGAACCAAGGCAACGGCTCGTTCGCCGCGGCCGTGCACTTCGGGATCGGCCTGGCTCCCGAGCACGTCACGGTCGGCGCTCTCGACGCCAACGGCTCGCTCGACCTCGTCGTGACGAACCGCACGAGCGGGAACGTCTCCGTCCTCATGAACCAGGGCCTCGCCGGTGCGTCGACCTACTGCGTCGGCGCTCCGAACTCCGTGAGCGCGGGATCCGAGATGGGATCGACGGGTCCCCTCTCGATCGCGGCCAACCACTTCACGCTGCAGGCCACGCGTGGCGTGCCGAACCTGAGCGGGCAGTTCTTCTACGGTCCGAGTCAAGTGGCCGTCCCCTACGGCGACGGTTTCCGCTGCGTCGGCGGAGCGATCAGCCGTCTGCACCCGGCGGTCGCGATGAACTCCATCGGAGCAGCCTCGCGGCCGCTCGATTTCTCGGTCTTCCCGGCCAATGCGATCCTGCCCGGCACGACCGTCAACCTCCAGTTCTGGCACCGCGACCCGCAGGGTCCGCTGGGAAGCGGCGTCAACTACTCGAACGGTCTCCGCGTGGTCTTCGCCCCCTGATGTGCGACGACACTGGCCGCGCGACGGCGCGCGGGTGACTGCGGCGCAGGGCATCTCGAACGAGGTGCCCTGCGCCTTTCTTCGTGTCGTCGCCCTGGCATACTGACTCCCATGAACCCGCGCACGGCCGTCGAATCCTCGCTTCCGCTCGAGCCGCCCCCGGTGCCCCGGCAAGGTCTGGGGACGATGGCGAGCGGCCTCGTCGGCTCCGAGATCCTCAAGATCGCGGGCGACGTGCGCGCGCTCAAGCGCTCGGGGAAGCCCGTCTGCGATCTCACCGTCGGCGACTTCTCTCCGGAGCAGTTCCGGATCCCGAAGGCGCTCGAGGAAGCGATCGTGAAGGCGCTCGCCGCGGGGCAGACGAACTATCCGCCTTCGGACGGGATCCTCGAGCTGCGCCAGGCGGTGCAGGCGCTGTACGCGCGCGCGCTGCAGCTCGAGTATCCGATCGAGAGCATCCTGATCGCGAGCGGAGCGCGTCCGGTGATCTGGTCGGTCTACCGCGCCGTGCTCGACGACGGCGACCGCGTCGTCTACCCGGTGCCGTCGTGGAACAACAACCACTACGCGCACCTGTGCGGAGCGCGCGGAGTGCCGGTGGCGGCGTCGGCGGAAGACGCGTTCCTGCCGACGGCCGATTCGCTGCGCGACAAGGTGCAAGGCGCGCGGCTCCTCGCGCTGACGAGCCCGCTGAATCCGGCGGGAACGGGGTTCCGGCGCGAGCGGCTGCAGGCGATCGCGGAGCTCGTCGTGGAGGAGAACGGGCGGCGCGAGCGCGACGGTTGGAAGGACCGGCCGCTGTTCCTGCTCTACGACCACATCTATTGGATGCTCGCGAGCGACGACGCGCCGCACTTCACTCCGCCGGCGCTGGTGCCGGAAGTGGCGCGGTACACGGTGTTCGTCGACGGGATCAGCAAGAGCCTCGCGTCGACGGGATTGCGCGTCGGATGGGCCGTCGGGCCGCCGTACATCGTCGCGCGGATGCGCGATCTGCTGGGCCACGTGGGCGCGTGGGCGCCGCGGGCGGAGCAGGTGGCGACCGCGGAGCTGCTGAAGACGCCGGGACGCGCGGAAGAGCTCGCGCACGGACTGCGGGAGGGATTGCTCGCGCGATTGAACGCGCTGTACGAGGGCTTGAGCGCGATGAAGAAGGAGGGGTTGCCGGTGAGGGCGCTGCCGCCGGCCGGAGCGCTGTACCTCTCCGCGCGATTCGATCTCGTGGACAAGCTCGGGAGCAACGAAGCGATCCGGAAGCTCCTGCTCGAGAAAGCCGGCTTCGCGATCGTGCCGTTCCAGGCCTTCGGGCTCGTCGAGGACACGGGCTGGTTCCGGCTGAGCGTGGGAGCCGTGAGCGTGGAAGAGATCCGCGCGGCGATGCCGAGGGTGCGCGCCGCGCTCCTGGAAGTCGCGTAGTACGGTACCTGGTTCGTTTTCTCGCGCTGCGCGTCTCGATCGCGGCTGAAGCGCGAGAAAACGAACCAGGTACCGGAATTCGTTGTCCGGTCTGACCCTGGTCTGCGCGTGCCCTTCTGGCGCCCGATCTCGCGGGCGGATGCCTGTCCCCGCTACCGCATCCAGGACCAGACCCATGTACCACTTCCACGCAGCCCTTCTCGCTCTGCTCGCCACCGCACAAACCCCCAACCCCGACCGCCTCTACGTCGAAGGCGAAGTCATCGTCCGCTTCCGCGACGCCGCCTCCCCCGCCGCGCGCGACGCGGCGCTCACCGCCTTCGCGCTCCGCCGCGACCAGGCCTTCCCCCGCTTGCGCTGCGAGCTCGTCCGCGCGCCGATCCCCGACGTCGAGGGCATCGTCGCCGCGCTCCGCACCGATCCCAGCGTCGAGCACGCCCAACCGAACTACATCTACCGCGGCTTCGCGTCCCCGCCCCAGATCTTCCCGCAGGACCCCTTCCTCGATCCCAACTCCGCGTCGTACCAGTACAGCGCGCTGCTCACGCGCCTGCCTTCGCTCTGGCGCTCCTCCAACGGCGGCGCGGGCGTCACGATCGCGATCCTCGACACCGGCGTCGACCTCACCCACGCCGAGTTCGCGGGTCGCCTCCTCCCCGGCTTCGACTTCGTCCACCAGGTCGCCAACCCCGCCGACGACAACGGCCACGGAACGCACGTCACCGGCATCGCCGCAGCCGCGATGAACAACGCCGGCGGCGTCGGCGTCGCGCCTCTCGCTTCGATCCTTCCCGTGAAGGTCCTCGCGAACAACGGCGCGGGCACGACCATCTGGGTCGCCCTCGGCCTCGACTTCGCCGCGACGAACGGCGCGAACGTCGTCAATCTCAGCCTCGGCAGCTCGGCCGACGACTGCATCCTGCGCGAAGCCGTGGCCGACGCCTACGCGGCGGGCTGCACGATCGTCGCCGCCTCGGGCAACGGCGGCGGCGGCCCGCTCCTCGCCTACCCCGCGCAGTACGACGAAGTGATCGCCGTCGGCGCGGTCGGTGCGAACGGCACGGTCACGTCGTACTCCCAGTACGGACCGGCACTCGACGTCGTCGCACCCGGCGACGTCATCTACAGCACCTCGCTCGGCGGCGGCTTCAGCGCGTGCGTGCCCCCGTCGCTGTGCAGCGGAACCTCGTTCGCCGCTCCCTTCGTCAGCGGCGTCTGCGCGCTCGTGATCGAGAAGTTCCCCGGGGTCAAGCCCTGGGAGATCGAGGCCTTCCTGCGCGACCACACGCGCAACACCGACGTGTTCAGCGCGGGGCAAGCCGGCAACCAGGACGGCTACGGGCTCGTGAGTTTCGGCTCGCTCAAGGACTACAGCAACGCACCGCTCGCGCCGGCGTGGAGCAACTACGACTTCCAGGAATGGCTCGGTGCCGACGTAACCGGCGAGTCGTCGATGAACGACGTCGGCGCGGTGGGCGCGAGCGACGGCGACGACTACATGCCCGACCTCGACGGCGCGCCCAACCAGTCGGGCGAGGACGGCGCCGACGACGGCCTCTTCCCTGCCTCACGGCCCGACCTCCCGCTGCTCCCGCCGCACATCGCTCCGAGTCAGATCGACCTCGATCTTTCGGTGGGCAACCACAGCGGGCGGCGCTATTCGAACAACCAGCAGCTCATCCTGCGCGTCTGGGGAGACTTCGACTCTGACGGCGTGTACGCGCCGCCGCCGGCTCCCGACGAATACCTGGTCGACCAGACCTCGACACCCGCGGCGTGGGGAGGAGACACGCATCACGTCGCCTACGGAGTTTCGCCGCCCGAGGACCACTACCGCGGCGATCCGCTGCGGCTCCGTGCGCGGCTCTTCTACGCACCCGAGGGCGGGGCGTCCGGACCGGACGGTGCGCAGGGAACCGGTGAGGTCGAGGACCACCAGGTCCTGAACTTCTTCGAGGACTTCGACACGCCCGACTTCCACGGCGCTCCCTTCGCGATCCTCGAGCCCGACGGCGGGCCCCCCGGCGGGGGCTGGGTGCTCTCGCCGGATCCTCCCCCGGGCGGATTCCCGCTGCCGCCGGGCAACCACAATCAGTGGCACTACGCGATGGCCAACTTGATCTTCTGCATGGGGAACACGGTCGACAAGCTCTTGACCGTCCCCGACGTGCCGCTCGACTTGCGCGAGCTGACGTACGCGCACGTGAGGATCCACGTGATCCATGCGATCTGCGTCGGCTGTCCCGACCACGACTTCTGTCGGCTGGCGGTGCGCTCGCGGGACTCCATCAACGGCCCCTTCGTCGAGAACGTCATCCTCAACTTCGCCCAACCCGACTTCTGCACCAACCAACCGGCATTCAACCAGACGGTCGACCTCGACCTGTCGGCCTACTGCGGCAAGTTCGTGCAGCTCGTCGTCCACCACAACACGCAGATCGAGGACCAGCTCGCGATCGACGACGTCGCGGTCTACGGGTACGACGCCCGGCCGCCATTCGCGCCCGTGCCGACGTCGACCACGACGGCGAACCGGATCTCCACGGCGAATTGGACGAACATGAACGAGAACAACCCGATCGTCCCGGGCGGAGGGATCATCAGCTGGGGGGCGCTCTACGCGCTGCGCCTCGCGGTCGATGGCGGCGCGTTCAACTGGGCCAACGGATTCCGGTTGACACCCCGCGACTTCGCCAACGGCTCGGGGACGTACCCGCTGGTCGGCCAGGCAGGGACGCCCGCGACGACCGCACTGCGGATCCCGACGACGTTCCCGAATCTCGCGCTCGCGATCCGCGAAGGCGACGAGGCCGAGAACCTCGGTCCGGCGGGTACGACGACGCTGACGGTCACGCCGACGTTCTCGGTCGACGTGTTCGGGCCGCCGACACCGATGAACGTCGTGGCGGGGCAGACGCTCGACCTCGACTTCGTGGTGACGAATCAGTCGGGCGCTCTGGACGCGCTCACGATCTCGGTGGGCGACACCTCGGCTCCGGACTGGATGGCCTGCCCGGATCGACGGACGCGCGTCCTCGCTCCGGCCGGCGGCGCGACGGAGCGCGTGCACGTCGGCGTGCCGTCGAACGCGACGCCGGGGACTTCCGACACGATCACGATGACCGTGACGAGCCTCTCGGACGGGACGAAGATCGACGCGGCCTCGGTCGTGCTCAACGTCGTCGGCGGCGGGAACCCGTGCATCGGGGAGCTCTTGTGCTCCGGCGACGGGACGTCCGGCCCGTGCCCGTGCGCGAACACGGGGATCGCCGGGCGCGGCTGCGACAATTCCGACCTGACGGGCGGATCGCAGCTGTGCGTGACCGGGAATCCGAGCCTGTCCGCGGACACGCTCGTGCTCACGGCGAGCTCGGAGCGCGCGACCGCGTTCTCGCTGTTCCTGCAGGGGACGGCGCAGATCGCGCCGGTGGTGTTCGGCGACGGGCTGCGCTGCACCGGAGGGACGCTCAAGCGGCTCTACTCACGAAGCGCCGTCGCCGGAACGGTCATCGCGCCGATCGCCGGCGAGCTCTCGGTCTCCGCGCGCTCCGCGCAGCTCGGCAACCCGATCCAGATGAACGAGATCCGGATGTACCAGGTGTACTACCGCGACCCGGTGGAAGACTTCTGCCCGAGTCCGCCGGGAGGGAACTTCAACGTGTCGAACGCGGTGAAGATCGTCTGGGGACCGTGAGCGACGGCGCTCATGCCAGCTGTTCGTGGAGAAAATCGACCGCGAGGTGCCAGGCCTTCCCTGCCACCTCGCGGTCGTAGCTGCGGCGTCGGTCGTTCATGAACCCGTGGCCGACGCCGGGGAACGTCACGATCGTCACGTCGCGCGCGAATTGGTCCATCACCTTCCGGAACTTCTCGATGTCCTCCGCCGTGATCGACGGATCGTTCTCGCCGAACAGCGCGAGCATCGGGCACGACAGGTTCAACGCGAGCTCGAGTGGTTGCACCGGCTTGTTCGCCGACAGCTCGCGGTAGATGAACCGTCCGTAGAAGTCGACGACGGCGGAGACGCGGCGGCTCGCGCAGCCGAGCAGGTACGCGTAGTTGCCGCCCATGCAGAAGCCGACTGCAGCGAGCCGTTTCTTGTCGACTCCCTGCTCGCTCGCGAGCTGCTCGAGCGCGCCCTCGAGATCGCCGAGCACGCGCCGGTCGGGCAGGCTCGCGACGGCCGCGCGCACCTCGTCCATCGACCACACCGGTGCCGGGATCTGTGCCGTCGGCTTCGGACCGGGCGTGCCCTCGCGCGCGTACAGATCGGGCGCGAACACGACGAAGCCCTCGCCCGCGAACCGCTCGCACATCTCGCGGACGTGCGCGTCGATCCCGAAGACTTCCTGCACGAGCACGATCCCGGGCACCGGGTCTCCGCCGGGCGCGTCGGGCCGCGCGAGGAACCCGCTGATCTCGTCGCCTCCGTGGCCCTTGAATCGGATCGTCGTCGTCTGCGTCATGGTGTCAGGAATCCGGGTACGCCGCGCTGCAGCCAATCGGCGAGCGCGCGGCCGGCGATCGCGTGCGCGCTGCCGTTCGGATGGTGGTCGCAAGGATGCACCCAGAGGTCTTCGGTGCGTTGACCGGCGAAGGCGGGGGCGAGATCGAGCACCGGGAGTCCCGCAGTCCGCGCCATCGACGCGACGGCGTCGTGGACGGGTTGCAGCGGGTACGCGCCCTCGAAGTGCTCGAGCAACGGGTAGAGGACGAGCACGACGCGGCAGTTCGGCTCCCTCGCGAGATGGTCGAGCGCCGCGCGGAATCGCTGCAGCGCGACGCCGTTCTTCGCCGGATCGTACAGGTCGCGGTACCACTGGATCGTCTTCGCGGTGACGCGGCGCATGTCGAGGTAGCCGCTGACCGTGGTCAGCAGGCGCGACCAGGCGAACTGTGCGGTTCCGGCCCGGTGGCGCGAGAGGTACGCGTCGCGGACCTGCACGAGGTCGTTGATGTACTCCTGCTCGTGCTGCAGCTCGGGCGCCATCTCGATGTCGTTCGCGATGAACACGACGACGGCGCGGCGCAGGTGGAACGGCTCGACCGCGGCCTCGAGCCTCGCGATCTCCTTGCGCGTGTCGTCCCCGGGCCATCCGAAGTTCAGGATTTCACCCTGCGCGCCGAGAGCGGACTGGACGCTCGCCGCGAGCGCCTTCTCGACCGGCACGCCTTCTCCGAACGCGAACGAGTCGCCGACGAGCGCCACGCGCGCGACGCCGGGCGCTGGCTCCACGGAGCGCTCGACGTCGCGCAGCCCGCGCGAGGAGAGCTCGTACTGCACGCACCACGGCGTCTCGGCGAGACGCGGGAGCGGCAATTCCTCCGGCGGAAGGAGGTTGTTGAGGAGCACCCACTGCCCGTTCGACACGTCGGGAACGGGCCTGAATTCCGCGTGCGGATTCGACGGATAGCAGTCGTACCAGACGCGGCGCGTCGGCGTCCGGTCGAGCAGGCTGCGTTTCGAGAGCAGCGCCGCCGGCTGCCAATCCGCGATGCGCAGCACGAGCTCGAGCAGCACGAACACGGCGACGAGGCCGAGCAGAACGGCTGCGGCGCGCCGGAGGAATCGCTGCGAGGCGGTGCGCACGGACCCTAGAAGAGACTTCCGATCGCATCCGCGATCAAGCGGTGGCCGAGCGGCGTCGGATGGCAGTCGTCGTGGATCAGGTCCGCGTTGAAAAAGCGCCCTTGCGCGTGCTCGTGGTCCTCGAACAGCTTCTCCACGTCGACGAGCTGCGCGTGCGTGCCCGCCGCGACCCTGCGGATGGTCTCGTTGACGCTGAGGCGGCTCCCGAGATTGCCGATCATGTTCTCGCGCGAGCTCGCGTACGCCCGCTCGGCTTCCTCGAAGCGGCCCGCTCCCTCGAGCGTCTCGCCGTGCAGGTAGTGGAGGATCGGCGGCAGCGGATCGAGCGCGAGAGTCTTCTCGATCGTCGGGAGCGCCTCGTCGAACCGCCCCGCTTCGACCAGGCTGGCCGCGCTCCGGATCGCCGCGCGGACCTCGGTCGCGTGCGCGGGGTCGAACGATTCGGGCTGCGGATGCTTCCACGCCGGGGACAACTTCGGATTGAAGGGGACGGTCAGGAGGATCACGCGGATGCCGCGCGCCTGCGCCGCGCGCACCATGCCCTCGAGATTCGCTTCGAAGACCGCCAGGAACTCGCTCTTCGTCGTCGCCCACGAGGCAGCGTCGAAGCCGCGCGCGTCGGCGGGATGGCGGAGCGCCTCGCCGTGCCCCGCGATCTCGGCGTGGATCTGGAAGTCGCCGGTCGCGGCTCCGCGGACCGCGCGCTGGAGCGACGCGTATTCGACCGCGGCGAGCGCGCGGCTCAGCGCGAGACTGCGCAGGAGATGGATGCGCGCGGGGGCGATCGGCGTGTCCTGCGGCGGCGTCCACTGGATCCACTCGTTGTTCCCGATGAAGAGGACGAGCGCGACCGGCCCGAAGTTGTCGACGATGCGCCCGACGATCGGCGCGAGGTCCGCGCTCGTCGCGCCGACCTGCGACGCATTGAGGACCGTGATCCCCTTCGGGCGGAGCCTCTCGTTCAGGAGGGCGGAGAAGCTCTGCGAGTAGGCGTACGGGAACCCGAAGCCCGCGGATTCCCCGACGACGAACACCGGCCGGCGCACATCCTTCGCGAGATCGGCCGGGAGCACCGCGCGATGGTGGACGGACGGGCGCGCGTCCTCGATCGACCGACCGCCGACGACGTATGCGACGGGCGCGCCCTCGTCGGTGACGGGCACGCGCACCAGGACCGCGGGCGCGGGCGGGAGCTCGAGCCTCCCCGCGCTCACCGGCTTTCCACTCGTCTCCATCGCCAGATAGGCGGAGAGCAGCGTGCTGCGGAAGTCGGTTCGCGCGTCGGCGATGCGCGCGATGATCTCGGCGACGAGCGCGAGAACGAGAAGCGTGGCCGCGGAGACGAGGAGGCGTCGCGGCCAGGCGCCTCGTCCGTCCGTTCCCATGGACGTCATGATATCGGCGCGCCGACTGTAGAATCCCGCGATCTTGCGGACCGAGAAGCGCCTCTGGTGGATCGCGGTCGTCGCATGCACGGTCGCCGCGCTCTGGCCGATCTGGTCGGCGCGCTTCCCGCCGATGCAGGACTACGCGGGTCAGCTCTTCTACTCGGAAGTGCTGCGGCTCCACGGCGATCCGGCGTCGGACTACGACCGGTACTACGAGTTCCGCTTCCACCCGGTCTACGCGACCTTCTACCTGACGACCTTGGCTTTCGCGAAGCTCGTTCCGATCGAGATCGCGGGCAAGCTCTCGCTGTCGCTGTATCCGCTGCTCGTGGCGGCGCTGGCGCTGCGCCTCGGCCGTCGCGCGGAGTCGACGTTCGTGCCGTGGGGTGCGCTGCTCCTCTTTCCGTTCGCGTTCAACCAGCAGTACTTCTACGGGAACGTCAACTACCTCTTGTCGCTGCCGATCCTGCTGCTCGCGCTGCTCGACTTCGAGACGTTCCTCGGCGCGCCGCTCTCTCCCTGGCCCGTCGCGCGGCACGTCCTGTGGCAGATCGTGCTCGTCGTCACGCACCCCTTGAGCTTCGCCGTGTTCGTCGCGATGGCGATCTTCGTCGGCATCGTCGGGCGGCGTCCCTCGGGTAGACCGTGGGCGCGCATTGCCGTCGCGGCGGGCATCGCCGTCGTCCTGCTCGCCGCGCTGCGACTCGGAGGGATGGGGACGACGCCGTCGAACCCCGGGGCGCAGCCCGGCAATACGTGGATGCCGCCCGCGGTCACGCTCGGATTCTTCGCGCTGATGTTCGACGGCATGCAGCCGCTGCAGAACGCGAATCGGGAGGCGCTGCTCCTCTGGGGCGGCGTGCTGGCGATCGCGGCGGCCGCCGGCGCGATCGCCTGGCGGACGCGGAGCATCTGGGCGCTCCCGTGGGCGCACGTCCTGCTCCTCGTCTTCACGGTCGTCGCGATGTTCGTGCTCCCGTTCCAGATCGGGGAGTTCTCGTACATCAACGTGCGCTTCGCGGCACTCGCGTACTTCCTCGTCGCGCTCTGCGCGGCGCAGATCCGCTTCCCGCGGCCGCTCGCGTTCGCATTCGTCGGCCTCGTCGTCCTGGCCCAAGTCGACTCGATCGCGAAGCAGGCGCGCATCTCGGCGGAGTCCGCGGAGCTGCTGCCCGTCGCGCGGGCGATCGCGCCGCACTCCCGTGTCCTCCCGCTCGTCTTCGACCCGGGATCGCCGGAGCTCGACAAGTTCTGGTTCGCTCCGCACGTGCAGGAATACAACTACGTCCACCTGGTCGGCGGCGGCGGCGGGTTCAACCCGTACCTGTTCGGATCACCGATCGATCCAGTGCGACCGAAGCCCGGGGAGGAACGACCCGCGCCTCCGGTCGGCCGCCCCGACGAGTTCACGTGGGAGCAGCACGCGGCGGACTACCAGTACTTCCTCGTGCAGGGAGCGCCCGGGGGACTGCCCGAGTATCTCGGCCTCCACTGCAAGCGCGTGGCGTCGTCCGGGAAGTGGCTCTTGTTCGCGCGGTAGTACGGAGCCAGAGCAAGTTCTCAACGATTTGGCA